>NZ_JALHAP010000074.1 GCF_025215095.1 Dryocola boscaweniae | reverse complement strand
CGCAGATGGTGAAGCTACCGATAAGAAGGGAAAGAGCGTTCCCGAGAGTGGTGAAAGAGAGGCCCTGGAAATACCCAAAACCTCAGAAGAAAACAGCCAGTCAGTTGCTTAACTGACTGGCATTACCTTTCATGAGGCGGTTTTTTGTTACGCTGCTGAATTATTCCGCAGATTCAGATTTTGCGCTGCTTGGTTTACGGCGCTTGCCGACATTCTTCTTATCGCGATGACGCACTTTCACACGAGGTTTTTCTTTCTCGTCTTTCTTTTTCTCTTCGCGTTTAGCAAGCACTTTCTTGGACGGTTTGCCGGTGAGTTTTTCACTTGGCGCACGCGTCGTCGGGCGCAGTTCATCAATGACTCGTGCTTTTAAAGGCTCTTTCATGTAGCGAGTAATTTTGCCTAACAGCAGATGATCGTGGGCTTCAACCAGAGAAATCGCCGTACCTTTAAGACCTGCGCGTCCGGTACGTCCGATACGGTGTAAGTAAGTATCGGCTGTACGCGGCATATCAAAGTTGAACACGTGGCTGACTTCCGGGATATCAATGCCGCGTGCGGCAACATCGGTGGCAATCAGCACATTAACGCGCCCGTCCGTCAAACGCTTAATCGCTTCGGTACGCTTCATCTGTACCATCTCGCCTTCGAGATAGCAGGTATTGATTCCTGCTTCGCGCAGCCAGGCAACTAACTCATGCACACGCTCGCGTTTACGAACGAAGACGATTGAGCGGGTGGTTTCAGGTTGCTGAAGCAGATTTACCAGCAGTGCGGTTTTATGGGTCACATCATCCGCACGGTAATACCACTGGTGGATTTTTTTACGTTCACGCGTGGATGAGGTCGCAGAAACTTCTACAGGATCTTCCAGCAGGCGTTCGGCGAATTCTTTAACAGCATTGCCTTCGAGCGTGGCGGAGAAAAGCATGGTCTGTTTACGCCAGCGCGTTTCGGCAGCGATGGTTTCAATGTCCTGCGCAAAACCTAAGTCCAGCATGCGATCGGCTTCATCCAGAATCAGCGTTTCTACCGCGCGGCAGTCAAAGTTTTCTTCTTTGATGTACTGCAGCAGACGACCGGTAGTGGCAACCACAATATCCTGGTTCTCGCTGAAGACTTCAGCGTGGTTCATATACGCCACGCCGCCGGTGATAGTGGCGATATCAAGATGTGTATGTTTCGCCAGTTCACGGGCATGATCCGCCACCTGCATTGCCAGCTCGCGGGTTGGCGTAACAATCAAAATGCGCGGCGGACCGGATTTCTTGCGTGGGAAGTCGATCAAATGCTGTAACACTGGCAGCAGATAGGCCGCCGTTTTACCGGTACCCGTTGGCGCGGAACCAAGAACATCACGCCCCTCAAGCGCAGGAGGAATGGCGGCAGCCTGAATAGCTGTCGGGCGAGTGAAGCCCTTATCCTGGAGCGCGTCCAAAAGGCTTTCGTCTAGTTCGAGTTCGGAAAAAGTGCTTACAGTCATGGTCTACCTCTATGTGGGGCGCCGATTATAGACGTTATGGCTGCGATCTTCATCTGTTAGTGTATCTAAGTGATGCTTTTCCTGGCGCCGGGTTTCACTTATGCTACTGCGGTTTCTTTACAGGGTTAATAAGATGTCCAGGCAGAAAGCGCATTTGCGTCGTGACGGATTCACATTTAAACAGTTTTTTATCGCACACGATCGCTGTGCAATGAAAGTAGGTACTGATGGTACTTTACTCGGCGCCTGGGCTCCGGTCGCCAATGTTAAAAGCGTGCTGGATATTGGCACTGGCAGCGGCTTGCTGGCGCTGATGCTTGCGCAGCGCACGTCTGATGATGTCACCATCGATGCGGTGGAACTCGATCCCATAGCGGCTGAACAGGCGGCAGAAAATGCCAGCGGCTGCCGCTGGGCATCGCGTATAAGCGTGCATTGTGCGGATATTCGCGAGTGGGCGCAGCAGGCGACGCAGCGCTATTCTCTTATCGTCAGCAACCCACCTTTCTTCGAACAAGGAAGCGCTTGCGCTTCTCCTGAACGCGCACAGGCTCGCTATACCACAACGCTTGATCATAGCGCGCTGTTGGGCAGCGCAGCGCAGTTAATCACCGAGGACGGTTTTTTCTGTGTGATCATGCCTGAATCGGCGGGCACAGCCTTTACGGATATGGCGAAAACGCAGGGATGGTTTGTGCGCTATCGTACGGACGTTGCAGATAATGAAACCCGTTTACCTCACCGCGTTATGCTGGCGCTCTCGCCAACAGATGGCGAGTATTTTACCGAACGGCTGTTTATTCGCGGGCCAGACCAAACCTGGTCTGAAGGCTATTGCGGTCTGACCCAGGATTTCTATTTGTTTATGTGAAGCGGGGAAAGAATGCTCGGTCCGGAATTTTCAACCAGTTCCGGATAGTCGAGCGTGTAATGCAGTCCCCGGCTTTCTTTACGCATCATTGCGCAGCGCACAATTAATTCTGCCACCTGGACAAGATTTCGCAGCTCCAGCAGGTTATTGGAAACGCGGAAGTTGGCGTAATATTCATCGATTTCTTGTTGCAGCATGGTAATACGGCGTAAAGCTCGCTCCAGACGGCGCGTTGTGCGAACAATGCCTACGTAATCCCACATAAATAGCCGTAGCTCATGCCAGTTGTGCTGAATCACAACCTGCTCGTCCGGGTTATCTACGCGGCTGTCATCCCAGTCCGGCAGGGATTTAGTTTCACGTGCAAAGGGCAAGCGCTTGATAATATCTTCCGCGGCGGACCAGCCGTAAACCAGACATTCCAGCAGGGAATTTGACGCCATGCGGTTAGCGCCGTGCAGGCCGGTATAAGTCACTTCGCCGATAGCATAGAGTCCGTCGACGTCCGTGCGGCCATTCTCGTCAATCATCACGCCGCCACAGGTATAATGCGCAGCGGGAACAACAGGCACAGGCTCTTTGGTCAAATCGATTCCCAACCCCAGCAGTTTTTCATAGATGGTCGGGAAATGGTGGCGAACGAACTCTTCCGGCTTGTGGCTAATATCGAGGTACATGCAGTCTGCACCGAGACGCTTCATTTCATGGTCAATGGCGCGAGCGACGATATCGCGTGGGGCAAGCTCGCCGCGTTCATCGAAATCGGGCATGAAACGAGTGCCGTCAGGACGTTTGAGGTAAGCGCCTTCGCCGCGTAGCGCTTCAGTCAGCAAGAAGTTACGCGCCTGCGGATGGAAAAGGGCCGTCGGATGGAACTGGTTAAACTCCAGATTCGCTACGCGGCAGCCAGCACGCCAGGCCATGGCGATACCGTCGCCGGAGGAAATATCCGGGTTGGTCGTATATTGATAAACTTTTGAAGCGCCGCCGGTAGCCAGCACAACAGCCTTAGCCCGACAGGTTTCCACCTCTTCACGGTTGCGGTTCCAGACCCATGCGCCGACTACGCGGCGGGTGCCCGGCAGGCCAATTTTGTCAGAGACAATAAGGTCGACCGCGTTACTGCGCTCGATCACGCGAATATTCGGATGGCTCAGCGCCTTACCGACCAGTGTGGTTTCCACTTCTTTACCGGTGGCATCTGCGGCATGCAGAATGCGACGATGGCTGTGCCCGCCTTCTCGGGTCAGATGATAGCTCTCTGAGCCATTAGCCTGAATTTCAGTATCGAAAAGCACGCCCTGATCGATAAGCCACTGTACGCAGTGACGGGCATTGCTTGCGACAAACTCTACCGCGTCGCGATCACAAATTCCTGCGCCTGCAATAAGCGTATCTTCCACATGCGAGTCGATGCTATCCGTTTCATCGAACACCGCCGCAATACCGCCCTGAGCATAAAAGGTTGATCCCTCATTAATTGGGCCCTTACTCAGAACAATCACTTTACAGCTTTGGGCAAGCCGTAAAGCAAGGGAGAGACCGGCAGCTCCGCTACCGACGATCAGTACATCACAGGCAAGTTCGGAATGTGTGTTCATTGTGTTTAATTTACTAAACAAAGGTTGGTCCAGCATAGCACCCGATGTGGACTGCAACACGCTTTTTTTCGAAGGTTGTTATATGAACTAAACAACGACGGTGTCTTGATGCGTCGTTAAGCGCAGGGCATAGAGAATGTAAAATTTGTGCGAGAGTGAGCGTTAGTAACAGATTTACTAATGAAAAATCGCCTTTCGTGCGATACTCTGCGTAGTGCTCTGTAGGCGTTTTTTCAGAAAACAGAGCTTAACCGTTTTGCGTAGCCGAACTTATAATCAAGAAAAGATAATTCGCGAAACAGAACAGAAAAACAAAGGCGTAACGGAACTTTGCTCCAGTCGGGCACTCCAACCCTGGGCTTGCTCATAATACAGAGTTCGGGTGGTTTTTCGATTACGCGTGGAAATTAGGTTTGGGGAGACATTACCTCGGATGAGCGAGCAGTTGACGGATCAGGTCCTTGTCGAACGGGTCCAAAAAGGAGATCAGAAGTCCTTTAATTTACTGGTAATTCGTTATCAGCATAAGGTGGCGAGTCTGGTTTCCCGTTATGTCCCATCCGGCGATGTCCCGGATGTGGTACAGGAATCATTTATTAAAGCTTATCGCGCGCTGGATTCTTTCCGTGGCGATAGCGCGTTTTACACGTGGTTGTACCGCATCGCGGTCAACACAGCGAAAAATTATCTGGTTGCTCAGGGCAGGCGTCCACCGTCCAGCGATGTGGATGCAATAGATGCTGAAAACTTCGAAAGCGGCAGTGCGCTGAAAGAAATTTCGAACCCTGAGAACTTAATGTTGTCTGAAGAACTGAGACAAATAGTTTTCCGTACTATTGAGTCGCTCCCCGAAGATTTACGCATGGCGATTACGTTGCGGGAGTTGGATGGTTTGAGCTATGAAGAAATAGCCGTCATCATGGACTGCCCGGTCGGTACAGTACGATCACGTATTTTCCGCGCGCGGGAAGCTATTGATAATAAAGTTCAACCGCTTATCAGGCGTTGACGATAGCGGGTTACTGGAAGGGTATTTAGGCATGCAGAAAGAACAGCTTTCCGCTTTAATGGATGGGGAAACTCTGGATAGCGAGCTGCTGAACGCATTGTCGAAAGACAAAGATTTGCAGCAAAGCTGGGAGAGCTACCACCTAATCCGTGACACCATGCGCGGAGATACCAGTGAGATTCTTCATTTTGATATTTCAGCCAATGTCATGGCTGCAATTGAAAATGAACCAGCGCGTCAGGTCACGCCACTCATACCGGAACAACAGCCGCAACCGCAGCAATGGCAGAAAATGCCTTTCTGGCAGAAGGTTCGTCCGTGGGCCAGCCAGCTCACCCAAATGGGCGTTGCCGCTTGCGTATCGCTTGCGGTTATCGTTGGGGTGCAGCACTATAACGGCCAGTTAGACAACCCTGCGCAGCCTGAAACGCCGGTATTCAACACGCTGCCAATGATGGGTAAAGCCAGCCCGGTAAGCTTAGGTATACCGTCTGACAGCACCGCAAGCACGGGTCAACAGCAAGTACAGGAACAGCGTCGTCGTATCAACGCTATGCTGCAGGATTACGAATTGCAGCGTCGTTTACACGCCGAGCAACTCCAGTTTGAACAGGCACAAACCCAGCAAGCTGCTGTGCAAGTGCCAGGAAACCAAACTTTAGGAACTCAATCGCAGTAATGAAGCAACTTTGGTGTGCTCTGTCACTGGTGGCAGGCAGCCTGTTGTTCACCTCCAACGCCTCGGCGGACACTGTTTCGTCCGGGGCGTTGTTGCAGCAGATGAACCAGGCGAGTCAGTCACTCAATTATGAGTTGGCGTTTATCAGCATCAACAAGCAGGGGATAGAGTCCTTACGCTATCGCCACGCACGGCTGGATAACCGACCGCTCGCACAATTACTTCAAATGGATGGTCCTCGTCGGGAAGTTGTCCAGCGCGGTAGTGAAATCAGCTACTTTGAACCCGGGCTGGAACCGTTCACCTTGAACGGCGATTATATCGTCGATTCCCTGCCATCCATCGTCTATACCGACTTCAAACGTCTGACGCCGTATTACGACTTTATCTCCGTTGGCCGCACGCGCATTGCCGACAGGCTTTGTGAAGTCATCCGCGTCGTTGCCCGTGACGGTACGCGTTACAGTTATATCGTCTGGATGGATGCCGAAACTAAGCTGCCGCTACGCGTTGATTTGCTCGACCGGGATGGTGAAACGCTGGAGCAGTTCCGCGTGATTTCGTTTGCGGTGAACGAGCAGGTAAGTGGAATGATGCAAAATCTCGCCAAAGCGAGCCTGCCGCCCCTGCTTTCCGTTCCGGGGGGTGAAAAATCAAACTTCTCCTGGACGCCAACCTGGTTACCGCAAGGTTTCAGCGAAGTTTCCAGTAGCCGTCGGCCTTTACCTACCGTTGATGTGCCCATTGAATCGCGCCTTTATTCCGATGGCTTGTTTAGCTTCTCTGTGAATATCAGCCGCGCAGGTACAGCCAGCGGCGATCAACTGCTGCGTACCGGGCGCCGCACCGTCAGCTCTGTCATTCGCGATAAAACAGAAATCACCATTGTTGGCGAGCTACCGCCGCAAACGGCCAAGCGTATCGCGGACAGCATTAAATTCAGGACTGCCCCATGATCAAAGAGTGGGCTACCGTTGTCGCATGGGAAAATGGCGAAGCGCTGCTGCGTTGCGATGTGAAAGCCTCATGCAATAGCTGCGCCTCGCGCGCGGGTTGCGGCAGCAGATTGCTCAACAAACTTGGGCCGCAGAACCACCATATTCTGTCGGTGGCAAGCGAACAACCGCTGGTAGCAGGACAAAAAGTCGAACTGGGCATTGCCGAAGGTAGCCTGATTGGTTCTGCGCTGCTGGTTTATATGTCTCCGCTGGTGGGCCTTTTCCTGATAGCTGCGCTATTTCAGGGACTATTCGGCTCCGATCTTGCTGCGTTTTGCGGCGCGTTGTTAGGCGGCGTGGGCGGCTTCCTTCTGGCCCGCGGGATCTCTTCAAAACTGAGCCGCCGGGCAGACTGGCAGCCCGTTATTCTTAGCGTTGCGCTGCCGCCGGATGCGCTGCGCGTCGAGACTATCATTTCCGAAGATGGCCGGTAAAATTCTGCAGGCCTCTATTCAAAGTATCACTTCTGCCGGCCTCTTTTATACCCTCAGCTAAGCTTGCAGGATGAGCAGTTTCCCCGCTTTCTCGTTGTAGTGTAGAATGCGGCGTTTCAGGCAGAAGACAGCCATTGACATCATGCTCCGTACAGCGCGAAGCGCCGAGCTCTCAGGCATTTGTAAGGCATAAAAACCTCTAACTATGAAGAACATACGTAACTTTTCTATTATTGCCCACATCGACCACGGTAAATCGACGCTGTCTGACCGTATCATCCAGATTTGCGGCGGCCTCTCCGATCGCGAAATGGCGGCCCAGGTTTTGGATTCCATGGATCTGGAACGTGAACGCGGCATTACCATCAAAGCGCAGAGCGTTACGCTCGATTACAAAGCAAGCGATGGAGAAACTTATCATCTGAATTTCATCGACACTCCGGGTCACGTCGACTTCTCTTACGAAGTATCTCGATCTTTAGCGGCCTGCGAAGGCGCATTGTTGGTGGTGGATGCCGGGCAGGGCGTGGAAGCCCAGACGCTGGCAAACTGCTACACCGCGATGGAAATGGATCTGGAAGTGGTGCCGGTGCTGAACAAAATTGATCTGCCGGCAGCCGATCCCGATCGTGCTGCGCAGGAAATTGAAGATATCGTCGGCATTGATGCGACTGATGCCGTGCGCTGCTCGGCAAAAACCGGCCTGGGCGTCACGGATGTGCTTGAGCGTCTGGTCCGTGATATTCCGGGACCGGAAGGCGATCCGGATGCTCCTTTGCAGGCGTTGATCATCGACTCCTGGTTCGATAACTACCTTGGCGTCGTCTCGCTGGTGCGTATTAAAAATGGCACCATGAGAAAAGGCGATAAAATCAAGGTAATGAGCACCGGCCAGGTTTATAACGCTGACCGTCTGGGTATCTTCACGCCAAAACGCGTCGATCGCGACGTATTAGGGTGTGGTGAAGTAGGCTGGCTGGTCTGCGCCATCAAAGATATTTTGGGCGCGCCGGTTGGCGATACCCTGACGTTGTCCCGTAATCCAGCAGAAAAAGCGCTGCCGGGCTTTAAAAAAGTGAAGCCTCAGGTTTACGCGGGCCTCTTCCCGGTTAGCTCTGACGATTATGAAAACTTCCGTGATGCGTTGGGCAAACTGAGCCTGAACGATGCTTCCCTGTTCTACGAGCCAGAAAGCTCTACGGCGCTGGGCTTCGGCTTCCGCTGCGGCTTCCTCGGCCTGCTGCATATGGAAATCATTCAGGAACGTCTGGAACGTGAATACGATCTCGATCTGATTACCACCGCACCGACGGTAGTCTACGAAGTCGAAACCACCGGCGGTGAAACGATTTATGTTGATAGCCCATCCAAGCTGCCAGCGCTAAATAACATCGCGGAACTGCGTGAACCCATCGCTGAATGTCATATGCTGATGCCGCAGGAATATCTGGGCAGCGTCATCACGCTATGTATCGAAAAGCGTGGCGTTCAAACCAACATGGTGTATCACGGCAACCAGGTTGCTCTGACCTATGAAATTCCAATGGCGGAAGTGGTGCTCGACTTCTTCGATCGTCTGAAATCGACATCGCGCGGCTATGCCTCACTGGACTACAACTTCAAACGTTTCCAGGCCTCAGATATGGTGCGCGTAGATGTCCTGATTAACGGCGAGCGTGTTGATGCCCTGGCGTTGATTACGCACCGCGGCAACTCGCAGTTCCGTGGCCGTCAACTGGTGGAAAAAATGCAGGAGCTGATCCCGCGCCAGCAATTTGATATTGCCATTCAGGCGGCAATCGGCGCGCACATCATCGCGCGTTCTACTGTTAAGCAGCTACGTAAAAACGTCCTGGCTAAATGCTATGGCGGCGACGTAAGCCGTAAGAAAAAGCTGCTGCAGAAACAGAAAGAAGGTAAGAAGCGTATGAAGCAGGTCGGCAACGTTGAGCTGCCTCAGGAAGCGTTCCTCGCCATTCTGCACGTTGGTAAAGACGGCAAATAATTTAAGGAGTTGGCATGGCGAACATGTTTGCTCTGATCCTCGTGATAGCCACGCTGGTGACGGGCATTTTATGGTGTATTGATAAATTCATTTTTGCACCAAAGCGTCTTGAGAAACAGGCGGCAGCGCAAGCTGCCGCAGGTGATACCCTCGACTCGAAAAACCTGAAAAAAGTCTCGCCTAAACCAGGCTGGCTGGAAACGGGGGCGTCCGTATTCCCGGTTCTGGCAATTGTTCTGATCGTACGTTCGTTTATTTACGAACCTTTCCAGATCCCCTCAGGTTCAATGATGCCAACGCTTTTAATTGGCGATTTTATTCTGGTAGAGAAATTTGCCTATGGCATTAAAGATCCTATTTACCAGAAAACGTTAATTGAAACCGGGCATCCAAAACGCGGTGACATCGTGGTCTTTAAATATCCTCAGGATCCACGTCTTGATTATATTAAGCGCGCTGTTGGCCTGCCGGGGGATCGTGTAAGTTACGATCCGGTAGCGAAAGAAGTTACGGTTCAACCAAATTGCAGCTCCGGCCAGGCATGCGATAACGCGCTGCCAATTACCTACAGCAATGTAGAGCCGAGCGATTTTGTACAGACCTTCGCGCGTAACAACGGCAGCGAAGCAACTTCCGGCTTCTTCCAGGTTCCTAAGGACCAAACCAAAGAAGGCGGCATTCGTCTGGCTGAACGCAAAGAGTCGCTGGGTGAGGTGACGCACCGCATCCTGACCGTGCCAATCGCGCAGGACCAACTGGGGATGTATTACCAGCAGCAGGGCCAGCAACTGGCGACGTGGATTGTTCCACCGGGCCACTATTTCATGATGGGCGATAACCGCGATAACAGCGCCGATAGCCGCTACTGGGGCTTTGTTCCGGAACAAAATCTGGTCGGCAAAGCCACCGCCATCTGGATGAGTTTTGAGAAACAAGAAGGTCAGTGGCCAACCGGCGTTCGATTAAATCGTATTGGCGGAATCCATTGATCAATTAAATCTATTCAGGTAACGACATACCCTGTCGTTGCGTATAGAATATCCCCCCGTATTTAGGTTGGCTCCTCGCTGAGGAGCCACGGCACACGAAACAGCGTTGGATTCCCTGTTTCAGGTCTGTTCCGTGTGCTGAATAATTGACGCATTCATTAATTGGTATCGCATGAACCCCATCGTAATCACCAGGCTGCAGCGTAAGCTGGGCTACACTTTTGTACATCAGGATCTATTGCAACAGGCTTTAACCCATCGCAGCGCCAGCAGCAAGCACAACGAGCGGCTGGAATTTTTGGGTGACTCCATCCTAAGCTATGTTATCGCCAATGCGCTTTATCACCGTTTTCCTCGCGTGGACGAGGGTGATATGAGCCGCATGCGCGCCACGCTGGTTCGTGGTAATACGCTGGCAGAAATTGCCCGTGAGTTTGATTTGGGCGAATGTCTGCGTCTGGGGCCGGGCGAGCTGAAAAGTGGTGGTTTCCGCCGGGAATCCATTCTTGCCGATACCGTTGAAGCCTTAATCGGCGGCGTTTTCCTGGACAGCGATATTCAGAACGTTGAGCGTCTGATCCTCGCGTGGTATCAAACCCGCCTTGATGAAATCAGTCCGGGCGACAAGCAAAAAGATCCGAAAACGCGTCTGCAGGAGTACTTGCAGGGTCGCCACTTACCGCTGCCATCCTATCTGGTTGTGCAGGTTCGCGGCGAAGCGCACGATCAGGAATTTACTATTCACTGTCAGGTGAGTGGCCTGCCTGAGCCGGTCGTAGGGACGGGTTCAAGCCGTCGTAAAGCGGAACAGGCTGCCGCTGAACAGGCGCTTAAAAAGCTGGAGCTGGAATGAGTGAAGAACAAACATTTTGCGGGTTCGTGGCCATCGTAGGTCGCCCGAACGTCGGCAAATCCACGCTGCTAAACCAGTTGCTTGGGCAAAAAATTTCCATTACCTCGCGTAAGGCGCAAACCACGCGTCACCGCATTATGGGCATCCATACCGAAGGGCCGTATCAGGCGATTTATGTTGATACCCCGGGGCTGCACATGGAAGAAAAGCGCGCCATTAACCGTCTGATGAACAAAGCTGCAAGCAGCTCCATCGGCGACGTAGAGCTGGTTATCTTTGTGGTTGAAGGCACGAAGTGGACAGCCGACGACGAAATGGTGCTTAACAAGCTGCGCGACAGCAAAGCGCCGGTTATTCTCGCGGTCAACAAAGTCGATAACGTACAGGATAAAAGCATCCTGCTGCCGCATTTGCAGTTCCTCGGCAGCCAGATGAACTTCCTTGATATCGTGCCGATCTCCGCTGAGACAGGCATGAACGTGGATACTATCGCCAGCATCGTGCGTAAGCGCCTGCCGGAAGCGATTCACCACTTCCCGGAAGATTACATCACTGACCGTTCCCAACGCTTTATGGCCTCTGAAATCATCCGTGAAAAACTGATGCGTTTCCTGGGCGCTGAACTGCCGTATTCCGTCACGGTAGAAATCGAGCAGTTCGTGACAAACGCGCGCGGCGGCTACGACATCAACGGCCTAATTCTGGTCGAACGTGAAGGCCAGAAGAAAATGGTGATTGGCAATAAAGGCGCCAAAATTAAAACCATTGGTATCGAAGCGCGTAAAGACATGGAAGAGATGTTCGAAGCCAAAATTCACCTGGAGCTTTGGGTTAAGGTTAAATCCGGCTGGGCAGATGACGAGCGCGCGCTGCGTAGCCTCGGTTATACAGACGATTAATTGATGGAAGGCTGGCAACGGGCTTTTGTCCTGCATAGTCGTCCCTGGAGTGAAACCAGCCTTCTGCTTGACCTGTTTTCTGAAGAATCAGGGCGAGTACGTGTTATTGCCAAAGGCGCACGTTCTCGCCGTTCTAATCTGAAAGGCGCATTGCAACCTTTCACCCCCTTGCTGGTTCGCTGGGGCGGGCGCGGTGAAGTTAAAACGCTGCGTAGCGCCGAAGCCGTTTCCCTCGCGCTTCCTCTTAGCGGCATCTCGCTTTACAGCGGCCTTTACGTCAATGAACTTGTCTCCCGTGTTCTTGAACAGGGAACCCGTTTCTCCGAGCTTTTCTTCGATTATCTGCACTGTATTCAGGCCTTAGCTGGAACCAACGGAACGCCGGAGCCTGCGCTGCGTCGCTTTGAGCTGGCCTTGCTGGGGCATCTTGGTTATGGGGTGGATTTTCTGCATTGCGCAGGCAGCGGGGAAGAAGTAGCCGATGCCATGACCTATCGTTACCGGGAAGAAAAAGGCTTTATTGCAAGCCTGGTCATTGATCACAACAGCTTCACGGGCCACGAACTCAAAGCGCTGGCAAGCCGTGAGTTTCCGGACGTTGCAACTCTACGCGCCGCTAAACGCTTCACCCGCATGGCGCTCAAGCCCTATCTCGGCGGTAAACCGCTCAAAAGCCGTGAACTGTTCCGTCAGTTTGTGCCGAAAAAATCACCACTCAAATCGCCTGAAGAGCCGCAATAACGCCCGAGCGTAGCCATGCTTTCCGTCCACGGTGTACACTGCCTGACATATCATTCTGATCCCCGAGGATAGTCATGGCTGAATTACTGTTAGGCGTAAACATCGATCACATCGCGACCCTGCGTAACGCGCGCGGCACGGCATATCCGGATCCGGTTCAGGCAGCTTTCATTGCCGAACAGGCGGGCGCCGACGGTATTACCGTGCATTTACGTGAAGACCGTCGCCATATCACCGATCGCGACGTACGCGTGCTACGCCAGACCCTCGACACCCGCATGAATCTTGAAATGGCCGTCACCGAAGAGATGATTGCCATCGCCTGCGACACCAGGCCGCATTTTTGCTGCCTGGTACCGGAGAAGCGTCAGGAAGTGACCACAGAAGGCGGGCTGGATGTTGCGGGTCAGTTCGACAAAATGCGCGATGCCTGCAAACGCCTCGCTGATGCGGGGATCCTGGTGTCGCTGTTTATTGACGCCGACCACGCCCAGATCGACGCGGCCGTTGCCGTTGGCGCGCCGTACATCGAGATTCATACCGGCTGCTATGCGGATGCTGAAGACGAAGTAACCCAGGCAAAAGAGCTGGCGCGCATCGCTGAAGCTGCGACTTATGCGGCAGGTAAGGGCCTGAAAGTAAATGCCGGCCACGGGCTGACTTATCATAATGTGCAGGCCATCGCTCGCCTGCCGGAAATGCACGAACTGAATATCGGTCACGCCATTATCGGGCGTGCGGTGATGAGCGGTTTGAAAGAAGCCGTTGCAGAAATGAAGCGTCTGATGCAAGAAGCTCGTCGCTAATGTCGATACTTGGCCTCGGCACGGACATAGTGGAGATAGCGCGCATTGAGAGCGTTATCTCCCGCTCGGGAGACAGGCTGGCGAAACGCGTGCTGAGCGCCAATGAATGGAAGCAATACGAAGCGCACCAGCAGCCGGTGCGTTTTCTTGCCAAACGCTTTGCGGTCAAAGAGGCGGCAGCAAAAGCATTTGGCACCGGCATCCGCAACGGCCTTGCGTTTAATCAGTTTGAGGTGTTTAACGATGCCTTAGGTAAACCGCAACTGCGGTTCTGGGAAGAGGCGGAGCGACTTGCTGAACGAATGGGCGTGCGATCGGTACATGTAACTCTGGCAGATGAGCGGCACTACGCCTGCGCCACGGTGATTATCGAAAGCTAGATTTTGTCGGCGTGATGCAACTGAACAAATTTATCCCATAGCTGTTCTTCACTTTCCTGGTGCGCCGGGTCGATGATAATCGTATTCACGATCGGGCAGACTTGCTGGCAGGTAGGCGTTTCATAATGGCCTACGCACTGGGTGCAACGATCGGTGTCGATCTCATAAATACTGTCGCCCATGGAGATCGCCTGGTTCGGACACTCCGGTTCGCACATATCGCAATTGATGCATTTTTTGGTAATTAATAAAGCCATTTCAAAACCTTGCTATCTCTCACTTTCCAGCCTGCCTCTCACTTCTTACGCTCTGTCGCCATAATCGACTTGGGCATGTATATTTATACAGTATAAGATGGAAGTGAAAGCACCGGAATTTTGCAGGCGCGCACTGTACCATAAAAGCAAAACATCCCCAATATCGCTGCGTGTTTAACCGCGCTTATTGTTTTGTGTACTTTCAGTACGTGCTATGATGGAACCAAATGTCCTCGAAATGAGCTATGATCGTACTTATGGTACAGAGAGAACAATTGCGCGAAGCATTTTCCCGCAGGCTGGCGCAGGCCTGCACAGAAGCCAGTCTTGATGAGTTTGGCAGGGGTATGGCGATAGCCAGAGCCCTCGGCGTATCTTCAAAAGCGGTAAGTAAATGGCTTAACGCTGAGGCGATCCCCCGCCAGGATAAAATGTATGAGCTGGCCACGTTTTTGAACGCGGATGTGCTGTGGCTGCAGCATGGCAACGAAGGTATTTTCGCTGATGAGCGCCGCGATTCCGTCCATGCTTCGGTGCTCAATGAAAACGCAAGCGCGCCATTTTACACCCCGCAGCCAGAACCGGGATTTCGCATTGACGTGCTGGATATTGAAGCCAGCGCCGGCCCAGGACGCTTGATTTCCAGCGAAGTGACCGAAACCATCAATCATATAGTTTATGACAGTCAGGAAGCGCTCGAGCTTTTTGGTCATCGTCCCGCCTCCAGTATTAAAGTGATAACAGTGACGGGCGATAGCATGTCCGGCACCATTGAACTGGGCGACTATATCTTTGTCGACATCGCGAAAGATTATTTCCAGGGAGACGGTATCTACGTATTCCTTTACAAAGGGCAACTGCTGGTCAAGCGCCTGCAAATGACTCACGACAGCCTGCTGGTGCGCTCAGATAACGCTAAATATGCCGACTGGAAAATCTGCGAAGAGAACGAGCAGCATCTGAAAATCATCGGACGCGTGATGTACAGCCACTCCATTCGCCGCCACGCCTGATAACTCTTCTTCTACCTAAAGCTACAGCGGCGTTAGCCGCATTCTTCCCCGGTCACTTATCTGACAAGCGCTGGGGATGCCTTTCTTGTCGTACTCCGAAAGCTAAACATTCAAAAATAATTTCTTATTAATCAATAGATAACATTAAATTTAAAATTTTATCATTAATTCGTACTTTTAGTTCTTGACGAATATGTACTATTGGTTCAAGATCAATTCATCAGCAGGACGCAAGATTCACAAGGTAAGTGAACGCTCTTTAACTTCTGGCCCTGAAAAAGGGCAAATACCCCCGGCAATAAATTTTGGGATGCCTGAGCCGGCATCGCTAAAGTTGATTGACAGGAGGATATATGGACGCACAGGCACGCCGCCGCGAACGCCGGAAGGCAAAGCAAGCGGCCTGGAAAACCGCAAACCCTTTGTTAGTCGGGTTTTGCGCCATGCCGGACCCACGGCTGATATTACGGCTAAACCGCAAACCTGAAGACCGTGTCGCCAAAGCTCTGGAAGTGGTGAATGAATACGGCTTACAAATCCAACAGAATGCTGAAAAATATCAGCGCTTACGTGAACAACAGCAGCAGAAAAATCACCGCGTTTATCAATCTCAACCCAAGAGACCTTCGGGATCGCCAGATGCCCGCGGTAAAGAAAAGCGTCACGCTAAATCTATTCCGCCAGTCTGAACACCTTCTACCTACTTGCTGAATGACACGAACCCCGGCCCCATGCCGCAGGTGAGAGAGACTCGCATGAACGACCAACCAGGAAATATTGTCACGCAGTGTTCTGCGTGGCTGGCGGCTTTGGCTGCCGGTCTGGGTATCACGACACAGGATATGGTCTACATGATATTCGGCCTGATAAGCGTAGGCATTTCAGTGGCTTCTTACATTAACGGGCGTGTTGATGCGCACCGTAAACGCAAAGAGGATGAAAAGCGAACGCGGCTCCTTCAGGACTATCTGGAGGAGCTTCACAACAAAACGGCATCGGACTTCCCCGCAACGGCGAAAGCGCTAAGCGAGGTACTCAAACAGGCAGGTAGCTAATGGCAATGTCTCCCGGACTAAAAAAAACCTTACTTGGCCTGTCAGGGGCCAGTGCGCTGACGCTCGCCAGCGTGATAGTGCCAGAACTTGAAGGCGTACGTTATGCGCCTTATTACGATATCGCAGGTGTGTTGACCGTTTGCTATGGGCATACGGGCAAGGACATCGTACGTGGAAAACAGTACACGCCAGAAGAATGCCTGGCGATGCTCAACAAAGATTTGCAGCCCTTTGCTCAAGCGGTGGAACGAGCCGTCACCGTTCCCGCAGACGAATACCAGAAAGCCGCATTAATCACCTTTAGCTACAACGTCGGCATTTCAGCGTTTCAGCATTCGGCTTTATTGCATGAACTCAACGCCGGGCGTTTCGAGCAGGCCTGCGAAGGCTTAAAAAAATGGACCTGGGCGGGAGGAAAGCAGTGGAAAGGCCTGATGAACCGCCGCGAGGTCGAATATGAGGTTTGTCGCTGGAAAAGGAATGTCTCATGAGCACACGGCTTTTGCTGGCGCTTCTGGTTTTTCTCTCACTCGCTTTCGGCGTTTATCACTTCCAGTCGCGCTATACCGCGCAAAAGCAGTTAACCGCTGAGGCCGAAAAGAAAATTGACGCGCAGAGCAGGTTTATTGATGAGCTGCAAAACCGCCAGCGTGACGTCGCTGCTCTGGACGCCATGTACATACAGGAACTCGCCAATGCACAACGCACCATTAAAAATTTGCAGCTTGATGTGGCTGGTGGGGTTAAGCGGTTGCACCTCAACGCAACCTGCAAGCCTTTGCCTGCCGCCGCCGGCTCCGCCAGCGTGGATGATGCAGCCCGCGCCAGACTTGTTGACGCCGCTGAACGGGATTATTTCCGTCTCAGAGAGCGAATAGCATTCGTCAGTAAACAACTGGCAGGCTTGCAGGATTATGTCCGCCAACAATGCATGAACCCCATTAATAAGGGAGGTAACAAATGAATGATTCTACCCGGCCGGGTTATCTCACGCCGGTCAGTTCGCCGCCCCTCTATGACGAACCGCTGGAGAGCGAGCTGGGACGTTGGATTTCGGGCGTTTGCGGCTTACCGGCGGAAATGGTCATCCCCCGCTGGACCGAGCCGCCGCCAGCCTCACCGGTTGCCGGGCTCACCTGGTGCGAGTTTGACATCAATGTAGAGCTGGGCGATATGCCCGCTATGAAAGTCGTCGATCGGTATACAGATGCCCTGTCGCAAAACGAAGTCATAGCAGTGAACTGTAGTTTTTATGGCCCCGGTGGGCAGGCCGTTGCGGCATTATTTCGTGATGGTTTATATCTTGCGCAGAACAACGCGGAGCTTAACAAAATCGGGCCGACCTTTGTGAGCTGTGGAACCTTAATTCCTGCTCCTGAACTTATCAATAACCAGTGGCTACGCCGCTATAACCTCACCGTAACGCTGCACCGCCAGGTGATTCGCGAATACGGTATTCAATCCCTCGTTTCTACTTCAGTAAATATCTTCGGAGAATAAATTATGTCACAGGGTTTACCTGTCTCTAACATCGTCAATGTGACGGTGAGCATGGCCGCGCGCGCGGCCCAGTCCCGCAACTACGGCGCCTTGCTGATCGTGGGGGCAAGCGACGTTATCGATGCCCAGGAGCGGATGCGCGCTTATTCCGGCATCAGCGGAGTCGCGGCGGATTTTGGCCTTGATACGCCGGAGTACAAAGCGGCAAGCCTGTACTATCAGCAGTCTCCACAGCCGGTAGATTTGTATATCGGCCGCTGGGTAAAAACCGAAGCTGCCGCACGGTTACGCGGAGCCATCCTTACCGCTAATCAGCAGACGATGAGTAACTTTACGGCGGTGACTGACGGCGCGATGCGCATCGTGCTGGACGGCAAAGAGAGCACGATTACGGAAATCGATCTCAGTGGCGAAACCAATCTTAACGGCGTTGCCGGACGTATTCAGGATGCCCTGGCCGGCAGCACTGTCGAATGGGATGCCACGAGCGGCCGCTTCAGCGTTCGTTCAATTACAACCGGCGCTGGTTCCGCCGTGGGCTATGCAGATGCCAGCCCGGAAGGTACAGATCTTTCTGCCTTGCTGGGTCTGAGCGAGGCCGCAGGCGCCCAACCGGTAGAAGGCCAGACAAGCGAAAGCATTAGCGAATGCATTTCCGCGCTGTCCGGACATTCAACCGACTGGTATGGACTTGTCATCGCCGACGGGGCGCTGAGTGACGAAGACGTGCTGTCCGTGGCGGCTATAGTGGAGTCTGATAGCGTATCGCGAATCTATGGCCATACCACGCAGAGCACTGGCGCGCTGGATACCGATGTCACTACCGACATCCTCAGCAGGCTGAAAGCGGCAAAATATTCCCGCACCTTCGGCCAGTATTCCAGCGCCACGCCATTTGCGGCGGCATCCCTGTTCGGCCGGGCCTTTACCGTTAATTTTAACGGCAACAACACCACCATTACTCTGAAGTTTAAGCAGGAGCCCGGCATTACTGCGGAATACCTGACGCAAAGCCAGGCCAATGCGCTGGCGGTAAAAAATGCCAACGTTTTTGTTAACTACAACAATGACACCGCCATTATTCAGGAAGGCGTGATGTGCAATGGCGATTTCATTGATGAGCGCCATGGCCTCGACTGGCTGCAAAACTATGTGCAGACCAACCTCTACAACCTGCTGTTTACCAGCACCACCAAAATTCCGCAGACCGATGCTGGCGTTACCCGCCTGCTCGCAAACGTTGAGCAATCCATGAGGCAGGCAGTTACCAACGGCCTGGTGGCGCCGGGCATCTGGAACGGCGGAGAGATAGGGCAACTGGTAGCGGGCGATACGCTAACCAAAGGTTATTACGTCTATGCCCCGGCTATTACGGCTCAGGCCCAGTCCGATCGTGAAGCTCGCAAAGCCCCGGTAATCCAGGTGGCCTGCAAGCTTGCGGGTGCGGTGCACTTTGCCGATGTTGAAATTAATGTAGTTCGTTAAGGAGAGTTAAATGAGCACTTATTCTTTTATGGATGTCACCGCATCCTTTGCGGGCCCGACCGGCATTATTGATCTTGGCGCGGGTTCCGCTAACGCCGAAGAGGGTATCGCGGTTGCGATGGCCAACGCTAAAAATACGATGACCATTGGGATTGATGGCGAAGTCATGCAGAGCATGAGTCCTGATAAAAGCGGCACCATCACCATTACGCTGATGAAAACTTCTCCGGCGAATAAAAAACTCATGCAGGCGTATAACGCTCAGTCGCTCTCTTCTGCAACGTGGGGGCGCAATACAATTGTTGTCCGCAATACCGCTTCCGGCGACAGCATCACCGCGAGCATGGTGGCCTTTAATAAATTGCCTGATAACAAAAACGGCAAAGATGGCGGCAGCATCGCCTGGGCATTCGACTGCGGCAAAATCGACCAGGTTCTCGGGGAGTTTTAAGCCATGGAAATTACCCTTAAAGATGTAGATTACCGCATCGGCAAACTCAGCGTATTCGATCAGCTCAAGGTGGCTCGTAAGCTGCTGCCGGTACTGGCGGGTATCGTCGGTGATTTTCGTGGTTTACAAAGCAAAGAGGGCAGCGACGCCCTCGAAACCGTCTTGCCAAAAATCGCCCGTACGCTCTCTGACCTCAGCGAAGAGGACTGTAACGCGGTGTTATTTCCCTGTCTTAACGTTGTCGCACGCAGCCATATGAAATCCTGGGTACCGGTATTTCATGGCGGCGCGCTGGCCTTTGATGACATCGATCTGATGACGCTTTTGCAACTGGTGGCCCGGGTGGTAGCCGATTCACTGGGAAATTTTTTGCAAGAACTCCCAGGCGGCCAACTTCAGGAACGGCAGGCAGCTTAAAGCTCGATACCTTGCCGGGCGGGGAAGACTATATCCTCCGCCCGGCGGAGGTTTTCGGGTTGAACTGGCAGGATCTGAAAAACGGTGCGGTGGATTTATATGACATCGCGCTGATGAACGATTACCTGGAGATGCAGGCCGATAACAAGGCCCGCATCGCACGCTGGAGAGAGGAAAATGAGCGATAGCACGCAGCTTGTCCCCTATGCTTCGCTGCCTGATATAGGGAAAGACGAAAAATTTACTGGCCAGATGGCAGGTCTGGCCGACCGGTTAAGCGCTGTTTTTATCAATATTGAAAATAAACTGGCGTCAGATAAGGCTCCGGAACAAACAACCACGTATGAAAAACTGGCTAATGGCCTGAAAAGGCTTAATGAGGTCGTTGTCCAGCCGGCAGCAAAATTGGGCAACTCTTTCCTGGCAACGCTTGCCGGAATGGAAAAAGACGCTCAGTCAGCTCAGTCGCTCAATGTCAGCGTGGATAAATACCAGGCCATAAAATATGCATCCGAGCAATCCGGTGGCGATCAAAACGCTGTGGAAGGCTCGATTAAGAATGTAACCGCGTTATGGCAAAACGATAAAGATGGCGAAATACTCCTCAATAACATGGGAGTGGCGACGCGTGAGGACGATGGCACAAAGCGTGATAACGGCGATGTTTTTTTACAGTTGGCTGAATCGTTAGGAGGCATGAATAAAAACGATGCCAGTCTTCATGCCGGTTTATTAGGCATTGATGAAAATACCCTTAACGCTATGCATCGCGGGCTTGCTCAGTACGTTGATGACTATCAGAACCTACTGCAAGCAACTGACTTAAATGCAAAAAAAAGCGCCGGGCAATCCAGTCAGTTTATGATTTCATGGCGGCAAATGTCCTCCGTCGTGGATCTTTTTAGCAAGAAGCTGAGCGGAGATCTTGCGGAAGGTCTCTCGAATCCCATCACGAGCCTTACGGAAAAATTACTCTCTAAAGCCCCGCAGATTGAAAATGTGCTTAATAAGGCAGGCGTAGCCGTCATCTGGTTCGGTGAGGTCTTTGCCGATGCGCTGAGCGGTATTATTGATCTGGTCACTGATGTTGCAGGCTGGTGGGATACGCTCGATAGCGAATCTCAAACGTTAATCGCTGCGCTGGCGGGCCTGGTGGGTGCCTGGTTAGTGCTCAACAGCGCATTTATGGCTTCACCCATCGGCATTATCCTTTCTCTTGTTGCTGCAATCGGCCTGCTTTACAACGATTACCAGAAATGGAAATCGGGAAGCGACAGCTTAATTGACTGGGGAAAATGGGAACCTGTTATAACGCTTGCATCACAAACGATTGGCGGACTGGCAAACATCGTTAAAAATCTCTTTAGCAGTTTTATGGAACTGCTGGGGATCGACTTCAGTTCGTGGTCCATCTCGACCCTTTTTCAGGGGCTGCTTGATAACTTCAACGGGCTGGGTGAAACGCTGCAAAAAATCGGCAAATTGCTTGGCGCGCTTAAGGACGGAAACTGGTCTGAAGTAGCCAACATCGGCAAGGATCTGATTACTGGCGGCTTAACGAATACTCCTGCGGGCTGGATTGCGCAAAAAGGGGCGAATTACATAGAGAACAAAGCAACCCAGGCCTGGTCCGGTTTCGTTGACTGGGCAACAAACGGTGAAAAGAAAACTACTCGCCGGGAAGAGGGTAACACTTCAGCGTTATTACCAAAGGTAATGGATAACCTCGCCTCTCCAGATACATCCGCACTGCTGCCGGAAGGCTATGGTTCTGATAATCAACGCTACGCCTGGAGCAGCGATTTAACTCAGCCTGCATCCGGGAACGTCAGTTCGCCAACCTGGAATAACAAAACTGACATTGCCATTTATAACGCCCGCGATCCTTACGCCGTGGGGGAGGAAGTCGAACGGCGACAGCTAAACGTTTACGCCCGCCAGACGCAGCAATATTCAGGAGGATTAAGCTGATGAATATCATGTCGGCCCTCTTTCAAAGCCGAACCCGGCATATTGGCTTTATCGTCCCGCAGGTTGTGGTGAGAGAAAAACATAGCGATAGCATTGAAATCGCCTCTCATCCCGTACAGGCAGGCGCGAATATCAGCGATCACGCCTGGGCCAAACCCGGTGAAGTGACGATTGACTGTAGTTTCGCCAGCGGTGGCTCGCTGTTGGATTTTGCCGATACGGCGGCCTTTGGAGTAACGGTGGGATTAAACCCTGCGGAGGTCTATCAGCAGCTTCTCGATCTGCAAAAAACGTGTGAGCCCTTCGAAGTGGTGACGAGTAAACGAACCTACAGCAATATGCTTATGCGCCAGATTGATGTCACCACAGATAAAACAACTCAGCACATTCTCTCATGTTCACTCACTCTGACTGAGGTTCTGTTTTCCTCAACGGAAAATATCCCTACTGCTGATAAATCAGCTATGAAGAATGGCGTCAGCACCGCGCCTTTGCAAAATGGTGGCACTAAAACCACCCTCCCTGCGGGAACGGTAACCGTGATCCCCTTTAACGATACTCAAGCCTGACCGGAGCCATGATGTCAGTAGCAGAAATACCGCTTAGTGCGGATAACCAGATTTTCACTATTCGGCTCGGCAGCAGGCAGCTTCGGCTGCGTGTGATGTACCGCGATGAGGCTGGCTGGATCCTTGATCTTCTCGAAACAGACGACACGCCGATTATTAACGGCATCCCGTTGGTAACCGGCGCAGATTTGCTCGCGCCTTACAAGCATCTCGGCTTGACCGGCGGCCTGTACGTCGTCTCTGATGATGTGGCTCAGGAATATCCCACCAAAACCAATCTCGGCTTGCGCAGTCACCTCTACTTCGCCACCCAATACTAAAAACCTGCTGCGGCAGGTTTTTTAATGGAGACACTATGAGTCAAAACTGGCTGCGTCATTTTGAACTGCAATTGCTCAGAGCGGATGGGGGCGGGATAAAGCTGAGCGGCTTCAAAGCCACGTTTAAAGTCCAGTGGTTTAGCGGAGCGGCTCCTAAAGTCGCTGAGCTGAAAATCTATAACCTGGCTCCTGATACCGCGAACAAAATCATCGATAAAGAGTTTTCGAAAATTCGTCTGTTTGCCGGGTATGACGGGCTGACGCCTGTTATTAGCGAAAGCGAAGTTGGCGTAATACATGAAATATCTCCCGACGATCCCGGCCTGCGTGGAGGGCGCAACTATGGCCTTATCTTCAGCGGTGATATTCGCATTACCATCGACGGACGTGACAGCACGCCGGACACCTGGCTTTTGGTGCAGGCTATCGATGGCCATGAAGCCCTCTCTTACGCGACGATCAGCGCTACTTTGTCAAAAGGGTATACCGTCAAAGATATGTACGACCTGGCCCTGGCAGGGCTGAAACCCTACAACATTGTTGGCGGGGCGCTGCCAGATTTCCCAACGACGATTTTCCCGCGTGGCTATACCTTTCACGGCAAAGTCAGCAGCTATCTGTCGCAGATAGCAAAGCTCTGCGATGCAAGCTGGGAATTGCTCGACGACCGGCTTGAGATGTATGGCAAAGACCATATTGCACATCCTCCTGTCCCGCTTAATAGCGCCAATGGCCTGACAGGCATGCCGCAGAGCACGACGGGAGCCGGCATTAACGCGACATGCCTGATTAATCCCAACATCCGTTTAATGGGGCAAGTTTTGCTCAATGAGTCTTCGATATACCAGACGGCGCCAGATTTAAACACGCTGACTGGCAGGTCGACCTCGCAGGGTAAAAGCAATAAGGATGGCGTCTATGAAGTGTATGGCATCACTTATAACGGCGATACGCGAGGTAACGACTGGTATATGAATTTAATGTGCCGGGCGAAAGGCGCAAACGACCTTCCTGAAGAGAATCCTCAGACAAAAAGGCCGACGTAGCGCCCCGTGCAACAAATATCCTGAAAGGAGCAACTAATGGCTTTAACTACACCGGCCCTGAGCGGTGAACTGGCCGAAACCCTGGCGGCGTCAAGTGCTGCACTAAGTAACGATCTCCGCGTCGCCCTGCCGGGCATTATTCAAACTTTCGATCCAGAAACGGTCACCTGCACCATCGCCCCGGCGATTAAAGGCATGGCAAACGCCAGCGATGGCTCCTCAAGCTCGGTGAGCTATCCATTGCTCGTGGACGTCCCGGTGGTATTCCCTCGCGGAGGAGGTTGCACGCTGACGTTTCCGATTAAAAAGGGCGATGAATGCCTGGTGATATTTGCCGACCGCGCCATCGACTTCTGGTGGCAAAACGGGGGGACGCAGGAACCCGTAAACGAACGTCAGCACTCGCTGTCCGATGCCTTTGCTATCCCTGGGCCACAGTCGCAGATCCAAAAAATCAGCGGCATAAGCACTAGTGCTGCGCAGTTAAGAACGGATGACGGCACGGCATTTATTGAGGTTGCAGCCGGACATGCCATTACGCTGAGCACGCCGGGGAAACTAACGGCAAAAGCGGAGGGGGGTACAGAAATCACTTCGCCGACCATAGTGCTCAATGGGGCCGTCACGATTAACGGCCCGCTCAGCCAGGGCAAAGGCGCGGCGGGAGGCGGTGCCGCATTGCTTGGCCCGGTTAGCGTCGATACCGAGGTGCATGCTGGAGGTATAAGTCTGACGACGCACACGCACAGCGGTGTACAAAGCGGCGGTAGCAACACAGGGGGCCCGCGATGAAATACCGTAAAGAAATCGATAATGATTATGCGTTTGGCCGTGGCGATGCTGCTTTTTTAAACGACAGCGCGCAGGCCGTAGCGCAGGCGGTTAAAACCCGGCTTTCGTTATGGCGGGGTGAATGGTTTCTTGATACAGCCGAAGGTACGCCGTATGTCCAGTCGGTTCTTGGAAAACATAGCGAAGATATTTATTCGCTGGCTATTCGCGATCGCATTTCAGGCACCCAGGGCGTGAAGTCCATCACCGTATTTAATACTCAAAATAACAGCAACACTCGGCGTCTGACTTATAGCGTTACGCTGGACACCCTTTATGGAGAGGTAACTGTCGATGTATGAAAACGTGATTAACAGTATGGTGCCGACTATTACCCAGGACGGTATTTCAGCGCCAGACTTTCAGACCATACTGGCACAATGGAAAGTGATATTTCGGGATATATACGGCGATGATATTTATATCGAACCGGACAGCAAAGACGGCGTATTACTCTCTCTTATTGCTTACGCCATGCACGGCTGTAATAACACGACCATTGCCGCATATAACTCTTTTAGCCCGCTTAGCGGCATGGGCGAAGGGCTATCCCGTAACGTAAAAATTAACGGTATCGCGCGTAAGCTGGCGAGCAATTCTACTGTCGATCTGGAATTGACGGGAAAAGTTGGCACCGTGATTAAAAATGGCCAGGTACGTGATACGGCGGGAAACGTCTGGTCATTGCCTACCGAAACCACACTCGATCTTCATGGCAAGGCTACGGTGACAGCGGTATGCCAGGTTGCGGGTGCGGTCGGTGCATTAAGCGGTGATATAACCGAAATTGCCACGCCAACTCTCGGTTGGCAGAGCGTAACGAATCTTACCGCGGCGACAGAAGGGCGGGTGACAGAAACCGACGCTGAGTTACGCCAGAGACAGGCTCAGTCGGTTGCGCTTCCGTCGAAAACGGTTGTTGAAGGTTTACAGGGAACGCTCGCTAATTTGCCGGGCGTTGCACGTTTGCGGGTGTTTGATAACGATACCGAAACAACCGATGGCAACGGCATTCCTGCGCATAATATTGCGGTAGTTATCGACGGCGGCGACGCCAGTAGTATCGCCAAAGCTATTGCGTTAAAGAAAACGCCTGGCGTCCCTACCTACGGCACGACGACAGAAAATGTTATCGACAGCTACGGGAATGTAAAACCAATCCATTACTTCCGTCCTACCGAAATCCCCGTTTACGTTGAAATAAAACTCAAACCGTTAATGGGATACACCACGGATATCGGCAACGGCGTGAAAGAATCGGTAAGTGAGTTTATTAACGCCTTAAATATTGGCGACACGCTTTATTTATCTCGTCTCTTTGTTCCTGCAACGCTTGATGTTGCCAGCGGAGGAAATACTTATGACGTTTTATCGATAGAAATCGGTAAAACGGCGGAAAGCGTTTCCACCGCCAATATGGACGTTGCTTTTAATGAACTGGTAACCAATACCATCGCGAATATAAACATCATAACGGTGTCGGTATGAGCAATAGATACAGTGAACTGATCCCGTCCTGGCAACAGGAAGCCCCGAAATTCTTTACTACCGTAGAGGCAGTGACAACAGCATTTACCGCGCAGCAGCTTGTAAATAACAGTTTAATTCCACATTTTGATCTTGATAAAGCCAGTGGGGCTCAGCTTGATATTCTGGGGCAATGGATCGGACAAACGCGAAGAATAACGGCGCCTATTGAGGATTTTTTCTTTTCTCTGGATAGCGTGGATCTCGGTTTCGACTACGGTTACTGGAAAAATCGCTACGATGCAGAATTTGGGTTTATCGATCTTGACGATGGTAATTATCGCACGGTACTGCGAGCTAAAATTGGTGCAAATAACTGGGATGGAACGAATGAAACGCTGCCTGCCATTTTGCAAAATATTTACCCAAAAAAAGACATCCTTATTTCCTTTTCTGATAATCAGGATATGACCATGACGGTTTCAGTTAAAGGAAAATCTATCTCTAATATCACCAAAGAAATTATCCGTCAGGGATATCTTGCCATTAAGCCTGGCGGCATCACCGTTCATTACGAAATTACCGAGGGTTAACCATGCCTGTAAATGATTTTAAGGCGTTCGCCACGGGCGAATTTGCCAACGTATTGTCACAACCTGAATACGAAGCTTTAGAAGCAAAAGACACCGGTTTTCAGGCCGGCATAGCCCGCAGCGAAGAGTTAAATAAAGTCTGGCGTCAGGCCTCGACTATTGCTTCTGTCGTGGCCAGTTTTATGGCGAATAAATCAGGAAATGATGTTCTCGATAACGGCAATCTGGATACGCTTCAGGCGACGCTGTTAAAAGCTTTGCTAAATAACTCGACCAGTCAGTTGGACAGCCGCTACCTGAAGGTAGCCTCGAATCTTTCAGAGTTAACCAACGCGAGCACCGCTCGTACTAATCTGGGGTTGAAAGGTGCGGCAGTACTCGATGTCGGCACCGCTGCCGGGACTGTTGCCGCAGGTAATGACTCGCGTATAGTTAATGCCTTGCAGAAGGGAAATAACCTGGCGGATGTGACCAGCGGGGCTACCGCATTAGCCAATCTTGGCGGTGTTTCCACTTCGCGCAATATCAACGGCCATTCTCTTTCCGCTGATATAAATGTGACATCTCAGGATATATTAAACGGCCAGGCTATCGAACTGGGGGCAAACCAGAATCTGGATACCTATAAAACTGCCGGTATTTATTTTCAACCTGCAAATGCGAATGCGTCGGCTGCTTTGCGCTACCCTGAAAATAATGCGGGGACGTTATTAATTTATAAAAATGCCGGTATTACTCAGATTTATATCGTATATAACAGCAGCCGAGTTTATATCCGTTCACAATATTCGACCGGGGCATGGACTCCCTGGACTCCTCAGGATTGCTTCCCTGTGGGTGCCCCAATTGCATGGCCTTCGGACACTCCGCCTGCCGGTTATGCGCTCATGCAAGGGCAATCGTTTGATAAAACGACTTATCCTTTATTGGCGCTGGCTTACCCATCAGGCGTGATTCCGGATATGCGCGGCTGGATGATCAAAGGTAAACCTGCCACAGGCAGAGCGGTGCTTTCGCAGGAAATGGACGGCATCAAATCGCATACGCATGCTGCCAGCGCAAGCAGCACCGATCTTGGCACCAAAACCAGCAGCGCTTTTGACTATGGTACTAAGACTTCCAGCACGTTTGATTATGGGACGAAGACTACGAGTACAACGGGAGCTCATACACATAAGGTCCCAACTTGGAAGGATAGTGGAGGATCAGGAACGTATGTGGATCGCAATTCATTTTCAAGTACCAATCATTATGAAGCTGTGGTTGATACTGTTGCTTCGGGTAACCATACTCACACAATAGCAATTGGCGCACATAACCACACTGTAGGTATTGGCTCCCATAGTCATACAGTAGCAATGGGTGCACATGGGCATACCATTAATATATCCGCAGTAGGTAACGCAGAAAACACTGTAAAAAACATAGTTTTTAACTACATTGTCAGGCTTGCATAATAGAGGCCGCTTTTTAGCGGCTTTTTGCCATACATTTATTAAGCGCCTTTCTTTTGAACGGTAATTGAAGAGAATAATGGAACGATGGCTCGACGATAACGATGTTTAATTTTAGCTAACAGAGGTCTTTTTTTAATAATTTTTCCCCAGATTTCTTTTTTCTTCTTATGGATTGTGTTGCTTTCATTATCAATATTGATAGTTGAGGATAGAGAAAAATCATTGAGAACAACCGGGGCCGGAATGATGCAATCGATATTGGCAATAGAATGGTCTTCGAAAAAATCCCATTTATCAGCAACCATCCAAACTGGGTACATAAAATCGAGCATATTTTGGGCGGTTTTTTTATTTATTATATAGGCATGAGCCGTAGTCGCTTGATGCATTTTATGCAGTTTGTAATTTTGTGTGATTGTTTTCAACGGTTTTGTGCGAAACCGATTTACACGGCTAAGCAAAACGATTGATGATTTTTTATTATCTATTTTAATATGCTCAATAATATCGGCGATGTTATCAGGGAGGCTAATGTCATCTTCGAAAATAACAGCTTGGTCAATATTATCCGCTATCATTTTTTTATAGATTTTTTGGTGGCTAAGAGCGCATCCTACCTCACCTTTCAAAAATGCATAATTGAGTGGACGTGTATGTTGTTTGATTTCGTTTTCATTAAAAAGATGCCCGTCAACAGCCTCTATAAACTCCACCTCTAAACCAATCTCTTTGGCTCAGCTTTCAAGGATTTTTTTTCTGTCAACAGAGCGCGCTAAATTTATTATAAAAACTTTCATTACTGTTCTGCCTGGTTTCATTGAGTTTAGAGATTTTCACGGAAAGTTTATCATTTTTACCCAAGTATTTCCCATGCCCGAATCAAACCAACTTCTTCACCAAAGCCTCGCTGTGGCGAATACGATCCGGCGCATTCTCCAGATCCTGCTGAACAAGCGCCATAAACAGTAAATCTGTCAGCATCATCTGCGCGCTGGTGGATGATATTGCTGCGCTGCGCGTCGCCAGTTCTTCAGCGATGGTGTACAGACAAAGCGTTGCGCGTTGCTGTAATGCGTTTGGCGTAAAGCCGGTTACGGCAAGGATTTTTGCGCCAGTGCGTAAGGTTTCATCGGCGGCGAGGTTAATCTCGCGGCGTTCGCCCGAGTAGGAAATGGCGAAAAGGACATCGTCCGGGCTAAGGGCCTGCGTCGTTGCCAGCAGGGCGTGCATATCCTGCTCCGCTACGGCGTTAATGCCAATTTTCATTAGCTTCCACGCAAAATTTTTCGCAACCAGGCCCGATGCGCCAATACCTACAACCAGCACGCGCCGCGCATTACGCAGCATTGCAACGCTTGCCAGGAGTTTTTCTTCGCTGTTGATATCAAGGCTTGCATGCATGGCGGCGAGATTATCTTTTATCAGTTTCTCGCCAACAAGCCTTAAAGGATCGTCACCAAGGATTTGATTATGAACCGGTACGGAGTGGGGATCCTGGCCGCTGGCCAGCGCTTCGCTGATGGCAAGCTTAAGCGCCGGAAAGCCCTTAAAGCCTAGCTTTTGAGAGAACTTAACCACGCTTGACTGACTGACGCCCGCTTCCTGCGCGAGAAGCTGCGAACTGAGATGACGAGCTTTGTCAGGATTCGCCAACAGAAAATCTGCCAGTTTACGGTCACTTTGCGCCAGAGTGGGATAACGCTGGCGGATACGCAGTAAACAATTCATTTCCTCTCCGTCGGGCCAATTCAAAATCAGGGTCTGTTAGATGATAACGTAAATTTAGTCTCTAAATGAATGTTGTATTCCGTTATTACGCCGGCTGAGAGAATTAAATATTCAATGAAACCGCGCCTGAAGATTGTTACCGGAAAGTTGAGAGTCTATCTGTTAGGCTTTGTGATAACGGCTGCCGTCAGAGGCGTTTTACACGGCTTATGGGATTCAACGATTCAAAGGAGTACCGTTTGGCAAATCAGAATGAGCGTCGGGTAGTTTTTTTCGATTTAGATGGCACCTTGCATCAGCAGGATATGTTCGGCAGTTTTCTGCGCTATCTGCTGCGCCATCAGCCCCTCAATCTGTTGCTTGTTATTCCGCTTTTGCCGGTAATAGGCGGCGCGCTGCTGATTAAAGGCCGTGCCGCGCGCTGGCCGATGAGCCTGCTGCTTTGGAGCGCTACCTTTGGACACAGCGAAGCGCGGCTGAAGCAACTTGAGATGAGCTTTGTCACCTGGTTTCGCGCCCGTGTGACTGCTTTTCCGGTTGTGCAGCAACGGCTTACCGAATATCTCACCAGTTCAGATGCGGATGTCTGGCTTATTACCGGCTCGCCGCAGCCGCTGGTACAGCAGGTATATTACGATACGCCCTGGCTGCCCAAAGTGAAGCTTATCGCCAGCCAGATGAAGCGCTCGCACGGCGGCTGGGTGCTGACATTACGCTGCCTCGGGCACGAAAAAGTGGCCCAGCTTGAGCAGCAAATCGGTACGCCCCTTCAGCTTTACAGCGGCTACAGCGACAGCAATCAGGATAACCCGCTGCTCTACTTCTGCCAGCACCGCTGGCGCGTCACCCCGCAGGGGCAGCTTCAGCAGCTCGAGTAACGCGTTTCGCATCCAGTAAGCGGTGTGTATAATGCGCCGCGCCTTAATTGCCAGGAGTTACTTGTGTCAGAAAGTGAATTTACCCATGAATACTGGATGCGCCACGCGCTAACGCTTGCACGTCGTGCATGGGAAGAAGGGGAAGTTCCGGTTGGCGCAGTATTAGTGCATGAAAATAAGGTCATTGGCGAGGGCTGGAATCGCCCAATCGGCCGTCACGATCCCACGGCTCATGCGGAAATTATGGCGCTGCGTCAGGGGGGAATGGTGCTGCAAAATTACCGTCTGCTGGACACCACGCTTTATGTCACTCTTGAACCCTGCGTCATGTGCGCAGGGGCGATGATTCACAGCCGTATCGGCACGCTGGTATTTGGCGCGCGCGATGCGAAGACCGGTGCGATTGGCTCGCTGATGAACGTGCTCGGCCATCCTGGCATGAATCACCAGGTGGGAGTTATTGAGGGCGTACTGGCAGCAGAGTGTTCGGCAACGCTGAGTGAGTTTTTCCGTGCCCGGCGTCTGGAGAAAAAGGCCCTAAAGGAAAGGGTCCATAAGGCGGAGTAGCCAGTTCCACCGGCGCTACCGCCGGATAAGCCTCAGCAAATTTTGCCTCCTGCGCCGCCAGCTTTTCTTTCTCCTGGAGATAGCCTTCCAGACTCAACTGATATTTACGGATATTCTCAACGTATGAGTAGGCTTCATGACCGCGCGCGTAGCCGTAAGTGGTTTTGCTGTAGTACTGCTTCTGGCTTAGCAGCGGCAGCGTCACTTTTACATCCGCCCAGCTATCTGGATTCCCTTTCAGTTTCGCGGTGAGCTGCCTTGCATCAAGCATATGAGCGTAGCCCATATTGTAGGCTGCCAGAGCAAACCAAATCCTTTCATCTTCCGGCACCGACTCCGGCACTTTCCCCATCATATCCTTCAGGTAACGGCTACCGCCGCTGATGCTCTGCTCCGGGTCGAGCCGGTCCGTCAGACCCAGGCTTTGCGCGGTATTTTTGGTTAACATCATCAGGCCGCGCACGCCGGTAGGGGAGGTCGCCTGGTTATCCCAGTGCGATTCCTGATAAGAGATCGCGGCGAGCAGGCGCCAGTCAATATCCGTAGCGTACTTTTCAAACAGCGGCTTAAGGTCCGGCAAAACGGTATCTACCGCGTTAAGGAAAGTGCGGGTATCAACGTAATCAAAATCCCCGATGTGGCCGAGATATTTCTCTTCCAGACGAGCCAGAATGCCGTCGCTGCTAAGCTTGTTATAAAAGTCGAGCAGCGCCGCAGAAAGGCTGTCGTCGCCGTCGCGCACGCTAAACCAGGTTACCGGCTGCTCGTCAGTCACGTCCAGCGCTACCGCGAGCTGTGGATGAACGCGCTGGAAAATGCTAATCGCGATGGAGTCCGAAATAGTAAACGCAATGCTGCCGTTCACTACCTGTTGTAAGAGCTGGTTGCTGGTGCGCTTGTTATCGATGCTCCACGACAGGTTCGGATATTTACTTTCCTTCAGCGTCTGGAGATCGCTCAGGACGGCTACGCCCGACGACAGAACCAACTGGTTCTCTTTTACGCCTGCCAGCGTTTTAGGGCGCGGACTGCCCACGCGATAAACCATCTGTTGGGAGACGGAATAGTAAGTTGGACCTGCCTGATAATGCTGGCTACGCTCGGTGTTATAGACCAGGCCGGCGGCGAGTAGATCGGCGTCGCCATTATCCAGATCGTCAAACAGCGCGTTGATAGTTGGGCGAACGGTTATCTGAAGCTTCACGCCAAGATAATCGGCGAATTGCTGGGCCAGCTCATAATCAAGCCCCGAAGCTTTATGGTTCACTACGCTATAGGTCAGGGGAGACGTAATAGTGCTTATGCGCAAAACTCCCCGCGCTTGAATGGCGGCGATACGGTTTTCGGCTTTTCCGAACCAGGGAATGGAGGGCCAAAGCGCCACAGCCAGCAACACGGTTACGACACCGATAAGCAGATAATTAATCTTAAATCTTTTCAAATGGTTAATGGTCTGCGGTGCTTCAGGTCTTAGCTAACAATGGTCATTTATAAGCATGGTCCAGTGACAAGATGAGGCGCATTTTGCTTAACAAAGCGCCAGCGCGCAACTTATTCGGATATTTCGCCTGCTTTTTATACAGCAACAAGTAATGCGTTTATTTCTACGCAAACGGTTTCGTCACGGCGCGGTATTCTCTATAATGACGCCCGTTTTCCCCTTGCGCCCACGTGAGCGTCGCTCACGCTTGAAGACGAGAGATCTTTGATGATGGAAATTCTGCGTGGTTCCCCCGCTCTATCGGCATTTCGTATTAACAAACTGCTGGCCCGCTTTAAAGATGCCCACCTGCCGGTGAGCGACATTTACGCCGAGTATGTTCACTTTGCCGATTTAGACGCGCCGCTTGAGGCCTCAGAGCACGCACGACTGCAACGGTTGCTGAAATACGGTCCAACCCTTGCAGACCACGCCCCGACAGGTCGCCTGATCCTGGTGACGCCACGCCCTGGCACCCTCTCGCCCTGGTCCTCCAAAGCCACCGATATAGCCCACAACTGTGACCTGGCTAAGGTGAAGCGTCTTGAGCGCGGCGTAGCGTATTACGTCAGCGGTGAAACGTTAACGGAAGCACAGTGGCAGGAAGTTAACGCGGCTTTGCACGATCGCATGATGGAAAGCGTGTTTGGTTCTCTGAACGATGGCGAAAAGCTTTTCTCCCATCACGAACCGGCACCGGTACAAAGCGTCGATCTGCTTGGACAGGGACGCGGCGCGCTGGTGGAAGCCAACATCCGCCTCGGCCTTGCGTTAGCTGAAGACGAAATCGACTATTTGCAGGATGCATTCACAAAGCTTGGCCGCAACCCGAACGACATCGAACTGTACATGTTCGCGCAGGCCAACTCAGAGCACTGCCGCCATAAGATTTTCAACGCCGACTGGGTGATTGACGGCGAGCAGCAGCCTAAGTCGCTGTTCAAAATGATTAAAAATACCTTTGAGCAAACGCCGGACCACGTGCTGTCTGCCTATAAAGACAACGCGGCGGTTATGGAAGGCTCATCGGTAGGGCGCTTCTTCGCAGACCGCGAAGCGGGCCGCTACGATTTCCATCAGGAAGACGCGCATATCCTGATGAAGGTCGAAACGCATAACCACCCGACGGCGATTTCTCCGTGGCCGGGGGCCGCCACCGGCTCCGGCGGTGAAATTCGTGACGAAGGCGCAACCGGGCGCGGGGCGAAACCAAAAGCAGGCCTGGTTGGCTTCTCGGTTTCAAACCTGCGCATTCCAGGCTTCGAACAGCCGTGGGAAGAAGATTTTGGCAAGCCGGATCGCATAGTTACCGCGCTGGATATCATGACCGAAGGCCCGCTTGGCGGCGCTGCGTTTAACAACGAATTTGGTCGCCCGGCGTTAACCGGCTATTTCCGCACTTATGAAGAGCGCGTCAACAGCCACAACGGCGTCGAGCTGCGCGGCTACCACAAGCCAGTCATGCTGGCGGGCGGCATCGGTAACATCCGTGCCGATCACGTTCAGAAAGGTGAAATCCCGCCGGGCGCGAAGCTTATCGTACTGGGCGGGCCGTCCATGAACATCGGTCTGGGCGGCGGCGCGGCTTCTTCAATGGCTTCAGGCCAGTCCGACGCGGATCTGGATTTTGCATCAGTCCAGCGCGACAACCCGGAAATGGAACGCCGCTGCCAGGAAGTTATCGACCGCTGCTGGCAGATGGGCGAGCATAACCCGATTCTCTTTATTCACGACGTCGGCGCGGGCGGCTTGTCTAACGCTATGCCGGAACTGGTAAGCGACGGCGGCCGTGGCGGACGTTTTGAATTGCGCGACATTCTTAACGACGAACCGGGCATGAGCCCGCTTGAAGTATGGTGTAACGAATCCCAGGAACGTTATGTGCTGGCGGTTGCGCCAGAGCAGATTGAGTTATTCGATGAGCTTTGTCGCCGTGAACGTGCGCCGTACGCGGTTATCGGTGAAGCCACCGAAGAAAAACATCTGACGCTAAACGACAGCCATTTCGATAATCAGCCAATCGACATGCCGCTGGACGTGCTGCTGGGCAAAACGCCGAAGATGGAACGCAACGTTGCAACCTTAAAAGCGAAGGGCGATGCGCTGGACAGCAGCGCCATCACCATTGCCGACGCGGTTAATCGCGTTCTGCATCTGCCTGCTGTTGCGGAAAAAACCTTCCTGATAACCATTGGCGATCGCACCGTAACCGGCATGGTTGCGCGTGATCAGATGGTTGGCCCGTGGCAGATTCCGGTCGCCAACTGCGCGGTTACCACTGCAAGCCTCGACAGCTACTACGGCGAAGCGATGTCTATTGGCGAACGCGCGCCGGTTGCGCTGCTTGATTTTGCCGCTTCCGCTCGCCTTGCGGTGGGTGAAGCCTTGACCAATATTGCCGCAACCCAGATTGGTTCGCTTAAACGCATCAAACTTTCCGCTAACTGGATGGCCGCGGCCGGTCACCCTGGCGAAGACGCTGGACTGTACGAAGCGGTTAAAGCCGTGGGCGAAGAGCTTTGTCCGCAGCTTGGCATCACCATTCCGGTGGGCAAAGACTCCATGTCGATGAAAACCCGCTGGCAGGAAGGTAACGAACAGCGCGAGATGACTTCTCCGCTTTCGCTGGTTATCACCGCCTTTGCTCGCGTGGAAGACGTGCGTCGTACTGTTACGCCGCAACTGAGCACCGAAGACAACGCGCTGCTGCTTATTGATTTGGGCGCTGGTCACAACGCGCTGGGCGCAACGGCGCTATCTCAGGTCTATCGCCAGCTCGGTGACAAACCTGCCGATGTGCGTAACGTTGAACAGCTTAAAGGCTTCTATAACGCGATGCAGGCGCTGGTGGCTGAACAGAAACTGCTGGCTTACCACGACCGCTCAGACGGCGGCCTGCTGGTTACGCTTGCGGAAATGGCCTTTACCGGCCACTGCGGCGTAGAAGCGGATATCGCAACGCTTGGCAACGATCGTTTGGCCGCGCTGTTTAACGAAGAGCTGGGCGCGGTTATCCAGGTTAACGCTGCGGACCGCGCGGCGGTTGAGAAAACCCTTGCCGATCATGGCCTGGCGGACTGCACGCATTTCCTCGGAAAAGCCGTTGCTGGCGATCGCTTCACTATCACGGCAGACGGTCATGCCGTGTTCAGCGAAAGCCGCTCTACGCTGCGCATGTGGTGGGCGGAAACTACCTGGCAGATGCAGCGCCTGCGTGATAATCCGGATTGCGCAGATCAGGAGCATGCAGCGAAAGCGAATGACAACGACCCTGGCCTGAACGTGAAGCTGGGCTTCGATATTAAAGAAGATGTCGCCGCGCCGTTTATCGCCACGGGCGTCCGTCCGAAAGTAGCCGTTCTGCGCGAGCAGGGCGTTAACTCCCACGTTGAAATGGCTGCTGCTTTCCATCGTGCTGGCTTCGACGCCATTGACGTGCATATGAGCGATTTGCTGGCAGGGCGTCGCGGTCTGGAAGAGTTCCAGGCGCTGGTGGCCTGCGGCGGCTTCTCCTACGGCGACGTATTGGGCGCGGGCGAAGGTTGGGCGAAATCGATTCTTTTCAACCAGCAAGTGCGCGACGAGTTCGAAACCTTTTTCCATCGTCCGCAAACTCTGGCGCTGGGCGTATGTAACGGTTGCCAGATGATGTCTAACCTGCGCGAACTGATCCCCGGCAGCGACCTGTGGCCGCGCTTTGTGCGCAACCAGTCCGATCGTTTTGAAGCGCGTTTCAGCCTGGTTGAAGTTAGCTCAAGCCCGTCGCTGCTGCTGCAGGGCATGGTGGGATCGCATATGCCAATCGCCGTGTCGCACGGGGAAGGTCATGTGGAAGTGCGCGATGCCGCGCATCTGGCCGCGCTTGAAAGCAAAGGACTGGTGGCGCTGCGCTTTATCGATAACTTCGGCAAAGTGACGCAAAACTACCCGGCTAACCCGAACGGCTCGCCAAATGGAATTACCGCGGTCACGAACGAAAGCGGGCGTGTCACTATCATGATGCCGCACCCGGAGCGTGTGTTCCGTACCATCAGCAATTCCTGGCATCCTGCGGAGTGGGGCGAAGATAGCCCGTGGATGCGTATCTTCCGTAACGCACGCAAGCAGTTAGGTTAAATATTACTCCCCGCTTCGGCGGGGATTTTTTTGTCTACAAATGCCGACATAGTTTCCTTTTTGGTGTCTCTAAATGGAGACATTTAACTCTTTGTTTTCCATGACCTTTAAATGGGCTTATTTATCCTGTTGCTAATTGGCGACAGGCAGCCTAAAAAGCATGCGATTATTATATTGCTGTTATTTTAAATAAATTCTTTTAAAACAGGTGGATATGTTCGTTTTATAAAATGTGGCATACATCCTGCATTAATATAAGCAGTGGCTCATTCACCTTCTTATGTCAGCCCTCGATTTAGAGTCGTGCTACATAAACCATCGAATGATGCACTCAAGGTGCCTGCCGTCCACCTTTTGCCAATAGTCTTCGAGACCTGGCATACTCCGGGCGAAACGTTGAGTAAGGCACCGCCTGATTCCAGTACAAAGGCAGGGTTTTAAACCCTGCCTTTGTTGTTTCTGCGCTTCCAGACTTTAAACTCCCTCCGATCCCGGCTAGCATCAAGTCTCACAGGTAAATTTGAGATGAAGCTATTGAACCAGTGGCACTTTTTCCCCCGATCGCTACGCCAGCTTGTGATGATGGCTTTTTTACTGGTGCTGGTTCCGTTGCTGGTTCTTGCCTGGCAGGCCTGGCAGAGCCTCAATGCGCTCAGCGCGCAGGCCGCGCAAACCAACCGCACCACGCTAATTGATGCCCGCCGCAGCGAGGCGATGACCAACGCCGCTCTTGAAATGGAACGCAGCTATCGCCAGTACTGCGTGCTGGATGACGCTACGCTTGCGAAGGTTTATCAGGGGCAGCGTAAACGCTATGCGCAAATGCTCGATGCCCATGCGGGCGTGCTTCCCGACGATCGTCTTTACCAGGTGCTGCGCCAGTCCTTAAACGATCTCGCCGAGCTGCAATGCAAAAACAGCGGTCCCGACGCAACGGCTGCGCTACATCTTGAAACGTTTGCAACGGCGAATGCTGAAATGGTTCAGGCGACGCGTACGGTCGTGTTTTCGCGCGGCCAGCAGCTCCAGCAGGAAATCGCCGAACGCGGCCAGTTCTTTGGCTGGCAGGCGCTGGTGCTGTTTTTACTGAGCCTTGGCCTGGTGATTATCTTCACTCGTATGATCATCGGTCCGGTGAAGGGCATCGAGCGGATGATCAATCTGCTTGGTGAAGGGCGCTCGCTGGGCAATTCCGTTTTGTTCAAAGGACCGCGTGAACTGCGTTCTGTCGGGCAGCGTATTGTCTGGTTAAGCGAACGGCTTTCCTGGCTTGAATCGCAGCGTCACGAATTTTTGCGGCATATTTCTCATGAATTAAAAACGCCGCTTGCGAGTATGCGTGAAGGGACCGAACTATTGGCGGATCAGGTTGCCGGGCCGCTGACTGCCGATCAAAAAGAAGTGGTGGAGATCCTTGATAGCAGCAGCCGCCATCTTCAAAAATTGATTGAGCAACTGCTGGATTACAACCGCAAACTGGCGGACGGCCAGGTTGAACTGGAAAAAGTGGAGCTGGCGCCGTTAGTCGAAGTGGTGCTCTCCGCCCACAGTTTGCTTGCGCGGGCTAAAATGATGCATACCGAGTGTGACCTTAGTCCCGCGGCCTGCCTGGCGGAACCTATGTTGTTAATGAGCGTGCTGGATAATCTCTATTCCAATGCGGTGTACTATGGCAGCGAATCCGGTACCATTTACCTTCGCAGCTCACAGGTGGGTTCTGTATTACGTATTGAGGTGGCAAACACCGGGCAACCTATCCCGGCCACCGAACGGGAGATGATCTTTGAGCCTTTTTACCAGGGCAGTCTACAACGTAAAGGTGCGGTCAAAGGCAGTGGCCTGGGGCTGAGTATCGCCCAGGATTGTATCCGTCGTATGCACGGCGAACTGCGTCTGGTTGAGGACCATACAACCGACGTCTGTTTCCGTATCGAATTGCCAGTTTTTCCCGAGAATGAATAAAAAATGAAAGTGACACTATTTCGTCGCCGTATTGGCGTAATTTTACTGCCGCTAATGCTGGCAGGCTGCGTACAAGATACGGTGACCAGTTCCATTAAACAGACCCATCAGCCGCACGAACCCGAGCAGCAACTGGCGGATTACCTCTCCACCGACTGTATGGAAATCTGGCACATCCAGGGACATGAAGCGGTTAACAATCCTCTGTTCTGGCTGCGCGGCATGGACTGCGCGGAGCGGCTGTCGCCAGCAGAAGCACGGGCGCTAGCCCGCCTGTGGTCAGCCGATACCTGGCAGGACACGTTTAAGCGCGGCATCCTGTTGGCTAATGCCAAAATTACGCCGACAGAGCGCCGTCGTTATATGACTCAGCTTGATACGATGGCCAGCGAAGTCCCTGCGCAAGTGCGTCCGCTCTTCCAGATATGGCGAGATGGCCAGGCCTCGTTACTCGACCTGTCTGATGAGCGCACGCGCTACAGCAAGCTCCAGCAATCGACGGATGGGGAACTGGATACGCTGCGCGAACAGCAGCAGCGCCTGCGTAATCAGTTGGATCTGACCACCCGCAAGCTTGAAAATCTGACCGACATCGAGCGGCAGCTCTCCAGCCGCAAACCGGCAAGCAACTATCTGCCGGACGGCAGCCGTGGCGCTGAAAAAGCAGCTCCCGCTCCAGCAGCGCAAGGCGATGCGGACGACGAGATCGCTAAACCCGCGCCTGACACGGAGAATGAAAAACCTAAGCAGGAGGCAAAACCATGACACAACGCAAACCGGCCCGATTGCTGCTGGTTGACGACGATCCGGGGCTGCTCAAACTTCTCGGCATGCGTCTGGCGAGCGAAGGTTATACCGTTTCCACCGCTGAAAGCGGAGCAGAAGGGCTGCGGCTACTGACGCGTGAAAAAATCGATCTGGTAATCAGCGATCTGCGCATGGATGAAATGGACGGTATGGCGCTGTTCGCGGAAATCCAGAAAATGCAGCCGGGGATGCCGGTTATCATTCTTACCGCTCACGGCTCGATTCCGGACGCCGTTGCCGCCACCCAGCAGGGCGTTTTCAGCTTCCTGACAAAGCCGGTAGACAAAGACGCGTTGTATCAGGCTATCGACGACGCGCTGGTGCACACCATCGCCGCCGGCGACGATATGTGGCGTGAAACGATAGTCACCCGCAGCCCTAATATGCTTCGGCTGTTAGAGCAGGCGCGCATGGTTGCGCAGTCCGATGTCAGCGTGCTGATTAACGGCCAAAGCGGCACCGGAAAAGAGATCCTGGCGCAGGCAATCCACAATGCCAGTCCACGCAGCAAAAACGCGTTTATTGCCATTAACTGTGGAGCTTTGCCGGAACAACTTCTTGAATCGGAATTATTTGGTCACGCTCGTGGAGCATTTACCGGCGCGGTGAGCAGCCGGGAAGGGCTGTTCCAGGCCGCAGAAGGCGGCACGCTTTTCCTCGACGAAATCGGCGATATGCCAATTCCTTTGCAGGTGAAGTTACTGCGCGTCTTGCAGGAGCGCAAAGTTCGGCCGCTGGGCAGCAACCGCGATCTGGATATTAATGTGCGCATTATCTCCGCAACCCACCGCGACCTGCCGAAGGCTATGGAACGCGGCGAGTTTCGCGAAGATCTCTTCTATCGCTTAAACGTGGTGAACCTGAAAATCCCGGCGCTGCACGAGCGTGCGGAAGATATTCCCCTGCTGGCGAATCATTTACTGCGCCAGTCAGCCGACCGCCATAAGCCGTTTGTTCGCAGTTTCTCAACCGACGCGATGAAGCGCTTAATGGCCGCAAGCTGGCCGGGTAACGTGCGTCAGTTAGTTAACGTTATTGAGCAATGCGTGGCGCTCACTTCCGCCCCTGTTATCAGCGAAGCGCTGGTGGAGCAGGCGCTGGAAGGGGAAAACACCGTCTTGCCGACGTTCGCCGAGGCGCGGAATCAGTTCGAACTCAACTATCTGCGCAAACTGTTGCAAATCACCAAAGGCAACGTCACCCATGCGGCGCGCATGGCAGGGCGCAACCGCACGGAATTCTACAAATTACTCTCGCGCCATGAACTCGATGCCAATGACTTTAAAGAGTAGTCTGTGGTAATTTGAGCAACCGATTACCATGCTTGCAGCACACACAAGTTGTGCGGGAATGACAGAGAAAACCATGAAAAAAATTGATGCGATTATTAAGCCGTTCAAACTTGATGACGTGCGCGAAGCGCTGGCAGAAGTCGGCATCACCGGCATGACGGTGACCGAAGTGAAAGGTTTTGGCCGCCAGAAAGGGCATACCGAACTGTATCGCGGTGCCGAATACATGGTGGATTTCTTGCCAAAGGTAAAAATTGAAATTGTGGTTACCGACGATATCGTCGATACCTGCGTGGACACCATCATTCATACCGCTCAGACCGGTAAAATCGGCGATGGTAAAATCTTTGTCTTTGACGTGGCGCGCGTGGTGCGTATCCGTACCGGCGAAGAAGACGACGCGGCGATTTGATTTTCGTTAAGACGGGCATGGCAGAATCTGGTGGATGACGCCTCGTTTATCCATCCTGCCTAACCCGTTTTACGTTATCGAATTGTAGGTCGGGTAAGCGTAGCGCCACCCGACCTTTTCCCTGCATGGGAAAATTACATCACCTTATGCGGGCCAAAGCATTCGTAATGAATACGATCCTGCTCAACGCCGAGCTTCACCAGTTGTTCTGCAGCAAAGCGCATAAAATTCACCGGGCCGCAAAGATAGAACTGCATATCCGGCGCGCTGATTTTTCCTTCCTGCGCAAGCAAATCCATCAACCCTTCGCTGTCGAATTTTGCCTGAGCGCGATCGTCTTCGCTCGGAGTCCGGTACCAGACGTGGCGTTCAAAGCGCGGCAGTTGTTCACCCAGAGCGTTCACCTCATCGGCGAAGGCGTGCACCTCGCCGTGTTCGGCCGCGTGGAACCAGTTTACCTGAGCTGAATGATCATTTTGGGTAAGGGTATCCAGCATTGCCAGCATCGGTGTCTGACCTACGCCTGCGGAAATCAAAGTCACCGGCGTTTGTGGCGCAATATCCATAAAGAAATCCCCCGCCGGGGCCGCCAGAAGCACTTCATCGCCCACTTTAGCGTGGTTATGCAGCCAGCTTGAAACCTGCCCCAAATCTTCACGTTTTACCGCGATGCGATAGCTTTTGCCGTCTGGTTTGCGGGTTAATGAATACTGACGAATTTCCTGATGCGGGAAACCTTCCGGCTTCAGCCATACGCCGAGATACTGGCCCGGCTGATAATCCGCGACCGGCTTACCATCTACAGGAGCAAATTCGAAGCTGGTGATAAGCGCGCTCTGCGGCTCTTTTGCCACGATGCGGAAGGCGCGAGTGCCTTCCCAGCCGCCGTTTTTCGTCGCGTTAGTCTGATAAATTTCTGCTTCACGATTAATAAAAACGTCGGCCAGCACACCATAGGCTTTGCCCCAGGCGTTCAGCACTTCTTCGCCCGGGCTGAACATCTCATCAAGAGTGGCTAACAGATGACCGCCAACGATGTTGTACTGCTCAGGTTTAATCTGGAAGCTGGTGTGTTTCTGGGCGATTTTCTCAACGGCTGGCAACAGCACCGCCAGGTTTTCAATATTGCTGGCGTAGGCGCAGATGGCGTTGAACAGCGCTTCACGCTGATCGCCGTTGCGCTGGTTGCTCATGTTAAAGATCTCTTTCAGCTCAGGGTTATGGCTGAACATGCGATCGTAGAAATGCGCGGTAAGTTTTGGGCCGGTGGCGGCAAGCAGGGGAATCGTGGATTTCACAACGGCGATGGTTTGTGCATCTAGCATAGGTAGCTCCTGAACAGCGTGTTTTATATAAGTGGTATTTTACATGCATCTTATAAAAATTAACCCCGTGTTGTAAATGGATTATTGTGGGTAACGACACGGATCACAGAAAGTGAAAAACGCGCATGTTGTTAATGAAGAAATATCCTCTGAACCCACGCAGAACTTTTGCCATCAAACCCTTGCACCATGCCTGGGTAATCGTTTGCGTAAAAACCTCTGTCAAGCCCTATCACCCGATACCAATTCGGTTTACACTGTTGCCCGTCGCCCAAAAGGGCCCCCTCAAAGCAGTCCAAATTTTTACTGTTAGCTGAGTCAGGAGATGCGAATGTTAAAGCGTGAAATGAACATTGCCGATTATGATGCCCAACTGTGGCAGGCTATGGAGCAAGAAAAAGTACGTCAGGAAGAGCACATTGAACTGATCGCCTCCGAAAACTACACCAGCCCTCGCGTTATGCAGGCACAGGGCTCTCAGCTAACCAACAAATACGCTGAAGGCTACCCGGGCAAACGCTACTACGGCGGTTGCGAATATGTTGACGTGGTAGAACAACTGGCTATCGACCGTGCAAAAGCGCTGTTTGGCGCCGATTATGCTAACGTGCAGCCGCACTCAGGCTCCCAGGCTAACTTCGCTGTATACACCACGCTTCTGGAACCAGGCGATACCGTTCTGGGTATGAACCTGGCGCACGGCGGCCACCTGACTCACGGCTCCCCGGTCAACTTCTCCGGCAAGCTGTACAACATCGTTCCTTACGGTATCGATGAAACCGGCCATATTGATTATGCAGACCTGGAAAAACAGGCAAAAGAGCACAAGCCGAAGATGATCATCGGTGGTTTCTCTGCTTATTCCGGCGTGGTTGACTGGGCAAAAATGCGCGAAATCGCAGACATGGTCGGCGCTTACCTGTTCGTGGACATGGCGCACGTTGCGGGTCTTATCGCCGCAGACGTCTACCCGAACCCGGTTCCGCACGCTCACGTCGTGACTACCACTACGCATAAAACGCTGGCAGGCCCGCGCGGTGGTTTGATCCTCGCGAAAGGCGGCAGCGAAGAGCTGTACAAAAAACTGAACTCCGCCGTGTTCCCGGGCGCGCAGGGCGGCCCGCTGATGCACGTTATTGCGGGCAAAGCCGTTGCGCTGAAAGAAGCGATGGAACCAGAGTTCAAAACCTATCAGCAGCAGGTTGCTAAAAACGCGAAAGCGATGGTTTCCGTGTTCCTGGAAAGAGGCTACAAAGTGGTTTCCGGCGGCACTGACAACCATCTGTTCCTGCTGGATCTGGTCGATAAAAACCTGACCGGTAAAGAAGCAGATGCAGCTCTGGGCCGCGCGAACATCACCGTGAACAAGAACAGCGTGCCAAACGATCCGAAGAGCCCGTTTGTGACTTCCGGCATCCGTATTGGTACACCGGCTGTAACCCGCCGTGGCTTCAGCGAAGCAGACGTTCGCGAGCTGGCAGGCTGGATGTGTGATGTGTTAGACAACATCAACGACGAAGCCGTTATTGAGCGCACTAAGCAAAAAGTGCTCGATATTTGTGCTCGACTGCCAGTTTACGCGTAGTTTAAACGGGTAGTAAAAAAGGCCGCGAAAGCGGCCTTTTTTTTGGAAAATTGTCTCAGCGTTTATCGAGGGAAAGACTGCCAGGCCCTGTAATCGCAAGCAGCAAAAACGCCGCCGCAATACTGACGTTTTTATAAAAATTAATCATATTGGGCATCACGGCATCGCCGGTCATATTCCAGTAATGATGGCCAATCACCGCTGTTCCCAGGGTATAAAAGATAAAAATGATTGCCAGCGGACGGGTGAAAAAGCCCAGAACGATAAGTATTGCGGCAATAACCTCCATCAGCACGGCAATAATGGCGGAAATCATCGGCAGCGGTGCGCCAACGGAAGCCATATATTGCACGGTCCCGCTAAAGCCGGTCATTTTCGGAAAGCCAAAAATAATAAACAGCAGCACGAGGGCGATTCGGGCAATCAGCAACATTACAGGGCGCGACTGACCAAAATCGAAGTAACGTAACTTATTCATAGCGGACTCGATTTGTGAAGGGATTCAAAATAACCGTAATACACAACCGTAAAGCTCGCCTGGAAATATCGAGCTCTGTTTCCGATAGCTAATTAACCTGCTAAAAAATATGTGTTATTAAGCTGTTAATGAAAGCTTGCATGCCGGTCATCGCTCCGCCAAACTGTCGCCTCCAAAACGGGAGGGATCATGGTTTTGCACTCTACGCGCTGGCTGGCGCTCGGTTATTTTACCTACTTCTTTAGTTACGGGATTTTCCTGCCCTTCTGGAGCGTCTGGCTTGCCGGAACGGGTCTTCCGCCTGAAACTATCGGGCTTCTGTTAGGCTCGGGATTAATTGCGCGTTTCCTCGGTAGTTTACTTTTAGCGCCACGCGTCACCGACCCTTCCCGACTAGTCTTCGCTCTCCGGTTACTTGCTCTGCTGACGCTGCTTTTTGCCGTGGCTTTCTGGTTTGGACAAACGGCTACCTGGCTGCTGATTGTCATGGTCGGATTTAACCTCTTCTTCTCCCCGCTGGTGCCGCTTACGGATGCGCTGGCAGGCACCTGGCAAAAACAAATCACTATGGATTACGGGCGGGTGCGCCTGTGGGGTTCGCTGGCGTTTGTCATTGGCTCAGCGATAACGGGTAAGCTGGTCAGCCTATTCAGTTACCAGGCGATTCTGGTACTGCTCAGCATCGGCGTGGCTTCCATGCTGAGCGGAATGCTGCTGCGCCCGTCGGTGATGCCTCAGGGAGAATCACGGCAGAAAGAAGCCGCAGGCTGGCAGGCCTGGAAAAAGCTGGTTTTCAGCTCGTGGCGGTTTCTTGCCTGTGTGTCGTTGCTGCAAGGAGCGCACGCGGCCTATTACGGGTTCAGCGCGATTTACTGGCAGGGCGCAGGATATTCTGCCTCGGTGGTGGGCTATTTATGGTCGCTGGGCGTGGTGGCGGAAATCGTTGTCTTTGCGCTTAGCAACAAGCTATTTCGCCGCTGGGGCGCCCGTGACTTGCTGCTGCTTTCCGGCGTGGCGGGCATTCTTCGCTGGAGCCTGATGGCATGGACCACCGAGCTGCCGTGGCTTATCGCTGCGCAAATCCTGCATTGCGGAAGCTTCACCGTTTGTCATCTGGCGGCCATGCGTTACATTTCGGCGCGTCAGGGGAACGAGGTGATTAGGCTGCAGGCGGTTTATTCCGCGGTGGCGATGGGCGGCGGCATCGCCATCATGACGATGTTCTCCGGTTTCCTGTATCAGCATATGCACGGCGGGGTATTCTGGATTATGGCGCTGGTGGCGTTGCCTGCGCTGGTGATTCGACCGAGGATTGCCAATTAACCTGGCTGACTGGCTGACTGGCGGATGGCGCTTGCGCTTATCCGCCCTACGATCGGGTTGCAGGTCGCATAAGCGCCAGCGCCACCCGACTATCCCTCAAGAATCTCACGAATATGCTGCTGCAAATGGTCGCCAAGCGGCAGCGTGGCGTGGATTAGCGGCGGCGAATAAAGCGGCAGGCTGGTGGAATAGGGCGTTATAACCAGCACCACTTCTTTTGGCGCGCCTTCCTTTTGAAAACTATGCAACGTCAGGTGTTTTATATTCAACGGCAGCAGGGTGAGTTCCCGCAACTGCTGTTCGATCTGTTGTTCCAGCTCGGCGTTATTGCCCGTCAGCAATAGCACCTGCTTTTCCTGCAAATCATTCTCCTGCATCAGCCAGGCGCCAAAAATCACCGCGACCAGCCCCACCTCTTCGTCTGAGAAACGAATCCCATACTCGGCTTCAAACTCGCCAAACGCTTCGCGCGTGGTGCGCATGAGCTTTGGATACAGGCGGGTGATCTCTTCCGGCAGGCTGTTGTCGATGCCGATTGCAAACAGGCAGCGATCGAGCGCCTGGGCAAGATGGATATATAGCTGATCGCTTAATCCCTGCTCATCGCTGAACGACATTCCCGCAAGCTCGTGAAAACGGGCGATCATCGTGGAAATAGAGGCGCGCAGACGCAAATCCTGCTGATGATTATCGCGAATCGGGTCCGGGGTGCGCAGCATCTGGAACAGCAGGGCGAGGAATAACTGTTCATCTTCATGAGCAGGCTGTTTCACATGGCGAGTCCAGTGCCGGGCGATATCCTGCGCGGCAAGGTATTCCGGACGCAGGCGCGTCCATTCTCGCTGCGTTTCGTTAAATTCCGGCCTGTTTCCCAACTGATGTTGGTGCAGGCAATACTGCAAAAACAGGCTCAGGAACTGCACGTCGCGACTATCAAACTGGCGTTGCAGGCGGCGGGCGCAGAGGTTCACCAGCGCCTGAAGGTTAGTTTCGTCATACAGCGCTTTCGTAAGCGCCTGCTTTCTGAGCTCGTCTTTAAGCGCCGGAGTAAAGTGGTGCTGCACAAAATGCGGACACAGGCGCAGCGCTCGTCGCAGCCAGTGCAACAGACAAAGCCGCTTGTCGAGGACGGCACCCTCAATTCGGTAACTGCCGTCGGGCTCGGTGATCATCGCCAGTCGGTGATAACGCTGGATTTCATCGCTCGTGTCGGCTATATCTTGCAGGGCTTTACTACTGTCCACTCCATTAATCCTGCCCAGAATCTCCGGTGTTACCGTCTGTCCCGGCAGATAAAGCATCAAAAGCAGGTGGCAGCGTCGCTGCGGACTGGAGAGCACAGATGGTGGAGGGGAAAGCAGTGTCATCATCCGTAGGGTCCAGTTATGTTGATTATTGCTAAGAATAGCTAAAGCTTTTGATGCAGAACGCTGCATCTGTGGTTTTTCATTGCGGAATTGTGACTGGCTCACAGAATTTTTAAATTGAGGGAAAAATGCGCGGCAAAACGTGTAGCAGAACAGGGGTTATCTTACTCGCCACGGCGCTTTGGACCCCCGTTGCGCTGGCTCATCCGCACAGCTTTATAACGCTTATGACAACCGTGATGGCACAGGACGGGCAAATGACCGGGCTGAAAATGCAGTGGACGATGGATGAAATTACTTCAGCAGATCTACTGTATGACGCAGGCGATGCGAAACCTGGCTCACCGGTCTGGAAGAAGCTGGCCGCTGAAGTTATGGCTAACGTGCTGGGGCAGCATTACTTCACGGAAGTCTGGCATAACGGCGAAAAAGTGAAGTTTACTAATTTGCCCGGCGAATACTCGCTTGCGCGCGTTAATCATCAGGCGGTGCTCAGTTTTATATTGCCGCTGGCGCATCCGCAGCCTTTAAAAGGGCAAACCTATACCTTTGCCACCTTTGACCCGACCTATTTTGTTGATATGAGTTATGACCAACCGGCAGACGCAAAATTGCCGGAAGCGCTGGCGCGCAACTGCAACATTTCAGTGAAAACGCCGCAGCCAAACGAAGATACGCTGGCTTTCGCTCAGTCGCTGGATAAGGCCGATGCGCCTCCGGAAGATATGGAACTGGGTAAGCAGTTTGCTCAGCAGGTAACGATTCAATGTCAGTAATTCTCTCTTCTAAACCAAAAACACGTCGCTGGCTGCATATGTGGCCGCTGGCTCTTTTTCTGCTGGCGTCGATGATGGTGCTGTATGCCGTCTGGCATTACTGGCCGCAGATCCTGCTTAATAGCGCCGCCTGGCAAAAATCTATTAATCAGCAGTTGAGCAGCTTACTGCGTCAGGTGGCGGAAAACCCTGCGCGGGCGGGATGGTCTTTGCTGTCGTTTAGCTTTGTCTACGGTGTGTTGCATGCTTTAGGGCCGGGGCATGGCAAAGTCGTTATCACAACGTGGCTCGCTACTCATCCCTCGCAGTTGAAAAGCAGCCTGAAGCTGACGTTCGCCGCCTCGCTGTTGCAGGGGCTGGTGGCGATAGCGCTTGTGGTCGTTGTGCTGGGCATTTTGCAACTGCCGTCGCGCCAGCTTCATATGAGCAGTTTCTGGCTGGAGAAGGGCAGCTATTTGTTAGTAGGCGTTCTGGGCGTGATGCTTGGCCTGCGCGCGCTTCGCCAATTACGCCGCGCGCTGCGTAAGCCAACAAAGTTCACTGCTTTTTCCATACATCATGTTCATGATGCGAACTGCGGCTGCGGGCATCAGCATTTGCCAACGGAAAAACAGCTCGCCGCAGGGGAAGACTGGCGGGCTCGCGCGACGATCATTTTATCGATGGGGCTGCGTCCGTGTTCCGGCGCGATTATGGTGCTGTTGTTCAGTAAAGTGATTGGCGTATTTAGCTGGGGAATGCTTTCCGCCCTGGCGATGGCGGCAGGCACGTCGATAACCATTTCTGGCCTTGCGCTGCTGGTGCACAGCTTCCGCACGCTTGCAGTTCGCCTGAGCGGCAATAAAGCGCCGGTACTCTGGAGACAGGTAGGCTGGGCAACACTTGCGCTGGCGGGAAGTTTAATGCTGATTCTTGCGGCGGCGGTGATGTGGCTGAGCGCTCAACCGGCAGTGCGGGGAATTCGGCCTTTCTGAAGTTAAGGTGGATGGCGCTTGCGCTTATCCACCCTACATTAATTCAAACAATCGTAGGCGGGTAAGTATCAGCGCTTATCCACCCTATATTAATTCAAACAATCGTAGGGCGGGTAAGCGTCAGCGCCACCCGCCATCAGAACTTAACGCTTCAGCGCTTCGCTCAACTCATCACGCATGACGGCCAGCATTGATTTCACAACGCGTGGGTTACCTGCAACGATGTTGCCTGTTATCAGATGGTTGTGGCCGCCGGTGAAATCGCATACCAGGCTGCCGGACTCACGCGCAATCAGCTCACCTGCGGCGAAATCCCATGGCTTTAAGCCGATCTCAAAGAAACCGTCAACGCGCCCTGCGGCAACATAGGCCAGATCAAGCGCAGCAGAACCGGTGCGACGGAAGTCTGCACACTGTGTGAACAGCTTGGTGACGATATTCATATAAGGAGTGGCGTGCTGTTTCGCTTTGAACGGGAAGCCGGTCGCCAGAATAGTGCCGTCGAGATCGCGAGCAGTGCTGCCACGCAGACGGTAACCGTTCAACTGTGCGCCTTGGCCGCGAACGGCGGTGAACAGCTCGTTGCGCATTGGGTCATAAACCACAGCGACTTCGGTGCGGCCTTTAACACGAACAGCAATAGAGACCGCGAAGTGCGGCAAACGTTTGATGAAGTTGGAAGTGCCATCCAGTGGATCGATAACCCATTGCACATCCTGGTCTGTTCCCGCTAACTCGCCTGACTCTTCGGCGATGATAGTGTGTTGCGGGTAAGATTTACGAATAACTTCGATAATCAGACGCTCGGCGTCTTTATCAACGTTAGTCACAAAATCGTTGCTGCCTTTCTGGCTCGCTTCAACAGCGTCTGGGGTTTCGTAGTTTTTGGCAATTAAATTACCCGCCTTGCGCGCAGCGCGCACGGCGATGTTGAGCATCGGATGCATCGGTCTCTCTCACTGGATGTTAAAGAACGGAAAACGCGGCGGAGTATAGCAGAGCGTTCGGATTATGTCCCAGGGTTATGATAGGATATTGCGATATTCTTTTAAGGCTATGAATTAAGCATGCTCGATAACGTACGTATTGTGCTGGTTGAGACTTCCCACACCGGCAACATGGGCTCGGTGGCCCGTGCAATGAAAACAATGGGATTAACGAATCTGTGGTTGGTCAATCCGCTGGTGAAGCCGGACTCTCAGGCTATCGCGCTCGCTGCGGGCGCAAGCGACGTGATTGGCGATGCGAAAATCGTCGACACGCTGGACGAAGCCCTCGCGGGCTGCAGCCTTGTTGTTGGCACCAGCGCGCGCTCCCGTACGCTGCCGTGGCCCATGCTGGACCCGCGAGAATGCGGCCTGAAAAGCATTTCGGAAGCTAAACATGCGCCGGTCGCGATTGTGTTTGGCCGCGAGCGCGTTGGGCTGACTAACGATGAGCTGCAAAAGTGCCATTATCATGTCGCGATTCAGGCCAACCCGGAATACAGTTCGCTGAATCTCGCCATGGCCGTACAGATCCTCGCTTATGAAGTGCGCATTGCCTGGCTTGCTGCTCAGGAAGAGGGCGCGGATGCGCCAGAAGAGGAAGAAACGCCTTATCCGCTGGTCGATGATTTAGAGCGATTCTATGGTCATCTTGAGCAAGTCATGCTGAATTCCGGCTTTATTCGCGCCAACCATCCCGGCCAGGTAATGAGCAGAATTCGTCGTCTGTTCACTCGCGCACGCCCGGAAAGTCAAGAGCTTAGCATCCTGCGCGGCATGCTTTCCTCTATCGAAAGCAACAAGAAATCGAGCAAATAATACTTGAGTAAATTACTGGGTTAAATAGTTGACCATTTTACTCAGGAATGTCAGACTTGCGGCCTGCTATGTGGACAATCACATTTTTAAAAACCCCCGGTTCGAGGGGCTATTTGAGGTTAAGTAAGACATGAGACTGACATCAAAAGGACGCTACGCTGTGACCGCAATGCTCGACGTTGCGTTGAACTCCGAATCGGGTCCGGTTCCATTGGCTGATATTTCTGAACGTCAGGGTATTTCGCTCTCCTATCTGGAGCAGTTGTTCTCCCGTCTGCGTAAAAATGGCCTGGTTGCCAGCGTGCGCGGTCCTGGCGGCGGTTATCTGTTAGGTAAAGATGCAGGCAGCATCGCGGTGGGTGAAGTCATCAGCGCTGTTGATGAATCAGTCGACGCGACCCGTTGTCAGGGCAAAGGCGGCTGCCAGGGCGGCGATAAATGTCTGACCCACGCGCTGTGGCGCGATCTGAGCGACCGTCTGACCGGCTTTTTGAACAACATCACCTTAGGTGAACTGGTGAATAACCAGGAAGTACTGGATGTGTCAGGCCGTCAGCAGAACGAAAACCATCGCACTACGCGTTCTCAGGACGCCATCGACGTTAAACTGCGCGCATAAGCAGACTATAAGAATTTTAGAATCAGGCCTGGGCGTAACGCGCCCGGCTAGACCTTTTATGCCTGATTCTTCGTATTGAAGTGATGTACGGAGCTTAAGAGCAATGAAATTACCGATTTATCTCGACTACTCCGCAACTACGCCTGTCGATCTGCGTGTTGCCGAGAAGATGATGCAGTTTTTAACGATGGACGGAACCTTCGGTAACCCGGCTTCCCGCTCGCACCGTTTTGGGTGGCAGGCGGAAGAGGCGGTCGATATCGCTCGTAACCAAATCGCAGACCTGGTGGGCGCCGATCCGCGTGAGATCGTCTTCACATCAGGCGCAACTGAATCTGATAACCTCGCTATTAAAGGTGCCGCCAACTTCTATCAGAAGAAAGGCAAGCACATCATTACCGTAAAAACCGAACACAAGGCCGTCCTTGATACCTGCCGCCAGCTTGAGCGCGAAGGTTTCGAGGTGACTTACCTGGCGCCGCAGAGCAACGGCATCGTTTCTCTGCAGCAACTGGAAGCGGCAATGCGTGATGACACCATTCTGGTTTCCATCATGCACGTTAACAACGAAATCGGCGTGGTGCAGGATATCGCGGCAATCGGCGAAATGTGCCGTGCGCGTGGCATTATCTACCACGTGGATGCGACCCAGAGCGTGGGCAAACTGCCTATCGATCTCAGCACGCTGAAAGTTGATTTGATGTCCTTCTCCGGCCACAAAATCTACGGTCCTAAAGGCATTGGCGCACTGTATGTTCGTCGTAAACCGCGTATTCGTATCGAAGCGCAGGTTCACGGTGGCGGACATGAGCGCGGCATGCGTTCAGGCACCCTGCCTGTTCATCAGATTGTCGGCATGGGCGAAGCCTACCGTATCGCGAAAGTTGAGATGGAGTCCGAAATGGCCCGTCTGCGCACTTTGCGTAACCGTTTGTGGAACGGCGTGAAAGATATGGAAGAAGTGTATCTGAACGGCGATCTGGAACACGGCGCACCGAATATCCTTAACGTGAGCTTTAACTACGTTGAAGGCGAGTCTCTGATCATGGCGCTGAAAGACCTCGCGGTTTCTTCAGGTTCCGCCTGTACCTCCGCAAGCCTTGAGCCGTCTTACGTGCTGCGCGCGCTGGGTATGAGTGATGAACTCGCTCACAGCTCTATCCGTTTCTCTTTGGGCCGTTTCACTACCGAAGAAGAAATCGACTACACCATCGAGCTGGTACGTAAATCCATTGGCCGTCTGCGCGACCTTTCTCCGCTGTGGGATATGTTCAAGCAGGGCGTGGATATTAATTCCATCGAATGGGCTCATCACTAATCATTAGCGACGGACGTCGGTTTCGGATTCAGGAGAAGTAAAAAATGGCTTACAGCGAAAAAGTAATTGATCACTACGAAAATCCACGCAACGTGGGTTCTTTTGACAACAGCGACGACAGCGTTGGCTCCGGCATGGTCGGCGCGCCGGCCTGTGGCGATGTGATGAAGTTGCAGATCAAAGTCAACAATGAAGGTATTATTGAAGACGCGCGCTTCAAAACCTACGGCTGCGGCTCGGCGATAGCGTCAAGCTCGCTGGTCACCGAGTGGGTTAAGGGTAAATCCCTGGACGAAGCGCAGGCGATCAAAAATACCGATATCGCAGACGAACTTGAGCTGCCGCCGGTAAAAATTCACTGCTCAATCCTTGCGGAAGACGCTATCAAAGCGGCTATCGCGGATTACAAAAGCAAACGTGAAGCGAAATAATTTGTTGAATTGAGGTTGTTGTATGTCGATTACCCTTAGCGACAGTGCTGCCGCTCGAGTGAATGCCTTTTTAACCAACCGCGGTAAAGGCTTTGGCCTGCGGTTAGGCGTGCGTACTTCTGGCTGCTCTGGAATGGCTTATGTTCTGGAATTTGTCGATGAACCGATGGCAGAAGACACCGTGTTTGAAGACAAAGGCGTGAAAGTGGTCGTCGATGGTAAAAGCCTGCAATTTTTAGACGGCACCGTACTCGACTTCGTAAAAGAAGGCCTTAACGAAGGGTTTAAGTTTACCAACCCGAACGTAAAAGATGAGTGCGGCTGCGGCGAAAGCTTCCACGTCTGATTTCAGCTCATACCCCACAATCGTGGGGTATGACGCTTTACCACGTTAACCCCGAGTCTGTTATGGATTACTTTACCCTCTTTGGGTTACCGGTAGGCTTCTCCGTCAACACCGAGCTGCTGGCTACCCGTTACCAGGAGCTGCAACGCCAGTTCCATCCGGATAAATACGCCAGCCGCCCTCAGGCGGAACAACTGCTGGCGGTAAGCCAATCTGCGACCATTAACCAGGCCTGGCAAACGCTGCGTCATCCTTTGCTGCGCGCCGAGTATATCCTCTCTCTCAACGGTTTTGACCTGGCCAATGAGCAGCATACCGTGCGCGATACCGCGTTCCTGATGGAGCAGCTCGACCTGCGCGAAGAGCTCGATAATATCGAGCAGGCGAAAGACGCAGATCGTCTGGAAACCTTTGCAAAAAGCGTCGATGCGATGGTGAAAACCCGCAGCGAGCAGATGGTACAGCAACTGGACAAACAGGACTGGGCGCAGGCGGCGGATACCGTGCGTAAACTGCGTTTTCTCGATAAACTGCGCAGCCAAATAGAACAACTCGAAGAAAAGCTGCTCGATTTTTAACTGGAAGCTCAAAATGGCGTTATTACAAATCAGTGAGCCCGGCCTGAGCGCCGCACCGCACCAGCGCAAACTGGCTGCGGGCATCGACTTAGGTACCACCAACTCTCTGGTGGCAACCGTGCGCAGTGGACAAGCCGAAACCCTGGCTGACCACGAAGGCCGCCATCTGTTACCTTCAGTCGTACACTATCAGCAAGACGGCCTGAACATAGGCTGGGACGCGCGCGCGCAAGCCGCAACAGACCCGGCAAACACCATCAGCTCCGTAAAACGCCTGATGGGCCGCTCTCTGGCCGACATTCAGGCGCGCTACCCTCATCTTCCTTACCATCTCAAGGCAAGCGAAAACGGCCTGCCGATGATCGAAACGCCTGCGGGATTGCTCAACCCTGTTCGTATCTCCGCCGACATCCTGAAGGCGCTTTCTGCGCGCGCAACCGCAGCGCTGGAAGGCGAACTTGATGGCGTGGTGATCACCGTTCCTGCCTATTTCGATGACGCACAGCGTCAGGGGACCAAAGACGCTGCACGTCTGGCCGGTCTGCATGTGCTGCGTCTGCTGAACGAACCGACTGCGGCGGCTATCGCTTATGGTCTGGATTCCGGTAAAGAAGGCGTGATCGCCGTTTATGATCTGGGCGGCGGCACCTTTGATATTTCCATTCTGCGCTTAAGCCGCGGCGTGTTTGAAGTGCTGGCAACCGGCGGCGATTCCGCGCTGGGCGGCGATGACTTCGACCATCTGCTGGCCGACTGGCTGCGCGAGCAGGCAGGCGTTGCCGATCGCAGCGACGACCGCATACAGCGCCAGTTACTGGACGCCGCGATTGCCGCCAAAATCGCGCTGAGCGATGCCGAAAGCGCAACCGTTGAAGTGGCTGGCTGGAAAGGCTCCGTCACGCGTGAACAGTTTAATGAGCTGATTGCCTCCCTGGTTAAGCGTACTTTGCTGTCCTGCCGCCGTGCGCTGAAAGACGCAGCGGTAGAAGCTGAAGAAGTGCTGGAAGTGGTTATGGTTGGCGGCTCAACCCGGGTTCCATTAGTGCGCGAACGCGTTGGCGAATTTTTTGGCCGCACTCCGTTAACTTCTATCGATCCGGATAAAGTCGTTGCTATAGGCGCTGCGATTCAGGCGGATATCCTGGTTGGCAATAAGCCGGACAGCGAAATGCTGCTGCTGGACGTTATTCCGCTATCGCTTGGTCTTGAAACCATGGGCGGGCTGGTCGAAAAAGTCATTCCGCGCAATACGACTATTCCGGTAGCACGCGCCCAGGACTTTACCACCTTTAAAGACGGCCAGACCGCGATGTCCATTCAGGTCCTGCAGGGCGAGCGTGAACTGGTGCAGGATTGCCGTTCGCTTGCACGCTTTACGCTGCGTGGTATTCCGGCGATGCCTGCTGGCGGCGCGCATATCCGCGTGACCTTCCAGGTCGACGCGGACGGCCTGCTGAGCGTTACCGCCATGGAGAAATCCACCGGCGTGGAAGCCTCTATCCAGGTGAAACCGTCTTATGGCCTGAGCGATGGCGAAATCGCCAGCATGATTCAGGACTCTATGAGCTTTGCCGAGCATGACGTGAAAGCGCGCATGCTTGCGGAGCAAAAAGTCGACGCGGCCCGCGTGCTGGAAAGCCTGCAGGGCGCGTTGAACTCGGATGCCGCGCTGTTAAGCGCCGCAGAACGTGCCGAAATCGACGCCGCGATGGCAGCGCTTAGCGCCGCCGCCGCAGGTGACGATACCGATGCGATTGAACAAGCCATTAAAAACGTAGACAAACAAACCCAGGATTTCGCCGCACGTCGTATGGATGAATCAATCCGTAAGGCGCTGAAAGGCCACTCCGTGGACGAGGTTTAACATGCCAAAGATTGTTTTTCTGCCTCATCAGGACCTGTGTCCAGAGGGTGCAGTTTTGGAAGCGAATGTCGGTGAAACTATTCTTGATGTTGCTCTGCGCAACGGAATCGAGATTGAACATGCCTGTGAGAAATCCTGCGCTTGCACCACCTGCCACTGCGTCGTGCGTGAAGGTTTCGACTCCCTTGCTGAAAGCACGGAAGATGAAGACGACATGCTCGATAAAGCCTGGGGTCTGGAGCCTGAGAGTCGCCTGAGCTGCCAGGCGCGCGTCACCGACGAAGACCTGGTCGTTGAGATGCCGCGCTACACCATCAACCATGCGCGCGAGCACTAACAGGGAGGCTCAATGGGACTGAAATGGACCGATAGTCGTGAGATCGGCGAAGCGCTGTACGACAGCCGTCCGGATCTCGATCCGAAAACGGTGCGCTTTACCGATCTGCACCAGTGGATTTGCGATCTGGAAGAGTTTGACGACGATCCAAACGCATCCAATGAAAAAATTCTGGAAGCGATTCTGTTAGTCTGGTTAGATGAAGCAGAATAGTTTAACCAAGCGGGCTGCCTCAGGCGGCCCGTTTCATATTTAGCATGTGCTGAAAAAATATAAGGAAAACAAAATGTCAGAAGCCATGAAAATTACGCTTTCCACCGCGCCTGCCGATGCGCGCTGGGGCGAAAAAGCCGCTTACAGCATCAACGATGAAGGCGTTACGCTGCACCTGACCGGCAAAGATGACCTGGGCTTAATCCAGCGTGCCGCACGTAAAATCGACGGCCAGGGCCTGAAGCATGTCCAACTGGCGGGCGAAGGCTGGGACTTAGAGAAAAGCTGGGCGTTCTGGCAGGGGTACCGCGCGCCAAAAGGCACGCGTAAAGTCGACTGGGCACAGCTTGATGACGCGCAGCAAAAAGAGCTGGATAACCGCCTGAAAATCATCGACTGGGTGCGCCATACCATTAACACCCCGGCTGAAGAGCTTGGCCCGGAACAACTGGCATCCCGCGCAATTGACCTGTTATGCGAAGTCGCCTGCGATCACGTAACTTATCGCATTACCAAAGGTGAAGATCTGCGTGAGCAGAACTATATGGGTATTCATACCGTAGGCCGTGGTTCTGAACGCCCGCCGGTACTGCTGGCATTGGATTATAATCCAACCGGTAATCCGGATGCGCCGGTATACGCGGCCCTGGTCGGCAAAGGCATTACCTTTGATACCGGCGGCTACAGCCTGAAACAAAGCGCGTTCATGGATTCCATGAAGTCCGATATGGGCGGCGCCGCAACCATTACCGGCGCGCTGGCGTTTGCCATCACCCGTGGCCTGGACAAACGCGTGAAGCTGTATCTGTGCTGTGCGGACAACATGGTCAGCGGCAACGCCTTTAAGCTTGGCGACATCATCAAATACCGCAACGGCAAAACCGTTGAGGTGATGAACACAGATGCGGAAGGGCGTCTGGTACTGGCCGATGGCCTGATTGACGCCAGCGCGCAAAAACCAGAGCTGATTATCGACTGCGCAACCTTAACGGGAGCTGCAAAAACGGCGTTGGGCAACGACTATCACGCGCTGTTCAGCTTTGACGATGAGCTGGTCAATCGCCTGCTGGAAAGTGCCGCGCAAGAGAACGAACCGTTCTGGCGTTTGCCGCTGGCTGAGTTTCACCGCAGCCAGTTGCCGTCCAACTTCGCAGAGCTGAACAACACCTCTAACGCCTCTTTCCCGGCGGGTGCGAGCACGGCGGCAGGCTTCCTGTCCCACTTTGTGGAAAACTATCACCAGGGCTGGCTGCACATCGACTGCTCTGCGACCTACCGTAAAGGCGCGGTGGAGCAGTGGTCCGCCGGTGCGACAGGATTAGGCGTGCGTGCCATTGCAAATTTGTTGACTGGCAAGTAGCGCTTTTTTGTAGGGCGGATAAGCTTGCGTCATCCGCCATTTTTTAAAGTAAATCTGTGGTGGATGGCGCTTCGTTTATCCACCCTACGAATCATGTTTTTCCCTGGAACCACAATGTCAGAACCAAAAAACGAACTAGAAACCCTGCTGGAGCAGGCGGCGACCGAACCTGCGCATCGCCCGGCATTCTTCCGCGTACTGCTGGAATCCACCATTTGGGTACCGGGAGAAGCCGCAGTTGGCGAAGCCATTGATGCGGACAGCGCGGTTGAACTGCAGCACTGGGAAAAAGAAGACGGCACTTCCGTGATTCCATTTTTCACCTCCGTGAGCGCGCTGCAGCAGGCCATCAGCCACGAGCAGGCTTTTGTCGCCATGCCGGCGCGCACCCTGTTTGAAATGACGTTGGGTGAGAGCTTATTCCTGAACGCCAAACTGCCGACCGGCAAAGAGTTCACCCCGCGTGAAATCAGCCACATGGTCAGCGCTGAAAGCGATCCGCTCAGCCAGCAGGAAGTGCTGGAAGGCGGAACATCTTTGCTGCTTTCTGAAGTTGCCGAGCCGCCTGCGCAGATGGTGGAATCGCTAACGACGCTGTTTAAAAGCCTGAAAACCGTTAAACGCGCGTTTTTGTGCTCAATCAAAGAACAGGCCGACGAACAGCCTAATCTGCTAATTGGCATTGAAGCCGACGGTGACGCTGATGCGATTATTCGTCAGGCGGGAAGTGTGGCAACCGACACGTTGCCGGGCGATGAGCCAGTTGATATTTGTCTGGTAACGGAAGGAGAGAAGGGCATCAGCCACTTTATGATTGCGCACATCACGCCGTTTTATGAACGCCGCTGGGGCAGCTTCCTGCGCGATTTTAAAACCAATCGGATTATCTAATTTCTTTTCTCCTTCTCTGGGAGAGGGCTGGATCAGGCGGTTGCCTGCAACAGCAGCAAATCGAGAAGCATAACCAGGTTTGATTCAAACGAGGTGATCCCGGCGGCTTCTGCCGCAAAGTGGATTGCCTCGTCGTAGAGCGGGAAATGCACATCCGCCAGCTCAGCCAGGGTATTTGGCGATGCGCGGGTAAATGCCACAATCGACATCCCCACTTTTTGCGCAATCCTTGCTTTATCCAGCACCTGCTCGGTTTCACCGCTGCGTGAAATGGCAATGAAAACTTCGTACTTCGAGGCGTTACTCAGGAATATTCCCCGGCTGTCTCCAGGGCCTGAGATAAAGGCCGTCTTGCCCAGTACCTGCAATTTTTTAGTCAGGTATTCAGCGAATAAATAAGAGAATCCCGCGCCGTAAAGAAAGAAGCTCTCTTTTTCACGCAGCAACGTGGCGAACTGCGCCATCAGAGTCGGCGTAACCCAGCGGAAAGTTTGCTGATAATTGGCAACAAAGCTATCGAACAAAACCGGCAGCGCGGCGCCTGGTTGGGCAGGCTGATGGGCAATGTGTGGCGTGCCGGAAAGCAACTGTTTGCAATGCCAGACAAACTCGCTGTAACCGCTGAACCCCAGCTTCTGGCACAGTCGCATAATAGTGGCGCTGGAGACAAACGTCGCCTGCGCCAGTTCGCGGACGGTGATATTGCCCACCAGCAGCGGATGTTCGGTAAGGTGCGAAAGCACCCGGTACTCGGCCCGGGTTAGCGATTCCCCGCGATCCAGCAACCCTGCCAGCCGGTTATCCATTACTGAGCCGGTTCAATGGGTAAATCAGCACGCGCCCCCCATTCACTCCAGGAGCCGTCATAAAGTGAAACGCCGTTTACGCCAAGGGTCGTTAAAGCCAGCACCACTACGGCGGCGGTAACGCCTGAGCCACAGCTCGCAATAACGGGTTTATCAAAGCTTACGCCCTGACGGGTAAAGATTTCGCTTAGTTCGTCAGTCGTTTTCAATTGACCATTTTCCACCAGATCGCCCCATGGCACGTTTAACGCGCCGGGAATGTGACCGCGTTTTAACCCAGGCCGGGGTTCATCCGCTTCGGCATTAAAACGTGCGGCAGGACGAGCATCAACAATCTGTGCGGTACCTTCATGGCTGACAAGCAAAACGTCGGTCAGGCGTTTGATAACCGATGGGTCGAAGCTGACTTCAAAATCAGCTTCCTCCAGCTCAACGTCGCCCTGTTGCAGCGGTAATTCCTCTCGCTGCCAGTCCGCCAGCCCACCGGCGAGAATGGAGACGTTTTCAACGCCAAAACTGCGCAGCATCCACCAGGCGCGCGGGGCGGAGAACAGATTGCCTTCATCGTATACAATCAGGTGCTTATCGCTGCTTATGCCTGACTCTCGCATAGCGACGGCGAACGCCTCCGGGCGCGGCATCATATGAGGCAGGGGACTTGTGTGATCGGACAGGGCTTCAATATCGAAAAAGACAGCGCCTGGAAGATGGCCTTCACGGTATTCCGCCTGCATATCTCGCAGATGTTCCTGACCTGCAGGCGCCATCCGCGCATCAATAATCTGGATATCCGCGTCGAAAATATGCTCTGCGAGCCAGTCGCCCGCGACGAAGAAAGAGGTGGACATGGTTGCCTCCGAATCGTTATTCACTATCGGATTGTCGACGTTTTTTGCTAAACCGACAAGCAACCATCTCCCTGGGCGCGAGATAACTCGAATTTATTGAAAAAAAACTTATTTTACCGCTTCGCCATCTTTCCACGCCTGTTGTAACTGCGGCCAGTAATCGCGATTGGCTTCGATCATGTCATCAAGAATCGCTTTTGCATGCTGCATGGTCGGCACGGTGCGGTTGAGCGTGAACGCCTGTAAGGCTTTTTCATAGCTGCCTTCGATGGTTGCTTCAACCAACAACTGTTCCGATGCCAACTGTTGCATCAGCAAAGTCTGATGGAAGAGAGGAACCGCGCCCATCCGCACAGGCTCCGGCCCTTCTGAGGTGATATACGCCGGAACTTCGACCATGGCGTCGTACGGCAGATTGGCGATTGCGCCTTTATTTTCAACAATCACCAGATGGCGCTGGCGTAAATCAAAGGCCAGCGAACAGGCGACGTCCACAATGAAAGCGCCGTGCACGCCGACGTGAAATGCATCCGGCAAAATGCCGGTTTTCTTGTACTCAGCGGCGGCGGCAAACAGCTTCTTCTCGCGGCCGTCCATCACTTCGTTAGCGCGGGTGTAATCCGGATTCTGGTGTTCCACAATATCGTTTGGCATCAGGTAATACTGCAGATACGGGTTCGGCAGGTATTCCGGGAAATGATCCATGATAGGTTTAATGTGGCGCCAGGTTTTCACCCAGGAGGGATCTGAGTGCTGCGGATCGGTTTGCGCGGCGTCTTCCGTCAGCAGGCCGAATTGCGCGATATGACGACGCAGCTCCGGGAGACGATCTTCACCATCAACCAGTACGCGGGTAAACCAGCCGAAATGATTCAGGCCGAAGTAATCCACTACAAGCTTGTGGCGGTCGACGCCGAGAATGGCGCCCATGTTGCGCATTGCCGCAACCGGCATATCGCAGATATTGAGGACGCGAGCGTTTGGACGCAGGCGCCGCACGCCTTCGGCAACAATGGCCGCCGGGTTGGAATAGTTAACAATCCATGCTTTTTGATGGGCATAGCGTTCAACTAAATCGCAAAGCTCAACCATCGGTAAAATGGTTCGCAGGCCGTATGCCAGCCCGCCCGGACCGCAGGTTTCCTGGCCGACAACGCCGTGACGGAGCGGGATTTTTTCGTCCTGTTCGCGCATTTTGTACTGCCCGACGCGCATTTGCGCGAAGACAAAATGGGCGCCGCTAAAGGCCACTTCCGGATCGGTAGTGACGGTAAATTTAATGCTCTGGCTGTGGTCGCGAATCACTTTCTCAACTACCGGCGCAATCACCGACTGGCGCTCGCCGTCAATATCGTAAAGGCGAATTTCGGCCAGCGGAAAATCTTCCAGGCGAACCATCAGGCTTTTCACAATGCCCGGCGTATACGTGCTGCCGCCGCCGGCAATGGACAGAATAAATGGGGGTTTAAACATCTTTGACTCCTTTAAAGAAACGTCTCTACCGCTTCACGCATTTTTTTGACATGCAGCCCGTAGACCACCTGAACGTTATTGCCTTGCTTAATCACCCCTTTCGCGCCGGTTGATTTCAGGCGGGGCTCATCGATAGCTGAAACATCGCGCACCGTAACTCGCAGGCGGGTATAACAGTTGTCGACCACTTGAATATTGGCCCGGCCACCGAGCCCTTCGATAATGGCTTCGCCAAGACCGTCGTTGCTGCCTTTGGCCTGATATTCTTGCTTGCTATAAAGTTTGGTTTCCCGGTCTTCTTCTTCACGGCCTGGCGTTTGCATATCGAAACGACGGATAAGCAGGCGGAAGACCACGAAGTAGACGGCAGACATGATGAGCCCGATCAGGATATACATGGGCCAGTTGGATTTTTCGGTGCCGAGCGGCAGGTTATAAAGAATAAAATCGATAATGCCGTTAGCGCCAATGGCGTGAACACCCAGCAGATAAAACAGCATCATGCCAAGGCCCGTCAGCACCGCGTGGACTACAAACAGCAGCGGGGCGACGAACAGGAAAGAGAACTCCAGCGGTTCGGTAACGCCTACCAGCATTGAGGTCAGCGCCGCCGGGATAAGAATCGCTTTCGCGGCCGCTTTGCGTTCCGGTTTGGCCGTCATGTACATGGCCAGCGCAGCGGCAGGAAGCCCGAACATTTTGCTGATGCCACGCGCATCCCACACCACGGTGCTGCTGAGTTGGTGAACACTTGGGCAGGCCATTTCCGCAAAGTAAATATTACGCGCGCCCTGATAAACGCTGCCGCAAACATCCGCGGTGCCGCCCAGTTCGGTATACAGGAACGGGGTATAAACCAGATGGTGCAGGCCTGTGGGCACCAGGATGCGTTCCAGAAAGCCGTAAATCGCTACGCCAAAGGCGCCGGCTCCTTTAATCGCCAGTGCCATTGCGCTGATGCCCTGCTGGGCAAACGGCCAGATTTCGCTCATTACCAGACCAAGCAGCATAGAAACCGGCAGCATAATTATCGCGACAAAGCAGTGACCGGAATAAATCGCCATCGCGCCGGAAAACTGCACGCCGGAATAGCGGTTATACAGATACCCCGAAAGCGCTCCCGTAAGAATACCGGCGAATACGCCCATCTCCAGCACCTGCACGCCTAAAACCATGCTTTGCCCGGCGGCGCGCATCTGATCTGCCGGAGCCAGTTCGCCCTGAAGCTGCAAAGTCACATTCATCGCATTAATAAAAACGATAAACGTGACGAGGCCGATAAGCGCAGCGTAGCCCTTATCTTTTGCCGCCAGGCCAACAGGAATACCCACGCCGAACACCAGCGCCAGGTTCGCCAGTACAGAAACGGCAGATTTGGAAATCAGCACGCCAATATGCTGAATAGAAGAATGGCCGAGGAAAGGTAAGTACTCCGCAAGGTTGCCATTGCCCAGCACGTTACCAAACGCAATAAACAAACCGACGATCGGTAAAATCAGCACCGGGCCATAGAGAGATTTTCCGAAATTTTGTAGGGCATTTACGGCTCTTTTCATTTAGCTGTCTCTTATTATCACTTTGGCTAAACACCGCGTTACGGCTGCGGGACACAATAAAAGGTAGCAAGGATGCTTACCGCTAATCCATCTATCCGGTTGTTTTAAAAACAAATGACTCAGAAGGTTACATGTAACCTTTCAGGCTGTGATCTCGCTTCCACTTTGCCGAAGGCTATTGGCTGAAACCTTTGCAACTCAACGTTTCCCTTTGCGAGACATCCCGCAATGCCTCGCTTTCCTGCTTTCGCTTTTCTGGCTATTGCGCATAATACTTCCACTACGTTTTCGGCTAATGGGCTTTATCGGCCAGGGATAAAAATATGAAATCGGTACGTTTAGTTAGCCTGACGGCGACTCTGTTGGCGGCTTTAGCGCTGGCGGGCTGCGATGATAATGATAAGACACAGGCAGCTACCGCTGCGCCAGCAGCACAGGAGCAATCCTCCGCACCCGCGGCAAAACCCGATGCGGGGCAGCTAGAAAAGTTGGCTCAGCGCTCAGCAGGTAAGCCACTAAAACTGCTGGATGCCTCTGAGGTGCAACTGGATGGGGCCAGCGCGCTAGTGTTGTCGTTCTCCGTACCGCTCAATCCCGATCAGGATTTTTCACGCGTAGTGCATCTGGTAGACAAAACCAACGGCAAGGTCGATGGTGCCTGGGAACTTTCGCAGGACCTGAAAGAGCTGCGTATGCGCCACCTCGAACCGAAGCGCAATCTGCTGCTGACCATAGACAGCGGCCTTGCGGCACTGAATAAAACTGTTTTTGAGATAAATTTTGAAAAACAAATAGATACAAGGGATATTCAGCCGAGCGTCGGCTTTGCCAGCCGCGGCTCTTTGTTGCCGACGAAAGTGATTGCCGGACTGCCAGTGATGGCGCTAAACGTCAATAAAGTGGACGTAAACTTCTACCGTATCAAAAATGAATCGCTTGCCGCGTTTGTCAGCCAGTGGGAGTACCGCAATTCGGTATCTAACTGGGAATCGGACAATCTGCTGAAACTTGCCGATCTGGTCTATACCGGGCGATTCGATCTCAATCCTGAACCCAACACTCGTGAAAAAGTCATGCTGCCGCTGGGCGAGATTAAGCCCTTACAACAGCCGGGTATTTATCTCGCCATCATGAACGAAGCAGGGCATTACAGCTACAGCAATGCCGCCACGCTTTTCACCCTGAGCGACGTTGGCGTTTCGCTGCATCGCTACCATGACCGCCTGGATGTATTCGCACAAAGCCTTGAAAACGGTGCCGCGCAATCTGGCGTTGAATTCACATTGCTTAATGAAAAAGGCCAGACCGTTGCACAGGCGAAAAGCGACGACGACGGTCACGCGCTGCTGGAAAAAATCAATAAAGGCGTACTGCTGCTTGCCCGCAGCGGTGAGCAAACCACGCTGCTGGATCTTAACCGCCCGGCGCTGGATTTGGCTGAGTTCGATATCGCCGGGGAAGAAGGCTACAGCAAGCAGTTCTTTATGTTTGGCCCGCGCGATCTTTATCGCCCTGGCGAAACGGTGATTTTGAATGCCTTGCTGCGCGACAGCGACGGTAAACCGCTTCCCGCGCAGCCGGTGAAGCTTGAGGTCGTTAAGCCAGACGGACAGGTAGCAAGAACGCAGGTATGGCAGCCGGAAAACGGTCTTTATCAATTTACCTGGCCGCTGGGGAGCGATGTTCAGACCGGCACCTGGCAGGTGAGGGTCAATACCGGAGATAACCAGCCGCGTAACTGGTCATTCAAAGTTGAAGATTTTATGCCGGAGCGCATGGCGCTCAATATTACTTCCGGGCAACAGCCTCTAAGACCTGACGAAACGGTTAGCTTCCAGGTCAATGGCCGCTATCTCTATGGCGCTCCTGCGGCAGGTAACAATCTGCAAGGGCAACTTTTCCTGCGTCCTCTGCGTGAGGCTGTTGCGGCGCTGCCAGGCTTCCAGTTTGGCGATATCAACGAAGAGAGTCTTTCCCGCAGCCTGGACGAAGTGCAGCTTCAACTGGATGAACAGGGCAATACTACCGTCAGCGCTGATAGCCAGTGGAGCGATGTCCATTCACCGCTGCGCCTTGTGTTACAGGCAAGCCTGCTGGAATCGGGAGGACGTCCTGTCACTCGCCGGGCGGAGCAGGCCATCTGGCCTTCTGATGCGCTGCCGGGCGTTCGTCCGCAGTTTGCCAGCAAAGAGGTGTACGACTATCGCACCGACACCACGCGTATTCAGCCTATTGTGGATGAAGACAGCAATGCCGGTTTTGACATTGTCTATGTCAATGCAAAAGGGGAAAAGCTTGCCGTATCGGGGCTGGACGTGCGTCTTATCCGTGAACGCCGTGACTACTACTGGAGCTGGGAAGACGGTCAGGGCTGGCAGTCGCAGTACGATCGGAAAGATTTAGTTGAAGCAGAGCAGAAGCTGGACCTGGCGGCCGGAGAGACAGGTAAAATTTCCTTCCCGGTTGAGTGGGGTTCTTATCGACTTGAAGTTCGCTCGTCGGATAATAATGTCGTCAGCAGCTTACGTTTCTGGGCAGGATACAACTGGCAGGATAACAGCGATGGCACGGGCGCCGTTCGTCCGGATCGCGTCATGCTGAAAATTGACAAGCCGAGCTATAAGGCGGGCGACACCATCAAGCTGCATATTGCCGCACCTGCGGCGGGTAAAGGCTATGCCATGGTGGAATCCAGCGACGGCCCGCTGTGGTGGAAAGAAATTGACGTACCCGCCGAAGGCCTGGACATAAATATTCCTGTCGATAAAAGCTGGCAGCGTCACGATCTCTATCTGAGCACGCTGGTGGTTCGCCCGGGAGATAAAAACCGCGCAGCCACGCCTAAACGTGCGGTCGGTATTCTTCATTTACCGCTTGGCGATGAAGGACGGCGTCTCGATATCGCCCTGGATGGCCCGGCGAAGATGCGGCCGAACCAAAATCTGACCATCAAAGTAAAAGCGAGTGCGAAAAGCGGCGAGCTGCCCGGGAAAATCAACGTGCTGCTTTCTGCCGTTGACAGCGGCGTGCTGAATATTACCGACTACAAAACGCCGGACCCTTGGGAAGCCTTCTTTGGCCGCAAGCGATACGGCGCCGATCTCTATGATATTTACGGGCAGGTTATCGAAGGTGAAGGAAAGCTTGCAGCCCTGCGTTTTGGTGGCGATGGGGATGAAGGCGATGAGTTAAGCCGTGGCGGTAAAAAGCCGGTTAATCACGTCACCATTATTGCTCAACAGGCTCAGCCAGTGCAGTTGAATGAAAAAGGCGAAGGAACGGTCACCTTACCAATCGGCGATTTTAACGGCGAGTTGCGTGTTATGGCACAGGCCTGGACAGACGATCGGTTTGGTAACAGCGAAGATAAAGTCATCGTTGCCGCGCCGTTGGTCGCTGAACTGGCCGCGCCGCGCTTTTTGGCCAGCGGTGATAACAGCCGTCTTGCTCTGGATTTGACTAACCTGACCGATCTGCCGCAGCAGTTGACCGTTAACCTGAAAACCAGCGGCCTGATGACTCTTGCTGATGCATCGTCCCTGGCGGTGAAACTTGCGCCGGGCGCGCGTTCTACGCTGTTTGTTCCGGTGCGGGCGCTGGAAGGTTTTGGCGACGGTGAGTTGAGCGCGGAAATCACGGGACTTAATCTGCCAGGTGAGACCGTTACACCGCAGACTAAACACTGGAAACTAGGCGTGCGTCCTGCATTCCCTGGGCAAACGGTAAACAGCGGTGCGGTGCTGATGCCTGGCGAAGTATGGTCAATTCCTGCGGAGCACATTTCCGGGCTGGCGCCGAAAACGCTTGAAGGGCAGTTGCTGCTTAGCGGGCGTCCGCCGCTCAATCTTGCGCGTTATATTCGTGAGTTAAAGGCCTATCCATACGGTTGCCTGGAACAGACCACAAGCGGCTTATTCCCTTCGCTGTATACCAACAAAGCGCAGTTAACCGCTTTAGGCATTACAGGGAGCGACGATGAGCAGCGCCGTGCCGCAATCGACGTAGGAATTTCACGCCTGCTTGATATGCAGCGCGAGAACGGAGGTTTTGGCCTGTGGGACAAAGAAGGGCCGGAGGAGTACTGGCTTACCGCCTATGTCGCTGACTTCCTGGTTCGGGCAAGCGAGCAGGGCTATAGCGTTAATCCTGAGAAACTTAATAATGCCAACCAGCGCCTGTTGCGTTACCTGCAAGACCCCGGACTGATTGCTCTGCGCTACACTGACGATACGGCAGCCAGTAAATTTGCCGTGCAGGCTTATGCCGGGCTGGTGCTGGCTCGTCAGCAAAAAGCGCCTTTGGGCGCACTGCGGGAACTGTGGCAACGCCATGAGACGGCTAAAGCTGGTTTACCGCTGGTACAACTGGGCGTGGCGTTGAAGCTGATGGGAGACGCACCGCGCAGCCAGGAAGCCCTCAATCTGGGCCTGCAAACGAAGCGTGACGATCGGCGTATCTGGATGGCTGACTACGGCAGCGATCTGCGCGATAAGGCAATGATGCTAAGTTTGCTCGAAGAAAATAAAATCCTGCCGGAGCAGCAAAACCAACTGCTGCTTGAGCTTTCTAACCTGGCTTACAGCCAGCGCTGGCTTTCAACCCAGGAAAGCAATGCTTTGTTCCTCGCCGGGCGTAACTGGCAAACGGCGAAAGGTGACTGGCAGGCGCAGGCTTCATTTAGCCCGCGGTCCTTAAACGGCGACAAGGCCGTGACCCGTAACCTCACGGGGGAGCAGTTGTCTGCGTTGCAGTTAACAAATACCGGTACGTCAAACCTTTATCTGCGTCTCGACAGCGCAGGCTATCCACAACAGGCCCCGGCTCCTTACAGCAACGTATTACATGTTGAGCGGCACTTCCTGGACGCCAAAGGCAACAGCAAATCTGTCTCTGCGCTGAAAAGCGGTGAGCTGGTGATGGTCTGGCTGGATGTTTGGGCGGATAAAAACGTTCCGGACGCGCTGGTGGTCGATCTTCTGCCGGCGGGGCTGGAACTGGAAAACCAGAATCTTTCCGACAGTAGCGCCAGTCTTGCGGACAGCAGCAACGAAGTTCAGGGGTTGCTGAACCAGATGCAGCAGGCGGACATTCAACATCTGGAGTTCCGGGACGATCGCTTCGTTGCCGCATTGCCGCTTAGCGAAGGGCAGCATGCAACGTTGGTTTACCTTGCCCGGGCAGTGACGCCGGGAACTTATACCGTGCCGGTGCCACAGGTGGAATCGATGTATGTGCCGCAGTGGAGAGCAAACGGTGCAAGCGCTGGCGTTCTTACGGTTTTGCCGTAAGTCGGTGATGAAGTGAATAAACGGATACGCTGGCGGCACCGCTACCTTTTTGGGGTGTTGCCGGTCTTGTTCATTTTGGGGTTGTGGCTGGCCGATAAGCTTTGGCCGCTTCCCCTGAATGAAGCCCATCCTGCGCGAATTGTTGTCTCCGCTGACGGCACGCCGCTGTGGCGTTTTGCCGACGGAAATGGCATCTGGCGTTATCCGGTCACGCTCGAAGAAGTTTCGCCACGCTATCTCGAAGCGCTGATCAACTATGAAGATCGTTTCTTCTGGAAGCATCCGGGGATCAATCCCTTTTCTGTTCTTCGTGCCGCCTGGCAGGATCTTCGCAACGGTGAGGTGATCTCAGGCGGAAGCACGTTAACCATGCAGGTTGCGCGTCTGCTCGATCCCCATCCGCGTACTTTTGGCGGTAAAGTGCGCCAGGTCTGGCGGGCTATGCAGCTTGAATGGCATCTTTCCAAAGAGCAGATCCTCACGCTCTACCTTAACAGAGCCCCTTTTGGTGGAACATTGCAGGGCGTGGGTGCGGCGAGCTGGGCCTATTTAGGGAAATCCCCCGCGCAACTTAGTTATTCCGATGCGGCGCTTCTGGCGGTATTGCCGCAGGCTCCGAGCCGTCTGCGCCCGGACCGCTGGCCGCAAAGGGCGGAAGCCGCGCGCAATAAGGTTTTGAAACGCATGGCTGAACAGGGGGTCTGGCCACCACGGCTTGTGAAAGAGTCGCTGGAAGAACCTGTATGGTTAGCCCCGCGTCAGATGCCGCAGCTTGCGCCATTATTTTCGCGTTACCTCGCCAGCCGTACACGGGCGCACAAGATCCCCACGACGCTTGATGCTTCACTTCAGCGCCAGCTTGAAGAAATAGCGATGAACTGGAAAGGCCAGTTACCGCCTCGCTCTTCGCTGGCCCTGCTGGTCGTTGACCACACGACAATGGAAGTTCGCGGCTGGGTGGGATCGCCGGATATCAACGACGAAAGCCGTTTTGGACACGTTGATATGGTTACGGCAATACGCTCGCCCGGCTCGGTGTTGAAGCCATTTATTTATGGCATGGCGTTGGATGACGGCCTGATTCACCCTTCGTCGCTGTTACAGGATGTGCCGCGGCGTTTTGGCGATTATCGTCCGGGTAATTTCGATACGGGTTTTCATGGCCCGGTAAGTATGAGCGAGGCGTTGGTGCGTTCGCTTAATTTGCCGGCGGTACAGGTGCTGGAGGCCTACGGGCCAAAACGCTTTGCCGCTCGTTTACGTAACGTGGGCCTGGATTTGCGCTTCCCGTCGGGCAGCGAACCTAATTTATCAATAATTCTTGGCGGAGGAGGAGCGCGCCTCGATCGGTTAGTTGCCGCTTATAGCGCATTTGCTCGTCATGGACGAGCGGCGCAGTTGCGTATCCAGCCCGACCAACCGCTTGTGGAAAGACCGCTGCTTTCGCCGGGTGCGGCATGGATTATCCGCCGTATTCTTGCCGGGGAGGCTTTACCGCAGCCGGATGCTTCGTTACCAGCCGTGGTGCCGCTGGCCTGGAAAACCGGTACCAGCTATGGCTATCGCGATGCCTGGGCTATCGGCATTAACTCACGTTATTTGATAGGCGTCTGGACTGGACGTCCAGACAGTACGCCTGTTGCCGGGCAATTTGGCTTAGGTAGCGCGGTGCCGCTGCTTAATCAGGTTAATAATCTTCTTCAGGCCAGCTCCGGTGTTCAGCAAGTACGTTTGCCAACCGATCCACGTCCGCCTTCTGTCTCAAGGGGGAATATTTGCTGGCCGGGGGGGCAGCATCTGCCGCCGGGCGACAGCAATTGCAGACGCAGACTTTCAAGCTGGCTGCTGGATAAGAGCGAACCGCCTACGCTTCAGGCTCCGGGGCAGGAAAGTATCCAGGGAATTAAGCAGTTAATCTGGCGCGATAAGACGGGCAATCGCGTGGCGGCAGATTGTCCGGATGCCAGAGAGCAGAATATTGAGCTTTGGCCTTTGCCTCTGGAGCCGTGGCTGCCGCTCGGAGAAAGAAGGGCAGTGCGGTTGCCGCCGGTATCGCAGGCATGCCCACCCAGACAGAAAAATGACGTTACGCCTTTATTATTGTTAGGCGTGCGGGAGGGGGCTATTTTAAAACGCTTGCCCGGGCAGGCCGAGTTACCGTTACGTTTGACGAGTCAGGGTGGACAAGGTGAGCGCTGGTGGTTTTTAAATGGCGATGCGGTGGGTGAAAACGGAGCGGGCGTGGCGCTTACGCTTGATAAATCCGGACGCTATCAGGTGCTGGTATTGGATGAAGCGGGCCAGGTTGCCGCTGCGAACTTCTCTGTTCAGTAAGGCAAAACGCATTTTCCATGACATTGCGTTAAAAGTGTTGCCGGAATTACTCTTATTTTAAAAAAATGTTATCTCCGTCCATAGGCAACGCGAGACTTGCTCATTATAATCGGCGCCAATTCATAACCGGGTATCCCTTAAATACTTCGAGTTGCAGGCAGGAGACATGCTCAGGAATTCCAGGAGCTTACCAAAGTCAAGTAACCGGATGAGTGAGCGCAGTTAACGCTCTGTAATTTGAAGGATAACGGGGACCGGGCAAACAGAACAATCACAGAGGTAATCATGGCTATTGAACGTACTTTTTCCATCATCAAACCAAACGCGGTGGCAAAAAACGTTATTGGTAACATTTATACTCGCTTTGAATCAGCAGGGTTTAAAATCGTTGGCGCGAAAATGCTGCATCTGACTAAAGAGCAGGCGCAGGGATTCTATGCCGAGCATGAAGGCCGTCCTTTCTTTGACGGTCTGGTTGAATTCATGACCTCCGGCCCGATCGTGGTGAGCGTGCTGGAAGGCGAAAACGCAGTGCAGCGTCATCGCGATCTGCTGGGTGCTACCAACCCGGATAACGCGCTGGCCGGTACTCTGCGTGCAGATTATGCCGACAGCTTCACCGAGAACGGCACCCACGGTTCCGACTCGGTAGAATCAGCAGCGCGCGAAATCGCCTATTTCTTCGCTGAAGGCGAAGTTTGCCCGCGCACTCGTTAATGAGCGTTAACTGTTAAGCGACCTTTACATTTTATTTAGGTCAGGCCGCTTTCAGTCATGGCATACCTGCCATAGAATTTGTACAATGCTGCGCCCCGGATGAGCTTGCTCTTCGGGGCGCACCTTTTTAACCCTCCTGGGGCCGTAACGTGTAACAACGAGGCCGGAAAAAATTATGTCTGAGCAAATTGTCACTTCCGAGACGCCAGTAACTGTCGTTTCTGGTAAATCTGAAAAAATTAACCTGTTAGATCTCAACCGTCAGCAGCTACGCGAGTTCTTCGCCGCTATGGGTGAAAAACCGTTCCGTGCCGATCAGGTCATGAAATGGATGTATCACTATTGCAGTGATGACTTCGATGAGATGACCGACATCAACAAAGTTCTGCGCAACAAGCTTAAAGAAGTCGCTGAGATTCGCGCGCCGGAAGTTGCAGAAGAACAACGTTCTGCAGACGGCACTATCAAATGGGCAATCAAGATCGCCGATCAGCTTGTGGAAACCGTGTATATCCCGGAAGAAGATCGCGCCACGCTGTGCGTCTCGTCCCAGGTTGGTTGTGCGCTGGAGTGTAAATTCTGCTCAACGGCGCAACAGGGCTTTAACCGCAACCTGCGCGTGTCGGAAATCATTGGTCAGGTCTGGCGCGCCGCGAAAATTATCGGCGCTCAGAAAAAAACTGGCGTACGTCCTATCACTAACGTGGTGATGATGGGAATGGGCGAACCGTTGCTGAACCTCAACAACGTGGTTCCGGCCATGGAAATCATGCTGGATGACTTTGGTTTCGGGCTGTCTAAACGTCGCGTGACGCTGTCCACGTCCGGTGTCGTTCCGGCGCTGGATAAGCTGGGCGATATGATCGACGTGGCGCTGGCTATTTCGTTGCATGCTCCGACCGATGATATTCGTGACGAGATAATGCCTATCAATAAAAAGTACAACATCGAAACTTTCCTGGCCGCCGTGCGTCGCTATCTGGAAAAATCCAACGCTAACCAGGGCCGCGTAACGGTAGAGTACGTTTTGCTGGATCACGTCAACGACGGTACCGAACATGCGCACCAGTTGGCCGAGTGTCTGAAAGATACGCCATGCAAAATCAACCTGATTCCATGGAACCCGTTCCCGGGGGCGCCATATGGCCGCAGTTCTAATAGCCGTATCGACCGTTTCTCTAAAGTTTTAATGAGTTACGGCTTCACCACCATCGTGCGTAAAACCCGTGGTGATGATATTGATGCTGCTTGTGGTCAGTTAGCCGGTGAGGTTATCGATCGTACCAAGCGTACGATGCGTAAACGTATGCAGGGTGAACCTATTGCTGTAAAAGCAGTCTGATAAGCAGATCCGTGCGGCTCGACAGAATGGAATCCGCTGGGTCGAGCGCAAAAAGGCGCCAAAACATAACTAACTGTAAATTTGGTACCTTTACGTTAAGCCGGTTAATAATTACGGTGCGTTTCTTTGCGCTTTAAGGCAGTATGTAGCCGCACAACAACAGTTTAGCCGTAGGTATGTGGGCAAGCATTGCGTAAGGTCTACCGACAGCATTTAAAAATGCAGTCTATGGTTATCTTAGCTGGCTTGAATAGTTGCCTTGTAGCACGGTGTCTTTACGTGATTTGCGTAATGTAGCTGGATGTTTTTGCTGAAGGTCAGCCTTCAGGTGTCAGATTAGTTTCGCGGTACGGGTGAGCGTGGCGTAGCGGAAATGTTGCGATACAAAGCTCGTGCCTATTCCTCAATTGAACAGTACCAGCAGTTGTAGCTAATGAATACTGAAGCCACTCAAGAAACAAATGCAGCACAAACCACAGGCGTTCGTCTGCGCAACGCGCGTGAACAACTCGGTCTTAGCCAACAAGCCGTGGCGGAACGGTTATGTCTGAAGGTTTCTACCGTTCGGGATATTGAAGACGACAAGGCTCCTGCTGAACTGGCGTCGACTTTCCTGCGTGGTTACATCCGCTCGTATGCGCGTCTGGTGCATATTCCTGAAGAAGAACTGTTGCCTATGATGGAGAAGCAAGCTCCGGTCAGGGCGGCGAAAGTGGCACCGATGCAGAGTTTTTCATTGGGCAAGCGTCGCAAAAAACGTGACGGCTGGCTGATGAGTTTCACCTGGCTGATTCTGTTCGTTGTGGTGGGTCTGACGGGTGCATGGTGGTGGCAAAACCATAAAGCGCAGCAGGAAGAGATCTCCACTATGGCAGATCAATCTTCTGCGGAGCTTTCTGCGGATAACAATGGGCAGTCAGTGCCATTGAATACCGGCGCTGATACCCCATCTGCGCCGGACGCCACGACTCAGCCTGCGCCTGTGCAGGAGTCTCAACCCGCACCGGCAGACACCACGGCACAAAATACCGCTCCGCAAAGCGCGCCTGCAGACAATTCAACTGTAGTCTCGCCAAGCCAGGCTCCGATTGATAACGCACAGAACACCACTACGCCAGCTCCAGGCGCAGGTGCTGCGGCATCTTTGCCAACCGATCAGGCTGGCGTGACGCCTCCTGCCGCAGATGCTAACGCGCTGGTGATGAATTTTAATGCTGATTGTTGGCTGGAAGTCACTGATGCCACAGGTAAAAAACTTTTCAGCGGCATGCAGCGTAAAGACGGTAATTTGAATTTAGCCGGCCAGGCGCCGTATAAGCTTAAAATCGGCGCTCCGGCAGCAGTACAGATTCAGTTCCAGGGCAAACCTGTCGATCTGAGTCGCTTTATCAGAACTAACCAGGTTGCCCGTCTGACCGTGAGTGCGGAATAATCGCTTCCGGCGAGACGTGTACTTGTGGAGACTTGTAATGCATAACGAAACCCCGATTCAGCGTAGAAAATCTAAACGCATCTATGTCGGGAATGTGCCTATCGGCGATGGAGCCCCTATCGCCGTCCAGTCCATGACCAACACCCGAACCACGGATGTTGAAGCCACGGTCAATCAGATCAAAGCGTTAGAAAGAGTGGGAGCCGATATCGTTCGCGTATCGGTGCCGACTATGGACGCTGCAGAAGCTTTTAAACTTATCAAACAGCAGGTTAATGTCCCGCTGGTCGCCGATATCCATTTCGACTATCGCATCGCGCTGAAAGTTGCTGAATATGGCGTTGATTGCCTGCGCATCAACCCGGGCAATATCGGCAGCGAAGAGCGTATCCGCACGGTTGTCGATTGCGCCCGTGATAAAAACATTCCGATCCGTATCGGGGTCAACGCCGGTTCTCTGGAAAGAGATCTGCAGGAAAAGTACGGCGAGCCAACGCCGCAAGCTCTGCTTGAATCGGCTATGCGCCATGTGGATCACCTGGATCGTCTTAATTTCGATCGGTTTAAGGTGAGCGTAAAAGCCTCCGACGTTTTTCTTGCGGTGGAATCTTATCGCCTGCTGGCAAAACAAATCGATCAGCCGTTGCATTTGGGGATCACTGAAGCAGGCGGTTTCCGCAGCGGCTCCGTGAAATCGGCAATCGGCCTTGGTTTGCTGCTTTCAGAAGGCATCGGGGATACCTTACGTGTTTCGCTTGCGGCCGATCCTGTCGAAGAGATCAAAGTTGGTTTTGATATCCTGAAATCACTGCGCATTCGTTCTCGTGGGATTAACTTTATCGCCTGCCCAACCTGCTCACGTCAGGAGTTTGACGTTATCGGTACCGTCAATGCGCTGGAGCAGCGTCTTGAAGACATCATCACGCCGATGGACGTTTCCATTATCGGCTGCGTGGTGAATGGCCCGGGCGAAGCGCTGGTTTCAACGCTTGGCGTAACTGGCGGCAACAAGAAAAGCGGTTTCTACGAAGACGGCGTACGCCAGAAAGAGCGCATGGATAACGACAACATGATTGCTCAGCTTGAAGCGCGTATTCGTGCGAAGGCCAACATGCTCGATGAGAAGCAGCGTATCAGCATCCAGCAGTTGGAAAAATAGTGCGAAACATGGGAAGCATAAGGCTTCAAAGTGTATGATTGAACCCGCCGGTTTTTTTGCAATAGCGAAAATCCCGATTTCGGGTTCATTTTTTGTATAAAACGACAGAGAACAAACGTGGCAAAAAACATTCAAGCCATTCGCGGCATGAACGATTACCTGCCGGGCGAAACCGCCATCTGGCAGCGCATTGAAGGCATTCTGAAACAGGTGCTCGGCAGCTACGGTTATAGCGAAATCCGTTTGCCGATTGTAGAGCAGACCCCATTATTCAAACGCGCTATCGGTGAAGTCACCGACGTGGTTGAAAAAGAGATGTATACCTTTGAGGATCGCAACGGCGATAGCCTGACGCTGCGTCCTGAAGGCACCGCGGGCTGCGTGCGTGCCGGTATCGAACATGGTCTTCTGTACAATCAGGAACAGCGCTTGTGGTATATCGGGCCGATGTTCCGTCATGAGCGTCCGCAGAAAGGGCGCTATCGTCAGTTTAATCAGTTGGGTGTTGAAGTCTTCGGTCTGCAGGGGCCGGATATCGATGCTGAATTAATCATGCTGACCGCGCGCTGGTGGCGTGCGCTGGGTATCGACAAACATGTCAGCCTGGAACTGAACTCCATTGGTTCGCTTGAAGCGCGTGCGAAATATCGCGAAGCGCTGGTAGCGTACCTGGAACAATTTAAAGATAAGCTGGATGAAGACAGCAAGCGTCGTATGTACAGCAATCCGCTGCGCGTGCTGGATTCCAAGAATCCTGACGTGCAGGCGCTGCTGGATAATGCACCGGCGTTGGGCGACTATCTGGACGACGAGTCCCGTGAACACTTTACTGGCCTGTGCCAGTATCTGGACGCTGCCGGCATTGCTTATACCGTGAATCAGCGTCTGGTCCGTGGCCTCGATTATTACAACCGTACCGTGTTCGAGTGGGTAACCAGCAGCCTTGGCTCTCAGGGAACCGTGTGTGCCGGTGGCCGTTACGACGGCCTGGTTGAGCAGCTCGGCGGCCGTGCGGCTCCTGCGGTTGGTTTCGCCATGGGGCTTGAACGTCTTGTTTTACTGGTTCAGGCAATTAATCCTGAATTTAAAGCAGAATCTGTTGTCGATATTTACCTGATATCGTCGGGTCAGGGAACTCAGGCGGCGGCTATGCTGTTGGCCGAGCAGTTGCGTGACCAGGTCCCGGCATTGAAGCTTATGACCAACTACGGCGGCGGCAACTTCAAGAAGCAATTCACCCGAGCGGATAAATGGGGCGCGAGCTTTGCATTAGTCCTCGGCGAAGACGAAGTTGCTAAAGGTCAGGTTGTTGTGAAGGATCTGCGCACAGGTGAACAACAAACCGTAGAGCAACAAAATACGGGTTCGCATCTGCAGGCGCTACTGGGCTAATTTCCCGGTGATTAATCGTTAAGGAGAAGGGCTGCGTGGAAGTTTACGAGAACGAAAACGATCAGGTGGAAGCGGTAAAGCGCTTCTTTGCCGAAAACGGCAAAGCGCTGGTGGTTGGTGTCGTGCTAGGGATTGGCGCGCTGGTCGGCTGGCGTTACTGGAACAGCCATCAGGCTGATTCTGCGATGGCTTCATCGCTGGAATATCAAAACGTCACAAGCGCCGTGAATGCAAGCCAACCGGCAACGCTTAGCGCTGCGGAGAAATTTGCCGCTGAGACAAAAAATACTTACGGTGCGCTGGCTTCGCTGGAACTGGCTCAAAAATATGTTGATAACAACGACCTTGCGAAAGCTGCCGCGCAGTTGCAACAAGGCCTGAGCAATACCAGCGACGCAAACCTTCAGGCGCTGATTAATGTGCGTCTGGCGCGTATCCAGATCCAACAAAAACAGGCCGATACTGCGCTGAAAACCCTCGATGGCATTAAGGGCGAAGGTTGGGTGGCGATAGTGGCTGATTTGCGCGGTGAAGCGTTGCTCAGCAAAGGAGACAAGCAAGGCGCGCGTGATGCCTGGAGTAAAGGCGCTCAAACCGATGCTTCTCCTGCGCTGCGTGAAATGATGCAGATGAAAATTAATAACTTGTCCAGCTAAGAGGGACCCGATGCAATTGCGTAAATTACTTGTACCAGGGCTGATTTCTCTGACGCTGCTCAGCGGCTGCTCATTGTTCAGCGGTGAAGAAGACGTTGTTAAAATGTCTCCGCTGCCAACGGTTGAAAACCAGTTCGAGCCGGAAAAAGTGTGGAGCACTTCCATCGGCAGCGGCATTGGCGATTTTTATTCCAACCTTCATCCTGCCTGGCAGGACAGCGCGGTTTATGCGGCTGACCGTCACGGCACCGTTAAAGCGGTCAATGCGGATGACGGTAAAGAAATCTGGTCGGTCGATCTCTCTGAGAAAACCGGCTTCTTCTCCAGAAACCGTCCGGCGCTGCTGTCTGGCGGCGTAACGGTTGAAGGCGCTCATGTTTACGTCGGCAGCGAAAAAGCGCAGGTTTTCGCGCTCAATACTTCCGACGGCAGTATTGCATGGCAAAGCAAGGCCGCGGGTGAGGTGCTTTCTCGCCCGGTGGTCAGCGACGGTTTAGTGCTGATACATACCAGTAACGGTCAGTTGCAGGCAATGAATGAGAACGACGGCGCCGTTGCATGGACCGTTAACCTTGATATTCCAGCGCTTTCTCTGCGCGGCGAATCAGCGCCAGCGGTTGCTTTTGGTGCTGCAATCGTAGGCGGTGATAACGGACGCGTCAGCGCAGTGCTGATGAAGCAAGGCCAGTTGATCTGGCAGCAACGTATTTCCCAGGCGACGGGCGCGACAGAAATCGATCGTCTGAGCGATGTGGATACCACCCCGGTTATCGTAAACGGCGTGGTTTACGCCCTGGCCTATAACGGCAATCTGACTGCGTTGGATCTGCGTTCTGGTCAGGTAATGTGGAAACGCGAGCTGGGCTCGGTGAATGATTTTATCGTTGATGCCAACCGTATCTTCCTGGTCGATCAGAATGACCGCGTTATTGCGCTGAACGCTGAAGGTGGCGTTACGCTGTGGACGCAAAGCGATCTGCTGCACCGCAACCTGACAACGCCTGCGCTGTATAACGGCTACCTGGTAGTTGGCGACAGCGAAGGTTATATGCACTGGATTAACACCGACGACGGTCGTTTTGTTGCTCAGCAGAAGATGGACAGCTCCGGCTTCCAGACCGAGCCGGTTGTCGCCAGCGATAAACTGCTGATTCAGGCGAAAGACGGTACGCTGTACTCGATCAAACGCTAAACTTGCCAGATAATTAGCGAGTATGAAACGGTTCCTGAAGTCCGGGAGCCGTTTCCTGTTTTTAGAAACGGCGCGTTTTAGCGTCGTTTGATGATGAATTATTGAGTAATGAGGCTTTTATAATGGTACCTGTGGTTGCGCTGGTCGGGCGCCCTAATGTCGGAAAATCCACGTTGTTTAACCGCTTGACGCGTACCCGAGATGCGCTAGTCGCGGATTTCCCGGGGCTGACTCGCGACCGCAAGTATGGTCGTGCTGAAGTGGAAGGCCGCGAATTTATTGCTATCGATACCGGCGGTATTGACGGCACGGAAGACGGCGTTGAAACGCGTATGGCTGAACAATCCCTGCTGGCGATTGAAGAAGCCGATGTCGTGCTGTTTATGGTGGATGCTCGCGCGGGTTTGATGCCTGCTGATGAAGCTATCGCTAAACATTTGCGCTCGCGTCAGAAGCCGACGTTCCTCGTGGCGAACAAAACTGACGGCATGGACCCGGATCAAGCGGTTATTGATTTCTACTCTCTCGGTTTAGGTGAAATTCATCCGATTGCTGCATCCCATGGCCGCGGCGTGACCAGCCTGCTGGAACATGTACTGATGCCGTTCATTGATGAAGTGAATCCGTGCGCCGAAGAAGAAGAAATTGACGAAGATGCAGCCTACTGGGCGGCATTCAATGCCAAAAACGGCATCGTTTCCGATGATGAAGAACAAATCGAAGAGGAAGAAGAGGAAGCCTTTAATCCTCAGGACTTGCCGATTAAGCTTGCGATCGTTGGCCGTCCGAACGTAGGTAAGTCAACGCTCACCAACCGTATCCTCGGTGAAGACCGCGTCGTGGTTTACGACATGCCGGGCACCACTCGCGACAGCATTTACATTCCAATGGAGCGTGATGAACGCGAGTATGTGCTTATCGACACCGCTGGTGTGCGTAAGCGCGGCAAGATCACGGAAACCGTCGAAAAATTCTCGGTTATCAAAACCTTGCAGGCGATTGAGGACGCAAACGTCGTGCTGTTGGTTATTGATGCCCGTGAAGGCATCTCCGATCAGGATCTCTCGCTGCTCGGCTTTATCCTCAATAGTGGGCGCTCACTGGTGATCGTGGTCAACAAGTGGGACGGCCTGAGCAATGAAGTCAGAGAGCAGGTAAAAGAGACGCTTGATTACCGCCTTGGCTTCATCGACTTTGCCCGTGTGCACTTTATTTCTGCGCTACACGGCAGCGGCGTTGGCAATCTGTTTGAATCCGTACGCGAAGCCTACGATAGCTCTACCCGTCGTGTAAGCACAGCGCTGCTGACCCGTATCATGAATATGGCGGCAGAAGACCATCAGCCACCGCTGGTGCGTGGTCGTCGCGTGAAGCTGAAATATGCGCACGCCGGCGGTTATAACCCGCCGATTGTCGTTATCCACGGCAACCAGGTGAAAGACCTGCCGGATTCCTACAAGCGTTACCTGATGAACTACTTCCGCAAATCGCTGGACGTCATGGGCACGCCAATCCGTATCCAGTTTAAAGAAGGGGATAACCCGTTTGCCAACAAACGTAACACCCTGACGCCGAACCAGATGCGCAAGCGTAAGCGCTTAATCAAGCACATCAAGAAGAGCAAATAATCATTCTTTAAAATTATTTGCTAAAAAATGCAGAAGCCCGCCTCGCGGGCTTTTTTGTTGTCATTAGCTATCATTACGATGCATGACAACGCATAATCAGGATGTACATATGGGTGTGCCTAATCCACAATGGCGTGATTTTGTGTACACGTTAAAGCGGTTTTGTGTACACGGAGCGGAAATTTTATGTACAAAAGAGCCGAAAATGTGAGTGATAGCTATGTCTGGATTAACTGATATTCAGATCAGGGCTTGGATTAAAAGCGGGGAGAGGTTTGACGGTAGAGCCGATGGTAACGGGCTTTATTTGAGCTTTCCAAAAGCTACACGTGTCCATTCTGGAGGTTTCGCTATAAATTTGCTGGCAAGGCACGAGCCATGGTCATTGGTTCGTATGCTGATATAACTCTGAGTAAGGCGCGAGAGGCTGTTAAAGAGTTACCCGCTCGCGTTACGCTGGGCTATGACGTTGCCGGGGAGAAACAAGAGCGAAAGGCTGAGGCTGTTGCAAAAATCGAGGCAAAGAAGAATGCTATTAACGTTTCGCAACTAGCCGCTGAGTATTACATATTACACCCGCCAATTACCCCGTTACGAATCACCAACCACCAGCAAGAGGTAACGGGGTATATGAAAAACCAACCTTCCATTCAATCCGCAATTCCCACAACTGGCTACATTCGCCGATATCGCCTGGCTGAAATGCTGGGTATGAGCCTTTCTACTCTTGATCGGAAGGTACGCAACGGCACTTTACCGAAGCCAAAAAAGCTGGGTGAGAAAATCACAGCCTTTGATGCGGTGGAGATCAATCAGTGGCTGGAAGAGCGCCGCCAGTCTGCCTAAATAAGCAGAATCCTCATTCAGTAACTTAGGTTTCGCAAACAATACTTGTGAGATCGATTTGTTGCAGTGCCGGGCGAGTGCTCTACTTCTCCCGGACTCGATAAAGATTACGGAGTAAAAACGTGAATATGAAAAATAGTGGCCTCAATGGTCAGGGCTTCGCTCACTCTGAAAACGAGCAACAGCAGAATTTCGCCGAAATGATCCCGGTAATTTCCGGTGTCATCGGTCGCCATCCCACTGACATTGTGAGCGCTAAAACATTGCATTCAGCATTAGGGGTAAGACGCGATTTTACCACTTGGATAAAAAACCGAATTGCAGAGTATGGTTTTACAGAAGGTACAGACTTTGAGATTGCGGAAAGTTTGAGCTCACCAAAGCCAGGGAGCTCAAAAACTCGCCAACGGCTTACATATGAATATTTGATTACCCTGCGTATGGGTAAAGAGCTGTCGATGGTGGAACGCACAGAACAAGGACGGGCCATAGACACTATTTCATTAAATGTGAGGAAGAATTACGCAGGAGAGCGCCAGAACAGGCTGCAGCATTGCGCCGGGAACTGAAAGCCCGCATTACCGTTGCAAGTTACTTTAAACCAATGTGTGCGGCGCTGGAGGCTTACCGCGCTGACCGGGGCAAAACTACGTACGCTCCAGCACCATTACACCACCGAATCAAACATGCTGGCGCGTATCGTGCTGGGCGGCATGACTGCCAAACAGTGGGCGAAGATGAACGGCATCGCAGGCGAACCACGCGACAGTATGAATACGGCGCAGTTGGAACACCTTTCTTATCTTGAGCAGACAAATATCACTTTGCTTGAGTTGGGGAAGGATTACCCGTAACGTAAATCAGAGCTGTTGCGCCTGTCCCAACGTTAGCTGTCGCGTCGTGTGGAGGCCAACCATGAATAGCGCCCAAAGAAAAAGCGCCCCATGCCCGGAGCGCTTCTGTGAACGTATGTCTGGATGCCACTGTGCCAGCGTTGCTGGTGGCCTTGATGATACCAGGCTGGCGACGCATTTGCTATTGCGTGGTCGTGGAGCCGATATTTCCAGCCAAAAAGAAAAGGGCGCTGCTTGCGGCCACGCCATTTGGTTACTCGCCAGTGTGGATCACTCCTTTGGCGTTTCCACTTTTGCTTTACGGCGCTGCCGGCGCTTTATCTCGCCCCTTGCTGCGGCAACTAAAAAACCCGCTGTGCTTTCGCCATCGTCCTTACTCTGCTCTATTCCTTCCATAACATCATGGGGGATTCGAATTGTAGTCATTTGCGATTTCGTATTCTTTGCACCAGTTACCATTCCTCGCCTCCTAATGATTTGGTGTATGTCAGCATACACAATTGAAAGGCAGAAAAAAGCCTTGAAGTGTATTTCACCTTGGTAGTAGGATTAGTTTTGTTGGTGACATACACCAAAAGCAGCGAAGCCCGGCGGCGCGGGAACACATACTGGGCTTCTGACCACAAAGTTAAGGAGACTAACGCTATGGCTAAAAAATAGCGAACTGGAGTCCGGAGGGGATTAAAGCTCTTTCACTCTGGCGCGAAAAAGCGCACAGGTGATATGTGCCAACGTCGACCGGTGGCAAAGTGTCAACCATCTCTGAGATACGAAACGCGCAGGTTGACACTTTTCACCTCCCCGACGAAAAAGCGTCAACCCCGCTGCCCCCCCGCCATGACTGGCTTATTGCCGCCAATTCCTTGTGAAGCCAGTCAGAAAACCCCATATTTCCATCAAAAGTGTCAACCTTACCCGGAAAACGAAACCGATAGCTTTACACTTTGGCCGACCACTGTAAAAGCGTAAATCCGAATAAAGCCGCGTCACTGCTGGGTTTTCGGGGAAAGAGTCAGGTAAGGATGTTAAGGTCAGGCCGCGAAAAGTTTCAACCCGATATACAGATTTATTAAGGTGCTAAGGGCATTTTGCGAAAAAGTGTCAACCGGGCTCCTATGATTTCCTAAGATTTTTTGCTGAGGATCGGTAAATCCCACAGAACTCTTTTACCGTCCAGAAATCCGAATTCTCACGGTATAAAACAGGGAATATTTACACCATGGCAAGGCTCTGACTATGATTAGCGGCGCTAAGGCAGCATGGACTATCACTACGAGGAATGTAAATTATGCCAGCGCTCCAGTTTCCCTGCACGGTATTTAAAACTCGAAAATGGATGGACGACTACCACGCCAGCGATATGCTGTGCGGCGACCTGTCCGAAAGCCAGCTCAAAGAGCATTTTCATCTGGTGGATGTTTCCACCAGGGCGAACCCATACACGCTGACGAAGATCACCCCGTTCAGCCAGCCACAATCAATGTTTCATGGCTCACGTGGCGAAGGGGAGAAAATTACCCGGCAGCAATGCGCCGCTATACTCTTTGACGAATTCCGGGACTTATCCCGCACGTTTGCGATTTACAGCCCTTACCAGCCGCTAATAAAGCAGATGATTACTCATATGCAGAAAGCCAGCGGCACACAGTTCAGACATATGTTGCTTGACAGGGCATTGAAGGACCATATTTTGAATGATAATTCACCGGGGAATAGTACTCGCTTACTGCTGGAAAAAGTCTTTAATACAAAAATTGATTGGGAAAATAAATGTTACCCCATAAGTGAAAAAGAAGAACTCAGAGGGGCAATCATGGATGGCAAACTCCCTAAATTTGACCGTGTTCAGGATAATTTCAACGGTATGGGAATAACTGTCCACGATACCTGGGCGACGCATATCACCATAAAATCACTACAGATTGATAATGATCGTTTCCGGGCTGTGGTTCATTACAAAGTTCAGGATCACTTTGGGCTGGACAGTGACGATATATCAAAATTTAAATTTAGCCAGTTCCGATTTTTCCGTATCTGGTTTGTGCTCCAGCGATACAATCAGTTTGGTTTTAAGCCATTTATGACTAATATGGAAACCACCATTGAAATCACAGGAGCCCGCAAATGAGAGTGAAAAAGAAGCAGGCCATTGTGCTGATCTTCCTGACTGGATGCATGCTGCTGGGATATTGGCTTTGGTTGTCGCTGCGTACGGTGGAAATCGTCGCAGTTCATGAGGATGGCAACCATGCTTCTGTTTTAGTCAAGGCTTTCCCGGTTACAGATAAGGGAAAAATAAGCTGGTGGCTTAAAAACAAAGACATGATAAAGGATAAATATAACATACCGAAACTATCCTCCTCCGGAAACTTTACTATTGTCTTCTGGGATTTTGGAGATGGGTATAAGGAAGAGGGGAAATATGACAGGAGATGCTTTTCTGATATGAAAACAAAAGCAAATTGCATTGCTAAAAATCGAGTATTCTCCGTTGAAACTGGTCGGGGTAGTGATATTTTATTCACTGTAAGTGACGCTATATACATAATGAAAAAAAATGGCGAACTAATAAAAAACAAATACAAATAAACTCCAAAACTGTATGCTGAGTGGATTTTTTACAAAATGAGTAGCACTTGCGTTTATTATGTACACAAGGGTGTACACATTAAAATGTACCTGTGATTAAATTTGTTATAAATCAACGATTATTTACTTTAATTTCCTTTCACATCAAGAAGAGCAAATAATCATTCTTTAAAATTATTTGCTAAAAAATCCGGAAGCCCGCCTCGTGGACTGACCCCATAAAGTTGGACAGATCAAGTTCCGCAAACAAATATTAAGACTCTTTCTTTGTCGCCTGCATACTAGGATTTATGCCCGGGCAAAAATTCTGTTTTAAACCCCTTTCAGGACATAGCAGAGAACAGCAATTACACTCTTCTGCGAAGACAAGAATAAAGGGAGATTTTCATGTCCGGATATCAAGATCCAGTGCTGCTTCATCCCTCGCGGTTATTTTCCTCGGTCGGAACCTGCGGCACCAACGCCGCTGACGATGTAAAAAACATACAGAAAATGATGGTGAATGCCGGCTATCAGCAGGCGACCGGCCGGGTTCTCGAGATAAACGGGCGGTGCGGACAGGCGACCATTGAGGCCATTCGCTGGTATCAGCGCTTGCTGCATATGCATCCGTCGGGTCTGGTTCATCCTGTCGACGGTGCCTTCATGTAAGCCCTGAGAAACGCAGCGCCGGGCTGGCGTCCGAAACACCAGCGTGGTTCGCTGGCGGTAACGGAAGGACAGATAACCTTCGATGCGGAAGGCGTTGATTATGTGACCGCCGTGCAGCCGTTCCGGCAGTATAGGACGCTTGGTTTTTCACGGATACTGCACTGGCCTCCCGTGGGTTTGTCCGAGGTTACGCTGGGGCGGGGTTATGATATGGGGAACCGCTCTGCCGGAGAAATCTACGCCACGCTGCGGCAGGCGGAGCTGGAGGAGTATAAAGCTAGCCTTTGCGCCAGAGCGGCCGGCCTTAAGGGAAAGCGTGCAGGTGAATTTGTGAAGGTGTACGGGCCGCTGGTCGGAGAGATTACCCATCAGCAACAGATCGGGCTGTTTGAAATCGCCTATAGCGAAAAACTTGCATATACCAAAAGCGTTTATGGCAGAGTATCCCGGCGTATACCTGATGCCCCCTCCTGGCAAAGCTTTGACCAGCGTATAAAAGATGTTTTAGTAGATATATTTTTCCAAGGTGTTGAAAATACAGCAGCATTATTCAGCGCGGCGATAAAAGGAAAGCAAGCGCTTATAATCCATATTCAATCTTCAACTACTTATATGTCATATGAAATGAACAGATTAAGGCATTTGAAATGAAAGAGAAATTTTTTATGTTAATTGTATTGCTGACTTTGCCTTTATGCGCACAGGCAAAGCTGTCAAGCGGCGCAGAAAGAGATCTATGCTTTAAAGAGCAAAAGCAGATCGCTAATGCCTATAATTGCTTTTCGGCAAAAGCTAAAAAAAGCGAAAAAGAATTAGATAAAGTTATTCAGGAAACCAGTAAAAGAATATTAGCGAATTATGATTATTTTACAGAAAATAAACAGGATGCAGGAGAAACTGTTGGCGCTATATATAACAAGCATTTTCTCGATGCGCAAACCGTATGGAAAAACTACAGAGAAAAACAGTGTCTGGGAGTCTCAAGCTCAATCGGAGAAAGAGCGTATGATTATCAATCGTACAAAGATCAGTGCGTGATAAACCTTAACAAACGCCATATTGAGGAAATTCATCTGATGGATTTACCTCCCGTCGGGTAATGGTTCAGGCAGGAAATGAAAGCCGCATTCTTCTGAGCCTCGCTACGACTTTTCCATGCCTGTCGGCGGGCGCATATTAAAGGGTATATGGCGTTAAGCTCCTTAAAAACTAATACTAATTTTCTTTAGTATACTTTCCCGGTAAGGTAAATCTTTAAGGCGGGAGCGAAAGGCTCCCGTTTTGTTTTTGAGGAGAAATGATGGAACTGAACTGCCCGGTTTGCGACAAACAGCTCACGGCTACGGAAAGCGGCGCCCGCTGCGAAAGCTGCAATCAGGACTTTAAACTGGAAGCCCGTTGTCCGGAATGCCATAAGCCGCTGGAAGTGTTAAAAGCCTGCGGAGCCGTGGATTATTTCTGCCAGAACGGCCATGGATTGATTTCTAAAAAGCGCGTGGAGTTTGTCCCCGTCGCGCCCTGATTATTCGCTTTTCGATGCAGGTTTGCGCTTACGTGCAGGTTTCACCGGCGTAACGCCGGTGACCTGGCTTTCTACCCAGCCATCTTCCAGACGCGTTGTCAGCCTGTCCCCGGATTTCACCTGCTTAGTTTTTTTCAATACCTTGCCATCGGTCTGCGTTGTGACGCTGTAGCCGCGAGCAAGCGTCGCCAGAGGGCTGACGGCTTCAAGCTGCGCCAGAGCGGTACCAAAACGCTGACGGGTGGTGTTCAGCCGGGCGGTAAGCACCTGAGACAATCGGTACTCAAGCTGCTGAATGCGGGTTTGCGCGCGATGGATACGCGCCTGGGGCTGCTGCTGGTTCAGGCGTTGCGCCAGCCGTTGCTGAAGCTGCGTGGAACGGCGTAGCTTTGCATCCATAGCGACGGTCAAACGCTGTTGTAAACGCTCAAGCGTCGTCTGCTGCCGCGCCAGGCGTAGCTGTGGATGTTGCTGCTGCAAACGATGCTGCAGACGGGTAAAGCGTTGCGCCCGCTGTGCAAGGTAATAATCCATCGCCATTTCCATACGCGTTTGCTGCGACTGGATCTGGCGTAATAATTCTATCTGATTGCGGCTGACAATTTCCGCAGCGGCAGAAGGCGTCGGGGCTCGGACATCGCCGACAAAATCGGCGATCGTGACGTCAGTTTCATGCCCTACGGCGCTAACGACGGGGATTTGGCTGGCGAAAATAGCGCGTGCGACACGCTCGTCGTTAAAGCCCCATAAATCTTCCAGCGAACCGCCGCCACGTCCGACTATCAGCACGTCACATTCATCCCGCAGGTTCGCAAGCTCAATGACGCGAACGATTTGCGCCGGAGCGTCAGCGCCCTGAACGGCCGTTGGGTAGATAATTATCGGCAGCGAAGGATCGCGACGTTTTAACACATGCAAAATATCATGCAGCGCCGCACCGGTTTTTGAGGTAATAACTCCAACCTGGCGCGCAGGGCTGGGCAGCGTTTTTTTATGCTGCTGGTCAAAAAGCCCTTCAGCCGTCAAACGCTGTTTAAGCTGTTCATACTGCTGCTGCAAAAGTCCTTCACCTGCAGGCTGCATGCTCTCGACGATGATCTGGTAATCGCCGCGCGGTTCGTAAAGCGTGATATTGGCGCGCACCAAAACCTGCTGCCCGTGCTGCGGGCGAAAAGTCACCCGGCGGTTGCTGTTGCGGAACATCGCACAGCGCACCTGAGCGGTGTCGTCTTTGAGCGTGAAGTACCAGTGACCGGAAGAGGGCTGGCTGAAGTTGGAAATTTCGCCGCTGATCCAGACCTGTCCCATTTCCTGCTCCAGCAGCGAACGGACCGCTTGATTCAGGCGGGTAACGGTAAAAATTGAGGGAGAATTTGCGATTGGCATGTGAGCTGGATCAAATTTTAAATCAGCAGGTTATTCGGTTCATAGTACCTGCCCCGGCGCGAGTGGCAAGGAGTTTTCGCAAAAAAGTGTGGATGCAATCGATTCCGCTCTGTATAATGCCGCGGCAATATTTTATCTGTTCTCATTCACCCCAGGTTGAGATATTGCCATGCTACGAATCGCCAAAGAAGCACTGACGTTTGATGACGTTCTCCTTGTTCCAGCTCACTCCACTGTTCTGCCTAATACGGCGGATTTAAGCACCCAACTGACCAAAACTATTCGTCTCAATATCCCTATGCTGTCCGCAGCCATGGATACCGTGACCGAAGCACGCCTGGCAATTGCACTGGCTCAGGAAGGTGGTCTTGGTTTCATCCACAAAAATATGTCGATTGAGCGCCAGGCTGAAGAAGTCAAACGCGTGAAAAAACACGAAAGCGGCGTGGTTACCGATCCGCAAACCGTGCTGCCGACCACCACCCTGCGTGAAGTGAAAGAACTCACCGAGCGTAACGGTTTCGCAGGCTATCCTGTGGTGACTGAAAAATACGAACTGGTCGGCATCATCACCGGTCGCGACGTGCGTTTCGTTACCGATCTGAGCCAGCCAGTCAGCGTTTACATGACGCCGAAAGAGCGCCTGGTTACCGTGAAAGAAGGCGAAGCGCGTGACGTCGTGCTGTCTAAAATGCACGAGAAGCGCGTTGAGAAGGCGCTGGTTGTCGACAGCAGCTTCCATCTGCGTGGCATGATCACCGTAAAAGACTTCCAGAAAGCAGAGCGTAAACCAAACGCCTGTAAAGACGACCAGGGCCGTCTGCGCGTTGGGGCTGCCGTAGGGGCAGGTGCAGGCAATGAAGAGCGCATCGACGCTCTGGTAGCGGCTGGCGTGGACATTCTGCTGATTGATTCCTCGCATGGTCATTCCGAAGGCGTTCTGCAACGTATTCGCGAAACCCGTGCAAAATATCCCGATCTGCAAATCATCGGCGGTAACGTAGCAACCGCTGCGGGCGCACGTGCGTTGGCCGAAGCCGGCGTAAGCGCGGTGAAAGTCGGCATCGGTCCTGGCTCAATCTGTACTACTCGTATCGTAACCGGCGTCGGCGTTCCGCAAATTACCGCTGTAGCGGATGCGGTGGAAGCGCTTGAAGGCACCGGCATTCCGGTTATTGCCGATGGCGGTATCCGTTTCTCCGGCGATATCGCAAAAGCTATCGCCGCAGGTGCGTCAGCCGTAATGGTTGGCGGGATGCTGGCGGGTACAGAAGAATCTCCGGGCGAAATCGAACTCTACCAGGGGCGCTCATTCAAGTCTTACCGCGGCATGGGTTCCCTGGGCGCGATGTCCAAAGGTTCTTCTGACCGCTACTTCCAGACCGATAACGCTGCGGACAAACTGGTTCCGGAAGGTATCGAAGGCCGCGTGGCTTACAAAGGTCGCCTGAAAGAGATCGTTCACCAGCAGATGGGTGGCCTGCGTTCCTGTATGGGCCTGACCGGCTGTGGTACTATCGACGACCTGCGTACCAAAGCGGAATTTGTACGCATCAGCGGTGCGGGCATTCAGGAAAGTCACGTGCATGATGTGACCATTACTAAAGAGTCCCCGAATTACCGCATGGGCTCCTGATTCTTCTTCGCCCGGCTTTCGCCGGGCGATTTACTTTATCTGTTTCACTTGCCTCGGAATTAGCGTCAATGACGGAAAATATCCATAAACATCGCATACTTATCCTTGATTTCGGTTCTCAGTACACCCAACTGGTCGCGCGCCGCGTGCGTGAGCTGGGCGTTTACTGTGAGCTTTGGGCATGGGATGTCACTGAAGCACAGATTCGTGAATTCAATCCAAGCGGGATCATTCTCTCCGGCGGGCCGGAAAGCACCACCGAGCTGAATAGCCCGCGTGCTCCTGAGTATGTGTTCGAAGCAGGCGTGCCGGTATTTGGCGTGTGCTATGGCATGCAGACCATGGCGATGCAGCTTGGCGGCCACGTTGAAGGCTCTAACGAACGTGAGTTTGGCTATGCGCAGGTTGAGGTTAAAACCGACAGCGCGCTGGTTCGCGGTATCGAAGATTCTCTGAGCGCCACGGGTAAACCGCTGCTGGATGTCTGGATGAGCCACGGCGATAAAGTTACGGCGATTCCTTCTGACTTCGTGACCGTCTCCAGCACCGAAACCTGCCCGTTTGCCATTATGGCCAACGAAGAAAAACGTTTCTACGGCGTGCAGTTCCACCCGGAAGTCACGCACACCCGCCAGGGCCAGCGTTTGCTGGAACGCTTCGTTCTGGAAATCTGCGGCTGTGAAGCGCTGTGGACGCCGGCAAAAATTATTGAAGACGCCATCGAGCGTATTCGTGAGCAGGTGGGTAATGACAAGGTTATCCTCGGCCTGTCCGGTGGCGTGGATTCGTCCGTTACCGCAATGCTGCTGCACCGAGCAATTGGCGATCGCCTGACCTGCGTGTTCGTAGACAACGGCTTGCTGCGTCTTAACGAAGCGACGCAGGTAATGGAAATGTTCGGCGACCACTTTGGTCTGAACATCGTTCACGTGCCTGCGGAAGAGCGTTTCCTGTCCCAGCTAGCGGGCATTGACGATCCAGAAGCTAAGCGTAAAACCATTGGTCGCGTTTTTGTTGAAGTGTTTGATGAAGAAGCGCTGCGTCTTGAAGACGTGAAATGGCTGGCGCAGGGCACAATCTATCCGGACGTTATCGAATCTGCGGCCTCTGCAACCGGCAAAGCGCACGTCATCAAATCTCACCACAACGTGGGCGGCCTGCCGAAAGAGATGAAGATGGGCCTTGTTGAACCGCTCAAAGAGCTGTTCAAGGACGAAGTGCGTAAAATTGGGCTGGAATTGGGTCTGCCGTACGACATGCTTTACCGTCACCCCTTCCCGGGTCCAGGTTTGGGCGTGCGCGTGCTGGGCGAAGTGAAGAAAGAGTATTGCGATTTGCTGCGTCGTGCGGATGCTATCTTTATCGAAGAGCTGCATAAAGCCGATCTCTACAATAAAGTCAGCCAGGCGTTTACCGTGTTCCTGCCGGTCCGCTCCGTTGGCGTGATGGGCGATGGCCGCAAATACGACTGGGTTGTTTCCCTGCGCGCGGTTGAAACCATCGACTTTATGACCGCGCACTGGGCGCACCTGCCGTATGATTTCCTCGGCCGCGTCTCTAACCGCATTATCAACGAAGTTAACGGCATTTCGCGTGTTGTCTATGACATCAGCGGCAAGCCGCCGGCAACTATCGAGTGGGAATGATTTCCGGATAGCTCAGCATCACCAATCAACCCTCTGTATTGACAGAGGGTTTTTTATCCCTTTTACGTCTGTTCTCTCTATTAACGAATGTCGTCCAGGCTAATCGGCAGGGCCTTCTTCCGTAACGCCTTTTAGCAGTAAGGCGTCGCGTTGTTCCGCCCATTTCAGCATCGCATCCAAAGCAGGGCACAGGGCCTGGCCCCACTCGGTGAGGCGGTACTCAACTTTGGGAGGAACCTGCGGATACACTTTTCGAGAAACAATGCCATCCTCTTCCAGTTGCCGTAGCTGCTGGGCCAGCATTTTTTGGGAAATACCTGGAATCAGCTTCTCTAGATCTGAATAGCGCTGCACTTTGCCATCGAACAGATGGAAAAGAATAATCAGCTTCCATTTTCCTTCAAGTAAACGAATCACTTCTTCAACGCCAAGCGCCGCGCTGGCCGGGGTATAGAGTCTTCTCATAAGTCAGTAACTTACTTTTTAGTGCGTTCTTGATAATTGGTTAGTCTAAGTCGAAAATGATCCTCCGGCAAACCTTAGCGAGAATGCGAACATGAATCTGCCCCTTCCCGGTCCTGTTTCCCTGTATTTCGATATCGGCAACGGCTCGGATATAGCTCAAATCACCCGTTGTTTCATGCACGATGCGGTTGTCACCGACGAAAAACAGACGTACCGGGGGCTTGATGCCATCCTGGCCTGGAAATATGAAGCGAAGAAGAAATTTGAATATTCCGTCGAACCTCTCAGCATTTCCCGGGACGGCGATCGGCTGACCGTTACGGCAAACGTTGTCGGCAATTTTCCCGGCAGCCCGGTTCAGCTCGACCATGTATTTAACCTGACAGGTGACAAAATCAATTCGCTGGAGATCCGCTGATGTCAATGAATCTGGAGCTACAGGGAAAACGCGTCCTGGTAACGGCGGGCACGAAAGGAGTAGGGAAAGCAGTTGTCAGCTTATTCAGCGAGCTCGGTGCGAAGGTGCTCACAACGGCACGTAAACAACCGACGGATACTTCAGCCGATATCTTCGTTGCCGCCGACCTGACGACCGTCGAAGGCTGTGATTTGGTAGCGAATGCCGTTATTACTCATTTTGGCGGCGTGGATATCATCATTCATGTGCTCGGCGGTTCATCGGCGCCTGCTGGGGGTTTCGCTGCGCTGGATGAAGACCAATGGCAGCGCGAACTTAACCTTAATCTGCTGCCAGCCGTTCGCCTGGATCGCGCACTGTTACCCGGCATGCTTTCGCAAGAAGCTGGCGTCATTATTCATGTCACCTCTATCCAGCGAGAGCTTCCTTTACCGGAGGCGACCACCGCATACGCGGCTGCGAAGGCAGCCTTATCAACCTACAGTAAGAGCCTGTCGAAGGAGGTTTCCCCGAAAGGCGTTCGCGTGGTTCGCGTGGCCCCCGGCTGGATTGAGACGGAGGCGTCTGTCGCGTTGGCGGAAAGACTCGCTTTGCAGGCAGGCACAGACTATGAAGGGGGAAAAAAAATCATCATGAATTCGTTGGGGGGCATTCCAATAGGACGACCCTCCAGACCTGTTGAAGTGGCGAACCTTATTGCATTCCTGGCATCTTCTCGCGCAGCAACGATCACGGGAACAGAGTATGTGATCGATGGCGGCACTGTCCCGACCGTGTAGAAGAGCAAAGGCCTCGCTGATGCCAGAAAATTTTTCAGGCGGACATGGTTCGCCTGTTTTTTATCTATCGGGCACGAAAAATAGACGTGACAAAGCACACTGACAATCGGCAGTGATAAGCGTTTTATTTATAAAGTTGCGTTACCGGTTAGTGGTATCCACTGACAGGCTGCTTTGCTGTACCTGCATTTTTTGGTGCTGATGATGATGCCAGGCACCAATTGAGGAGTAGACAAAACGGCCAAAAAGGAAAAGAAAACTGATGAGCAGAATAATGCGGGTCATTCGATTATTAAATCGGTGTCGTCTTCGCATACTCGTAACCTGTGTCACGCAAAAGGCCCTTAGGGTTTGCCCGTCAACCGCGGGCGACAACGGATATTTAGGCATAGCGACAGGTCCGGGTCAATTCTCTAATGTGTAAAAAAGCGTCAATGCAATCATAGGCGCTGGTTATATAAACCTTTCTTATTATTTGTTGGCAGTTATTTATTGTTATTGAAAGGGATTTTTTTTGCGTATACGACAAAAACTTTGCCTGTAAATTGATCTGCATCAATTCTTCAACTGAATCCCTAACTAAAATTTGCACTCCGCGCCATAGCTATATGGCTTCTAACAGTCAGGCTGGAGTCCTTTCTGAACATTACCCGACAGGGATTGACTGGGTTTCTGGCGATCGTCTATGCATTTTGCGACCTGGTATAATAAACATAAGAATAATTGGTGGGCGCTGCCTTTAATACTGCCAGCGCTGATGCTCCCTCTGGCCGTATGGTTTAATGCGAACACGTTAATGGAAGGCGGTCGCGTCTTCTTAATTTATATGCCGCTTGGGTTAATGTCGGCGTTCGTACTGGTGTTTGGCTGGGCGGCTTTGCCGGGCATCGTTCTGGCGCTGCTTATCCGCTATCTCCCCATGAAGGGAGAATTAGTGACGATGCTTGCGGTTGCCCATTTTCTTATACCTGTTTCGCTCAGTTTTGCAGCTTACCGGGTCTTTGTACCACGTCGTCATGCCGTGGCCTTTGGGGTCATCGCACTAACGCTACAGCGCATGTTTTGGCTGGTACTGGTCAGTTCCACGCTTTTCCTTTTTATCTATCAAATGGGGCTTTTCTTTGGCTGGTATGACCCATTTTTAAGTATGGTTTCGGAAAACCCGCTTCATCCGCGAACGCTAATAAATTTCCAGGCGGTACTGGTCGGCACCTTAACCGGCATGCCTTTCTTTTACTTCATCATCCGGATAATCAGAAACCCGCATTTTGTTTTTTCATTCTGGTCACGAATGCGCGGGCAGGCACAAAATGGCGTGACGAAAACCGAAGTTACGCTCTGGATTGCGCTGGTGGCGCTATTAATTAATTTGCTCCTTTTGCCGCTAGGCGATTCCACTTCTATTTTCAGAACTGATTATACGCTGACCCTTATTTTGCCCGTCATGCTTTGGGGAGCAATGCGATTTGGTTTCCTGTTTATCACTAATATCTGGACAATAATTCTCATTATTCTATGTAGCGGTTTTAATAACTATTTACCGCCGGATATGGGGTTCCAGCTTCATCTGGCCATCGCTTCTTCCTGTTACGCAATATTCTCCATCACGATTTTTATGATGGCGGCGGTGACGACGCGTCAGCGCTTTTTGCACGCCAAAGCTCGCCGGGCCGCCTTCACCGATCCCATTATTCAGATGCCCAATTTACGCGCGCTTAACCGCGATATTGGACGTCATCCCTGGTCTGCGCTCGCTTTCCTGCGTATCCCGGAGCTTGAACTGCTGGGACGAAATTACGGCGTGCTTTTACGTATTCAATACAAACAGCAAATAGCGGAATATTTGCGTAAGATCCTTATTGCAGATGAAAAGGTTTACCACCTTTCCGGGCATGATTTGGCGGTGCGATTAAATTACGAGTCGCATGAGACGAAAATTGAAGCCATCGATCGGCGCATCAAGCAGTTCCGCTTTATGTGGGATGGAATGCCGCTTCAGCCGCAGGTTGGCATTAGCTACTGTTACGTAAGGCACCCAATATCGCACCTGTATCTTCTGTTAGGTGAACTCAGCACGATGGCCGAGCTTTCATTGACCACTTACCATCCTGAAAACTTGCAGCAACAGGGTTCGAATCAGGTTCAGAACGCGGTTAAAAGCAAAGTTGCGATGATGAACCGCCTGCAGATTGCCCTGGACGGCGGCAATTTCCTCCTGATGGCGCAGCGTATTGAGGGAATGCGCGGTGATTCATACCATGAAATATTGCTGCGCATGCAGGGGGATAATGGCGAGCTGTTTACGCCAGACAGTTTCTTGCCGGTCGCGCACGAGTTTGGTCTTTCGTCAAGGATTGACCATTGGGTGCTCGAATCTACCCTGCAATTTATGGACAAAGGTCGTGAACGGCTTCCGGGTTGCCGTTTTGCAATTAATTTAACCCCCGCATCCGTGAGCCGTATGCAGTTTCCAGCAGAGGTTAAAATCCTGCTCGAAAAGTACAATGTTGAGCCGTGGCAGTTGGTTTTCGAAGTGACAGAAAGCAACTCGCTGACCAATTTAGAGCAGGCCAATATGACGCTCACCGCGCTTCAGCGCATGGGTTGCCGTGTGGCTATTGATGATTTTGGTACCGGCTATGCGAGCTATGCGCGACTGAAAAATATCAGCGCAGACATATTGAAAATTGACGGCAGCTTTATTCGCAATCTGCTTACCAGCAGCCTGGATTATCAGATTGTCGAATCTATCTGCCAGTTGGCAAGAATGAAAAAGATGCAGGTGGTGGCTGAGTATGTGGAGAACGAGGCGCTGAAGGAGGCGGTGCAACGCCTCGGTATTGATTACATGCAGGGATATTTAATTGGTTATCCGCAGCCTCTGGAATCGCTGCTAAGTACAATTGAAAGCTAAATCAGGCAGGGCGGCGGATAGGCGTTAGCGCCATCCGCCGCAGATAACTCAGGCCGCGATTGTCGGGCTGGCTTCTTCTTCTATCTTCAGCTTCCAGCCCGGCGTGTTATTCCAGTATTGCTGCTCACGTTCCAGGTCAAGCAGCACCAGCGTATTCTGGCTAAACCAGTCATACGGGAAACGTAGCGTCCAGTGATTCTCTTCTGTTTCCAGCACCAGCGTAGGCGGTGTTGTCGTCGCCTGCCGTTGATTGTTGAGCAGCACGGCCAGGCGCAAAATCTGAATCAGCGGCAAAAACTGTTTTTTCTTAAACAGCGTAAACCGCGGTAAGTCATCGACTTTGATACCCTTACGGTGAAAACGAACCAGCGAAGCGATAAGCATCTGCTGTTCCTGATTAAAACCGGGCAGGTTGCTGTGTTGCAAAATATAGGCCGAGTGGCGATGTAAACCGCTGTGGTTAATATTCAGCCCTACTTCATGCAGCATTGCCGACCATTTTAACAGCGCAGCCATTTGCGGGTTGGCAAGCCTCGGGTTCTGCACTTCCCATTGCTGATAAATATGCTCGGTTGTTTCCAGCACTCTTTTGGCCTGATCGCTGTCGATATGGTACTGATCCGCAAGGCTCTGTGCGGTACGAATGCGAATATCCTGATGACGGAAACGGCCTTCCATTTCGTATAGCACCCCTTCGCGCAGCGCTCCGTCGGACAGACGAAGCTCGCGGATAGCCAGTGAATCGAAGACGCCGCAAAGAATGGCAAGACCGGGCACAAACACCGCTTTACGCTCATCGGACAAACCCGGCAGGCTCATCGAGCTGAATTTTTTAAATTTCAGCACTTCGTCGCGCAGCATTTCCAGCCGCTCAGGCGTGATAATGCCGTTCTTCTCGCCCATATTGACCAGCACTTCATGCGCGGCTTTGATGGTGCCGGATGCGCCCATCGCCACATTCCAGCCCTGCAGACGATATTGCCAGGAGAGGTTCTCCAGTTTTTGTACCGCCGCGAGACGCGCCCGCTTAAAGTTTTCAGGCGTAATCATGCCGTTTGGGAAGAAATTCTGCCCAAAGCTCACGCAGCCCATGCGGCGGCTTTCGACCAGTATCGGTTCAAAATCCTCACCAATCACCAGCTCGGTTGAACCGCCGCCGATGTCGATAACCAGCTTGCGGCCTTTTTCCGGCTGAGTATGCTCAACGCCCATAAAAATCAGACGCGCTTCTTCATTACCGGGAATAATTTCAATCGGGTAGGGGATGACTTCTTCGGCGCGTTTAAGAAATATTTCTGCGTTAACCGCTTCACGCAGGCTGTGCGTGCCGACAATACAGACGTTCTCCGCAGCAAAACCCTGCAGGCGTTCGGCAAACAGCGCAAGGCATGAAAGACCGCGTTCCATCGCCTCTTCACTTAACTCATTCTGAGCGTTAAGCCCGTCCGCAAGATGAACGCGTTGCTTTAAGCGCCCGATAATTTGCATCGCGCCGTCAACCACACGGGCGATCACCATGTGGAAACTATTTGAACCGAGATCGACCGCAGCAAACTCCTGCGGCCTGGGGGCATGTTTTTTTATCGGCATAGCGTTAGTCAGGTTGTTCCAGAGATTTAATGTAATCGTAGATCGCTAACTGCGAACGCACCTTGCGGCGGTTGCCACGAGGTACATAGCGATTGCTCAGTTCTTTGTCGAGATAGCGCGCTTTCACGGTATCGCTAAACAGAATGTCGATAATATCCAGCACCCGCTGCTTCAGACGCGGGTCCAGAATGGCAACGGCAACTTCAATGCGGTAATCAATGTTGCGCGTCATCCAGTCAGCGGAAGAGAGATAGACTTTTTTGTCGCCGCCGTTTTCGAACACGTAAACACGGTCATGCTCCAGATAACGGTCAACGATGCTGATCACGCGAATGTTATCGCTAATCCCTTCAAGATTTGGAATCAAAGAGCACATGCCGCGCACCAGCAGATTAACTTTAACGCCGGAGCTGGAGGCTGCATATAACCTGTCGACCAGCCCTTTATCAACCAGATTATTGAGTTTTAGCGTAATGCCTGAAGGCAGGCCGTTTTGCGCGTTGGCAATTTCGCAATCTACCAGATCGTAGAGCAGCCGACGTGAGTTTTGCGGCGACACCATCAGATACTCAAACGTCACCGGGCGATAGGGGTTTTCAATAAAGTTAAACACCCGGCGCACCTCATTAGTGATGCGGGCATCGGCGGTCAGCAGCGAATAGTCCGTGTAGAGGCGAGCCGTTTTTTCGTTAAAGTTGCCGGTGCCGATGTGGGCGTAACGCACCACTTCATCGTCTTCTTTACGGGAAATAAGAAATAGCTTGGCGTGAATCTTCAGGCCGGGCGCCGAGAAGATAACGTGCACGCCCGCTTCCGTCAGGCGTTTCGCCCAGTGGATATTGGCCTCTTCGTCGAATCGCGCCTGCAGCTCCACCACGACGGTCACTTTTTTGCCGTTGTGCGCTGCATGAATCATTGATTCGATAATGCGGGAGTCTTTCGCCACGCGATAAATATTGATTTTAATAGCCAGCACGCTCGGGTCGAACGAGGCCTGACGCAGCAGTTCCAGCACGTGCTCAAAAGTGTGATACGGGTAATAAAGCAGCACGTCGCGATTACGAATAGCATCAAAGCCGTTGCGGAATTTATCGAACCAGAGGTGGCGCAGGCGCGGCAGCGGTTTATTAACCAGATTGGCTTTGCCAACGTTTGGGAAGTTAATAAAATCCTTGAAGTTATGGTAGCGGCCGCCGGGAATAATGGAGTCGTAATTGGTGATGGTCAGCTTGTTGCGCAGCATCTCCACCATCGCATCGGGCATATCGCGCTGGTAAACAAAGCGCACCGGCTCGGCTGTCAGACGCTGCTTCAGGCTTGAAGACATCAGCTCAAGCAGGCTGGATTCCATTTCGGTGACCAGGTCATATTCCGCGTCGCGGGTCATTTTCATCGAATAGGCGTTCAACGCATCGTAATCGAAGAAGCCTTTGAAAATATCATCCAGGCAGTAGCGCAGAATATTGTCCAACAGAATCATCGGTTTGCGGCGGCGTGGCGCTTCAGGCGGCAGATTTACAAAACGCGGGACTTTATCGGACGGGATTTCAAGCAGGGCATAGCGTGTGTCTGCGCCGCGAACAATCTCAACCGCCAGATAGGTGTAATCGTCTTTCAGGAACTGCACCAGGTCGGTGTCATGGTTGATAAGAATGGGCGTGATGTGCTGGCGCAGATAGTGTTTGAAATAGTGGCGCAGCCATTTTTGCTGATTCTCAGAGAGCTGGCGTTCGTTAATCAGGAAGATCTGATTACGGGCCATCTCCAGCAGCAGATCGTTATACAGCCCATCGAATTCCTGATCGGCCTTCAGTACGCGAGCCTGGATCTTATTAAGTAAGTGACGCGAGTTGGGCGCGGTTCCCTGTTCTTCACTGATCAGAATACGCCGTTTCAGCTCGGCGAAACGTACCTTGTAAAACTCATCAAGGTTGTTCGAATAGATGCCGAGAAAACGCATTCTCTCAATGAGCGGATTGATTTTATCCGCCGCTTCCTGGAGTACACGTTCGTTAAAAGACAACCAGCTCAGTTCTTTTTCGATATACAGCTTATCCTGACCCATTAGCCCTCACGCTCCGTTTTCGTGGACGTTAAAATGCCGTCACGCCAGCCATTATGGCGAGCTTTGGCCGGGAATGTCCAACGACGAAAGCCAAAGTCGTACGTTTGGCTAATTTGAGCATGACGCTTCTTGAAACACAGACGTAAAAAAGGGGCCGTAGCCCCTTACTCTTTATTCTTCTGCCGCATGCCCCTGCGGGGGAAGTGCTTTCCCATCAAGCCAGGCCGCGTTATCACGCATCTCAAGGCGCCCGTCCATAAACCAACTGACGACCAGCGGATAAATGGCGTGTTCCTGATGCTGCACGCGCGCGGTGATTTCTTCTTCGTCATCGCCTTCGAAGACCGGAACCTTGGCCTGTAAAATTACCGGGCCGCCGTCCAGTTCGTCCGTAACGAAATGAACCGAAGTGCCGTGCTCTTCATCGCCGTTATCGAGTGCCTGACGGTGGGTATGCAGGCCAGGATATTTCGGCAGCAGGGAAGGGTGGATATTGATGAGGCGGCCGGAGTAATGCGCCACAAATTCCGGGCTGAGGATGCGCATGTAGCCGGCAAGCACCACCAGATCCGGGGCGTAGGCGTCGATTTCCTGCATTAATTCGCGATCGAAAGCCGCGCGGTCGGCAAACTGACTGGCGGTGAGCGCATGGGCCGGGATCCCGGCCTCTCGCGCGCGTTCAAGGCCAAACGCGTCGGCCTTGTTGCTGAACACCGCCGAAAGGGTGTCGTTAATCTTTTTGGACTTGCAGGCATCGATAATCGCCTGAAGATTGCTTCCGTTGCCGGAAATCAGCACCACAATGTGTTTCATTACTCAATAACCACGCGCTCTTCGGTTTCAGTTGCTTTGATAATACCGATTTTCCATGCGTTTTCACCACGGGCGCTGAGCAGTTCAATGGCTTTATCTGCTTCGCTTGCCGGCAGGGCGATAAGCATGCCCACGCCGCAGTTAAAGGTGCGGTACATTTCATGACTGCTGATGTTGCCGGCTTTTTGCAGCCAGTTAAATACGGCAGGCCATTGCCAGGAAGACTCGTCGATAATCGCCTGCGTGTTGTCCGGCAGTACGCGGGGGATATTTTCCCAGAAGCCGCCGCCGGTCAGGTGGGCGATAGCATGCACGTCCACTTTGCCTATCAGCTCAAGCAGCGGTTTGACATAAATGCGGGTGGGTTCCAGCAGATGATCCGCCAGCGGCTTGCCTTCAAGTTCGGTAGTCAGGGGATCGGCGCCGCTTACTTCCAGCACCTTGCGCACCAGTGAATAACCGTTGGAGTGCGGGCCGCTTGAGGCCAGAGCTACCAGCACATCGCCATCGGCAACTTTGGAGCCATCAATGATTTCGGATTTCTCAACTACGCCAACGCAGAAACCAGCCACGTCGTAATCTTCACCGTGATACATGCCCGGCATTTCAGCGGTTTCACCGCCAACTAACGCACAGCCAGACTGCAAACAACCCTCTGCGATGCCGGTAATCACGCTGGATGCGGTATCCACATCAAGCTTGCCGGTCGCGTAGTAATCAAGGAAGAACAAAGGTTCTGCGCCCTGAACCACCAGATCGTTTACGCACATCGCGACCAGATCGATACCGATAGTATCGTGACGCTTTAAATCCATGGCCAGACGCAGCTTGGTGCCCACGCCGTCGGTACCGGAAACCAGCACGGGCTCACGATATTTCTGAGGCAACGCACAAAGCGCACCGAAACCGCCCAGCCCACCCATGACTTCCGGGCGGCGGGTCTTTTTCACTACGCCTTTAATTCTGTCGACCAGAGCGTTACCAGCATCAATATCAACACCAGCATCTTTATAGCTAAGAGAGGTTTTATCGGTCACTGCGCGTTCCCCACGGGTGGTATGGAATAAAAATCGCGGCAATTCTAACAGTGCAGGCAAACGTTTGCGAGCCTCTTATGAAGCGGGAGGAAAGTTTGTTGATATATACTCATTCGAGTTTGGTTGATCCCGATCAACCCCAATACCAATGGCTTCGCTGCAAAAAAGAGGTATAATCCGGCGATTTTTTTTGTGGTCGCCAACATCTCGGGGAGAAAGAGTATGAAGATCGTGGAAGTGAAACACCCACTCGTCAAACACAAGCTGGGCCTGATGCGTGAGCAGGACATCAGTACCAAGCGCTTTCGTGAACTCGCCTCAGAGGTTGGCAGCCTGCTGACTTACGAAGCTACCGCGGATCTGGAAACCGAAAAGGTGACTATCGAAGGCTGGAACGGCCCGGTAGAAATCGACCAGATCAAAGGTAAGAAAATTACCGTTGTGCCCATCCTGCGTGCCGGTCTGGGCATGATGGAAGGCGTGCTGGAAAATGTACCAAGCGCGCGTATCAGCGTGGTTGGCGTTTATCGTAATGAAGAAACGCTGGAGCCGGTGCCTTACTTCCAGAAGCTGGTTTCCAACATCGAAGAGCGTATGGCGCTGGTGGTTGACCCGATGCTGGCAACCGGCGGTTCAATGATTGCCACCGTTGACCTGCTGAAAAACGCGGGCTGCACCAGCATTAAGGTGCTGGTTCTGGTGGCGGCGCCTGAAGGTATCGCCGCGCTGGAAAAAGCGCACCCGGATGTTGAACTTTATACAGCTTCCATCGATCAGGGACTCAACGAGCACGGATACATTATTCCTGGCCTCGGCGATGCCGGCGACAAGATATTTGGTACGAAATAAAAAAGCAGCCGACTTCGAAAGTCGGCTTTTTTTTGGTTTTTAAAACTCGTCGTTCGTTAAAACAATACTCAGAGGAAAACAACATGACCCGCCGCGCTATCGGGGTAAGTGAAAGACCACCGTTATTGCAAACGATTCCGTTAAGTTTGCAGCATCTGTTCGCCATGTTTGGCGCAACCGTGCTGGTGCCGATTCTGTTCCATATCAACCCGGCCACCGTTTTGCTGTTCAACGGTATCGGGACGCTGCTGTATCTCTTTATCTGTAAAGGGAAGATTCCGGCGTATCTGGGCTCAAGCTTTGCCTTTATTTCACCCGTGCTGCTGCTCCTGCCGCTGGGTTACGAAGTGGCGCTGGGCGGTTTTATCATGTGCGGCGTGTTGTTCTGTATCGTGGCGCTGATTGTGAAAAAAGCGGGCACCGGCTGGCTGGACGTGATGTTCCCACCGGCGGCGATGGGTGCAATCGTTGCGGTAATCGGTCTTGAGCTGGCGGGCGTTGCGGCGAACATGGCAGGCCTGCTGCCTGCGGAAGGCGCCTCCCCGGACTCCACGACCATTATCATCTCTCTGGTCACGCTTGCGGTAACGGTCTTTGGCTCCGTGCTGTTCCGCGGCTTCCTGGCAATTATTCCGATTCTTATCGGCGTGCTGGCGGGCTACGCGCTCTCCTTCGTGATGGGCGTGGTAGATGTTACGCCAATCCGTGAGGCGCACTGGTTCGCGCTGCCGACATTCTACACGCCGCGCTTCGAATGGTTTGCTATCTTCACCATTTTGCCCGCAGCGCTGGTGGTCATCGCTGAGCATGTTGGTCACCTTGTGGTGACGGCGAACATCGTTAAAAAGGATTTGATTCGCGATCCGGGCCTGCATCGTTCGATGTTTGCCAACGGCGTTTCTACTATTTTCTCCGGCTTCTTCGGTTCCACGCCGAACACCACCTACGGAGAAAATATCGGCGTAATGGCGATAACCCGCGTTTATTCAACCTGGGTTATCGGCGGGGCGGCCATTCTGGCGATTCTGCTTTCCTGCGTCGGTAAGCTGGCGGCGGCCATCCAGATTATCCCGGTTCCCGTTATGGGCGGCGTTTCTTTACTGCTGTACGGCGTGATCGGCGCATCCGGTATTCGCGTGCTGATCGAATCCAAAGTTGACTACAGCAAGGCGCAAAACCTGATTCTGACCTCCGTGATTCTGATCATCGGCGTCAGCGGCGCGAAAGTGCACATTGGCGCAGCAGAACTGAAAGGTATGGCGCTGGCGACGATCGTTGGGGTCGGCCTGAGCCTGATCTTCAAGCTCATCAGCATTATCCGTCCGGAAGAAGTCGTGCTGGATGCGCAAGAAAACGACGCAAAATCGTAGATTTGCAGCAGGCCGGGCGGCGCTCCCGCCCGGTTCTACAGCACCCTAATTCTGTGGTAAACTCTCTGCGTTTTTCTGCCTGTTATGGTTGAGGTACTTCTGAATACGCCGGCACAGCTTTCACTGCCACTCTATTTGCCTGACGACGAAACGTTTTCCAGTTTCTGGCCGGGTGATAACCCTTCTTTACTCGCCGCCCTGCAGGCCGTGCTCCGTCAGGATCACAGCGGGTACATCTATTTTTGGTCGCGGGAAGGGGGCGGGCGTAGCCATTTGCTGCACGCCGCTTGTGCGGAACTGTCGCAAAGGGGCGAAGCGGTAGGTTATGTGCCGCTGGATAAACGCACCTGGTTTGTGCCGGAGGTTCTCGACGGAATGGAACAGCTTTCGCTCGTGTGCATCGACAATATCGAATGTATCGCTGGCGATGAACTGTGGGAAATGGCGCTCTTTAATCTGTATAACCGCATTCTGGAATCAGGAAAAACCCGCCTTCTGATCACCGGCGACAGACCGCCTCGCCAGTTAAATCTGCGATTGCCGGATCTGGCGTCGCGCCTCGACTGGGGGCAAATTTACAAGCTGCAGCCGCTTTCGGATGACGACAAGCTCCAGGCGCTGCAATTACGCGCCCGTTTGCGCGGTTTCGAACTGCCGGAAGACGTGGGCCGTTTCCTGCTTAAACGCCTTGACCGGGAAATGCGTACGCTGTTTATGACGCTGGATCAGCTCGACCGCGCTTCTATTACCGCGCAGCGCAAGCTGACGATCCCGTTTGTGAAGGAAATTCTGGGGCTTTAACCTTGCGGTGGATGGCGCTCGCTTACCTGCCTTACAAAATCATTAGCGTAGGCTGGAACAGCGCCATCCGACATTTATTCTGCCTTATAAAATCTCAAGCACCGACTCGGGCGGGCGGCCAATACGCGCCTGGCCGTTTGCCAGCACAATCGGTCGCTCAATCAGCTTCGGATTCTCAACCATCGCCTGAATCAGTTGCTCTTCGCTTAATCCCGTTTCTGAAAGTTTCAGCTCTTTATAGAGATCTTCTTTCTGGCGCATCAGATCGCGCGCGCTCGCAAACCCTAATTTGCTCAGCAGAGCTTTGAGCGTATCCGCATCCGGCGGGGTTTCCAGATACAGCACAACTTCAGGCTCTGCGCCGTTCGCCTTGAGCAGGCTTAAGGTTTCACGGCTCTTTGAGCAGCGTGGATTATGATAAATGGTGACGCCTGCGGACATATTCACTCCTGTTACATCTTCTGGTATTGAAGGAACCGTTTTTGCAATTCACGGAACTGATCGATTCGTGCATCGTAGCGGGCCTGCTGCAAACTGCCGAGTTTAACCTGGGCGCTGGCGCTGCTGAGCAGGGAAATGGCCTGGTCGATGCGTCCACCCAGCGCCATGACTTCAGCGCGCGCGGCCAGCTCCTGATCGCGATTGCCCAATGCGGCTTCGGTTTGCGCTAACAAATCCCAGCCGTTGCCGTCATCCGGATGCGAGAACGTGTAGCGGTTAAGTATGGTTGCGGCCTGGGCTGGTTGTCCGCCCTGAACATAGGCGTTTGCAAGGTTAAGCTGCAGCACCGGATTCTGTTTTATTCCCGGGGCGTTTTTCAGGCGGTTAATGGCGTCCGTCGCTTTGTTCTGCCCCAGATCGATATCTGTCGCTAAATCGAGATACCACTGGTTATCAGGCTGGGCTGACAATAATGGCTGGAGCTGTTTGCGCGCCTCATCCCAGTTTTTGGCTTCCATCGCCTGAAGCGCCCGGCCATATTGTGCGGCGTGTTGTTCGCGGATATTGCCTTTAGACCAGGCGTCAAGCAGGTCGCTGCTGAGCTGGTTGCGCCCGGAATTATACATGCCGAGCGTGCGCGCTTTAGCCATGTAAAAATCTTCTGACGACTGCACGACAATCGGCCGCATCTGGTTTGCACGGTTGCGCGCATCTGCCAGACGACTTTCGGGTAGGGGGTGCGTCAGCAAAATTTCAGGTGGACGCGTGGAATAGCGCGCCTGATCGAGCAGTTTTTCAAGGAAGGTTGGCATCGCCTGCGGGTCGAAACCGGAACGCTGGAGCACCTGAATGCCGATGCGATCGGCTTCCTGTTCGTTTTGCTGCGTAAAGCTGATCACGCCCTGCTGCGTGCCTGCCAGCGTCCCCGTCAGGGCCGCCATCCCCGCCTGCGGGCTTGCCATCGCCAGAAGAATAGAGCCCAGCGCGCCAACCCATGTCAGGGGCGCGTTTCTTTTCTGGTCTTCCATCGCCCGGGCGAGATGGCGCTGGGTGACGTGTGAGATTTCGTGCGCCATAACCGAGGCGAGCTGGCTTTCGTTATCAGCATAGCGGAACAGAGCGGAGTGCAATACGACGTTGCCGCCGAAGAAGGCGAAGGCGTTTATTTCATCATTATTAATAAGAAAGAAATGAAAGGGCGTCTTGACCGAATTGGCATGGCTAACCAGGCGCATACCCAGGCCATTGATGTATTGCACCAATAAAGGATCGTTAATCAGAGGAGCGCTGCCGCGCAGTTGGCGGACATAAAAGTCGCCCATCTGCATTTCCTGGCCAATTGACAGCGTACTTCCGGCCGATGTCCCCATATCAGGCAGTTGATCGGCCACATCCGCAAAGGCAGGCACCGTCTGCGCTGCAAGTAAGGTTGTCATCAGTGTTGCAACCAGCGTTTTTTTCAACCGCTTGAACATAACCGCTATCCTGTTTAATCGGGGTCTAGTTTCGACACGTTACGAGCCGTTTTGTTCGTATTCCTGCGGCGTTTTTCGGCCCAGTGACGAACGAAGAAAATCTTAACACTGAAACTGCAAGCCTACCTCAACCAGGAGCTTTCCAGGCGTAAAAAGCGAAGTCTTTACTGTGACATTTAGATACAATCCCGGTTCGCATAAAGCAGTCAGGGAAGGGATGTATGCTTGAGATGTTGTTGCAGTGGTACCGCCGACGGTTTAGTGACCCGGAGGCCATCGCTTTGCTGGTCATCCTGGTGGCCGGGTTTGTCATCCTCTTTTTCTTCCACGGGCTTTTAGCTCCTCTGCTGGTCGCCATGGTGCTGGCCTATCTGCTGGAGTGGCCGACGGCGCGCCTTGAACGCATAGGCTGTTCCCGCTCCTGGGCTGCAACCATTGTCCTGGTGCTGTTCGTCGGCATCCTGATGATTATGGTGCTGGTAGTTGCGCCTGTCGCATGGCAGCAAGGCATCTATCTGATTCGCGATACGCCGGGGATGCTTAACAAGCTGTCTGATTTTGCCGCCGCTTTGCCGAAGCGCTATCCGGCGCTGGTGGACGCAGGCATTATTGATGCGATGGCGGAAAACATTCGCAGCCGTATGTCCGGTATGGGCGATCAGGTGGTGAAATACTCTTTGGCGTCTTTAGTGGGGCTTTTGACGCTGGCTATTTACCTGGTGCTGGTGCCGCTGATGGTCTTTTTCCTCGTCAAAGATAAAGAGCAGATGCTCAATGCCGTGCGGCGAGTTCTGCCGCGCAATCGTGGACTGGCGGGGCAGGTCTGGCTTGAGATGAATCAGCAGATCACCAATTACATCCGCGGGAAGGTGCTTGAGATGATAGTTGTAGGTATCGCAACCTACATTGGTTTTATTATCTTTGGGCTTAATTACTCGCTGCTGCTTGCGGTGCTGGTGGGGTTCTCGGTGCTGATTCCGTATATCGGCGCCTTTGCGGTGACCATTCCGGTGGTGTGCGTGGCGCTGTTCCAGTTCGGGCTGGGAACAGAGTTCTGGACGCTGTTTGCGGTGTACCTGATTATTCAGGCGCTTGATGGCAATCTACTGGTGCCGGTGCTGTTTTCCGAAGCCGTTAATCTGCATCCACTAGTGATAATTCTCTCGGTGGTGATATTCGGCGGGCTGTGGGGATTCTGGGGCGTATTCTTCGCTATTCCGCTCGCCACGCTGATTAAAGCCGTGGTTCATGCCTGGCCTGATGGGCTGGCCATTGAGGATGACAAGCCTTAAATAAAAAAGCCGACGCGAAGTCGGCTTTTTTAATGTCTGCTGGCTTAAGCGTTGCCTTTCAGCCAGTTCACCACGATGTCGTGATGGTTGCTGGTTTTGAAATCATCAAACACTTTCTCAACTTTGCCTTCGCCGTCTAACAGAAAGCTAATGCGGTGGATGCCATCATAAGTTTTACCCATAAAGGATTTCTCGCCCCACACCCCGAACTGCTCGCAAACCTGATGATCTTCATCGGACAGCAAGGTGAAGTTAAGCAACTCTTTCTCGGCAAAACGTGAAAGTTTCTCTGGTTTGTCGGTGCTGATACCCAGCACTTCCACACCCGCCTTTTTCAACTCATCCATGTTGTCGCGCAGACCGCATGCCTGAACGGTACAGCCTGGCGTCATCGCTTTGGGATAAAAGTAAACCAGAACGCGCTGTCCCTGGAAGTCGGTCAAATTTACTTGCTCGCCGTCTTGATCGGGCAGGCTAAATTTCGGTGCGCTGTCACCGGCTTTCAGTGGGCTCATCACTACTCTCCGTCTTTAATCATCTTGCTGTGGATTCACCACGCTAATAGTGCCTTGTGCTTTAAGCTCTGTACATAGGGCTTTAAAGGCCTGCTCAATAATTGCTGCATCTTCTGACGCAGGACTATGGGCGGTTATCTGAATATACAACTGCGGCGGCGTATTATCCTGAGCGGGTTGAGTGCGGGACACCAGCTCAGCAATGTTCATATGGTGCGTATCGAACAAATCGGTGAAGCGTTCAATCAGATGCGGTGAATCGGTCACTTCTACCTGCACCCAGACCGTTGCCGGCATGGCCGGCCTGTCTTGCGCGGCGGTGCGCTTCATGACGATCAGCAGATCCAGTTCGGCGCCTTTAAGCGGCAGCGTTGATTCAATCAGGGTTATCGCGTTCCAGCTCCCGGAAAGCAGCATAATAAACGTAAACTCTTCACCGAGCATCGCGAGGCGACTGTCTTCGATATTACAGCCGCAACTGCTGACATGGCGGGTGATGGTATTAACGATACCAGGTCTGTCCGCCCCAAGGGCTGTGATAACCAAATAATGGTGGGGTGAAGGAGTCAAGCGCATTCTTCCTGTGAATCGGTGGGATATCATAAGGAAAGCATAAAAAAATCCTGCATACAACCGTGTAGAGTCACCTGGCGGCTTGCTTTTGATCCTGCACCAAACGTACCATTGAGACACTTGTTTGCACAGAGGATGGCCAATGTTCACGGGAAGTATTGTCGCGCTTGTAACACCGATGGATGAGAAAGGTAATGTCTGCCGGTCAAGCCTGAAAAAACTGATTGATTATCATGTCGCCAGCGGAACATCGGCGATTGTCTCTGTAGGGACGACCGGAGAGTCTGCAACCTTAAGCCACGACGAGCACGGCGACGTGGTCATGCTAACGCTGGAACTGGCGGATGGTCGTATTCCGGTGATAGCGGGTACCGGTGCGAACGCCACATCCGAAGCTATTTCCCTGACGAAGCGCTTTCATAACAGCGGTATCGTCGGCTGCCTGACCGTCACGCCTTATTACAACCGTCCCACTCAGGAAGGGTTGTTCCAGCACTTCAAAGCCATCGCTCAAAGCACCGATCTGCCGCAGATGCTGTACAATGTGCCGTCCCGTACCGGGTGCGACATGTTGCCAGAAACCGTTGCCCGCCTTTCGAAAGTAAAAAATATTATTGGTATCAAAGAAGCAACCGGGAACTTAACGCGAGTAAACCAGATCAAAGAGCTGGTTGAAGATGACTTCATCCTGGTTAGCGGTGACGATGCCAGCTCGCTGGACTTCATGCAGCTCGGCGGCCACGGCGTAATTTCCGTGACGGCAAACGTAGCCGCGCGTGAAATGGCGGAAATGTGTAAACTGGCGGCCAATGGGCAATTTGCACAAGCGCGTGAGATCAATCAGCGTCTGATGCCGTTGCATAACAAATTATTTGTAGAACCCAATCCTATCCCGGTGAAATGGGCCTGTAAGGAATTGGGACTTGTGGCGACCGATACCTTACGCCTGCCAATGACGCCGCTGACTGACGCAAGTCGTCCGGTGATTATCAGCGCGCTTAAGCATGCGGGTTTGCTGTAAAGTTTAGGGAGATTTGATGGCTTACTCAGTACAGAAGTCGATGGTGACAAAAGTTGCAGTGGTGTCGCTGGCAATGCTGCTGGCGGCATGCAGCAGCGACCAGCGTTATAAGCGCCAGGTTAGCGGCGACGAATCCTATTTGGATGCAGCGCCACTGGCGGAAATCCACGCTCCGGCGGGCATGATCCTGCCTGTGGAGAACGGTCAATATAATATTCCGGTTACCAACGGCAGCGGCGCAGTAGGCAAACAGTTGGACATTCGTCCGCCAGCTCAACCGCTGGCTCTGGTTAGCGGCGCGCGCACCCAGTTTACCGGCGATACCGCTTCGTTAATGGTAGAAAGCGCACGTGGCGCTACGCTATGGCCGCAGGTGGTTAGCGTTATTCAGGCTAATAACTACACCATCGACAAGCGTGATGACGCAAGCCAGACGCTAACGACTGATTGGGTACAATGGAACCGTGCCGATGAAGACGAGCAGTACCGTGGTCGTTATCAAATTGCCGTGAAGCCGCAGGGCTACCAGCAGGCGGTGGTTGTAAAACTGCTGAACCTGGAGCAGGCAGGCAAGCCGGTGTCGGATGCGGCCTCTCTGCAGCGTTATAGCGCGCAGATGCTTAACGTCATCAGCACAGGTCTTGATAAAGCGCAAACCGATCGCCAGAACGCCCAGGATAACCGTTCCTCAACTCAGCTTGATGTGCAAAGCGCTGCGGATGATACCGGTTTACCAATGCTGGTGGTTCGCGGTCCGTTCAACGTGGTCTGGAACCGCTTGCCGGCAACGCTTGAAAAAGCTGGCATGAAAGTCACTGACTCCACGCGCTCTACCGGCAGCATGACCGTTACCTATAAACCGCTGTCTGATAGCGGTTGGCAGGATTTAGGGGCGAAAGACCCTGAGCTTGTCAGCGGTGACTATAAGCTGCAGGTTGGCGATCTCGATAACCGCAGCAGTCTGCAGTTTATCGACCCGAAAGGGCACACGCTGACGCAGTCCCAGAACGACGCGCTGGTCGCTGTGTTCCAGGCGGCATTCAGCAAGTAACCTTAAAGGGCCGGAGCGATCCGGCCTTTTTTCTGGCAGGCTACGCAAACGTGTGCGTACCTGCAGATAGCGGAATTTTTAGTTAAATCACACCTGGAGTAAGAAAGATGCAAAAGCAAGCTGAGTTGTATCGTGGCAAAGCGAAGACCGTATACAGCACCGAAAACCCGGATCTGTTGGTGCTCGAATTCCGCAATGATACGTCAGCAGGAGACGGTGCGCGCATCGAACAGTTCGACCGTAAGGGCATGGTGAACAACAAGTTTAACCATTTTATTATGGCCAAACTGGAAGAAGCGGGTATTCCCACGCAAATGGAACAACTGCTCTCCGATAACGAAGTGTTGGTTAAAAAGCTTGAGATGGTGCCGGTTGAGTGTGTTATCCGCAACCGCGCCGCAGGATCGCTGGTGAAACGTCTGGGCATTGAAGAAGGTATTGAGCTCAATCCGCCGCTGTTTGACCTGTTCCTCAAGAACGATGCGATGCACGACCCGATGGTCAACGAGTCTTACTGCGAGACCTTCGGCTGGGTAAGCAAAGAGCACCTGGCTCGCATGCGTGAACTGAGCTACAAGGCTAACGACGTGCTGAGCAAGCTATTTGATGACGCAGGTCTGATCCTCGTGGATTTCAAACTGGAATTTGGTCTCTTTAAAGGCGAAGTGGTGCTCGGGGATGAGTTCTCACCCGATGGCAGCCGCCTGTGGGACAAAGAAACCCTCGACAAAATGGACAAAGACCGCTTCCGCCAGAGCCTGGGCGGCCTGATTGAAGCCTATGAAGAAGTGGCTCACCGTCTTGGCGTTAAGTTAGACTAAATTCGCACGCGCTACTTTTAAGGCCGGATGTGTTTTGCACATTCGGCTTTTTCACATCTCGTTTCTTATGGTAATCCAGGGATTAACCACCTACGATCTATTTATTACAAGTTGTGAATAATGGAGTAAGTCATGCGTTGGCAAGGTCGTCGCGAAAGCGACAACGTAGAAGACAGGCGTAACAGTTCCTCCGGCCCGAATTTTGGCGGCGGCGGTGGATTTCGTATACCTCGCGGTAAAGGTGGGATTGTCCTGTTAATCGTCGTGGTCGTCGCAGGGTACTACGGCGTCGATCTCTCTGCGCTTCTTGGCGGTGGCCAGCCGGTCACGCAGCAAACCACACAGCGTTCCATCAGCCCAAACGATGACGAAGCGGCAAAATTCACCTCGGTTATTCTGGCTACCACGGAAGATACCTGGGGCCAGATTTTCCAGCAAATGGGTCGCAACTATCAGCAGCCGAAGCTGGTGATGTACCGTGGCGCCACGCGTACTGGCTGCGGCACGGGGCAGTCGGTTATGGGGCCGTTTTATTGTCCGGCGGACAGCACCGTCTATATAGACCTCTCTTTCTACGATGAGATGAAAAGCAAACTGGGCGCCGATGGCGATTTTGCCCAAGGCTATGTTATTGCGCATGAAGTCGGTCACCACGTCCAGAAACTGCTGGGCATTGAACCCAAAGTTCGCCAGCTTCAACAGGGCGCTTCGCAGACCGAAGGCAACCGCCTGTCGGTGAAAATGGAGCTGCAGGCCGACTGCTTCGCAGGCGTCTGGGGCCACAGTATGCAAAAACAAGAAGTGCTGGATGCCGGTGATTTGCAGGAGGCGCTGAACGCCGCCGAAGCCATTGGCGACGACCGCTTGCAGCAGCAAGGACAGGGACGAGTGGTGCCGGACAGCTTCACTCACGGCACCTCTGAACAGCGTTATACCTGGTTCAAACGCGGCTTCGACAGCGGCGATCCTGGGCAGTGTAATACCTTCGGCAATAGCGTTCGCTAATCGCGCCTGGTCATAGACAGCGACAGGGATGACAGGCATGGAACAGCTTCGACAGATAACCGCCAGCATGGCCGCCGCCGGTATTCGACGCATGCTAATCGTCGCGGGCGAAGCCGAGTGGAGCACCCAGCAGATAAATTCTCTGGTAAGCCATCTTCCCGGCGACTGGTTATGGGTTGGCGCGGCGCCTGAGCTTCCGCTGAACTGCGCGCCATCGGCCATGCGCACGCTGCTTGGCCGGGAGTTTCTCCATGCGGTCTTTGACGCGCGCAGCGGTCTGGATGCGGAAGCGCTCGCAGTCCTTGCCGGAACGTTAAAAGCCGGAAGCTGGTTGGTTATGCTGGTTCCTGACTGGTTACGCTGGCCGACGCTTCCTGATGCGGACTCCTGCCGCTGGAGCGATTGCCCACTGCCCGTCGCCACGCCGAATTTTATCTCGCATCTCAAACGCTGTGTGCAGGCCGATAGCGAAACTTATCTCTGGCAACAGCATCAGCCTTTTTGCTTACCTGATTTTCAACCTCGCGCGCCCTGGCATCCTGCAAACGGTTCCCCGCAGCAGGAGCAGGCCGGGATTCTTGCCGCGCTGCAATCCATGTCTGCGGGCGTAGCCGTGATAACCGCCCCGCGTGGCAGAGGAAAATCTGCGCTTGCAGGCATGTTGCTGAGAAGCCTTCCTGATAAAGCGCTTGTAACGGCGCCGACGCGAGCGGCAACGGACGTGCTGGCGTTACATGCGGGCGAAAAATTCAATTTTATCGCTCCGGATGCGCTTCTGGCTCAGCCTGAAATACAGGATGCGCACTGGCTTATTATCGATGAGGCCGCAGCGCTGCCAGCGCCACAATTACGTGAACTTATTGCCCGCTTCCCACGCACGTTGCTTACGACTACGGTTCAGGGATACGAAGGCACCGGGCGTGGGTTCTTACTGAAATTTTGCGCGGGAATTGATTCCCTCACTCGTTATTCTCTTTCGGCACCCATTCGCTGGGCGCAGCACGATCCGCTGGAAGCGTTAATCGACAGCATTTTGCTGTTTGAGGAAGCTGACATAACTCGTGTCGCCCAGGGGCCGGCTGCGTTGAGCTCGGTCGCACAAGACGAAACCGAAAGGCTTCAGCAAATGTACCGTTTGCTTTCTGGGGCGCATTACCGCACCTCGCCGCTGGACTGGCGACGCATGCTTGATGCCCATGGCCAACATTTCATTACCGCTAACTGCGGCGGCGAAACCGTCGGCGCAGCCTGGCTTGTGGAAGAGGGAGGGTTGGATGAAAAGCTCAGCCGTGCGGTGTGGGCTGGTTTCCGACGGCCGCGCGGGAACCTTGTCGCGCAATCTCTTGCAGCACATGGCGGCAGCCCGCTGGCGGCAACTTTGCGTGGGCTGCGCGTGAGCCGCATCGCCGTGCATCCGTTGCGCCAGCGGCGGCAATTAGGGCAGCAGATGATTGCGATGGCGAAAGAAGGTGCGCAGCAGGATATTGATTATTTGTCGGTAAGTTTTGGCTTTACCGACGAGCTGTGGCGATTCTGGGAAAGCTGTGGGTTTGTGCTCGTGCGCGTCGGCAGCCATCGGGAAGCCAGCAGCGGCTGCTACACGGCGATGGCGCTGTTACCGCTGAACGATGCAGGGGCTGCGCTCACCCGGCGCGAACAGCTTCGCCTGGCGCGAGATTTTGCTTGCCTGCAGCCGTGGATCGACAGTCCTTTACCCATAACGCCTCACCCAGCGACTACGCTAAATAGTGATGACTGGCTTGAACTGGCGGGATTTGCTTTTGCGCATCGCCCGCTGGAAGCCTGCCTCGGTTCGCTTAATCGCCTGCTGGCTGCCTGCGATCTACCATTAAAGGCGTTACGCGGCAGGGTTCAGCACAGGCTTGAGGTAGACGCACTTTGTGAGAGCCTTCGATTGTCAGGGCGCAGAGCGTTACTGGGAGCGATGCGGCAGGAAGTGCAACTGGCGCTTGAAAAACTTGACGCATCGCGCAGCTTTGCGCTCAAAGATTCTCTTTTGCAAATGCAATTTTTCCACTAAGTCGTTCAGTCAAATGGGATGGTCATCACTTTCGTCCGGCGTATAGTCAGCTCCAGAAACTTAAGGAGATAACCATGAAACACGACCATTTTGTTGTCCAAAATCCTTCCGCTGCGGCAAAACAACTGCTGTTGCTGTTTCATGGCGTAGGCGACAACCCCGTTGCCATGGGCGAAATCGGTAGCTGGTTTGCGCCCGAGTTTCCTGATGCTTTAGTGGTAAGCATTGGCGGCCCCGCCCCGAGTGGCCCGCATCCTGGACGTGAATGGTTTTCTGTGGCTGGCGTGACGGAAGAGAACCGTCAGGGACGCATAGATGCCGTTATGCCGACGTTTATCGAACTTGTGCGCTACTGGCAGAAACAAAGCGGCGTTACTGCAAATGCGACGGCGCTGATTGGTTTCTCGCAGGGAGCGATGATGGCGCTTGAAGGCATCAAAGCCGAACCGGCTCTGGCTTCTCGCGTGGTGGCGTTTAGCGGACGTTATGCTGAGCTTCCGCAACAAATTCCGGCTTCCACGACTATCCATTTGATTCACGGCGATGAAGACAATGTGATTAATGTGAAGCATGCATTTGACGCCGCAGAGGCGCTCGAACGCATCGGTGGCGACTTCACGCTGGATGTCATTGATGATTTAGGGCATGCCATTGACGATCGCAGCATTCAGATTGCGCTCGACCATCTGCGCTACACGGTGCCTAAACATTATTTTGACGAGGCGCTAAGCGGCGGAACGCCGAAAGACGACGATATTATCGAACTGCTTTAACTAAAATCCCCTCACCTGCGGTTGGGTGAGGGGAGAGGCTAATTATTTCTTCTTCGGCCAGTCATCTTCGTCATCCCACTTGTCGTTAAAATCACGATGCGGGGGCAGCTCAGGTTTATTTGCCATGTACTTCTTCGGGTCGATGCGTTTCAGATCCTTAATAACATTAAGGAAAATGCCCAATAACAGCACCAGTACGATAATCCACCAGTAATGCGATAGCCATTCCATGCTAATACCTCACTTAAGTTGTGCAGCCCGTCAGGCGACAAGCTGTTCCATAATACGTTGATACATCCGGGCAAGAAGCTGCAGATCGGCGGCGTTGACGCACTCATTAATCTTATGAATAGTTGCGTTCACCGGCCCGAGCTCCACTACCTGAGCGCCCATGCGAGCGATAAAGCGCCCGTCGGACGTACCGCCGGTAGTTAAAAGTTGCGGCCTGATTTCATTATAGTGCTCAACTGCATTCACTACCGCATCGACAAGCTTGCCGCGCGAGGTAAGGAACGGAAGGCCGGAAAGCCACCAGTCCAGCGTATAGCGCAACTGGTATTTCTCAAGCAGGGCGATCACGCGCTGTTTGATGTCCGCATCGGTCAGCTCGGTGCTGAAGCGAAAATTAAACTGCACAAACATATCGCCTGGAATGACGTTATTGCTGCCGGTGCCGGCCTGAATATTGGCAATCTGCATGCTGGTCGCCGGGAAAAACTCGTTCCCCTGGTCCCATTCGATAGCGACCAGCTCGCTTAACATCGGGGCTGCGCGATGAACCGGGTTATCCGCCAGATGCGGGTAGGCAACGTGTCCTTGCACGCCGTGAATCGTCAGGTTGCAGGTTAGCGAGCCGCGGCGACCGTTTTTCACCACATCGCCAACAACTTCGGTGCTCGAAGGCTCGCCCACCAGGCAATAATCGAGGCGTTCGCGACGCTCCATCAGCGTTTCAACGACTTTTACGGTGCCATTTTTGGCGCTGGCTTCTTCGTCGGATGTGATAAGAAATGCGAGACGGCCTTTGTGGTTTGGATGCTGCGCCACGAAGCGTTCTGCCGCCACGACCATTGCCGCGAGCGACCCTTTCATATCCGCAGCGCCACGGCCAAACAGCATGCCATCGCGAATGGTCGGCTCAAACGGGGGATTAATCCAGCGGTCTGCATCGCCGGAAGGCACGACATCGGTATGCCCGGCAAACGCCAGCGTTTCGCCTTGTCCTCTCCATGCCCAGAAATTTTGTGTGTCGCCAAAATCCATGTGCTCAACGGTAAAACCAATGGCGCGTAACCGCTCAATAAGCAGCGCCTGACAGCCTGCATCGTCGGGGCTCAGGGAAGGGCGGCGGATAAGCTGTTGCGTCAGCTCAATAACCGGGCAGGACATAAGACTATACCTCGTTGATAAACTGCTGATAGTTCGATTCATTGAAACCCAGCAGCATAGGCTGACCGGGCGCGCAGAGCAATGGGCGTTTGATGATTGCCGGCATTTCGGACATTAATGCCGCAGCCGTTTGTGCGTCTTTAATGGAGGCGCGATGCGCTTCATCCAGCTTACGCCAGGTTGTGCCGCGAGTGTTCAGCAGCGCTTCCCAACCCAGTTCTGCAATAAAACTATTAAGTAATCCGGCGTCCAGGCCGTCAGCGCGGTAGTCGTGAAACCGGTATTCGACGCCATGAGCTTCCAGCCAGCGGCGCGCCTTTTTGACGGTGTCGCAATTTTTAATGCCATAAAGGGTTATCACGTGCTTTCAATCCTTTTGTTGAGACTCTGATTTTTTAATCAGATAATTAGAATGATTTAAAATGATAATAAAGTACGACGGAAAAATATAACTTAATTGCTACTCTTACCGTCACAGAATATAACTATTGTTATGCGATTTGAATAAAATTTCGTCAGGTATGCAATCTTGTCTCACGGGATAATTGAATTGTATCGTATTGGTAAAATTCGGCCTTATCCGAAACTGAATATATAAATATCTTCAATAACGCTTTTGATCTCATTCTTCAAGCTTCCAGCCCTCCCATAAAGATCGCGCAACATGCCTTCTCAGGCGCTTACGCTGCCTGATGCGGACAAATTCCTAAATGTGAAGAAACATTTTGTTTCAGGTGCTGCGTCACATTAATAAGAAGCAGAGGGGTTAAAATTAGGTTATTACGCAATAGCAATAAATATACGGTGGCGATCGGGAAAGCAGCAGTTGTTGAGAATTGCTTCACTCACCGGTTTAATTTGCGTATAATTAAAGCAATTATAAGAGAGGCTGTTATGATTGAGCATGAACTGGGGAACTGGAAAGATTTCATTGAAGATATGCTTCGTAAATGATCTGACCAGAAAACTGCAAGAGCACGATGTCCTTATTTGAAATAATTCTATGAGCGCATCTGAAAAAAGGCGACCGAAAAGGCCGCCTTTTTTGTTGGGTTTTTGACAATCAATCTTCGTGCGGCTCTTTAAGCGGGAAGCGGCGCCGCACCAGCACAAAGAACAGCGGGACAAAGAATATCGCCAGAACCGTGGCTGAAATCATGCCGCCCATAACCCCGGTACCAACCGCATGCTGGCTGCCGGAACCTGCGCCGCTGCTGGTTGCCATTGGCAAGACGCCAAAGATAAAGGCCAGGGATGTCATCAGAATCGGACGTAAACGTTGGCGGCAGGCATCGAGCGTCGCTGCAACCAGCTCTCGTCCCTGCGCGTTCATATCGTTGGCGAATTCCACAATCAATATCGCATTCTTCGCCGACAGGCCAATAACGGTGAGTAAACCGACCTGGAAGTACACGTCGTTCTCAAGCCCCCGCATCCAGGTGGCGAGCAGGGCGCCGATAACCCCAAGCGGCACGACGAGCATAACCGAAAACGGCACCGACCAGCTTTCATAGAGTGCGGCAAGACACAGGAAAACTACCAGCAGCGAAACAGCATACAGCGCTGGCGCCTGAGCTCCGGATAGCCGTTCCTGCCAGGACATGCCCGTCCACTCCAGGCCAAACCCATTCGGCAGCTTATGCACCAGGCTTTCCATGATTTCCATAGCTGTACCGGTACTCACGCCAGGCGCGGCTTCGCCAACAATTTCCACGGCTGAATAACCGTTGTAGCGCTCCAGACGCGGTGAACCCGTTTCCCAGCGTGAAGTGGAGAAAGCGGAGAAGGGCACCATGCCGCCGTCTTTGTTACGGACATACCACTGATTAATGTCGTCGGGCAGCATGCGGTATTTCGCAGCGGCCTGCACATAAACCTTTTTCACGCGGCCACGATCCATAAAATCATTCACATAGCTGGAGCCCCAGGCCGTTTGCAACGTGTTATTGATATCATCGATGGAAACGCCCAGCGCCTGGGCTTTTCGCTGATCGATGTCTATTTGCATCTGCGGGCTATCGTCCAGGCCGTTATGACGAACGCGGGTAAGAAGCTTTTCATCGTCAGCCATATTGAGCAACTGGTCGCGAGCAGCCATAAGCGCATCGTGCCCGGCGCCGCCATGATCCTGTAGCTCCATATCAAATCCGGCTGCGTTGCCAAGCCCGCTAATAGCCGGTGGACTGCTGGCGATAACGCGCGCTTCTTTGATGTCATGGAAAGCTTTGGTGGCTCGCTCGATAATGGCAAAAGAGCTGCCGGTGTCCGGATCTCGGTCGTCCCAGTCTTTCAAACGGACAAACATTCGCGCCACGTTCTGCCCGTTACCTCCAGGCCCGGCGCCTACGGTTGAGAACACCGACAGCACGTTATCTTTCTCTTTGGTCAGATAATAATTTTCGATATCAGCCACGACCTTCAGCGTTTGTTGCTGGGTTGATCCGCTTGGCAATTGCACTGAAGTCGTAAATACGCCGCGGTCTTCCAACGGCAGGAATGACGTTGGCAAGCGCAGGAATAAGAACACCATGCCGCCTAACAACAGCGCGTAGATCAGCATCCAGCGGGCGCTGCGTACCAGAATCTTTCCTACGCCATTTTCATACCGGGCGGCATTACGGTTGAACATGCGGTTAAACCAGCCGAAAAATCCTTTCTGACCGTGATGCTCGCCTTTATGTAATGGTTTTAGCAGCGTGGCGCAAAGCGCGGGCGTGAGGATCATCGCGACTAAAACCGACAGCACCATTGCCGAAACGATGGTAATGGAGAACTGGCGGTAAATGGCGCCGGTGGTGCCGCCGAAGAAGGCCATCGGCACGAACACGGCGGAAAGCACCATGGCAATTCCCACCAGCGCACCCTGTATCTGGCCCATCGACTTGCGGGTTGCCTCCCGGGGCGACAGCCCTTCTTCGCTCATGATGCGCTCAACGTTCTCCACCACCACGATGGCGTCATCCACCAGCAGTCCGATGGCCAGTACCATGGCGAACATGGTGAGCGTGTTAATGCTATAGCCGAAGGCGTAGAGCACCGAGAAGGTCCCCAACAACACCACAGGTACTGCGATAGTGGGAATAAGCGTTGCGCGGAAATTCTGCAAAAACAGGTACATGACCAGGAACACTAACAGAATGGCTTCCAGCAGCGTTTTGACCACGTCTTTGATGGAGGCTTTCACGAACGGCGTGGTTTCATAAGCGATTTTCGCCTCCAGTCCGTGCGGGAAATACTGAGAAAGCTCCTCGATTTTTGCGCGGGCGAGTTTATCGGTCTCCATCTCATTCGCGCCAGAGGCGAGTTTAATACCCAACCCGGAAGCCGCCTGGCCGTTGTAGCGGCTCAGAAAGTCATATTTTTCTGCGCCCAGCTCAACTTCCGCCACGTCGCCCAGGGTTACCAGCGAACCGTCCTGATTCACACGCAGGGTAATGTCCTTAAACTGCTGTGGCGTTTGCAGCAAAGACTGGGAGTTGATGGTGGCGTTTAGGGCCTGAAGATCGACCGACGGCGTGCCGCCGAGCTGCCCAACGGCTACCTGCGCGTTCTGCGAGCTGATGGCATCCACCACATCCTGGGTGGTGAGCTGATAGCTGGTGAGTTTGGTTGGGTCAAGCCAGATGCGCATGGAGTACTGGGAGCCGTAAGCATCCACGTCTCCCACGCCGTTAATACGGCTGATAGGATCCTGAATATTACTCGCCACGTAATCCGAAATATCCTGCTTATCCATGCTGCCATCGGTGGAGACGAAGGCAACCATCAGGATGTTGCTGTCCCCGGTTTTTCTTACCGTAACCCCTTGCGTTTGCACGGCCTGCGGTAATTTGCGCAGCGCGGACTGCAGTTGGTTTTGCACCTGCTGCACCGCCTCATCCGGATCGGTACCGGCTTTGAAGCTCAGCATGATGGTGGCCTGGCCGGTGCTGCTGCTCTGCGACGACATATACATCATGTTGTCGAGCCCGGTCATATTCTGCTCAATAACCTGGGTGACGGTATTTTCCAGGGTTTGGGCGGAAGCTCCCGGATAGTTAGCGGTAATACGCACGTTAGGCGGCGCAAGGTCTGGATATTGCTCAACGGGAAGCGAAAAAATAGCAAGCGTACCGGTGAGGCACAAAATAATGGCCAGCACCCAGGCAAAAATGGGGCGATTGATAAAGAAATTCGCCATCTGGTCGGGACCTCGTAAGCACTTCTGATTGTTGTAATGGGGGGCAGTGGTCACTGTAGCCTTAACCACAAGCCCAAACGTGGAGAAATTGAGGAGATAGTGTAAATTATCTTAGCGTGCTATTGACGTCAGGCTGCGAAATTCAGGGCGTTAAATGCCCCGGCTTTCAAGGAATAATACCGTTGCCGCCACGCGTGAACGGACCTGAAGTTTACGCAATAAATTGCGGATATGGACTTTCACCGTTTCTTCGGAAATGTGCAGACCGGCTGCGATTTGCTTGTTAGAAAGGCCTCTGGCCACTTCCTGTAATACATCCAGTTCGCGCTCGGTCAGCGTAGCGAACGGAGCGCCGCTGCGTTTCTGCGTTCCGCGGGTACGTAAATATTCGGCAACCTGCGTGCTAAAAGCTTCGCCGCCCGTTGCTCCACGGCGAATATCATCCAGCAACACTTCCGGATCGCTATCCTTGAGTAAATAGCCGTCGGCGCCGGCGTCAATCAACGTGAAAATATCACTGCGTGAATCTGAAACTGTCAGGACGATAATACGGGCGCTGACACCTTCCCGGCGCAGCGCATTCAGCGTATCCAGTCCGCTCAGGCCTTTCATATTCAAATCCAGCAGGATGAGATCCGGGGCCAGCCGGTTTGCCAGACTGATGGCTTCGGTTCCACTGCTTGCTTCACCCACCACTAAAAAAGCATCGTCCATCTCCAGCAACTGGCGGATGCCCCGCCGCATTAATGGATGATCGTCGACAATCAAAACTTCAAAGACATTTCGCTCACTCATAGCTGCTCCTGCTATTTTTCATCATTATTGTCTGACGACGATGAACGAAACGTTATCGCGATCAGCGTTCCACCCTCTGCGGGGCGGGAAATGGTTAACCGGCCACCCAACTGGGCGGCGCGTTCATGCATGATATTCAGGCCGTAATGCCCTTCTGGCTCACTCAAACTCGCAATGCCCTTGCCATTATCAAGAATAGCCGCAGTGTGTTCGCCGGTAGATGATGTCGTGCAGGTTATTGATATTTCTTGTGCGCCTGCGTGTTTAATGGCGTTCAGCACCGCTTCGCGAATAATTTGCAGCAGATGTACCTGCTGCTGGGCATCCAGCGCCTGCGTGGGCATTCTACAGTCGAGAAGAATCGTTGTATCCGTTTGTTGGCGAAGCGGGGCAATCATCTCCTGAAGAGCGGCGGGCAAATCAGCCTGTTGTAAGGTCAGACGAAATGTCGCCAGCAGTTCGCGTAGCTGCCGGTAAGCATCATTTAGCGCCTGCGAAAAATCGCCGATTATCCGTTGTGCGGGCTCATTCTCTTCGGGGACTGCGCGCTTAAGCAGCGTGAGCTGTATGCGCAAATAAGAAAGCACCTGCGCTAAAGAATCGTGAAGTTCACGGGCAATGGTCGCTCGTTCCTGCATCAGCAGCAATTGCTGATAATGTTTTTGCGCCTGGTTGAAGTAAAGGCCGCGTCCCAGCATGGACGCCACGCTTTGCATTAGCGGCATGGGCGGCGAGCCGACAGAAGCCTGCCAGCGAAGCTGGCCTAATTCATCGTCCTGTTGCGTGATGGCCGCCGACTGCCAGGGGACAGATTCCTGTTGCGTGCCTTCGCACAGCAGCCAGTTTTCACCCACCAGCATCTCAATGTAATCCACCTTTTCCTGCTGGCGGACAAGCTGGAGGATCTGCGTAAAGCAATGCCGGTCGATAGTGCCGACGTTCAGCGCCTGGGAGCAGGAATAGAGCACTTCAAGCGTACGGTTTGCCTCCTGCAGGCTTAGCGTTTTTTGCTGCACCTTATCTTCAAGCGAGCGGTAAAGTCGTTGCAGTTCATCCGCCATGCGCGTGAAGGTACGCGCAAGCAGGCCGATTTCATTGGGCAGGTCGGTATCGAGGGGAGGGTGGGCGAATTTACCGCGTTCGATAGATTTGCTGGCAAGCATCAGCTTATTGAGCGGCGCAACAACCTGATGACGGAAGCGGCGAAGCGTGAAAAACACCAGCGTAAAAATAGCGATAAATCCCACCACTGACGTAGCGACGACCTGCATCATTTTTCGTTCGGCATAATGCTGCAGCGCAAGCACGAACAGATCGATTTGCGCCACATAGCCGGCAATATTGTCGTGATACCAGGCGATATCGCCCTGACGAATATGATGCTCCATGTCGGCCCAGGCATCGTTAATGGCGTTGTATCGCTCACGCACTTCTTTTGGCACCCAAAAGCGCCCCGGATTGAGCAGAGCCTCGGAGCGTAGCGATTGATTGTATTGCGTAAGATGCTCGTTCAGGCGTGCGCGGTCGCCCTGTAAATCGTAACCAAGACGATAGCTTTGCATGCGCAACGAACCCGCTATGTTGACCGCCTCTGCGTCCCGTAAACTGCTGGCGAGCGTCAGTATCGCTATGCCCGTCGAGAGCAGCGACAGCAGGACGAGATAAAGAAATGCGCGGGCAAGGCTTGCCCGAACCGAGCGTTGCGCCATCACAGGACCAATAACCTCTGAAAATCTATGGTGGGCGAAACGTACCAGAAAGCCGCGTTTGCTCAAACGTTTGTTACGGTTATTTCGGCCTGTGTTCCAAAACCTGGCCGCTAATCCCCGCAAACTCCCTTCCTTTTTGATCCCACAACGGCATTTACCCCTTTAGGGGGATGCCTCTACTCCCCCTTTGTCACATAACTTAACCCCCAATAAAAACCCGTGAAAAAATGCGGGAATAACAATGATGTGTTTGCTGGCCTCATCCCACGAGGGCGGCGTTTGTAATGCAAGGATATGCTTTCATGGCTGAGCTTTCCCGACGTGGATTATTGACCGGTAGCTGGCGCAGTAACGCGGCGGCTTTTCGTCCCCCCTGGAGCGGGGACGAGCAACATTTTCTGATTGAATGCATTCGCTGTGATGCGTGCGTGCCTGTTTGCGAAACCCGTATTTTGCGACGTGGGCGAGGCGGATACCCTGAAATCGACTTCAGCAAAGGTGAATGCACCTTCTGCTATGCCTGCGCAGACGCTTGCCCGCAGCCGCTTTTTCACCAGCGCGAAACCTCGCCCTGGGAATATACCCTTTTTGTGAACGATTCCTGCCTGGCCTTCAGCGGAGTGGAATGTCGTAGCTGTCAGGACTTTTGCGAGATGCAGGCTATTAACTTTCACCCTTCGGCGCAGGGCGTTTCTCTCCCCCGGCTTAACCGCGCGGCATGCAATGCGTGCGGAGGCTGTATCGCCGGATGTCCGGTCTCCGCTCTGACGATGAGGCACGCTGATGCGAGCTAGCTGGCACGTCTGTGGCCTGGTTATCCAGGCTCATCCCCAACATATTCCAGCCGTAAGCGCCGCCCTGAACGAACTGGCCGGCAGCGAGGTCGCCGCAAGCGATGCAGAAAAAGGCAAGCTGGTGGTCGTGATGGAGGCAGCGCGTAGCGATGTGCTGCTCAACCAAATTGAGTCGGCACGCAATATTGCAAACGTGCTGGCGGTGTCGCTGGTTTATCACCAGCAGGATGAGGAAGGTGAGGAAACACCATGAAACTCAGTCGTCGTAGTTTTATGAAAGCGAACGCCGTCGCGGCAGCCGCAGCGGCGGCAGGCCTGAGCGTGCCGGGCGTGGCTCGCGCGGTTGTCGGAAAACAAGATGTTATTAAATGGGACAAAGCGCCATGCCGTTTCTGCGGTACGGGCTGCGGCGTGCTGGTGGGGACGCAAAACGGCCGTATAGTGGCAAGCCAGGGCGATCCGGATGCTCCGGTAAACCGCGGGCTTAACTGTATCAAAGGCTATTTCCTGCCAAAAATCATGTACGGAAAAGACCGCCTGACCCAGCCGCTGCTGCGCATGAAAGACGGCTATTTTGATAAAGAAGGCGAGTTTGCCCCGATTAGCTGGGAGCAGGCCTTCGACATCATGGAAGAGAAGTTCAAAACCAGCCTGAAAGAAAAGGGGCCGGACGCCATCGGCATGTTTGGTTCAGGACAGTGGACGGTCTGGGAAGGCTACGCGGCGGCCAAGCTGTTTAAAGCCGGATTCCGCTCTAACAACATCGATCCTAACGCGCGCCACTGCATGGCTTCTGCGGTAGTCGGCTTCATGCGTACCTTTGGTATGGATGAACCCATGGGCTGTTACGACGATATCGAACAGGCCGACGCTTTCGTGCTCTGGGGCTCCAATATGGCGGAGATGCACCCGGTATTATGGTCGCGCATTACCAACCGCCGTCTGTCTGACGAAAACGTTAATGTGGCCGTGCTTTCCACCTTCCAGCACCGCAGCTTTGAGCTTGCGGACAACGGTATGGTGTTCACGCCGCAAAGCGACCTGGCCATCCTCAACTACATCGCCAACTACATCATTCAGAACGACGCGATAAACGAAGCGTTCTTCAAACAGCACGTTAACCTGCGTAAAGGCGTAACGGATATCGGCTACGGCCTGCGTCCAACGCACCCGCTGGAAAAAGCGGCGAAAAATCCAGGCTCAGACGCCTCCGAGCCGATGAGCTTCGACGAGTACAAAGCTTTTGTGGCGGAGTACACGCTGGAGAAAACCGCCGAGATGAGCGGCGTGCCGAAAGATCAGCTTGAAGCGCTGGCGAAGCTGTACGCCGATCCGAAGAAAAAAGTGATCTCTTACTGGACGATGGGCTTCAACCAGCACACACGCGGCGTCTGGGCCAACAATCTCGTTTATAACCTGCACCTGCTGACGGGGAAAATCTCTCAGCCCGGCTGTGGGCCATTCTCGCTGACCGGCCAGCCTTCAGCGTGCGGCACCGCGCGCGAGGTCGGCACGTTCTCACATCGTTTGCCTGCGGATATGGTGGTCACGAACGACAAACACCGCGAAATCGCCGAAAACATGTGGAAGCTGCCTGCGGGCACAATCCCGGCGAAAGTGGGGCTGCATGCGGTAGCGCAGGACCGTGCGCTGAAGGACGGCAAGCTGAACGTCTACTGGGTGATGTGTAACAACAACATGCAGGCCGGGCCGAACATCAATGAAGAGCGTATGCCGGGCTGGCGCGATCCGCGCAACTTCGTGATCGTCTCCGATCCTTATCCAACTATCAGCGCGCTGGCGGCGGATCTGATCCTGCCTACCGCCATGTGGGTGGAAAAAGAAGGGGCATACGGCAACGCCGAGCGCCGCACGCAGTTCTGGCGTCAGCAGGTCCAGGCGCCGGGCGAGGCGAAATCCGATCTCTGGCAACTGGTGCAGTTTGCTAAACGCTTCAAAGTCGAAGAGGTATGGCCTGCGGAGCTTGTTGATAAGAAACCAGAGTACCGCGGTAAAACGCTGTTCGACGTGCTGTTTGCCAACGAAGCGGTGAGCAAATTCCCGCTTAGCGAACTGGCGGAAGATCAGCTTAACGATGAATCCCGCGAGCTGGGATTTTACTTGCAAAAAGGGCTGTTTGAAGAGTACGCGGCATTTGGTCGCGGGCACGGCCACGACCTCGCGCCTTTTGACGATTACCACAAGGCGCGCGGTCTGCGCTGGCCTGTCGTCAACGGGAAAGAAACCCAGTGGCGCTACAGCGAAGGCAACGATCCGTATGTGAAGGCCGGCGAAGGCTTCAAATTCTACGGCAAGCCGGACGGCAAAGCGGTGATCTTCGCGCTGCCGTTCGAACCGGCGGCGGAAGCGCCGGATAAAGAGTTTGACCTGTGGCTGTCCACCGGCCGGGTGCTGGAGCACTGGCACACCGGCAGCATGACGCGCCGCGTGCCGGAGCTGCATCGCGCTTTCCCGGAAGCGGTGCTGTTTATCCATCCGCTGGACGCTAAGGCGCGTGACCTGAAGCGCGGCGACAAAGTGAAGGTGATTTCTCGCCGCGGCGAAGTGATTTCTATCGTCGAAACACGCGGCCGTAACAAGCCGCCGCAGGGGCTGGTGTATATGCCGTTCTTCGACGCCGCGCAGTTGGTTAACAACCTGACGCTTGACGCAACGGACCCGCTCTCCAAAGAGACGGATTTCAAGAAATGCGCAGTGAAGCTGGCGAAGGTGTAAGGAGAGAATAATGAAAATAACTAGCCTGACGAAGAGATTAATTCAATGCCTGGCGGCGTTGGCCCTGGTGGTGAGCGGCGCGCTATGGGCGGCTGACGGCGTCGATCTCAATCAGTCGCCGGAAGTGTCGGGTACGCCGGAAGGATCGGTGCGCATGCCAAAACAGCAGGAACGCATGGCGCTTAACTATGTGAATCAGCCGCCGCTTATCCCGCACAGCGTGGATGGCTATCAGGTGAGTAAGAACACTAACCGCTGCCTGCAATGTCACGGCGTGGAGCATTACCGCACCACGGGCGCGCCGCGCATCAGCCCAACGCATTTTATGGATGCTGAAGGAAACGTTCTTTCTAACGTCGCCCCGCGTCGCTATTTCTGCCTGCAGTGCCATGTACCGCAAACCGACGCCGCGCCCATTGTTGAAAATACCTTCACGCCGTCTAAAGGCTTTGGGAATTAGAGGCCGATATGGATAAATCAAACCGTAAGCCGGGCGTTATTCGTCGTATCTGGCAGTGGTGGCGTCGTCCGAGCCGTCTGGCGCTGGGCACGCTGCTGCTGATTGGTTTTGCTGCGGGCATCATTTTTTGGGGCGGATTTAACACCGGAATGGAGATGACCAACCGCGAAGAGTTTTGTATTAGCTGCCATGAAATGCGTGCCAACGTTTACCAGGAATATATGGAGACAGTGCACTACAACAACCGCAGCGGCGTACGCGCCACCTGCCCGGATTGTCACGTTCCTCATGAATGGGTACCGAAGATGGTGCGCAAAATTCAGGCGAGTAAAGAGCTGTACGCCAAAGCCTTTGGCCTGATCGACACGCCGCAAAAGTTTGACGATCACCGTCTGGCGATGGCGCAAAACGAATGGCGAAGGATGAAGAACAATAATTCGCAGGAGTGCCGTAACTGCCACAACTTCGACTATATGGATCTCACCGCGCAGAAAACCGTGGCGGCGAAAATGCACGACCGGGCTATCAAAGACGGGCAAACCTGCATTGACTGCCACAAAGGCATTGCGCATAAGCTGCCGGATATGCGCGAAGTGAAGAACGGGTTTTAATGTTTACCCCACGTCCTGCCCCTCTTTCCAGCGGGGAAAGGGAAACGGGCGTGGAGTAATTCTCTCTTTGACCCGCAGACAGGGCATTATCTTTTTCTCCCTTCGGGGAGAGGGCCGGGGCGAGGGAAACTAATTCACTCGAAACGCGACAAACATCACATTACGGCCTATGATTACCGGCTCCCCTGACTTGCTGCGGAGATCCTATGTCGATAAAAATCGAAGTCATCAAAGATAAAATCCTCTCAGATAACTACTTTATCCTGCGTAACATCACCTACGATTTGTCCCGCAACGAAGCCGAAGCTATTCGCCATAAACGCGAAGTTTACGACCGTGGTAACGGCGCGACCATATTGCTTTATAACCGTGAAAAGAAAACCGTGGTGCTGACTCGCCAGTTCCGGGTAGCCACTTGGGTGAACGGCAACGCGGATGGCTTGCTGATTGAAGCCTGCGCAGGATTGCTGGACGCCGACGAACCGGAAGTTTGCGCGCGTAAAGAAGCCATGGAAGAAACGGGATATCTGGTTGGTGAAGTTGAGAAGCTCTTTGAACTCTATATGTCCCCGGGCGGCGTAACGGAGCTTATCCATTTTTATCTGGCGGAATATACCGATGCCCAGCGTGAATTTGCCGGCGGCGGTATAGATGACGAAGACATCGACGTGCTGGAATTGCCCTTTGCCCGGGCGCTGGAAATGATTAACAGCGGTGAAATTCGTGACGGTAAAACGGTCATTTTGTTGCAGCAGCTACAGCTACGCAAGGTAATGGAATAAAGCATTTATAATTCAATGACTTGCATGGTTCGTTTTTTACATAAATCTATCCGATAAATCCGATTGAGCACGGGCACTGAGAAGCCGAAGATATCGCCAAAATCAGTACGTTTTTCTCTCTTCGTCTTCTCAGGATATGTGCCTCTAATGTGTTACCGGATGAAATCGCTCTTTCTCTTCTGTCTGCTTCTGGCGAGCACGGCAATGGCTGCCCCGGCACAAAAATCCTTTTCAGACTGGCAGGTCACCTGCAACAACCAAAACTTTTGCTCCGCGCGTAACACCGGGCTTCATCAGGGGCTGGTGATGACGCTTGCCCGTAGCGCAGGTGCGCATACCGACGTCAATCTGCGCATCGATCTGGGTAATCTGGATACGGCGGAAATCAAAGCTCCGCCAATAGCCCCGCGATTGCTGGTTGATGGCGAGCCGCTTGAACTGGATAAAACAAAGTGGCGTGAAACACCGCATCATCTGATCACTGACGACGCCGACACGATTAAAGTCTTGCTGGAAAAAATTGGTGACGCCGACGCTATTACGCTGGTAAAGGGGCAGGGGAATATCTCGCTTGCCGGGTTGAAAGCCGCGCTGCTGTTTATTGATAGCCAGCAAAAACGCGTGGGCAGCGAAACCGCGTGGATTAAAAAAGGTGACGATCCGCCGCTTAGCGTGCCCCCCGCGCCCGCGCTTAAAGAGGTTACGATCACCAATCCCACCCCGACTCCCTTTGCTCAGGATGAACTTAACGATTTGCTGGATTACGGTAGCTGGCGGATGAACAACAGCCAGTGCTCGCTCGATCCGATGCGCCGTGAAGTCCGCATTTTTGCTATCAGCGATGATAAGGCTTTGATGTTGGTGAGCTGCGAGGCCGGGGCGTATAACGTTGTCGATCTTGCCTGGATTGTCTCCCGCAAGAAACCGTTCGCCTCCCGACAGATCCGGCTGAAATTGCCGTTTGCGCCCGCCAGCGGGAATAACGATTTAGAGCTGATGAACGCAGGCTATGATGAAACGAATAAAGAGCTGACGACCCTTGCCAAAGGCCGCGGAGTAGGGGATTGCGGTGTCTCCAGCCGCTGGCGCTTCGACGGTCAGCGCTTTCGTCTGGTGCGCTATGCTGAGGAACCAACCTGCGACGGCTGGCACGGCAGCGGCGCGTGGCCGACTCTTTGGGTGACTAAGTAGCTTTTTGAAATTTGTCGGGTGGCGCCTGGGCTTACCCGACTTAAAAAACAATGAAACCAGGGCGGATGAGCGCAAGCGCCGTCCGCCACTCGGGTCAGGCTTTTTTATCCAATACCTTTTTCGCCTTGCTCACCACGTTCTCAGTAGTAAAACCAAAGAACGGGAACAGCTTATCGGCCGGAGCTGACTCGCCGTAACCGGTCATGCCGACGATGGCGCCTTTTAAGCCAACGTATTTGTACCAGTAATCCGCAATGCCCGCTTCCACCGCCACGCGGGCTGCGATATTCGAAGGCAATACGGATTCGCGGTACTCTTCATCCTGGGCGTCAAATACATCCGTTGATGGCAGGGAAACAACTCGCACTTTTCGGCCTTCGGACGTGAGCTTATCCGCAGCCTGTACGGTGATTTCCATTTCTGAACCGGTGGCAATCAGGATGATATCCGGGGCGCCATCGCTGTCTTTCAGAATGTACCCGCCGCGGCTTATCGCTTTAAGCTGTTCCGGGCTACGTTCCATTTGCGCCAGATTTTGACGGGAAAGAATAAGTGCGGTCGGACCATGATGGCGTTCGACAGCCGCTTTCCACGCGACCGCCGCCTCAACCTGATCGCAAGGGCGCCAGGTGCTGAAGTTTGGCGTCAGACGCAGGCTGGCAAGTTGCTCAACCGCCTGGTGCGTCGGCCCGTCTTCGCCCAGTCCAATGGAGTCGTGGGTATAGACCATAATTTGACGCGCTTTCATCAGCGCCGCCATACGCGCCGCGTTGCGGGCATACTCCACAAACATCAGGAAGGTTGCGGTATAAGGCACAAAGCCGCCGTGATGGGCAATACCGTTGGCGATGGCCGTCATGCCAAATTCACGCACGCCGTAGTGGATATAGTTACCCGCGCTGTCTTCTTTAATGGACTTTGAGTCCGACCAGATAGTGAGGTTACTTGGCGCAAGGTCGGCCGAGCCGCCAAGCAGTTCAGGCAACAGCGGCCCGATAACGTTCAGGGTGTTTTGCGAAGCTTTACGCGTCGCGATTTTTGCCGGTTTAGCCTGTAAATCCTCGATCAATTTCTGCGTGATTTCCTGCCATTTCTCCGGCATTTCGCCATGCATACGGCGAGTAAACTCAGCCGCCAGTTCAGGATGGGCTTTGGCGTAGGCCGCGAACTTATCCTTCCAGGCGGCCTCGGCTTTTTCACCGTCTTCTTTGGCATCCCAGGCACGATAAATCTCTTTAGGGATTTCAAAGGCAGGATATTTCCAGCCGAGTTGTTTACGCGCCAGCGCCACTTCTTCTTCACCAAGCGCCGCGCCGTGCGCTTCTTCTTTGCCCGCTTTGTTTGGCGAACCAAAGCCGATGACGGTGCGGCAGATAATCAACGAAGGTTTGTCTTTTACGCTTTGCGCTTCCTGAATCGCTTTTTTCACCGCTTCCGGATCGTGACCGTCAATTTCATGAACTACGTGCCAGTGGTAGGCTTCAAAACGTTTTGCCGTGTCGTCGGTGAACCAGCCTTCGGTTTCGCCATCAATGGAGATGCCGTTGTGGTCATAGAAGCCGATAAGTTTGCCCAGCCCCAGCGTACCCGCCAGCGAACAGACCTCGTGGGAAATGCCTTCCATCAGGCAACCGTCGCCCATAAATACGTATGTGAAGTGATCGACAATTTCATGATCCGGACGGTTGAACTGCGCGCCCAGCGTACGTTCGGCGATGGCCAGGCCGACCGCGTTCGCTAAACCCTGGCCAAGCGGCCCGGTGGTAGTTTCCACGCCTGGCGTATAACCCAGCTCCGGGTGGCCTGGGGTTTTGGAGTGAAGCTGACGGAAATTTTTTAACTCTTCTATCGGCAGGTCATATCCGCTCAGATGCAGCAGGCTGTAAAGCAGCATCGACGCGTGTCCGTTAGAGAGAATAAAGCGGTCCCGGTCAGCCCAGGCCGGGTTGGTAGGGTTGTGCTTAAGAAAGTCGTTCCATAACACTTCAGCGATATCCGCCATTCCCATTGGCGCGCCGGGGTGGCCCGAATTTGCTTTTTGTACCGCGTCCATGCTCAGGGCACGAATGGCGTTGGCAAGCTCTTTACGAGATGACATGTTTCACTCCAGTGTGTTGTTAAAGTTTGGCTGCGAGTAAATCTTCCAGTTTGCGTTGATCCACGGCGAACTGGCGAATACCTTCGCCCAGCTTGTCGACGGCCATCGGGTCCTGGTTATGTTCCCAGCGGAATTCCGCTTCGCTCAACGGCTCAGGGCGACGGAAGCCCTGAGAATTCGGCACAAGTTTTCGAATCACCGGCTCTTCGCTCTCCTGTAGCTCCTGCAGAAGATTTGGCGCAATGGTCAAACGGTCGCAGCCTGCGAGCGCCAGAATCTGTTCGGTACGACGGAAACTCGCGCCCATTACCACGGTGCTGTAGTTATGCTGCTTAAAGTAATCATAGATATTACGCACGGATTTAACGCCCGGATCTTCATCCACCACGTACGGGTCCATGGGTTTACGCGCCTGATACCAGTCGTAAATCCGCCCGACGAAAGGCGAAATGAGGAACACGCCCGCTTCTGCGCAGGCGCGGGCCTGCGCGAAGGAGAACAGCAGCGTCAGGTTGCAGTCGATGCCTTCTTTTTGCAGCTCTTCTGCGGCGCGAATGCCTTCCCAGGTTGAGGCCAGTTTGATCAGGATGCGTGATTTATCAATGCCCTGTTCTTCATAGAGCTCAACCAGACGGCGCGCTTTGGCGATACTTTTTTCTTTATCAAAAGAGAGGCGGGCGTCTACTTCTGTCGAGACGCGACCGGGAATGCTTTTCAGAATTTCTGCACCAAAATTAACGGCCAGTTTGTCGCAGGCCTCGGCGACCTGCGCTTCCTGGGTGCCGCCGCGCTTTTTACCGTAGGCGAGGGCATCGTCTATAAGTGATTGATAATGCTCTAACCCTGCGGCTTTCAGTAACAGAGATGGATTGGTGGTGGCATCCATGGGTTGGTAGTGGCGGATAGATTCGATGTCTCCACTGTCGGCAACCACGGTGGTGAATTGTTTAATGCCGTCGAGCTGGTTCATATATATCTCCTTGAAATACAATGTCTTTATGGAGTGTTCCGTGTCACTCGCGAGGAAAAATCATTAAATACATAACTAAAAAGCATAGCAGAGGGCCAGGGGGGTTGCCGTTAATGGCGTGTAACATTGCCACTATAATTCCCTAACAAAATTGCCGTGGGATGTTGATAGTATGGTCACGTTCAAAGTTTAGTGAGCACGCAGGCGTGATACTACGTAACCTTAGCGACCTATTGATAATGAGCAAAAAGGAACGAAGAAATGGATGAACAACTGAAGCAAAGCGCCCTCGATTTTCACGAATTCCCCATTCCCGGAAAAATTCAGGTTTCGCCAACCAAACCGCTGGCTACGCAGCGTGATTTGGCGCTGGCCTATTCACCGGGCGTTGCGGCACCTTGCCTCGAAATCGAAAAAGATCCGCTGGCGGCCTATAAGTACACCGCGCGTGGCAACCTGGTCGGCGTGGTTTCTAACGGGACCGCCGTGCTGGGGCTTGGCAATATCGGCGCGCTGGCCGGTAAGCCTGTTATGGAAGGAAAGGGCGTTCTGTTCAAAAAATTTGCCGGTATCGACGTGTTTGATATTGAAATCGACGAACAGGACCCGGACAAACTGATTAATGTAATTGCCGCGCTCGAGCCAACGTTTGGCGGGATTAACTTAGAAGATATTAAAGCGCCAGAATGTTTCTACATCGAGAAAACGCTGCGCGAGCGCATGAATATTCCGGTGTTCCACGATGACCAGCACGGCACCGCCATTATTTGTACCGCTGCGGTACTTAATGGCCTGCGCGTGGTTGAGAAAAATATCTCCGATATCCGCCTGGTGGTATCCGGCGCGGGGGCGGCAAGTATTGCCTGTATGAACCTGCTGGTGGCGCTGGGAATGCAGAAACACAATATCGTGGTATGCGATTCCAAAGGCGTTATCTATAAAGGCCGTGAAGAAAACATGGCGGAAACCAAAGCGGCCTACGCGGTGGAAGATAACGGCAAGCGTACGCTGGAAGACGTCATCGAAGGCGCTGATATTTTCCTTGGTTGCTCCGGCCCGAAAGTTCTGACGCAGGAAATGGTCAAGAAGATGGCGCGCGCGCCGCTGATTATGGCGTTGGCGAACCCGGAACCGGAAATCCTGCCGCCGCTGGCAAAAGAAGTGCGCCCGGACGCGATTATCTGCACCGGTCGTTCTGACTTCCCAAACCAGGTTAACAACGTGCTGTGCTTCCCGTTTATCTTCCGCGGCGCGCTGGACGTAGGCGCTACGGCAATCAATGAAGAGATGAAGCTGGCTGCGGTTAATGCTATCGCCGAGCTCGCGCATGCCGAGCAAAGCGATGTGGTTGCTTCCGCCTATGGCGAAGAGGAGCTGACCTTTGGGCCTGAATACCTGATACCTAAACCTTTCGACCCGCGTCTGATCGTGCAGATTGCGCCAGCGGTTGCGAAGGCGGCGATGGATACCGGCGTGGCAAGGCGTCCTATTGAGGACTTCGAAGCCTATAAAGAGAAACTCACCGAATTCGTCTATAAAACCAACCTGTTTATGAAGCCCATCTTCTCCCAGGCGCGCAAAGAGCCAAAACGCGTGGTGCTGGCGGAGGGCGAAGAAGCCCGCGTGCTGCATGCAACGCAGGAACTGATTACGCTGGGCCTTGCGAAACCGATTCTGATTGGCCGCCCTTCCGTTATCGAAATGCGCCTGAAAAAACTCGGCCTGCAAATGCGTGCCGGTATTGATTTTGAAATCGTAAACAATGAATCCGATCCGCGCTTCAAAGAGTACTGGAACGAGTACTACAACATCATGAAACGTCGCGGCATTACGCAGGAGCAGGCGCAGCGTGCGGTGATCAGCAACACCACCGTTATCGGCGCGATTATGGTGCATCGTGGCGAAGCGGATGCGATGATTTGCGGCACCATCGGTGAATATCACGAGCACTTTGAAGTGGTGGAAAAGCTGTTTGGCTATCGCGAAGGAGTGAAAGCCGCCGGTGCGATGAACGCGCTCCTGCTGCCAAGCGGAAACACCTTTATTGCCGATACCTACGTAAATGACGATCCAACCCCGGAAGAGCTGACGGAAATTACCCTGCTGGCTGCGGAAACGGTGCGTCGTTTTGGTATTGAGCCGAAAGTGGCGCTGCTGTCGCACTCCAACTACGGATCTTCCAATTCAAAAGCCGCCTGCAAAATGCGTGCTACGCTTGAGATGGTTCGCGAACGCGCACCCGAGCTTGAAATCGATGGGGAAATGCACGGCGATGCCGCGCTTGTGGAAAGCATCCGTAGCGACCGCATGCCGGACAGCCCGTTGAAAGGCTCTGCGAATATCCTGATCATGCCAAATGTGGAAGCCGCGCGTATCAGCTACAACCTGCTGCGCGTGTCCAGTTCGGAAGGGGTAACCGTTGGGCCAGTGCTGATGGGCGTTGCAAAACCTGTGCACGTGCTGACGCCGATTGCTTCCGTTCGCCGTATCGTCAATATGGTGGCGCTGGCGGTAGTTGAGGCGCAGACGGCTCCGCTTTAAGACTGAAGGTGGGTGACGCTTGCGCTTACCCACCCTACAAACCCATGTCGGAGGTGAATGGCGCTCGTGTTTATCTGCCTCAACACGTAGGTCGGATAAGCGCGAGCGCCATCCGACGCTGAAACGCTTAAACCCAGTTTCTCACAGGCAGAAAATCACGATACAGGGCAGCCTCAGGGCTGCCTTCTTCTGGCTGATAGTTATATTCCCAGCGCACCATTGGCGGCATCGACATTAAAATCGACTCCGCGCGCCCGCCGGTTTGCAGACCGAACAGCGTTCCGCGATCCCACACCAGATTAAACTCTACGTAGCGCCCACGGCGATAAAGCTGGAAGTCACGCTCGCGCTCACTCCACGGCAGCGTCTTGCGGCGTTCAACGATCGGCAGGTACGCGTCCAGATAACCGTTTCCTACGGCCTGCATAAAAGCAAAGCAGTGGTTGAAGTCCGGCGTGTTCAGATCGTCAAAAAACAGCCCGCCAATGCCGCGCTGCTCGTTGCGGTGTTTAATAAAGAAATAGTCGTCGCACCATTTTTTATAACGCGGGAAAACGTCTTCGCCAAACGGCCGGCACAAATCCCGTGCCGTTTTATGCCAGTGAATAGCGTCTTCTTCAAACCCGTAGAAAGGCGTTAAATCAAAGCCGCCGCCGAACCACCATACCGGGTCGCACCCCGGTTTTTCTGCAATGAAAAAGCGCACGTTGGCGTGGCTGGTCGGGACATAAGGATTTAGTGGATGAACAACCAGCGAAACTCCCATGGCTTCGAAGCTGCGTCCGGCTAGTTCCGGGCGATGCGCGGTTGCAGAGGCGGGCATTGCGTCGCCGTGTACATGCGAAAAGTTAACGCCCGCCTGCTCAAAAACGTTTCCACCGCGTAACACCCGGCTGCGCCCGCCGCCACCGCCCTCTCTTTGCCAGCTATCTTCCTCGAAGGCTGCGCCGTCAACGGCGGCAAGCTGCTGGCAAATGGTGTCCTGTAGCTGCAACAGATACTGTTTTACGGCGTGGATATCAGGCGTATTCATAGGATTATCGTTTTTTACCGTGGGCTTTATGATTATCGAACCAGTTGAAATAGCTGATGACGCCATTGGCGATGGCTGTCGCAATTTTTTGACGAAACGCCGCCGTACCAAGCAGCTTTTCTTCACCGGGATTGGTGATAAATGAGGTTTCCACCAGCACCGAAGGTATAGACGGTGATTTTAGCACGACGAAAGCGGCTTGCTCTGTATTGCGGCTGTGAAGCTTATGCACCGGTTTGATTTGCTTAAGGATATGCGACCCAAGCGTCAGGCTATTTTTGATAGTGTCCGTTTGCACCAGGTCAAACAGCACCTGCTGCAGATAATGATCTTTATTTTTTACCTTGCTGCCCGCCACATCATCGGCGGCGTTTTCTTTGTCAGAAAGGTATTTCGCCATGGCGCTACTGGCGCCGCGGTTGGAAAGGGCAAAAACGGACGCGCCTGCTGCCGTCGGGCTGGTAAAACCGTCGGCGTGAATTGACATAAACAGATCTGCGCCGTGCTTGTGGGCAATCTCGACGCGATCGTAGAGCGGAATAAATTCATCGCTGGTGCGCGTCAGTTTGGCCTCGATCCCTTTGCTTCTCAGAATGCTACGCACGTTTTTGGCAATCGCCAGCACCACGTGTTTTTCTTTTGAACCGTTATGCCCGATGGCGCCGGTATCAATACCGCCGTGGCCGGGATCCAGCATCACAACGCGGCGGCTGCCGGACTTCTTTGCTGGTTTACTGTGATTAGTCGTGGTTTTGAGCGTTTTGCTCTCCTGACGGGCCAATGCCTTACTTGCGCCGGTTAAGGTCAGGGCAGCCAAACCAGTAAGCAGCAACTGGCGGCGGGTGGTGAGTTGCGTTAGTGATTTAATTTTGCTCATGGGACTAATTAATTATCTTATGAATTCTTGATTAGCGTTTATATCGTATCGTCAATGCGTTAACGACAGGCGTTTGGCCGAAATGTTTAACTTTTCATTTCAATCCATGAATGAGCGGCAAGTATGCCATTTTTTCCCTGCTTTTGCGGCAGATATTGGCTTAATGAGAAGGACACGCCATAATCAGGGTTTTCAGGCAAAAGCGGCTAATACCATGGAAATACGCGTTTTTCGACAGGAAGATTTCGAAGAGGTCATCACCCTTTGGGAGCGCTGCGATCTTCTGCGCCCGTGGAACGACCCTGAAATGGATATCGAACGGAAGCTGCAGCACGATGCGGATCTGTTTCTGGTAGCGGAAGTGGGCGGCGAAGTCGTCGGCTCGCTGATGGGCGGTTATGACGGTCACCGTGGCTCTGCTTACTACCTTGGCGTTCATCCGGAGTTTCGCGGGCGGGGCATTGCCAATGCCCTGCTCAGCCGCCTTGAGAAAAAGCTCATTGCGCGCGGCTGTCCAAAAATCCACATCATGGTGCGTGAAGAAAACGATTTGGTTATCGGCATGTACGAGCGGCTGGAATACGAACAGCAGGATGTGGTGATGCTGGGCAAGCGCCTTATTGAAGACCAGGAATATTAATTCCCGCTGTGTTGTAAAAGGTTCCTGGTTTATGTATTCACCCTCGGATTACGACGTTCACGGCAATCTGAAAACACCTTTTCTCTTCTGGTGCATTCTTCTGTTTCAGGCGCGGACCTGGTTTTTGCTGGTGCTGGCGGGAGCATCCCGTCAGCAGGGCGAGGCGCTGCTTGCTCTGTTCTATCCCGAACGCGACAATTTTTGGCTGGGTTTGCTGCCCGGCATTCCGGCTGCGCTGGCGTTTGTTATCGGCGGGCGTCGCCATCTCTGGCCTGGATTATGGGCGGCCTGGCGCTGGGTTTTAATCGTTGCACAGGTGGCCGTACTTGTCTGGCAAATTCTGGTGATTTACCAGGGGGAAGAGCTGAGCGGCGTGACGCTTGCGCTATTGACTGGCGACGTTTTTGCCCTGTGGTGGCTCGCCACCAACCGCCGTCTGCGCGACTACTTTTCGGCGCAGCGTGAATGAAAGGGCACTTTTAAGGAAGTTTGTACTCCAATGCCCGTTATCACTCCAAAACAAAGGAATTTTTAATGAAAACTTTGCGCCTGATGCTGCCAGGAGTGCTGCTGTTACTCAGCGGTTGTTCGACAATCTCTAACATGCACTGGTCAAGCCTCTCTCCGATGAGCTGGTTTGGCTCCTCGCCTGAAGTGAGCGAGCAGGGCGTTGGCGGCTTAAACGCCAGCACGCCAATGAATGAAGAAGCCGTCAGCGAAGGGCTTAACGATAATTACCGTCTGCGCAGCGGCATGAAAACCGATAAAGGCGCCGTGGTTCGTTACTTCGAAGCGATGGACGACAAGTCGCTGATGATTATCGTCAATGGCGAAAACGGCACGGTAAGCCGCGTGGACGTAATGGATAAAGAGGTGAAAACCGAAAGCGGCGTCGAAATTGGCACGCCGTTTAGCGATCTTTATGACAAAGCCTACGGGGCGTGTGCAAAAGGGACGGGCGACGATGCCCAAAGCGTTGAGTGTAAAGCGCCAGGCAGCCAGCACATTAGCTACTTGTTTAGCGGTGAATGGCGCGGACCGGAAGGCCTGATGCCAGCCGACGATACGCTCAAAAAATGGACTATCAGCAAAATTATCTGGCGTAAATAAAAATCAGCGCCTGGTTTGCGCCTCCTCAAGAAGGCGCAGCCGTAATCGGTTATGATAGGACGATAAACGCCACGCAAAGTGGCGTGTTTTATTTCAGGAGGATTCATGTCTCGGGTTCAAACCGGCATTCTGCCGGAACATTGTCGCGCCGCCGTCTGGCTGGAAGCGAGTATTCAGGGCGATTTTGACGCCGTTCGTCAGGGCTGCAAAACCTTTGCTCAATCGCTGAATGCGTTGCAGGAAAAATTCCCGGAAGCGAATTTGGGCGCGGTAGTGGCATTTGGTCATGACCTGTGGCGTGATTTGAGCGGTGGCGTGGGAGCCGAAGAGCTGAAAAACTTTGCCCCTCTGGGCAAAGGTCTGGCGCCGGCCACCCAGCGTGATGTGATGATCCATATTCTCTCCCTGCGCCACGACGTGAATTTCTCCGTCGCGCAGGCGGCGCTCGCGGCTTTTGGCGATGCGCTTTCAATTGAAGAAGAAGTGCATGGTTTCCGTTGGGTAGAAGATCGCGATTTGAGCGGTTTTGTCGATGGCACGGAAAACCCGCAGGGCGAAGAAAATCGTCGTGAAGTGGCGGCGATCGGCGAAGGCGTTGACGCAGGCGGCAGCTACGTTTTCGTGCAGCGTTGGGAGCATAATCTTAAACAGCTAAACCGCATGAGCGTTACGGATCAGGAGATGATCATGGGGCGCACTAAAGAAGCCAATGAAGAGATTGATGGCGAAGAGCGTCCGGTAACGTCTCACCTGACCCGCGTTGATCTAAAAGAAAACGGCAAGGGACTCAAGATTGTGCGCCAGAGCCTGCCGTACGGCACCGCCAGCGGCAAACATGGCCTTTACTTTATCGCTTATTGCGCACGTCTGCATAACATTGAGCAGCAGTTATTAAGCATGTTTGGCGAAACCGACGGTAAGCGTGACGGCATGCTGCGCTTTACCAAACCGGTGACCGGCGGCTACTATTTTGCACCATCGCTGGACAAGCTGTTAAACCTGTAGAACCAGGCGGTGGATGGCGCTGGCGCTTATCCGCCCTACAATTAATCAGGCGATCGTAAGTCGGATAAGCGTCAGCGCCATCCGACATTCTGCCATCCGACAAATACCCCCTCCGGCGTCTTATATCCCTTTCTTATTGCAAAGCACTAAACGGTATATAAAAGCGTTACAGCTTTGGCTCGCGTTATAAATAAACTGATGACATGTTAAGCATGACCGTTATCACATTTATAAGGTGCAGAATGGCAATTACATCCGTTAAAAAAGTCTGGAGTGCGCTGGTTGTCTCTGCATTGCTGGCAGGTTCTGCGCATGCGACGGAGCTGCTCAATAGCTCTTATGATGTGTCTCGTGAGCTGTTTGCTGCGTTAAATCCGGCGTTCGAACAAAAATGGGCGCAGGAAAACAACGGCGATAAGCTGACGATAAAACAATCTCATGCCGGGTCATCAAAACAGGCGCTGGCGATATTACAGGGCTTAAAAGCTGACGTTGTAACTTATAACCAGGTGACAGACGTGCAGATTCTGCACGATAAAGGCAACCTGATCCCGGCGGACTGGCAGAGCCGTTTGCCGAACAACAGCTCACCGTTCTACTCCACCATGGCTTTCCTGGTGCGCAAGGGCAATCCGAAGAACATTCACGACTGGAACGATCTGGTGCGTCCGGATGTGAAGCTGATTTTCCCGAATCCAAAAACCTCCGGTAACGCCCGTTATACCTATCTGGCGGCATGGGGCGCGGCAAACAAAGCTGACGGCGGCGATAAAGCGAAAACCGAACAGTTCATGACCCAGTTCCTGAAAAACGTCGAAGTATTTGATACCGGCGGTCGCGGGGCTACCACAACTTTTGTTGAGCGTAATCTGGGCGACGTGCTGATTAGCTTTGAATCCGAAGTGAACAATATCCGCAAACAGTACGAAAAAGACGGCTACGAAGTCGTGGTGCCAAAAGTAAATATTCTGGCTGAATTCCCGGTCGCCTGGGTTGATAAAAACGTGAAGGCTAACGGCACGGAAAAAGTCGCCAAAGATTACCTGAACTTCCTCTATAGCCCGGCGGCGCAGACCATCATCACCGACTATTACTACCGCGTAAACAGCCCGGAAGTGATGGACAAGCTGAAAGACAAATTCCCGCAAACCGAGCTGTTCCGCGTGGAAGATGTATTCGGCGGCTGGCCGGAAGCGATGAAAACCCATTTTGCTAGCGGTGCGGAATTTGACAAGCTGGTAGCGGCGGGGCGTAAGTAATGTTTGCTGTTTCTTCAAAACGAGTACTGCCTGGCTTTACCTTAAGCCTCGGTACCAGTTTGCTGTTTGTTTGCCTGATTTTATTACTGCCGTTAAGCGCGCTGGTGATGCAGTTGTCCGAAATGACGCTTGTGCAGTACTGGGAAGTGATCTCCAACCCGCAGGTGGTGGCGGCCTACAAGGTTACTCTGCTGTCGGCGGGCGTAGCTTCCGTCTTTAACGGCCTTTTCGGCATGCTGATGGCGTGGATTTTGACGCGCTATCAGTTCCCGGGCCGCAGCCTGCTGGACGCATTGATGGATTTGCCTTTCGCGCTGCCAACGGCGGTGGCGGGTTTGACGTTAGCCGGGCTGTTTTCCGTTAACGGCTGGTACGGCGAGTGGCTGGCACAGTTCGGCATTAAAGTGACTTATACCTGGCTTGGTATTGCGGTGGCGATGGCTTTTACCAGTATTCCTTTTGTGGTGCGTACCGTGCAGCCTGTGCTTGAAGAGCTTGGCCCGGAATATGAAGAAGCGGCCGAAACGCTTGGCGCAACCCGCTGGCAGAGCTTCCGTCGCGTTATTTTACCTGAGCTTTCCCCCGCGTTAATGGCGGGCGTTGCGCTCTCATTTACGCGCAGCCTGGGCGAGTTTGGCGCGGTGATCTTTATCGCCGGTAACATTGCCTGGAAAACAGAAGTGACCTCGTTGATGATTTTCGTGCGTTTGCAGGAGTTTGATTATCCAGCCGCAAGCGCGATTGCCTCGGTGATCCTGGCCGCTTCCTTACTGTTGTTGTTCACCATTAACACCTTGCAAAGCCGCTTTGGTCGGCGCGTGGTGGGGCACTGATGACGGACGTAACTGAATTGAAAAGCTATCGCCGCTCCGGTTTTAACTGGGGTAAATGGACGCTGATTAGCCTTGGCGTGCTGATTTCGTTTCTGCTGCTGGTGGTGCCGGTCGCCTCGATTTTTGCCGAAGCTTTCTCGAAAGGGCTGATGCCAGCGCTGCAAAATATTACCGACCCGGACATGCTGCACGCAATCTGGCTGACGGTAATGATTGCTCTGATCACCGTGCCGGTAAACCTGGTGTTCGGCATTTTGCTCGCCTGGCTGGTGACGCGTTTTAACTTCCCGGGCCGCCAGGTATTGCTGACGCTGCTGGATATTCCTTTCGCCGTTTCACCGGTTGTTGCCGGTCTGGTTTATCTGTTGTTTTACGGCTCCAACGGTCCGTTGGCCGGTTTTATGGATGAGCATAACATTCAGATTATGTTTGCCTGGCCGGGCATGGTTCTGGTGACAATTTTCGTGACCTGCCCATTTGTGGTGCGCGAGCTGGTGCCGGTGATGCTAAGCCAGGGCAGCCAGGAAGATGAAGCGGCTATTTTGCTTGGCGCTTCTGGCTGGAAGATGTTTAAACGCGTCACGCTGCCGAACATCCGCTGGGCGCTGTTGTACGGCGTAGTATTGACTAACGCCCGTGCGATTGGCGAGTTCGGCGCGGTTTCCGTTGTTTCCGGTTCTATCCGCGGTGAGACGTTCTCGCTGCCGTTACAGATTGAATTACTCCAGCAGGATTACAACACCGTGGGCTCGTTTACCGCAGCCGCGCTGTTAACCCTGATGGCGATTCTGACCCTGTTTTTAAAGAGTGCGTTGCAGTGGCGACTGAATCATCAGGAAAAACGCCTGCAGCAGGAGGGAAATCATGAGCATTGATATTACCAATATTAAGAAATCTTTTGGTCGCACCCAGGTGCTGAATGATATCTCTCTGGATATCCCTTCCGGCCAGATGGTCGCATTGCTGGGGCCGTCTGGCTCCGGGAAAACTACGCTGCTGCGTATTATCGCCGGTCTTGAACATCAGAACAGCGGCCGCATTAGCTTTCACGGCACGGATGTAAGCCGTATTCACGCTCGCGATCGTAAAGTAGGTTTTGTTTTCCAGCATTATGCGCTGTTCCGTCATATGACGGTTTTCGACAATATCGCTTTTGGCCTGACGGTGCTGCCGCGTCGCGAGCGTCCGTCTGCTGCGGTGATTAAGCAGAAAGTCACCCGTCTGCTGGAGATGGTGCAGCTATCCCATCTTGCCGATCGTTTCCCGGCGCAGCTTTCGGGTGGTCAGAAGCAGCGAGTCGCTCTGGCGCGCGCGCTGGCCGTTGAGCCGCAAATCCTGCTGCTTGATGAGCCCTTTGGCGCACTGGATGCGCAGGTGCGTAAAGAGCTACGCCGCTGGCTGCGTCAACTGCATGAAGAGTTGAAATTTACCAGCGTGTTCGTTACCCACGATCAGGAAGAAGCGATGGAAGTCGCCGACCGCGTGGTGGTGATGAGCCAGGGAAATATCGAACAGGTCGATACACCTGAAGCGGTATGGCGTGAACCGGCAACCCGCTTTGTGCTTGAGTTTCTCGGTGAAGTAAACCGCATGAAAGGCACCGTGCGCGGCAGCCAGTTCCACGTTGGCGCTCACCGCTGGCCGCTGGGGTTCACGCCTGCGCATCAGGGGCCGGTGGATCTGTTCCTGCGCCCGTGGGAGGTGGATGTTAGCCGCCGCACGAATCTGGATTCTCCGCTGCCGGTGCAGGTGCTTGAAATCAGCCCACGTGGTCACTACATGCAATTGGTCGTGCAGCCCCTGGGCTGGTATGACGAGCCGCTGACCGTGGTATTGCGCGAAGATCACGTGCCGGTACGCGGTGAACGCCTGTTTGTTGGCCTGCAGCATGCCCGCTTGTATGAGGGAAACAACAGAATTCAGGGTGTAGACCTGGCGCAATCCGCCTGATAAGTTTACGCCACTACACGAATCGCAATAGCGGCCCTTGTGGCCGCTTTTTTATCTTCTGGATAGCTTGTGACAACTTTAGAAAGCACAATCGGCAATACGCCTCTGGTGAAATTACAGCGTGCTGGCCTGACAAACGGCAGTGAAATCTGGGTTAAGCTCGAAGGCAATAATCCGGCAGGATCGGTGAAAGATCGCGCTGCGCTGTCGATGATCGTACAGGCCGAAAAGCGCGGAGAGATCGCGCCTGGCGATACGCTTATTGAGGCTACCAGCGGCAATACCGGGATTGCGCTGGCGATGATTGCCGCGCTGAAAGGGTATCGCATGAAATTGCTGATGCCGGATAACATGAGCATGGAGCGCAAGGCCGCTATGCAGGCTTATGGCGCGGAGCTGATTCTGGTTACCAAAGAGCAGGGCATGGAAGGCGCTCGCGAACTGGCGCGCTTGATGGGCGAACGTGGCGAAGGCAAAGTATTGGATCAGTTTAACAATCCTGATAACCCTTATGCGCATTACACCACTACCGGGCCGGAAATCTGGCAGCAGACGCAGGGGCGTATTACCCATTTCGTCTCCAGTATGGGCACCACTGGTACCATTACCGGCGTGAGCCGCTTTATGCGCGAGCTTGAAAAAAAGGTCACTATCGTGGGCCTGCAGCCGGATGAGGGCAGTAGCATTCCAGGTATCCGTCGTTGGCCTGAAGAGTGGCTGCCAAAGATTTTTAACCCCGAGCTGGTAGATGAAGTTATCGATATGTCTCAGCTTGAGGCTGAGCAGACGATGCGTCGTCTCGCCACAGCCGAAGGGATATTCTGCGGCGTAAGTTCAGGTGGGGCGGTTGCTGGCGCATTGCGCGTGGCGCAAGCCAATCCGGGAAGCGTTGTGGTAGCGATTATTTGCGACCGCGGCGATCGCTATTTATCGACAGGCGTGTTCGGTGAAGAGAGTTATTCGCAGGGCGCGGGTATTTAAAACAGAAGCTGTACAAACAAAAACGGCACCGCGAGGGTGCCGTTTTTAATTCAGTGTGCGGTCAATTTACTTCTTGATGCGGATCACCGGGGTTTCGCCCACGGTCACGCTACCAGACAGTTTGATCAGCTCTTTGATTTCATCCATGTTGGAGATAACAACCGGAGTCAGAGTCGACTTGGCTTTCTCTTCCAGCAGTGGCAGATCAAACTCGATAACCACGTCGCCTTTCTTAACACGCTGGCCTTCTTCAGCGATGCGCTTGAAACCTTCGCCTTTCAGTTCAACGGTATCGATACCGAAGTGAACGAACAGCTCGATGCCGCTATCAGATTCGATAGAGAAAGCATGGTTGGTTTCGAAGATTTTACCGATGGTACCATCAACCGGAGCAACCATTTTGTTGCCGGTAGGTTTAATGGCGATGCCATCGCCTACGATCTTCTCTGCAAACACCACATCTGGAACATCTTCAATGTTGACGATTTCGCCAGAAAGCGGGGCAACAATCTCAATGGTTCCGGTGTCTTTTTTATCATCAGAAACCAGAGATTTCAGTTTATCAAACAAACCCATGATCTTCTCCTAAGCAGTAAATTGGGCCGCATCCGGTGGATTAGCAGATTGTTTTTTCTTCAATGAACTTGTTAACCAGCGTCATTAACTCGTCCGTTGTCGGTTGAGCAAGAGCCTGCTCTGCTAACACCTTCGCATCTTCGAAGTTCGTGTTACGGATAATCTTCTTAATGCGCGGGATAGAGATGGCACTCATACTGAATTCATCCAGACCCATCCCCAGCAACAGAAGTGTAGCACGTTCGTCGCCTGCAAGCTCACCACACATACCGGTCCATTTACCTTCTGCATGAGAAGCATCAATAACTTGCTTAATCAGAGTCAGTACGGACGGTGACATTGGCTGGTAAAGATGTGAAATCATATCATTACCACGATCAACTGCCAGCGTATACTGAGTTAAATCATTGGTACCGATACTAAAGAAATCAACTTCTTTGGCCAGATGATGAGCAATAGTGGCCGCAGCCGGGGTCTCAACCATCACGCCGATTTCGATAGTTTCGTCAAACGCTTTGCCTTCTTCACGCAGTTGCGCCTTCATGATTTCGATCTCTTTCTTCAGAGCGCGAACCTCTTCAACAGAGATGATCATCGGGAACATGATGCGTAATTTACCGAACGCCGAAGCACGCAGAATCGCGCGTACCTGATCGTGCAGGATCTCTTTACGATCCATAGCGATACGCACTGCACGCCAGCCCAGGAACGGGTTTTCTTCTTTCGGGAAGTTCATGTATGGCAGCTCTTTATCGCCGCCAATGTCCATAGTACGAACGATAACTGCTTGCGAGCCACAGGCTTCAGCAACAGCCTTGTACGCGGCAAACTGCTCTTCTTCAGTCGGCAGTGAATCGCGGTCCATGAACAGGAATTCGGTACGGTACAGGCCCACACCTTCAGCGCCGTTGCGCTCTGCACCGTCGATATCGCGAACGGTACCGATGTTGGCGCACACTTCTACCTGATGGCCGTCAAGAGTGATGGCCGGCAGGTCTTTCAGTTTTGCCAGTTCAGCTTTCTCTGAGGCAACCTGCTGCTGCACAGCGCGCAGGGCTTCGATCTCTTCGTTCGTCGGGTTAACGTAAACTTTGTTGTTAACCGCATCGAGGATCAGATAGTCGTCATTTTTTACTTCAGAAGTTACGCTACCGGTGCCTACGATCGCTGGCAGTTCCAGAGAACGCGCCATAATGGAGGTGTGGGAGGTACGACCGCCGATATCGGTGATGAAACCCAAAACCTTTTGCAGGTTAAGCTGCGCCGTTTCAGATGGCGTCAGATCCTTGGCTACCAGGATAACTTCATCCTGAATCGCACTCAGATCGATAATAGCCAGACCAAGAATATTGCGTAGCAGACGTTTACCGATGTCACGTACGTCAGCGGCACGTTCTTTCAGATACTCGTCGTCCAGCTCTTCAAGAGCAGTAGCCTGGCCTTCAATGATTTCGTGAGCCGCTGCGTCCGCAGTAACTAACTTATCTTTGATAAGGGCTATGATTTCCTGCTCCAGTTCTTCGTCTTCCAGCAGCATAATATGGCCTTCGAAGATAGCTTCCTTTTCTTCACCGAAGGTCTCGCCAGCTTTAACTTTGATCGTTTCTAACTGGGCAGACGCTTTAGCGCGGCCGCTCAGGAAACGTTCAACTTCCTGCTCAACTTTGTCGGCAGAAATTTTCTTCCGGTCGATGACAATTTCATCTTCCTTCAGCAAAAGTGCTTTGCCGAAAGCGATACCCGGGGATGCTAAAATGCCTGAAATCATAACCCTACCTTACTTGTGACTGATATTTACGAAGAACCCAGAACTTACTCGAGTTCAGCCATCAGTTTTACCAAATGCTCAACCGCTTTCTGATCATCTTCGCCTTCAGCAGAGATGGTCACAACAGTACCTTGGGTCAGACCCAGAGTTTGCAGTTTGAACAGGCTTTTTGCGCTAGCGCTTTTGCCGTTGGAAGTCACAGTGATCTCAGAAGTGAAGCTCTTAGCTTCTTTAACAAACTGAGCAGCAGGGCGGGTGTGCAGACCGTTCGGAGCGGTAATGGTAACTTCTTGCTGGAACATTGTATTTCCCCAACTTATAGGTTTAGTGTTGTGGAACTAAAGTCTAGCCTGGTGGCTTAACTTTAGCCTGTATAGTTAGCGTCGGCGATAACTGTATGCGACACAGGATGCTTTAAGAATCACGAAAAGTGCTGCGGCTTTTGCCCGGCAATTCGCGTTTCGCTCGTCCTTAACCATTATGCCGTGAAATTCTGGCTTAAACCAAATCGTAAAATCGATTCAGCTAAGCTAATGTCACGAAGCGATTAATTTTGCGCATCAAAATAATTTGCTGGTTAAATACCAGACCTGGCAGGGTGAAGCAATGCTGAGGTGGGCAAAACTTTGACGAATGCCACAAAAAAGCACCCATTCGGGTGCTTTTTTCGTCAGTTTTAACAAGCTGGCATTATTGTTGCAGTTCTTTCTCTGTGAAGAGATCTGCAAACAACGCCGTACTGAGATAACGCTCACCGGAAGAAGGAAGGATAACCACAATATTCTTATTGGTAAAGGCTTCGTCTTCCTGAAGCTTCAGGGCGGCAGCGACAGCGGCGCCAGATGAAATACCCGCCAGAATACCTTCTTCGTCCATCAGACGGCGCGCGGTAGAAATGGCTTCCTCATTAGTAATGGCGATAACTTTGTCGATAAGTTTCAAATCAAGGTTGCCCGGAATAAAACCGGCGCCAATGCCCTGGATTTTGTGCGGGCCAGGTTTAAGTTCTTCGCCTGCCAGCGCCTGAGCGATAACCGGAGAATCCGTAGGTTCAACGGCTACGGTAATCAGATCGGTTTTACCCTTGGTGTTTTTGATGTAACGGCTAACGCCGGTCAGCGTACCGCCGGTACCCACGCCTGAGATAAATACATCTACTTCGCCATCGGTGTCTTCCCAGATTTCCGGGCCGGTGGTTTTTTCATGAATCTCAGGGTTTGCCGGGTTGCTGAACTGCTGCAGCAGCAGGTACTTCGCCGGATCGCTTGCAACGATTTCTTCTGCTTTTTGAATCGCGCCTTTCATGCCTTTAGCGCCTTCGGTCAGCACTAAATTAGCGCCAAGCGCCTTGAGCAATTTACGGCGTTCGATGCTCATGGTTTCAGGCATGGTCAGCGTCAGCTTGTAGCCGCGAGCTGCGGCAACATAGGCCAGCGCGATACCGGTATTGCCGCTGGTTGGTTCAACCAGTTCAACGCCTTGTTTCAGCACGCCGCGTTTTTCGGCGTCCCAAATCATATTGGCACCGATGCGGCATTTGACGCTAAAGCTTGGGTTGCGGGACTCGACCTTAGCCAGGATGCGTCCATTACCGATGCGGTTCAGTCGAACCAGCGGCGTATGACCGATTGTCAGAGAGTTGTCTTCATAGATCTTGCTCATAGCCCGTCCTTAACTGTATGAAATTTGGGAAACCGCTCCAGCATACCTGCTCGTGAGTTATGGGGAAGTAAAGAAATCGTATATCTATATGTAGAAGGGAAATAAGGAAAAGCAAGAAGGAATAAGGAGCGACATAAGCCGCTCCTGAAAAACTACTTCCACATGGCGTGTTTAGCGCGGTAGCAATCAACCCACATCGCTGTTGCGCCACATACCGCGACCGGCATAATAAACAGATTCAGGAAGGGAATCAGGGTAAACAGGCTGACGAGTGAACCGAACTGCATATTAATAACTTTTTTTTCACGCAGGGTGCTGCGCATAGCGCGAAACGGCACTTTATGGTTATCAAACGGATAGTCGCAGTACTGAATAGCCAGCATCCAGGCGCTAAATAAGAACCACAGCACCGGGGCAAGCGTCTGACCGATACCGGGAATGAAGTAGAGCAGCAGCAAGACTATCGCGCGCGGCAGGTACCAGGCGAGTTTTTGCCATTCTCTCTTCATGATGCGCGGCACGTCTTTTAGTACGCCCAGCACGCCGGTATCTGGCGGTGTAGCTCCCGTTAAGCGCGCTTCGAGTTGCTCAGCCAGCAGCCCGTTAAACGGCGCGGCTATCCAGTTGGCAAGCGTCGAGAAGAAATAACCGAAAACCAGCAATAAGGAAATAACGGCCAGCGGCCAAATCAGGTAGCTCAGCCACTGTAACCAGTCCGGCACGTAGGAAAGCATGGTCGGGATCCAGTCATCAAGGCGGGTAAATAGCCACCAGAACGCTGCGCCCATCAATAATATATTGACCAGCAAAGGCAGGATGACATAGCGCTTGATGCCTGGCTCACGAACCAGTTTCCAGCCCTGGGAAAAATAGTAAAAGCCGCTCTTTGGAGCAGATGTTGAAGATGAAACCATAGCCCTGGCAGACTCCTTTTATGTCAATGCAATGACAGACGAGCCCATCATAACCGAGGCGCAAGAGAAAAACTTATTAAGAAATGGTCGAAAAAACAGCAAAAAGTCGATTTCGTAACATCTTTATGCTGAGAAAACCGTGTGCGTACTTGCACTTGAGCGGATGGGCAAATACTCTTAGTGAGTAAATGTTTGCCGCGTTGGCAAGGTGTTAGAACAACAGAGAATATAATGATGCAGGATTTGCGTCTGATATTAATCATTGTTGGCGCGATCGCCATAATCGCCTTACTGGTTCATGGCCTGTGGACCAGCCGTAAGGAACGTTCTTCCGTTTTTCGCGATCGACCGTTGAAACGTATGAAGTCAAAGCGTGACGACTACGAACCAGAAGACGAAGCCGACGATGAAGAAGATGAAGGGGTAGGTGAAGTGCGCGTGCGTAGGGTAACGCCTGCGCAGGAACCTGTGACTCGCGAGCCGGAAACGCCTCGTCAGCCGCAAGCGCCTCAGCATCAGTACGAACCGCCTTATGCCTCGGCGGAGCCGCGTCGTTCTGCGCCGCCGAAGCAGCCAGCAGCGCCGGAAGTACCACGTCAGGAAGCGCCTGTGCAGCCGATGGAACCTGTCCATCAGCCAGCACCGGTAAGACAACCTGAGCCTGAACCAGAAGGGGTCCAGCCGGTTTACCAGCCTGAGCCAGAACCCGCGCCTGTCGTTCAGGAACCTGTGGAAGAGCCTGCTCCTGCTCCGCAAGCGCTAAAAGAAACGGTCATCGTGATGAACGTCTCTGCGCATGCCGGCAGCATGATTAACGGCGACGTTCTGCTCAACAGCATTCAACAGGCTGGTTTCATCTTTGGCGAAATGAATATTTTCCATCGTCATCTCAGCCCTGATGGCAGCGGTCCTGTGCTCTTTAGCCTTGCGAATATGGTTAAGCCCGGTTCGTTCGACCCGGAAACCATGGGGAACTTTGCAACGCCTGGCGTGACGATTTTCATGCAGGTGCCTTCGTATGGCGATCCGCATCAGAACTTCAAGCTGATGCTGCAATCCGCTCAGCATATTGCCGATGAGGTCGGCGGCGTGGTGCTTGATGATCAACGCCGCATGATGACGCCGCAAAAAATGCGAGAGTATCAGGATCGGATCCGCGAGGTCGTTGAGGCAAACGCCTGATAACCTGCCGGACAGACTACCCCCAAACCCCCGCATGTCGGGGGTTTTTTCTATTGATGGTGCGATATGGACTCAATCGAACAACAACTCACTGAACTGCGAACCACGCTTCGCCATCATGAATACCTTTATCATGTGCTTGATAACCCTGAAATCCCGGATGCTGAATATGACCGGCTAATGCGCGAACTGCGCGCATTAGAAGAAGCTCACCCAGATTTAATCACGCCGGATTCTCCTACGCAGCGCGTTGGCGCAACTCCGCTGAGCGTGTTCACTCAGGTACGCCATGAAGTGCCGATGCTTTCACTGGATAACGTGTTTGATGAGGCGAGCTATCTTGCCTTCAACAAACGCGTGCAGGACAGGCTGAAGAACACCGACGCGCTGACTTTTTGCTGCGAACTGAAACTTGATGGCCTTGCCGTAAGCCTGTTGTATGAAGACGGTGTGCTGATTCGTGCCGCTACGCGCGGCGACGGCACCATGGGCGAAAATATCACGGCAAACGTGCGTACCATTCGTGCCATTCCGCTGAAGCTGCATGGTGAAAATATTCCGCGTCGTCTTGAAGTACGCGGCGAAGTTTTTCTTCCGCAGGCGGGTTTTGAAAAAATTAACGAAGACGCTCGTCGCACGGGCGGCAAAATTTTTGCCAACCCGCGTAACGCGGCCGCAGGATCGCTGCGTCAGCTTGATCCAAAAATTACCGCGAAACGTCCTCTGACCTTCTTCTGTTACGGCGTTGGTCTGCTGGAAGGAGGCGAGCTGCCCGCCAGCCATATGGCGCGCCTGCAGCAGTTTAAAGCCTGGGGCTTGCCGGTAAGCGACCGTATCCGCCTGTGTAATACACCGGAGGAAGTGCTGGCGTTTTATCATCAGGTTGAAGCCGACCGGCCTGCGCTTGGGTTTGATATTGACGGCGTCGTCATCAAAGTAGACTCCCTTGCGTTGCAGGAAACGCTCGGTTTTGTAGCCCGTGCCCCACGCTGGGCCGTGGCATTTAAATTCCCGGCTCAGGAGCAGATGACCTTTGTTCGCGACGTTGAATTCCAGGTGGGACGTACCGGAGCAGTAACACCCGTGGCTCGTCTTGAACCAGTGCAGGTAGCGGGTGTGCTGGTCAGTAACGCCACGCTGCATAATGCCGATGAAATCGAACGTCTTGGCCTGAGAATTGGTGACCGCGTAATTATCCGTCGTGCCGGCGATGTGATTCCACAGATTGTCGGCGTGGTGGAGTCTGAGCGTCCGCCTGAAACAAAAGAAATTATTTTCCCGGCACACTGTCCGGTTTGTGGGTCGGACGTGGAGCGAGTTGAAGGCGAGGCGGTTGCACGTTGCACCGGCGGCCTGATTTGCGGCGCGCAACGTAAAGAGTCCCTTAAACATTTCGTCTCCCGCCGTGCGCTGGATGTAGACGGTATGGGCGATAAAATTATCGATCAACTGGTCGAAAAGGAATATGTCCACACCCCGGCAGACCTGTTCCACCTGACCGCAGGCAAGCTCACCGGTCTGGATCGTATGGGGCCTAAGTCCGCACAGAACGTGGTGAATGCGCTGGAAAAAGCTAAATCTACTACCTTTGCTCGCTTTTTGTATGCCCTGGGAATACGCGAGGTAGGGGAGGCAACCGCCGCTGGCCTCGCCGCATATTTTGGCTCCCTGGACGCTTTATCTGCCGCTTCCATTGACGAACTGCAAAAAGTGCAGGACGTAGGTATTGTCGTGGCGACGCACGTCTTTAATTTCTTTGAAGAAGAGAGCAACCGGGAAGTTATCCGTCAGCTCATCGAAGAAGTGGGCGTTCACTGGCCTGCTCCGGTGATTATCAAAGCCGAAGAGATTGACAGCCCGTTCGCGGGTAAAACCGTCGTGTTGACCGGTTCGCTTAGCATCCTGTCACGTGACGACGCAAAAGCACGGCTGGTGGCTTTGGGCGCTAAGGTTGCGGGCAGCGTGTCGAAGAAAACGGATCTGGTCATTGCCGGTGAAGCCGCAGGCTCAAAGCTTGCTAAAGCGCAGGAGCTGGGCATTGAAGTTATCGATGAAGCGGAAATGATTCGCTTGCTGGGTGAGTAATGTGGATAAAGAACAGCTTATTGAGATAGCCAATACGGTAATGCCTTTTGGCAAATATAAAGGTCGCGTGCTGATTGACGTGCCGGAAGAGTATTTTCTGTGGTTTGCCCGCAAGGATGAGTTTCCACAGGGCCATCTTGGTGAGCTGATGAAGCTTACTTTACTGATCAAAACCGAAGGGCTGGAGGGGCTGGTAAAGCCCCTCAAAAGAACCTAAGCGTTAGCGGCGGCGGTTTCTTTAGCCGCCGCTTTTGCCGTCTGGCGCTGATAGCGCCGCGCCATCACGGCACAGATCATCAGTTGTAGCTGGTGAAATATCATTAACGGCAGCACCATCATGCCCACGGTGGCGACCGGGAAGAGAATATTGGCCATAGGAATACCGTTGGCGAGACTCTTTTTCGAACCGCAGAAAACAATAGTGATTTCGTCTGCTTTGTTAAAACCAAGACGCCGCGCAACAAAGATATTTACCGCAATGACTATCCCCAGCAATACCAGGCTTGCCACGACGATAAACAGCAATGAACCAGCCCCGACTTTGTGCCAGATACCGTGCGTAACGGCCTCGCTAAACGCAGAATAGACAACCAGTAAAATCGACGTCTGGTCGGTTTTGCCGATCCATTTTTTATGGCGCGCAACCCAGGCGCCAATCCACGGACGAGAAAGATGCCCTGCCACAAACGGCACCAGCAACTGCAGCATAATACTGCCAACCTGTTGCAGACTGCCGTTCGCTCCGTGCACGTGCATCACCAGGCCGACCAGTAAAGGGGAAAGGAAAATGCCGAGCAGGCTGGATGCCGAAGCCGAGCAGACGGCTGCGGCAACGTTACCGCCCGCGATAGAGGTAAAGGCAATCGCTGACTGAACCGTTGCGGGGAGAATGCACAGGTACAAAAAGCCGGTGTAGATTTCCGGGCTGACGTTTACCGGCGCCCACCAGGTGAATAAAACCCCCAGTACCGGGAATAAAATGAATGTGCTGCACATCACCCACAGATGGAGCCGCCAGTGGCTGCTGCCGGCAACAATCGCCTCGCGGGAAAGTTTCGCGCCGTGCATAAAGAACAGCAGAGCGATAGCGGCTGTCGTAAGTCCCTCAAAAAAGCCAACAAAGCTGCCCTGCGCCGGAAAGAACGAGGCAAGCAGAACAGTGAAGACAAGCGTCAGTGTAAAAGGATCCAGGATACGGAAAAGTTTCATCATCATGCCTCAAACTGGTGTCTGGCTATTGTGCTTTTTCTGATTTAAGAAATAAAATTGATTTATTGAATACATTAATGAATAAAACAAATGAATTATTCGCTGCGTCAATTAAGAACTTTTGTTGCGGTAGCCCAGGCCGGAAGCTTCAGCCGGGCGGGAGAGCAGATTGGCCTGAGCCAGTCCGCAGTAAGCCACAGCGTGAAAGAGCTTGAAAATGAAATCGGGGTGAAGCTGCTTGATCGCACCACCCGTGAAGTTGTGCTGACCGGGGCCGGTTTGCAGCTTGCGGGCCGTCTTGAACGGCTGCTGGAGGAATTAAATTCCACGTTGCTGGATGTACGAAGCGTAGGCCTGCAACTAAGCGGGACGGTGCGTGTGGCGGCCAGCCAGACTATCTCCGCACATCTGATGCCGCAGTCTATTGCTGCCGCGGCTCTTGAGAATCCGGCCATTCGTTTTGTCCTTCATGACCGGCCGCAACAATGGGTGCTACAAAGCATACGCCAGGGCGAAGTGGATTTTGGCATCGTAATTGATCCGATTCAGGCGGGCGATTTGGACTGCGAAGTTGTGCTTTCTGAGCCCTTTTTGCTTTTGTGTCGCAGCGACCATCCGTTAGCGGAGATGGGCTATGTGCCATGGCAGTCGCTGCAGGGAGCGAGGCTTGTACTCCAGGATTATGCATCAGGAAGCCGCCCTTTAATTGACGATGCGCTGGCAAGACTTGGGATTGACGCGAATATCGTTCAGCAAATAGGTCATCCGGCCACGCTCTATCCAATGGTAGAGGCGGGAATCGGCATCAGCGTATTGCCGGCGCTAGCTTTGCCGCTGCCTGAAGGCCGGCCTTTAGTCGTTAAACGTCTGACACCGGTAGTCGAGCGGCAACTGATGCTGGTGCGCCGGAAAAACCGATCGCTTTCTCTTGCTGCGGAAGCTATCTGGCAGGTCATACGCCAGCAGGCGCAGCACTTAACTGCGGCCCGTCGGGGCGACGCCCTGTTTAGCGACCCAACGGATAACCGTTAGATAAGGATATCAATTTGATGATCGTCCGAAGGATAATTGACGCCTTCGGCTTTTACCTGTTTTTGATCTTGTTTAAGCTGCGCCTCTTCAGCCTGCTGATGCTGTAGCTGGGCCAACTGAGCCTGCAACATGCTGATTTGTTCCTGAATCAGTTCTTGTTGTTTTTGCTTTTCGTCAGCGGACGAGCTGCCGTTGGCAACGTCCTTGAGCTGCTGAGTCAGTTTGGTGATTTGTTGCGTGATGCGGCTGATTTGCGAAGCAACGCTATTGCCTGAACTGCTGGCAGAACTGCTCGTGGTGCTGGTGGATATAGCGCCGCCCTGCAGAGCAGTGCTGTTGATAGTGGTCATAATAACTCCTTGCCAGGAATGATTAAGATGTTATCGGCACGCTTCGGATAAAGGTTAGGTTTGTATCGCTACCTTTATTGGTGGGGACGAGGGGATGGCAAATGGGAGATAGCAAAAAGGCGCCTTTAGGGCGCCTTTCTACATTGGTGGGTCGTGCAGGATTCGAACCTGCGACCAATTGATTAAAAGTCAACTGCTCTACCAACTGAGCTAACGACCCGAATGGTGGGTGATGACGGGCTCGAACCGCCGACCCCCTCCGTGTAAAGGAGGTGCTCTACCAACTGAGCTAATCACCCAAACTTCGGTACTGCTAAATACATTAAGAGATGGTGGGTGATGACGGGCTCGAACCGCCGACCCCCTCCGTGTAAAGGAGGTGCTCTACCAACTGAGCTAATCACCCAACGCTAAATTCTCTTATCACACTGCGGGCTCACTCACTAATGAATGGTGGGTGATGACGGGCTCGAACCGCCGACCCCCTCCGTGTAAAGGAGGTGCTCTACCAACTGAGCTAATCACCCCCGCTGTGTGGAGTCGCATTATAGGGAGAGTTGAAAATGAGTCAACGCCTTTTCTAAAGATTTTGTTTGTTCGTCTTAAAATTAGTCAAAGCGATCGCGATTTGTTCATTGGCGCTTGATTTCCCATCAGAATAAGCCGTTTGCGGCGAACTAAAAGCATCAACATTGAGGAATCAGCCCACAGTGGTAGAATGTTGCCCACTATTTCTTCCCTGGCATTTACCGATTTCCCGGTACTTTTGCGTAATTAAGGCCGTTCAATGAAAATCAAAACTCGCTTTGCGCCAAGCCCAACGGGCTATCTGCACGTAGGTGGCGCTCGTACTGCTCTTTATTCCTGGCTGTTTGCTCGTAACCACGGCGGCGAGTTCGTGCTGCGTATTGAAGATACCGATCTCGAACGCTCAACCCCGGAAGCCATCGAAGCTATTATGGACGGCATGAACTGGCTAAGCCTTGAGTGGGATGAAGGCCCGTACTACCAGACCAAACGCTTTGACCGTTATAACAACGTCATTGATGAAATGCTGGAAGCGGGTACAGCCTATAGATGCTACTGCTCCAAAGAACGTCTTGACGCGTTGCGCGAAGAGCAAATGGAGAAGGGCGAGAAGCCGCGTTACGACGGCCGCTGCCGCCACGGGCATGAACATCACGCAGCCGATGAGCCATGCGTTGTTCGCTTTGCCAACCCGCAGGAAGGTTCTGTCATTTTTGACGACCAAATCCGTGGCCCGATTGAGTTTAGCAACCAGGAGCTGGACGATCTGATTATTCGTCGTACCGACGGTTCCCCGACCTATAACTTCTGCGTAGTGGTGGACGACTGGGATATGGAAATCACCCATGTGATTCGCGGTGAAGACCATATCAACAACACTCCGCGCCAGATCAACATCCTCAAAGCGCTGAATGCGCCAGTGCCGGTTTATGCGCACGTATCGATGATCAACGGCGATGACGGCAAAAAATTATCTAAACGTCACGGTGCGGTAAGCGTCATGCAGTACCGCGATGATGGTTATCTGCCGGAAGCGCTGCTGAATTACCTGGTACGTCTGGGCTGGGCACATGGCGATCAGGAAATCTTCACCCGTGAAGAGATGATTAAGCTGTTCGATCTTACCAGCGTCAGCAAATCCGCAAGCGCGTTCAACACGGAAAAGCTGCAGTGGCTCAATCACCACTATATTAACCACCTGCCGCCAGAATACGTTGCGACGCAGCTACAGTGGCATATCGAGCAGCAGAATATTGATACCCGCAACGGGCCGCAACTGGCAGAGCTTGTGAAACTGCTGGGCGAACGTTGCAAAACGCTTAAAGAGATGGCGGAAACCTGCCGCTACTTCTATGAAGATTTCAGCGAATTCGATGCGGACGCTGCGAAGAAGCATTTGCGCCCGGTTGCTCGCCAGCCGCTGGAAGTGGTGCGCGATAAGCTTGAAGCATTGAACGACTGGACCGCAGAAAATGTGCACCAGGTTATTCAGGCAACGGCGGACGAGCTGGAAGTTGGAATGGGTAAAGTAGGCATGCCATTACGCGTAGCGGTAACTGGCGCCGGACAATCGCCTGCGCTTGACGTTACGGTTCACGCGATTGGCAAACAGCGTTCTGTGGCAAGAATCAATAAAGCATTGGGTTTTATCGCTGAACGCGAAAGCCAGTAAGCAATCAGAGTTCGATACAAAACCGGCGCATTGTCGCCGGTTTTTTTATTCGCTATCGCGGATACCCAGACGTTTCAGCACGCCTGCAATACCTTCACGTAAAATCAGCGCCGACATTTTTTGCTGTTCAGCTTCCGACATCTGTTTCAGGGAATGGAGCAGTAAACCTTCAAGCGTAGAACCGTTAGCGGAATAAGTAGCTGGTTTATCAGCGGCTCGCTTCGCGTTGTGAATGAATTCCTGAACGCGTTCATCAATATGAATTAACCTGGCTTTACCGCCCTGAACACCGAGTTTTTTCGTCGTTGCCCAGTTCTCTTTACGCACCCACTTATTGATGGTTTGCCGACTGTATCCTGTGAGCGTCGCCAATTCTTCAGGTGTCATTCGTTCCTTGAGCACGGTGGTTTCCTTACATAGAGAAGAAGTTATTAGGGGTTCATTTTATGCGATCGTTTTACACGAAACTGTGACAGGATTAACTACAGCGGGACGAGATGCAATCAGGATCTTCATGAGTTGTTTGCTTTTTCGGCGATTGATCGCGGAAGAAGAATTTGCCGTTGACACTCTGTGGCGGGTTTCATATGATGCCGCCCGTCAACACGACAAGGTTTCTACGGTTTGGGGCTATAGCTCAGCTGGGAGAGCGCTTGCATGGCATGCAAGAGGTCAGCGGTTCGATCCCGCTTAGCTCCACCAAATCTTCTCCAGCAAGATTTGCATCGTAGAACCAAAAACCTATCGTGGGGCTATAGCTCAGCTGGGAGAGCGCTTGCATGGCATGCAAGAGGTCAGCGGTTCGATCCCGCTTAGCTCCACCAAAATATAAAACCCTCGCCTGTTGGCGGGGGTTTTTGCGTTTTATCGGATGAAATCTGGTTCGGATGGATGGCGAGGCAAACGCAGGCATAAAAAAACCGGAGCAAAAGCCCCGGTTATAAGAGAAAGCGGGTTACAGGAACAGCGCTGCGATAGACGCAGACAGGATGCTCACAAGCGTAGAACCGTAAACCAGCTTCAGGCCAAAGCGTGAAACCACGTTGCCCTGCTCTTCGTTCAGGCCTTTAATCGCACCGGCGATAATCCCGATAGAAGAGAAGTTAGCGAAGGAGACCAGGAATACGGACAGGATGCCTTCAGCGCGTGGAGACATGCTGCCAGCAAGTTTCTGCAGGTCCATCATCGCTACGAATTCGTTAGAAACCAGCTTGGTTGCCATAATACTGCCAACCTGCAGCGCCTCATGCGCAGGCACGCCCATTACCCATGCAACCGGGTAGAAGATGTAACCCAGAATGCCCTGGAAGGAGATGCCGAATACCGCGGCAAACAGGGCGTTCAGCGCAGAAATCAGCGCGATGAAGCCAATCAGCATCGCAGCAACGATAATCGCCACTTTAAAGCCCGCCAGAATGTATTCGCCCAGCATTTCGAAGAAGCTTTGTCCTTCGTGCAGGTTAGACATTTGCAGATTTTCTTCGCTTTCATCAACGCGGTACGGGTTAATCAGCGACAGAACGATAAAGGTGCTGAACATGTTCAGTACCAGCGCCGCCACGACATACTTAGGATCAAGCATCGTCATGTACGCGCCGACAATAGACATGGACACGGTAGACATCGCGGTTGCCGACATGGTGTACATGCGGTTGCGAGACATCTTGCCGAGGATATCCTTATAAGCGATGAAGTTTTCTGACTGTCCCAGAATCAGCGAGCTTACGGCGTTAAAGGATTCCAGTTTACCCATACCGTTCACTTTAGACAGAAGCGTACCGATAAAGCGGATTACAACAGGCAACACGCGAATGTGCTGCAAAATCCCGATCAGCGCAGAGATAAAGACGATAGGGCAGAGAACTTTCAGGAAGAAGAAGGCGAGTCCTTCGTCATTCATCTTACCGAATACAAAGTTTGTCCCTTCATTAGCGAATGCCAGCAGTTTTTCGAACATTTCAGAGAAGCCGCGCACAAAGCCGAGGCCAATCTCAGAGTTCAGGAAGAACCAGGCAAGCAACATCTCAATCACTAATAATTGAATCACAAAGCGAATACGAATTTGCTTGCGGTTAGGACTAACCAGCAAAGCAAGCAGTGCAACTACTGCAAGCGCTAAAACAAAGTGCAGAACGCGGGACATATTTGCTCCAAATATGAGGCAGGTTTAATTTCGTTGCACATTCTATGAAACAAGCAATAAGAAAACGAGAGCAATCGCACACTATCGTGATGACATGTGACGGATAGCAAAATTAGTGATCAACCATACATTTCTGCTATGTTAAGTAAAGAAGCTAAAAGTTGCGTCAGCGCACACAATCCATAACATACCCGGTTGCTGTTACCCGTTTCGTTAACGAGTATGCAAGAATCCGCCTTCCCGCCATCGTTTTCATCTATCAGAGAAATCCAGATAAGCTTTACAAATGATCTTGATAATCATTCTCATTTTGGTAGCATGAAACATAGCAAAGGCTATATCTCAGAGGCAAATAATGACGAACAGTCGTGTTGACAATAGCAGTGGGAAAACTGCGCGAAAGCTGCGACTGGCGCTAATGGGACCGGCGTTTATCGCAGCCATTGGCTATATCGATCCCGGTAACTTCGCCACGAATATCCAGGCGGGAGCAAGCTTCGGCTACAAGCTGCTGTGGGTTGTGGTATGGGCGAACCTGATGGCGATGATGATTCAGGTGCTTTCCGCCAAACTGGGGATCGCTACGGGAAAAAACCTTGCCGAGCAAATTCGCGATCATTATCCCCGGCCTGTCGTCTGGCTGTACTGGATACAGGCGGAAATCATTGCGATGGCAACGGATCTCGCCGAGTTCATCGGCGCGGCTATCGGCTTTAAGCTGATTCTGGGCGTTTCCCTCCTGCAAGGCGCGGTGCTAACCGGCATAGCCACTTTCCTGATCCTGATGCTGCAACGTCGCGGTCAAAAACCGCTGGAAAAAGTGATTGGCGGGCTCTTGCTGTTCGTGGCCGCAGCCTACATTGTCGAACTGATCTTCTCGCAGCCGGATTTTGCAGAGTTGGGTAAAGGAATGCTGATCCCAAGCCTGCCAACCAGCGAAGCTGTTTTCCTCGCAGCCGGGGTGCTTGGCGCGACCATCATGCCGCATGTTATCTATCTGCATTCATCTCTGACTCAGAATATGCACGACGGCAATCGGGCAGAGCGCTATTCCGCGACTAAATGGGATGTGGCTATCGCCATGACCATTGCAGGATTTGTGAACCTGGCGATGATGGCAACCGCCGCGGCGGCGTTCCACTTCTCAGGACATACCGGCGTTGCCGATTTAGACCAGGCCTATTTAACGCTCGAACCTTTGCTCAGCCACGCGGCGGCAACGATATTTGGGTTGAGTCTGGTGGCGGCTGGGCTGTCATCAACCGTTGTGGGTACGCTGGCGGGGCAGGTGGTGATGCAGGGCTTCGTCCGCTTCTATATTCCGCTCTGGGTGCGCCGTTCAATTACTATGGCGCCGTCTTTTATCGTGATCCTGATGGGCCTTGACCCAACGCGCATTCTGGTGATGAGCCAGGTATTGCTCAGCTTTGGTATTGCGCTGGCGCTGGTTCCGCTGCTGATTTTTACCAGCGATAAAAAGCTGATGGGCGAGCTGGTGAATACCAGGCTGGTAAAACAAACTGGATGGGCGATTGTGGTGTTGGTGGTGGCGCTGAATTTGTGGTTGATTATCGGAACTGCGTTAGGGCTTTAAAAAACCTCTCCCGGGCGGGAGAGGTCGAAAGTTTGCTTAATGGTGATGTCCGTGCCCATGACCACGGCCGCGTCCACGATGATCGTCACGGTCGTTCCAGCCTGCGCGATAGCCTTTTTCATAGCTGCCGCGTCCTCTGTCCCAGCCGCGATGGCGATGCCAGCCCCGGTCACGCCATTCATAGTTTCGATGCCAGTAGCCACGGTCGCGCCAGCCGCGTCCGTCCCAGTAGTTACCGCGATAATCCTGATCGCCAATGTTTAATTTCACCGACGGCAACAGGGTGATTTCGCCCGCATTCGCGACCAGCGGGACAGACGCCAGTAATGCAATCGCAAGAATCAGTGACCTGAACATACTCTCTCCTTAACACCGGGTAGCCGCGTGGCGGCCTGTTAACGCAATATTAAGCGGTGGTAAACAAGTGTTTCATCGCCACAACTCTTAAATCGCCCCAGAGAGCATTTTTTGCTAATTATGCTGACAAAATAACCGTTCAGGGTAAGCGGTTACATTAATACAGCTTCTATTTCCGCCTGCTCAGCCGCGCTGAAATGACGATTTGCCAGCATGCCCACAGCATCGTCAATCTGGCTAATTTTGCTTGCGCCAATCAGCACCGACGTCACTTTATCATTACGAAGAACCCAGGCCAGCGCCATTTGCGACAGCTTCTGCCCACGGCGTTCGGCAATGGCGTTAAGCTTGCGCACCTTCGCCAGTTTCTCTTCCGTTAGCTGATCTGGATTGAGGAAGCGGCTGCCGCTTGCGGCGCGAGAATCCGCAGGAATACCGTTGAGATAACGGTCGGTAAGCTGCCCGCCCGCCAGCGGCGAAAATGCGATGCTGCCAACGCCTTTTTCCTGCAATACGTCCAGCAGACCGTCTTCAGGCCCGCGTTCAAACATGGAATATTTTGGCTGGTGAATCAGGCAAGGCGTGCCGAGATCGTTAAGGATATCAATCGCCTGCCGCGCAAGTTCCGCAGGATAATTAGACAGCCCGACATATAGCGCTTTGCCCTGGCGAACCACGTGATCCAGGGCACGCATAGTCTCCTCAAGCGGAGTTTCAGGGTCCGGACGGTGATGATAGAAGATATCAACATATTCTAAGCCCATGCGTTTCAGGCTCTGATCGAGACTTGCTATCAGATATTTACGCGAGCCCCAGTCGCCATAGGGGCCGTCCCACATGGTGTAGCCAGCTTTAGACGAGATAATCAGCTCGTCGCGGTACGGCAAAAAGTCTTCACGCAGAATTCGCCCAAAGTTCTCTTCCGCAGAGCCAGGAGGCGGGCCGTAATTATTAGCCAAATCCAGATGGGTAATTCCCACATCGAACGCGCGGCGCAGCAACTGGCGGCTGTTGTCTACTAAGGTGGTATCACCAAAATTGTGCCACAGCCCAAGCGAGACGGCGGGAAGCTTCAGCCCGCTGCGCCCACAACGGCGGTACTCCATTGATTCATAACGGGAAGGATTTGCCTGATGGACCATTTTATTACCCTTGTCAGTGAATTCCAGATTTAGTGTATACGTTTACACAGCGCGCGTGACCATCAGACTACACCTCGTTTGTCTGTAAAACATTCTTTCCAGCACTTAATCGAGGCAGAACCTCGACACCGATCGCAGATCTTCAATACTCACAGCAGGCCCTCCTGGAAGGAACATGCTATGCGCTATTGTGTTGCGGACTATCTCCTTGACCGCTTAAACGAATGTGGGATTGCTCACCTCTTTGGTGTGCCGGGCGATTACAACTTACAGTTTTTGGATAACGTCATTGCGCATCCGCAGCTTGGCTGGGTTGGATGCGCCAATGAACTCAACGCCGCTTACGCCGCAGACGGGTACGCCCGCTGTAACGGCGCAGCCGCTTTGCTGACAACGTTTGGCGTGGGCGAACTCAGCGCAATAAATGGGATTGCTGGAAGCTACGCCGAATATCTGCCGGTTATCCACGTCGTCGGCGCGCCTTGTCTGGCGGCCCAGCTTCGGGGCGAACTGATGCACCACACGCTGGGCGACGGGGATTTCCAGCATTTTGCGCGCATGGCAAAAGAGGTCACGGTCTCGCAGGCCGCGCTTACCCCAGAGAATGCCTGCTATGAAATAGATCGTGTGCTGCGGGAATCACTCAGCAAAAGCCGTCCCGGGTATCTGCTCTTGCCGAGCGACGTTGCTCAGGCTCCTGCGACAAAGCCTGCTCACTCTTTAGCGTTGCATGTCCAGTCCGCCGAAACCGCCGTGCTGGATGAGTTTCGCAAAGCGGCGCAGGAAAAGCTTTCTGAAAGCCGTAGCGTAGCCTTGCTGGCTGATTTTCTGGCGCTGCGTTACGCGCAGCAAAAGGCGCTCCAGCAATGGATGGATGACACGCCGCTCCCGCATGCGACGTTACTGATGGGAAAAGGCTTATTCGACGAAGGACAGCAGGGATTTATCGGCACCTACAGCGGCGCGGCGAGCGAAGAGGGGATTAAAACGGCTATTGAAGGCGCCGAGCTGGTTGTTTGCGTCGGCGTGAAATTTACCGATACCATTACCGCGGGATTTACCCAGAAACTCACGACCCGGCAAACGATAGACATTCAGCCTGAGGCCGCGCGGATCGGCGACCGTTGGTTTAGCGGCCTGCCGATGTCGCAGGCCGTTGAAGTGCTGCACCAGCTTTGTAAACGTCAGGTTTCTCACAGGCCTGTGCCCCATCAAAAACCGCCGGCGTTGCCGGCCTGCGAAAGCGGAATATTAGATCAGCATGCGCTCTGGCAGGTTGTGCAGAACTTCCTGCAGCCTGGCGACATTGTGTTGGCGGATCAGGGCACCGCGGCGTTCGGCGCGGCAACGCTTACGCTGCCCGCAGGCACGACTTTTATCGCCCAGCCGCTATGGGGATCGATTGGCTACACGCTGCCTGCGGCTTTTGGCGCGCAAACCGCCTGTCCTCATCGCCGTGTGGTGCTGCTTATCGGCGACGGTTCCGCTCAGCTAACCATTCAGGAACTGGGATCGATGCAGCGCGATGGACAAAATCCGATAATTCTCCTGCTCAATAACGAGGGCTACACCGTGGAAAGAGCGATTCACGGCGCGGAGCAGCGTTATAACGACATTGCTCCCTGGAACTGGACGCAATTGCCGCAGGCGATGCATCTGCATTGCCAGGCGCAGTGCTGGCGGGTGACGGAAACGGTGCAACTCGAAGAGGTGATGCGCAAAGCGGCAAAAGCAGAACGCCTCACGCTTATCGAAGTCGTTCTGCCTAAGCAGGATATTCCAGAACTGCTCCAGGCGGTGACCTCTTCACTCGCGAGACGCAATTCCGGCGAAAACTAACGCTGGGTTTTATCGACCATCATCACCGGCTTGCCTGCCAGCAGCAGCCAGGCCGGCAGCATGACGATGCACAGCAGCGGCAGCAGCTTGATATCCGGCACCACGGCCATCGCCATAAACAGGCTCAGCCAGCCGTCACGCGTTACCACCAGCACCATGCCAAGAATGGCGCACGACAGCGTGATGGCTGCCGGAACGGCTTCAACGTGTTGATGCAGCATCATTCCCAGCGCAACGCCCACAAAGACCACCGGAAAAATTCGGCCGCCGCGGAATCCACTGGCGGAGGCAACCACCATCGCTGCGAGTTTCACCACCGCGAACATCAGCAAAGCGGCGACCGTATTGTCCTGTGAAAGGGCGAGATGGCGCATCTCATCCAGCCCTTTAAACAGCGTTACTTCCCCGCCAATAATGCCCAGCAGGCCAAGCACGAATCCACCGACGCCAAGAATAAGCACCGGGTGTTTGAGCTTGTGCATCAGGCGGTGCGCGCGCGGAAGGCACCACACGGCGACCATGCCAAGCGCGATTGCGATAGCCGTAACAACCGCTCCGCTGAAAATATCCACCAGACGTAATTCAGGATACTGCGCCACCGGCAGTGAGAAATCAGGATGGAAGAACAGGTCGGTCGTCAGGGCGCCTGCGGCGGCGGCCATAAGCGGCGCGAATAATCTATCCCACATCGGCACGTCATTATTGCCGCCCAGGGTTTGCGAGAAAATCAGCGCGGCCGCAACGGGCGTGCCAAACAGCGCGCCGATTGTTCCGGCTGCGGCAAGTATCGTCCAGTCCAGTGCGCCCACGCGAGGGAACAGGCGCGCGCCAATGGCCACGGCCAGCGCGATATTCACCGCCATAACAGGATGTTCAGGACCCAAACTGACGCCGCCCGCGAGGCCAATAATCAGAGCAAGGATCAGGCCTGGCAGCGCCATTACCGAAACAGGCGCGCCAATTAACGGCTCCGTTGCCGGATCGGGCCCCGCGTGGCCTGGCATATAGCGAATCACCAGCCCCACCGCGATACCCGTAAGCGTGAGCATCAGCAGTATCCAGACCGGAGAGTTCAAATCCAGGCCAAAACGAGTAGGAAGATAGACCCACAGATAATTTTGCAAAACTGAGGCGATTTTCATCACCACAATCAATACCAGACTTGAAAAGACGCCGATGACTAATGCTGGCAGAGAAAGAACCAGCATGGTTCTGGCTCGCGGATGGAGCATGAGAGTTCCTTAATCTGAATTTTTAAGCGCAAAGCTCGTCACTTTTTATAGCCTGCCAGAGAACCGTTGACCCTGTGCGGCAAAAGAAGCTGAAACGGTCAAGCCATTCTGTGATATAGCTCTATTATTCCCTGACATTTATGCCTGGGGCGTTGTTGTTTTGGTGGGCTTTTTTTACAGTGGTGCCAGGACTTATTGACTTTAGCGGAGCAGTTGAAGAATGACAAAATATGCTTTGGTGGGAGATGTTGGCGGCACCAACGCGCGTCTGGCACTGTGTAACGTTGAAAATGGTGATATCACGCAGGCAAAAACCTATTCCGGCCTCGATTTCCCGAGCCTGGAAGCGGTGGTGGTGCATTATCTCAAAGAGCACAATGCAGTCGTGACGGATGGGTGTATCGCTATCGCATGCCCGATAACCGGCGACTGGGTGGCGATGACCAACCATACCTGGCAATTCTCTATTAGCGAGATGAAAAAAAATCTCGCTTTCGAACATCTGGAAATCATCAACGATTTTACCGCCGTCTCCATGGCCATTCCGATGATTAAAAAGGAACACCTGATCAAATTCGGCGGCGAAGAACCGGTAGCGGGCAAACCAATCGCCGTTTACGGCGCGGGAACAGGGCTTGGCGTCGCGCATCTTGTCCACGTCGATAAACGCTGGGTGAGCCTGCCGGGCGAGGGCGGTCACGTTGATTTTGCGCCAAACAGCGAAGAAGAGGGCATCATCCTTGAAGAGCTGCGCGGTGAAATCGGCCACGTTTCGGCAGAGCGCGTGCTTTCAGGGCCGGGCCTGGTCAATTTGTACCGTGCGATTGTCAAATCAGACGGCCGTGAGCCGGAACGCTACGAGCCAAAAGATATCACTGAACGGGCATTGGAAGACAGTTGCACCGACTGCCGTCGCGCGCTTTCGCTGTTTTGCGTCATTATGGGGCGCTTTGGCGGCAACCTGGCGTTGACGCTCGGCTGCTTTGGCGGCGTTTATATCGCAGGCGGTATCGTGCCGCGCTTCCTGGAATTCTTTAAAGCCTCTGGTTTTCGCGGCGGCTTCGAAGACAAGGGGCGTTTCAAAGACTACGTCAAAGACATTCCGGTTTACCTGATTACTCACGACCAGCCCGGGTTGCTGGGCGCAGGCGCGCATTTGCGTCAGACGCTGGGGCAAATTATCTGAATCTTCGGGCGCGGAGCCCCGCGCCCGTTCTTCCTTCCTACAGACGCATCAGTTGACGAAACTCTTTTACTTTGCTGCGGCTAACCGGCACCTGAAAATCCAGATCCCGCAGGCGTAAAATATAGGTATTGTTAAACCACGGTTCTATTTCGCGGATCTTACTCAGATTCACGCAGTACGAGCGGTGGCAGCGAAAAAAATGGTTTTCCGGCAGGCGGCTGCAAAATTCCGTAATGTTCATCGGCATTACGTAAGCTTCGCGCCGCGTGTACACAAAAGTCATTTTTTCATGCGCTTCGGCGTAATAAATATCGTTGATATCCGTCACTATGATGCGCTCATCTTTCACCAGATTAATGGTCACGTTTTCGCGGCTGCTCTGGCCGGTTGCGTGGGGCGCGGTCTGCTGCTGCCAGGCGGCTTCCAGCTTTTGCAGCATGCCGATAATGCGCGATTCCTGGTAAGGTTTTAGAATGTAGTCGAAGGCTTCCAGCTCAAATGCCTCAACCGCGTGTTCTTTCCAGGCGGTAATAAACACGATAAACGGCTTATGGACGAACTTGCTGATATTTTGCGCCAGCAGCACGCCATCAAGGGAAGGGATATTGATATCCAGAAAAATAGCGTCGACTTCGTGATGCTGTAGATACTTCAGCACGTCCATACCGTCATCAAAAGTGGCGACAATGTCCATCTGCGAATGTTCTTTAATCAGCCAGTTCAGCTCCTGCTGGGCCAGCACCTCATCTTCTACAATGATGACCTTCATGCTTTTTCTCCTTCCAGCGGCAGCAGACCCGGCGGTACGGCAGTTACCGCGTGAGGCACGTAAAACGCAATCTCAGTACCCGGCTCCAGGCGACGAATATGCAAACCTTCTCCGTAGAGTAATTTCACCCGGTGATGCACATTCAGCAGGCCAATTTTATTGCCCGGCATTTCGTTGGCCTCAACGCGCTCAATCACCTGCGGATCGATGCCGTTCCCGGTATCCCTGACCGCAATGCGCACCCGGTTGCCGCTTTCTTCCACGCTTATGGTAACGACGCCTTTGCCTTTGCAGGGCTGAATGCCGTGTACAATCGCGTTCTCTACCAGCGGCTGGATAAGCAGACTTGGGATCAGGCAGTTCACGTCCTCATCAATGTGATAAATCACCGTCAGCTTGTCGCCAAAGCGGGCCTGCTCAATGGCGATATAATCTTTAATCTGATAGAGCTCTTTTTTGATGTCGATCTGCTCGTCGTCATTTAGCTCAATGTTGTAGCGTAAATAGCGCGACAAATTGAATATCAACTGGCGGGCGGTGTCCGGATTCAGACGAATCGACGACGAAATAGCGTTTAGCGCGTTAAATAAAAAGTGCGGGTTAATTTTGCTTTGCAGGGCGCGAAGCTCGGCTTTGTTAGCCATTTCACGCAGTTGCTCGGCGCGGGATACTTCAAGCTGCGTTGAAATAATCTGCGACAGCCCGACCGCCATTTCCTGAAGCGTCGAAGTGATCTGGTGCGCGTGGCGATAGTAGATTTTCAGCGTGCCGGTCACCACGCCTTTTTCCCACAGCGGAATGATTATCAGCGAGTGAATTTCCGGTGTGCGATATGCCTCATCGTCATTACGAATAATGATTTTGCCGTCGCGCAGCGCCTGCTGGGTTCGCGGGCTGATGCCGACATCGTTCTGCTTATAATTTTTTTCGCCGACGCCAACGTAGGCCAGCACTTTGTCGATGTTGGTAATGGCGACCGCATCGGCATTGATATCCTGACGAATAATATCGCAGACCTGACGCAAAGATTCGCTGTTTACGTTACGAAACAGGGGCAGGGTTTTGTTGGCGATATCCAGCGCAAGTTTTGCCTGTCGCGCAGCGCTCGCCTCCTTCTCGCCCTCAACGCTTTGTACCAGCAATACGATAAAGCCGATAGATACCGTACCGAGGATCATCGGAATGCCGATTTTCGACACGATATCCCAGCCCAGCGCAATGGACGGCGCCCACAGCACCACCAGAATCATCGTCATCGTTTCGCACAGCATGCCGGCCATGATGCCCACTCGCCAGTGCTGCTCTTTAGGGATTTTTCGGCTGATCCAGCCGGAAATAAAACCAGCGGCAGTGCTGGTGATAAAACAGGGGACGGCGGTAATGCCGCCAATATCAATCAAATAACGATGCGTTCCGGCAATCAGACCGGTAATAATTCCCACCCAGGGGCCAAACAAAATACCCCCGGCCATCACTGCGATAATTCGCACGTTAACCAGCGAACCTTCAACGTGAACGCCAGACCAGGTGCTGAAAAGGGCAAACATTGAAAAAATGGCGGTAACGGCCAGCAGTTCTTTGGGCGTATGGGCATTTTTGTGCAGCAGTTCGCGGAACAGGCGGATGCGGATCAGAAAGAAAAGACAAATAAGCATCAACGCCGCCCGGTCGAAAACCGCCAGCAGCATATTAAAAATTTCGTGCACGGGTTACTCGCATGCCTGAGGGGAGAGGGGTAATGATAAGGAAATTCTGGTGGGGTTGCCAGAAAAGCGGCCGACGGGATTTTGCAGGGCGGGTAAGTAAAGCGCCACCTGCCGCGAATAGCGGTGGGTGGCGCTGCCGCTTATCTATTCGGCATCTCAGCTTACTTACCTCCCAGTTGCTCCAGCCCTGCGGCGGTCAAATCTTCCGGCGTGGCGCGCCCGACAAAATCCACTTCAAAATCATCGGCCGCAAAATCCGGCGGAGACTTGCCTTCCACAAACGCAGGCCACTGGCGTTCAAGATAAGCCGCGTTCTTCTCGCACCACGGGGCGGCTGCGATATACATTACGTTGCTGTCGAACTCGCCAAGATGCTCGTTTTCCACGGAGTGAATCACATCGCAGTGCCAGAACACCGTATCGCCCGCCTCCATATCGGGAATTGAGGAAATCCCGGTTAATAAAAGGGGATGCCACCGTTCGTTAATGGAAAGCGCTCGCCCTGGTTTGGCCTCGCAAAGCGACTCTTCCGGCACATCATCCTGTAGCGCCCGCAACAGAATATAAGCCATGGCGTTGGCAATCGGCAGCAGGTTCAGCGTGCCGCCATGCTTACGCTGCGGGCTAAGCGCCGTCCAGCCCTGAAAGGTACGGAACATGGAGCAAACCGCCGGGGAAGGAAATTCGCGCACTTCCGTGCGGCCTTCTGCAGCAAAAGGGTTGTAGCGCTGCCATTGGCCGGAAAAGACATGGCGATAAACGTGACGAAAATTCTCATCCAGCCAGCGTTCTACCGAGCCGCCATCCACGTGAGGAGAAAGGCCCAGAGACGTTGAGCGAGGCGGACGGCGGCGAGTACGGTCGGCATAGCTGACAACGCGATCGGCATCAAAATGCTGCTTGCCAGCGCTGCGGGTTTCCCAAAGATTATTGAGAAATACCTGAACCGCTTTCATTCGTTCGTGCTGGCGGGCTTCAACCTGCGGCTTAGACCAGTAAATACCGTAAATCTGCGGTTTACTGGCGGCAAGCGTGCCGAAATAGTTATCTTCTGCGGCGTTTTTTAGCTTTTCGACAAAATCATTTCTGTCGAGATAATCGCCGATCTCTTCGTTCCAGGCGCGGGCCTGCGATTGCGGAAAAACGCCTTTCACGGTGCAGCATCCACGCTGGCGGATTAGCGCTTTTTGCTGCTCGCTGACGCGGTTGTGAATAATGTCGTCTGCATGGATCTGCGGGACGGGGTTTTCACCACGCGCAGTCTCAGCTTGAATCGCTTCGATCTGGCGCTTCATATCATTTTCCAGCTCGGCGAACACTTCCCTGTAATCAGGCAGTTCCCGGCGCAGTTGCTGTTTTATCTCGCGAATAGCTTGTGGCAAATCATCAATATGCAGGTTCATGCGAGGACTCCACTTCGTTGTAAGGTCAGAGTTATTGGTTTGTTACTGCCTGGTTAATATAGGCTTCCATCCCGAAATGAAACAGGGATTTCTTTCAAATGAAAGTTCATGTTTTGATGAGGCGAAAAATATTTTGCTTACCCTCTCGACAGACGATTTTTATTCAGGTTATTTTCAAGACAGGCCACAACAACGTGGCAGCGTCGCTCGGACGGTCCGGGCGCTTACGTAATCTGAGGTATTTATGGCTGACACCAGTCCTGCACGCCGTTTTTCGCGTATCGATCGTCTCCCTCCGTATGTGTTTAATATCACCGCCGAGCTGAAAATGGCTGCACGTCGTCGCGGCGAAGATATTATTGATTTCAGTATGGGTAACCCTGATGGCCCAACTCCGCCGCACATTGTGGAAAAGCTTTGTACGGTGGCGCAGCGTGACGACACGCACGGCTACTCCACCTCGCGAGGTATTCCTCGTTTACGCCGTGCTATTTCGCACTGGTACAAAGATCGTTACGAAGTGGATATCGATCCCGAAAGCGAAGCGATTGTCACCATTGGCTCCAAAGAGGGGCTGGCCCACCTGATGCTGGCCACGCTCGATCATGGCGATACCGTGCTGGTGCCCAATCCAAGCTACCCGATTCATATCTACGGGGCGGTTATTGCCGGTGCGCAGGTGCGTTCCGTGCCGCTGGTTGAAGGCGTGGATTTCTTCAACGAGCTGGAGCGCGCTATTCGTGAAAGTTATCCAAAACCGAAAATGATGATCCTCGGTTTCCCGTCTAACCCAACGGCGCAGTGTGTAGAGCTGGAATTCTTTGAGAAAGTGGTGGCCCTGGCGAAACGTTACGACGTGCTGGTGATACACGATCTGGCCTATGCCGATATCGTTTACGACGGCTGGAAAGCCCCGTCGATTATGCAGGTGCCGGGCGCACGCGACGTGGCGGTTGAGTTCTTCACCCTGTCGAAAAGTTACAATATGGCGGGCTGGCGCATTGGCTTTATGGTGGGAAACCGGGAGCTGGTAAGCGCGCTTGCGCGTATCAAAAGTTATCACGATTACGGCACCTTCACTCCGCTGCAGGTGGCGGCCATCGCCGCGCTGGAAGGGGATCAGCAATGCGTGCGCGATATTGCCGAGCAGTATAAACGCCGCCGTGACGTGCTGGTAAAAGGCCTGCACGAAGCGGGCTGGATGGTGGAATGCCCGAAAGCGTCAATGTATGTCTGGGCGAAAATTCCGGAACAGTATGCGGCGATGGGCTCGCTGGAATTTGCCAAAAAGCTGCTGCAGGATGCAAAAGTGTGCGTCTCGCCGGGCGTGGGCTTTGGCGACTATGGCGATACGCACGTACGTTTCGCGCTGATTGAAAACCGCGATCGTATCCGCCAGGCAGTGCGGGGCATAAAGGCGATGTTCCGTGCTGATGGGTTGCTGCCGACCAGCGCTAAATCTGCTGCTGATGTGAGCGAGTAAAACGAAAACAGGAGCCTATGGCTCCTGTTTTTTTATCATCTGCCGTGCGGGATGTTATTCAACCATCATCACAAAAGTACCGACCCACAACATCAGAATGACCGAGATACCCATCAGAAAATATTTCACTTCACATTGCTCCGCGCGTATTAACGCACTTAGATCGCCAGATAAGGCAGTATAGAAAAGTGAAACCGCCAATTGCGCATTTTGGGATTAGCTTTATACCCAAAAAAGCCGTTTCACATTGCATTCGAGGGCCGAATAATCCACCAGCCGACGCTAATGTACCCCTTAATCCTGAGGGAAAACAAGTGTCGCCAAAATGTGACGGTGGTCATTATTTAAGCCGGTTTGCGAAAAGCGTTTATAGTAATAATTACGCTATTAATTAATGCATTATGTGAAACCCCCCCGCTTTTCCGCTGGAATGTTAACCGGGAAAGTTTACATCCTGACCAACGTCAAATTAACGCATATAACAAGGCAAAATATGATTGTTTCAAAGCAAAATGCGGAACACTACAAATGGGGTGAAGATTGCGACGGCTGGCATCTGCTGAAAGAGCAGGCGCTGAGCATCATTCATGAAAGAATGCCTGGCGGAAAAATGGAGCGGCGTCACTACCATTGCGTGGCTCAACAGTTCTTTTTTGTCCTCTCCGGTGAGCTCACGATGGAGCTGGAAGGAGAGCGTTACCTGGTGTGTGCCGGAGAAGGCATTTCCATTCCGCCACAGACAAAACATCAGGCCAGAAACGACTCGCTGAATGAGACTGAATTTCTGGTGATCTCAGAGCCGACAACGCGCGGCGACAGAGTGAATCTCGAAGAGTAGCAATGGGTCTGATTAGCAATAATGCGGATGAAGATTTGAAAAGAAACCACAATGTCTTTACCGTTCGAAAAGTTAAGTTTCAGAGTTTTGCGACAGCTTTATCAAGGCTTCCAGGCCACAATCCTTGACCAGATGAAAATATTTCTGCTGTATTAATTTCCTAGCTAATGAAAACAATGACCCTATGACAATATCATCGACTTCGCAGACTGAATCTTCAACGCAGACGACCTCGGTTCGCCTGCTGTTTTCCGCGCTTATGCTGGTGATGCTGCTGGCCGCGCTCGATCAAACCATCGTGTCCACCGCCTTGCCCACCATCGTCGGGGAACTTGGCGGGCTGGAAAAACTCTCCTGGGTGGTGACCGCCTATCTGCTGGCTTCCACTATCGTCGTGCCGTTGTACGGGAAATTCGGCGATCTTCTCGGCCGTAAAATCGTGCTGCAAACGGCGATCGTTCTGTTTTTACTCGGCTCCGTACTTTGCGGCCTGGCGCAGAATATGACGCAGCTCATTTTGATGCGTGCTTTACAGGGGCTGGGCGGCGGCGGTTTGATGGTAGTGACGATGGCTGCGGTAGGTGACGTTATCCCACCGGCGGAGCGCGGAAAATATCAGGGATTGTTTGGTGGCGTATTCGGCCTGGCGACGGTGATTGGCCCGCTTATTGGCGGCTTCCTGGTGGAACACTTTTCCTGGCGCTGGATATTTTACATCAACCTGCCGCTGGGGATTTTTGCTCTGCTGGTGATTGGCGCGGTGCTTAAACCGCAAACGGCGCGAATCCGCCACCAGATCGACTTTTTGGGGGCGGGGTATCTCGCCATCTCGCTAACCTGTCTGATTCTCTTCACAAGCCAGGGCGGCACGGTGATGGCCTGGTCCGATCCGCAGTTGTGGTGCATTTTCGCTTTCTTTGTCGTCACCCTCGGCGGCTTTATTTATGAAGAACGTCTGGCCATCGAGCCCATTATTCCGCTGGGATTGTTCCGCGACCGCACCTTCCTGCTAAGCTGCCTGATCGGTTTTATTATCGGGATGTCATTGTTTGGCTCGATGACGTTCCTGCCGCTTTACCTGCAGGTTGTGAAATCCTCAACGCCGACGGAAGCGGGGATACAGTTGCTGCCATTGATGGGCGGGCTGATGCTTACGTCGATTATCAGCGGGCGGATAATCAGCAAAATTGGACGTTACCGCATCTTCCCGATAATGGGGACGCTGCTGACGTTTATCGCGATGGCGCTGCTGGGCACGTTAAAAATCGACACCCCGATACACATTCTCTATTTCTATATCGCGCTGCTGGGTTTTGGACTCGGCATGGTAATGCAGGTGCTGGTGCTGGCGGTGCAAAACAGCGTGGAACAAAAGCTGATTGGCGTGGCGACCTCAAGCGCGACGCTGTTCCGCCAGATTGGCGGTTCAATTGGCGTTGCGGCGTTTGGGGCGATTTTCACTAACGTGTTGCAAAATAAACTTGCCGTGCTGATACCGGCTGGCGTTCAGTTGCCGCAACAGCTCAGTGCAAATGCGATTCACGAACTGCCCGTAGCGCTGCGCGATGATTATCTTCAGGCGTTTGGTTCGGCGCTCCACTCCGTCTACATTATTTCTGCGGGCGTTGTCGTGTTCGCCTTTATGCTGTCGTTGCTGCTAAAAGACGTGCCGCTGCGCAAGTAGCGGCTCAGGCCGATTGTTTATGCCTGGCCCAGGCCGCCAGCACCGTGCGTTCGGATAGTTCGAGATATTCCGCCAGGGTCTGAGCGGCTTTTTCATTCTGGCCGTCATTGAGCAGCGCCAGAATATGCGCGTTCTTCTCTATATAAGGCGCGTAAAGCATTTCTGGATCGTTAAGATGGCCGAACGCCAGCCGCAGCTCGGCGGAGATATTGCGATACAGGCGGGTCAGGCGCTCGCTGTCGGCAAGTTCAACAATCGCCGTATGGAACTTCATGTTCGCCGTTCCTACACGGCGCCAGTCGCTGGACTGGCGATACTCCCGCGCTTCTGTCACCGCCGCTTCCATTTTCGCCACTGCCGGGTGCAGCGGATAGGCATGAGTCAGGGCGTCACACTCAATCAGACGACGAATGCGGTAGATATCCAGAATCGCCGCCATATCCGGCACCGCCACATAAACCCCACGGTTTGGTTCGTAACGCAACAGGCCTTCCTGAGTGAGCATACGGAACACCTCGCGCAGCGTGTTGCGCGAAATATCCAACTGTTCGCTGAGCGAAGCCTCCGATAAACGAGTGCCGGGCGCCAGCTCGCCGATGATAATTTTCTGCCGAATAGTTTCGGCGATTTTCTCGCTCAGCATTTGAGCGGGCACATCTTTTTTCATGGTTTTCTGCGCAGTGGCCCGTTGAGCGGCAATCTTCACATATTAACCAGACAGCGGCAAGGCGTTGACATAGCGGGGATATTTTCAATTTATGCACTTAATTGGTGCGTTCGTGCATTTTTATGCGCTTTACTGGTGCTTTTTATCGCTTGTTTGCCTGCGAAAAATGCCAAAAAGTGATCGCCGTCGGTTTTTTATCATCCGATACTCGATTCTGTTTGTGTGTTTAATCAACAGTCACTAGCTTATTGTTCAACAATATATTCATATTTGATTAACAATGTTAACGCTTTGTTCCAATGATGGTCCGCTTATTGCTTAACAGAAAAGGTCATAATTCTAAAAACGGAGTGAGTCAGATGGCTGCGCAAGAAACCGAAAAAAAATCCTTTATTCAGAAGCGACGCTCGTCGCTGATGGCGGCAATATTCCTGATGGCGACCTCGGCCATCGGGCCGGGCTTTATTACCCAGACGGCAACCTTCACCGCCACCATGGGCGCAGCCTTTGCCTTTGGTATCCTGGCCTCGATAATTATCGACTTTGTGGTGCAGCAAAATATCTGGCGCGTGGTTACGGTTACGCGGATGCGCGCATCCGATGTGGCTAACGAAGCGCTGCCCGGCAGCGGTTATCTGCTGGCGGTGCTGGTGATTTTTGGCGGCCTGGTGTTCAACGTCGGCAATATTGCCGGGGCTGGCCTGGGCTTAAACGCCATGCTCGGCCTTTCCCCGAAGTGGGGCGGGTTGATCAGCGCAATGCTGGCGATTTACATCTTCTCTTCGCGCCGGGCAAGTACCGCCATTGACCGCCTTATTATCATCCTTGGGCTGGTAATGATTGGTCTGACTTTATACGTAGCCTTTGTTTCCCAGCCGCCGGTGGGCGAGGCGCTGCGCCAGAGCGTTTTCCCGGACAGCATGAACTTTGCCATGATCACCACCATTGTCGGCGGCACCGTGGGTGGTTACATCTCCTACGCTGGCGCGCACCGTCTGCTGGATAAGGGCATGACCGGCGTTGAGAATATTGCTGCCGTTTCATCCGCGGCCACCAAAGGTATCCTGGTGGTAGGGTTGATGCGCTATGTGCTTTTCCTGGCGGTGCTGGGCGTGGTGGCAAGCGGGGTGACGCTGGATATTTCCAGCCAGGTGGCTAACCCCGCCTCGCAGGCATTTCAGCATGCGGTGGGCAATTACGGCGTGCGGATCTTCGGCTTCATCTTCTGGGCTGCTGCGCTCACCAGCGTAATTGGCGCGGCCTACACCTCCGTCAGCTTTATGACGGTATTTAACCAGAAAATGACAGAACGCCAGCGCAACATTGCAACCGTACTGTTTATTGCCGTCTCCCTGGTTGTTTACCTGCTGCTTGGCACTGCGCCTGCGGCGCTGTTGGTATTCGCAGGTGGTTTCAACGGCTTGATTTTACCTATCGGCCTGACGATTTTTGTCTACGTGGGCTGGAAACGCGCTGATCTGATGTCAGGTTACTCTTATCCACGCTGGCTGCTGTGGACGGGGCTTATCACCTGCGCGCTGACCTGGTACATGGGGGCGCTCTCCGTTGGCGCGATTTTCAATTTCCTGAAGATTGTCTGAGGAAAAACACATGCTAAAAACGATCGATCTCAATAGCGATTTGGGCGAAAGCTTCGGGCAATGGACGATGGGCGACGACGCCGCGATCCTAAAACTGGTCAGCAGCGCCAACGTGGCCTGCGGATTTCACGCAGGTTCTCCGGCGGGCATCCTGGAAACCCTGAAAGCGGCAAAAAATCAGGGCGTGACGGTGGGCGCGCATGTCGCTTATCCGGATCTGGTGGGGTTTGGCCGCCGCAATATGGACATCGCCAGCGATGAACTGACCGCCGATGTGATTTACCAGATTGGCGCGCTGCAAGGGTTGGCCCGTGCGGCGGGGACTCAGGTGCGCTACGTGAAGCCTCATGGCGCGCTCTATAACACCATTGCTTATAACGAACGTCAGGCATTAGCAGTGATCGACGGCATTCTGGCGGTCGATCCGCAACTGCCGCTGGTAGGGTTGGCGGGATCGCCGGTGCTGGCGCTTGCGCAGCAAAAAGGGCTGAAAACCATTGCTGAAGCCTTCGCCGACCGCGCCTATCACGCTGACGGAACTCTGGTTTCCCGCCGTGAAGCTGGCTCTGTACTGCATGATGCGCAGCAGGTGGCGGAACGCATGCTGCAACTGATTACCGACGGCGGCTTGAAATCTGTCGAAGGAAAATTCACCCCGATTCAGGCGGAATCTATTTGCGTACACGGCGACAGCCCCGGCGCCATCGCCATGGCGAGCCAGATTCGTACGCTGCTCGAAGCTCAGGGCATTGCCATCCGTTCGTTTATTTCTCAGCCGTAAGGAGCAGCGATGACTAACTTAATGAAAGCCAGTCAGCAGGCGATTGCCGCCGTACGCGAGGCACGTCTTGCTATTCGTAACGGTTTTGATAAACCGACCGCCGGAATGGCGCCGGGCATGACCCAGGCGAATATGATTTGTCTGCCGCGCGAGTGGGCTTTCGATTTTCTTCTCTATGCGCAACGCAATCCGCAAAGCTGTCCGGTACTGGATGTTATCGAAGCCGGCGGGCATGAAACCGTGCTGGCGGAAGGGGCGGATTTGCGTACCGATATTCCTCGCTATCGTGTCTGGGAGCGTGGCGAGTTGGTAGATGAAATTACCGATGCCCGCGCGCTCTGGCAGCAGCATCCCGATCTGGTCACTTTTTTAATCGGCTGTAGCTTTACTTTTGAAACGCCGCTGCGTGAAGCAGGCATTGACGTGCGCCACATTACCGATGGCTGCAACGTGCCGATGTATAAAACCAACCGTCTCTGTCGCCCGGCAGGTCGCCTGGAGGGGGAGCTGGTCGTGTCGATGCGTCCGATCCCGGCAGATAAAGTGGCGGATGCGGTGATAATTAGCGGACGTTTTCCGGCAGTGCACGGCGCGCCGGTTCACGTTGGCGAACCGCATCTGTTGGGCATCAGCGATATTTCACGTCCTGACTTTGGGGACCCGGTACGCATTGAGCCGGGCGAAATCCCGGTTTTCTGGGCGTGCGGCGTTACTCCGCAGGCGGCGATAATGAAATCCGGCGTGCCTTTCGCCATCAGCCATGCGCCGGGCCATATGTTTATTACTGATGTGCCGGATGCCGCCTGGCAGGGGGCGTGAGGTGAGATTTTTAGCCGTAAATCTAAGCAGCTTCCTGGTGGAGCTGGGTTCACTGGACGACACGCTGGCGCTTTTTGATTCGCTTAGTCGCTCGCCGGCACAGGGAATAGAAGAAATCATTCCGGCAGCGCGCACGCTGCTTATTCGCTTTCAGCCCACGCAAACCAGCGTGGCTAAGCTCGCCGAACAGATTGCCCGTCGCCCTTTGACGCAGCGAGGTCAACGCAGCGGGCAACAGGTGACGATCCCGGTACATTACAACGGCGAAGATCTTTCCGCCGTCGCAGAATTAATGGGGATCGGCGTTCAGGAAGTGATTCGCCGTCATCAGGAATCAACGTGGAACGTGGCATTCACCGGTTTTGCGCCTGGTTTTGCCTATATGGTTTCTGACAACGGAGGCTGGCGGATCCCACGCCGCAGCACGCCGCGCACCCGTATCCCGGCAGGTTCTGTAGCGCTTGCCGGAGAGTTCAGCGGCATTTATCCGCAGGCCAGCCCCGGCGGCTGGCAGCTTATCGGTCAGACCGAACTGCAAATGTGGGACATGGCCCGCGAGCAGCCTGCGCTGTTGCTGCCGGGCGCTCAGGTGCGGTTTGTGGACGGCGCGGCCGGGGCGAAGACAATCTCGCTGCCTTCCCGTCCCTGCCCACAAGCACAGTCGGCTACAGAAGGCGCCACGCTGAGCGTGCTTGCCACCGGCCTGCAAACGCTATGGCAGGATGATGGACGAGTCGGGAAAGCGGCGATGGGCCTGTCAGAATCAGGCGCGATGGACAAAATCGCCTTGCACGCCGCGAACCGTATCGTCGGCAATCCCGTTAACTCGCCGTGTCTGGAAACCCTGGGAGGTTTTCGCGCCCGGGCTAACGGCGACGTGGTGATTAGCGTTACCGGCGCGCCGTGCCCTGTCGCTCTACGCACTTCTGAAGGCGAATGCTACGCAGTGGAAAGCTATCGCCCGCTGAATTTAGCTGCCGGGGATGAAATACACCTCGGCACGCCGACGCGAGGTTTACGAAGCTATCTGGCGGTGCGAAGCGGGTTTGTGGTGCAGCAAAGCCTTGGCAGCGCCGCGCGCGACAGCCTGGCGCAGGTCGGCCCGGAACCTCTTTGTGCCGGCGACATTTTGCTGACCGGCGCGCATCAGCGCTGCAACGCCGTGTTGCTTGATGAATTACCCGTTGTCGGGCTTCCCGCAGCGGGTGAAACAGTAACGCTGGATATCATTCTTGGGCCTCGCACAGACTGGTTTAGCGCAAAAGCCGTGGAACAACTGACTACCCAGGCCTGGCAGGTAACGCCGCAGTCCAACCGCATCGGCCTGCGCCTTTGCGCAGAACAACCGCTGGCGCGCTGCCAGCATCAGGAGTTGCCGAGCGAAGGCACCTGCAGCGGATCGATTCAGGTTCCAGCAAGCGGTCAACCGGTGCTGTTTCTGCACGATCATCCCTTAACCGGCGGTTATCCGGTTATTGCCGCGGTTGCTGAATATCATCTTGCTTTGGCCGGGCAAATCCCGCCGGGCGCCTCTATTCGCTTTAACGTCATCCAATCTTTTGTGGAATTAACAGGGAGTACAGCCAGTGACCACCGCGCAGCATAAAGTCCTGATTGCCAACCGTGGCGAGATTGCCGTTCGTATTATTCGCGCCTGCAGGGATTACGGCGCGCAGGCCGTGGCGGTGTACGCTGACCCGGATGCTGACGCGCTGCACGTGCGTATGGCCGACGAAGCCTGGGCGCTGCCTGGCGTAAGCTCTACGGAAACCTATTTAAATATCAATGCGCTGATGGAGATTGCCCGTCGCAGCGGCGCAACAATGGTGCATCCCGGCTATGGTTTTTTGTCTGAACGCGCAGAGTTCGCCCGTGCGGTGCAGGCCGCGGGGCTTACCTGGATTGGGCCGCAGCCGGAGACTATTGAAAAGCTAGGCGACAAAGTACAGGCGCGTAAAATCGCTATGGAGGTTGGCGCGCCGCTGGTAAAAGGTACGGCCGACCCGGTTAACAGTGCCGGAGAAGTGCTGGATTTTGCCGTCACGCACGGTTTGCCGGTAGCCATTAAAGCCGCCTTCGGCGGCGGCGGTCGCGGACTGAAAGTGGCCTGGAAAATAGAGGAAGTGGAGGAGCTTTATCACTCCGCTACGCGCGAGGCGCTGAGCGCATTTGGCCGCGCTGAATGCTACGTGGAGCAATATCTCGACCGCCCGCGTCATATAGAAGCGCAGATAATCGCCGATAGACACGGCAACGTGGTGGTCCTTGGCACGCGCGATTGTTCTCTTCAACGCCGCAACCAGAAGCTGGTGGAAGAAGCTCCGGCTCCGTTTATTACCGAATCCCAGCGCGAAAAAATCCACACGGCGGCGCGTGATATCTGCGCTCATGCGGGCTATGTCGGCGCGGGAACAGTGGAGTTTTTACTGAGTCGCGACGGCACGCTGTCGTTCCTTGAGGTGAATACTCGTCTGCAGGTGGAACATCCAGTTACCGAAGAGACGACCGGACTTGATATTGTGGTGGAACAATTACGTATTGCTGAAGGTTTGCCGCTAAGCATTAAGGAAACGCCGGTTCCACGCGGCCACTCTTTTGAATTCCGCATTAACGCCGAAGATGCCGCTAAAGGCTATCTGCCTACGCCCGGCAACATCACGGTCTTTCGCGCTCCGGGCGGTCCCGGCATTCGCCTGGACAGCGGCGTTGATGCCGGCTCAACCGTTCCCGGCAGCTATGACTCGCTGATGGCGAAACTGATTGTTACTGGCAGCACGCGCGAACAGGCCATTGCCCGTGCTCGCCGCGCCCTGCGTGAATTTGAAATCGACGGCGTGGCGTCAGTGCTTCCTTTCCACCGGGCCGTTATGGACGATGCCGATTTCACAGAAGAGTTCGCCATTCATACTCGCTGGATTGAAACGGACTTCGCCGGACGCATTGAATTCGCGCCTCGCCAGGTGGCGAAGCCGGATGAAGCCTTAAGCCGGAGCTGGATTGAACTGGATGGACGCCGCGTGCAGCTTGGCCTTCCGGCCCGTCTGTTTAGCGGACTTGCGTTATCTGAGCCGCATAAAACTGTGACAACAACCAGCGAACCCGCTAATGAAGCCGCGATAGAAGCGCCGATCTCCGGCGTGCTGCATAGCTGGCTGGCGCAAGAGGGCAAAGCTGTTCAGCAGGGCGATGTGATAGCCGTAATGGAGGCGATGAAAATGGAAGTGCAGGTGGTGGCGCACCGCAGCGGAAAGCTTAAACGCCAGGCCGAAACAGGTAACACATATGACGCCGGCAACCTGCTGGGTGAGATTGGGTAGATTTAACAGGCGGGCTTATGCCCGCCTCAAGTCGCTGACAAAGAAGGAGAAAACGTGGTTTTTCCTTCTTTGTGGCCGATCTGCCGAAAATCAATCAACTGATTTTCCTTGTTTTTTAAATGATGGCCCCCTTTAGTTTTGTGATGTCGGGAGGTTTGTCATCAGTTTCAGGCGGGCTTATGCCCGCCTCAATTAAAGTAATACTTTTTATCAACAAATTAACCCAATAAATCGCCAGGGAATTAAGTTAAAAATTAAGTTGGTGGTATTAAAAAAGACGGTAACTTTAATAAAATTAACTTTTTTAAGCAGTGGTAAAAACACCACGAAGATTTAAGTTGATTCCTTCAACAGATAATAAAAAATTCAATCGTACAGACAAGGTTGCCTGTGTGCGCTGACGTCGCCTGTCGAACCATCCCTCTTTGTTTAGACGGCATGTCTTATTTTCAGAAGTTTCTTCACCTTTATAAATAGGAGAAAATAGAAGTCATCCCGTATATTATTTTTTCGAATGTTATTCATCAAAAGTATTTTTCTCCTTTAATTGGTTGTATCGAAATGGAATTCTGGCCTCTGTCGTTAAGAGATAAGCGCCTTCTGCTTTCTGTCTGTTCTGGTATCTCGCTTTTCTGCGTCTCGAATAATGTTGATGCGCTTTCCGGCGATGAGCCGTTTATTCTTCAGCAACAGCGCCAGCAGGCTCTGGAAGAGCAGTTGACGCCGCCCGCCGCTGATATTCGTTTATCTCTCCCCGTCAGTACGTCCGGGCAGATTACCTTTCCATCTGAAGCTCCCTGTTTCACTATTCACGATGTGGCGCTGGAAGGTCATGGTGAATTGCCGCGCTGGCTGCCGTTACAACGTCTTGCTAACCAGGCCGTCGGGAAATGTCTGGGAACGCAGGGGCTTAACCTGCTGATGAGCACGCTCCAGAACAGGATGATCTCGCATGGCTGGACGACATCCAGAGTGCTGGCTCCCGCGCAGGATCTGAAAAGCGGCCATCTGCAACTTACCGTGGTTCCCGGTAAAATTCGTAATGTACAACTGACGCCGGACAGCAGCCGCTGGTTCTGGCTGTACAGCGCATTTCCGGCGCATGCCGGAGAGCTATTGGATTTACGCGATATCGAACAAGGACTGGAGAACCTACAGCGTTTGCCGACGGTGCAGGCCGAGATGGAAATTGTCCCGGCAGAACAACCCGGTGAGAGCGATATCATTATTACGCGTCAGCAGAGCAAGTTCTGGCGGCTGGGAGTGTCGCTTGACGACTCCGGCACTACATCCACTGGACGTTATCAGGGCGGGATGACGCTATCGTTGGATAACCCGCTGGCGCTGAGCGACCTGTTTTGGTTCTCTGTTAGCCATGATTTGCAGACCGGACGCGAAAAAGGCAATCAGAACCTCAGCGCCCATTGGTCTGTACCTATTGGCTGGTGGACGTTCTCCCTGACCGGCAGCGACTATCACTACCATCAGACCGTCGCTGGCTACTTTGAAGATTACCGCTACAGCGGTAAAAGCCAGAGTCTCACCGCGCAACTGAGCAAAGTATTACACCGCAGCAGTTCGCAAAAAACCACGGCGTCTTTTGACGTTCAGACCCGCACCACCCGCAATTATATCAACGATACCGAAGTGGAAGTGCAGCGTCGTCACGTCTCTTCATGGAAAGCAGGGCTTCAGCATCGCCATTATGTCGGGCCAGCCACGCTGGATATAGGTGTCAGCTACCAGCGCGGCACCCGCTGGTTTGGAGCACAGCCAGCCCCCGAAGAGCGGTTTGATGAAGCCACGGCGCTTGGCCGCATTCTGCGTACCGATGCCCGCCTGAATCTGCCTTTTGACCTCGCTGGACAAATCTTCCGCTATGACGTGGCATGGCAGCGTCAAATCAGTAATACACCGCTTACTTCTCAGGATCAGTTTTCCATCGGGGGCCGCTGGACCGTCCGCGGCTTTGACGGTGAACGCACTCTGAACGCGGACCGGGGCTGGTCTGTACGCAACGACCTGTCATGGCAGACGCCCTTATCAGGGACGGAGTTTTATCTGGCAGCGGATTACGGCGAAGTAGGGGGTAAAGGTACGGAATACCTGGCGGGTAACCATCTTGCCGGTGGCGCCGCTGGGTTGCGCGGCCATGTCCGCAACATCGGCTACGACCTGTTTGCTGGCGTCCCTTTTTCCCGCCCGGACGGGTTTAAAACGAGCCCGGTCACCTTTGGCTTCAGTTTAAATATGGATTTCTGAGTATGCGGCAAGGCAATTTTAAGATACAGGCACCGCTGATCCTTGGCGGGCAGGTTTCAGAAGCGGAAGTGCTTGGGGCCTCGGTCTGGTTATGGATGCATTCCGCCATGCACCGGGATGCGCCGTTACATGTCCTGCCCACGGTATTGTTGCCGATCGTCAAGCGCCAGCAGTATGTACTGGTTACGGAGGAGGAACGTCCGGTGTTCTTTCTCAGTTGGATGTGGCTGAACATGGAAACAGAGACACGCTATCTCACCGAATCGACGGTCATGATAAAGGATGAAGACTGGTGCAGCGGAGACCGAGTGTGGTTCCGGGATTTCATTGCGCCCTTTGGCCATACCCGTGCAATGAGTCGCCTGCTGCGGGACGACATACTGCCCGACTATTGCGCCCGTTTTCTCTGGCACCGGGGAGAAGCGATACGGCCCAGCATCAAAACCTTTCGGGGCAAGCACGTCACACGGGATAAATTCCGGGCGTGGAAGGCGCTGAATCCTCCGCAGAGCAAGTTGCTTCACTGCTGACGGATAAACGTCCCACAGCTACACACAAATAATGGAAAAACGAATAACAAAAGGGAGCAAGGCCCATGAACAGGCTTTTATACCGTATTATTTTCAACAAGGCGCGCGGCATGCTGATGGTCGTCGCCGAGATAGCTCGCTCCTGTTCAGCGCATTCTCCTGCATCCGGTATCGGCCACACCCGTTCCCGTCTGGTCGGTAAAGTCAGCGCCGTCAGCCTGAGCCTGTGGCTGGCTATCGGCGCTATACAGACGGTACAGGCGGCTATTGTGGCGGACAAATCTGCGCCCGGTAATCAGCAGCCGACCATTATTGGCACCGCCAACGGTACACCACAGGTCAATATCCAGACACCCTCTGCCGGTGGCGTATCACGTAACACCTTCAGCCAGTTCGACGTCGATCGGAAAGGAGCGATCCTCAACAACTCGCGTAAAAATACCGCTACACAACTCGGCGGCATGGTAACGGGCAACCCGTGGCTGGCGAAAGGCGAAGCGAAGATCGTTCTTAACGAAGTCAATGCTCGCGATCCGAGCAAATTGAACGGCTATATTGAGGTCGCAGGGCAAAAAGCCCAGGTGGTGATCGCAAGCCCCTCAGGTATCACCTGCAACGGCTGCGGCTTTATTAACGCCGGTCGCGCCACGCTGACCACCGGCTCAGCACAGTTGCAAAATGGCAATATCACCGGCTATCTCGTTGATCGCGGCGATATTGTGGTCGATGGTAAAGGGCTGGACTCCACGCGCCAGGATCATACCGATATTATTGCCCGCGCGGTGAAAGTGAACGCGGCCATTCATGCCAACGATCTTCAGGTCACCACCGGACGTAACAAGGTGGATGCGGCTCATGAACAGACCGCCATCCTTGCGGATAACGGCAGTACAAAGCCGCAGTTGGCGCTGGATGTCTCACAGGTTGGCGGGATGTATGCCGGCAAAATCCGTCTCAGGGGGACCGAACGCGGCGTTGGGGTGCGTAATGCCGGACATATCGGCTCTGAAGCGGGCCTGGTTACCATCACCGCAGATGGACGCATTGAGAACACCGGGGAGCTCAGTAGCCGGGACGCGCTGCAGATCGGTTCGGCCAGCGGCATCACCAACAGCGGCAATATGCTCAGCCAGAAGACGCTGACCGTGACTTCCTCCGGCGATGTCCGTAACAGCGGCTCTTTCTGGTCTTCGGCGGACGCCCGGGTCGCTGCTTCTACGACAGTTGATAACAGTGGAAGTATCGCGGCACGTCACAATGTGACGGTTTCCGGCGAACGGATAACCAGCACCACCGCGGGAACGCTGGCCGCTGGCGTGCATCCTGACGGTAAAACGGGCAGCAGCGGCGATCTGACGCTTACCGCGTCGGGCAAACTTGCGATAAACGGCCTCGCCGTTGCGGGCGGTAATCTCCAGGCCGCAGGTCAGGGGCTGGACGCGTCGGGCAGTCGGATGCGGGCGAAAAGCATTACGCTGGATGCAAAGCGAAAAGATTTAAGCACTGCCGGGGCGCAGGTTACTGCCGATAAGACGCTGAAAACCTCCACGGCCGGTACGCACAATAATAGCGGCGGTCAGCTTGCAGCCGATACGCTTCAGTTGACGGCGAAGCGTCTTCAGAACCATCAGGGGCAGGTAGTTCAGAGCGGGACGCAGGCGCTGACGCTTGGCCATCAGGACGCTATTGAAAACCGCGAAGGTTCCATTGCCACCAATGCCAGAGACCTGACGCTTCAGACGTCCTCGCTGGATAACCGCGACGGTGAGATTATCCATGCGGGCAAAGGTACATTGACAATTTCGTCCGCCGCCTTTATCGGGGACAGAGGCAGCATTGTTTCTTCCGGCCAGCTTGCGCTTAAAGGGCGGGACCTGGCGCTGGATGGCAGTACTACCCTGGCTGAAGGTATCAGTATTCAGGCGGACAATTTGTCTAACCGTGATGGACAACTGGTGCAGAGCGGCAAGGGTACGATGGCGCTGGATGTGCGTCACAGCACCGATAACCGTGGCGGACAGATTGCGGCAAACGGTCACGTTGTGCTTAACACGACACATCTGGATAACCGTCAGGGGCAGATACTGGCCGCTGACGCAGGGAGTCTTTCGCTTCACGCCACCGGCAGGACCGACAGCCGGGAAGGTGTGCTTACCGCCGCAAAAAATGTGACCGTGACCACCGGCCAGCTCAGCAACGATAGCGGACTTATCAGTGCAGAGAAAGGTCAGTTGGCGTTAACCAGTACCGGACAACTGGGTAACGCGGGCGGGCAGATTGCCGCCGCCGGAGATATGACGGTCACTGCGGGAGGGCTGAACTCCCGGCAGGGGCTGGTCACCGGAAATAATGTCACGTTATTGCTGGGAACATCGGCACTTAATAACCAGGATGGAGCCATCGCGGCACAAAATGGGCTGACCATCAGCAGCGGTGCACTGAATAACGATGCCGGATTACTTCAGTCCGGTAGCCACATGGTGATTGACACACACGGCCAGACGCTCACCAGCCGGAACAGTGGCGAAACCGGCGGCATTTTTGCGCAGACGGCGCTCACAATCACTAGCGGCAAACTCGATAATACCCATGGTGCCGTTATCGCCGGGGGTGATACCCGGCTTACTACCGCAGGCCTTGATAATCGTGACGGCGTGCTGGCCTCAGAGTCATCCCTCTTACTGACGGCGCATTCTGTCGATAACCGTGGCGGGGCACTGAGCGCAGCGCTGGATATGGCGCTGGCGCTTGCCGGATCGCTAAATAACCGTGATGGCGTGGTCAGCTCCGGTGAACATCTGAATATTTCTGCCACGCAACTTGATAACACGCAGGGAACGGTGGCTGCCGGAGGTGACGCCCGCTTGTCAGTAGGGCAGACCTTAAACCAGCGGGGGCAGATTGCAGCGCTGGGGAATATGACGATCGGGGGGCAGCGCCTTGACAACGATAGCGGCGGACTGGTGCAGAGCGGTAACAATCTTGTACTCACCGCAGACCATATCAGCAACCGCAACAGCGGAGAAAGCGGTGGCGTTACCAGTCAGGGGAACATGCAGATAACCTCCGGCTCCTTGCTGAACGATAGTGGCCTGCTGCTGGCCGGGCAACGGGCCGCACTGGAGACCAGCCGTTTCAGCAATATTGCCGGCACGCTGGTGGCGCTGGGACAGCTTAAGCTCGCCGTCCGCAGCGATACGGATAATCGGGAGGGGCTGATCCAGGGCAACGGTGTCACTCTTGATACCACAGGCCACCTTCTGGATAACCGGAAGGGGACAATTTACAGCCTGGCGACCATGCAACTGGCGACGGCGGGACTGAACAACCAGAACGGCACGCTTGGGGCAAAAAGCGACTTCACGCTTAAGGCATCGTGGCTCGATAACAGCAATAGCGGGCGTGTGGTGGGCGAACAGGCCGCCACTTTCACGCTGGCAAGCCTCGACAACCGCAACGGCCAGATACAGAGCGTCGGCAAGCTGCTGGTCAATGCGGCTCAGGGCGTGATTAATAATACTCTGGGGCTTATTCGCAGCGGAGCCTCGGCCACGCTTAACGCCGCCTCGCTGATCAACCGTGACACGCAGGTCGCAGAGAAAGGCATTGAGGGGCTGAACGTGGTTATCAGCAGCAGAGCGCTGGATAACACAAACGGCACACTCCTGACCGGGCAAAATTTGACCATCACGAACAGCGGTACGCTTGATAATACCCGTGGCGAACTCGCCGCGGGGGGCACGCTGTTGCTGGACGGGAGCGCGCTTAATCTGGTCAATACCGCAGGCGTAGTGAAGGCAGGAGAACACGTCACCGTTCAGGCCGTCCGCATCGGCGGGGATGGCCAGCTACTGTCCCTCGGGGATATGGTGCTGAGCAGCCGTCAGGATATTTTCAATACCGGAGAGATGACGGCCAACGGCAACTTTACCCTCACCACCCCGGGCCTTGTGACCAATAATGGCAAGCTGCTGGCAGGGGCGAAGCTGGATCTCACCTCCGGCAACCTGTTGAACAGCACGACCGGTGAAATTGCCGCAGGCCATACCTGGCTTACGGTGGCGAACACGCTAACTAACTACGGCCTGATTGACGGCAACTGGACGCTACTTAAGGCCGGAACGCTCAACAATACAGGTACCGGGCGCATCTATGGCGACTTCGTCGGTATTCAGGCCGGGACGCTCAGTAACCTTGCCGAAAACGACGCGGCCGCGACAATCGCCGGGCGCGAGCGGGTGGATATTGGCGCAGGAACAATTAACAACCGCGATCATGCCCTGATTTACAGCGCTGGAGACATGGCGATCGGCGGCGCGCTTGATGCAAAAGGTATGGCCACGGGCCAAAATGGCGTGCTGAACAACCGCAGCTCGACCATTGAGTCTGCCGGGGATATGTCGCTTTCCGTGGCGCGACTCAACAACATAAATGACCATTTCTCCACCGAAGTGGTGCATATCTCCACGGAGCAGAAACATGAATATCAGCATAAAGGATCTTCAAATCGCTGGGACGCGGATGCGGAGGGGGTCTTTATTGACCGCAACTCTGCCGATAACCTTCTGAACCTGAACACGCCGGAAGATACCGGGCATAACAACGATAACTTTTACGAATACAGCTATATCCGAACCATTGAAGAGGAAGTCATTAAGGAAAGCGATCCGGGGAAAATTCTCTCCGGCGGCCATATGTCCATTAGCGCGGGGCATGTGCTGAATGACAAGAGCCAGATCGTCGCTGGCGGCACCCTCGGGATCGCGGCGGATGCGGTGGAAAACGTGATGCCGGAAGGTAGCCGCTGGATAGCCGATGAAGGCCAGGTCACGCATTATTCCCGCAAAATCAGCAAAGGCAGCGATTCTCAGAAAAAGAGCACTTCTGACTATGTGCCGCCGACGGTTATCCAGTCCATCACGCTGCGCCCCGGCAGGCTGGAAGGCAACAGCGTCTTTAACGGCAGCGGGATGCAGCTTGCTTCTGCCGTGCAACAGAGCACCGGTACGACCATCAGCGGTACGGGAAGCATTACCGCAGATATTGATGGACGTGAGATCGGTGTCGGGCTTCAGACCGTGACAGGCACTGACTTCCCGTCGCGCCAGCCGGTGGTTCTGCAACCGGGCCAGCAGTTTGAAGTGCCGGTGAGTGAAGGCGTCTCCGGGAACAACAGCAGTCAGACCGTGGTCCGAATCACCGGCCCGAATACACAGTTACCGGACAACAGCCTGTTTAAAACCCATCCTGAACCCGGTGCGGCTTACCTTGTGGAAACTGACCCGCGTTTCACCAACAACAAACGGTGGCTGGGCAGCGATTATATGCAGAACGCCTTCTCCATGAGCCATGACAATATGCACAAGCGACTGGGAGACGGGTATTACGAACAGCGACTGATCCGCGAACAGATTATTGCGCTGACAGGTTCCCGTTATCTGGGCGATCACCGTAATGACGAAACGCAGTTTAAGGCGCTGATGGATGCGGGTATCGCTTTCGGGCAAAAGTACAATCTTATCCCCGGCGTGGCGTTGACCGCAGAACAGATGAGCCTGCTGACGGAGGATATGGTGTGGCTGGTTAATTCGCAGGTGCAGCTTGCGGACGGACGCTGGCAGACCGTACTGGTGCCGCAGGTGTATGTCCGTGTGAAGCCGGGCGATATTGACGGTTCCGGTGCTCTGCTTGGCGGTCAGAATGTGGTGATGAATCTGAACAGCGATCTGGTGAACAGCGGCACTATCAGCGGACGAGAAGTGGTGCAGCTCAACGCGGAGAATATCACCAATAAAGCGGGAACTATTCAGGGCGCAGATGTCAGCCTGCTGGCGCGTACCGATATCAATAATATCGGCGGTGTGATTGCCGGGAATAACTCGGTGCTGGCGAGCGCCGGGCGCGACATTAATGTGGTCACCACCACCCGCAGTGCACAAAGCATTGCCGGAAATAACCGCTTTGAACGTACCACCATTGAGCGCACGGGCGGCATATACGTTCAGGGCGAGAACGGTAAACTTTCACTTTCTGCCGGGCGGGATATCAGCCTTAGCGGGGCGCAGGTGGTTAACAGCGGTAAGAACAGCCAGACGTTGCTGAACGCCGGGCGTGACCTGAATCTGAATACTGTCACCACCTCGGTCAGCGACAGCCTCATTCGCGATCAAAACAATTATATAAAACAGTCCACAATTCAGCATGTATCCACCTCGGTACAGGGAAATGGGAATGTCATTCTGAAAGTCGGTCAGGATGTTAACAGTCAGGCGGGTAGCGTTTCAGCGTCCGGCACTCTGAGTGTAGGCGCTGGCCGGGATGTGAATCTGTTGTCGGTGAAGGACTCACACCAGACGGATGAGAAACAGCGCTACAGCGGGAAAAGTGGCGGTGGTTCCCGTAAAACGATGAACATTCACAAAACCAGCGACAACGAAACGGTGAGAGGAAGTCAGTTTACTGGTAACGACGTTGCAATTATTGCAGGAAATAATATTCGGCTTGACCAGGGACAGGTCTCGGGAAAACAGAATATTTCACTTTCTGCTGACCATGACCTGAATATTACCGCCGGACGAGTGGATGCAGGTGGAAATGCCCTGCTCGCAGCCGGAAATGATATCAACCTTAATGCTGTCAGAACGACAGAGCAACATCGTTCTGGAGAAGGTGAAGCGCATGCCAGCGAAATATCCCGCACCGTTGTTACCGCTGGTGATAACCTGACGTTATCCGCAGGGCGTGATGTGAGCAGCCAGGCTGCGGTAATAGCTTCAGAAAACAATACTGCCATTGTGGCCGGACGGGATGTCAGCTTGATGGCTGAATCTGTATCGGAAGGCTACAGCTACCGTTCAAAGAAAAAAACAGAAATTCAGGAATCGGTGCGCCAGCAGGGCACGGAAATCGCCAGCGGCGGGGATACCACCATTATTGCAGGACGGAATGTCACCGCAGAGGCTTCTGAAGTTGTGGCTGGAGGCGATATTGGACTGAACGCCGGGCGTGACGTGACGCTCACCACCGCGACGGAAAGCGACTATCACTACAAAGAAGAGAAGAAAAAAAGCGGCGGTTTCCTCAGCAAGAAGACCACCCACACCATCAGCGAGGACAGCAGCACGCGCGAAAAAGGTTCCCTGCTTTCCGGGAACAGCGTCACCGTTAATGCGGGCAATAACCTGCTGGTGAAAGGTTCGGACGTGGTGGCCGACCGCGACGTGGCGCTTGTCGCGGGTAACGATGTCTCGGTTACCGCCGCCACCGATACGGACACGTCCTGGCGCTTTAAGGAAACGAAGAAGTCCGGCCTGATGGGGACCGGCGGGATTGGCATCACCGTCGGCACCAGCAGGAGCACACATGACCGGCGCGAAGCCGGCACAACGCAGAGCCAGAGCTTCAGCACCGTCGGCTCTACGGGCGGTAACGTGGTTATCGCTGCCGGGAACCAGGCGCACATTGGCGGCGCAGACCTGATTGCCGGGAAGGACATGAGCCTCAGCGGCAGCAGCGTCATCATCGATCCGGGCCACGACAAGCGCACCCGCGATGAAACCTTCGAGCAGAAGAAAAGCGGGCTGACGCTGGCGCTTTCGGGCGCGGTGGGTGGAGCCATAAACAACGCCGTAAACTCAGCGCAGGATGCGAAAAATGAAAGTGATGGCCGTTTAGCTGCACTTCAGGCGACAAAATCAGTTCTTTCCGGCATGCAGGCCGGGCAGGCCGTTGCTCTGGATGCTGCTGACAGTGGGAATACTGAAAACCCGAGCACTAACGCTATCGGTGTCAGCGCTTCTCTCACCACGCAAAAGTCGAAATCTGAGCAACATGTGCGGAGTGATGAAGTCACGGGAAGTACGCTGAATGCGGGCAACAATCTCTCCATCACTGCAACCGGGAAAAACAAAGGCCCGAACAGTGGCGATATTATGATTGCCGGAAGCCAGTTAAAGGCGGGCGGCGACACCGTGCTGGATGCGAAAAACGACATCCTGCTGGCGGGTGCAGCCAATACACAGCAGACCACGGGTAAGAACAGCAGCAGCGGTGGTGGTGTCGGGGTCGGTATTGGCGTCGGCAGCGGTGGCTGGGGGATCAGCGTCTTCGCCAACGGTAACTCTGCTCACGGCAAAGACAAAGGCAACGGCACCGACTGGACCGAGACCACGATAGACAGCGGCAAAACCGTCACCATCAAAAGCGGGAACGACACCGTACTTGATGGCGCGCTGGTCAACGGCAATAAAATTGTCGCCGATGTGGGCCACGACCTGCTGATGAGCAGCCAGCAGGATAATAACGACTACGACAGCAAGCAGACCAGCGTTGCCGGAGGCGGTAGCTTCACCTTCGGCTCCATGTCGGGCTCGGCTTATATGAGCGTCAGCCAGGACAAGATGAAAAGCCGCTTCGACTCGGTGGCGGAACAAACCGGGCTCTATGCCGGGGATGGCGGTTTCGATATCACCGTCGGCAACCACACCCAGCTTGATGGCGCGGTTATCGCTTCCACGGCGACGGCAGACAAAAACAGCCTCGATACCGGGACGCTGGGCTTCAGTGATATTCACAACGAAGCCGATTTTAAAACTGAACATGTCGGAGGTGCCTTTAATACCGGTGGCAGCATCGCCGGGCAGTTTGCGAGCAATGCGGCGAATGCCCTGCTGGCAGGCGGTGGTAATAAAGGCCATGCCGAAGGCACAACTCAGGCTGCTGTGGCTGATGGCACTGTCACCATCCGTGACAAGGATAATCAGAAACAGGATGTCGCTGACCTCAGCCGCGATACAGAACACGCCAACGACAGCATCAGCCCGATCTTCGACAAAGAGAAAGAGCAGAAACGGCTGCAGGAAATTCAGCTGATAGCGGAGATAGGGTCGCAGGCCGCTGACATAGCCAGGACGCAGGGAGAAATCCTTGCCACAAACGCGGGTAAGGCGGAGCTGGCGAAGGAAGGCATAAAGGAACCGGAAAAAGGTGCGTCGAAGGAAGCGTGGGCGGATTACAATAAAGCGCTGACGCAAACGGACGGTTACAAAGCGGCGCAACAGGAATGGGGTACGGGCAGCGCCATCCAGCAGGGAATGCAGGCGGCGACGGCAGCAATACAGGGTCTGGCGGGGGGCAATATCGCGCAGGCCATCAGCGGCGCGGCAGCGCCGTATCTGGCGGAGCAAATCCATAAGCTGACGGAGGGGAATCAGGAAGCGAAAGCGATGGCCCATGCGGTGGTGGGTGCGGTAACCTCGTATGCAGCCGGAAACTCAGCCCTGGCGGGCGCAGCGGGAGCGGTGAGCGGGGAGCTGATGGCGCAGCTGGTGATGAAGCAGCTTTATCCGGGTAAAAAGGTCAGCGAGCTGACGGAAACGGAGAAGCAGACCATCAGCGCGTTAGGTACACTGGCAGCGGGTCTTGCGGGCGGCGTTGTCGGTGACAGCAGCGCTGATGCTGTGGCCGGGGCGCAGGCGGGTAAAACGTCGGTTGAGAATAATTATCTGAGTAGCAAGCAGATAGATGCCTGGTCGGCTGAAATGAAATCCTGTCAGGCTGGCGGCGGTGACTGCGGCGGCATTATCAAAAAGTACGAAGAGTTAAGTACCGCACAACAGCAGCAACTTATTAGCGACTGCGCCACCAGTCCGGCGACCTGCCAGCAGAAATACGGTGATGTGCTGGCCGACAGTATGAACGTGAAACAGGCGCTTGATCGTGCGCTGGGAGAAGATATCCCGATCAAGATGGTCTATGATCTGACCGCGACCTGGGCGCACCAGATGGACGCTGACGGGATCGTTGCCAGCAATAAAGTGTCAGAACATATCATGGCGAAATATGGCCTTGATCAGGCTCAGGCCGATATTATTGCAGGCGTGGCGTTAAGTGCACTGGGTGGGGTGAGTAAAGCCGGAAAGCCTAAGTATCAACCAAATCAAGGTGCTGTTGGAAACATGAAAGAATTCCTCACACAGCCGGGCTTTGGTACTCAGATAAAAAGCGCTACTCAAAAAACCAGTCAAATATATCAAGGGCAAAGTGTCTATAAAGCTAGTAACAATATTGGCACGACTATCAAGAAAGGTGATCAGTTTTATCTGGATGGCCAGCACAAAAATCATCTTGAGGTCTTCGATAGTAAAGGTAATTTTAAAGCTGTTTTAAATCTTGATGGTTCTATAAATCGGGTTAAGACTGAGGCAGCTAAGGGAAGGAAATTATAAATGACAATGCGAAGGTTCGTATTGAGCAATAAAAAGCTGCGCGGGGTTACTCGTCGGTTAAGGTCATTAGAAAAATGGTCACAATCATATCAAGGTTACTTTCCTGATATTCAAGATGATGATTATTCTTATGGATATTGGAATGTGAAAATCCCTGTTCACCTGGCTTTGGTCCAAGGAAAGCAAACAAATAAATCCATACAATCTTTTTGCGCACAAGCTCTGATAAATGCAACTTATGATATTTATCAGGCTAAGAAAGTTAATAAAGAAAATGTAAGGGTAACTTGTTGTATTGTGTTGCCCGATATGTTTTCAAGCGAAATATGTATATTTACCACTGAAGAATATTTTAAAGAGCATACACAAGAAGGCCATAGTCGTTTTGGTCAAATTAAAAAGTTGAATGACAGGAGCTTGATGGAAGAGTGGAATTTAAAATTACCAGATGGATTTTCAGAATTAGGTGTGCTAGTTGCAAGTGAAAATGATGAAGGTGAAGTTTATTATACTGAAAACTGGTATATTGGCGAAGTGAACGGAAATTAAAGTCAGCTCCCGGTCAGCTGATCGGCGAAGTGGGTTCTCAGGCTGCCGATGTGGCAAGGACGCAGGGCGATCTGGCCGGACGTAAAGCGGCGAAAGATCCGACCTCGCTGGAAGAAGCGCGTCAGCAGCTGGTGAAGGAAGGGAAGCCAGTCACAGATGCTGCCGTGGCGAAACGTGCGTACAACAACGCTTCGTCGTACTACGGTACAGGCGGTATGGTGCAGCGTGGACTTCAGGCGGTGACCGGAGCACTGACCGCACTGGCTGGTGGAGGCAACCTGGCAGGTGTACTGGCCGGAGCATCGGCCCCGGAACTGGCGAATATTATCGGGCACCGTTCCGGCCTCAGCGATGATGAAGCACTGATAGCCCATGCTGTACTGGGTGGCGTGGTGGCTTCGCTGCAGGGGAACAGCGCCGCAGTAGGGGCTGCTGGGGCGTTGAGCGGTGAGCTGGCTGCCAGAGTCATTAAAGAGCAAATGTTCCCAGGCAAGAGCAACAGTGAACTGAGCGAAAGCGACAAGCAGCTGATTAGTAACCTGGCAACACTGGCGTCAGGGCTGGCCGGGAATCTGACTAGCGGTAACTCGGCGGGTACAACTGCAGCAGCTCAGGCTGGTAAGAATGCGGCAGAAAATAATTTCTTGGGCAAGGCTCTGGTTGAAGGGTGTGCGATTGCAGCTCCCTGCCGTACAAAAGTCGCTGATCAGGTTCTTGAAATTGGCGTTAAAGCTGGTATCACCGGGATTGTTGCTAAGGAAATAGCGGATAAAATCTCAGCAGAAGACCTTGATCATCTGATTACCCTGAAAATGATGGGTAATGATGAAGTTACTGAAAAATACCTGAGTTTCCTTCAGGATCAATATGCTCCTTCGCATACAGGCAATAGTGACGGTCAAGTAAATATCGGGCCAAATCATACCGGGAACAATAACAGCCAGGTTAATATCGGTCCGAATCATACCGGTAATAATGACAGTCAGATTGATACCGGGGCAAACCACACCGGTGGGGACCAGTCGGTAGCGCAATTACCGAACAATACTGGTAATGCTGAAGGTGCCCCTGTTTTACCAAATCACATGGAAAATCAGGGCTATGACCCAAGATTGCCAATACCGGAAGTGACAACTGCCAGTAATGGATTAAAGGTTGAGTCAAATACTAAGCATACTCCGGGCGCTCAAGGATTCCGGCCTAATGCTGGTATTGAACCAAAAAATTCATTAGAGTTATTTGGAAGCTCAGTATCAATTGATGGAAATAAGGCTCGTTATAGTATTGGGACTGATGGTTCTATCCACCGTTACTTCCCTGATAATACTGGAACTTATCATTGGTCTGGAAGTACAGGAGATTCAAATAATCCAATGCAGCTAGATAATAAAACTAAAGCCCAATTACGTAAGCAAGAAGGGTGGAAAATTAAATGATAATCGGTAATCCTTATCAAATTGCGATACAAGTGGAACAAATAGATGTTTTATGTTCCCCTAGTGGAATATTTAATTTTATTATCAATGACATGCTCATTCCAGGTAAAGGAGTGACTATAGATCTCTATATTGTAATATCTTCATTGAAAGAGAGTTTGGAAATAGGACTTAAAGAAGTCAATGATGATATAGGCAATGTAACGATAGAAAAAATGGATTTTTCGGAAGGAATGCCTGAAAATCTAATACCATTAAATGTTGCTGAGTTGTATGACTATGGGTGCAACTTTTGGTTGGGGTTTGATGGTGATGAAGATCGGCTGATCTATACTTTAGATTTTGAAAATAGTTTCATCGAGAATAGATTCCCTAGGGGAACGATAGAGAAATTGATCAGGACATTACCTTTGGCAGACTCATTACTTCTTGATAAAAATAATGACATTATAATTACAAAAATAAGTTAACTTTTTATTTAATAAAAAAATGCCCGCCCTATCCGGGCGAGAGTATTTTCGCAAACTCAAAGTTTTTCAAGTTCCACTCGAGCCATCACGCCTTGCAGAAATGCCATAACGCGTCGTTGTTCATCTTCTGGTAATTCTGTGGTTTTGTTGAGTACTTGTATTAGTGGTGTATCGGTTGGGCGAGCAGTGATCACCAGGCAACCCGGCATCACGCGGACATCAATTTTGGTGCCTGTGGTAAACCCGGCTTCTTCCATCCATGTGCCGTTCAGGCGCAGGCTGGCGCTGCGGGTGTAGCGTTTAGTTCTGTTAGTTTTGCTGTCGTAATGACGGATGTTGACGTAGCTGACTATCATATTCCTTAATACTTTGGGTTCTGCTTTCTCAGGCAAGCTGCGATCGTTATTTTTGCGTACTACCTCGTGTTTTTCTGTATTGCCTGCCAAAAGTTTCAATTGTGTTTTGGCAATAGTGGTTCCTGGCTTAAGATTGGTGTCAGCCATATTCAACTCTTTGATAGTTGCTTGTGGTCAGCGGCATGGAAGTGCTTTGAACACTTTCATGCCGCGCTCTTTAAGAATCAGAATTTTCTATTTTATCGATTTTCCTGTTGCGGTCTTTCGGTTGCTTTGCTGCGTCTATTATACCTCGCTGAATAAAATTACAGCACTGGATGCATGAACAAAGTTAATATCTGAGAGGCCGCTTCAGGAAATATTACTGATTAATGTAACGTTGCATTTTAAATAGCCCATTTAAACAAAGGCAGCCACAGCAGTAAGAAAACGACCCACACCATCGACGAAGACAGCGCCACCCGTGAAGCGGGCACGCTGTTAAGCGGCGATAACGTCACCGTGTCGGCAGGCAATAACCTGCTGGTGCAGGGCTCGGCGGTGGTGGGCGACGGCGATGTGTCGCTGTCCGCCGGGAACAATATTGATATTGTGGCGGCGACCAACACCGACTCCACGTATCGTCTGAATGAGACGAAGAAGTCCGGCCTGATGGGCACCGGCGGGATTGGCATCACCGTCGGCAGCGCTAAATCGCGCCATGAGATGAACGAGGACGGCACCACCCAGAGCCAGAGCGCCAGCACGGTCGGCTCCACGGGCAGTAATGTCAGCATCACCGCAGGCAACCAGGCACGTATCAGCGGTTCAGATGTGGTTGCCGGCCGGGATATCAGTATCACCGGCGACAGCGTGATTATCGATCCGGGCCATGACAAACGTTCGGTTAAAGAGAAGTTTGAGCAGAAATCCACCGGGGTAACGCTGGCCCTGTCCGGGGCGGTGGGAAATGCCATTAACTCGGCAGTTTCTTCCGCACAGGAGGCGAAAGAAAGCAGCGACAGCCGCCTCGGTGCGCTGAAAGGGACGCAGGCTATTCTGTCCGGCGTGCAGGCGGGCGCAAATCATGGGCTACAGCAGCAGAGCGCGGACCCGAATAACGGCATCGGGGTCAGTATTTCGCTGAATCATCAGCAGTCGAAATCCGAAACGAAATACCAGCACGATATGGCGTCAGGGTCGGGCATCAGCGCCGGTAACAATGTGTCCATTACCGCCACCGGAAAAAATCAGGGCAACGGCAACAGCGGCGATATTCTGATTGCGGGCAGCCAGATTAAATCCGGCAATGACACCAGCCTGAACGCGCAGAATGACATTCTGCTGAGTGCGGCCGCCAATACACAGCAGACCACAGGCAAAAACAGCAGCAAGGGCGGTGGCGTGGGCGTCAGTTTTGGCGGCGGTTCAAATGGTGGTGGTCTCAGTGTTTTTGCCAGCGTGAACGGTGCAAAAGGCAGTGAGAAGGGTAACGGCACCACCTGGACCGAGACCACCCTTGACGCAGGCCGTAACGTCTCCCTCACCAGCGGGCGTGACACCACCCTGTCAGGTGCTCAGGTCAGCGGGGAGAAAGTGACCGCTGATGTGGGCAACAACCTCACGATTTCCAGCCTGCAGGACAGCGACCGTTTTGAGAGTAAACAGAGCAGCGTGGCGGCAGGCGGCAGCTTCACGTTTGGCGGCGGGGGCGGCAGCGCGTACGTCAGTGCGAGTCAGGACAAAATCAAAAGTAATTACGACTCCGTGCAGGAGCAGAGCGGAATATATGCCGGTAAAGGCGGGTTTGATGTCACCGTGGGGAACCATACTCAGCTCGACGGGGCGGTGATAGCCTCCACGGCAACGGAAGATAAAAACAGACTGGACACCGGGACGCTCGGCTGGACGGATATCCACAATGAAGCGGACTACAAAACCAGCCACACCGGCATCAGCGTCTCCGGCGCATCGGGCATGTCAGCCAGCCAGATGGTGGCCGGGAATGCGATGGCGA
>NZ_JALHAP010000075.1 GCF_025215095.1 Dryocola boscaweniae | reverse complement strand
ATATTGCCATTGGCGGCAGTCAGCTCAGGGCGGGTGGTGACACCACCCTCGATGCGGCGAATGACATCCTGCTGTCGGGTGCGGCAAACACGCAGCAGACCTCCGGTAAAAACAGCAGCAGCGGCGGTGGCGTGGGCGTCAGCATCGGCGGCGGCTCGAACGGCGCGGGCATAAGTATCTTTGCGAATGTGAATGCCGCGAAAGGAAAAGATAAGGGCAACGGCACTGACTGGACTGAGACAACCATCGACAGCGGTAAAACCGTCACCATCAACAGCGGGCGCGATACGGTGCTGAACGGGGCGCAGGTCAGCGGCGACAGGGTTATTGCGGATGTGGGCCGCGACCTGCTGATAAGCAGCCAGCAGGACACCAACAAATACGATTCGAAGCAGACCAGCGTGGCGGCAGGCGGCAGCTTCACCTTTGGCTCAATGACCGGCTCCGGGTATATCAGCGCCAGCCAGGACAAAATGAAAAGCCGCTTTGATTCCGTGGCTGAGCAGTCGGGGATTTATGCCGGTGGCGGCGGGTTTGATATCACGGTCGGGAACCATACGCAGCTTGACGGGGCGGTGATTGCGTCCACGGCAACGGCGGATAAAAACCACCTTGATACCGGCACGCTGGGCTTCACGGATATCCATAACGAAGCTGATTTTAAGACTGAGCACAGCGGCGTAAGCCTGAGCGGCGGCGGCAGCTTCGGGGGCGACCAGTTTAAAGGCAATATGCCGGGCGGCGTGGTTTCGGTGGCCGGTAACAGCGGGCATGCGGAAGGCACCACCCAGTCGGCGATTGCGGATGGCACCATCACCATTCGCGATAAGGATAAACAGCAGCAGGATGTGGCGGACCTGAGCCGCGACACGGAGCATGCCAACGACAGCATCAGCCCGATATTCGACAAGGAGAAAGAGCAGAAGCGGTTACAGACCGTGCAGGCCATCAGCGAGACTGGCGGTCAGGCGGCAGATATTGCAAGGACGCAGGGTGAGATAAATGCGCTGGAAGCGGCGAAAAAAGAACTTGGTCCGCTGAAGGCAAATGCGACGGAAAAAGAGCGCGATGCTTATCTCGCTGCACTGAAGAATACAGACAGCTATAAAACAGAGCAGGCGAAGTTCGGGACAGGAAGCGATATCCAGCGCGGCATTCAGGCGGCGACGGCAGCGCTTCAGGGCCTTGCCGGTGGTAATATAGCCGGTGCGCTGGCAGGTGCGTCGGCCCCCGAACTGGCGCACCTGCTGAAACCGACAGAAAAAGATCCGGCGGTCAACGTCATCGCCCATGCCATTCTGGGTGGTGCGGTAGCCATGCTTCAGGGGAATAATGCAGCGGCAGGCGCCGCCGGGGCAGCTTCCGCAGAGCTTGCCGCCAGCGCCATTATGGCGGTGATGTATCCGGGTAAAGCCGTCAGCCAGCTGTCAGAAGACGAGAAGCAGACGGTGAGTTCGCTGGCCACCATCTCGGCAGGCATGGCGGGCGGGATTGCAGGGAACAGCACTTCTGGTGCGGCAACCGGGGCAGTGGCCGGGAAGAATGCGGTTGAGAATAACTTCCTGAGTGAGAAACAAAAGACTCAGAGAGAGAAAGAGTTCGACGCCTGCAAAGACAGTACAGCCTGTAAGCTCCAGGTTGGTAGCAAATGGGACTTAATCGATGCAGGCCAGCAAACCTCTTACGGGGCCGGGATGCTGGTCGGTGTGCCTACGGGTCTGGTTGACTCTGTACAATCAATTGTCGATATGGGGCTTAGCCCGGTAGAAACGTATGGGGCATTGAGGTCACTGTTCAACAGTGGTGATGTGCTGGGTAATGTCTCGGATGCAGTGAAGCAGTCGTATATTGACCGTATCAACTATATGGAAGCGGAATACCAGAAAGCGGGAGCTAGCGGTTCGTTTAATGCCGGTGTTGAAGGTGGAAAACTGCTATCAGATATTGCCTCGCTGGCTGCGGGGGGCGCGGGTATTGCGAAAGGTGGTTCCGTGCTTACTGAGAAGATAGCAGCGAAAGTTGTATCAAAAGCTGAAGATCTTGCCAGTCACAGCATGGCTCCGTTCCCAAGTAAAGTTCTTGGTGAATATTCAGCAATTAAGCCTGGACCATTAGATAATGACTTAGCAGGTACTTTCAGTGGTGGAAAGTATAAAGAAATGGTGTTGCAGGAAGATACTATCCTCTACAGAGGAGGAGTATCCGATAAGCCTTATGGTCAGTTCTTTAGCACTGAAGCACCGCAAGGGGTTCTTCAGACAAGGATCGATAAAGCTGTTCTTCCTAAATGGCCTGGCGGGGGCACATCACCAATCGATACATCTTTTGCGATAAAAATACCCGCAGGCACAAAAGTTTATGTCGGTGAGGTTGGAAGTCAAAATGGGGTATATGTCGGTGGTACACAACAGATTGTAGTTGTTAAACCTTGGACAATTAAAGGCACTGAAATTATTGAGAGTAAGCCGTTAAAATGAATAAAGATAAATTACTAGTTATGCAAAGCAAATTGAAGCGTATGGCACTGCTTTTAAATACAGGTGGTTATCCTGATTGGGCCAACGGGCTTACTGAGCTGGCTGATAAAATCGTCATATCCCCTGATATAGCTCGAACAGAACTTCTGGGTCTTTATGGTGGGATGGGATCATTGAATGATTTATTACTCTACAAAAATGGTGTTCTCTTGTTCGATGAGAACGAAGAACTTGATTGTTTAAGAACAGAAGTTTTCAATTTAGCTTCATACGCTTGAAAAATCCCGGCCACGGAGCCGGGATTTTTTTATCCGTCATTCAGTCACAGGCCGGATCACCAGTTGCCCCTGTTCCACGGTCACAGTAACCGGCGTATCTGTCCCGAATCCGGCCTCTGTCAGCCAGTCGCCTTTAAGGTGCAGGCTGGGTGTGCGACTGTAGTAAGTGGTTCTCTTAATGGCGCGCTTCAGGTGCTGGACGCTGACGTACCCGATCTTATAACGGCGCTGCGCTTTGGAAATCTTCACTCCTGACTTAGAATCGTGCTCAGCCATAATAACTACTCCTAACTAGTTGTTGTGGTTAGCGGTGATTCAGTGCTCCAACACTGGATCATCGCGTCTTCTTTCAATGCTGGTCCTCTGCTTTTTTAGCTTTTCGGTTAGCATCATGTCTCAAAATGAGTGCCTCGATTAGTATTCTTGCCACTGCTTTTTCTTCCTGAGTGAACTGATTAACCGCTTCAAACAGAAGTTGTAATTCCCGATCGGGATTGCGTTCAGCTTCAGCAAAAGCTAACACGTCTGCACTTACTGATAATGCCAGGGATAAGTTCCGTATGACCTCCAGCGTTGGCTGAACCTCATCCGATTCATAGCGACGGATCATCGATATATGGCTGCCGGATCTCTCCGCAAGTACAGCCTGTGTCATCTTTCTGCCCTTACGCAGGGCTGCGAGACGTTTACCAAAGGTCATTCGACATTCTCAGTAGTAATGAGTGTTCGTATCTTAACTTCAATTTTACTGCGTTTATGCCATTCCTTTTATGGTATTAAATAAAACTCATATGTGATTTTTTATGAAGCTTGTATGTTCCCTCACAGTTTTATGCAACCCGTTAGTTCTTCATGCATTAATGAGTTAATAAATAAGAAAAATAACCGAATTATCTTACGTTGGTTACAGCTAGAATCTAAGGGCCTCAGAACCTTAGTCCGGTGTGGCGCAAAGCTAGCCGCTTCCCTCTGGCAGGTTCTTGACTTTATAGCTAACGTTAATCTCTCCGCCCCCACTTTCCTCCCCCAAATTAAATGAGAATGAGGAGTGACGCAGCCCACGGCTGTGGCAAGGTGGCGTCAATTTTAAGACACGGGGAAGTTACTATGTTGAATGCCTGGCACCTTCCGGTTGCGCCATTCGTACAAACTCGCAAAGAGAAGCTGCACATTACCCTTTGGCTGGCAGGGGATGACCTGCCTGAGCGCGTAGTGCTGCGTTGCGAAAAGGATAACGAAGAAACCTCGATTACTATGACGCGCCAGAAAAATGCGCCTTACGAAGGCGTTGTTGCCTGGAGCGGGGCGATTGACTTGAGCTGCGGCCAGCCGCGTCGTCGTTACAGTTTTAAACTGCTGTGGCTGGATAAGCAGCGCTGGTTTGCTCCAAAAGGCTTCAGCCCGATCCCTCCGGCACGCCTGGAACAGTTTGCCTTTGATGCGCCCGATGAAGGGCCGCAATGGGTGCAGGATCAGGTGTTCTACCAGATCTTCCCGGATCGCTTTGCCCGCAGCCAGCCGCGTAAAGCCGGGCAGGATCAGATCTATTATCACCATGCTGCGAAACGCGAAATTATTCTGCGCGACTGGGACGATCCGCTGGAAGGCGAGGCGGGCGGTTCGACGTTTTACGGCGGCGATCTGGACGGCATCAGCGAAAAACTCCCGTATCTGAAAAAGCTCGGTATCACGGCGCTCTACCTCAACCCGGTATTTACCGCGCCCAGCGTGCATAAATATGACACGCAGGACTATCGCCATGTAGATGTGCAGTTCGGCGGCGACCACGCGCTTTTAAGATTGCGTAAGAACACGCAGCAGCAGGGGATGCGCCTGGTGCTTGACGGCGTATTTAACCACAGCGGCGACACGCATCCGTGGTTTGACCGCCAGCGGGCCACCGAAGACGGAGCTTGTAATAACCCTCGATCGCCGTGGCGGGATTTTTACAGCTTCTCCGAAGAGGGGCGTGCGCTGGACTGGCTCGGCTATTCCAGCCTGCCGAAACTGGATTACAGCTCTGAGTCGCTGATAGAAGAAATTTATCAGGGCGAAGACAGCGTGGTGCGCCACTGGCTGCGTGAACCGTGGGGAATGGACGGCTGGCGGCTGGACGTAGTGCATATGCTGGGTGAAGAGGGCGGGGCGAAGAATAACCTGCTGCACGTCAGCGGCATTACTAAAGCGGCGAAAGAAACCAAAGCGGATGCCTACGTATTGGGTGAGCACTTCGGCGATGCGCGCCAGTGGCTACAGGTGGATGCGGAAGATGCGGCGATGAACTATCGCGGCTTTACCTTCCCGGTATGGGGCTTTCTGGCCAACACGGATATCTCCTACGATCCGCAGCATATTGATGCGCAAATTTGTATAGCGTGGATGGACGAATACCGTGCAAGCCTGTCCCACCAGCAGCAGCTACGTATGTTTAATCAGCTCGACAGCCACGATACGGCGCGTTTTAAGTCCATCCTTGGTAAAGACATTGCACGCCTGCCGCTGGCGGTGGTGTGGCTCTACTGCTGGCCTGGCGTGCCGTGCGTGTATTACGGCGATGAAGTGGGACTGGACGGTTTTAACGATCCGTTCTGCCGCAAGCCGTTCCCGTGGAACAAGCGAGACCAGGATCTGGATTTGCTGGCGTTGTATCAACGGCTGGGCAAGCTTCGCCGTCAAAGTCGGGCTTTGCGCCAGGGTGGATGTCATGTGGTTTATGCCGAAGGAGACGTGGTTGTTTTTGTGCGGGTTTATCAGAACGAACGCGTGCTGGTGGCGATTAACCGCGGGGAACAAACCAATGTAACGCTGCCGTGGAACCCGCTGCTAAGCGGTAAAGCCTGGACGCAGCATGAAGGCGAAGCGAAGCTGGGTAACCGTGAATTGTCGCTGCCCGGCGTTTCTGTTGCGGTGTGGCGAAGTTTGTAGTTTTTTGATGAATGGCGCTTGTGCTTATCCTTCCTGGATGAAGGGTTCGCTGCGTAGGTTGGGTAAGCGTAGCGTCACCCGACAAATAAAAAAGGCCGCGCAAGCGGCCTTTTCTCAATTCTTTTAGCGATTACAGTTTTGCAACGTTTTCGCTCAGGTACTTAGCAACACCGTCCGGAGACGCGTTCATGCCTTCTTTCCCTTTTTCCCACTGAGCCGGACACACTTCGCCGTGCTCTTCGTGGAACTGCAGCGCGTCAACCATGCGCAGCATTTCGTCGATATTACGGCCCAGCGGCAGGTCGTTAACAACCTGGTGGCGCACGATACCGGCTTTGTCGATAAGGAACGAGCCGCGCAGCGCAACGCCCGCTTCCGGATGTTCGATACCGTAAGCTTTCTGGATTTCACGCTTAACGTCAGCAACCATTGCGTATTTCACTTCGCCGATGCCGCCGTTTTCAACAGGGGTTTTACGCCATGCGTTGTGAACGAACTCGGAGTCAAAAGATACACCAACGACTTCTACGCCACGTTTCTGGAATTCTTCGTAACGCTTGTCGAATGCGATCAGTTCAGACGGGCATACAAAGGTGAAATCCATTGGCCAGAAGAACACGACGGTTGGTTTACCGTTGGTGTGTGCTTTGAAGTTGAAGTTTTCAACGATTTCGCCACTGCCAAGTACGGCAGCTGCGGTAAAATCAGGGGCTGGACGAGTAACCAGGACCATATGTACTCCTGTTAAGTTTGTTAAAGTGAGTGTTAACGCAACGGGGGGGAGTATAGGGGTTGCCTTCCCTGCAACTCAAGCGTGCTGCACCGATTAATCAGATAGGATTTGCCTATCAAAGAACGGATATTTGCAAACAAGCCGACCAAAATAGCCCTTTTTTATAAAAGGGCAAGAAGTTAATGCGCGGCTTGCGATCCTTTACAAACTTTTTTGTTCCGCCAGGGCCATCATCCGTGGGTAAAACTGCCAGAATAGCTCTTCGAGCGGCTCATAATGATCCTCAAGGTCCTGCCAGGAGGCTCGCAAAGCGTCAAGTTTTGGTCTACGCGTCGCCATCCCGTTGAGAACATTAGCAATAAAATCCATGTCGCTATAGCGCTCAAGCCAGCGCTCTTCCCACAGATAATTATTCAGATTGATAAAGCGCGGCGGCGTATTCGGCAGATGCGGCACGATGTCTGCCCGTGCATGGGCGATAAAATCAGCCAGCTCCATTTGCGGGTTGAGCGTTGCCCAGTGGCGTGAAACGAAGTGGTCCCACATGACATCAAGCGTAATGGGTGAAACGCGGCGCGTTTCAGGGCGAAACCAGCGTTTGGCCGTCGTTACTTCGGGGAGCCCATCGGTCAAAACGTCTACGCGGCGATGCATATAAATGCCCTCGACGATGTCAGGCGCAAAGCTGTCATCCGGGTTGCCGCGGACAAAATCTGCCAGCAGGTTGCCCAGCAACGAACTCTGAGCAAGGCTTGCAAGGTGCAAATGGGCGAGAAAATTCATAAATTACTTTATCCGTATTGAGCTTTATGGCGGCTTATCGGTTGCAGGGCGTGTCCCCTGGCACTAGACTGTACCGCCACTTTTTGAGTCTGAGTTTTAAGCCATGCGTGTTGCCGATTTCTCCTTTGAATTACCTGAATCCCTGATTGCTCACTATCCGCAGGCGCAACGCAGCGCGTGCCGTTTGCTGTCGCTCGACGGGCCGACGGGTGATTTAACGCATGGCACTTTCACCGATCTGCTCGATAAGCTCAACCCAGGCGACCTGCTGGTCTTTAATAATACCCGCGTAATTCCTGCGCGCCTCTTTGGCCGCAAAGCCAGCGGCGGCAAGATTGAAGTGCTGGTGGAGCGTATGCTGGACGACAAACGCATCCTCGCGCATATTCGCGCTTCCAAGGCCCCTAAGCCGGGCGCTGAACTGCTGCTGGGCGATGATGAAAGCGTACACGCCACAATGGTTGCGCGCCACGATGCGTTGTTTGAAGTGCAGTTTGAAGACGAGCGCAGCGTGCTGGATATTCTGAACAGCATCGGCCATATGCCGCTGCCGCCGTATATCGACCGCCCGGATGAAGACGCGGACCGCGAACTTTATCAAACCGTTTATAGCCAGAAACCAGGCGCGGTAGCCGCGCCAACGGCGGGCCTGCATTTTGACGAGCCTTTACTTGAGGCGCTGCGCGAAAAAGGCATTGAGCAGGCGTTTGTTACGCTGCACGTCGGCGCTGGTACTTTCCAGCCGGTGCGCGTAGACAGCATTGAAGACCACATCATGCATTCGGAATATGCGGAAGTGCCGCAGGACGTGGTGGATGCCGTGCTGGCCTGTAAGGCGCGCGGTAATCGCGTTATCGCCGTTGGCACCACGTCCGTTCGCTCTCTCGAAAGCGCAGCCCAGGCTGCCAGGAATGACCTGATTGAGCCGTTTTTTGGCGACACGCAAATCTTTATCTACCCGGGCTATCAATACAAAGTTATCGATGCGCTGGTGACCAACTTCCATCTGCCTGAGTCAACGCTGATTATGCTGGTTTCCGCTTTTGCCGGTTATAAACACACCATGCGGGCCTATGAAGCGGCTGTAAATGCTGAATATCGATTTTTTAGTTACGGCGATGCGATGTACATCACGTACAATCCGCAGGCGATTAATGAGCGCCCTGGCGCTTAACCCCTTATTGCGCGCCGCCGGATAACCCGACGGCGTTTTTGTCTTAATCATCAGACTGTTTCTCTGATGCTGGAGGAAATGTGAAATTTGAATTAGATACCACCGACGGCCGCGCACGCCGCGGTCGCCTGGTGTTTGACCGTGGTGTAGTTGAAACGCCTGCGTTTATGCCTGTTGGCACTTACGGCACCGTAAAAGGAATGACGCCGGAAGAAGTACAGGAAACCGGGGCACAAATTATTCTCGGCAATACTTTCCACCTGTGGCTGCGTCCGGGTCAGGAAATCATGAAGCTGCATGGCGATCTGCATGATTTTATGAACTGGAAAGGCCCGATTCTGACCGATTCCGGCGGTTTTCAGGTCTTCAGCCTTGGAGATATCCGTAAGATCACCGAAGCGGGCGTGCATTTCCGTAACCCAATCAACGGTGACCCAATCTTCCTCGACCCAGAAAAATCGATGGAAATTCAATACGATCTGGGTTCCGATATCGTGATGATCTTTGACGAATGTACGCCGTACCCGGCGGACTGGGATTACGCGAAACGTTCGATGGAGATGTCCCTGCGTTGGGCGAAGCGCAGCCGCGATCGCTTTGATTCTCTTGGCAATAAAAATGCGCTGTTCGGCATTATCCAGGGCAGCGTTTACGAAGATTTACGAGATATCTCGGTAAAAGGTCTGGTAGAGATTGGCTTTGATGGCTACGCTGTCGGCGGCCTGGCTGTAGGCGAACCGAAGGAAGATATGCACCGTATCCTGGAGCATGTCTGCCCGCAAATCCCTGCTGACAAGCCGCGTTACCTGATGGGCGTAGGTAAACCGGAAGACCTGGTCGAAGGCGTGCGTCGCGGTATTGATATGTTCGACTGCGTAATGCCGACTCGTAACGCGCGTAACGGTCACCTTTTTGTCACCGACGGCGTGGTGAAAATCCGCAATGCGAAGCACAAGGATGACACTTCTACGCTCGATCCTGAGTGTGATTGCTATACGTGTCGCAATTATTCACGTGCCTACTTGCATCATCTTGACCGTTGCAACGAAATACTCGGCGCGCGGCTCAATACTATTCATAACCTGCGCTACTACCAACGCTTAATGGCTGGTTTACGCAAGGCCATTGAAGAGGGTAAATTAGAGCACTTCGTGAGTGATTTTTACGAGCGCACAGGTAAACCAGTTCCACCTTTGAACGTTGATTAATTTAATAATGAGGGAATTTTAATGAGCTTTTTCATTTCTGATGCGGTAGCGGCAACAGGTGCTCCAGCGCAGGGTAGCCCGTACTCTTTGATTCTGATGTTGGTGGTCTTTGGTCTGATTTTCTATTTCATGATCCTGCGTCCACAGCAAAAACGCACTAAAGAGCACAAGAAACTGATGGACTCCATCGCAAAAGGCGATGAAGTGCTGACGACCGGCGGTCTGGTAGGGCGCGTAGTGAAAGTTGCTGATACTGGCTACATTTCTATCGCGCTGAACGAAACCAATGAAGTGGTTATCAAGCGTGATTTCGTAGCTGCCGTTCTGCCGAAAGGCACCATGAAGGCGCTGTAATTTTCGTTTTCCCTAAGGGAACTACCGTGTTAAACCGTTATCCTTTGTGGAAGTACATCATGCTGGTCGTCGTGATTATCGTCGGCCTGCTATACGCACTTCCCAACCTGTATGGTGAGGATCCGGCAGTTCAGTTAACTGGCGCGCGCGGTGTCGCCGCCAGTGAGCAAACGCTGATCCAGGTCCAGAACACCTTAAAAGAAGAAAAAATTACCGCTAAGTCTGTGGCTCTATCCGAGGGTGCGATTCTTGTACGCTTTGACTCCACGGATACGCAGTTGCGCGCCCGTGAAGCGCTGATGAGCGTGTTGGGCGACAAATACGTCGTTGCGCTTAACCTTGCTCCGGCAACGCCACGCTGGCTGTCCGCCCTCTCCGCTGAGCCGATGAAACTCGGTCTTGACCTGCGTGGCGGCGTTCACTTCCTGATGGAAGTCGACATGGACACCGCGCTGAGCAAGCTGCAGGAACAAACCACTGAAGGCCTGCGCAGCGATCTGCGTGAAAAAAGCATTGCTTACACCAACGTGCGTAAAGCCGATAACTATGGTGTCGACGTTGTCTTTCGTGACAGCGCTGCCCGCGATGCGGCTTCCGCTTACTTAGCTCCGCGTCACCGCGATCTGGTCTTCTCAAACCAGGGCAGCAATGTGCTGCGCGCTGTAATGTCGGATGCACGCCTGAGTGAAGCGCGTGAATACGCCGTTCAGCAGAACATCAACATTCTGCGTAACCGTGTTAACCAGCTAGGCGTTGCTGAGCCTCTGGTGCAGCGGCAGGGCGCCGATCGTATCGTGGTTGAGCTGCCGGGTATTCAGGATACAGCCCGTGCGAAGGAAATCCTCGGCGCGACTGCTACGCTGGAATTCCGCCTGGTTAATACCAACGTCGATCAGTCGGCTGCAGCGTCAGGCCGTGTGCCGGGTGATTCTGAAGTGAAACAAACCCGTGAAGGTCAGCCGATTGTCATGTACAAGCGCGTGATCCTCACCGGCGACCATATCACCGATTCCACTTCAAGCACCGATGAGTACAACCAGCCGCAGGTTAATATTTCCCTCGACGGCGCCGGCGGTAACATCATGTCTAACTTCACCAAGGACAACATCGGCAAGCCGATGGCGACCCTGTTTGTGGAGTACAAAGACAGCGGTAAGAAAGACTCGACCGGCCGTGCGGTTCTGGTGAAGGAAGAAGAAGTTATCAACGTGGCGAACATTCAGTCGCGTCTGGGCAACAGCTTCCGTATCACCGGCATCAACAACCCGAACGAAGCTCGTCAGCTCTCTTTGCTGCTGCGTGCCGGTGCCTTGATTGCGCCAATTCAGATTGTTGAAGAACGTACCATCGGCCCAACCCTGGGTATGGAAAACATCAAGCAGGGTCTGGAAGCTTGTCTGGCGGGCCTGGCGGTTTCAATCATCTTTATGCTCTTCTTCTATAAGAAGTTTGGCCTGATTGCGACCTCGGCGCTGCTTGTTAACCTGGTACTGATAGTCGGGATTATGTCCCTGCTGCCGGGAGCGACGTTAACCATGCCGGGTATTGCGGGTATTGTGTTAACCCTTGCCGTAGCGGTGGATGCTAACGTACTGATAAACGAACGTATTAAGGAAGAACTTAGTAACGGTCGTTCGGTACAGCAGGCAATCCACGAAGGCTATCAGGGCGCGTTCAGCTCTATTTTTGATGCCAACATCACGACGCTTATCAAGGTCATCATCCTGTATGCCGTTGGCACCGGGGCAATTAAAGGCTTTGCGATCACAACCGGTATTGGTGTGGCGACGTCCATGTTTACCGCAATCGTCGGTACCCGTGCCATCGTAAACCTGTTGTACGGCGGCAAACGCATCAACAAGCTGTCTATCTGAGGAGTGCGTTGTGGCACAGGAATATACTGTTGAACAATTAAACCACGGGCGTAGAGTCTATGACTTTATGCGCTGGGATTACTGGGCTTTCGGCATTTCCGGCCTGTTGCTGATCCTTTCAGTCATCGTTATCGGTGTGAAGGGGTTCAACTGGGGTCTGGACTTTACCGGCGGCACGGTCATCGAAATCTCGCTGGAAAAACCAGCCGACCTGGATCAGATGCGTGAAGCGCTGGAAAAAGCGGGCTTTGCTGAGCCGCTGGTGCAGAACTTCGGCAGCAGCCGTGACATTATGGTGCGCATGCCTCCTGCTCAGAGCGATACAGGCGGCCAGGTGTTGGGGAGCAAAGTCGTTAGCGTGATTAACGATGCGACCAGCCAGAACGCTGCGGTAAAACGCATTGAGTTCGTGGGGCCAAGCGTAGGTGCGGATCTTGCGCAGAACGGTGCGATGGCGCTGCTGGTGGCGCTGATTTCCATTCTGGTGTATGTCGGTTTCCGCTTCGAGTGGCGTCTGGCGGCCGGTGTGGTTATCTCGCTTGCGCACGATGTCATCATCACCATGGGCGTGTTATCGCTGTTCCATATTGAAGTCGACTTAACCATTGTCGCCTCTTTGATGTCGGTCATCGGCTACTCGCTTAACGACAGCATCGTGGTATCTGACCGTATTCGTGAAAACTTCCGCAAAATCCGTCGCGGAACGCCTTACGAAATCTTCAACGTGTCGTTAACCCAGACGCTGCACAGGACTTTGATCACATCCGGTACCACTTTAGTGGTTATCCTGATGCTGTATCTGTTCGGTGGTGCGATGCTCAAAGGCTTCTCCCTGACCATGCTTATCGGTGTTTCCATCGGTACAGCATCTTCCATCTACGTGGCGTCCGCACTGGCGCTGAAACTGGGCATGAAGCGCGAGCACATGCTGCAGCAGAAAGTAGAGAAAGAAGGCGCGGACCAGCCGTCCATTCTGCCGTGATCGTTTAACGATTTCGCTGAATGCTAAAACCGCAGCCTGGTGCTGCGGTTTTTTTTCGTCAGCAATCTGGAAATAGGCGAAAAAAAACCAGCTATTAAGCTGGTTTGAGGCTGGGTCACGGCGGATGGCGCAATTGCTTATCCACCCTACAAACTCGGGTTTTGTAGGTCGGGTAAGCGTAGCGCCACCCGACAAGCTGGTAAATCTTAGAAGTTGTAACCAACCACCAGGTAGCCACCCCAGCCGGTAGAACGCACGCTAAAGTCGCCGCTGCCGAAGTTCAGGCTTGCGTCATCGTTCCACTGACCGCCGTTGTGCCAGTAACGAGCCACCACAGAGTAGTGCCAGTGATCGTAGTTCAGCGCAAGGATGTGGCTTGATGCGATAGAGTCGCTGGTGCGAGCATGACGACCGTTATTGTCGTAGAAGTTGTCATCGCCCAGATCTGAACCCCAGTCAAAGTTGGTGAAGCCGATGTAGCTCAGGTTGCCGCCCCACAGGGAAGTAATAGGCACAAAGTATTTCACTTTAAAGCGATAGCCGTCCCACTCATTCTCGTTGGATGCGCCGTAGTTCTGCCACTGGTACTTAGCGTACACGTTCATGGACAGGCTCATTGGCAGACCGGTGTCGATGTCGGTACCCAGACCCATGTACCAGGTGCTCTGACGGCCATCTTTATTACGACCCATGTCGTAAATGTAGTTGTTAGCAACGTACCATTCTTTAAACGGACCGAAGCTCAGGTCGGCGCCGGTCAGCTTATCAATAGAGAAACGCGGCTCAATTTCCATAAACAGCGGAGAACCGTGGTTCCAGATACCTTTTGCCGTGCTGTTGCCGCCGAAGAATACTGGGGCATCCATGTAGCCGTAGAAATCAAACCAGTCTTTTTTGGCGAAAGCTTCATATTCCAGATAGGTATCGTTACGGATTTGCGGCCCGAAGCGAGTGTGATAGCTGCCTACCACGTTTACGCTCTGGTGCCACCAGTCAGAGATATATTCGCTGTTTTTAGTTTCTTCCGCGGTTGCGGAGAAAGAGCTTGAAAGTGCCAGAACGGTGCCGGCCGCCAGAATAATTTTTTTCATATTTTTTGCCACTGTTTTACATGATTCCCGTGAGGGGAGGAGGTGAGTCGCCACCTGAAGCCATCAACCATTCACCTGGTTTTTAATCGGCGCGCCTATTATAGAAATCCCTGCTCACAAAAATATGTTTCATTTCACATTATCGTCACACACGTAATCGATTGCGTTCACGTTTGCATACATTAAAAACGGCGTGATTGTACCTGCCACGGAAAATTAAGCAAATGAGTGTCTGAGTGTTACAAGTAAATGTGATGGATATCACGCAGTGGCATCGGGAAAGCTAATGACAAATTGTTTGGCAAGTTGTGCGGGAAGGTGTGTCAGGATATATATTTCCGGATGCATTTATAGGGCGGATAAGCCTGCGCCAACTGCCATCCGCCGAGTCTGTTGCCAGCAAGCGGTGGATGGCGCTTAGTTTATCAATCCTACGGCACGTTCGGCTGGATATCGTGAATACGCACGAACCCTAACTGGTCAGGCGTAATCCCCGGCAGACGCAGCGGGATGGTCACATCGCTTGGCGCCAGTACACTTGCCGGAGCCTCAATCCGTTGCGTCTGGACATTCACCTCCTGGTAGTTATCCGTAGTGCCCTGAAACTGTCCCCATGCAATTTCGCCGGTAAATGCCGGTAGAGGATCGTTGGATTCTCCTTTGATGGTAAGCGTTGCGCGTGTGCCGTTTGCTTCCGCAGCTACATTGCTCAACGACATTTGCAGATTGCCAATCTGGCTGTTCAGGCGGGCCGGTGTATTGGAGCCCGGCAGCAGATAAACGCCGGTAGTGGATTTCGCGTTCAGCGAATTTTGCTGTGTAAGCTTTATGCTCTGATCGCCAAGCTTCGTCATCTGCTGATTTAATGAACCCACTTCCTGGCGCATCTGGCGCACTTCGCTTTGCTGAGCGCAAGCGGACAGGCTTATCAGGCTGCCAACCAGGAGAAATCTTAAGTAAGTCTTTGTCATGGCTTATAATTCCTTAATCGTTATTGCTGATGTAAGCGTAGCTGTTTGCCGATAAAAAGTCATATTTCAGCGATGTGACAGAGCGCTGCCTTTGTACTCCTGCGACTTCGCGGTAAACTATTGTCTAATTGAATAATCCCTCAGGACGCGCCATGCATTGCCCATTCTGTTTCGCAGTAGACACTAAAGTGATCGACTCCCGTCTTGTTGGCGAAGGTTCTTCCGTGCGTCGTCGGCGCCAGTGTCTGGTTTGTAACGAACGCTTTACCACTTTTGAAGTGGCTGAGCTGGTGATGCCGCGCGTGGTGAAGAGCAACGACGTTCGCGAACCCTTTAATGAAGACAAGCTGCGTAGCGGTATTTTAAAAGCGCTGGAAAAACGTCCTGTCAGCTCAGACGATGTCGAAATGGCGGTAAATCACATCAAATCGCAGCTACGTGGAACCGGCGAACGGGAAGTGCCGAGCAAAATGATCGGCAACCTGGTGATGGAGCAGCTTAAGAAGCTGGATAAAGTGGCCTATATCCGCTTTGCATCGGTATACCGCAGCTTTGAAGATATCCGCGAATTTGGCGAAGAGATCGCCCGTTTACAGGACTAGCCTGATGTCGCTTGACGAAAAATTTATGGCGCGCGCCCTGCAACTGGCAAAGCGCGGCCGTTTTACCACCATGCCGAATCCAAACGTTGGCTGCGTGATCGCCAAAGACGGCAAGATAGTTGGTGAAGGTTTTCATTTTCGCGCAGGCGAGCCGCACGCGGAAGTGCATGCATTACGTATGGCGGGTGAAAAGGCTCGAGGAGCTACGGCTTACGTGACGCTCGAACCTTGCAGTCATCACGGCCGCACGCCGCCATGCTGCGATGCGCTGATTGCTGCGGGCGTAACGCGAATGGTGGCGGCCATGCAGGACCCGAATCCGCAAGTTGCCGGGCGTGGATTGTACCGCTTGCAGCAGGCGGGTGTTGATGTCAGCCACGGACTGATGATGGGCGAAGCGGAAGCTCTCAACCGGGGGTTCCTCAAGCGCATGCGCACGGGATTTCCTTATATTCAGTTAAAGCTGGGCGCCTCGCTGGATGGCCGCACGGCGATGGCGAGCGGAGAAAGTCAGTGGATTACTTCCCCTGAATCCCGCCGTGACGTGCAGCGCCTGCGTGCGCAGAGCGCCGCTATTCTGAGCAGTAGCGCCACCGTGCTGGCGGACGATCCTTCGCTGACAGTGCGCTGGAATGAACTGGGCGAGGCGACGCAGGTTGTTTACACCGAAGAGAATTTACGCCAGCCAACGCGCATTATTATCGACAGCCAAAACCGCGTGACGCCCCGGCACAAAATCATCTCCCAGCCCGGTGAAACCTGGCTTGCGCGCTGCGCGGCGGACGAACAGGCCTGGCCGGAAGGCGTTGAGCAGTTTATTGTGCCGCAGCACAACGGCCATCTGGATCTGGTGGTAATGATGATGCTGCTTGGCAAACGCCAGGTTAACTCGGTGTGGGTGGAGGCGGGCGCAACTTTGGGCGGCGCGTTGCTTCAGGCAGGTCTTGTTGATGAACTGATTGTCTATGTTGCTCCTAAGCTTTTAGGAAATGATGCGCGAGGGCTGTGCCAGTTGCCGGGCCTCGATAAATTAGCCGATGCGCCTGAGTTTACGTTTAGCGAAGTTCGCCACGTCGGCCCGGATTTGTGCCTGCATTTGACGCCCCGTTATTAGGACAGTCAAAACGTAAGCAGTCGCCAAAAGATTATGATAAAATCCGCCCCCCTGCGGGGCTAAACAGAACCCGTAAAGGAAGATTATGAACATTATTGAAGCAGCCGTTGCTACTCCAGACGCTCGCGTCGCCATCACCATCGCGCGTTTTAACAACTTCATCAATGACAGCCTGCTGGAAGGTGCTATCGACGCCCTGAAACGTATCGGCCAGGTCAAAGACGAAAACATCACCGTTGTCTGGGTGCCGGGTGCTTACGAGCTGCCGTTGGCCGCAGACGCACTGGCGAAAACCAAACGTTATGACGCGGTGATCGCGCTGGGTACGGTTATTCGCGGTGGCACTGCCCACTTTGAATACGTTGCCGGCGGCGCCAGCAACGGCCTGGCTCATGTCGCTCAGGAAACGGGGATTCCGGTCGCCTTCGGCGTGCTGACCACCGAAAGTATTGAACAAGCCATCGAACGCGCTGGCACAAAAGCCGGTAACAAAGGTGCGGAAGCCGCACTGACCGCGCTTGAAATGATTAATGTATTGAAAGCCATCAAGGCCTGATTTTTTGTAAGGGGAAATCTGTGAAACCTGCTGCTCGTCGCCGTGCCCGTGAGTGTGCCGTTCAGGCGCTTTACTCCTGGCAGTTATCTCGCAACGACATCTCTGATGTCGAATACCAGTTCCTGGCGGAACAAGACGTCAAAGACGTTGACGTTAACTATTTCCGCGAACTGCTGAGCGGGGTGGCTACTAACAGCGCGTATCTGGATGGGCTGATGAAGCCTTACCTGTCACGCCAGCTTGAAGAGCTGGGCCAGGTAGAAAAAGCGGTACTGCGCATCGCGCTGTTTGAGTTGTCAAAACGTGATGACGTGCCGTACAAAGTGGCAATTAACGAAGCCATCGAACTGGCGAAAACCTTTGGTGCCGAAGACAGCCATAAATTCGTCAACGGTGTGCTTGATAAAGCCGCACCTGAAATCCGTCCCCACAGAAAATAATCTCCATCAGGCCGGTTAATATTCACTAGCATTTGAGTTCCGGGTCTAAACGCGATTAGCGCTTTAGTCCTGGTAGTCGAAAGGTGTTGGATATCCGGCCTTCTTTTTTATATCTTTCAGAGGCATAACGCATGGCATGCGGTGAGTTTTCCCTGATTGCCCGTTATTTTGATCGCGTAAGAAGTACCCGTCGTGATGTTGAAACCGGTATTGGCGACGATTGTGCATTGCTGAGCGTAGCGGAAAAGCAGTTGCTGGCGATTAGCACCGATACGCTTGTCTCGGGTATTCACTTCCTGCCGGACATCAGTCCGCGCGATCTGGGCTACAAAGCGCTGGCTGTTAACTTAAGCGATTTGGCCGCTATGGGCGCCGATCCTGCCTGGTTAACCCTGGCCATTACCCTCCCTGAAGTTGATGAATCCTGGCTTGAAGCCTTTAGCGACAGCCTGTTTGAACAGCTTGATTACTACGATATGCAGTTAATTGGCGGCGATACCACTCGTGGCCCGCTTGCGATGACGCTGGGTATTCACGGTCTGGTGCCGGCAGGGCGCGCGCTTAAGCGTAGCGGCGCCCGTGCCGGCGACTGGATTTACATCACCGGAACGCCTGGCGACAGCGCCGCTGGTCTGGCGATCCTGCAGGATCGTCTGGATGTGGAAAATCCTCAGCAGGCGGATTATCTGGTGAAACGCCATCTGCGGCCAAAACCTCGCGTGCTGCACGGCCAGGCCCTGCGAGATCTGGCGAGCAGCGCAATCGATCTTTCCGACGGCTTGATTTCCGATCTCGGCCATATCCTCAAAGCCAGCGATTGCGGTGCAAGGATAATGCTCGACTGGTTGCCATATTCAGATGCGGTGCGCGATAACGTTGACCCCGAACAGGCTCTGCGCTGGGCGCTTTCCGGCGGCGAAGATTATGAGCTGTGCTTTACGGTTCCTGAACTGAATCGCGGCGCGCTGGATGTCGCTATTGGCAATCTGGGCGTGCCGTTTACCTGTATCGGCCAGGTTGGACCAGCTTCAGAAGGGCTTCATTTCTTTGAAGACGGCAAACCTGTCACCGTGGATTTAAAAGGATATGACCACTTTGCGTCGCACTAAAGATGTGGCAAAAAGCCGCCTGAACTTGCTCAATCCCTGGCATTTGTTGGCTACCGGGTTCGGTAGCGGATTAAGCCCGATTATACCCGGCACCATGGGGTCGCTCGCCGCGATCCCGTTCTGGTATCTGATGACATTCCTGCCGTGGCAGCTTTATTCGCTGGTGGTGATGCTGGGAATCTGTATCGGCGTTTATTTGTGCCATCAAACGGCGCGCGACATGGGTGTTCATGACCACGGCAGCATCGTGTGGGACGAATTCATCGGCATGTGGATAACGCTGATGGCCTTGCCGACTAACGACTGGCGTTGGGTTGCCGCCGGATTTGTGATCTTCCGTATCCTCGATATGTGGAAACCGTGGCCAATCCGCTGGTTTGACCGCAACGTGCACGGCGGTATGGGGATCATGATCGATGATATCGTCGCAGGCGTGCTTTCAGCAGGGATAATCTACCTGATTGGACACCACTGGCCGATTGGTCTGATTTAAAAAAGCGCCCTCTTTACGAGGGCGTTTTTTACTTAAATCCCACCACCGGATGCGGTTTATAGGCCATTTCAAGCTCGGCAATTTCTTCTGGTTCCAGCGTAAGATCCACCGCCCCAAGCAAATCATCGAGTTGCTGTTCACGCGAGGTGCCGATTATCGGCGCCGCAATCCCCGGTTTGCTTAACAGCCATGCCAGCGCAACCTGAGCGCGAGAAACGCCTTTGTCTGCGGCGACGTTTGCCAGACGTTCGGCAATTACCGCATCGTTCTCAGCGCTTCCTTCGTACAGCGTTTTGCCAAACTCATCGGATACTGAACGTGCTGTTGTGTCGCCCCAAGGGCGGGTCAGCTTGCCACGGGCGAGCGGACTCCAGGGAATGACGGCTACTCCTTCCCGGTAGCACAGCGGTAACATATCGAGCTCTTCTTCACGATAAATCAGATTGTAATGATCCTGCATGGTGGCAAAACGCGCCCAGCCGTGCCGATCCTGCAGCGCCAGCGCCTGAGCAAACTGCTCGCTGTGCATCGATGACGCGCCGATGAAACGCGCTTTACCTGCTTTCACCACGTCGTTCAGGGCTTCGAGCGTTTCTTCGATTGGCGTGTTGTAGTCCCAGCGATGGATTTGCAGCAGGTCGACATAATCGGTGCCCAGGCGACGCAGGCTATCGTCAATCGATCGCAGGATCTGCGCTCGGGAGAGTCCTTCCGGCAGGTCGCCTACCTGATGGTAGACCTTGGTGGCAATAACGACGTCTTCGCGACGCGTGAAGTCTTTCAGCGCACGTCCGACAATCTCTTCGCTGCTACCGTCGGAATAGCTGTTGGCGGTATCAAAGAAATTAATGCCGTTATCAACGGCGTGCTTGATGATGAGACGGCTGCTCTCTTCAGGCAGTGTCCAGGCGTGTTTACCCCGGTCAGGTTCTCCGAAGGTCATGCAACCAAGGCAAAGGCGGGAAACCTTAAGGTTTGTTTTTCCTAACGTGTTGTATTGCATGCTTCCACTCCTGCTATGTTTATAAGGGTTTGCCTTTTAAGCATAGCAGGAGCGGGGAAGGGATTTAGTTAAGCCAGGCGCGGATTTTCGCTTCGATACCTTCGGCATCAAGTCCAATAGCCGCGCGCGCTTCTTCCTGAGTGCCCTGGGGAATAAAGAAATCCGGCAGGCCGATGTTTAGCACCGGAACCACTTTGCGGTTGGCCATCAAAACTTCATTCACGCCGCTGCCAGCCCCGCCCTGAATAGCGTTTTCTTCAAGGGTCACCAGCGTCTCGTGGCAGGCGGCCAGTTCAAGAATCAGCGCTTCATCAAGCGGTTTCACAAAACGCATATCAACAAGCGTGGCATTCAGCGATTCTGCAACTTTGGCGGCATCTTCTAATAGAGTGCCGAAGTTGAGCAGGGCAATTTTCTCACCTTTACGTTTTTTCACGCCTTTACCGATTGGCAGGCATTCCAGCGGCTGTAATTCAACGCCGGTGCCGTTACCGCGCGGGTAACGAACCGCGCTTGGGCCTTCGTTGTAGTGATAGCCGGTATGCAACATCTGACGACATTCGTTTTCGTCGCTCGGCGTCATGATGACCATTTCAGGTACACAGCGCAGGAAGGAGAGATCGAATGCGCCCTGATGTGTTTGCCCGTCCGCGCCAACAATGCCCGCGCGGTCGATAGCAAAAAGCACCGGCAGTTTTTGGATAGCCACGTCGTGGATAACCTGATCGTAAGCGCGTTGCAGGAAGGTTGAATAGATAGCGACAACAGGCTTGTAACCGCCAATAGCAAGGCCCGCGGCAAAGGTTACCGCGTGCTGTTCGGCAATCGCCACGTCAAAATATTGCTGTGGGTACTGGCGAGAAAATTCCACCATCCCTGAGCCTTCGCGCATGGCGGGCGTAACCGCCATCAGTTTGTCATCGCCTGCTGCGGTTTCGCACAGCCAGTTACCGAAGATCTTTGAATAGCTCGGCAGACCGCCTGCGCTTTTTGGCAGCGTGCCGCTTTTAGGATCGAACTTCGGCACCGCATGGAAGCTAATGGGGTCTTTTTCGGCGGGCGCGTAGCCGCGTCCTTTTTTGGTCATTACGTGCAGAAACTGCGGCCCGGACAGGTCGCGCATATTTTTGAGCGTATTCACCAGCCCGATAACATCGTGTCCGTCTACCGGCCCGATGTAATTAAAACCAAGCTCTTCAAACAGCGTGCCCGGCACGACCATGCCTTTGATGTGCTCTTCGGTACGCTTGAGAAGTTCTTTAATCGGCGGCACGCCGGAGAAGACCTTTTTACCGCCTTCCCGCAGGGTGGAATAGAGCTTACCGGAAAGGATTTGCGCCAGATGGTTGTTAAGCGCCCCGACGTTTTCGGAGATCGACATTTCATTGTCGTTTAATACCACCAGCATGTCCGGGCGAATATCCCCGGCGTGGTTCATGGCTTCAAATGCCATGCCTGCGGTAATGGCGCCGTCGCCGATTACGCAAACCGTGCGCCTGTCTTTACCTTCTTTACCCGCCGCTACAGCGATGCCGATCCCAGCGCTTATCGAAGTGGACGAATGGCCAACGCTCAACACATCGTATTCGCTCTCTGCGCGCCACGGGAACGGATGCAGGCCGTCTTTCTGACGGATAGTGCCAATCTGGTCACGACGACCGGTCAGAATTTTATGCGGATAGGCCTGATGACCCACATCCCAAATCAACTGATCGAAGGGCGTGTTGTAAACATAATGCAGCGCCACGGTCAGTTCTACCGTGCCAAGCCCGGAGGCAAAGTGCCCGCTGGAACGGCTTACGCTATCAAGCAGGTAACGACGCAGCTCATCACACAGCTTCGGCAAGCTCTCTTTTGGCAGCAGGCGAAGCTCATTGGTCGAGTCCACCAGCGCCAGGGTCGGGTATTTGGCAATATCAAAGCTCATTAAATTAGTAACTCATTTTTATCCATCATTCTTCAAACCGCAGGAGTGTTAGCTGCGACTCGAATGCTGAAGGCTAAATTAATATTATTTATCACGTTGGATTATATAGCTCGCTAACGCTTTCAGCGCCGCTGTATTTAGCGACTGTGCCGCAAGTCCTTCCAGCGCACGGAGAGAATCCTGATACAGATCCCACGCTTTAGCTTTGGCATTTTCCAGCCCAAGCAGCGCCGGGTAAGTGCTTTTACCCAACTGTTGATCGGCGCCCTGACGCTTACCTAGCGTCGCGGTGTCGCCAACCACGTCGAGAATATCGTCCTGTACCTGGAATGCCAGGCCAATGCATTCGGCATAACGGTCGAGCAGCGGCAGGGCTTTTCGCCCGGCGTCGCCCGCGCTTAAAGCGCCAAGGCGCACGGCTGCGCGAATCAGAGCACCGGTTTTATGGCGGTGAATCTGCTCAAGCTCTTCGAGAGTGGCCTGTTTACCTTCTGCTGCCAGATCCAGCGCCTGGCCGCCGCACATACCTGCAACGCCGCTGGCGGCGGCTAACTCTTTGACCATCGCCAGACGGTCGGCTATTTCCACACCGGGCATTGGGGCTTCACTGAGTATAGAGAACGCCAGCGTTTGCAGGGCGTCTCCTGCCAGAATTGCGCTGGCTTCGCCGAATTTGATATGACAGGTCGGCTGCCCGCGGCGTAAATCATCATCATCCATCGCCGGGAGATCGTCATGCATCAAAGAGTAGGCGTGGATACATTCTACTGCCGCAGCCGGGGCGTCCAGCGCCTCATCTGCTACGCCGAACATTTCACCGGTAGCGTATACCAGGAAAGGACGAAGGCGTTTACCCCCTAATAGTGCGCCGTAATGCATCGCCTCAACCAGAGGAGTGTTCTGAAACGGCAGCGGGGATAAAAAGCGTAGCAGAGCAGCGTTAGCTCGCTCGGCATGGGCCTGAAGATCGTGATTTAAATCCATTTTTACTCGGCGTCCGGCGTGAAAGGCGTAAGGGGCGCGTCTTCATTTTCGCTCAGCAGGATTTGCACTCGCTGTTCTGCTTGCTGCAGCTTCACCTGACCCTGACGAGCCAGTTGCACACCGCGTTCAAATTCGTTTAATGCGTCTTCCAGCGGCAGTTCGCCACTTTCCAGACGAGTAACAATCTGCTCAAGTTCCACAAGCGCGGTTTCAAAGCTTACGGGGACTTCGGTTTTTTTCGGCATAGTGAATGTCTGACTCTAATAAATGTGCAACGCCGCCATGGTAGCGGACTCAATTGGATAAGCAAGTAAGCATGAGCATGTCGGTTATCGGGCGTTGTGATATACTTTCGCGCCTCGGATGCAGCCGCGTATTCGCTTCTGCAATTCTTTAAGTCTTTCAGCCCGCATGCTTCAACGCATGCATGGCTCACCAACAAATCATGAGCGCCATGAAGTTTATCATTAAATTGTTCCCTGAAATCACCATTAAAAGCCAATCTGTGCGCATACGCTTTATTAAGATGCTCACCGGGAACATTCGCAACGTTTTAAAACACTACGATGAAGATCTGGCGGTTGTTCGCCACTGGGACAATATCGAAGTTCGCGCCAAAGACGAAAACCAGCGTATCGCCATTCGCGAAGCGTTAACGCGTATTCCCGGCATCCACCATATTCTCGAAGTGGAAGACGTGCCCTTCACCGATATGCACAATATCTTCGAGCAGGCGCTGGAACTTTATCGCGACCAACTGGAAGGGAAGACTTTCTGCGTGCGGGTTAAGCGTCGCGGTAAACATGAGTTTAGCTCTATCGAAGTAGAACGTTATGTTGGCGGCGGTTTAAATCAGCATATCGAATCCGCGCGCGTGAAGTTGACCCACCCGGACGTGACGGTGAATCTGGAAATCGAAAACGATCGTCTGCTGCTGGTGAAAGGCCGCTATGAAGGCATCGGCGGTTTCCCGATTGGTACGCAGGAAGACGTGCTGTCGCTGATTTCCGGCGGTTTTGACTCCGGCGTTTCCAGCTATATGCTGATGCGTCGCGGCTGCCGCGTGCATTACTGCTTCTTTAACCTTGGCGGCGCAGCCCACGAAATCGGCGTGAAGCAGGTGGCCCACTATCTGTGGAACCGCTTCGGCAGCTCTCACCGCGTGCGCTTTGTGGCGATTAACTTCGAGCCGGTGGTAGGCGAAATTCTTGAGAAAGTTGAAGACGGCCAGATGGGCGTTGTGCTCAAACGTATGTTTGTACGCGCGGCATCGAAGGTTGCCGAGCGTTACGGCGTGCAGGCGCTGGTGACCGGCGAAGCGCTGGGCCAGGTTTCCAGCCAGACTCTGACCAACCTGCGTCTTATCGATAACGTTTCCGATACGCTAATTCTGCGCCCGCTGATTTCACACGATAAAGAGCACATCATCGATCTGGCGCGTGAAATTGGCACTGCTGACTTTGCTCGCACCATGCCGGAATACTGCGGCGTTATCTCGAAAAGCCCAACCGTGAAGGCAGTGAAGGCGAAGATTGAGGCGGAAGAAGCCAACTTTGATTTCTCGATTCTCGATAAAATGGTCGAAGAAGCGACGAACATTGATATCCGCGATATCGCAAACCAGACCAAAGAAGTGGTCACAGAGGTTGAAACGGTTGACGCCTTCGGCCCGAATGACGTGCTGCTGGATATCCGTTCTATTGACGAGCAGGACGAGAAGCCTTTCAAGCCAGAAGGCGTGGAAGTGGCGTCATTGCCGTTCTATAAGCTAAGCACTAAGTTTGGCGATCTCGACCAGAGCAAAACTTACCTGCTGTGGTGTGAGCGTGGCGTAATGAGCCGCCTGCAGGCGCTGTATCTGCGTGAGCAAGGATTTAATAACGTAAAGGTTTATCGCGCTTAATTGCCAAAAAATCGGAAGGTGGATGGCGCAAGCTAATCCACCCTACGGTATCTCAATTGCAGGCCGGGTAAGCCCGCGCCACCCGGTACTGCATTTACTGATAATCCCTGTAGCTGTAAATCCCGGCGGCCATCACAAGCTGCTGAGAAACCTCATGCGCTTTTTCTCGCCCAACCAGTAAGTCGATAATCTTCAGACCGAAATCAATCGCCGTGCCCGGCCCCTGGCTGGTCAGCAGTTTGACTCGAGGGTCCCAGACCACGCGCTTATCCTGCCATTGTTCTTCCGGAATGGTATCTTTCAGGCCGGGATAGCCTGTCATATTGCCAATCGGAAAGATTTCATGAGGCACCAGAACCGTTCCGGCCGCCGCGCAAATAGCGGCGACAATCCGTCCGGAAAGATGGAATTGCCGCACGGTTTCTACCAGCAACGGGCTGTCGCGGAAGCATTCCGCGCCTTTTAATCCGCCGGGTAATACGATGACGTCGAAATCCCCATCGGCTACTTCAACCAGCGGGGCATCGGCGACCAGTTTTACGCCGCGTGAGCAGGTAACAGTGAGATCGCCGTTGCTTGCAACGCTTGCCGTCGTCACTTTAATGCCGCCGCGTACCAGTAAATCGATAGTGGTAACGGCTTCCATCTCTTCAGTCCCAGGCGCCAGACAGACCAGAGCTTGAACGCTCATATTCATTCTCCTTACGCTTAATCAGCTCATACAGACGGCTATTGACGGGCAACGCAAGGCCATGAGCCCGCGCGCGCTGCAGTAAATATCCGGTGATATAGTCAATTTCGGTATGGCGCTGCACGCGCACATCCTGCAGCATCGACGAAATGTTCGCCGCGGTGCTGTCGATAACCTGCTCAATATAGTAAAGCAGGCTTTCAGGCGAGGTATGGTGACCATCGCGCTCCATGACCAGCGCCACTTCGTTGCAAATACTCACCACCTCGCCATGGTAATTTTTTAATTCGCCGTTAGGGCAATTATAGAGCGCGGTAAGCGGGTTAATTACGCAGTTTACCGCCAGTTTCTGCCAGATTGCGGGAAGGATAAAGTCATGCCAGGCCACGTCGGGAAGGGCATGATGCAGAACCTCTGCGAGGCGGCTGAAATCACTGCCTGCGGCATTTCCCGGGCCAATATGCGTGGTGCCGTTGGCGACATGAATAACAATGTTGCCGTCGTGCTTTGCGGCATGCGTAGTTACGCCCAGTAAAACGGGTTGGCGAAGCGCCCTTAATTCTTCCAGCGTGCCCATGCCGTTATGTAACAGCAAAATGGGGCTGGATTCCGGCAGCGATAAGGCCAGCGCTTTGACGGCTCCGGAAACTTGCCAGGCCTTGAGCGTTACCAGCAGCAGATCGCTACTGGCAAGAAAATCGGGATCGTTAGCCGTCAGCGATTCATTAAAGGCGCTGCCGTCCACCTCGACCAGATTTACGGCACAGAAAGGTTGGGGAACCCGTAGCCAGCCCTGGACCTCATGTCCTTGCTTATAAAGTGATGCCAGCCAGAGTTGGCCTAGCGCACCGCAACCCAATACGGTGATTTTCATTTTGCCTCCCCATCCACAAACTGCGCGGATGTTATGCGTAATCTATATTATACAGGGCTCTCTTGTGCTTTAACGGGTTGTTTTGCGCGGCCCAGCGGGTATTATGCAACGCAACAAAAAAGAGAGGGAGAAGAAAATATGCCATCTTTTGACATCGTGTCTGAAATCGATATCCAGGAAGTGCGTAACGCCATCGAAAACGCGGAACGTGAGGTTGCGACCCGTTTTGACTTCCGTAATGTGCCGGCAACCTTTGAATTGAACGAGAAAAATCAGTCCATTAAAGTTGCCAGCGAGTCTGATTTCCAGGTCAACCAGCTATTGGATATTCTTCGTGCCAAGCTGCTTAAGCGCGGTATTGAAGGTGCTTCAATCGATGTGCCGGACGAGTTCGTGCACAGCGGTAAAACCTGGAGCGTGGAAGCTAAGCTTAAGCAGGGCATTGAGTCTGCTATCGCCAAGAAAATTGTGAAGCTGATTAAAGACAGCAAGACCAAAGTTCAGGTGCAGATTCAGGGAGAGGAGCTACGCGTAACGGGTAAATCCCGTGATGATTTACAGGCCGCAATGGCGCTGGTTCGTGGCGGTGATTTGGGACAGCCGTTCCAGTTTAAAAACTTCCGCGACTGATCCTGCTGGTGGAGGGCGCTCACCGCTTATCCACCCTACGTTTTTAATGTAGGGCGGATTAGCGAAGCGCCACCCGCCGTTACAGGGTTTCTTTCACCAACTGCTCTACTTCAAATCTGTTCGTCAGCTTGCTGTCGATCTTCACGTAGGCGCTACGCTCTTGCGTAATAATATTCGCCTCGCTCACGCCCGCCTGCGCCAGCAGCCTTGCTTTCAACTCTTCATCATTTGCCGTATTCTCCGGCAGTTCAATACGCAGGCTTGTGACATACGGCGGTTCTTTCATCGTCGAACTTACCAGCAGCCAGACCGTTGCCAGCAAGGCGCCTGCTAAAAACACGGTTTGCGAATCAAACAGCCCATCAATCCAGCCGCCTAAAGAACCGCCAATCGCCACGCCAATAAACTGGCTGGTGGAATAAATCCCCATCGCCGTTCCTTTGTAACCGGCAGGCGACTCTTTGCTGATTAGCGACGGCAGAATAGCTTCCATCAGGTTAAAGGCGAGGAAGAATAACTGCACCCCTATCACCAGCTCCCAGAAATGCGGGCCGGAGCCCCAGAGCACAATTTCGGCAATCAGCAGCAGGGCCACGCAGCCGATGAATACTCGCTTCATGCGGCGTTTCACTTCGGCGTAAATGATAAACGGCACGACCGAGACGAACGAGATTAGCATGGTGCACAGGTAGATTTTCCAGTGCTGAGCGGCAGGAAATCCCGCCTGTTCAAGCAGGCCAGGTAGGGCAACAAACGTGGACATCAGCATGATGTGCAAGCACATGATGCCGAAGTTTAATTTCAGCAGCTTAGGCTCAGCGAGGACTTTGCTGAAGCAACCTTTAACCATGCCGGATTCACGATTCAGTACGTGGCTTTCGGTATTGGGCACCACCCAAAGGGTGATTAAAATGCCGGCTGCCGCCAGAAGCGCGATCGTCCAGAACAGGGCATTCAGGCCGAGGGAGTGGGTAATAATCGGGCCGAGCACCATGGCGATAGCAAAAGTGACGCCGAAGCTAACGCCGATAAACGCCATTGCTTTGGTTCGGTTTTGCTCACGGGTGAGATCTGAAAGCAGCGCCATAACCGCTGCGGCAATAGCGCCAGAACCTTGTAAGGCGCGGCCAAGGATTACGCCCCAGATAGAGCTGGAAAGCGCAGCAATAATACTGCCGAATACAAAAATCAGTAATCCGCCGATAATAAGCGGCTTGCGGCCAATACGGTCGGAGAGCAAACCAAAGGGGATCTGGAAAATAGCCTGCGCAAGGCCATAAATACCGATTGCAAGGCCGATTAACGCTTCGCTTGCGCCCTGTAACACCATTCCATAAGTGGTAAGAACCGGCAGCACCATAAACATACCGAGCATGCGCAGTGAAAACACCGTGCCTAACCCCCACGTCGCACGTAGCTCGACAGGCGTCATTTTATAATCGTTCATTACCACCTCAGATGAAAAACCGGACATAGTGTAGTGCGTGGGCAGGGGAGGGTAAATCTCTAGTTATTTAACAGATATTACAGCGTGGAATGATTGCTGGTAGTAATAAAAAAGGGCGCTGATGCGCCCTTTTATGCGGTTCACGACTTACCAGACGTAAGTCAGCAGATTGTGGGAATCTGGCACCATAAAGTCGACGGACATCATCACGGAAAGAGAAGTAATGGCGACGATAGAGAAGACGAACAGCTTGCGCGCCCAGACTTTATCATCTTCCACTTTATAACCTCTCAGCGCCATGCCCAGCCACCAGACGCTCACGGCCGCCGCAACAACCAGATATTTGTATCCAGCATAGCCGCCTAAAGTGAGCATCAGCGTTGCGACAGCAAAAGCGATGATATACAGCGTGATGTGATTTTTCGCGACCGAAATCCCTTTCACCACCGGCAGAACCGGAATGTTGGCCGCCTGGTAATCCTTAAAGCGGAAGATGGCAATCGCGTAGGAGTGCGGCATCTGCCACAGGCTAAAGATAGCCAGCAGGATCAGGGCGCCGGTATCGAACTCGTTGGTCACGGCGCAGTAGCCAATGACCGGAGGAGCCGCACCGGAAAGGCTGCCGATCAGCGTTCCGTAAACGGATTTGCGCTTCATGTAGAGGCTATAAACTCCAACGTAAACCACAAAGCCCATCACACCAAGCCACATGGCTAATGGATTCGCACCAAACCACAGCAGCATGAAACCAGCAATACCCAACAAGGTGGCGTATACCAGCGAGGTTTTCGGTGAAATCAGGCCTTTAACCAGCACCCGATTCCTGGTTCTCTCCATTTTGCGGTCGATATCGCGGTCGATGAAGTTGTTATAAACACAACCTGATGCCACCACCAGCGACACCCCTACGAGGGTGAAGAGAAACAGGGGGTAATCAATACTGCCCTTCGAGGCCAGTAAAAATCCCCCAATGACAGAAATTAAATTACCGAAAATAATTCCTGGTTTCGTTACTTGCAGGTATTGCTTAATCATAACGTCGCTCTTAGTGAACCATCATGTTCTGGTTGAGGTTCCACATAATCCAGATCGAGCCGACCACCAGAATGGCAATAATCAGTACCGTAAAGGCAAAGGCCACCAGGTTCCAACGCTCGCTCGATGAGGTGTTCAGATGCAGGAAGCACACAAGATGAACCAGAATCTGTACTACTGCGGTAACCAGCACCACGCCAAGGATCGTGGCGTGGGAGGCGGTACCTGCCATGACCATCCAGAACGGGATCGCCGTCAGGATGATCGACAGGATGAAACCTGTCATATAGGTTTTTACGCTACCGTGGTGGGCGCCCGCGTGTTCAGTTGAATGACTCATTACATCGCCCCCATCAGATAAACGACTGAGAATACACAGATCCACACGACGTCCAGGAAGTGCCAGAACAGGCTCAGGCACATCAAACGAGCGCGGTTAGTGTCGGTCAGGCCGCGACGCGCCACATGAATCATCATGAACGCCATCCAGACCAGACCGGAAGTTACGTGCAGACCGTGGGTGCCTACCAGCGCAAAGAAGCCTGACAGGAAGCCGCTGCGATCCGGACCGAAGCCTTCGGCAATCAGGTGATGGAATTCATAGATTTCCATACCAACGAAGCCCGCACCAAACAGGAAGGTCAGCGCCAGCCAGGAGATAACCTGGCTTTTGTTGCCTTTGTTCATGGCGATAATCGCCATGCCGTAGGTGATGGAGCTGAACAACAGCAGGGCAGTTTCAACCAGCACAAACGGCAGTTCGAAAATGTCTTTCCCCGCCGGGCCTCCGGCCGTGCCGTTCACCAGAACGGCATAGGTAGCAAACAAGCAACAGAACAGAATGCAGTCGCTCATCAGGTAGATCCAGAAACCAAATACTTTATTGGTTCCTGCATCGTGATGCCCATGCTCTGCTGCGTGGGCGTTAGCGTGAGTGAGAGTCTCAGTTGACATTTTTCAGCCCTGCTTTGGTAATTTCATCGAAATGCTGGTTTTCCAGTTTTTCGACTTCCGCAACCGGAACGTAGTAGTCCACATCTTCGTCGAAGCTTTTCGCAATCCAGGTGATTATCATGCCGGCAAAACCAACGATCGCAAGCCACCAGATGTGCCAGATCATCGCGAAACCAAATACCGTCGCGAATGCGGCAATAACGATGCCCGCAGCGCTGTTACGCGGCATATGAATTTCTTCGTAATGCGTCGGCTGCTTGTACGCTTCGCCTTTTTCTTTCATCACCCAGAACGCGTCACGCTCGTTGACGAGTGGCAGATGAGCGAAGTTGTAGAACGGAGGCGGAGAGGAAGTAGACCACTCCAGCGTACGGCCGCCCCATGGGTCACCGGTCAGATCGCGGTTTTGTTCGCGGTCGCGGATGGAAACGTAGAACTGAATTAGCTGGCAGAGAATACCGCACGCAATCAGCGCCGCGCCGCCTGCTGCAACAAGCAGAAGGCTATGGAACTGGGGGTCGATTTGCTGGCTCAGGCGACGAGTCATCCCCATGAAGCCAAGCACGTACAGCGGCATAAACGCTACGAAGAAGCCGATAATCCAGAACCAGAAGGCGCGTTTGCCCCAGGTTTCGTTCAGGGTGAAGCCAAACGCTTTCGGCCACCAGTAGGTCAGGCCAGCGAAGCAGCCGAATACCACACCACCGATAATAACGTTATGGAAGTGAGCAATCAGGAACAGGCTGTTGTGCAGCACGAAGTCAGCGCCTGGCACCGCCAGCAGAACACCGGTCATCCCACCAATAGAGAAGGTGACGATGAAGCCAATGGTCCACAGCATCGCAGAGTTGAACTCGATACGGCCTTGATACATGGTGAACAGCCAGTTGAAGATCTTCACCCCTGTTGGGATGGCGATAATCATCGTGGCGATACCGAAGAAGGCGTTCACGTTCGCGCCGCTGCCCATGGTGAAGAAGTGGTGCAGCCAGACGATGAACGACAGTACGGTAATGGCGATAGTCGCCCACACCAGAGAGGTGTAACCGAACAGACGTTTTTTAGAGAACGTTGCAACCACTTCTGAGAACACACCAAACACCGGCAGCACCAGGATATACACTTCCGGGTGGCCCCATGCCCAGATGAGGTTGATATACATCATCATGTTGCCACCCATATCATTGGTAAAGAAATGGGTGCCAAGGTAGCGGTCAAGGGTTAACAGCGCGACGGTCACGGTGAAGATTGGGAACGCAGCGATAATCAGTACGTTAGTACACAGCGAAGCCCAGGTAAACACCGGCATTTTGAACATCGTCATGCCAGGGGTACGCATATTCAGGATAGTAACGAAGAAGTTAATACCCGTTAGCGTCGTACCAATACCGGAGAGCTGCAGCGCCCAGATCCAGTAGTCGACCCCGACCCCCGGACTGTACTCAATTCCCGACAGCGGCGGATAGGCAACCCAACCGGTCTGAGCGAATTCGCCCACCCCAAGAGAAAGGTTAACCAGCACCACGCCGACAACGGTGAACCAGAAGCTCAGGTTGTTCAGGAATGGGAAGGCGACGTCACGGGCGCCAATCTGCAACGGCACGACAATGTTCATCAGGCCGATAACAAAAGGCATCGCCACGAAGAAGATCATGATTACGCCGTGGGCGGTAAAGACCTGATCGTAGTGATGAGGCGGCAGGAAGCCCGCTTCACCGGCGGAAGCCAAAGCCTGCTGGCTACGCATCATGATGGCATCGGCAAAGCCACGCAGCAGCATGACGATGGCGACGATAACGTACATTACGCCAAGGCGTTTGTGGTCAACAGAAGTGAGCCACTCTTTCCATAAATATTCCCACTTACCGAAGTAAGTGATAGCTGCAACTAGCGCCAGTCCCCCGACGATAATTGCCGCCACCGTAACCATGATAATGGGTTCATGGTATGGGACTGCATCCAGTGTAAGTTTTCCGAACATTTTTATTCCTCGGCCCCTTAGTGAGAGGTTTCCGCGTGACTCATGTCCATGCCTTCCATACCTTCATGAGAGGCTTGCTCACCTTCCGGTTGGGTCATGTCCATGCTCTTCCCGTGTCCCATGAATTTGTCGATAACATCTTTAAACAAATCAGGTTTAACAGCGGAGAAGTATTCGACTTTGTTGTATTCGCTCGGTGCTGCCAGCTTCTCGTATGTCGCCATATCGCTCATGACGTTTGGAGATTGTTTCGCTTTGGCAACCCATTGGTTAAAGGTATCCATGTCTGGCGTAGCTATTGCTTTGAACTTCATGCCAGAGAAACCTTTACCGCTGTAGTTAGACGAAATACCGTCGTAGGTGCCCGCTTCGTCTGCAATCAGGTGCAGTTTGGTCTGCATGCCTGCCATTGCATAGATTTGGCTACCCAGGCGCGGAATAAAGAAGGAGTTCATCACCGAGTTAGAGGTGATTTTGAATTCCACCGGAGTGTTGGCCGGGAAGGCGATTTCATTAACCGTAGCAATACCCTGCTCTGGATAGATGAAGAACCATTTCCAGTCCATGGCGATAACTTCGATGGTCACCGGTTTTGCTTCGTGAGTCAGCGGTTTGCTTGGCTCAAGGGCATGGGTAGTTTTCCAGGTCAGTACCGCGAGGAAAATGATGATGAGGATGGGAATCGTCCAGACTACAGCTTCAACTTTGTTGGAGTGTGACCAGTTGGGGCTGTATTTGGCGTCTTTGTTTGAAGCCCGATATTTCCAGGCAAAACCGATAGCCATCGCGATAGCTGGGATAACGACAATCAACATTAGCCCGAGAGCTGTCAGTATCAACGAACGTTGTTCCAGTCCAATCTGTCCTTTGGGGTCAAGAAGTGCAGAATCACAGCCACTGAGTAGAAAAGCGCTTGTGATTAATGACAACCATCCCAAACTTTTATTGTATTTCCTGAGTCTCATTTAACGACCTCAATTCCAGGGAGCTCTATTGTCGTTTAAAGTGTGCCGGCATTTTACGGGAAGGTTACATTACTGTAAACATGAATGGCGTAGTGTCAGTGGGGTGTTACCGGGTTCTGCCGCCAATGTCACACGAAATGCAACAAACTGTAAAATCGGGCATCCGACGCCTTCTCCAGCGAGTTATAACAAAAACCTATGCCGGAGGTTAATGACAAGGTCAATTGGTATAACCAATCATTTTAATAAACACTAAATTAACAATTTGGTATCAATTAGGATACGAAAAAATTTCAAATTAATTTCGCACCGGGCTGAATCGTTAAAGGCAAAACGTGCGATTCCCGCCCTGGTAATATTTTTAAAAAACAGTGTTCACTGCGAGTTAATAATTGTAGACGATATATTTTGATGTTTATTTAGCCGTAATAATCACGATACTAAATAAATAAGGCGTGGTTATTTTTCCTCCATCGCTCAGAGCAATGCCGTTTTGCGAAGAGCCAGATAGTCCAGCAGGCCGCCAAATACCACTCCGCCGATAGCAAACACCGCACCCCATTCCAGAATCTGCAGATTAAACGCCCAGTTTGTCAGACCCGTTGAGTTGGTTATCAATATCACCAGCCAGATGGCAAGAAGCGCACAGCCTAAGGTTAGTGCCCGGAGCGCAAAGCGGTAGGCCGAAGTAAATTCGCTGCGCGGCATAAAGCTTTCCGTTTGTTGAGTGTATTCCAGCGTGGATTTACACACTAAAAGCAAAAGTATGCCCGGCACTGCGGCAAACACGGAGAACAGATAGAAGGTCGGCCAGCCGTGAGCTTCAACAAACCAGCCAGCAATAGGTCCGACGTAAACACGGCCTACGGCGGATAGCGCTGAAAGCAGAGCAAATTGGGTAGCAGAAAACGACTTGTTGCACAGCGTCATCAACAATGCGACAAAAGCTGCCGTGCCCATCCCGCCGCAGAGGTTTTCAAAGAAAACCGCAGCCGCCATGCTGAACATTTGCTTATCGGTGATGGAAAGGAGCCAGTAACCGGCATTGGAAACGCCCTGCAGAATGCCAAAAATAAGTAACGCCCGAAATAGCGTCAGACGTTGCATAAGCACGCCGCCGTAAAGCGCGCCGAGGATAGTTGCGAATAGCCCAAGCGTTTTATTCACTACGCCTACTTCACCAGCATCAAAACCGACGCCGCGAATCAGGAACGTGGTGGTCAAGCTCATGGCGAAAGCATCGCCAAGTTTGTACATCACGATCAGCAACAGGATCAGCCACGCGTTATTACGTCCGAAAAAATCTCGTAGCGGGGCGACTACCGCCTGTTCAAGGCTGCGTGGAACAGGGATGGCATCGGTCGGCTCCGGGGCCAGAAGGGTTGCGATGATACAGGGTACCAGCAACGCCGCCATCAGCCAGTAGGTCGCCTGCCAGCCGAGGTAACGGTCAGCAAGCCAGAGTGCGAGCCCGCCGGAAACCAACATTGCCAGACGATAGCCAAGCACGCTGATTGCCGCGCCGGTGCCGCGTTCTTCGGCTGAAAGCACATCTGTTTTCCAGGCGTCGAATACGATGTCCTGCGAGGCGGAGCAAAAAGCGATAATGACCGCAAGCGCGGCCATCCAGCGAAGCTGGGTGCCCGGCTCCAGAAAGCCCATAGCGGCAATCGCAATTAAAAGCAGAACTTGCGTGATCAGCAGCCAGCCACGGCGACGCCCCAACAGCGGCGGCGTATATCTGTCCATCACCGGCGACCAGAGGAACTTAAAGACGTAAGCCTGACCAACGAGCGAGAAAAAGCCGATGGTTTTTAGATCGATATTTTCGACCGTCATCCAGGCTTGCAGAGTGCCGGAAGTTAATGCAAGGGGAAGCCCGGAGGCAAAACCAAGGATCAGAAGAATGGCTGATTTTGGCTGCTGGAAGATACGTAAATACTGATTGGCCATGCTTAGCTCTGACTATCAGCCCGCCTGACGCGGGCTGACGGGGATAAATTAACGTGCGTTCTGTTTAATAAAATCGTGAACGCTGGTGTCCTGGGCCATATCCGCAATGGTATCGGTCAGCACGGAGTTAACCGCATTGGCGATATTCTTGTTGGTCGCCTGGAACGCTCCTTCTACGTTATAGCTGGAACGGTAGTTCTTCGTCATCTTATTGCCGTTCTGAGCGGTTGCGATAATCGAGATATCCGCTTTGGTCGCAATATTGTAGCGTACGTTACCCTGGGAGACGTCCGCATACAGTTGGTTGACGACTATCTGTAAAGCAACCGGGCTGCTTGGGCCAATCATATAGCCGCGCGCGCTCATCTGTTTTTCCAACACTTCTTGCAGCAGGAAACGCAGGTCGCGGGATGGGGTAAGGGTAACCAGTTGGTTATCACGTGTAACTTTAGCCAGCGCCTGATCGGCGCGTTGATCGGCGCCGTTGATGCTGACGGTCACGCCCATCAGGCTTGGATCCTGCTGTGGCAGATTGATGGTTGGTGACACTTCAATGGTGGTCGGTGGCGTTGCACAGCTGGCCAGCATAAAAATGGCGACCAGCGGGAAGAATAATTTTTTTAACATGTTCGCTATCTCAATGTACTCAAAGGGGCGGGCAGAAAAAAACACGTCATCATAACACTGCGGTTGCCCAGTGGAAGTGCTTAACGCACGGAATTTCATCGCGTTGCGCTTTTAATGAGCGTTAACAAAGCTATCAGACCGTTTTCGCACTGAATAATACCTTAATAGCATTAAGCTACAGAGGGTTGGCAAAGGAAATCGGACGAAAGCTAAATAATTGTTGGAATTACGTTATTAAAACGGTTAAAAGCGGCTAAGATTTAAAGGGATGAGTGGCATCCGGGCGTAGTTGAGGAGAAAGTTCATGATGATACGCGAGCAAATAGAAACAAAACTAAGGGCAGCGTTCGAACCTGTGTTCCTGGAAGTCGTGGATGAAAGCTATCGTCACAATGTCCCGGCTGGTTCAGAAAGTCATTTTAAAGTTGTGTTAGTCAGCGATCGCTTTGTGGGCGAACGTTTTTTGAATCGCCATCGTCTGATCTATGGAACCTTAAGTGAAGAGCTTTCCAGTACCGTTCATGCTCTGGCTTTGCATACTTACACAATTAAAGAGTGGGAAGGATTGCAGGACACCATTTTTGCCTCGCCGCCGTGTCGCGGAGCAGGCTCCATCGCCTGAAAATAACCTTTTCGGGTTTGCAACCAGGGGAGCTTTTCCTTTATGTTGCTCTCTGTTAACTGCGTTTCTCAAAACGGCCTGCGGGCCGTTTTGTTTTGTCTTTAATGCCCGGCTTTTTTGCGGGGATTAGACAATAAATTCCAACAAAGTGTGAAAAAGGCCGCAGCGACGTTATGTCGCCGTTCTCGACTCACCTTAGTGATGCCGCTATAATGCTGCGTCTTATTTTTCGGAATGTCTTCGGGACGATTCTGACGACAGGGAATGTGATTCTGATACAGAAGGCATCCCGGTTCTGTGAAGCAATATTGAGGGCTTCCAGAGTTGACCGAGCACTGTGATTTTTTGAGGTAACAAGATGCAAGTTTCAGTTGAAACCACTCAGGGCCTTGGCCGCCGTCTCACGATTACTATCGCTGCAGACAGCATCGAAAACGCTGTAAAAAGCGAGCTGGTCAACGTGGCAAAGAAAGTCCGTATTGACGGCTTCCGCAAGGGTAAAGTACCGATGAGCGTTGTCGCTCAACGTTACGGCGCTTCTGTTCGCCAGGACGTGCTGGGCGAACTGATGAGCCGCAACTTCATTGATGCGATCATCAAAGAAAAAATCAATCCAGCAGGCAGCCCGAACTATGTTCCGGGCGAATACAAACTGGGCGAAGATTTCACTTACTCCGTCGAGTTTGAAGTATACCCGGAAGTTGAACTGCAGGGTCTGGAAGCAATCGAAGTTGAAAAACCGGTTGTTGAAGTAACTGACGAAGACGTTGATACCATGTTGGATACCCTGCGTAAGCAGCAGGCAACCTGGAAAGACTCTGACGCTGCTGCAACCGCAGAAGACCGCGTAACTATCGACTTCACCGGTTCCGTGGATGGCGAAGTATTCGAAGGCGGTAAAGCGTCTGACTTCGTGCTGGCTATGGGCCAGGGTCGTATGATCCCAGGCTTCGAAGACGGTGTAGTCGGTCACAAAGCTGGCGAAGAGTTCACTATCGAAGTGACCTTCCCGGAAGATTACCATGCTGAAAACCTGAAAGGTAAAGCGGCTAAATTCGACATCGTTCTGAAGAAAGTTGAAGAGCGTGAACTGCCGGAATTTACGGAAGAATTCATCAAGCGTTTCGGCGTTGAAGATGGTTCTGTAGCGGGTCTGCGTGCTGAAGTGCGTAAAAACATGGATCGTGAGCTGAAAGGCGCTGTGCGTAACCGCATTAAGTCTCAGGCAATCGACGGTCTGGTTAACGCGAACAACATCGACGTGCCAGCGGCGCTTATCGACGGCGAAATCGACGTTCTGCGCCGCCAGGCAGCTCAGCGCTTCGGCGGCAATGAGCAGCAAGCTCTGGAACTGCCACGCGAGCTGTTCGAAGAACAAGCTAAGCGTCGCGTAGTGGTTGGCCTGCTGCTGGGCGAAGTTATTCGTACCCATGAGCTGAAAGCTGACGAAGCGCGCGTTAACGCTCTGATCGAAGAAATGGCTTCTGCCTACGAAGATCCGAAAGAAGTTGTTGAATTCTACAGCAAGAACAAAGAACTGATGGACAACATGCGTAACGTTGCTCTGGAAGAACAAGCGGTGGAAGCGGTGCTGGCGAAAGCGAAAGTTTCAGAAAAAGCGACTTCCTTTAGCGAACTGATGAACCAGCAAGCGTAAGCATAATTTTCGGCATCACCGCCAAAATTTTGCTGCATCAAGCCCGTCACCCACAAGTGGCGGGCTTTTTTTATCTGCTGCATGGCATCTTTGCGACGAATAATCCGAACTTTCAGGGTTAGCGTAACAAGAAAAGGTTGTTATGCTTGAAACAGGGCAAAGCTATCCCCATAACGTAGGGCATGGCTCCAAAATATGACCCTGACTGATAATCCGTCCATTAAAGGCAACGGACGCAAGGAGCGTAGTCTTCTTTTCGCGTCTCAAGTAGAATCAGTACAGTAGGTTAGAAGGCTTAATTACTCCAGGAGACGGAAATGTCATACAGTGGCGAACGAGATCAATTAGCACCCCATATGGCCCTGGTGCCGATGGTTGTTGAACAGACATCACGTGGTGAGCGTTCATACGATATTTATTCCCGTCTGCTCAAGGAACGTGTCATCTTCATGACCGGACAGGTCGAAGATCATATGGCTAACCTGATTGTGGCGCAGATGCTGTTTCTGGAAGCGGAAAACCCGGAAAAAGACATCTATCTCTACATTAACTCACCAGGTGGCGTAATTACGGCAGGTATGTCTATCTACGATACCATGCAATTTATTAAACCGGACGTCAGCACCATTTGTATGGGACAAGCTTGTTCTATGGGGGCTTTCCTGCTGACTGCCGGGGCGAAAGGCAAGCGTTTCTGCCTGCCAAATTCGCGAGTGATGATTCACCAACCGCTGGGCGGCTATCAGGGGCAAGCGACGGACATCGAAATCCATGCCCGTGAAATTCTGAAAGTTAAAGCCCGTATGAATGAACTTATGGCGCAACACACCGGCAAATCTCTTGAAGAAATCGAAAGAGACACCGAGCGTGACCGTTTCCTCGCAGCCCACGAGGCGGTAGAGTATGGCTTAGTTGACTCGATCCTGACTCACCGTAACTAATGCCCGAAAACAGTGGGCCATAGACTATAGTAAAAGTAATGGCTCATTGAGCGCTTACGATTGGCTGTGCCGCAATAATGGCACTTGCGTCGTCCAGAACGGTGCAAAGAAACAGAAAAGAGGTTTTGACTTTATGACAGATAAGCGCAAAGACGGTTCAGGCAAACTTCTGTACTGCTCTTTTTGCGGCAAAAGCCAGCATGAAGTGCGCAAACTGATTGCCGGGCCGTCAGTGTATATCTGCGATGAGTGTGTCGACTTATGTAACGACATCATTCGCGAAGAGATCAAAGAAGTGGCTCCGCACCGCGAGCGTAGCGCGCTGCCGACGCCACACGAAATTCGTCACCATCTGGATGACTATGTCATCGGTCAGGAACAGGCGAAAAAGGTTCTGGCGGTGGCGGTTTATAACCACTACAAGCGCCTGCGCAACGGCGACAGCACCAACGGCATCGAACTGGGCAAAAGCAACATTCTGCTCATCGGGCCGACCGGTAGCGGGAAAACCCTGCTGGCTGAAACCCTGGCGCGTTTGCTGGATGTACCTTTCACCATGGCTGACGCCACCACGCTTACCGAAGCGGGTTACGTGGGTGAAGATGTGGAAAACATCATCCAGAAGCTGCTGCAGAAATGCGACTACGATGTGCAAAAAGCACAGCGCGGTATCGTTTATATCGATGAGATTGACAAAATCTCCCGCAAATCTGACAACCCGTCCATCACCCGCGACGTATCCGGTGAAGGCGTGCAGCAGGCGTTGTTGAAACTGATTGAAGGTACCGTGGCTGCGGTTCCGCCGCAGGGCGGACGCAAACATCCGCAGCAAGAGTTCCTGCAGGTTGATACCTCCAAGATTCTGTTTATCTGCGGCGGTGCGTTTGCAGGTCTCGACAAAGTGATTGCCAACCGTGTTGAAACCGGTTCAGGCATTGGCTTTGGCGCGACGGTAAAAGGCAAATCAGAAAAAGCGAGCGAAGGCCAACTGCTCGGCCAGGTTGAGCCAGAAGATCTGATCAAGTTTGGTCTGATCCCTGAGTTCATCGGTCGTCTGCCGGTTGTTGCAACCTTGAGCGAACTGAGCGAAGAAGCCCTGATCCAGATTCTGAAGGAGCCGAAAAACGCCCTGACCAAGCAGTACCAGGCGTTGTTCAATCTGGAAGGCGTGGAGCTGGAATTCCGCGACGAAGCGCTGGATGCTATCGCCAAGAAAGCGATGGCGCGTAAAACCGGCGCTCGTGGTCTGCGTTCTATCGTTGAAGGCGCGCTGCTTGATACCATGTACGATCTTCCTTCCATGGAAGACGTCGAAAAAGTGGTTATCGATGAGGCCGTGATCGACGGGCAGACTAAACCGCTATTAATTTACGGTAAGCCGGAAGCCCAGCAAGCATCCGGTGAATAATTCGCCAAAATAACCAGTCAGTTAGTGTGAAAAGGGGGATTTTTATCCCCCTTTTATTTTTCCTGCATTTCCGGCATTGAATGCTCGGGAAACATCCCCATATACTGACTTACTTGTTGGTGATGCCATGATGCCCGTCATCCTTCAGGCGGCAGCGTATCGGCTGCACCCGGAACGATTTAAGGTATAAACAGAGGACATCGCCCCATCACCTGGCGGAAATTAAACTAAGAGAGAGCTCTATGAATCCTGAGCGTTCTGAACGCATTGAAATCCCCGTATTGCCATTGCGCGATGTGGTGGTTTATCCGCACATGGTTATTCCATTGTTTGTCGGGCGTGAAAAATCCATTCGCTGCCTGGAAGCGGCCATGGACCACGATAAAAAAATCATGTTGGTGGCGCAAAAAGAGGCTTCAACGGATGAGCCGGGTGTGAATGACCTGTTCTCGGTGGGCACCGTTGCATCTATTTTGCAAATGCTGAAACTGCCGGATGGCACGGTTAAAGTGCTGGTGGAAGGTCTACAGCGCGCGCGTATTACCACGCTTTCTGACAATGGCGATCATTTCGCAGCCCAGGCCGAATACCTCGACTCGCCGGTTATTGAAGAGCGCGAGCAGGAAGTTCTGGTACGCACAGCCATTAATCAGTTTGAAGGCTACATCAAGCTGAACAAAAAAATCCCGCCAGAGGTGCTGACATCGCTTAACAGCATTGACGATCCCGCACGTCTGGCAGACACTATCGCCGCACATATGCCGTTGAAATTAACGGATAAACAGTCTGTGCTTGAGATGTCCGATATTAACGAACGTCTTGAATATCTGATGGCGATGATGGAATCAGAAATCGATCTGCTGCAGGTTGAGAAACGCATTCGCAACCGCGTTAAAAAGCAGATGGAAAAAAGCCAGCGCGAGTACTATCTGAATGAGCAAATGAAAGCGATTCAGAAAGAACTGGGCGAAATGGACGACGCGCCGGACGAAAACGAAGCGCTGAAACGCAAAATCGACGCGGCGAAAATGCCGAAAGAAGCGCGTGAAAAAACCGAAGCGGAACTGCAAAAACTGAAAATGATGTCGCCGATGTCTGCGGAAGCAACCGTGGTGCGTGGCTATATCGACTGGATGGTGCAGGTGCCGTGGAATGCGCGCAGCAAGGTGAAAAAAGATCTGCGTCAGGCTCAGGAAGTTCTGGATACGGACCACTACGGTCTGGAACGCGTGAAAGACCGCATCCTGGAATACCTCGCAGTGCAAAGCCGCGTAAACAAGCTCAAAGGGCCAATCCTGTGCCTGGTTGGGCCTCCAGGCGTGGGTAAAACCTCTCTGGGTCAGTCCATTGCGAGAGCAACGGGGCGCAAATATATTCGTATGGCGCTGGGCGGCGTGCGTGATGAGGCTGAAATTCGCGGTCACCGTCGCACCTATATTGGGTCGATGCCAGGCAAGCTGATTCAAAAAATGGCGAAAGTGGGCGTTAAAAACCCGCTGTTCCTGCTTGATGAGATCGACAAAATGTCTTCGGACATGCGTGGCGATCCGGCATCCGCTCTGCTGGAAGTGCTTGATCCAGAACAGAACGTTGCCTTTAACGATCACTACCTGGAAGTCGATTACGATCTCAGCGACGTGATGTTTGTTGCGACTTCTAACTCCATGAACATTCCGGCACCGCTGCTGGATCGTATGGAAGTTATTCGTCTGTCCGGTTATACCGAAGACGAGAAGCTTAATATCGCCAAACAACACCTGCTGCCGAAGCAGATTGAACGCAACGCCCTGAAAAAAGGCGAACTGACTGTAGAAGATAGCGCCATCACCGGCATTATTCGTTACTACACTCGTGAAGCCGGCGTGCGTAGCCTGGAGCGTGAAATCTCCAAACTGTGCCGTAAAGCGGTGAAACAGTTGCTGCTGGATAAAACGCTCAAGCACATCACCATCAACGGCGACAACCTGAAGGATTTCCTTGGGGTTCAGCGCTTTGATTATGGACGTGCAGACAGCGAAAACCGCGTAGGGCAGGTAACGGGTCTGGCGTGGACAGAAGTCGGCGGCGATCTGCTGACTATCGAAACCGCGTGCGTGCCGGGCAAAGGCAAGCTGACCTATACAGGTTCTCTCGGCGAAGTTATGCAGGAATCTATCCAGGCAGCGCTAACCGTTGTACGTGCGCGTGCGGAAAAATTGGGCATCAACGGCGACTTCTACGAAAAACGTGATATCCACGTTCACGTTCCGGAAGGCGCGACACCGAAAGATGGCCCAAGCGCGGGTATCGCAATGTGTACGGCGCTGGTTTCCTGTCTGACAGGTAACCCGGTACGTGCGGACGTGGCAATGACGGGTGAAATCACTCTGCGTGGCCAGGTCCTGCCAATCGGCGGGCTGAAAGAAAAACTGCTTGCAGCTCACCGCGGCGGCATTAAAACCGTGCTGATTCCGGACGAAAATAAACGCGATCTGGAAGAAATTCCGGACAACGTTATTGCCGATTTGGATATCCACCCGGTTAAACGCATTGAGGAAGTTCTGGCCCTTGCTTTGCAGAATGAGCCCTACGGAATGCAGGTTGTGACCGCAAAATAGTGACCTGACGCAAATACAGTCAATAAAATCAGAGCTGGTAGGTGAATTGTCACTTGCCAGCTTTTTTTTGTATCGCTAAGTTAGACAGCGGTTGGTATGTCACCAACAACGGGTGTTGTGTGGCCATGACAGGCCTGATATAACTGCTGCGCGGTCGTACTTTGAAGGATACGGGTACGATATAAATAATAACGAGAGGAAGAGAAGAGTGAATAAATCTCAACTGATAGACAAAATTGCCGCAGGTGCTGATATTTCTAAAGCTGCGGCTGGACGTGCGTTAGATGCTGTTATCGCTTCTGTTACTGAATCTCTGCAGTCCGGGGAAGACGTAGCACTGGTTGGCTTTGGTACTTTTGCTGTTAAAGAGCGTGCTGCCCGTACAGGCCGTAACCCTCAAACCGGTAAAGAGATCACCATCGCTGCCGCAAAAGTCCCGGGTTTCCGTGCGGGTAAAGCGCTGAAAGACGCGGTTAACTGAGTTTTCGTACAGTTATAAATATTTAGCCGTTAGATTTCGGGTTACAGGCAGGTTGCCTGGGAGTGAATCCCCAGGAGCTTACCAAGGTAAGTGACTGGGGTGGAAGAGTGCAGCCAACCCCCCCTGTAACTTGAAAGATGGCGGGTATAACCGTAAAGCTTTGTCAGGGCGCATCATCAGATGTGCCTTTTTTGTTTTTGGCATCCTAATTTTACTCTTGCTTGATGATTTGAGACGGGTTTCTTGTCACAATACCCTCTTGCGCGCAGCGGTACAGCAGTACGCGTTATCAGGGATGCCATTTAGCGACTGCGCAGGGTTTACCATTCACACTACAGTGGAGTGTTGTTACACCATGATGGACAATTTACGTACGGCGGCCAATCACGTCGTACTCAAGATAATCTTCGGTATCATTATCGTGTCATTCATTTTGACTGGCGTGGGTGGTTACCTGGGTGGCGGTAGCGCCAATTACGCCGCAAAAGTTAACGGCCAGGAAATTGGTCGCGGGCAGTTCGAAAATGCGGTAGCCAGTGAACGTAATCGCCAGCAGCAGCAATTAGGTGAACAGTTCTCCGCGCTTGCTTCCAGCGAAGGCTACATGAAGCAAATGCGCCAGCAGGTACTGTCCCGCATGATTGACGAAGCCCTGATGGACCAGTATGCCAAACACCTCGGCCTGGGCATCAGCGACGAACAAATTAAACAGGCCATTTTTAAAGAACCGGCTTTCCAGAACAACGGCAAATTCGACAACGCCCGTTACAACGCCATCATCAGCAATATGGGCATGTCAGCGGATCAGTACGCGCAGGCGCTGCGCAATCAACTGACTACGCAGCAGCTCGTTAGCGCTGTTGTAGGCACAGATTTCATGTTGACCGGCGAAACCGATGAGCTGGCCGCCCTGGTAGCCCAGGAACGTCTGGTGCGCGAAGCCACCATTGATGTGAATGCGCTGGCAGCGAAGCAGGAAGTTTCCGAGCAGGAAATCACCAGCAGCTACGAGCAAAACAAAAACAATTACATCGCGCCTGAGCAGTTCAAAGTCAGCTATATCAAACTGGACGCTGCCTCAATGCAGCAAACCGCATCGGAAACAGACATCCAGTCTTACTACGATCAGCATCAGGATGAATTCACCCAGCCGCAGCGCAGCCGCTACAGCGTGATTCAGACTAAAACTGAAGCGGAAGCGAAAGCTGTTTTAGATGAACTGAACAAAGGCGGCGACTTCGCGGCGTTGGCCAAAGAGAAATCAGCCGACATCATCTCTGCCCGTAACGGCGGCGATATGGGCTGGCTGGAGCCAGGTACGACGCCTGAAGAACTGAAAAATGCCGGTCTGAAAGATAAAGGCCAGCTTTCCGGCGTTATCAAATCTTCCGTTGGTTTCCTTGTGGTTCGCCTGGATGATATTCAGCCTGCGCAAACCAAGCCGCTGTCAGAAGTTCATGACGCGATTGCTGATAAAGTGAAGCAAGAGAAAGCGGTTGATGCTTACTACGCGCTGCAGCAGAAGGTAAGCGACGCTGCGAGCAACGACAACGAATCTCTGGCGGGCGCCGAACAGGTTGCGGGCGTTAAAGCGGTGGAAACAGGCTGGTTTAGTCATGACAATCTGCCAGCGGAGCTGAACTTCAAGCCGGTCTCAGACGCTATCTTTAACGGCGGTCTGGTGGGTGAAAACGGTACGCCGGGCAGTAACTCTGACATCATCACCGTTGACGGCGACCGCGCGTTCGTTCTGCGCGTCACCGAGCACAAAGCGGAAGCCGTTAAGCCTCTGGCTGAAGTGCGCGAGCAGGTTATCGCTCAGGTGAAGCATCAGAAAGCCGAACAGCAGGCGAAGCTGGACGCAGACAAGCTGCTTAACGAACTGAAGCTTGGTAAAGGCGATGCAGCGATGAAAGCCGCTGGTTTGAGCTTCAGCGCTGCCAAAACGCTGACCCGCACAGGCCAGGATCCTATCAGTCAGGCCGCTTTCACATTGCCTCTACCTGCTAAAGACAAGCCGGTCTACGGCGTGGCTAACGATATGCAGGGCAACGTGGTGCTGTTAGCGCTGGACGAAGTGAAAGCCGGTACCATGCCTGCGGAACAGAAAAAAGCGATGGTTCAGGGGATCACCCAGAACAACGCTCAGATCTCCTTTGAAGCGCTGATGACGAATCTGCGTAAAGAAGCGAAGATCAAAATGGGCGACGTTGTCGACCAGCAGCAGTAATCCTCAGCGTTACTCGCATTTCGTTGCAACGTAATGCAACAACTAAAGGCCGCTTTCGCGGCCTTTTCCACATTTTCACTTTGGCATTTGTTCACGTTTTTTCCGCCCGGTAAGGTGGCCTGGCTGCTAAACACACAAGGAGGAAACAGCATGAAGTCAGGTATGAAATCTTTTTATCTAGCCTTAACGCTTATCGGCGTAAGCGCCTGTTCACCGGCTTACGCGGTTCCTGCAACCGCGAAAAACGAGGCTACAGCACAACTTTCCACTCCGGCGGAAAATGGCGCAGCAAAAGCTCCTGCGCTCAAGGCTGCTGACCCAAAAACTGTGGATGTAAACGATGGCGTGGTGAGTATTAACACCGCCAACGCCGAAGAGCTGGCTCGGGTCATTAATGGCGTTGGGCTTAAAAAAGCCCAGTCCATCGTGAGCTACCGTGAAGAATACGGTCCGTTTAAAGAACTGGATCAACTGCAGGAAGTGCCAGGGATTGGCAGTGCGCTGGTGGAACGTAACCGCGCGCATCTTAAACTTTGATGGATAGTGCGCATCGGCTCGCGTAGTCAGAAAATTTTGCTACGCTAAATGACAGGTCGTACCAGTTGGCGCGACCTGTTCATTTTACCTGCTCATTACAATTAAAAGGCCATTGCGATATGCAGACTCAAATTAAAGTTCGCGGCTACCACATGGACGTTTACCAGCATGTGAATAACGCCCGCTATCTGGAATTTCTTGAAGAAGCCCGCTGGGAAGGGCTGGAAAAGACCACCGGCTTTCAGTGGATGACGGAGCACAACATCGCTTTTATCGTGGTGAACATCAACATCAGCTATCGTCGTCCTGCAGTGCTTGGCGATGTGCTGCGCATCACCAGTAGCCTGCAGCAGCTAAACGGTAAGAGCGGCGTATTAAGCCAGGTCGTTACGCTTGAGCCAGAAGGGCAGGCGGTGGCAGATGCATTACTGACTTTTGTCTGTATAGATCTGAAGACCCAAAAATCAGTGCCCATTGAAGGTGAATTGCGCGAAAAGCTCGAACAGATGATGGAGTGAGGCACAGGGCGTGGCAACCTTCACGCCCGGAATCAGGGCTACTTAAGACCGGTTTTCTGCTTCATGGCGGCCATCACCATTGGCTTATCAGCCAGGTAGCGATGCAGGCCATTAGCACGTAAATGACATGCCGCGCACTCGCCGCAACCATCGCCCCGAATACCGTTATAGCAGGTGAGCGTTTCATGGCGCACAAGGTCAAGCTGTTGCCAGTAATCGGCCAGCGCCCATGTTTGCGCTTTATCAAGCCACATCAGCGGCGTTTCAAAGCGGATATCGCGAGCCATACCCAGGCTTACCGCATGGTTGAGCGCTTTAACGAATTCGTCGCGGCAATCTGGATAGCCCGAAAAATCAGTTTCACAAACGCCGGTAATAACGGCTTCGGCTTCAACCTGATAAGCATAAATAGCCGTCAGGGTCAGGAACAGAATGTTACGGCCCGGTACAAAAGTGCTGGGGATGCCGTTTTCCTGCGGATCGTAATTCGGCACCGGAATGCTGTCGCGGGTCAGGCTGCTGACGGCCAGTTCGTTAAGCAAGGTGACATCCAACACCTTGTGGGCGCGGGCGCCCAGTTTCAGTGCGAGTTCACGCGCAACGTCGATCTCAGCGCGATGGCGTTGACCATAATCAAACGTTACACAGTGAACTTCATCATACTGCTGTAAAGCCTGAATCAGGCAGGTTGTAGAATCTTGCCCACCGCTGAAGACGACGACTGCACGTTTCATGAATAATCCTGTCATTCGAAAGTAATTTTACGGGCCATATGGTAACGCCCCCGCGAATGGCTGCCCAGTTTCTTCACATTATTGACGGCGGCGGCAGCCAGGCCTGGGTAAAATCGAACCAGCCCCAGGCGTTAAGTTCAATGCCGTTAATGCCCGGCGGGGCGCTGATCTGATAGCGGTAGTTAAACAATGGCGTGACGATGGCATCCTGCATCAACGAGCTAAACACCGCCTGTAAACCAGCATAGCGATCGGTATCAGCGGGATGAGCCTGCACAGCGTCAAGGGTGGCCTGCAGATGCGCATACTGGCTAGCGGTTAATACATGCGGCCAGAGCAGATCGCTGCGCAACCACTGTTCGAGCGTATATTCCGGCGCTTCGCCAATCAGCCTGTCACCCATCACAATATCCGCGTCGGCCAGTCGTTCGCAGCCGGCCCAGTTTTTTGCGTCATGAAATATCAGCATCAGCTCACAGCCGAGCGCTGCCAGATATTGCTTAAGCTGTTGAGCCATCGCATGAAGTTCTACCGGCAGATGGTAAATCAGCGTCAACCGGCGGGGCAGTTTCACCGCATCCTGATTTTCCCACTGCGGCATAGTCCAGCCAGGGATCATTTCTGTGCTTGGCGTAATTAAAGATTCTTCTACCGGCAGCGTATCGATCACTTCATGATGCCGCACGATCTGCATCAGCGTTCTGGCCTGATCGCGCGTCAGATTGCCGTTTTGCTTAACGGCCAGATAGCAGAAACCGAGGCTGATACTGTTTCTCACCGGTCGCAGGTGCACAAGCTCGTCCTGTTGCCCGATGGCGATTTGCACCGGGTGACGGCAACTGGTGCCTAACGTCGCTTCGAAAAGCTGAGGGGTTATCCAGTACTCGACGGCTTTCAGCAACGAATGGTTCAGGTGATAACTTTCGTGGCTTTCAATACGCACCAGGTTCTCTTTAAAGCTTACGATACGAAATGCCCCGCAGCCAAGCTGCGTATCTTCCGGGTGAGCAAGCCGGCTGCAATAGCTTGCCAGGCGCCAGGGCAGCCAGTAATCCGGGCGATGCAATACAAAGCGCAGGCATTGGGCATGAGGCTGTTCGACAGATTTTACGCTGACAAACAGACGGCGCATGGCGGGGAGAGCAAGCAGCATCAGCAGACGCTGCTGTAGCTGCGCGGTTTCCACCGCCTCGCCGTTATGCCAGTGCAGCGTTGAACGGATAAAAAAGTGCCAGCTCAGCCCATCATCTGAAACCTGCCAGTGGTGAGCCAGATCAGGCTGCGGCAGCCCACTGTTGGTCACAAAACGCGTCAGCCCGGAAAAAATTTGTCCGGCAAGATGCTGTTCGGCCCGCCCCGGCAGGAAGCCCGGCTGCAGCGGTTCAAGTGGTCGATAGTAGGGAATGCGCAGGGTCGGCGTATCGTTTTGCCATTGCCCGCCAAGGAAAGGCTGCAACAGATGGCGAAGCTGTTCGGGGGCGATTTGTGCCAGTTCCAGCGCGTTCTGATGCTGCCCTTTGTGCAAAACTTCTTCCATCATTCCTGAGCGCACGCTGTCCGGGGTGACTAAAAAAGTCAGCTCGCCGCGTTTGCCACGTCCCGACTGCGCGCGCCACGTTAACCAGCCTGCGTCTTCCAACTGGTTCAGCAGGGTACGAACATGGCGCTCGCTGCAAAAGCACCGGGCGGCAAGTTCAGCCACGGTTGCCTGAACGGGTTCGCCCGCCGAGGGCTGCCACAATCTCTGGTATTGATTAAGCCGATTTAACAAACGCATAATTAAACCCGGAACAATTTTTCTGAAGTATTCACTATTAGTTCCGTATATGCCAGGCAATACTGCAGGCCATGTTCGTGAGGTCACAACCGGGAGTTTTCATGGCACGTCTGGCTGCATTTGATATGGATGGCACTCTGCTGTTGCCTAATCACCACCTTGGCGAGGTGACTTTGCGGACGCTTAAACGCCTGCGTGAAGAGCGTCAGATCATTCTTGCTTTTGCTACCGGTCGTCACGTACTCGAAATGCGCCATGTTTTAGGCACGCTTGATCTGGATGCTTTTCTTATTACCGGCAACGGAACCCGCATTCACAGTATGGAAGGAGAGCTACTGCATCGGCAGGATCTCGCCCCAGCCGCGGCGGAAAAAGTTATTCTTGGCCGGTGGGACACCCAGGCCAGCATGCACGTATTCAATGACACGGGCTGGCTGACGCAACACGAAATTCCTGAACTGCTTCATGCCCACGTCTATAGCGGCTTCAAATATCGTCTGACCGATTTGAAGAGTCTGCCAAAAAACGAAGTCACCAAAATTTGCTTCTGTGGCGATCATGACGATCTCAGCCGTCTTAAAATTCAGCTTGGCGAAGCCCTGGGCGATAGCGCCTTTCTGTGTTTCTCTGCGCTAGATTGCCTGGAAGTCTTGCCGGTGGGATGTAACAAAGGTTCTGCGCTGGGCATTTTGAGCCAGCACCTTGGTCTGACGATGAAGGATTGCATGGCGTTTGGCGACGCGATGAATGACCGGGAAATGCTCTCGTCCGTCGGTCACGGTTTGATTATGGGCAACGCGATGGCCCAGTTGAAAGCGGATTTACCTCATCTACCGGTTATTGGTCACTGCAGTAACCAGGCGGTTTCACACTATTTAACGCATTGGCTGGATACACCAAACCTTACTTATTCCCCCGAATGACAAGGCATTTTCAGCAGGCCGGGCGCTAAACCCGGCCTCTTTTTTATTTAATCAAATCCTGAATTTCTGCTCGCCAGGGCTGCAAATCGCCGATATTCGCCTTCACCCACTCCGCGTTGTAATAGGTTTCCAGATAGCGTTCGCCGCTGTCGCAAAGCAGCGTCACAATTGAGCCTTTGCGCCCTTCGGTGCGCATACGCGCCGCCATCTGTAGCGCGCCCCACATATTTGTCCCGGTTGATGCGCCGACTTTGCGACCCAGCATTGATTCCAGCCACTGCATGGTGGCGACGCTTGCCGCATCCGGCACCCGCATCATTTCATCAATCACATCCGGGATAAACGACGGCTCGCAGCGCGGACGACCAATGCCTTCGATTTTACTGCCTGTTTTGCTGCTCAGACTGCAATCACGCTGATGCCAGTAATCGAGAAAAACAGAATTCTGCGGATCGACCACCAGTAGCCTGGTCGGATGTCCCTGGTAGCGCAGGTAGCGGCCAATGGTTGCGGAGGTGCCGCCCGTACCGGCGCTCATGACGATATAGTCCGGCACCGGATGCGGCTCGTGTTCCATCTGGCGGAAGATGCTGTCGGCGATATTGTTATTACCTCGCCAGTCGGTAGCGCGCTCTGCGTAGGTAAACTGATCCATATAGTGGCCGTTCAGCTCGCGGGCCAGCATCTCGGAAGCGGCGTAGATTTCGCAGGCGCTGTCTACAAAGTGACAGCGGCCGCCATAAAACTCGATCTGCTCGATTTTACGTTTTGCGGTGCAGCCTGGCATGACGGCAATAAACGGCAAACCCAGCAGGCGGGCAAAATACGCCTCAGAGACGGCCGTGGAACCAGACGAGGCCTCGATAATCGTCGTGCCTTCTTTAATCCAGCCGTTGCACAAACCGTAGAGAAAAAGCGAGCGCGCCAGCCGGTGCTTCAGGCTGCCGGTAGGATGTGTGCTTTCATCCTTCAGATACAGTTGAATACCGGGAAAACCAGGTAAGGCGAGTCGGATAAGATGCGTGTCTGCCGAACGTTGATAATCGGCATTGATTTCGCTAATAGCGTGGTTTACCCAGGTGCTGGTCATGGTTGAGATCCGTTTGTCTATTTGTGCCTAGCGTAATGCAAAAGAGGGATAAAAAAGTTGCTATTTAGCCTTGCTGAGGCTTTCATTAGAGAAAATAATTCTCCCAAAAGCCATCATGCTAGATAAAATTGACCGTAAGCTGCTCTCCTTGTTGCAGAAAGACTGCACCCTCTCTTTGCAGGCGCTGGCGGATGCCGTTAATCTGACCACCACGCCCTGCTGGAAGCGCCTGAAAAAACTGGAAGACGACGGCATCGTGCGGGCGAAAGTCGCTTTGCTGGACCCCGAAAAACTGGGTCTGGGCCTCACGGCTTTTGTGCTGATAAAAACCCAGCAGCACAGCAGCGAGTGGTACGGCAAATTTGTCTCCGTGGTCGAAGACATGCCGGAAGTGCTGGGGTTCTGGCGCATGGCGGGGGAGTACGATTACCTGATGCGTGTACAGGTAGCGGACATGAAACGTTACGATGATTTTTACAAGCGGCTGGTCAACGGCATTCCTGGTTTAACCGATGTGACTTCGAGTTTCGCCATGGAACAGATAAAATACACAACAGCTTTGCCGATAAGCAGCTAAAAGCTCTGTATTTAGCGCCATTCGGCACTTCTTAAAAGCCCTCGTCGGCAGACTGCAAATCAGGAATAAAACCGCGTGCGATTATTTGCTCAATTAAGCTGGTACTTCACCCGAGAATGGCGACGCTATCTCGGGGCGGTGGCCTTGCTTATCATCATTGCTATTTTGCAACTCGTGCCGCCTAAACTGGTCGGCGTGATTGTAGATGGCGTCACCGGGCAGCGTCTCTCCGGGCAGGAAGTGCTGATGTGGCTTGGCGTGATGGTGGTGATAGCCGTTGTGGTTTATGCGTTGCGCTATGTGTGGCGCGTGCTGTTGTTCGGCGCGTCTTACCAGCTTGCGGTCGAACTGCGCGAAGATTATTACCGCCAGCTAAGCCGACAGCATCCCGAATTTTATCTTCGCCACCGCACCGGCGATCTAATGGCGCGCGCCACAAATGACGTAGACCGCGTGGTATTTGCGGCGGGCGAAGGCGTCCTGACGCTTGTGGATTCGCTGGTGATGGGCTGCGCGGTGCTGATTGTCATGTCGACTCAGATTAGCTGGCAATTAACGCTGCTGGCTCTGCTGCCTATGCCAGTGATGGCTCTGGTTATCAAGCGCTACGGCGACCAGCTACACCAGCGTTTCAAGCTCGCGCAGGCCGCGTTCTCAACGCTTAACGATCGTACCCAGGAAAGTTTAACCAGTATCCGCATGATCAAAGCCTTTGGTCTGGAGGATCGTCAGTCCGCGTTGTTTGCCTCAGAAGCGCAGGACGCCGGGGCGAAGAACATGCGAGTGGCGCGAGTGGATGCCCGTTTCGATCCAACGATTTACATCGCCATCGGCACGGCAAACCTGCTGGCCGTAGGCGGCGGGAGCTGGATGGTGATGCAGGGCACGCTCACGCTCGGCCAGCTCACAAGCTTCGTGATGTATCTCGGCCTGATGATTTGGCCGATGCTGGCGCTGGCGTGGATGTTCAATATCGTCGAGCGCGGCAGCGCAGCCTACAGCCGTATTCGCAGTATGCTGGAGGAGGCGCCGTCGGTGGTCGACGGCGAGAAAGTGGCGCCAGAAGGGCGCGGCATCGTGCAGGCCAATATTCGCGCATTCCACTATCCGCAAACGGTGCAGCCAACGCTTGAGAACGTTTCATTCACCCTCAAACCCGGCGGCATGCTTGGGCTATGCGGGCCGACGGGCGCGGGGAAAAGCACGATTTTATCGCTGCTTCAGCGCCATTTTGACATCGACCAGGGCGACATCCGTTTCCACAATATTCCGCTGGTGCAAATGCAGCTCGATGCCTGGCGCAGCCGCCTGGCGGTCGTGAACCAGACGCCGTTTTTGTTCTCCGACACCGTGGCGAACAACATCGCGCTGGGTAAACCGAACGCTACGCAGCAGGAAATAGAACATGTCGCCCGTCTTGCCAGCGTTCATGAAGATATTTTGCGCCTGCCGCAGGGTTACGAAACGGAAGTGGGCGAACGCGGCGTGATGTTGTCCGGCGGGCAAAAACAGCGTATTTCCATTGCCCGCGCGCTTTTGCTGGATGCTGAAATTCTTATTCTCGACGATGCGCTTTCGGCGGTGGACGGCCGCACTGAACATCAAATTCTTCACAACCTGCGCCAGTGGGGCGAGAACCGCACGGTGATTATCAGCGCGCACCGCCTGTCGGCCCTGACCGAAGCGAGCGAAATTCTGGTGATGCAGCACGGGCACGTAGCCCAGCGAGGCAATCATGATGCGCTGGTTTCCCAGCCGGGCTGGTATCGCGATATGTATCGCTATCAGCAACTGGAAGCGGCGCTGGACGATGTGCCGGAAGCTGTCGATACGGAGGAAGCCAATGCGTAAGTTGCAAAAGCAATGGCCGACGATAAAACGCCTCCTGGCCTACGGTTCGCCATGGCGCAAACCGCTGGCGGGCGCCGTGGTGATGCTGTGGATTGCGGCGGCGGCGGAAGTCACCGGCCCGGTTCTGGTGAGTTATTTCATCGATAATATGGTGTCGCAAAAGCGTCTGCCCGTTGCGCTGGTGGCCGGGCTTGCCACGGCTTATCTGCTGCTTTCCGTGACGGCTGCGGGGCTGCATTACTGGCAGGCGTTGCTGTTTAACCAGGCAGCCGTTGGCGTAGTGCAAAAACTTCGTACCGACGTGATGGATGCGGCGCTTCGCCAGCCGTTGAGCGCATTCGATACGCAGCCCGTGGGGCAGTTAATTTCCCGCGTCACCAACGATACGGAGGTGATTCGCGATCTCTACGTGACCGTCGTCGCTACCGTTTTGCGCAGCGCTGCGTTAATCGGCGCAATGCTGGTGGCGATGTTCAGCCTCGACTGGCGTATGGCGCTGGTCGCCGTCACTATCTTCCCGGCGGTGCTTATCGTGATGGTTATCTATCAGCGCTACAGCACGCCGATTGTGCGCCGGGTGCGTAGCTATCTGGCGGACATTAACGATGGCTTCAACGAAATCATCAACGGGATGAGCGTCATCCAGCAGTTCCGCCAGCAGGCGCGGTTTGGCGAACGCATGGGGGAGGCGAGCCGTTCGCACTATCTGGCGCGTATGCAAACTCTGCGTCTGGACGGTTTTCTGCTGCGACCTTTGCTTAGCCTGTTCTCCGCGCTGGTGCTTTGCGGTTTGCTGATGCTGTTCGGATTCACTTCTGTCGGCACGATTGAGGTGGGCGTGCTGTATGCCTTCATTAATTACCTGGGGCGGCTCAACGAACCGCTAATCGAACTCACCACCCAGCAGTCGATGCTGCAGCAGGCGGTGGTTGCCGGCGAGCGCGTGTTTGAGCTGATGGACGGTAAACGCCAGGACTACGGCAACGATACTCATCCGCTGGAAAGCGGCAATATCAGCGTGGATAACGTTTCATTCGCCTACCGTGGCGACCGCCTGGTGCTGCAGGACATTAATCTGGACGTCCCGTCGCGCAGTTTTGTGGCGCTGGTGGGGCATACGGGCAGCGGGAAAAGCACGCTGGCTAATCTGTTGATGGGCTATTACCCGCTCGCCAGCGGCGAAATTCGGCTTGATGGCCGTCCGTTAGATTCGCTCAGCCATGACACCCTGCGCCGGGGCGTCGCCATGGTGCAACAGGACCCGGTGGTGCTGGCGGACTCGTTCTTTGCCAACGTAACCCTTGGGCGCGAGATTAGCGAAGAGGCCGTATGGCAGGCGCTGGAAACTGTGCAACTGGCGGATCTCGCCCGCACCATGGTCGACGGTATTCATACTCGCCTGGGCGAGCAGGGCAACAATTTATCCGTTGGGCAAAAGCAGCTTCTGGCGCTGGCGCGCGTGCTGGTCGATGCGCCGCAGATCCTCATTCTGGATGAAGCGACCGCGAACATTGACTCCGGCACCGAGCAGGCTATTCAGCAGGCGCTGGCAGCGATTCGCGAACACACAACGCTTGTGGTGATCGCCCACCGCTTATCGACCATTACCGATGCGGATACCATTCTGGTGCTGCATCGCGGCCAGGCGGTTGAGCGAGGCACGCACAGCGAACTGCTGGCTGCGGAAGGCCGTTACTGGCAGATGTATCAGCTTCAGTTAGCTGGTGAAGAGCTGGCCGCCGCCACGCGCGAGGAATCGCTTATCGCCTGATGCACCAGCATCATGCAGTAACCCCCCGCAAAACCAGTGGAGATCTCCATTGGTGCAAAATTGAAACGCACCCTGCACTGGCATGGTGCGTTTTTTCTTTCCAGGAACAATCTTAACCTCCGTCACACTTTTTCGCTTGCGAAGAACACCGCAACACGACTGATTAACGCGCTGAAAAAAGCCCGTATTTCATACCTGGCACGGGGCTTGCTTTATCTCCATCGTGAAGCTGTGCAATCACCCATTGTCTTACCGGAGGGGAATCTATGAAGCTGGTTACCGTGGTAATCAAACCGTTCAAGCTTGAAGACGTTCGTGAAGCGTTGTCTTCAATCGGCATTCAAGGGCTGACCGTGACCGAAGTGAAAGGCTTTGGTCGCCAGAAAGGTCATGCAGAGTTGTACCGCGGGGCGGAATATAGCGTCAATTTCCTGCCAAAAGTGAAAATTGATGTCGCCATTGCCGATGATCAGCTCGATGAAGTGATTGATGTCATTAGCAAAGCTGCCTACACCGGCAAAATCGGTGACGGCAAAATTTTCGTTGCCGAACTGCAACGTGTCATTCGTATTCGTACCGGCGAAGCCGACGAAGCTGCACTGTAAGCCTCCCCAATCGTGAAAGGGACAGAAAAAATGAAGAAATTAGCCTCTGTATCAGGCGTTTTAGCCTTGGCACTTGCGCCCTCGCTGGCTCAGGCCGCTCCGGCTGTTGTTGATAAAGCAGATAACGCCTTTATGATGATTTGCACCGCGTTGGTGCTGTTTATGACTATCCCTGGGCTGGCGTTGTTTTACGGCGGTCTGATCCGCTCCAAAAACGTGCTTTCAATGCTGACGCAGATAGCGGTGACCTTCTCTCTGGTTTGCGTGCTGTGGGTGGTTTATGGCTATACGCTGGCCTTTGGTACAGGCGGCAGCTTCTTTGGTGACTTCGACTGGGTGATGCTTAAGAATATCCAGTTAACCGCGCTGATGGGCTCCTTCTATCAGTATATTCACGTTGCGTTCCAGGGCTCCTTCGCCTGCATCACCGTAGGGCTGATTGTAGGGGCGCTGGCTGAACGTATTAAATTCGCCGCCGTGCTGATTTTTGTTCTGGTCTGGCTGACGCTTTCCTACGTGCCGATAGCGCACATGGTTTGGGGCGGCGGCCTACTGGGCACCCATGGCGCTATGGACTTCGCAGGCGGAACAGTTGTGCATATTAACGCCGCTGTCGCAGGCCTGGTGGGAGCTTACCTGGTAGGCAAACGCGTGGGTTACGGTAAAGAAGCGTTCAAACCGCATAACCTGCCGATGGTCTTTATGGGCACAGCAATCCTGTACTTTGGCTGGTTTGGCTTCAACGCCGGCTCTGCAAGCTCCGCTAACGAAATCGCCGCGCTGGCCTTCGTGAATACGGTTGTCGCAACGGCGGCTGCGGTACTTGGCTGGATCTTCGGCGAGTGGACGCTGCGCGGCAAACCTTCTCTGCTGGGCGCTTGTTCCGGTGCGATTGCGGGCCTTGTAGGGATCACCCCGGCGTGCGGTTATGTTGGCGTCGGCGGCGCGCTGATCGTCGGTGTGGCTGCGGGCCTGGCCGGTTTGTGGGGCGTTACGCTGCTGAAGAAATGGCTGCGCGTTGATGACCCATGCGACGTGTTCGGCGTGCACGGCGTTTGCGGCATCGTAGGCTGCATTATGACCGGCATCTTTGCTGCGACTTCACTGGGCGGCGTTGGCTACGCAGAAGGCGTGACCATGGGCCATCAGGTTCTGGTGCAACTGGAAAGCATCGGTCTGACTATCGTGTGGTCTGGCGTAGTAGCCTTTATCGGCTTCAAAATCGCTGACCTGACCGTTGGGCTGCGTGTTCCGGAAGAGCAGGAGCGCGAAGGCCTGGATGTGAACAGCCACGGCGAGAACGCTTACAACGCATAATCATGGATGCTGAACTGACGCTTATCCACCCTACAGCTAACATTTCGTAGGTTGGGTAAGCGTCAGCGCCACCCGATATATTTTTAGCTACGCTTACGCATTACCCCTTCCTGCACCGTTGAAGCCACCAGCACACCATCCTGCGTATAAAATTCACCGCGAACAAAACCGCGCGCGCTTGATGCTGATGTGCTCTCAACGCTGTAAAGCAGCCATTCGTTCATGTCGAACGGACGGTGGAACCACATGGAATGATCGATTGTCGCCACCTGCATGCCTGGCTCCAGGAAGCCGATGCCGTGCGGCTGCAGGGCGGTTGGCAGGAAATTAAAATCTGAAGCGTAACCCAGCAAATATTGATGAACACGCAAATCGTCCGGCATTTTGCCGTTGGCGCGCAGCCAGACCTGGCGGGTTGGTTCTGCCTGATGGCCTTTGAGCGGGTTGTGAAACTCAACCGGGCGAATCTCCAGCGGTTTCTCGCAAAGGAATTTTTCTTTTACCTGCGGCGGGAGGAATTTTTCGACAGAGCGCGCAATATCCGTTTCGGAAATCAGCCCATCCGGCGAAGGCGCCTGCGGCATGGTTTTTTGATGTTCAAAACCCGGTTCGGGCGCCTGGAAAGAGGCGGTCATATAGAAGATTGGTTTGCCGTTCTGCACGGCGGCAACGCGGCGAGCGCTAAAACTGTTGCCGTCGCGCAGCGTTTCAACGTCATAAACGATAGGTTTCTGGCTATCGCCCGGGCGCAAGAAATAGCTGTGGAATGAATGCACCAGCCGCTCCGTCGGGACAGTCTCTTTGGCTGCATAAAGCGCCTGGCCGACCACTTGTCCACCAAATACCTGGCGTAAACCTAAGTCCTCGCTCTGGCCACGAAACAAACCTTCTTCAATCTTTTCCAGATTGAGCAATGCCAATAAATTGCTGAGCGCCTGACTCATAGAACATCCTCGATAAAGTGATAACCCGCGCGTAATTCGCCTGATTATAACATGCTATCAACATCAATCGAGTACTGGCCCGACCTGATAACAAATGCCGTTCCAGGCAAATTTCAGTGATATGTGCCACACTTAGCGTGATAAGCATGTTTTAACCACACATTACTTGTGGGACACAGCGCCCCACTGGTGCATTGATAATAAGGAGAACAAATCAATGAAACTTGTGCACATGTTAAGTGGTTTAGCCGTCGCGGTAACGCTTGCGGGATGCGCGCAGAAATCTGCAGACATCCCAACGCCGGCGCCAGCCGCGTCTACGTCGGGGGCTACGGCTCAACCGGCAATTGCACAGCCATCTGTAACCGGTACGGCGTGGATTCGCCAGCGTATTGCGCTGCCTCCGGACGCGGTGTTGACCGTAACCTTGTCTGATGCCTCGCTTGCCGATGCGCCTTCCAGGGTTCTGGCGCAAAAAGTGGCCCGTACCGAAGGTAAGCAGTCACCGTTCAGCTTTGTGTTGCCGTTCAATCCGGCAGATATCCAGCCTAACGCACGTATTATCCTGAGTGCTGCGATCACGGTGAATGATAAATTGATGTTTATTACCGATACCGTCAAACCGGTAATCAATCAGGGCGGTACAAAAGCGGATCTGACGCTGGTTCCGGTTCAGCAAACTGCGGTACCGGTACAGCCGGGCGGTGGAGCGGTAACAACCGTGCCTTCGACTTCGCCGACGCAGGTGAACCCTTCCTCGGCGGTTCCTGCTCCAACTACGTTCTGATATTAAGCGCCTCTTTGGAGGCGCTTGGGACCATAGACAAAGATCTTACGCTTAAAAGTAAGTTAATCCGGGCTAATAAAAACAAAGGATTATATCTTCTGACTTATCCCAAACATCCGAAAGCCACGTTTTTCGGGTGTTTGCCATTAATCTGGAGCGCCTCTTTGGAGGCGCTTTTTAGTAGTTCCAGCGGTAGCGCTGCATATCGATATGCCCGTCTCCGGAAACCATAATCCCTTCTGCCAGCAGCGCTTCCCGCTGACGTTGTAAATCCGGGCCTGTCAGCGAAATTGCTCCGTGACGGTTAACCACGCGATGCCAGGGAAGCTTGCTGCCTTCCGGCAGGCGCTTGAGCACGCCGCCGACCTGACGCGCTGCCCGCGGCGAACCCGCAAGCAAAGCGATATCCCCATAGGTGGTGACATGGCCCTGGGGAATAGCGGCAATAATCTGGTAAACCCGTTGCGGGAAAGAATCTTGATTATCCATGAGCAGCTCCTTAAACGGCATTGCTAAGCATAATCATTGCTGGGTTCTGAGCAAAGCAAAACGCTGGCTGCGCAAGAAACCAACACCTGACCGCCAGCGGCTTGCAATTGCCGGGGGCAACATGGATAATGCGCCAGCGCGTCAGGGAACTGGCGCTCTCAATGGGGGCTCTGTTGGTTCTCCCGCAACACTAACTTGTGAACTCGGTCAGATCCGGAAGGAAGCAGCCGCAGCAGGTGACGTGTGTGCCGGGATGTAGCTGGCAGGGCCCCCACCCAATTCTGGCAAGCGCATATCCTTCCCCCTGCAAACTCCTTTTCTCCAGATTTCCTGTAAATATTTCAAAAAGATCGGTGCCAAAACGCCCGTCCGGACGTTGAATATTATCCCGTATCCCAACCTTAATTCATAAATTGCAGATTCAAACCGGCAAAAATCTGCCAGCGCGGCTGGCCGGGGCCGTGATCCGCAACGGAGCCCTGAGGCTCAACAAAGAAGTTGTAGACCGTATTTCCCTGCTTGATAACCTGGCCCACGCCTACTCCCAGCGGCACGCTGTAGCTGTCGTTCTGGAAGTTATAAACCCAGATAGGCGCCGCACGCAGATAAGTGCCTCCGCCTAGCTGGTAGAATAAAAATGGCTGAAATGTCCCGAGATTCACATCGCTGCGATTGTCTTCTCCGGCAAAACTATGCTGCCAGGACGCAAGATAGCCGTACTGAAACTTTGGTGAGCTGGCATTAAACAGCACGTTGACCAGACCCGCCGACCATTTCTCCGTGCCTAAAGCATCATCCGTTGCCGTCGGTGCGGTAATTTGCGGCCCAAAGCCGAAACTCACCGCAGGGTTGCCCGTATCAATCAACCATGAAGCGAAAAGATTCAGATCGCCTAAACCGGTTTTATGCCCGCCGGTTGGCGGTGCGGGGTAGGTATTAATCGGCAGCGAGCCGCGCAATAACCAGTTGCTCTCGCCTAAAGAAAACGGCTGCGCATAACGAAACCAGAACTGGTTGGCGTCTTCGTCCGTGCCGCTGATATCGCCGATGTAATAGTTTTGCATATTGAACGCAGTCATATTCGCCAGCGGGTTATTCGCCTGGGCTGCCGACGGGGCTGACTGTTCAGCGGCAAAAGCGTAGGTCGAGGCCAGGCAAAAAAGAGACGGTAAAAATGAATATTTCAGGTGCATATGACGTCCTTAAAAAATTCCCCCGGGCACCGATGCCGCGGGGGGATTATTTATGGGGTTACGATATTGAACCAGAACTCGAACTTGTCCATATAGCCCAACATCTCATCCAGCTTCGCACCGTTGCCGGTTACCTTCACATCGCCTTTATCTTCAGCCTGTTTGAGCGTTTCTTCTTTCAGGATGATTTTATTTAACGTGTCGCGGTTCAGCGTAATGGTGGCGTCAGCGTCTTGCGCTTCGGCATTGGCCGTATGGTTCAGAACGCCGTTTTCCAGTTCCAGCTTGTACTTGCCGCCGTCGTTGCCCAAATCAATGTTAAACACCGCTTTGGCATTGGCTGCTTTCTCACCGTTGATATGCACGCCGAGATAATCAAAGAACATTTCCGGCGACATCGCTTTCACCGTATCCGGGCTTGCCGTATTCGGGGTCGGCAGTTGCTGTACGCCGTTACGCAGTTCCTGTGCGCCTGTCAGGTAGAAGTTGCGCCATGGACCCGATTCAGCCTGATAGCCAAGCTGTTCCAGCGCGTCCGCTTCCAGATTACGCGCAGCCTGGTTGCTCGGATCGGCAAAGACAACTTTGCTGACGACCTGCGCAACCCAGCGGTAATTACCCTGATCGAAATCGGTTTTGGCTTTTTGCAGTATGTTGTCGGCGCCGCCCATGTATTCAACGAATTTCTTCGCCGCTTCTTCCGGCGGCAGTTCATCAAGGGTTGCCGGGTTGCCATCGAACCAGCCAAGGTAAAGGACGTAGGTCGCTTTGACGTCATGGCTCACTGAACCGTAGTAGCCCCGGTTTGCCCAGGTTTTAGCAAGACCATCCGGCAATTTAAAGTTCGCCGCAATTTCATCCCGCGTCAGGCCGGTATTTGCCATACGTAAGGTCTGGTCGTTGATATAGCGATAAAGATCGCGCTGGCTTTTCATCAAGCTGACGACATTATCTTTACCCCACGTCGGCCAGTGGTGCTGAGCCATAATGATTTCCGTCTTATCGCCCCAGCGGTTAATGGCATCGTTTATATATTTCGACCAGGCCAGCGGATCGCGAATTTTCGCCCCGCGCAGCGAGTAAGTGTTATGCAGGGTATGGGTAATATCTTCCGCTGCTTCGATAAGTTTTTTCTCTTCGATAAACCACAGCATTTCAGACGGCGCTTCAGAACCTGGCGCCATCATAAAATCATAGGTCAGGCCGTCGATGGTCTCTTTTTGCCCGGTTTGCGTAATGTAATTCGTTGGCGCGATTAAGGTTACCGTGCCTGCTGAGGTGGTAGTTCCGAGACCCGCGCCAACCTGTCCTTTAGCATCCGGTTTTAACAGGTTGCCGTACATATAACTTGCGCGGCGACTCATCACGTTACCCGCCATAATATTCTCGGATACCGCTTCATCCATAAAACCGGCGGGGGCGTAAATTTTTACTTTGCCCGATTTTACATCCGCCTCATCGACGACGCTGCGCACACCGCCATAATGGTCAACGTGACTGTGGGTATAAATCACCGCCACGACAGGTTTTTGACCACGGTTTTGATAGTACAGATCCATACCTACTTTTGCTGTTTCTGCCGAAACTAACGGATCGACGACCGTAATCCCTTCTTTACCTTCGATAATTGTCATATTAGACAGATCGAGATTTCGAATCTGGTAAACGCCGTCGGTCACTTCGAAAAGTCCACTGATATTAATTAACTGAGACTGGCGCCACAGGCTGGGATTAACGCTGTCAGGAGATTTATCTCCTTCTTTAATAAAGTTATATTTCTGCGGGTCCCAAATTACATTGCCTTGCTCACCTTTGATCACATCCGTTGGGAGAGCCGCAATAAATCCTTTATGGGCGTTGGTGAAATCGGTGTTATCAGAGAAGGGAAGCTGATTATAGAGGGCGTCGTTGGCGCTTTTTGTTGAAGCCGTGGCCTCTTTTGTCATTTCTTGCGCAAAGAGCGGCGTAAGGGCGGTGGATGAAAGCAGCCCGGCAAGCGCAAGACTTTTGACTAATAGTTTAAGTTGCATTTCTGATTCTCTTATTATTAACGCGGTGATTGCTCGGCTTATACGAATGATAACTATGTAAAATAATTCATTAACAAAATGACAATTTTTATCATTACTGTTTGTCGTTTTTAAAATATAACCAAAGCGTTAATTTTTTCCATTTTCCAACATGATTATTTACGTTAAGGAATTTGCTCATGCGTTCATTCTCTATATTTTTGGTGAAAAATGGCAGGGGAAGGTCCTGGCGCCTGACGAAGCGAGAATTGCTCCGGCAGGCTGAGCGAAACCGGACGGCAGGAAGCGCTTTTGATTGCGGCTGGCGCCATCAGACAGGCTGCAGATATCACCCATGTAATAATTCTGTATGTTAAATGCGATTATATTAGCGGGCGAGTTATTCTCCTGCGAGGTATCCGGGGCATATGCTTTCACGGCATTTTTTGTAATCACCTTCCATGACAAAAATAACATTTTAGCCGTTTTGTTTTTTTCACATCTTCAACTACAAAGATTATTGTTTTATGAGGATTTTTTTCTTTAAAAACATCATGGTTACTGAGTTTGGAGGAAAGTTTAGGCCATAAATTAATTAACGGCACAGTTTTAACAAATCCATTTTTAAACAAATTTAGCCTTTCTAAAATTCCTCTGTGAGCTATCTTTTTTGGAGTTCCGTTGTTCATGCGCTATTTATCAGGTAAATGAAAAGCAACATATTCAGCGGGTTCAATCATCTGGGGAAGAGTATATGTTTAAGAAAACCACGGTAGCGCTGCTTTGTGCTGCAATTTTAGCTTCAGTCACTGCCTTTTCAGCCGAATATCAATTTACTGCAGAAAACAAACCAGCTACGGATACGACAAAAAATAAAAACGAAGCCGTTTATAAGTAGCTTGATTTTGCAAGCAAAACTGATTTTGAAAACACAGATAAAGGGTTTATCGCGCCATTAATTAATAATGGCGATATTAAGGGCGTCATTGACGTTACCGGCAAAGAGAAAATGGATGACTTAATCACCAATGGCAAAGCGAAAGTTGATGGCGACCGTGAAATACTCAAACAGATTACTGGCACGCTTGATACGAAGATTAAAAATGATATGAACCTGGTTCTACCGCTGCAGAAGGCGAATCAGATCCAGTAGTTATCCGGAAAGCATCAATACAGCGGGTGGCTAGGACCACCCGTTTTTTGTACAGCTAAACCGTTAACGTGCGTTCCACATATCCCCGATTTTGCGTCACCTGTTTCCAGACGGGCTGAAGACGCTCAAGCGCGATGCGCATCTGTGCGGGTTCGAGCGTAAAAGGTAAACGTAAGTAACGCTCAAACGCGCCTTCGGTACCAAAACGCGGGCCTGCGCCGATGCGAATGCCGATGGATTCGGCGCTGGCGGCGAATACGCTCGCCAGCGATTTCGGCAGCTCAATCCACAAAGACAGGCCGCCCTCCGGCGCGGCGGTAATTCGCCAGTCCGGAAACAATTCTTTTACGGCCGCAGAGCAAGAATCCCTTTGTTCCCGCAACGTTTTTCTGCGCTGCGGCAGAAAATTATCGGCCGTATTGAACAGGTTAATTGCCGCCAGTTGCTCAAGCAGCGGGGAACCTAAATCCAGCGAACTTCGCACCTGAATTAAAGAGGCGACGGTACGGGAAGAGGCGCGTACCCATCCCAGACGCAGGCCGCCCCAAAAGCTTTTCCCGGCGGAGCCGAGCGTGATGACAGCGTCTGAATCGCCATAAGCGGCGAGAGGCGGCGGGGGAGGCGCGTCAAACCACAAATCCACCATGGTTTCGTCCACCACAATGGTTGTGCGAGTTCGCGCGGCAATATCTGCGACGGCGGCACGGGTTGCGGCATCCATGCAGCGCCCGGTTGGGTTATGAAAATCAGGTATCAAATAGGCCAGGCGAGGAGAAGTCTGGGCAAAAGTGGCCGCCAGTCCGTCCGTATCCCAGCCCTGTTCCGGCAGGCTGACCGAAACCGGACGGCAGGACGCGCCTTTAATGGCGGATAACGCCATCGGATAGGTCGGATGATCGATGACGACCCTGTCGCCGGGGCCGGTGAGCAGTCGCAGAATCAAACCAAAACCGCTTACCGCGCCGTTCACCACCATTATCTGATCCGCCGTGGTCGGCAAGCCGCGAGCCGCATAGCGACGGGCAATTACCTCGCGAAGTTCCGGCAAGCCATGCTGATCGTAACCCGTAGAACCAAGATGCTCAGGCAGCGCCATTAGCGCGCTGGTATAAGCCTGATGAATCTCCGGTCCTGCGGACAGCGCGGCAGTTGAAAGATCCAGAACCGGCGCGACGCCCGGCACCGGCGAGGCGCAAAGCCCGCCTTGCGGAAGAATCGTTGTAGATCCTGAGCCGTGACGGCTGAGTAAATAGCCCTCTTCGCGCAGTTGCCCCAGCGCTGCGGCAACGGTGGTTCTGCTTACGCCAAGCGCGGCGGCAAGCTCGCGCTCGCCGGGCAAACGGCTTTCCAGCGGCAGCCTGCCGTCAAGAATCAACAAACGTAGCCCGTCCGCAAGCTGGCGATAAACCGGCGTTCGGGATGCGTCCTGATACCAGTGTCCGAGAAGTTTGATAAGCGAGGAAGTCCCCGTTCTGCGCTGTGTCATAGCAGTCCACTTTGTGATAACTGGACCTTAATATTCAGTCCATTTTGCCGGAAAGTATAGCCACAACGAACAGGAAAAGGTGAAAATTATGGCGCGTCGATTACTACAGCTTTATATCGGTCTGGTGCTTTATGGCGTCTCCACAGCCATGTTTGTGCGTGCCGATCTGGGAGCCGATCCGTGGAACGTTTTTCACCTTGGCGTGGCCAGGATCTTTTCTCTCAACATTGGTCTGGTGATGATCCTGGTCGGCGCGCTGGTGCTGCTGCTGTGGATCCCGCTTCGTCAGCGACCGGGCCTCGGAACCGTCAGCAATGTCATCGTGCTTGGGCTGGCGGCGGATGCGGCGCTGGCGATAATGCCGCCGCTGGAATCGCTGGCGGCGCGTAGCATTCTGCTCGTTTGCGCCGTAATGGTGAATGCTATTGCCACAGGAATGTACATCGGCGCAGGCTTTGGTTCTGGCCCGCGAGACGGCTTAATGACGGGGATTAACGCCCGCACCGGCTGGTCAGTACGCAGCGTGCGAACGGCAATCGAGCTGACGGTGCTTTTTGCAGGCTGGATGATGGGCGGCACATTAGGCGTGGGCACGGTGCTTTATGCCCTCGCAATTGGCCCGTTGATCCAGCTATGCCTGCCGTGGTTTCGAATTAGCGCTCGCCATGAAAAGCCCCTGGTCGAGCCAAGGGTAGCGCCGTAAGTCGCATTGTTATCCTCGGGCTGCTATGGTTTCTGCAAACAGGGGAACGAACCGAAATCAGAAGAGAAAACAATGCGCAACATGCTTAGCAGCCAGGCGGCAGCAAACTGGAACAGCCATCAGTTGGCACAGATCCTTTGCCACTGTTTTGAAGGATATCTGGTACCGTTCAACATTGACGGCGACGCCTTCGCGACCCGCTTTAGCGCTGAGGATATCAGCCTGAACGACAGCAAAATCTGGCTGCGGGACGGTGAACCTAAAGCAATGGCGATAATAACTCGTCGCGGGCAGACCAGCCGTCTTGGAGCCTTTGCGATTCGCCCGGATCTGCGCGGGCAGGGGTATGGCAAACAGTTTATCCAGCAGTTGATTGACGAGGCGCGCGAACGGGGCGATCGGCAAATGTGGCTGGAGGTGATAGTCGGCAACGACGGCGGTCTGGCGCTTTATAAACGCATGGGATTTGTCTGCCAGCAAACGCTGGTGGGCTTCCATGCTACCGGTTCTACGCTGTTTCGCCCGACCGGCGAGCTTCTGGAAATCGACCCGCTGCTGATGGCGAAAAAAATGATGACCGACGGTCGCCTGAGATTACCCTGGCTGAGCGCGCCCGAAACGCTCTATAAATTGCCCGGCAAGGCCTATGTGCTTGACGATGTCGCGTACGCAATGGTTATTCCAGACGCCCGGCAGCCCAAACTGCGCATGCTGTATGTCGATACCGCCGCGCGGGGGAAAGGGTATGCGAAAAAGCTGCTGACGCTGCTGCATGAGCGCTTTCCCGGGCTTTCGACCGCAGGCTCCATTCCCGAGCAGGTTGCACCGCTGTATCTGAGCTGCGGCTACCGCCAGGACCTCGTTACGCAATATGAAATGCTGCTTAAATTCTGAGCGGGCAGCATCCATTCTTAGCCGCTACACTTATCTGACGTAATCATCACGGGTGGAAACTACCCGCCCGTTATCCTCACCTCGTGGAGGCAACAATGCATTATGTCGATGGTTTTGTGGTGGCGGTTCCCGCCGCTAATAAGGAGGCGTACAGACAGATGGCTGCCAAAGCGGCGCCGCTGTTTAAGGAGTTTGGCGCGCTGCGCATTGTGGAATGTTGGGCTGAAGATGTGCCCGAAGGCAAGCTCACCGATTTTCGTATGGCCGTCAAAGCCGAAGAGAACGAAGAGGTGGTCTTTAGCTGGATTGAATATCCTTCTAAAGAAGTCCGCGACGAGGCCAATACAAAGCTGATGTCCGACCCACGCATGAAGGAATTTGGCGACTCGATGCCGTTTGACGGCAAGCGAATGATCTATGGCGGATTTATACCGCTGCTGGACGAGTAAATCCAGCAGGCGGGTGGCGCTAACGCTTACCCGCCCTACAACGCATTTGATGAGGCGGGTGGCGCGTCGCTTACTGGCCCTACAATATATTTGTAGGGTGGATAAGCGTTAGCGCCATCCACCGAATACGACTTACAACACCAGTTCCCGCAGCAGCCCAAACGCCATTTTCATATGCGCTTCGCTGACGATAAACGCTCTTAGCTGCAGCGCTTCGTCGTAACCTTTAGCAATCAGCCCCTGCGGCTCGGCGGTGATCTGCCAGTGCAAATCAGCCCGCTGGGTTTCACCGGCCAGGTGCAGCGGCAGCTCCGGCGTTTTCACCTTCACCAGCATCGCAGGCAGAGACAGGCCATCGGCCGCGCCCAGCAGATTTTTAGCAAGCGTCATGGCGCTGAACTGAATCGGTTGCAGGAACGGCAGCACTTTGCCGTCTATTTCCGCGCAGTCGCCCAGGGCGTAAATATTTTCATCAGAGGTTTGCAACTGGCGGTTAACCTTAATGCCGCGATTAATCTCAAGCCCGGCGTTCTGCGCCAGCCCAACGTTAGGACGCAGGCCGATTGCGGCAACGACGGCATCAACCCCGACAATTCGCCCATTGCTCAGTGTCGCATCAATCCCCTGCGCAGTTTTGCTCAGTGATTCAAGACGCTGATTGAATAACAGCTCGACGCCCATCTGATTCAGACGATGCTGCAGGCGGCTGCTCACCTCGGCAGGCATCAGCGAAGCGAGCAGGCTGGCTGCGCTATCCACCACAATGACCTGCTTACCGGCGCGGCAAAAATCCATCGCCAGTTCGCTGCCAATCAGCCCACCGCCTAAAATCATCACCCGACGCGCATCGCGCAGCGCCGTTTCACAGGCGAGGTATTCCTGCTGACTGTTGAGCGTCAGCATTAACTCGCGGCCGGGAACCGGCGGCAGCACCGCGCTTGAACCTGTCGCCAGCACCAGTTTGTCATATTGCCACTGCTGTTCGCCGCAGTGCACCAGACGCTTGTTGGGATCGATATCAGACACCCAGGTGTTGGCGTGCAGCGTCAGATTGTACTGCTCGGCAAACTCCCCGGCGCGTTGCCGGGTCATGTCATCGGCCCGCTGATTCAGGCTGATAACGTGGCTAAGATCGGGCTTGTTGTATTCATCCATGCTGTCGGCGGCAATCAGGCGAATGGGCACCTGGCCGTCGTGTTTACGGATGTTTTTTACCAGTTGGCGGGCGGCAAAGCCCGAGCCGATAATAACGATGCCTGCGCTCATTTTGCCTCCGTCGCCAGCACGTCGAACACATCTTTACCCAGTGAACATTCGGGGCACAGGAAGGTATCAGGCACGTCGCTCCAGGCGGTGCCCGGCGCTACGTCCTGCATTGGTTCGCCGGTTGCCGGATCGTAAATCCACTGGCAAACGCTGCACTGCATGCTCGGGCCGAGGTCGGCGCAGGTTTTGACTTCGGCTTCAGCAACGATTTCCTGCGGCGCGTTCACGGCTGCGGCGGGCAGCGGCGTTGTCGCCCACTGGCGAGCGATTTCACGGCCGTGCGCGCGGCAGAGTTCCAGCGCGTCGCCGTCCGGGCGCCATTTGGCTTTCAGGCTCAGCGACATTTCAAAACCGGCATCCTGCAGGCGAGTGGAAAGACGGTCTACCGCGCCGCCGCTCCAGCCGTGGGAGCCAAAGGCGCTGGCGCGTTTGTTGCGAAAACGCAGGCCGGTCATCTCTTCTACCAGGCCGGCAATTTTCGGCATCATCACGTTGTTCATGGTGGATGTGCCCACCAGCACGCCCTTAGAGCGGAAAACGTTGGTCAGAATTTCGTTTTTGTCACTGCGGGCGACGTTGAAGATTTTCACCGCGACGCGTGGGTCCACTTCGGTAATGCCCTGCGCAATGGCGTCGGCCATCATGCGGGTGTTGTTGGACATGGTGTCGTAGAAGATTGTGATGCGGTCTTCCTGATAATCAGCGGCCCATTTCAGATACAGCTCGACGATCTGCGTTGGGTTGTCGCGCCACACCACGCCGTGGGAAGTGGCAATCATATCTACCGGCAGATTGAAGCCGAGGATTTCGGTAATTTTCGGCGTCACCAGGCGGCTGAACGGCGTAAGGATGTTGGCATAATAGCGCTGGCACTGCTCGAAGAGCTCGCCCTGGTCCACTTCGTCGTTAAACAGGTGTTCGTCGCAGTAGTGCTGGCCGAAGGCGTCGTTGCTGAACAGCACCGCGTCGCCGGTCATGTAGGTCATCATGCTGTCCGGCCAGTGCAGCATCGGGGTTTCAACGAAGATTAACTGCTTGCCGTTACCGATATCCAGGCTGTCGCCGGTTTTCACCACGTTGAAGTTCCATTCCGGATGGTGGTGGTGACCGGTTATTGAGTCAATGGCGTTCGCGGTGCAGTAAATCGGCGTGTCCGGAATGCAGGACATCAGCTCGGTGAGCGCGCCTGCGTGATCTTCTTCCGCGTGGTTAATGATGATGTAATCGATATCCGCAAGATCGATTTCGGCGCGCAGGTTCTGCACGAATTCACGGCTGAACTTATGATCGACCGTATCGATGAGAACGTTTTTCTCTTCACAAATGAGATAGCTGTTATAGCTGCTGCCGCGCAGCGTTTTGTATTCAGTCCCGTGAAAATCGCGCACTTCCCAGTCACGTTGTCCAACCCACTTAATGTTGTTTTTAACCTGAATAGCCATTCGTCAGTACCTCAATAATCAATGAAATAAATGATGCAGATGCTGGTCATATTGCAGTTGCCGTGCCAACTTTTTAATTCATTGATAAGTATTGATTTATTTAATTTTCTGGATATCTCGATAGTCATAATGACAAGCGTCGGTAATGTCTTTATGACATTCTGATTGTCATTTTGACCAGCGGCGCGTAGGCTTAACCCATGCCTACAAAGGAGCTATTTATGAGCCTGTCTATTACCTCCCTTGCCAATATCGCCATCGACCTGCAAAGCGGCATCACTCATCAGGACCGCTTTGCCCGCCTGATCCGCACGCTGCGCCAGCTTTTGGGCGGCGATGCCACGGCATTGCTGCGCTACGAAGCGCGCCAGTTCCGCCCGCTGGCCATTGACGGGCTGGCGGAAGATGTGCTCGGACGGCGGTTTGCGCTGGATGCCCACCCGCGCCTGGAGGCCATTGCGCGTGCGGGCGACGTGGTGCGCTTCCCGGCTGAAAGCGAGCTTCCCGATCCGTACGACGGGCTGATTCCCCATCACAGCGATTTGAAAGTGCATGCTTGTCTTGGCTTGCCGCTGTTTGCCGACCAGAACCTGATTGGCGCGTTGACCGTTGACGGCATGGACCCGGCGCAGTTCGACCATTTCAGTGATGAGGAGCTCCGGCTTATCAGCGTGCTGGCAGCCGGCGCGCTAAATAACGCTTTGCTGATGGAACAACTGGAAAACCAAACGCCAGCGGCGTCGACGGTGCCGGTCACGGCGAAAACGGGTAGCGCTGAAATGGTGGGGCTGTCCACGGGCATTGAGCAGCTTAAAAAAGAGATCGAAATCGTCGCGGGATCGGATCTGAACGTGCTGATCACCGGCGAAACCGGCGTAGGCAAAGAACTGGTGGCGAGGGCGATTCACGCAGGATCGGCACGTGCGGCAAACCCGCTTGTTTATCTTAACTGCGCGGCTTTGCCGGAAAGCGTGGCGGAAAGCGAGCTATTTGGTCACGTCAAAGGTGCATTTACCGGCGCGATTCACCACCGAACCGGGAAGTTTGAGATGGCGGATAACGGCACGCTGTTTCTGGATGAAATCGGTGAGCTGCCGCTGACGCTTCAGGCCAAACTGCTGCGCGTTTTGCAGTACGGGGATATCCAGCGAGTAGGGGATGACAGCAGCCAGCGCGTCAACGTGCGGGTGCTGGCGGCGACGAACCGGGATCTGAAACAGCAGGTGCTGGCCGGGCATTTTCGTTCCGACCTTTTTCACCGCTTAAGCGTTTTCCCGCTGCACGTTCCGCCGCTTCGGGAACGGGGGGATGACATCACGCTGTTAGCCGGTTTTTTCTGCGAACAAAGCCGCGTAAAAATGGGGCTGAAACAGGTGGTGCTGAGCGATGGCGCGCGCGAACTGCTGCGCCGCTATGACTGGCCGGGAAATATTCGTGAACTCGAACACGCTATCTATCGCGCTATCGTTCTGGCGCGCGCCGGGCATCCGCAAGGCGAACTGTTGCTCCAGCCGCAGCATTTCCAGTTAGCGAACACAGAGCAAAAGAGCGAGCCCGTGACCGCTAAAAAACTTCCGCCGGTGGATAATTTACGCGCGGCAACCGACGATTTTCAGCGCCAGGTCATTGTTCAGGCGCTTGATGCCAATGAAGGGAACTGGGCCGCCACAGCGCGGCAATTACAGCTCGACGTAGCAAACCTGCACCGGCTGGCAAAGCGGCTGGGTGTGAAATAAGCGCCTAAGAAACTTTAGTGAATAACGGGTGACGGTCGATAAACTCGCCGTCGGTCCGGAACAGACCGTCGCCGGTATAATGTAGCGTTTCAGGCCAAAGCGGTTCGTGTTGCACGCGGGCGTAGACAACTTCAAAGATAAAGAAGTTGTAGCTTTCCACCAGCACATCATCATGCAGACGGCATTCAAAATGGGCATAGCATTCGTCGATAGCGGGGGCGGCAACCTTTTTGGATTTTACCGGCGTCAGCGAAAACTCGGCGAATTTATCCGTTTCGTTTCCTGAGCAGTTGCCTATTCTGGCAACCGTATCCGCCAGTTCACGGGTGGGCAGATTAATCACGCATTCGCCGCTTTCACGGATCATACTGAAGCTATGGTTGCCCGCTGAAATCATGCAGCCGACAAGCGAGGGCGAGAATTCCAGGATGGTATGCCAGCCGAGGGTCATAATATTGCTCTCTTTGCGATGAAGAGAGGAGAGCAAAACAACCGGCCCCGGTTCCAGATAGCGGCGAATCTGCTCAACAGGAAAGGCGTACTTTTTGGTCATGGTTTCCTCCGTTTAACGACTTACTGTGTTGTTGAGCGTAGATGAAAAAACGGATTAGCGTAGCCTGACAACCGCTGTCGTGCTGCTGTCAGGTCGGTGTCGTGTTGCTGTCGTGGCGCGCTAAATACGCCCGGCGCAAAGTGAAGGCCGGTTTATAAATGCGGAGAAACCAGCTATGAAACACTCAACTATTAAAGCGCTGCGCTTATCAAGAGCCTGGTCCCAGGAGCAACTGGCCGAGCTTTCGTCTTTAAGCGTGCGTACCGTTCAGCGTATTGAAAACGGCGGCCAGGCAAGCCTTGAAACCCTGAGCGCAATTGCGGCGGCGTTCGATTTAAACGTCGCCGATTTGAATGCGGAAATGGCGCCAGAAGCTACTCAGGACGAGGCGTTAAACCAGAAGATTGAACAGGCGAAAAAACGCCTGGATAAGGAGTACGGTTTTTATCGCGCCGTAATGACCTGGGCCGTTATTTGCGCCGGGCTGGCGGCAATAAATCTCTTTACCGCCCATGAGCAATACTGGTTTATCTGGCCGACGGCGATTTGGGGGGCCCTGCTGGCGGTGCGCGGCATTAAGCTGTTTGTTTTGCACGGCTGGCTGGAGCGCCGGCAGCAGCAGCGGCTGCAGAAGTTATTACGTAAGTAATTAGCGCTGCGCATTGTTACGGGCAATCCATTCGATAAGTTCCTGTTTCGGCAGCGCCTTGCTGTAAAGCCAGCCTTGCCCGTACTGCACGCCATGCTTGCGTAGCCATGCAGCCTGGCCTGCCGTCTCAACGCCTTCCGCCACCATCGCGATATTCAGCGTTTTCGCCATTTTAATAATGTATGGCGTGACTTTTTTGTACTCCAGCGCTTCGACAAAGGATTTGTCGATTTTCAACACGTCAACGTGCAGATTGTGCAGATAGCTGAGGCTGGAATAGCCGGTGCCGAAATCATCGATATAAACAGGATGCCCCGCCTTGCGAAACCGTTCGATAACCGGCGCGGTGATTTTCGGATCGGCGAATCCCCGCTCGGTAATTTCAAAGGCTATCTGTTCGGGCTTGATGAAATAGCGCACCAGCCAGGGGCGAATAACGTTGAGAATATGAAGGTTGCGCACGTCGCGAGGGGCCAGATTAATGGAAATATGTTGGTCAGGATGCTTGTGCAGCCAGTCGCCAAGTTCGGTAAAAAGCTTGCCGATCACCTGTTCGGTAATTGGCGTGATAAGCCCGGTTTCTTCGGCCAGCGGCACAAAAATATCCGGACTTAAGTAGGTGCCGTCCGGCTGCGCCCAGCGCAGCAGGATTTCCGCGCCGACGCTTTTGCCGCTTTGTAAATCCACGATTGGCTGGTACATAACGGTAAAGTCATCGTTTTTAATGGCGTCAGCAAGGCGCGAGCGGGGCGACTGTAAACGCCGTAATAAACGCGTGATATAAAACCCGGCGGCGAGGCTGGCGCCGATGCCAATAGGCAGCCAGATAAGCAATTGCTGATACCAGACTTTATTGAGCGGCGCCAGCGGCGCCCAGGCAATCATCGCAAGCCCTAAATTGTTTTCCCGACGAATGACGTATGCGGAATCCTGATACTGAAATTCATTCACCCCGTTTGCTAAGGGATCTTTCCAGGCATCACCATTCTGCGGGCTGTTTGTAGCAATCGTTAATCCGCTATTCAGACCGATCATGGCGATATTAATAGGGTGGCCGCTTACCGGGATCACATCAATAAAGGATAAAGGATCGATAGCCGCAATGTGGGACGCTTTACCGATATAGATCATTGAGCGTTTAAAACCCAGCTCCGTGGTAAACGAGTACCAGGCGCTGTAGCCTTCTTTACCTGTGCGGTCAGGGCGGCCTATGTTTACCCCACGGCTGAATTCTTCAAGCGAGGAGCAAAGAATATGTCCGTCACGCTGGAATAATATTTCCTGCACGTAACGATGATTCAGACCGACACGCCGCATTGCCTGCCGATGAGCATAGGAGCAAGAACCGTCGCTTAACTGATTTATTTCATCGATGGCGCGGGTGGCATGTTCTATCACCCGATCGGAACGTATGATTGCCCGTGAGGCAAACTGCGAAAGCTCATCATGAAAAGCCTGTTCAGCCTTGCGGTGCGCGAGGTAAATACTCAGCAGGATCGGGATTAACACCGCGACTATCAGCACGCCGTTGACCAGGCCCACTACTTTTCTGTTCGCCATCGTTTTTAACTCGCCCAGGAAGCCTTCGTTTTTTTAATCATTTTCGGTGCTTAAGCCAATTCTAGCTCAGGCCTCCGGTGGATGATATGTTTCAACGCAAACGAAAAGCCCGGCAAAAAAATTTGGATGCGGCATGAAGAAAAAAGAGTTCGTCACTCAGGATTTGCTCAGCAAAATCTACCAGCGCAGCGGATCGGCATTGCGCAAGCTTCCTCCGGAACGGCAGCTTGCCGAAGAATATGGCGTCTCCCGATTTACTATCCGCCAGGCGCTGGAAAAGCTGGTGAGCATTGGCGTGGTTGACATTGTGCAGGGCTCGGGCATCTGGATTAAACCGCAGGCGCGCAATAATCCGCTGGTGTACAACTCCATCACCGAAAAGCGCTTCGATCAGATTGCTTTTCGCATGGTTAATCTGCATAAAAAATTGCCCGATCGCGAAGAACAGCAGGTATTTGGTCTCGGCGAAGATGAGTTTATCTGGCAGTTTTGCCGCCTGCGCTATGTGGATAATCAAAAGGTGCAGATTGAGATTTCAAGAATGCCGGTCAAGGATTTTCCCGACCTCAACCAGCTCGTCATCGAGAAATCCATTCAGCAGTACGTGCTGGGCAAGGGCTATCGCATTTCACATCTGCTGACCAGCTATCAGGCCGTCAGCATCAATAAAGAGCAGGCGGCGCTGCTGGAATGTAAAAAAGGAAGCCCGGCGATGCACATTATCAACCGGGGCATTCTTGAAGGCGGGCGGGTGTATGAGATAAGCGAAATCGTTGATATCAATTATTCATGTACCTACGTTATCCCCTTTAACCACGATAACCTGGCGTTTCGCAAAGGCAATCAGGGCGTGTGAATCGCGCCGCTGGGTAAACGACTTTGCGTCCATTCATGGGGGCGGTATTCCACCGGGAAGCTTTCGGCTTTCTGCTGATCGAAACCTACGCCGATGCCCGCTTTTTCTGACGGGTACATATAACCCTGTTCTGCCGCCGGAGCGCCAGGAAATACCGCTTCGGTGTTCGGCCTGTTCGGAATAAATTCCTGAATCGCCGCGTTGTGCAGATGAATATTCAGATGGGTATTCACCGCCACGCCGACGGGCGTCATATCCGGCGGCCCGTGCCATGCCAGGCGCACGCCAAAGGCCTGGCACAGAATCGCCAGCTTCAGCGCGGGTGTAATCCCGCCTATCTGCGAGACGTGGCAGCGAATGAAATCGATACGGCGATTCACAATCAGATCGTGCCATTCGGCAGGGTTGTTAAACAGCTCGCCCATAGCGAGCGGAACCGAGGAGTGAGCGCGAACCTGCTCAAGCCATGCGCTTTGCTGCGGCGGGAGAATATCTTCCAGAAACCAGGGCTGCCAGGGTTCAAGCTGCTTTGCCAGTTGTATGGCCTGCTGCGGAAAGAGACGCTCATGCACATCGTGCAAAATGTGGAACCGATTGCCGTATTTCTCACGCAGGGCCTTAAACATGGCGACGGTATTGGCCATGTATTCATCCTGATCGTAATACGCGCCGGGCGTTGGGTTTTTAGTGGCGTGCAGGCTTTGCGGCGTGCCGCCGTAAAAGCCGAGCTGGCAACGAATATAGCGATAGCCCTGTTCCAGCAGCTTATCGACTTCCAGATATAGCCCTTCCAGCGTTTCGCTTGCCGCGTGGCTGTATACCGCGATCGCGTCTTTCGACTTGCCGCCAAATAGCTGATACAGCGGCATATCCGCCAACTGGCCTTTGATATCCCACAGCGCCATATCCACGCCGGCGATAGCGTTGTTTATCACCGGGCCGTTGCGCCAGTAGGCGTTGACGGTCATCATTTGCCACAGGTCTTCAATATTATTGGCATCCCGCCCGGTAAGCAGCGGTTTGAGGTATTCATCGACCATGGTTTTCACCGCCAGCGGACGCTGCTGGAACGTGGCGCAGCCAAGCCCGGTAACGCCTTTATTGGTAGTCACGCGAACGGTGACGAGGTTATGGCGATCGGGCTTAGTGATAAAGCATTCGATATTTTCAATAAGAGTCGGTAGCACGAGATAACTCCACAAGCCGTAAGAATGAAGGCCGGCTGTTCATCATAAAAAGGATTTCTTTATTTACTATCGCCCTATTTAAAGGCGCAGGTAAACCGCTTTTTTTAATAATTTTTATTGGTCAGGAAATACGATGGATACCCGTAATAAACCGGACCAATTTGCATTACTGGCGGGTTTTTGCGCTTTTGTAATGGGTGATTGTGATGCGCATCAAGTTTCATTGGTTTGTTTTGTTGTTCGCCTTTCTCTACTCTTTCAGGCCATGCTGCATATAACTATAAACACATTATTCGGAGCCATTAATGGGGACAGTTGAGGCCATCAATAATATTATCCGCCTGGTCGGCGGGGCCGATAATATTAATAAAGTCTGGCACTGCATGACGCGCCTGCGTTTTGATGTTGTTGATGAAAGCAAAATCGATCAGCCAGAAATTAAAAAGCTGCCGGGTATTTTAGGGGCGCAAATTCAAAGCGATCAGTTTCAGATTATCATCGGCCCGCAGGTGAACCGCTGGTATGAACAATTGTCTTCCGCGCTGGGTTCGTCTGCCGCGCACAATGCCGCAGGCGAGCAGAAAAAAGAGCGTAAGAGCCCTATCTCTTTGTTTATGGATACGGTTTCCGGCGTCTTTGGGCCAATCGTGCCTGCTATTGCCGGCGCGGGGATGATCAAAGGTTTGCTGGCGGGTTTGATCGCGCTAAAAGTCATCTCCGCGAAAAGCGACACGGTGATCGTCATTGATTTAATCGCAAGCGGCGTATTCTATTTCCTGCCGTTCTTCCTTGCGATCTCGGCGGCGCGCATGTTCAAAACCAACGAGTATCTGGCCGCCGCGGTTGCCGCCTGCTTTATGTATCCGTCGCTTATCGAGGCGGCAAAAGCGCTGGCGGGGCATACGCCCGATGCCGTTGAGGCGTTCTATTTTCTCAACGCGATCCCGGTTTCCGTTTTTAACTACGCTTCAAGCGTTATCCCGGTCATCTTCTCGGTTTTAGCCCTGAGCTATATCCATCGCTGGGTCGACAGCATTATGCCGGACGTGCTGAAAACGGTCTTTACCCCAACGCTGACGCTATTTCTGGCAGCCCTTGTCGCGCTGGTGGTTATCGGCCCGCTGGGGATTTATCTCGGTAAAGGACTGGCGTGGTTTATCGAAGGACTGTTTGGCGTCTCGGCGAGCTTTGCCGGGCTGGTGGTGGGCGCGATTCGTCCGGTGGCGATTCTTACCGGCATGCATCACGCCATGACGCCCATCGCGCTGCAAAACTTCACCGACCGCGGCTACGACATGCTGATGCCGATGATGTTTATGGCCAATATGGCGATTGCCGGCTCCACTTTTGCTATCTGGCGGCAAAGCAAGTCGCGGGCCGATCGCTCGGTTGTACTCTCGGGGGCAATTTCCGCGCTGCTCGGCATCACCGAACCTGCGCTGTTTGGCGTGCTGACTCGCTACAAAAAAGCTTTTATCGCCGCGACCATTGCAAGCTCCGTCGCATCTGCGTTTATCGCTTTCTTTGGCGTACGCCTGTACGGCTACATTTTGTCGAGCATCTTCAGTCTGCCAGCTTATATCGGACCTTTTCTTGTGTTCGCGCTGATGGGCGTGGCGCTGGCGCTAGTCTTATCGTTCACGCTGACTACGCTGCTGGTACGCGAGAAGGCCTGAATGTGATGCCCGGCGGGAAAAAGCGCTGAAAACCATATATTATCAGGGCTTTCCCACGTTCCCGGCACCCACATGGCCTCTTTGAAAGATGTAGCAAACATGGCTGGCGTATCCCTGATGACCGTTTCCCGGGTTATCAACCATGCCGAACATGTCAGCCCGACAACCCGAGAGCGGGTGCAAAAAGCAATCGAAGCGCTTAACTACGTGCCGGATTATTCGGCGCGTAAAATTCGCAGCCAGGGGGCGAAAACCTCCACGATTGCTATTCTCGCTCTGGATACCGCCACTACGCCGTTCTCGGTTGAAATGCTGCTGGCTATAGAACAGACGGCGCGCGAGCGGAGCTGGAACAGCTTTCTTATTAATATTCTTTCCTCTGAAGATGCCGAACGCGCCGTGCGTCACCTACTGGCGCAGCGCCCTGACGGCATCATTTTCACGACCATGGGTTTGCGTCACGTTATTCTGCCGGAAGCGCTGGCGGGCAAGCAGGTCGTGCTGGCCAACTGCGTAACGGACGATGAAACTCTGCCGTGCTACATCCCGGATGATTTTGCCGGACAGTACCAGGCTACACAGCATCTCATTGCTAAAGGCTACCGCCGTCCGCTTTGCTTCTGGCTGCCGGAAATGGCGCTGGCCAGCAAGCCTCGCCGTGCTGGTTTTATTCAGGCCTGGCAGGAGGCGGGGCTTTCCCTGGATGAGGTGCAGCAATACCACATGGCGATGGGCGATGAACATTACACGGATTTAGTCACGCTTTTGGACAGGCACTGTACCGAGGGCGCGGCGGATTTTGATGTGCTGGTCTGCGGCAATGACCGGATTGCGTTTGTTGCTTATCAAACGCTGCTGGCGCGAGGCATTTCTATCCCGCAGCAGGTGGCGGTGCTGGGGTACGATAATCTGGTAGGCGTAGGGGAACTCTTCCTGCCGCCGTTGACGACGGTGCAACTGCCGCATCACGAGATTGGTCGTCAGGCGGCGTTGCATTTGATTGAGGGCCGCACGCACGTCGGCGTGCAGCAGCTTGCCTGTCCTTTGTTAAAGCGCGTATCGCTTTAGGTCAGATGTCGTTAAGCATCCACAACGAGCCGCCGCGACAAAGCGCGCGGCCGTGGTCGGCAAACAACTGTAACTGTCTATCCTGCTGCGGATAAATCCGGCTGCTCAGGCAGTATTCTCCTTCGTTAACAAATACCTCAATGGATGAACGGTCGATAAAAATTCGCAGGCGGAGATCGCCCCTTTCCGGCAGCGGCACGCTGCGGTCGCCGTTGAGCTGTTCATCGGGATAACGGCGGGCCAGCACCAGGCGGCGGGACTGGCTGTCAACAAACAGTTCGCACCCGGCTCCCAGGCGTAGCCCGTAGCGTTCCGCGTGGCTTTCGCAGCAGTCCCAGTTTAGCTCAAGCTCCATTGCCTGCGCGCAGTCCAGCAGGCTCTGGCGCTGGTTTTCCAGTATGCAGGGCAGAACGGGATGTTCCGTTCCTCGCAGGGACATCAGTTCGTGAATCGGCGTCTGGCGTAACCGCCCCTGAGCATCCGCCGTAATTTCTCTGGGCAGCGTCAGGCAACCCGCCCAGCCTTCGCGTTTGGACGGCATAGGGGATTCCCACATGTCCATCCAGCCCATCACGATTCTGCGCCCGTCGCCCGCAAGAAATGACTGCGGAGCATAAAAATCGTGCCCGCAGTCCATCTCGATGAAGTCTCCATTCTGAATAAAATCCTGGCCCGGCCGCCAGCATCCGCGCAGATAACCGCTCTGGAAAAGGTTGCGGTTGTGATAGCCGCAGGCCTGGATCCCCTGGGGAGAAAAGAGGAGGTAATGCGCGTTGCCGACTGCGAAAAAGTCCGGGCATTCCCACATGTAGCCCATGCCCGGTTCGGCTTTCGCAAGAATGCGATCCAGTTGCCAGTCGCGCAGCGAAGCGCCGCGATAAAGCAGCACCTGGCCTCGATCGCTGTCGTCCCGGGCGCCGATGACCATCCACCAGCTTCCATCCTCCTGCCAGACTTTCGGATCGCGGAAATGCATAAAGCCTTCCGGCGGCGTTAATACCACGCCCTGTTTTTCAAAATGGATGCCGTCCTGGCTGGTGGCGAGACACTGTACCTGGCGGATGGCGCTGTCGTCTCCCTGGCCGTTAAGCCAGATATGCCCGGTATAAATCAGCGACAGCACGCCGTTATCATCCACCGCGCTGCCTGAGAAACAGCCGTCGCGGTCCCATTCATCGCCCGGGGCCAGCACAATGGGTTGATGCTGCCAGCGCACCATGTCCGGGCTGGTAGCGTGGCCCCAGTGCATCGGCCCCCAGCTTTCATCAAACGGATGGTGCTGGTAGAAAGCGTGATAAAGGTTGTTATGGAAAATCAAGCCGTTGGGATCGTTCATCCAGCCAGCCGGCGGCGCGAGATGAAAGCGCGGGTAAAAGTGGCTGCCACGACTGGCCTGGTTGGCTTCCAGGGCGTGCATCGCCCGGGCAAGATGTTGTGTCATGTTGATTACCTGGTTGTCAGATTTAAAGAAGGCAGGTCGTTTTGCGGTTTATCTCCCCGCAATAACATGCTTGATATCAGGGTCAGCGATAGCACCAGCGCCGCCATGATCATGTAGGTGTCGGCAAAGCCCATCTGGTCATAGCCGCGACCGGCAAGCGGTGAAAGCACGGTGGCGCAGATTGAGGTGATGAACTGGAAACCGACCAGATAGAGCGTGGCGGACAGGCGCTGATCGAACTGGGTGGTGATGTACTTGAACATCGCGATAAGCAGGATGGGCAGTTCGACCGCGTGAAGCAGTTTCATCAACGAAATGGTCAGCGTGTCGCTTGCCATGCCGGAGCCAAAAATGCGCAACGCCATGATAAGTCCGCTCAGCAGCAGGCCGCGTTTGGCGCCGATTTTGTTGACCAGCAGCGGGGCCAGGAACATACCGCCCGCCTCCAGAAAGACCTGGAAAGAGTTGAGGAAGCCGAACATTTCGTTGCCGCGCTGCACGTTGTGGAACAGCGAGGCAAAATAGACCGGGAACTGCTGGTCGTAAACGTTATAGACGCTGACGCCGCAGACAAAGACCACCAGCGCCCAGAAGTTTGGCAGCTTTAACAAACCAAACGCATCGCTAATGGTAAGCGCGTTGCTTTTGCCGAATTCGAGCTCGTTCAGGGCGTTGGGCTGCACTTCGCGCATCCACCACAGCAGCCCCAGGAACAGACAGGCGGAAACGCTGCCCATCCAGAAATTCAGATTGGGATCGAGGTTAAACAGCATGCCGGCAATAAACGTCGCGCCCGCCCAGCCCAGCGAACCCCACATGCGGGATTTGCCATATTCAAACCCGACGATGCGGCTGACGCGTTCGGTATAAGACTCCAGCGCGCCGATGCCAGCAAAGAACGTGGCGCCCACATACAGGCCGACGCTTACCGCACCCGGCAGGATATGGAAACGCAGTAACGGCGTGCACACGAAAACGAAGAACGGCCCGCTGGCGAGGAGTAAACCGCCAATCAGCCAGAGCAGATTTTTACGCAGCCCGAGTTTGTCCTGCAAAAAGCCGTACAGCGGCTGCGCGCAAAGGGCGGTAAAGGCGACTATTGAAAAAATAATCCCGGTTTCAGCGCCTCTCAGCCCGATTTTTTGGTTCAGCCACAGCGAGATCAGAGAAAAGGCCGAAGACCAGGTCCAGAAGAACGTGAACAGCAGTCCGCTCAGAACCAGATAATGATGTTGTTTGCGTGTGATGAATGCCATGTGTGCCGTCTCTTAGAAGAATCTGGCTAAATTGTTAACGTTAACTTTGTGACATGAAAAGAGCTGTAAATGCAAAAATGTGATGTTAATTCCATTTGTTAACGTTAACAATTAAAGTTTGTGATCGAAATGGCATACTTAGAAAAACGGCAAAAGCAGAGTTTGCTACGCGGAATGGCATTGATGACAGGAGAGACAATGAAAATCTGGTCGCTGGGTGATGCGGTGGTGGATCTGCTGCCGCTGGAAGGAATGCGGTTCGAGGCCTGTGCCGGCGGCGCGCCGGTCAATGTGGCGGTGGGGGCTTCGCGCCTGGGGCTTGAAAGCGGTTTTATCGGCCGCGTGGGAGACGACCCCTTTGGTAAGTTTATGCGCCGTACTTTGCTGCAGTTCGGCGTTGATACCCGGCATATGGAAGTCGATGAGCGCTATCGCACCAGTACTGTGGTGGTAACCCTTGCGGAGAAAGGCGAACGAGAATTTACATTTCTGGTGAATCCTTCTGCGGATCAGTTTCTGAGTCCCGCTGCTTTGCCGGAGTTTGGCGCGGATTTGCTTCATTACTGCTCGCTGGCTCTGGTGGCGGAACAATGTCGCCACACCGTCAGCGAGGCGATTACACGCCTGCATCAGGCGGACGGGCTGGTGAGTTTTGATGTGAATCTGCGTGCTCAGCAGTGGGCCGATCCGCAGGTTATGTTTGATGCCGTGGACGCTTTTGCCCGGCAGGCCGACGTGCTGAAACTCTCCGAAGAAGAAGCGCTATGGCTTACGCAAACCGCGACGGTTAACGAAGCGCTGGAGGCGTTACGCGCTTATCCGGCGGCCCTTAAGCTTGTGACGCAGGGAGAAAAGGGCGGCGTAGCTATCTGGCAGGATAAACGTTACGCCTATGCCGGTTTTGTGGTGGACAGCATTGATACCACCGGGGCGGGGGATGCGTTTATGGCGGGTTTGCTGGCCGGAATTGCCCGGCTGGGCATGCCTTCAACGCCACGCGAACTTGCCAGCTTACTGACTCAGGCCTCCGCATGCGGAGCGCTGGCGACCACGCATAAAGGTGCGGTTGCCGCGGCTCCCGATGCAGCGATGCTGGCGTCGTTTATCGCGAGGCAGTGAATTATCGTCGGTGCGCCAGGCGTCTGACCAGCCTGTCGCCCACGCTTTGTACCAGTTGCACCATGACAATCAGAATCACCACGGTGCCGATCATGACCTGGTTATTGAAGCGCTGATAGCCGTAGCGGATAGCTAAATCCCCCAGCCCGCCGCCGCCGATGACGCCCGCCATCGATGAAAAGCCAATCAGCATAACCACCGTGAGCGTGATGCCCGCGAGCAACGCGGGTAGCGCTTCCGGCAGCAACACTTTGCCTATTACATGCCAGGCGTTGCCGCCCATTGAAAGAATGGCCTCGATGCGGCCTTTATCCACTTCATCAAGGGCGCTTTCCACCACGCGGGCGAAAAACGGAAATGCGCCAATGGTAATGGGCACGACAGCAGCGGTGCTGCCAAGCGTGGTGCCAATAATAATTCTTGTGAAAGGGATCAGGGCAATCAGCAGCACGATAAACGGCAGCGAGCGGCCAACGTTCACGATGCTGCCAAGAATCTGATTAGTACGCGGCGCGGGCAGAACGCCGTCGCGGCGTGTGACAAACAGCAGCACGCCGAGGGGCAGGCCGATAAGCACGGTAAACAGTGCCGCCAGGCCCACCATATAAAGCGTGTCGAGCGTGCCGTCGAGCAGCAGCGGCCACAGGTCTTCCCAGGCTAAGCGACTTCGCATAATTTCATTCCTTCCACTCCGTGACGACGTAAAAATGCCTGTTCCGCTTCGCGATCCGGCAGCAATGCGCGGCGCAGGCGCGAGCCGGGATTAACCAGCAAATCTGCCAGCGGGCCGCTTTCAATAAGCCTGCCTTTTTCCAGCAGGGCGGCGTGATCGCAAATGGCTTTCACCACTTCCAACTGGTGGGTAATCAGCACGATGGTTAAACCGAGCTTGCGGTTGATGTCCGCCAGCAGCGCCAGCACCGAGGCGGTGGTTTCCGGATCTAATGCGCTGGTGGCTTCATCGCAAAGCAGAATACTGGGATGTGCGGCAAGCGCGCGGGCAATCCCCACGCGCTGTTTTTGCCCGCCCGAAAGCTGGGAAGGGAAGGCGTGGGCTTTGTCGGATAAGCCAACCAGTTCCAGCAGTTCCGCGACGCGCCGTTCACGTGCCGCGCGGGGTTGTCCGGCGATTTCCAGCGGCACGGCGATGTTATCCGCCACGTTGCGGGCGTGAATGAGGTTGAAATGCTGAAAGACCATCCCGGTGCGCTGACGATGCCGACGCAGTTCGCGCTGGGTGAGCGTAGTGATTTCTTTACCGTCCATGATGATGCGGCCCTCCGTTGGCCGCTCCAGTAAGTTGAGACAGCGAATCAAGGTGCTTTTCCCGGCGCCGCTGCGCCCGAGAATGCCGTAGATTGCGCCATCGGGCACGCTCAGGGAGATGTTATCCAGCGCCGGTTGGCCTTCTCCGGCATACACTTTGCTCAGCCGCTCAAGGGTAATCATGACTGAGGCGCTGCCACCGGGATCACCGAACCGTTGAACTGCTTACGGATAAACGCGGCCACCTGCGGAGACTCTAAATCTTTCGCCAGCTCTTTGATGCGCGGATCGTTAGCAAGATCCGGATTCGTAACGAGGATATTGGCGTAAGGGTTATGCGTAGCGCTTTCCAGCCCCAGGGAATCTTTAGCAGGCGTTAATCCGGCTTCCAGCGCGTAGTTGCCGTTAATCACGGCCAGATCCACATCGTCCAGTGAACGCGGCAACTGTGGCGCTTCAATCTCAATAATCTTCAGATTCTTCGGATTGCTGGCGATGTCCTTCGGCGTGGCCTGATTTTGCGAGGCGTCTTTAAATTCCGGCTTGAGCGTAATCAGCCCTTTGTCCTGCAACAGATAAAGCGCGCGGCTAAGATTGGTGACGTTATTAGGCAGCGCGATGGTGGCGTTTTCCGGCACCGATTTCAGATCTTTATATTTATGAGAGTAAATACCCAGCGGTTCGATATGCACCGTCGCGGCGACGCTGAAGCTTTTACCCAACGCTTTTTCCTGATCGCGTAAATAAGGCACGTGCTGGAAATAGTTGGCGTCTACGTCGCCGTTCGCCAGCAGTTCGTTAGCGTTAACGCCGTTGCTGAGTTCGACGATTTTTAGTTTCAGATTGGGATCGAGTTTCTGCACAAAGGCGAGGATCTCGGCGTGCGGCACCGGATCGGCGGCGATGCGCAATGTTTCCGCTGCGTGTGCGCTGAAAGCCAGAGTCAAAGACAGCGCAATACCTGCCAGTTTAAAAGAGGCATGTTTCATGGATTTTTCCTTATTAGTATTAAGCGATTAATTCTGCGCTGTTACGCAGCACGTCCGGGTAATAACGTTCCGCCACGTCCGGATGGGAGCGCAGGCGGCCTTTCAGGTAGTTCCAGCCCACATCGCGCAGCAGCGGGTTGCGCGGATCGCTCTCCGGGCCGTGCGCTTCGCGCGCAAGTTCAGGAGGCAGGGCGTAGACCGGCACCACCGCATCAAGCTGCGCGCCGAGGAAGAACGCGATGGACAGGCGCTCTTCGTTCGGCGGCGGCGAGACGACGCGATGCACGGTAGCGCGCAGGTAGCCGTTAGTTGCCAGTTCCAGCAGCTCACCGATATTCACCACAAAGCTGCCGGGTAGCGGTACGGCATCAACCCAGTTATCCGGGGTGACTTCGACCTGTAATCCTTTTTGCTGGTCCTGCAGCAGAAAGCTCAGGAAGCCGGAATCTTTATGCGCGCCCACGCCCTGGTCGCCCACCGTGGATTGCTGCCCCGGATAGCGAATCAGCTTGATATGTTCGTTCGGTTTGCTGCCATAAAGCGGATCGAAACTGTCTTCTGGCAGCGCCAGCGCTTCGGCAAAGGTGCGCAACAGTTTGAGCGCCACGGCGGTCATTTCCCGCTGAAATTGCAGGAGCGTTGGCTTGAGTTCAGGAAGCGATTCCGGCCACAGGTTTGGCCCCTGCAGACGATGCCAGCCTGGTTCGTTCTGACCCACCGGCAAAGCCGGACGTTCGGCTCCCAAATCAAACTGTTCGCGCCAGTCTGGCTTGCCACGGGTTAATTCACTGGCGGCGCGGTTATAACCACGAAAATGGGGCGAATGAATCATCGCAACCTTTTGCTTTTCGGCATCGGGCAGGGCAAAGAACCGGCGGGCTTCGTCCTGAACCGCCTGCTGCAGGTCCGGGCTTACACCGTGATTAATCAGGTAGAAAAAGCCGATTTCACGTGCGGCGTGGCGAAGCTGGCTGAGGAAGGCGACGCGATCGGTTGCGCTGCCGTCAAGCTGTGAAAGGTCGAGTATCGGCAGCGCCGGGTTGGAAGTTGTGCTCATTTTGGACTCCGGTCAAGTGAGAAATATTGGGTTCGCGGTCTGACGGTTTGGCACAACAACAGCGCAGCATCATGATGTTTTCCTTTCAACGTGTAATGGCGTTCAGCTTATGGGTTAAACATTGCCGCAAGCCTTTTGCGTCGCCCAATATTGTTATTTTCTAAGTTATGACGTGACGGGGGTCTAAGCATTTGCGCGTTTTAGCTAATGAAGAAAGTGTGTCTAAATGTTTCAAAAGATTTAGTTATGTTCCGGATTTCACTAAAAATTAATTTCGCAGCGTTACCTTTAAGGCGGCGCGACATGGATTAAACGTTCAAGTTTGCCGCGGGTTAGCCGTAGACAACAGCAAGCGCTTCGCTTTTGCCACCGGGTGTCACCGCTATGCTTAAAACTACACAATCACGCTTTATCACTTCGTTATGTCTTTTCTTCGCGTTACTTACGATTATTACCTCGTTGGTTATTCACTATTTCGTCACGCCGCAGATCAAGCGTAACGAAACACAGCTCATTCGTTACCAGGTAGGGAACGTTGCGGTAAATATCGTTGAGCAGATGAACCGCGTGCAGGCGCAAATGCGCAGCATTACGCAGTCGGTCGCCACTATGCAAAGCGAGGATATCGACCGCTTGCTGCCTTCTCTTGTGGATCAGTATCAGGATGTGAATGTCTTTGGCGGCGGCATCTGGCCGCTGGCGGAGAAACGAGAAGCCGGGCGCAATAAGTTCAGCACTTTCTTTGCCCGTAACGCCGGCGGCAGGCTGGAAGAAAACACCTACTGGAATTCCGACGAGGCGCCTAATTATTACGAGCAGGTCTGGTATAAATCAGGGCTCGCTTCTCCTGCCGGACAGTGCGCCTGGGCGAAAGCTTACCAGGATGACGCCAGCCCGCAGCCGCGTACTAACTGCGCAATGGCCATAGCCAAAGACGGCCAGCCGTGGGGAGTGGCGACCATTGACGTGACGCTGGGTTTCTTTAACCAGCTTGCGCAGCAGATGGGCGAGGGAATTAAGGGCCAGGTGCTGATTATTGAGGCCGATGGCAAAGTGGTGGGGAACGCCGAACAAATCGGCAAAACCGCGAGCCTGAAGAATCTGTCGGATATGAGCGGCGCGGTGCCGATGGCTAAAGCTGTGCAGGAGATCCTGCCTGGTTTTGACGCTTCTCAGGATAGCGAGCGGGAGTACGATAACAACGGCACTTCGCACACCGTTATGCTGCAGGCGATTAAGGGCAGCCCGTGGCTCCTCGCGGTGGATTTGCCAACGGCGCTTCTGACCAAACAGACGGATACCATTATGATGCGTTTGAGCATGGTGCAGATCCCAATGGCGCTGCTGTTGCTTGGCGTGCTGGTGTTGTTTATTCGCAGCTTTATGCGCCGTCTTGCGGATCTGAATAAAAATATCAGCCGTCTTTCTGCCGGCGGCGCGGATTTAACGCAGCGCCTGGAGCCAACCAGCAGTCCGGAATTCAACGCTATCATCAACAGTTTTAACGATGTGATTTCGCATCTGCAGAATATGCTTCGCCAGGTCGGCGATAGCGCACGTGCTATTACCTCCGCTTCGCATCAGATTGCGACCGGCAATCAGGATCTTTCGGCGCGAACCGAAGAGCAGGCCAGCTCCATCGAACAAACCGCAGCTTCGATGGAAGAGTTAACCAGCACTGTTCGCCAGAACGCGGATAACGCGGCTCATGCAAACGAACTTGCGCACGAAGCCTCAAGCGTCGCCGTCAAGGGCGGGGAAGTGGTGAAGCAGGTGGTGACTACCATGAACGCGATCCAGAGCTCATCCGGCAAGGTGGTGGATATTATCGGCGTTATCGACAGCATCGCCTTCCAGACTAATATTCTGGCGCTTAACGCAGCGGTTGAAGCGGCACGAGCGGGCGAACAGGGTCGTGGTTTTGCGGTGGTTGCGGCAGAAGTGCGTAATCTGGCGCAGCGTTCGGCGCAATCGGCGCGTGAAATTAAGGCGCTGATTGAAACCTCCGTAAACAACGTTAATCTGGGTACCGACCTGGTTACCCAGGCGGGCAGCACTATGGATGAGCTGATGCAGGGCGTGCGTAACGTCACCACGCTGATGGGGGAGATTATGTCTTCCAGCCGTGAACAAAGCACCGGCATCGAACAGGTTAACGTGGCGATTAATCAACTGGACAATACCACCCAGCAGAATGCGACTCTGGTTCAGCAGGTTTCTTCCGCTTCTTTATCAATGTCCGAACAAACTCAGCAGCTTGAGCGCGTTGTCGCCAGCTTTAAACTCTAATCTCTACGGGCGCATTTCGATGTGCCCGCTTTTTACTTTGTTATCCCGCTCGTAATCCCGCTTGCATTTTTGACGCTCATCTTTTACCGTATTGTTATGTTATAACGTATCGAGGTAAAGGCAATGAAACGCGATATCCATCCTTACTACCGCACCGTGGTTTTCCACGACACCAGCGCCAATGAGTATTTTAAAGTGGGTTCAACTATTAAGACCGACCGTGAAATTGAACTGGACGGCCAGACTTACCCGTATATCACCATCGAGGTGTCCTCCGCTTCCCATCCGCATTACACCGGCAAGCAGAGAACCTTTGAGAAAGAGGGCAGTCCGGCGCGCTTCCAGCAGCGTTTTGGTCGCTTTTTCGGCAAGGAGGCATAGAACATGAAAGTACTGAGTTCATTACGCAGCGCAAAGTTGCGGCACCCGGATTGCCAGATTGTGAAGCGCAAGGGAAGAGTCTACGTGATTTGCAAAAGCAACCCGCGTTTTAAAGCGGTGCAGGGCAGGAAGAAAAAACGTTAATAGCGGGCGACTCTGGGAGATGGTATCAGGCCCAGGGTCGGCCTGCCGGGCAACAGGAACTTTTTAAGCGCGGGACAAGGAGAAGACGTCATAAAAAGACAGTTCTCCTTTGCGGGTAATCATATTTTGCAGTAGCGATTTTTGCTGTGCATCCACGCGTGGGGATTGCAGAATATTATCGATAAGCGTCGGCGGCACGTGGCGCGTGTTGTACCATTCGCCGTTATAGCAAACCCGCAAATCCAGCACGTCAATGTCGCTGTAGCGGTAGCGCGGATTAACGTCGAAAAAGAAGAAGCCGTTAAGCAGGGCGAAAAGCACAACCAGCAACCATACCGAGCCCGCCAGGGTGTCGGACTGCATCATCACGATGAGCGTGGCGAACCAGCCCGCCCACATGCCAATAAACAAACCCGGATGTTTACGAATAAAGCTGATACTAAACCGCGGGTGATTATCACGCTTCTCGGCGATGTTTAGCTGTTCAATCGTATCGTTAAGCAGGCGCTGGATTTCGGTCATGGGGAGCCTTCTGATTTCGGGTAAGTCACAAATGCCACAAAAGTGACGACGCTATTTTAAGAAGTCGCCAACCGGCAAAAAAGTAACAGATTAGGCAAAATTAACCATAACAGTTAGCCGTGCCGCGTCACATTCAGAGCGTTTTGATGATTCGCGCTGGGTTTCCGGCGACCACGCTGTTCGCGGGAATATCTTTAGTGACAACGGAGCCTGAACCTATCACAACATTGTTGCCGATGGTGACGCCCGGATTAATTACCGCTCGTCCGCCAATCCACACATTATGACCAATTGTCACCGGCTTGCCGAATTCAACGCCGCTGTTACGCGTCAGGGCATCCAGCGGGTGGGTTGCGGTATAAATGTGCACGCCCGGGGCGAGCATACAGTTATCGCCAATGTGTACCGGACAGACATCAAGGATCACGCAGTCAAAATTAGCGTAGAAGTTTTGTCCCAGGAAAATGTTGTAGCCGTAATCGCAGCGGAACGAGGGTTCAATGTAAGCATCACTGCTACAGCCTAATAGCTGGGTTAACAACTCTTTACGCACGGCGCTTTCGTCCGGAGCGGTATGGTTGTAGCGATGAACCAGATGACGGGCTTTTACACGATCGGCATGCAGTTGTTCGTCTGCGGGGCGATAGAGTTCGCCTGCAATCATCTTGCGTTTTTCTTCACTCTGAGCTTCGTTCATTATTGCGCACTCTTGTCTGTTAAGGCTGGAAGTCTTAACCGTAAACGAAAACGCATCGCAGGGATTGGGAACGTTCCCTCTCTGTGCGTACGATCACATTTTTGGGTTATCAGGCACAGGTCAGAGGATTGAGCATTTCAGAGAGCGATCGCGGAATGAACGTCAGCCATGTCAACGGCGTGAAACAACCAGAAATTAGGGTTATTTCGCCTTAACATGGCAATCAGGAAAATCCGGGTCGGTGCGCTAAAAGTAAGCAATAAAGTTTCGGGATATTAACGAATAAATTTCCATACAGAAGGTGGGATCTTATCGTAAAGTTTATTCATTGTAAGTTCTGCAAGGCGATGATCGGCTGCTGAATAAAATACCGCCAGTTCATTGTCAGATAATTCATATTTATTCTTTTCAATTACTCGTTCTAACGTATCAATTGTTTGGCAACGTCGTAGACGCATCAAATAATCGGTCTTCGTTAAGGGTTTAGTTGTCATAAATTCACCTTAAGTATTTGTAATATTTTTTAAAAGGAGAGGCTTACCGGGTTAGCGCGGCTCTCACTGACAAAACACCGGAACAATCGATTCCCCGATTTACGCCATTTCTGCAGGTCCTGAGCATTGATGCCGTAGTTGCTAAAAAGCATAAAGGTGTCGTCCAGGTATTCGTCTATTTGTTCAATCAATTTGCTTTCGTCGTCATACTTTATCTTGTAATTAAGCGCAAAGGCAGCAATGTGCTCAATCAAATCATTTAACTGCAGGTTAATGGCTGACGTAGGATCGTTAACCCAACCATGATTACTCTCTCCCAGGTTGGCCAGACAATCATGATACAGATTCTCGCATAAGAATTTAAGCTGCGCTATATCATGCCGTTTTGGTGAGTATTCGTCCATAATGCAGCCCCTTTTATCGAAGAAAATTTGATAAAACGTAATGCGTGGGGTGGACACACCTTGAAGAGGTGGGGAGCATTTCCAGCGATTATTTCATATGCCTTCACTATAAATCAATCTGATTAAGATTTCCTCGCGCTATTACTAAAAATTACAATTCCACTGTATTTTTATGGCTAAGCTCGCGGTCAGTTAATGCTTTCGTATGAAATTAGGTTTTTTCCTGGTAGGCGGAATGGCTTAATGCAAGCGGCAAGCGGAGCTAATATCAAAAGCTTAACGCCGGTAAAGGGGACGAATGTTAAATTAAATTCTTAAAATCCGGACCTTAGGAATAATCTCAATTAATAAGTATGTACGTTAATTTTATGCTCTGCAAAAGAAAATTTAAGATAAAGCCTGCTTAATATTTTCCTGGCAGGAATAAAGTATTCCGCAACATTTTGAAATCAATCGTAAGAATACCCACCAATAATGCTTATATATTAACTTGTAGACGCCAGGGTTATTAATCATAAAAAAGGCCGCTTGCGCGGCCTTTTAATAATATATTTAGTAGGTTACTGGTGATGCTCAACCGGATGCGTATGTTCAATATCTTCAGACTTACGGCTGAAACGGCGACGCACTACCACAAAGAACACCGGCACGAAGAAGATTGCAAGGACGGTTGCGGTAATCATCCCGCCCATAACCCCTGTACCTACGGCGTTCTGTGCGCCGGAGCCCGCGCCAGAGCTGATAACCAGCGGCATAACCCCGAGGATAAACGCCAGTGAGGTCATCAGGATCGGACGCAGACGCATACGTACGGCTTCAAGAGTGGCTTCAACCAGACCTTTGCCTTCTTTCTCCATCAGATCCTTGGCGAATTCAACGATAAGTATCGCGTTCTTCGCCGACAGCCCAATGGTTGTCAGCAGGCCTACCTGGAAGTACACGTCGTTGGTCAGGCCGCGGAAGGTTGCAGCCAACAGCGCGCCGAATACCCCCAGCGGAACAACCAGCATAACGGAGAACGGAATCGACCAGCTCTCATACAGTGCGGCCAGACACAGGAATACCACGATTAACGAGATGGCATACAGTGCCGGAGCCTGGTTACCGGAGAGACGTTCCTGATAGGACATGCCCGTCCAGTCGTAGCCAATACCCGTAGGCAGTTTGCTCGCCAGCTCTTCCATCATGTTCATGGCTTCACCGGTACTCTTACCCGGTGCCGCCTGACCAAGGATTTCCATGGATGGCAGACCGTTGTAACGTTCCAGACGCGGCGAACCGTATTCCCAGTGCGCGGTTGCGAAGGATGAGAAAGGCACCATTTGACCGGAAGTACCGCGTACATACCACTCGTTAATATCCTGCGGAAGCATACGGAATGGCGCATCGGCCATCACATAAACTTTCTTCACGCGGCCACGGTCGATGAAGTCGTTAACGTAGCTACCACCCCATGCGGCACCCAGCGTGGTGTTGATATCGCTGATAGAAACGCCTAACGCCTGCGCTTTCTCCTGGTCGATATCCACTTTGAACTGTGGCGTATCTTCCAGGCCGTTCGGACGTACGCCGACTAACAGGTCAGGATGTTTCGCAATTTCGCCAAATAGCTGGTTACGAGCCTGAGTCAGCTTGTCATGGCCGAGGTTTGCCTGGTCAATAAGCTGGAAGTCGAACCCTGTTGCGGTACCTAACTCAACGATCGCTGGCAGGTTAAACGCAAACACCATCGCATCTTTGATTTGTGAGAAGTAGCCGCTGGCCCGGCCTGCGATAGCCGGTACTTTATTCTCTTCCCCGGCGCGCTCGCCCCAGTCTTTCAGTGAAACGAACGCCAGACCGGTGTTTTGCCCACGACCCGAGAAACCAAAGCCGTTAACGGTAAAGACGGAGTTAACGTTGTCTTTCTCGTTTTCCAGGTAGTATTTGGTAACTTCATCAAGCACTTTCTGGGTTCGTTCCTGAGTGGCGCCCGCAGGGAGCTGAGCCATGGTCAGGAATACGCCCTGATCTTCATCCGGCAAGAAGGAGCTTGGCAGACGAACAAACAGAAAGGCCATGCCGACTACGATCAGCAGATAGAGCAGCAAATAACGCCCGGTACTGCGCAGAATATTACCTACGCTGTCGGTGTAGTGGTGCGTGCTCTTGTCGAACATGCGGTTAAACCAACCGAAGAAACCCTTCTTCTCACCGTGATCGCCTTTAGCAATCGGTTTGAGCATGGTTGCGCACAGAGCAGGCGTCAGAATCATCGCCACCAGTACGGACAGCACCATTGCCGAAACGATAGTAATGGAGAACTGGCGGTAGATTGCACCGGTCGAACCACCGAAGAACGCCATCGGAATAAATACCGCCGACAGCACCATCGCGATACCGACCAGCGCGCCCTGAATTTGCCCCATCGATTTACGTGTGGCTTCTTTTGGCGGCAAGCCTTCTTCCACCATCACGCGCTCGACGTTTTCCACCACCACGATGGCGTCATCCACCAGCAGGCCTATCGCAAGCACCATACCGAACATCGTCAGGGTGTTTATCGAATAGCCAAAGGCGGCAAGAATGGCGAAGGTGCCTAACAAGACCACCGGTACCGCAATCGTTGGGATTAGCGTGGCACGGAAGTTTTGCAGGAACAGATACATGACCAGGAACACCAGCACGATCGCTTCGACGAGGGTTTTCACCACTTCGTTAATGGAGATTTTAACGAATGGCGTGGTGTCGTAGGGATAAACAACCTTCAGGCCGGCCGGGAAGAACGGCTCCATCTTGGCAATGGACTGACGAACGGCGTCAGCGGTATCAAGGGCGTTTGCGCCGGTTGCCAGTTTGATACCCAAACCGGATGCAGGTTGTCCGTTGAAGCGCGCGATAACGTCGTAGTTCTCGCCGCCGAGCTCAACTTTTGCCACATCTTTAAGCAGCACGCGTGAACCATCCTGATTCACTTTCAGTAAAATTTTACTGAATTCATCCGCAGATTTCAGACGCGTTTGCGCAATGATAGAGGCGTTCAGTTGCTGACCTTTCACCGGCGGCGTACCGCCTAGCTGACCGGCCGCGACCTGGGCGTTCTGCGCTTTAATGGCAGCGATAACATCTACCGGCGTAAGCTGGAAGTTGTTAAGTTTGTTAGGATCCATCCAGATACGCATCGCGTATTGCGCACCAAATAGCTGCACATCGCCGACGCCGTTGGTACGGCTAATCGGGTCTTTCATGGTGGCGCCGACGTAATCCGAGATATCTTCCTGCGTCATGCTGCCGTCGGTGTTGATAACCCCGACAACCATCAGGAAGCTACTGGAAGATTTCTCAACGCTCACCCCTTGCTGCTGCACTTCCTGCGGTAACAGCGGCATCGCCAGTTGCAGTTTGTTCTGCACCTGAACCTGAGCAATGTCGGCATCTGTGCCTGAATCAAAGGTAATGGTTATCTGCACGGTACCAGAGGAATCACTGGTCGAGGACATATATAACAGTCCGTCGATACCGTTCATGTTCTGTTCGATAACCTGTGTAACGGTATCCTGTACCGTTTTAGCATCCGCACCAGGGTAGGTTGCTGAGATCGTGATTGCCGGAGGCGCAATAGTTGGATATTGCGCGATAGGCAATTTCATGATCGCAAGCCCGCCCGCCAACATAATTATGATGGCGATAACCCAGGCAAAAATGGGGCGATCGATAAAAAACTTAGCCATGTCTTAACGGCTCCTGTTTAAGTTAAGACTTCGTTTGTTCGGACTGCGCGCCTGCGGCTTGCTGCTGTTGACCGTTATTTTCTGCCGCGATCTCCTGCGCTTTCACCTGAACACCGGGTTTCACTTTCTGCAAACCGGTTACGATAACGCGATCGCCAGTCTGCAACCCGTCGGTTACCAGCCACTTATCGCCAATCGCCTGAGAAGTTTTCAACTGACGTACTTCTACTTTGTCGTCCTTACCCACAACCATCGCGGATGCATCGCCGCGCGGAGTACGAGTTATGCCTTGCTGAGGCACCAGCAATGCGTTCGGGTTAACGCCTTCTTCCAGTTTTGCTCGTACGAACATACCTGGCAGCAGAGTTTTATCCGGGTTAGGGAAGATGGCACGCAGCGTGATTGAGCCGGTGGTCTGATCGACAGTCACATCGGAGAATTCCAGAGAACCTTCCTGCGAATAGGTGAGGCCGTCGTTGGTCACTAACTGGACTTTCGCTTTGCCGTTTTCCTGTTTCAGTTTGCCCTCGGCCAGCTCCTGCTTGAGGCGCAGGAAATCATTGCTGGATTGAGTAACATCGACATATATAGGGTCGAGTTGCTGAACGGTAGACAACGCGTTGGTCTGTCCGCTGGTCACCAGCGCCCCTTCGGTTACGGAAGATTTGCCGATGCGTCCGCTGATAGGAGAAGTCACTTTGGTATAAGCCAGGTTAATACGAGCCGTTTCAACGGCGGCTTTCGCAGCCACAACGGCAGCATTTGCCTGCTGTGAATCGGCAAGAGCGGTGTCGTAGTCTTGTTGACTAATGTATTTGGTGCCTAACAGTTTCTGATAACGCTTAAGCGTCACCTGAGCAATGTTCGCGCTGGCCTGGGCCTTTGCGAGATCGCCTTTGGCGCTGTCGTAAGCGGCCTGATAGGTCGCAGGATCAATTTGATAAAGCGAGACACCCGCCTTGATTTCGCTTCCTTCTTCAAAGTTACGCTTCAGGATAATACCGCTTACCTGCGGGCGAACTTCTGCAATGCGATAGGCGCTAGTACGGCCAGGAAGCTCTGTTGTGATCTGTAAAGGCGCGCTTTTCAGTGTCACCACGCCCACTTCCGGGGCTTGCGGCGCACTCTGCTGGGTCTCTTTGTCGTTACATCCTGTAAGCGCTAAGCTGCCTGAAAGCATCAGAACGGCCGCCAGAGGCGTAAACCCTCTGTTTTTGTTCATATGTAAACCTCGAGTGTCCGATTTCAAAGTTGTTCAATGGATCAAATGTCCACAAACCCATTGCTGCGTTTATATTATCGTCGTGCTATGGTACATACATTCACAAATGTATGTAAATCTGACTCCAGTAAATTCACCGACATATGGCACGAAAAACCAAACAACAAGCCCTCGAAACCCGCCAACATATACTTGATGTGGCCATTCGCTTGTTTTCAAAACAGGGCGTTTCCGCCACGTCTCTGGCGGATATCGCCAAAGCGGCCGGCGTCACCCGTGGTGCAATATATTGGCACTTTAAAAATAAGTCGGATTTATTTAATGAAATCTGGGAGCTAACTGAATCCAGTATTGGTGATTTAGAAACTGAGTATCGGGCAAAATTTCCCGACGATCCACTCTGCGTTGTCAGAGAGTTGCTTATTTACATATTGCAGGCCACCGTCACTGAAGAAAGGCGTCGATTAATGACGGAGATCATTTTCCACAAATGTGAATTTGTTGGCGAAATGGCGGTTTTGCAACAGGCCAGACGCACCCTTTATATGGAAGGCAACGAGCGCATTGAAACAAGCCTTCAGCGCTGTATTGACGCCGGTTCCTTACCCACCAATTTACGTCTCTCCCACGCGGTTACCGTGCTGCGCAGCTATATTACAGGCCTGATTGAAAACTGGCTTGTCGCCCCGGACAGCTTTGATTTGTACGCTCAGGCGAAAGATCACGTCTCAATATTGCTGGAAATGTTCCAGTTCTGCCCGACTTTACGCAGCCTGCCTGAGTAAAATCGTCTGGTTCCGGTTAACTATTTTCTTCTTCGCGAAGCTTGCGCAAAAAATCCTGACGCACTATTTCCAGCGCGCTAAGAACGGTTGGCGTCGGTAGCTCATGCTGTTCAAGTAGCATAATTAAATCGACGGCCAGTTTGACCTCATCCGGGGCGTTATCCAGCGACATTTATGACATCCGTAGTTTGCGAAAGACAAAAAGAAACAGCAGCGAACCGGCCAGCGCAGCCAACAATGATGTAGGTTCAAGGGTCGCCAGCGTGCCTATATTAAACACGGCGCAGACATAACCGCCAATTAACGCGCCCGTTACGGCTAAGAGCTGCGCAACGGCAAAACCGCCGCCGGAAGCAGGACGCAGACGATTCATCGCAATCCCCACCAGTACGCCAATAATTACCCAGGTTAGTAGTCCCATCTTTTTCCCCTGAACGGTAAATAATAATTTCAGTATAGCTAACCCAGTCCACGCTCCCTGCGTTCAATGGCCCGTTCTATGCGGGCGATAGCCTGACGGCAGCGTTGCAGGCGCCCTTCCTGGGCGGCGATTTCCCGCTGGAGTTGCTGTTGAGCGCTTAGCGTCGTTTGTACGCCCAGCTTGCTTTCACGATCGCTTATCATCGACAGCAAACGGCGTTCGTAATCCTGATGGGTTGAGAGTTTTTCGTAGAGATTTTCCGGGGCTGGTTTTTGCGGTTCGCTGGCGCGCATTTTCCACGTGGCCAGTTCCCGCGTGAGCGCGGCAATTTGCGCGACCAGTCTTTCGGCGACAAAGGCAACCTGCTCCGTTTTACCGGTTTTCACGCTAAGCTGAAGTTGAGCGAGATTCGCCTGAGCCTCGGCGAGATAATCTTTTAATTGCGTACTGTGCGTTGTAAAAAGCTTTTTATCGAAGCGAGCCTGCGACGTGCGCTGCAAAGACAACGGCTCAATAGCTGCTGCCAGTTCCGCGACGCGTGCATCAAGGGCTTGTAAGAGCGAAGCGGTTTTCACAAAATGACTCTCCAGTGGCAGCGCGATTTTCGCGCCAGTTTATTCCGGGAATGGGTATGCAAAGGACTATTTTAATCATCATCGGCTGGCTGGCGGTAGTCCTTGCGACGTTCGGCGTAGTGCTTCCGTTACTGCCTACCACGCCGTTCTTACTGCTCGCCGCCTGGTGTTTTGCGCGCTCAAGCCCTCGCTTTCACCACTGGCTACTTTATCGCTCCTGGTTCGGCGGCTATTTACGCCACTGGCAAAAGCACCGCGCTTTGCCGCCGGGCGCAAAACCGAAGGCGATGATTTTTATCGCGATAACTTTTGCCGTATCCCTTTATCTGGTCAACATATTATGGGTGCGGCTATTCTTGTTGATGATGATGTGCGCTTTGCTTATCTATATGTGGCGCATGCCGGTTGTTGACGAAAAGCAACAAAAACCCTGAACGGCAAAGGTGCGGGTTGCAAATGTCCGCGCCAGCCAGTAAATTCGACCGTTTTCGAGCACGGGTGCGGCTGATTAATCGTTAAACAGCGGTTCATCTGAACCTGCAACGCGCTCTGTGAGTTTCATGTTTTTAGCAGGCATTACTTATGACCGCGACTGCGCAGCAGCTTGAGTATCTGAAAAATAGCATCAAAAGCATTCCTGATTACCCAAAACCGGGCATTCTGTTTCGTGACGTTACCAGTTTGCTGGAAGATCCGAAAGCTTACGCGACCAGCATCGAATTACTGGTCGCGCGCTTTAAAGACGCCGGCATCACCAAAGTGGTGGGTACCGAAGCACGAGGCTTCCTGTTTGGCGCGCCTGTTGCTCTGGCGCTGGGCGTTGGCTTTGTCCCGGTTCGTAAACCGCGCAAACTGCCGCGTGAAACCATCGCGGAAAGCTACGAGCTGGAATACGGCACCGATCAGCTTGAAATCCACGTTGATGCGATCCAGGCGGGCGATAAAGTTCTGGTGGTGGACGATCTGCTGGCAACCGGCGGCACTATTGAAGCCACGGTTAAACTGATCCGCCGTCTGGGCGGGGAAGTGACCGATGCGGCCTTTATCATCAATCTGTTTGATATCGGCGGCGAGCAGCGCCTTGAGAAAATGGGCGTGAAAAGCTACTGCCTGGTGCCGTTCCCGGGCCACTGAGTGACTCAAGCTTGATGAGGCTTTAATACGAGTAAGTGGGTCCTTACAAATAAACAGGAAAATCAATTTATTGATTTTCGGCAGATAACCACAAAGAAAGAAAAATCACGCTTTTTCCTTCTTTGTCAGCAATCTCAAGCCTCGCCCATCGGGTGAGGCTTATGTTAGCATTACCCCTCAAATTCACCTTTCCCGCGATCAAGAAGCCAATCTGAGAATGAGCTACCAGGTCTTAGCCCGCAAATGGCGCCCACAAACTTTTGCTGATGTTGTCGGCCAGCAACACGTGCTGACCGCGCTGGCTAATGGTTTGTCGCTGGGCCGAATTCACCACGCTTATCTCTTTTCCGGGACTCGCGGCGTGGGGAAAACCTCCATCGCCCGACTATTGGCGAAAGGACTGAATTGTGAAACCGGCATCACCGCCACGCCTTGCGGCGTGTGTGATAACTGCCGCGAAATCGAACAAGGACGCTTTGTCGATCTGATTGAAATCGACGCCGCCTCGCGCACTAAAGTGGAAGATACGCGCGATTTACTGGATAACGTTCAGTACGCGCCAGCGCGTGGCCGCTTTAAAGTCTATCTCATCGATGAAGTGCACATGCTTTCCCGCCACAGCTTTAACGCGCTATTAAAAACGCTCGAAGAACCGCCTCCGCACGTAAAATTCCTGCTGGCGACCACCGATCCGCAAAAGCTGCCGGTCACCATTCTTTCTCGCTGCCTGCAATTCCACCTGAAAGCGCTGGATGTCGAACAGATCCGCCATCAGTTGGAACATATTCTTGGGGAAGAGAAAATATCCAGCGAGCCGCGCGCTCTGCAACTGCTGGCTCGCGCCGCAGACGGCAGCCTGCGCGATGCGCTAAGCCTCACCGATCAGGCCATTGCCAGCGGTGACGGACAGGTGACCACCGCTTCGGTGAGCACCATGCTGGGAACGCTGGACGACGACCAGGCGCTTTCCCTCATTGAAGCGATGGCCGGTGCCGACGGGCAGCGCGTGATGGCGCTACTGGGCGATGCCGCCGCACGTGGCGTGGAGTGGGAAGCGCTGCTGGTGGAAATGCTCAGCCTGCTGCATCGCGTGGCGATGGTGCAACTGTCGCCGTCTGCTTTGGGCAGCGACATGGCGGCTATTGAACAACGCATGCGTGAGCTCGCCCGCACCGTGCCGCCTGCGGAAGTTCAGCTTTATTATCAAACGCTGTTGATTGGCCGCAAAGAGCTGTCGTGGGCGCCGGATCGCCGTATGGGCATTGAAATGACGCTGCTGCGAGCTCTGGCATTCCATCCGCGTAAACCGATGCCGGAACCCGAACAGACTCGCCAGGCTACAAGCATTCCGGTAGTCAATCCGGGATCGCCTCCGCCGGTTAAACAGGCTTCGTCGCCTCCAGGGCAAAGCGAAACCCCGTTGCCGGACACCACAAGCCAGGTGCTGCAGGCGCGCACACAGCTAATGCGCCAGCAGGGAGCCAACAAAGCAAAAAAGAGTGAGCCGGCAGCGCCAAATCTAGCGCGGCCGGCAAAAAACACCGCGCTGGAGCGTCTTGCATCGGTTAGCGAGCGTATACAGTCTCGCCCGGCCGCAGCCGCGCAGGAAAAGCCTGAGCAAAAGCCGGAAGCCTATCGCTGGAAGTCACAAATCATCACCGAAGAAGCGGCTGAGCCGGTTGCCACGCCGAAGGCGCTTAAGCGCGCACTGGAACACGAGAAAACCCCTGAGCTTGCACAAAAGCTTGCGCAGGAAGCGATTGAACGTGATGCATGGGCGGCAGAAATTAACCAACTGGTGCTGCCAAAACTGGTTCAGCAACTGGCGCTCAACGCCTGGAAAGAGCAGGATGGCAATCGAATCTGCCTGCATCTGCGTTCCAGCCAGCGTCATCTGAATTCCCCTTCAGCACAAAAAGCGCTGATGGAAGCAATAAGTATCTTCAGCGGGGAATCCGTTGAACTGACTATTATTGAAGATGATAATCAGGCGCAACGTACGCCGCTGGAGTGGCGTCAGGCTATCTACGAAGAGAAGCTGGCGCAGGCAAGAGAGTCAATGAGCGCTGATACTAATATTCAGACGCTGCGTCGTTTCTTTGATGCGGACCTGGATGAAGACAGCATTCGCCCTATTTGACGGACCGGCGCAACCGGTCTGTTGTAAACCCTGATAGCCGCTAACCGTATCTTGCGATTAGGCGGCCCGAGCGAAAGAGAGAAGATTATGTTTGGAAAAGGCGGTCTGGGTAACCTGATGAAGCAAGCCCAGCAGATGCAGGAAAAAATGGCCCAGGTTCAGGAAGAAATCGCTCAGTTGGAAGTCACTGGCGAATCCGGCGCGGGCCTGGTAAAAGTCACTATCAACGGCGCGCACAACTGCCGCCGCGTGGAAATCGACCCGAGCCTGATGGAAGACGACAAAGAGATGGTTGAAGACCTGGTTGCCGCGGCTTTCAACGATGCAGCTCGTCGTATCGGCGAAGCGCAGAAAGAGAAAATGGCTGGCGTGTCCAACGGGATGCAACTGCCACCGGGCTTTAAAATGCCATTCTAATTTTCCCGTCATACTTCGTGTTGCAGGGGTGTTGGCTGCACTCACAAACCCCAGTCACTTACTTATGTAAGCTCCTGGGGATTTGCTCACTTGCCGCCTACCTGCAACGCGAATTATTTAGGGAAATGGTTTTGTCTTTTTGTGGTTTGTAGGTCGGATAAGCGCAGCGTCATTCGACATAAAAACACTCAAAACTCACTCCTCCTCAAACTCCCCGTAGCGCTCCACCAGAAAATCAATCAGCGCTCTGACCGCCGGTAACTGGCCGCGTCGGGACGGAAATACTGCGTGAATAATCTCCCGTCTGGTTCGCCACTCCGGCAGCAAATGTACCAGCGTTCCCGCCGCAATCTGTTCTTTGAGCATCAGTAAAGGCAACTGCACAATGCCGACTCCGGCTACCGCTGCGCTGCGTAGCGCAATCATGTCCGTGGTGATAAAGCGGGGGCTGTGGTGCAGGATAACTTCCTGATTATCCGGGCCGTACAAACACCAACGATAAACCTGCTGCGGCTTGCTTAAGGCGAGGCTCGGCCAGTGCTGGAGATCGGCCGGGGAAGCCGGATGCCCAAAGCGTTCAATAAGTTTGGGGCTGGCTACCAGACACATGCTGCGATCGGCCAGTTTACGCATCACCAGATCGCTGTTTTCCAGCGGAAGCGGGCGTACGCGAATCGCGATATCAACGTTCTCATTAAGCACATCAACCTGACGATTGGTTTCTTCAAGCTGTACCGTTATCTGCGGATAAAGCGACATAAATCGCGCCAGCATATCGCCGATATGAACGTGTAATAGCGTAATCGGACACGTCAGACGAATCAGTCCGCGAGGTTCCGCCCGCAATGTGTCAATCGCTTCCTGCGCCGCCTCTGCCTCGATCATCATTGCCTTGCAGTGACGATAAAAAATCTGCCCGGCCTCGGTCACGGTAAAACTGCGTGTTGAACGCTGGATGAGTCGGGTATCCAACCTTTCTTCAAGCAGCGCAATACGACGGCTAAGCCGGGATTTAGGAATGCCAATCGCGCGGCTGGCCGGAGAAAATCCCCCGTTATCCACTACCTGCACGAAATACCACAGATCGTTGAGATCCTGCATCTGTATTGTCCTGTTAATGGAACGCTGATTCTTTTTTATCAATCTACCGCAAACATTGTCTTGTACGTAAGCTTTATCCCATAGCAATCGACACTCAACGGAGATAACGATGAAATCAATTCTTGGCGTTTACTCAGCTCCTGCGTCCCACTGGGTGGGCGATGGATTCCCTGTTCGCTCAATGTTCTCTTATTCAAAATTCGCAAGCCAGCTAAGCCCGTTCCTGCTGCTGGATTACGCAGGCCCGGCAGAATTTAAACCGAGCGACAAAGGACAGCGAGGTGTGGATGTACATCCACATCGTGGTTTTGAGACGGTCACCATCGTCTATAAAGGTGAAGTTGCGCACCGCGATTCCACCGGCAGCGGCGGGGTGATTGGTCCGGGCGACGTGCAGTGGATGACCGCAGGCAGCGGCATTCTGCACGAAGAGTTCCACTCTCCGGCGTTCAGTGAGAAGGGCGGTACGCTGGAAATGGTGCAGCTTTGGGTGAACCTGCCGGCGAAGGATAAATCTACGCCGCCGGGTTATCAGTCCATCACGGATAGCGATATTCCGGTCGTGACGTTGCCCGATAACGCAGGCAAGGCTCGCGTGATTGCTGGCGTTCTGGACGGGCGTAAAGGCCCGGCCAGAACCTTCTCGCCGATGCGCATTCTGGATCTGCGACTGAACGCTCATGGCGTAACGAATCTGGCTTTGCCGGATGGCTGGAACACTGCGCTGGTGGTGCTTAAAGGCACGGTGCAGGTCAACGGCCAGGAAGTGGCGCGTGAAGCGCAACTGGTGGTTCTGGACGCTAAAGGCGAGAGCGTTGCCATCGAAGCGAATAACGACGCTGTTGTGCTGGTGCTCAGCGGGGAACCGCTCAACGAACCGGTTGCGGGTTATGGGCCGTTTGTGATGAACACCCGCGAAGAAATCAATCAGGCCATTGACGACTTTAATCAGGGCCGTTTTGGTCAGTCGAATAGTTAATCCACAACGGCTATCGCCTGATAGCCGTTTCTTTTAAGAGAGGAAAGTCATAATGAACCCTGCAAATTTTAACGGACAAAAACCAATGATTGACGTCAGCGATGCGGTATTGCTGCTCATCGATCACCAAAGCGGCCTGTTTCAGCTTGTCCACGACATGCCGATGACGACCCTGCGCGCCCATGCGACGGTGCTTGCTAAAATCGCAACGCTTGCGGAAATTCCGGTGATAACTACGGCCTCTGTGCCGCAGGGGCCGAACGGTCCGCTGATCCCGGAAATTCATCAGTTCGCACCTCATGCCCAGTACGTGCCGCGCAAGGGCGAGATTAACGCCTGGGATAATCCGGACTTCGTGGCGGCAGTAAAAGCCACGGGGCGCAAAACGCTGATTATTGCCGGTACGGTGACCAGTGTCTGCATGGCATTCCCGGCGATTAGCGCGGTTGCCGAAGGCTTTAAAGTGTTCGCCGTTATCGATGCGTCTGGCACTTATTCCAAAATGGCGCAGGAAATTACCCTGGCGCGCGTAGTGCAGGCGGGCGTGATACCGCTTGATACCGCAGCCGTCACCGCAGAAATTCAGCAGACCTGGAATCGCGATGACGCGATGGAATGGGCTGGTCTGTGGGGAAGCGTCTTTACCGAATACGGCTTGCTGAGCGAAAGCTATCAGAAAGCGCAGGACGTGGTGAATAACCAGGAGCAACTGGACTCTCAACGAAGCTAAAAAATTCCCCTTGTGCGAGACATCGCGCAGGGGGACTATCTTTTTCTATGCCCGCCCGCGGGGCTAATGTTAGGCTATGGCCCACTATTTTTTCAGAAATCTGAGCGATGCAAACCAGCCCTTTACTCACAGCCCTTATGGAATCCCTGCGCTGCCTGCCCGGCGTTGGCCCTAAGTCTGCCCAACGAATGGCGTTTGCGCTCCTGCAGCGCGATCGCAGCGGCGGAATGCGCCTTGCTCAGGCGCTGACTCGCGCCATGTCGGAAATCGGCCACTGTGCGGACTGCCGCACCTTCACCGAACAGGAAGTGTGCGCTATTTGCATGAACCCGCGCCGTCAGGAAAACGGCCAGATTTGCGTGGTGGAAACCCCGGCGGATATTCATGCCATCGAAGCAACCGGCCAGTTTTCCGGGCGCTATTTTGTGCTGATGGGCCACCTTTCGCCGCTGGACGGTATCGGTCCGGACGACATCGGTCTTGGCCGCCTGGAAGAGCGCTTATCCAGCGAAACTATCAAAGAGATTATCCTTGCTACCAACCCGACGGTAGAAGGGGAAGCGACGGCCAACTACATCGCCGAACTGTGCGGACAATACGGCGTTGACGCCAGCCGCATAGCGCACGGCGTGCCGGTGGGCGGCGAGCTGGAAATGGTCGACGGCACCACGCTTTCGCACTCCCTGGCCGGACGTCACAAGATTAATTTCTAATCGAACACGGGGAGATTCTTCGTCTCCCCGCTTGAAAACTTCTCCCGCTATCCCCATTTCTCCCTCAACGTTTTCATCACCCCTGTATTTTGATTTTGTTGAGGTATCAATGACCATGAAAGGACAAGAGACCCGTGGCTTCCAGTCTGAAGTGAAACAGCTTCTGCACCTGATGATCCATTCTCTCTATTCAAATAAAGAAATCTTCCTGCGTGAGCTGATCTCCAACGCCTCCGATGCGGCAGACAAGCTGCGTTTCCGCGCGCTTTCTCAGGCCGATCTGTACGAGGGTGACGGCGAGCTGCGCGTGCGCGTCTCTTTTGATAAAGAAAAACGTACTCTGACGCTGGCCGATAACGGCATCGGTATGACCCGCGAAGACGTTATCGATCATCTGGGCACCATTGCTAAATCCGGCACCAAAGCCTTCCTCGAATCCATGGGTTCAGACCAGGCGAAAGACAGCCAGCTTATCGGGCAGTTCGGCGTGGGCTTCTACTCCGCGTTTATCGTGGCGGATAAAGTTACCGTGCGCACTCGTGCCGCTGGCGTTTCTGCTGACGAAGGCGTGTTCTGGGAATCAGAAGGGGCGGGCGAATATACCGTAGCGGATATCACTAAAGCCGATCGCGGGACTGAAATCACGCTGCACCTGCGTGAAGGCGAAGACGAATTCCTCGACGACTGGCGCGTGCGTTCCATCATCGGTAAATACTCCGATCACATCGCGCTGCCGGTTGAAATCGAAACCCGTGAAGAGAAAGACGGCGAAACCATCCTCGGCTGGGAAAAAATCAACAAGGCGCAGGCCCTGTGGACCCGCAGCAAATCTGAAGTCAAAGACGAAGAGTACAACGAGTTCTACAAGCATATCGCCCATGATTTCACCGATCCGCTGGCCTGGAGCCACAACCGCGTGGAAGGGAAGCAGGAATACACCAGCCTGCTGTACATACCTTCTCAGGCGCCGTGGGATATGTGGAATCGCGATCACAAGCACGGCCTGAAGCTGTACGTGCAGCGCGTATTCATCATGGACGACGCCGAACAGTTCATGCCGAACTACCTGCGCTTCGTGCGCGGCCTGATAGATTCCAACGATCTGCCGCTGAACGTTTCCCGTGAAATCCTCCAGGACAGCCGCGTCACGCAAAATCTGCGCAGCGCGCTGACTAAACGCGTTCTGCAAATGCTGGATAAACTGGCGAAAGACGACAGCGAAAAATATCAGACCTTCTGGAAAAACTTTGGTCTGGTGCTGAAAGAAGGCCCGGCGGAAGATAACGCCAACCAGGAAGCGATTGCTAAGCTGCTGCGCTTTGCGACAACTCATACCGACTCCTCTGCGCAAACCGTGTCGCTTGAAGAGTATGTGTCACGCATGAAAGAAGGCCAGGAGAAGATTTACTACATCACCGCGGACAGCTACGCGGCGGCGAAGAGCAGCCCGCATCTGGAACTGCTGCGTAAGAAAGGCATCGAAGTACTGCTGCTTTCCGACCGCATCGACGAGTGGATGATGAGCTACCTCACCGAGTTTGACGGCAAGGCGTTCCAGTCCGTAAGCAAAACCGACGAGTCGCTGGAAAAACTGGCTGACGAAGAAACTGAAGAAGCGAAAGAAGCTGAAAAAGCGCTTGAGCCGTTTGTGGATCGCGTAAAAACCCTGTTGGGCGAGCGCGTGAAGGAAGTGCGCCTGACTCATCGTCTGACAGATACCCCGGCCATTGTTACCACCGACAGCAACGACATGAGCACCCAGATGGCGAAGCTGTTTGCCGCTGCGGGTCAGGCCGTGCCGGAAGTGAAATACATTTTCGAGCTGAACCCGGAGCACCGTTTGGTGAAACGCGCAGCCGACACCCAGGACGAAGCGCAGTTTGGCGAATGGGTTGAACTGCTGCTCGATCAGGCTTTGCTGGCAGAGCGCGGCACGCTTGAAGATCCAAACCAGTTTATCCGTCGTATGAACCAACTGCTCGTATCGTAATCCTGACGGCGGATGGCGCATTCGCTTATCCGCCCTACGATAGCCAGAGAAAGGTAGGGTGGATAAGGCGCAGGCCGTCATCCACCTGTTTTTCTTTTCAGAACACCTTCTCGCACCTGGCTTCCTTGAGATGAATACGCCTTTAATGGTAAGGTCATCGCCTCAGATCCAAGTACACAAAATCCAAACGTATGGGGAATTACGCAATGCGTATCATTCTGCTCGGCGCTCCGGGCGCAGGTAAAGGGACTCAGGCACAGTTCATCATGGAGAAATACGGTATTCCGCAAATCTCCACCGGTGATATGTTACGTGCTGCGGTTAAATCTGGTTCAGAGCTGGGTAAACAAGCCAAAGACATCATGGATGCCGGAAAACTGGTGACCGATGAGCTGGTTATCGCGCTGGTGAAAGAGCGTATTACTCAGGAAGATTGCCGTAAGGGTTTCCTGCTTGACGGCTTCCCGCGCACCATTCCGCAGGCTGACGCCATGAAAGAAGCCGGCATCAGTGTAGATGTGGTTCTGGAGTTCGCTGTACCTGACGAATTGATCGTTGAACGTATTGTTGGTCGTCGCGTTCACGCGCCGTCTGGCCGCGTTTATCACGTCACCTTCAACCCACCAAAAGTGGAAGGTAAAGACGACGTGACCGGCGAAGAGCTGACTACCCGTAAAGACGATCAGGAAGAAACCGTGCGTAAGCGCCTGGTGGAATACCATCAGATGACCGCTCCGCTGATCTCTTACTACAGCAAAGAAGCAGAAGTGGGCAACACCAAATACGTGAAAATCGACGGCACCCGTAAAGTGGCCGAAGTCAGCGCAGAGCTGGCTAAAATCCTCGGCTAAATCAAAGCCGATATGAAAATACCAGGGTATGCCCTGGTATTTTTTTGTCTGAATCTTTCCCTTTCGCTGTTATCGGTTTTTCCGCCGGGCTTTTACGTTACACTTATCAGCAATTTGTTGATAAGGAGGGGTAATGAGTCAGGAAAAAATAGGCGTTTTACTGGCAAATCTTGGTACGCCTGATGCACCGACTCCGGCGGCGGTAAAACGCTACCTGCGCCAGTTTTTGAGCGATAAGCGCGTAGTCGACACCCCACGTTTGCTCTGGTGGCCGCTGCTGCGCGGCGTGATTCTGCCGCTGCGTTCTCCACGCGTGGCAAAGCTTTACCAGTCCGTCTGGATGGAAGAGGGTTCTCCGCTGATGGTATTCAGCCGCCGTCAGCAGCAGGCTCTGGCGGCACAGTTGCCCGATATGCCCGTTGCGCTGGGGATGAGCTACGGCAATCCTTCGTTGAAAAGCGCGGTTGATGAACTTCTGGCGCACAACGTCACGCATATTGTGGTACTGCCGCTTTATCCGCAGTTTTCCTGCTCGACGGTGGCTGCCGTCTGGGACGAGCTGGGCCGTATTTTCGCCCGCTCCCGCACCATGCCATCGGTTTCATTGATTCGTGATTACGCCGAAGATACTTTATATATCAATGCTCTGGCGGCGTCGGTAAAACGTTCGTTTGAAGAGCACGGCGAGCCGGATATTTTACTGCTTTCCTACCACGGCATTCCGCAGCGTTATGCTAACGAAGGCGACGATTATCCACAGCGCTGCCGTGATACCACGCGCGAATTGCTTTCCGCGCTGGAATTGCCGCCGGAAAAAGTGATGATGACCTACCAGTCGCGCTTTGGACGTGAGCCGTGGCTGATGCCCTATACCGACGAAACGCTGAAAATGCTGGCAGAAAAAGGCGTTAAACATATTCAGGTTATGTGCCCCGGTTTCTCGGCAGACTGCCTGGAAACGCTTGAAGAAATGGCGGTGCAAAACCGCGAAGTGTTTATCGAAGCGGGCGGCACAAAGTACGAATACATTCCGGCGCTCAATGACGATCCTGCTCATATCGCGATGATGGTGAATCTCATCAGCCGCTATCGCTAATCGCCCCTGAGGCCGCGAATGTGCTACCATGCGCGGCCTGATTAGCCACTCCCAATGACATCATGAAATTTCCCGGTAAACGCAAATCTAAACATTATTTTCCCGTAAGCGCCCGCGACCCTTTGTTGCAGCAGGTTCAACCTGAAAACGAAACCGGCACTTCCTGGATTGTCGGCATTGACCAGACGCTGGTGGATATTGAAGCCAAAGTCGACGACGAATTTGTTCAGCGTTACGGGTTAAGCTTCGGGCATTCCCTGGTCATTGACGATGACGTTGCAGAAGCGTTGTATCAGGAGCTGGTGCAAAAAAATCTCATTACCCATCAGTTTGCCGGCGGCACTATCGGCAACACTATGCACAACTATTCGGTGCTGGCGGATGATCGTTCGGTTCTGCTGGGCGTGATGTGCAGCAATATCGAAATCGGCAGCTACGCCTACCGCTATTTATGCAATACCTCCAGCCGTACCGATTTGAACTATCTGCAGGGCGTAGACGGGGCGATTGGCCGCTGCTTTACGCTGATTGGCGAGCAGGGCGAACGTACCTTTGCCATCAGCCCCGGGCACATGAACCAACTGCGTGCCGAGAGCATTCCTGAAGACGTGATTGCCGGGGCCTCCGCGCTGGTGCTGACGTCTTATCTGGTGCGCTGCAAACCCGGCGAGCCAATGCCGGATGCCACCATGCAGGCGATTGGTTATGCCAAAAAGCATAACGTTCCGGTTGTGCTGACGCTGGGCACAAAGTATGTCATTGCCGAAAACCCGGAGTGGTGGCAGGCGTTTCTGAAAGAGCACGTCTCTATTCTGGCGATGAACGAAGAAGAAGGTGAGGCGCTGACCGGCGAAAGCGACCCGCTGCTCGCCTCTGACAAAGCGCTGGACTGGGTTGATTTAGTGCTTTGCACCGCCGGGCCGGTAGGCTTATATATGGCGGGCTTTACGGAAGAGACGGCGAAACGCACCACCCAACATCCGCTGTTGCCGGGCGCGATCGCCGAGTTTAACCAGTACGAATTTAGCCGTGCGATGCGCCATAAAGATTGCCAGCAGCCGCTGCGTATCTTCTCGCACATCGCGCCGTACATGGGCGGCCCGGAAAAAATCATGAACACCAACGGGGCTGGCGACGGCGCGCTGGCCGCGCTGCTGCATGACATCACCGCTAATAACTATCACCGCTCAAACGTACCGAACTCCAGCAAGCACCAGTTTACCTGGCTGACCTATTCGTCGTTGGCGCAGGTGTGTAAGTATGCGAATCGCGTGAGCTATCAGGTTTTGAACCAGCATTCCCCGCGCCTGACGCGTGGTTTGCCGGAGCGCGAAGACAGCCTGGAAGAATCTTACTGGGATCGTTGATGCTTTGATGCAGAAGGTGGATGGCGCTGACGCTTATCCACCCTACAATTGTTCAGGCGATCGTAGGTCGGATAAGCGAAGCGCCATCCGACACAAACCATCCGACATTCAACCCTAAATTACCCTGTCACCGTTTCCTGAGGTAAAGGTTTTTCTAACAGCCCCATCATCGTATTGGCAATCTCCCTTTCACCCATTACGACCTGGTTTGCGCCTCTTTCAGTAATGTATTCCACCTCATCGTCATAATGCGCGCGGGCAATAATTTCGATGTTCGGGCATTTTGCGCGCGCTGCCGCCACGACTTCCCCTGCCTCATAGCCGTTAGGAATGGTGAGCAGCAGCCAGCGGGCGCAGTCCAGATGCGCCAGATTCATTATTTCTTCGTTGGCGGCATTCCCTAACACGGCACGCACGCCGCGCTCGCGCAGCTCGTCTACCCGGCTACGTGAGGTTTCCACTACGACAAGCGGAATGCCCTGAGCCATAAGTTTTTCGCCCAGCAGGCTGCCGACTCGCCCAAAACCAACCAGCAGCGCGTGGTTGCAGATATCGACGGGGATCTGTTTTTCATCCTCGACAGCTTCTTCCAGCGTCTGCTCTTCAAGCGTTTCGGTTTTAACGAGATAGCGTTCAAGCACGGCGAACAGAACGGGGTTGAGCATAATCGACAGAATCGCCCCTGCGAGAACCAGATTCTGGCCGTTTTGCGGCAGCAGATTTAGCGCCATGCCAAGGCCTGCAAGAATAAAGGCGAATTCACCAATTTGCGCGAGGCTGGTGGCGATGGTTAAAGCCGTGCGCTGGGAGTGTCCAAACAGGCGAACCAGCCCGAACGCGGCGACGGATTTACCGAAAACGATGATGGCCAGCGTGCCCAGTACGGCCAGCGGCTCCTCAAACAGAACCAACGGATCGAAAAGCATGCCGACGGAAACAAAGAACAGCACGGCGAAGGCATCGCGCAGCGGCAGAGTGTCGTGTGCCGCCCGATGGCTTAGCTCGGATTCGTTCAGCACCATTCCCGCGAAGAACGCGCCGAGCGCAAAGGAAACGTCAAAGAATTCGACCGCGCCAAAGGCGATGCCCAGCGCCAGCGCCAGAACAGAAAGCGTGAACAGTTCACGTGAACCGGTAGCCGCGCTGCGCGCCAGAATCCATGGCACTAAACGGCGGCCCACCACCAGCATGATGGCAATAAACGCCACGACTTTACCGATGGTGAAAGCCATATCCAGCGACAGCGAAGCCAGGCCCACGTTGCCTTTTTCCAGCATGCCTGCCACCGCTGGCAGCAGAACCAGCGTTAGCACCATCACCAGATCTTCAACGATCAGCCAGCCAATGGCGATTTGCCCGCGCTGGCTGTCGATGAGCTGCCGTTCCTCAAGCGCGCGCAGTAACACCACGGTACTTGCTGTGGAAAGACACAGACCAAAGACAATGCCGGTCATAATTGACCAGCCCATCATTGCGGAAAGCGCCATGCCCAGTAACGTCGCAACAGCTATCTGTGCGATGGCACCGGGGATGGCGATGGTCTTTACCGCCATCAGATCCTTCAGGGAGAAATGAAGACCCACGCCGAACATCAGCAGGATAACGCCTAATTCCGCCAGCTCCGGCGCCAGTTTGGTATCGGCGACAAACCCTGGCGTAAACGGACCCGCAATCACCCCTGCTAACAAATATCCGACCAGCGGCGATATCCGCAGCTTATTGGCAAGCATTCCGAATAAAAAAGCGAGCACAAGACCACCAACAATGGTGGTGATAAGCGGTGTGGCATGATGCATTCCGTCTCCTTTCGTTAGCAATGGGGTCCAGTTTTGGTCGGTTAGTCCAAAAGTCACATTATTAGTTTATGACAATTTCTTTATCGGCGTTTGTGAATAATTATTGAATTAATATTAAAAAGCGCATTTCGACAAAAAAAGCAGGCTAAGCAGTATTTAGGTCACTTATGGCGCGGCGGACTGAGAGGTATATGGGGATATGAGGCGGCCAAAGCAAGACTTTGGCCGGTTAAAGCTACGATTTATGACGATTATCGGGCAGGAATATGGTCAAAATACCCAGTAGCGGAAGGAAGGCGCATATTTTGTAGACCAACTCAATACTTGTACGATCGGCAACCAGACCCAGCACCGCAGCGCCCAGCCCGCCCATCCCAAAGGCAAAGCCGAAAAACAGCCCGGAAACCATACCGATACGGCCCGGCATCAGTTCCTGGGCGTACACCAGAATCGCAGAAAATGCAGAAGCGAGAATAAAGCCGATGATGACGGTTAAAATCCCCGTCCAGTAAAGGGATGCATAAGGTAAAACCATCGTAAACGGCGCAACGCCGAGAATTGAGCCCCAAATGACATATTTTCGGCCAATTTTGTCGCCCAGAGGTCCACCGATAACCGTGCCGGCCGCAACGGCAAACAGGAATGCGAAAAGATGGAACTGGGCGTTTTGCACCGACAGACCAAATTTATGCATCAAATAGAAAGTGTAATAACTGCTGATGCTCGCCATATAGAAATACTTTGAGAAAATCAGCATCAGCAGAATGGAAACCGCCAGAATAACTTTATTGCGCGGCAGTGGGTTAACCACAGGCGCTTTAGGTTTTCCCCTGGCAATCAGATGCTGAGCGGCGTACCAGCGGCTAATTTGCAGTAACACGACAATCGCCAGCAGCGCGGCCAGCACGAACCAGGCAACGTTACCTTTGCCGTAAGGCGCGATGATAAGCGCCGCCAGCAAAGGCCCGAGCGAACTGCCGAAGTTGCCGCCCACCTGGAACAGCGATTGCGCCAGCCCATGACGTCCGCCGGAAGCCATACGCGCCACGCGTGATGATTCTGGATGGAAGATGGATGAGCCCGTGCCGACCAGCGCCGCCGCCAGTAAGACCATCGGAAAACTGCCCGCCAGCGCAAGCAGAACCAGCCCGCAAAGGGTGAAGCACATGCCAATCGGCAGCGACCACGGCATCGGATATTTATCGGTGTAATAACCCACCACCGGCTGAAGCAGCGAAGAGGCGAGCTGGAAAGTAAGGGTTATCATACCAATCTGCACAAAGCTTAAAGAAAACTCAGCCTGCAGCAGCGGATAAAGCGCCAGAATCAGCGACTGAATCATATCGTTAAGCAAATGCGAAAGGCTGATAGCCCCTAAAATACCAAAGGAGGTGCGCGCCTTTTGCGATTCAGGCGGCGCGAGGGTTTGTTCGGAGGTTGCCATAAATACCTGTTGAGAAGCTGATTATTATTTTTGAAACGGATAGCGATAACGGATTGCAGGCGTATCCGTGGGTTATTGTTACCCTGCTAACATACCCGCAGGCGAGACTTGAAGAAAGTCGCAATTTATAAAATTTATTTGCCTCGCCTGCTAACATTCTGATAATGGTTCAGGTTTAAGAAAATGGAGATTTTCAATGCGGTTTGCAATGAAAGGGCTGACTTCGGCACTGTTAGTGGCGTTGAGTTTGACGAGTTTATCTGCGCTTGCGTGGGAAAAAGATAAAACCTACAAAATTACCATCCTGCATACCAACGACCATCACGGTCATTTCTGGCGCAGCGAATATGGCGAGTATGGCCTGGCCGCGCAAAAAACGCTGGTGGACAGAGTGCGTAAAGAGGTGACGCAGGAAGGCGGCAGCGTGCTTCTGCTTTCCGGCGGCGATATCAACACTGGCGTGCCGGAATCCGACTTGCAGGATGCGGAACCCGACTTCCGCGGTATGAATCTGATTGGTTACGACGCGATGGCTGTCGGGAATCATGAGTTTGACAATCCGCTTTCGGTTTTACGCCAGCAGGAAAAGTGGGCCAAATTCCCGCTGCTTTCAGCCAATATCTATCAAAAAAGCACCGGCGAACGGTTATTTAAACCCTGGGCCATCTTCAAACCTCAAGGCATTAAAGTGGCGGTAATCGGCCTGACGACGGACGACACCGCAAAAATCGGCAATCCTGAATTTTTCACCGATATTGAATTCCGCAAACCTGCCGACGAAGCGAAGCTGGTGATTCAGGAGCTGCAAAGCACAGAGCAGCCGGATGTGATTATTGCGGCAACGCATATGGGCCATTACGACAACGGCGAGCATGGCTCCAACGCGCCGGGCGACGTTGAAATGGCGCGTAGCCTGCCGGCAGGCGCGCTGACAATGATTGTGGGTGGTCACTCACAAAACCCGGTTTGCATGGCTTCTGAAAATAAAAAGCAGGTTGATTACGTGCCGGGCACGCCGTGCGCGCCGGACAAGCAAAACGGCATCTACATTGTGCAGGCGCACGAGTGGGGTAAATATGTTGGCCGTGCAGATTTTGAATTCCGCAACGGCGAAATGAAACTGGTGCATTACCAGCTCATCCCCATCAACCTGAAAAAGAAAATTACCTACGATAACGGCGAAAGTGAGCGCGTACTTTACACTCCGCAGATCCTTGAAAATCAGCAAATGCTTTCGCTGCTGACGCCGTTCCAGAACAAAGGTCAGGCGCAGCTTAAGGTAAAAGTGGGCAGCGTGAACGGGCACCTGGAAGGGGATCGCAGCAAAGTTCGCTTTGTACAAACGAACCTTGCGCGCGTCATTCTTGCAGCGCAAATGGCGCGTACAAATGCTGATTTTGCGGTCATGAGCGGCGGCGGTATTCGGGATTCTATCGAGTCGGGCGATATCACCTATAAAGATGTACTGAAGGTGCAGCCGTTTGGCAATACCGTGACGTATGTTGATATGTCGGGCAAAGAAGTGGCGGAGTACCTGACGGAAGTTGCGAAGAAAACGCCGGATTCCGGAGCATACCCGCAGTTTGCGAACGTGAGCTTTGTCGCGTCGGCGAAGGGTTTGCAGGATTTGAAAATCAAAGGCGAGCCGGTTGATCCAGCCAAAAACTACCGCATGGCGACGCTAAGCTTTAACGCCACCGGCGGCGACGGTTATCCCGCCATCGACAAAAAGCCGGGTTATGTGAACACCGGTTTTGTGGATGCGGAAGTGCTTAAGCAGTACATCGAGCAAAACTCGCCGCTGGATGTGAATACTTACGAACCGAAAGGCGAGGTGAGCTGGCAGTAAACCGGTCTGGCGGGTGGCGCGTTGTTTACCCGCCCTACAAATTCGTAGGGTGGATAAGCGCCAGCGCCATCCACCGATACGATGGTTAATCCCGGCGGGCGATATCAGCAAAGGTTGCGCCCAGCAGCGCAGCCAGATCGCTCGCGGCAAGCTCAATATCCAGGCCGCGCCTGCCGCCGGAAATATAAATCACGTCAAATTCCTGCGCCGGAGCGTCTATCACCGTCGGCAGGCGTTTCTTCTGCCCCAGCGGGCTGATGCCGCCAACCAGATAACCCGTCACGCGTTGTGCGACCAGCGGGTCCGCCATATCAGCTTTTTTAGCGCCCAGCGCTTTCGCCACCTTTTTCAAATCCAACTGCCCGGAAACGGGCGTAACCGCCACTGCCAGGTGTTTCATATCGCCATTCATCGCCACCAGCAGCGTTTTATAAACTTGCCCGGCGTTGAGCCCCAGCTTGCGAACCACTTCGTCGCCAAAGTTAGTTTCATTAGGATCGTGATCGTAAGCGTGGAGTTGAAACGGAATGCTATTCTTTTCGAGGAGCTTTATGGCGGGGGTCATTTCATCCTTCCTGCTAAATTTGTCTCAAAAACGCACAGAATTGTAATTCAGGTGATATGTTTTATAGATACTATAATGCAGCTTAATAGTGATAGCGTTAATCGTCACATTGAGCGACAATTCCAGCTTCGGTTGTTAAATCGACCGAAATAACAACAATAATAAACTTATTCCTCTTTGACGGGCCAATAGCGATATTGGCCATTTTTTTTATGTGTTTTTCAACAAATTAGGTAGATTCCCTTCGCCATATAAATGCAGGGCGCCCACGGCAACCACGTAGCGGCCAGCGGGAAGCTGCTGCAAAAAAGTCTGCCACTGGCGGTTACGCTGGCGCATAAGCACATCGTATAGCTCATCGCCGAAAGTGTTTGGCAGCGGGATATTACCCTGCCGCGGCGGTGATTCCAGCCACCAGCCAATCATCATTTGCAGCAGACGGGCGTTGGTATGCCAGTGGGCCAGCGTATCCTGCAGCAAAGGCATTCCGCCCTGCGGCAGTTGCGTAAGCATATCAATCTGGCTTTGCGCGCCTTCCAACTCTATCACCGGAACAGACAACGCTCTGGCCGCTTCCAGCAGTTGAAAATCAATACCGTAATCAGGACGCAGGCCCAGACGTTGGGCCTGGTGCGCCTGCAATACCAGCGCAATCTGCCAGGCGGGTTGATTATCAATAGTGTCAAGCGAAATGCCCATTTCCTGCGTCAGGGATACGACCCGCTCCCAGTCATCAGGGGATAAGCGCTCCTCGAGCGGAATGTCTTCAGCGCTGCCAGAGAAGGGGGAGCCGCCTTCGGAAATATCGGCCTCAACAATAAGAGCATCCGCATCGCGCAGTTTGTCGAGCAGGCGCTGCGACAGGGGAGCCATATCGCGGGTCCCCATATGAATGCTGCCTACAAGGTGAAGATAGCGCTTACCGGGGAGCACAACATCAAGGGCAGGCCAGGGATAAGTTGTGGCGGAAAGGCTTGAAAAAAATGCGTTAATTCGCGATAGCAGGCCCATATAGCAAATTCCCTGGCTAAAAAGCCATGCTACCGCTGCCAGGGGGAAGGTGCAAATTTACCCACCTGTAGAATGCGCTACGGCGGATGGCGCTTGCGCTTATCCGCCCTACGGAACGAGAATGTTACGTGGAATCTGCGCTTATCCACCCTACGGAACGAGGCAATTACTTGGTATCTCTGTCTGCAAACCTGTAGGTCAGATAAGCGCAGCGCCATCTGACATTAATCCTCAGGCTTAAAGCGCAGCAGGCGGTTGGCGTTGCTCACCACGGTAATGGAAGAGAGCGCCATTGCAGCCCCGGCAACAACAGGATTAAGCAGCGTGCCGGTAAGCGGATAAAGCACGCCGGCGGCAATCGGAATACCCAGCGAGTTGTAGACAAAAGCGCCCATCAGGTTCTGCTTCATATTCCTGAGCGTTGCTTTGGAAATCGCCAGCGCGTCGGCCACGCCCGTCAGGCTATGGCGCATCAGCGTAATGGCCGCTGTTTCAATGGCGACGTCGCTGCCTCCGCCCATAGCAATACCCACTTCCGCCTGGGCCAGCGCGGGCGCATCGTTAATACCGTCGCCGACCATCGCCACCTGCCTTCCCTGCCGTTGCAGATTTTTAATCGCTTCGGCTTTACCATCTGGCAGCACCCCGGCGATGACTTCGTCGATACCTGCCTCTTTAGCAATGGCATTTGCGGTGATTGAGTTATCGCCGGTCAGCATTACCAGGCGATAGCCGTTACGATGTAAGCGTTGCAGAGCGCTTACGCTGTCTGCCCGTAAGGGATCGCGAATCGCAAAGAGAGCGACCAGCTTGCCATCTACCGCAAGCAGCACCGGCGTTGAACCTTGCCTTGCCTGCGCTTCAATTTCATCTGCCAGCGGCTGCGTATCAATCTTTTGCTCGTCGAGCAGCGCTTTATTGCCAAGAAATAGTTTATGCCCTTGTGCTTCGCCGCTTACGCCAAGCCCACGCAGAGTGCGGAAGCCGATAACTTCCGGCAGCTTAGTACCGCCCGCTTTTTCCAGAATTGCGCGAGCGAGAGGATGGCTGGAGCCTTGTTCAAGCGCCGCTGCTAATTTCACCGCTTCACTCTCCTGAATCTCGCCATGTGTTTTCACCGCGACGACCTGCGGTTTCCCTTCCGTCAGCGTACCGGTTTTATCAAAAACAAGGGTGTCGAGAGTGCTGGCACGCTGCAACGCATCGGCATCACGTACTAATACGCCAAATTCCGCAGCACGCCCTACGCCTGAAATAATCGACATTGGCGTGGCCAGGCCCAGCGCGCAAGGACAGGCGATAATCAGCACGGTGGTGGCGATCACCAGCGTATAAACAATTTGCGGAGCAGGGCCGACGAAGTACCAGATCGCCGCGCTAAACAGAGCAATTAACACCACCACAGGCACAAATACGGCAGAAATTTTATCGGCAAGCTGTCCGATTTCCGGTTTGCTGCTCTGCGCCTGACGCACCATGCGAATAATGCGCGACAGCGTTGTACGGCTGCCGGTCGCCGTAGCGCGGAATAACACGCTGCCATCCTGCACAACTGTCCCGGCGTGAATATTTTCGCCATCGGCTTTTTGTTGTGGAACCGGCTCGCCCGTCAGCATCGCCTCGTCGAACCAGGCTTCCCCTTGAGTAATTTCACCGTCTACCGGCACGCGGTCGCCCGTGGTCAGGCGCAGCGTCATCCCGGCGGTCACTTCCGCCAGCGGGATCGATTTTTCACCTTCGTCTGTTACAACGCGAGCCGTTGGCGGCGTTAAATCCAGCAGACGTTCCAGCGCTTTGGACGAACGCTGGCGAGCACGCTGCTCCAGCATGTGGCCCAGGTTAATCAGGCCGATAATCATCGCGCTGGCTTCGTAATAAAGGTGGCGTGCTTCCATCGGGAAATACTGCGGCCAGACGTTGACAGTAATTGAATACAGCCAGGCGGCGCCCGTGCCTAACGCAACGAGCGTATCCATGGTCGCCGAGCGATTCATCAGGCTGCGCCAGGCGCTACGGTAGAAATGGCCGCCAGCGATAACCATCACACCCAGGGTAATTATGCCGATGGTCATCCACAGCGAGCGGTTATCTTCGGTGAGCATCATGTTGTCACCGAGCATGCCCCAGATCATCACCGGGATACCTACCGCCAGCGCCAGAATGGCCTGCCAGCGGAAGCGTTTAGCTGCGGCATTCGCCGTTTCCTGCTGGCGCTCGCGGCGTTTAATATCATCCTCAATCGCTTCGGCGCCGTAACCGGCGCTTTCGACGGCTTTAATTAAGGACTCGGCAGAGGCAGAACCCATAACCAGGGCGCTGCGTTCTGCGAGATTTACCCGTGCCTGAGCGACTCCCGGTACATTTTGCAAAGCAGTTTGCACGCGGGACACGCAACTGGCGCAGCTCATGCCATTAATCAACAGTTGTTGGCTGTCGTCATTATCGGTGGCTGCCGGAAGCGAAGGGGGGACCGCTGTCAGTGCTTCCGACGAGGTTGATGACTCTTCTGTCAGCGGTTCAGCCTTTGGGTGGCTTGCAACTTCCGCGCCGTATCCCGCCTGCTTTACGGTTTCGATTAAAGCATCCGCGCTAGCGCTACCTGTTACGCGGGCGTGCGTTTGCGTCACTTCTGCCTGCTCAACATCGGCGCGCTGCTCAAGGCTTTCTTTTACTCGTTTGACACAATGACCGCAGCTCAGGCCATCAAGGTTTAAATCGATAATTTGCGACATCATCAGACTCCTTGTTTTAAGAATAAGATAAGGTTAAACCTTCCATCAAGGGGAAGGTCAAGAAGGTTGTTTTTATTTTCAGGAAAGGCAATTTTCTGCGCGTGAGGGGTTGGCAGGATGACAGGGAGAATGTTGCTACCCGGCAGTTACCCGATGCTCTAAATACGCAGGGTTTATCTCAGGCAATAAAGGACGGGAAGACCTGACCATGAAAAAATTTTTTCGCCGTTGCCTGACTTCGTTCTGTTCAGGATAAGCATAGCGTCCGGCTTCAGGAAGAAGGCAGGCATGATTTTATCAATATCATTCCTGATATTTTGGTCATTATCACGGGATTCAATTCCGGAGTTGGTGAGGACATACTTGTTTTTCTGCTTTATATAATCAAAAAATATGTCCCTGCTCAGAACCTGATTTTTATTCTCGCCGGTGGTATAAAACCCTCTTATTTCAGCGGAGCCCTTCCCGTTATAAAAATGAAAAACCATATGTGAATTGATTACGGCATTCGATCCTGAAAGGGAAAGGTTGCTTTTACAGTCTTCAAATGCTTCGGGAAGCAAATCCAAAAAGGACACGCTGAAAAAAGCCATAACCAGAAACACAGACAAAGCAATCAGGCAATCGATAATGGTTTTCATATTAAGCGTTGGCATGTTATTTACCTTCCGGGAAATAATGAACGAGGCAATTGCCTATGTGTTTTTCGCGCAGCCATGCATTATCGCATTGCACCACGCTTACGGCATTCGTGGTGATATAAGTCGTGATATAAAGCATGGCCCCCGGTTTGCAAAGTTCGCTGTGGGAAGTCATAAACTTTTTATGATGATTGTCATCGTGCGCGTCTGAATTGTAATGGACCATACAACCACCGCTCAACCGCTCTCCAGCCGTATAATTATCAAAGACGCTTTTCGTTGAATAATAGTAAAACAAAGCGCTAAACAGCGCCGTTAAAAGGATTAGCCCCAGATAAAACAAAGGGCGTCTGGCGATCGGCTTGTTGGTTAACGGCTCAGAAGATTGGGCGCTGGTCTCACTTGCTGAAACATTATCTGTGCTTTTCGGATCTGATTTTTGTTCAACCACAACGCAGTCGAATATCAGCCCTTTTTTCCTTACCGTTTTTATCAGAGCGCTACTGATATTCAGCTCTTCCAGTGATTTTCTCAGCACCAGTAAAGCCTGATATAACGATCCATATCTGATTTGCCGGTGCTTTTCTCCCCAGATAAAAAGCATCATTTCATCATATTTAATAATCTGTCTGCAATTTTTGCAGAAATAATACAACATCTTATTCACAATTCGCGTCAGCGGTATTTTTTTATTTCCCTGAAGCGAACAAACAATTTGTTCATCGGGATAGAAACACACCTGGTCGTTAATCAGGAACCATTCTTTGTTAGTCATAGCTTGATGTCATTCCTTGGTGGGAAAACGCGCATATTATAACCACCCGGAAGATAAAATTTAAAGAAAAGATTTATTTGAGATGCGTGTTTATCTCAAATAAATTTGATTAAGGACAAATATTCTTTTATTTCAAAGGGATAATTTTCAAAGTTTTCTCATATCTCATTATCAGTCGTTTTTGAAATAGCAGGCGATTTGAGTGAAGCAACTCAGGTATGACACAGCCTGTTTGCAGGTTATCTTTTCATCACATCAGGGATATCTGAATAGCGACAGGGCGTTGCATAAAGGTTTAATAAAAGTTAAGGAAATTGAACCAGCTTCCGGGGACGAGCTACCTACGCTCAGGAAATAAAATTTACATATTGCGATGTCCGACAGGACGCTTATAAGAAGCCAGCGTTTAAAAGTTGCCGTTTTATTAAATCAGGACGTTAGAGTGGTTTTCCTATGAAAGGTTTTATGATGAATATCTATCCGCATACATTCAGAATAAAAAAATTATCGGCTGCTGTTTATTTTGCTGTTTCATTTAGCGCACCTGCAGTTGCAGACGTTTGCTTTAACAGAGACGATTTTCCTGCCCCGGCATGCATTCCCGAATGGAACACCTCAAGTAATATGGTTGTTGGCGACATGGCTGACGGAATTCTGACGGTAACAAACGGAGGGCAGCTCACCACTGGTGGGGGATCAATAGGCAGCATAAGCGGTTTTACCGGGAAAGCTGAGGTGAAAGGTTCCGGCTCAAGCTGGATTTCCAATGACGTTCTTTATATCGGGCATGCCGGTAACGGAATATTAAAAATTACCGATGGGGGTTCGGTTACAAATAACAGCAGCGACACACACCTTGGTTTCAATGCCGGGAGTGAAGGATATCTGGAGGTGAGCGGCGCAGGCTCTCATTTCACCGCACCAACCAGCTCCCTCGCTATTGGAACATTCGGCACCGGCAGCATGTTTATTTCAGATGGCGGCGTGGTGACTAATGCCGGACCTGGCTATATAGCCAGCGAAGCCGGTTCCGCAGGAAGCGTCATGGTAGACGGTAACGGCTCTGCCTGGCATAGCGGCGATGGTTTATTTGTGGGCCGCTCTGGCGATGGCGTTTTGACGGTGAGAAATGGCGGCAGTGTGGCAACAGATAAATTAATTCTTGCCCACACGGCAGGCAGCCAGGCGGTTTTGAATATAGGCAGCGCGGCAGGACTCGCGCCCGGCGACCCCGGGATTATTAAAAGCCCGATAGTTATTCTTGGCGACGGCGACGCGACATTGAACTTTAATCATACCGCCGGGGATTATTCCTTTAATTCCCTCATTGAAGGCAATGGTCGCGTGGACGTTAATTCGGGAACGACTATCTTCACCGCGCAAAATACCTATAGCGGCACCACCTCCGTCTCTGCAGGAAGACTCCTGGCGGGCGCTGAAAATACATTCAGCGCAAACTCTGCCTATACCGTTTATGCAGACGGCGAGCTGGCATTAAAAGGATACAGCCAGACCACCGGAGAGTTAACCAACTCAGGTATCGTTAATTTAGGCGGCGGCAAGGCCGGTACAACGCTTACGGTGAACGGCAATTATAACGGAGACAACGGGCTGCTGATTTTTAACTCCGTGCTCGGCGACGATAGTTCCGTTACCGATCGTCTGGTTGTCGCAGGGGACACGTCAGGCACTTCTTACGTAAAAGTAAACAATCTGGGGGGAAGAGGAGGTGCCACGCTTAACGGCATCGAACTTATCAATGTAAAGGGAAGCTCACAGGGGCAATTTATCCAGCAAGGGCGCATCGTGGCAGGCGCTTATGATTATCAGGTAATCAAAGCGGGTAATAACTGGTATTTGTCCTCCGAAATGAATTCCCCGGCTATTCCGGAGCCGACGCCTGTTCCTGAACCAACGCCTGCGCCTGAACCAGTACCGACGGAACCAACACCTACGCCTGAGCCAGTGCCGACGCCTGGACCAGCAGCGCCAACACCAGCGCCTGAACCAGCGGCTCCAGCGCCTGCGCCAGCACCGGCCCCAGATCGGGTTCCGGAGCCGATCCCTGCGAAGAAAAAGCACGTTCTTCGTCCTGAGGGCGGCGCTTATGCCGCCAACTCGGCTGCCGCGTCTGCTCTTTTTGATACTCGTCTGAGTGAGCGCCAGGGAACCCTGTATACCGATATCTTTACCGGAGAGAAAAAGTACACAAGTCTGTGGATGCATATTGCCGGCGGCCATGCCCGCTCTCATGACGAAAGCGGTCAGTTGCATACAACGAATAATCGTTATGTGACTATGCTGGGCGGCGATCTGGCCAGCGGGAAGAGCCCGTCGGGCATCTGGCGCGTGGGCGTGCTGGCGGGGCATGGAAACAGCCGCAGCAACAGCGTTTCGAACGTGACAAACTATCGCGCCACAGGAGAGGTTGATGGTTATACCGCAGGGATTTATGGAGCCTGGCACGCTGAAGGTACGGATGAAAAAGGCCTGTGGCTGGACGGCGTCCTGCAGCACAGTTGGTTCAACAACGCGGTCAGCGGTGAGAATGTCGCCACCGAGTATTACCGCACGCGTGGATTATCGGCCTCGCTGGAATCGGGCTACGTTATCCCGTTAATGCAGTCCGCCCGTAGCCGCTTCTTTATCCAGCCACAGGCGCAGATTGCATGGTCCGGTATTTCTGCTGTCGATCATACTGAGAAGAATGGCACCCGTATCAGCGGCGAGGGCAGCAATAATGTACGTTCCCGTCTGGGCCTGAAGATATTTATGAAAGGGCATGCTGCTCAGGATGAGGCTAACGGGCGTAGCTTCAAACCGTACCTTGAAGCTAACTGGATCCACAACACGCAGGATTATGGCGTGACTATGGATAGCATCAGCGTAACCCAGGCTGGCAGCCGAAACATTGCGGAGATGAAAGCAGGAGTTGCAGGTAATCTCAGCAAAAAACTGAGTGTTTCAGGCAACGTTGGTCAGCAGACGGGTAATAACGGTTGGTCTGATACCGTCGCCGCGATTGGTGTAAAATACACGTTTTAGGCATTGATTGATGGGGGAGCTGGCCGTAATAACCAATGATGTTATTCGTTATTGCCGCGCTGGCTTCCCATCAAGGTGAAGCGCAAGGAGGAAACGTGAATATCAGCGATGTGGCGAAAAAGACAGGGTTAACCAGTAAAGCGATTCGTTTTTACGAAGAGAAGGGGCTTGTGACGACGCCGTTTCGTTCTGAAAACGGTTACCGGACTTACACGCAAAAACACCTTGATGAACTTACGCTGCTGCGCCAGGCGCGCCAGGTTGGTTTTAATCTGGAAGAGTGCCGCGAGCTGGTGAATCTGTTTAACGATCCCGCCCGTCATAGCGCCGATGTGAAATCCAGAACGCTGCAAAAAGTGGCGGACATTGAAAAACATATCAGCGAATTGCAGGCGATGCGCCAGCAATTACTGGCGCTTGCAGAATCCTGCCCCGGCGATGACAGCGCCGACTGCCCGATTATCGATAATCTTTCCGGCTGCTGCCGTCCGCGTTAACGTAGGGCGGGTAAGCGAAGCGCCATCCGCCAGAGCCGGTTAACGCGCCTGCACTTTCAGGGTGATGCCTTCGACGGCAACCACGACGACTTCTGTGCCCGCAGGCAAATCGCGGTCTGCCATGACGGGCCAGGAACTGTCGGCAACCCGCACGTGGCCGCGTCCGTTAACTAAGGCTACGTCCAGACGTAAATGCCGGCCCACAAGTTGGTGTCCGCGCTGGTTTAGCACTTCACCTGGCTCCTGCTGCTTGCGGGTCGACAGCCAGCGCCACCAAAGGAAGGCCGCCACCAGCGTCAGCAGGGCAAAGCAAACGCCTTGCCATTCCCAGCCCAGCGGCAGCACCCACACCAGCAAGCCCGTGACGACCGCCGCCACGCCGCTCCAAAGCAGATAACCGCTGGCGCCGAGCATTTCTGCCGCCAGCAGCAGGCCGCCCAGCGTCAGCCAGAAGACATGCGGATGGGTAAGCAGCAGGGCTATCATTTTTTACGCTCGTTACCGCTTTGTGCGATCAGTTCGCTGATACCGGCAATGGACCCCATCAGACTGCTGGCATCTAACGGCATCAGCACGACCTTGCTGTTATTCGCCGAGCCAATCTGTTGCAGCGCATCGGTATATTTCTGCGCAACGAAGTAGTTCACCGCCTGGATATCGCCTTTGGCGATAGCTTCGGAAACCATCTGCGTTGCACGGGCTTCCGCCTCGGCGCTACGTTCGCGGGCTTCTGCCTGCAGGAATGCCGACTGGCGTTCACCCTCGGCTTTGAGGATTTTCGACTGCTTCTCGCCTTCGGCCTTCACGATTTCCGCCTGGCGAATACCTTCAGCTTCAAGAATGTAGGCACGCTTGGTACGTTCAGCCTTCATCTGGGCATTCATGGCGTCAATCAGTTCAGCCGGCGGGCGCACGTCGCGGATCTCAATACGCGTGATTTTAATGCCCCACGGATTTGTCGCTTCATCCACGATATGCAGCAGGCGCGTGTTGATATTGTCACGCTGGGAAAGCATTTCGTCGAGCTCCATGGAACCGAGCACGGTACGGATGTTGGTCATGGTTAGGTTGATAATGGCCAGCTCAAGGTTGCTGACTTCATAAGCCGCGCGTGGAGCGTCCACCACCTGAATAAAGCACACCGCGTCAATGGAAACGTTGGCGTTATCTTTGGAAATGACTTCCTGAGAGGGAATGTCGAGCACCTGCTCCATCATATTGATTTTGCGGCCGATGCGGTCCATAAACGGCACCACAAGGCTTAAGCCCGGCATTAGGGTTTTGGTGTAACGACCAAAGCGCTCCACGGTCCATTGGTAGCCCTGAGGGACGATTTTTACCCCGGCGCCGACGATTATCAGCGCGACGAGGATCAGTACGGGGATCACGATTAACATCAAAAAACCTCCTGGTTGTTTTGATGCTAGTTTAACCGTTGATGCGGAAACATTCAGTGACTTCTATGTTTGATATCGGTTATTTCCTGAAATAAACATTTTATGACGTGAAAGGGGCGCTTTGTAGGTCGTGTAAGCGCAAGCGTCACATGGAAATTAACCGGTGGATGGCGGCTTGCGCTTATCCACCCTACGACTCGCTTAAATGCAGTTTTTGTAGGTCGGTAGCGGCATAAGAGCCACCCGATATGCAATTTTTGTAGGTCGGGTAAGCGCAAGCGCCACCCGACGCTTCTCAAAAGAGGGATTAGTAGAGCAGAGAATAAATCTGGCGGCGATATTTAGAGGCCAGCGCATCGCCGGTGCCGAGTGCTGCAAGGATCTCCATCAGCATTTTGCGCACCTGCCCATCGGCTGCGCCCAGATCTTTTTTCAGATGGGTGTACAGCAGCTCAAGGGCTTCTTCGTTACGGCCGACCTGATGGAGCTGCAGCGCCAGTTGGCTTGCCAACTGTGCATTCTCAGGATCCTGCTCAACCTGCTGCTGCAACAGTTGGATCTCCGGCGTATCCGCGGCTTGCTTGAGCAGATCGATCTGCGCGATAAGCCCCTGATAGCGCGTATCCTGATCCTGCAAAGGAATGGTTTTCAGCACGGCTTCGGCATCTTCGCTGCGGTTCAGCGCGATCTGCACTTCCGCCAGCAGCAGGCCGATTTCGCTGTTCTGATTAGAAAGCTGCCAGGCATCTTTGAGCAACGGCAGCGCCTCGGCGTGTTTGCCTTCCTGCACAAGCTGCATGGCTTCCTGAGCTTTTAACTCTTCTTCACGCGGCAGGACTTTCTCCAGCAGAGCGCGAATCGCCTCTTCTGGCTGCGGCCCCTGGAAACCGTCTACCGGCTGGCCGTTCTGGAACAGATAAACGGTAGGAATGCTGCGTAAACCAAACTGGGAAGCGACCATCTGCTCTGCATCGCAATCTACTTTGGCGAGAATGAACTGCCCCTGATATTGCGCGGCGAGTCTGTCCAGCACCAGCGTCAGTTCTTCGCAGTGCTGACTGCGCGCCGACCAGAAGTAAAACAGAACCGGCGTAGTAACGGATTGTTCCAGGGTCTGATGCAGGTTCGCTTCGGTGATATCGATAATGTATTGGGCTGACATAGCTTACTCTCTTATAAAGATTTGTTTTTACATGGGGGCGACTGGCTTGTCTTCAACTCAACCACGTAAAATTTTATCAAGCGCGCGGCCCGGCAGCAGGCGACGTAGCCAGGACATCGCATGGGCAACAAGCGTCACCGGATAGCGTAATTTTGGTTTTGGACTGACAAAAGCATGGCGCACTTTTTCGACCACCGCCTCCGGGCCAAGCGTAAAACGTGCGGCGATACCGGGATTTTCAACCGGCTGGTCCGAGCGAGTCTGATTTACGTTCTCGGTAAATTGCGTGCGAATCGGGCCAGGTTCGATCAAACTGACCTTAATGCCGCTGTGATGCAGCTCCATGCGCAACGTATCGGACCAGGCTTCCAGCGCGTATTTGCTGGCGGCGTAGGCCCCGCGCCCGGGCGTGGCGATAAGGCCCATCACCGAACTTGTCATCACGATGCGGCCTTCGCGGTGCGGCAACATGGCGGGCAGCAACAGCATAGTGAGCTGATGGGCGCCAAATATGTTAGTGGAAAACTGCTGTTCCATCTGTTCGCGGGAAAGGGTTTGCAGCGGCCCGTACACGCCGTAGCCGCCGTTGTTAAACAGCCCATAAAGGCGATTTCCGGTCAGCGCGATGACTTCCGCCGCTGCATGTTCCACGCTTTGCGGCGAGTCGAGATCGAGCAAAATGCCGGTAAATCCGGCCTGATTCATGCGCCCGACATCTTCGGGTTTGCGGCAGGCGGCCAGAATACGATAGCCGAGCGACTGCAATTCTTTTGCGGATGCAAGGCCAATACCGCTGGAACAGCCTGTAATTAAGATGGATTTTTGCATAACTTTACCCGAGGGGAATCCCGATTGTTCATGAGTCATGGTTAACTAAAGGAGCCAGACGGGTCGCCATCCAGTCGGCGATAAAAGGCTGGGCATCACTGTTAGGGTGAATGCCGTCATCCTGCATCCATTGCGGTTTCAGATAGACCTCCTCCATAAAAAAGGGCAGCAGAGGAATATCAAACTCTTTGGCAAGCTGCGGATAAATAGCGCTAAACGCATCATTATACCGACGACCGTAGTTTGCCGGCAGACGTATTTGCATCAGAAGGGGCTGAACGTTTGCCGCCTTCACGTCGGTGATTATCTGCCGCAAACTTTTCTCAATGGCCTGCGGCTGGAAACCGCGCAGCCCGTCGTTGCCGCCCAGTTCAATTAATACCCAGCGCGGCTGATGCTGTTTTAATAACGCCGGCAGGCGCGCAAGCCCCTGCGGAGCCGTATCGCCGCTGATGCTGGCGTTAATCACTTTGGTATTTTGCTGCTGCCATTTCGAATCCAGCAGCGCAGGCCAGGCGGCGGTCGCAGACATGCGGTAACCGGCGCTCAGGCTGTCACCCAGAATCAACAACGTGTCCGCAGCGGCGGCACGGAAGGTCATCAAAGCCAGAAACAGGAAGGGCAAATGCCAGCGGAAAACATTGTTGAAGTTCATCATCTTAGTAAGTCCGTAGGTCTGGGGGAACATCAGCTCTCCATCCTTACCGGAGTTGAGCTGGTTGTCAAACCGGCGCAGACCATCGCGTTAATCGGCGAATCAGGCTCCGGGAAGTCCACGCTGCTGGCGATTCTGGCCGGGCTGGACGATGGCAGCGAAGGCGAGGTGCATCTGTGCGGGCAACCGCTTCACAGCATGGACGAAGAGGCGCGTGCGGCGCTGCGCGCTAAAAACGTTGGGTTCGTGTTTCAGTCTTTCATGCTGGTGCCAACCTTAAACGCGTTGGAAAACGTTGAGCTTCCGGCGCTGCTGCGCGGCGAGAAAGATTCCGCCAGCCGCGCGCAGGCGAAAGCCCTGCTTGAACAGCTCGGGCTGGGCAAGCGCCTGGATCATCTTCCGGCCCAGCTATCCGGCGGCGAACAGCAGCGCGTTGCCCTGGCGCGTGCGTTTAACGGGCGACCAGCCGTGCTGTTTGCCGATGAGCCAACCGGCAACCTGGACAGGCAAACCGGCGATCGCATCGCCGATTTACTCTTCTCGCTTAACCGTGACTTCGCCACCACGCTTATCCTCGTCACCCACGATGAACAGTTGGCCGCCCGCTGCGACCGCCGCCTGCGCCTGCGTGAAGGTAAATTGTGGGAGGAAGCATGATAGCCCGCTGGTTCTGGCGCGAATGGCGCTCGCCCTCGCTGCTGATTGTCTGGCTGGCCTTAAGCCTGGCGGTGGCCTGCGTGCTGGCGCTGGGCAATATCAGCGACCGTATGGAGCAGGGGCTTAATCAACAAAGCCGGGACTTTATGGCGGGCGACCGGGCGTTACGCAGCGCACGCGCCGTGCCGGAGGAATGGCTGAGCCAGGCGCATAAAGACGGCCTGAAGGTAGGCAAACAGCTCACCTTCGCCACGATGACCTTTGCGGGCGACACGCCGCAACTGGCGAGCGTCAAAGCGGTAGATGATATCTACCCGATGTACGGCAAGCTGGAAACAAATCCGCCGGGACTGAAGCCAGCGCCGGGCAGCGTACTGCTCGCGTCGCGGTTGATGGCGCTGCTGAATCTGAAACCAGGCGACACGCTGGACGTGGGCGATGCCACGCTGCGCATTGCGGGCGAAGTGGTGCAGGAGCCTGATTCCGGCTTCAATCCTTTCCAGATGGCGCCGCGTCTGATGATGAACCTGGCGGATGTCGAAAAAACCGGGGCGGTGCAGCCGGGCAGCCGCATAACCTGGCGCTACAAATTCGGCGGGACGCCACAGCAGATTGAAGCTTACGAAAAATACCTGCTGCCGAAGCTGAAGCCAGAACAGCGCTGGTACGGCATGGAACAGGACGAAGGCGCGCTGGGCAAATCCCTTGAGCGTTCACAACAATTTCTCCTGCTTTCCGCGCTGCTGACGTTGCTGTTAGCGGTGGCCGCCGTTGCGGTGGCGATGAACCACTACTGCCGCAGCCGTTATGATCTGGTCGCCATTCTGAAAACGCTCGGGGCAGGGCGGGCGGCGCTGCGTAAGCTTATTATCGGCCAGTGGATAATGGTGCTCGCGCTTGCGGCTGTTACCGGCGGCGCGGCCGGGCTGGTATTTGAAGCGGTGCTGATGCGTCTGTTAAAACCGGTGCTGCCCGCAGAACTTCCGCCGGCGAGCCTGTGGCCCTGGCTTTGGGCGACAGGATCGATGGTCGTGATTTCGCTGCTGGTTGGGCTGCGTCCTTATCGCCTGCTGCTTGCGACGCAGCCCCTGCGCGTGCTGCGCCGTGACGCGGTGGCTAACGTCTGGCCGCTGAAAATTTATCTGCCGTTAGTCAGTATTGTTGTCGTCCTTCTGCTGGCCTTGCTGATGGGCGGCAGCACGCTGCTATGGGCGGTGCTTGCGGGAACGGTCGTGCTGGCGGCGCTTTGCGGCATCGTGGGCTGGGGCGTGCTGAAGCTCCTCAAAAAGCTAACGGTAAAAAATCTCGCGCTGCGTCTGGCGGTGAACCGCCTGCTGCGCCAGCCGTGGGCAACGTTAAGCCAGCTCGCTGCCTTCTCGCTGTCGTTTATGCTGCTGGCCTTGCTGCTGGTGCTGCGTGGCGATCTGCTCGACCGCTGGCAGCAACAGTTGCCGCCTGAAAGCCCGAACTATTTTCTGTTAAACATCGCCACCGAGCAGGTGCAGCCGGTGAAAGCGTTTTTAGCCGAGCATCAGGTTATCCCGGAATCTTTCTATCCGATTGTGCGGGTACGCATGACGGCGATAAACGGTAAGTCCACCGAGGGCAATCCGGACGAGGCGTTAAACCGCGAGCTGAACCTCACCTGGCAGAGCCAGAAGCCGGAGCACAACCCGATTCTGGCAGGAAGCTGGCCGCCGAAGGCGGGCGAAGTCTCAATGGATGAGGGCGTGGCAAAGCGGCTGAACATTAAGCCAGGCGATACCGTTACCTTTATGGGCGACACCCAGGACTTCTCGGCCAAAGTTTCCAGCCTGCGCAAGGTCGACTGGGAAAGCCTGCGGCCTAACTTCTACTTTATCTTCCCGCCGGGCGCGCTGGATAACCAACCGCAAAGCTGGCTTACCAGCTTCCGCTGGGAGGGCACCAACGGGCTGTTAACGCAATTAAACCGGGAGTTCCCGACCGTCAGCCTGCTGGATATCGGCGCGATCCTGCGCCAGGTCGGCCAGGTGCTGGAGCAGGTGAGTCGCGCGCTGGAGGTGATGGTGGTGCTGGTCACCGCGTGCGGTGTTCTGCTGCTGCTGGCTCAGGTGCAGGTAGGCATGCGCCAGCGTCATCAGGAACTGGTGGTTTACCGCACTTTGGGGGCCGGGAAAAAGCTGCTGCGAACCACTTTGTGGTGCGAGTTCGCCGTGCTGGGGCTGGTGTCGGGCCTGGTGGCGGCAATCGGCGCAGAAACCGCATTGGGCGTGCTGCAAACCAGAGTGTTTGATTTCCCCTGGGAGCCCGACTGGCGATTGTGGGTAATCCTGCCCGTTGTCGGCGCGCTGCTCCTTTCGCTGTGCGGGGGCTGGCTGGGTATCCGCCTGCTTAAAGGCAAGGCATTGTTCCGCCAGTTTGTCGCCTGATCGTATTAATGAGAGAGGGCAACCTCTCTCATTATCCCGCACTCACTCTACTGCTACTGCTACTGCTGCCCGCCCTGTAAAACAAGGCATTTAGCCTGGTTTTATGCATCAGCGCCAGCGATTTTCAGGCGCGTCTGAGCATCCTTATTTGCAATTCCCCGAAGCTTTTCACCATTCCTGCGAGCCGCCTCGAATTCTGCAAATCCGTCAGAATTTTCATCTATTCTACTGGTGAATTAGCCAGTGGTATTAGCGTGATTAATAAGCAGTCAGGTCATTAAAAGCCTGAAAAAAACGCCCCCGAAAGGTGCACGAACACCAGACGAGGGCTAACCACAACGTAACTGAAAAGGAGTAACGCTATGGCTAATGCCGATGGTAACACACAGACTCGCCCTGAAATCACCCCCCAACAGCCCGCATTTGCGGACAGCATCGCAACCCTGCTAAAAAAACCGCAGGGTGCCGCAATGGATCTCTTCCAGGTGCTGGATATTTGCCAGCAGTACGTGGATGGTTTAATTGAAAATGATAATCACACTGAATGTATGGCGCTCTGTGGCCGCCTGCTTGCCGGGCTGGAAGTGCTGAAAAGCTTGCTTAAAGCGCCGCTGCCAGATCATTTAATTGAGCAACTGACGTTAAAAGACAGCGAGACCAGCGACTACCGGGCTCCTCTTTCAATAGATTCGGAAACCCTACGCGAATACTGCATGGCACTGACGATAGCGCTGCTGAATAATCAGGATCTGCCGGATCAAAGAGAGCAAATGATCGGGATGCTGTACGAGTTGCTTTTTGTGCTGGCCGACGATCTAAAAGCACCGAGGTTTGTTCGAGTCGCAGGCAGGTTGCAGATGATCGAGGGTGAGCCGGTGGCAGGGGTTCATTGATTTAGCGTTGAATTTAAAAGGCCCCTTTTCCTGATGGGGAAGGGGGCTGGGAATTGAGAGTGGTAAGAGGCCTGGGGTAGCGTTTTGTTATGAAAGGTGGGCTGTTTGAATGCCTGCTTTGAGCGAGGAGCGGACGTTATGGCCGTGCAAAGTGGCTGACGTGTAATGCTAATTTTCTCTGTCCCCGGGTTTTGATTTAACGCAGCTATGTCCTGTAATACATGAATTGGCGATAGACAATGTGTACTAAAAGTCTATATTAGACAATAAATACACATGGAGAGAGTCACTATGTCACAGCTACTCAAACTTTTTACCGCCAGCCAGGAAGCGCATAACGCACTTCGCCCGCAGGTCAGAAAAACGCCACTCGACCGCAGTCACATGCTTTCGACGCTGTACGAGTGCGATCTTTTTCTTAAGAGTGAACACCTGCAACACACCGGCTCGTTCAAATTCCGCGGCGCGAGCAACAAGATCCGCCTGCTGACCCCGGAGCAAAAGGCGCAGGGGGTGATCACGGCTTCTTCGGGTAATCACGGGCAAGGTATGGCGCTGGCGGGGGCTATGGCAGGTGTTCCGGTTACCGTTTTTGTACCAGCCACGGCTTCGCCTTTGAAGCTTGATGCTATTCGATCGTATGGCGCAACGGTGAATATGATTGAAAAGGACGCACTTAGTGTTGAACTGGAGGCGGCAGAAACGGCGGCCCGTGAAGGGATCGCCTTTGTTTCACCGTACAATGATGAAGACGTGATCGCCGGGCAAGGCACCATAGCGTTTGAAATCCTTGAAACAGAGCAAAATCTGGATGCCATTTTTGTCGCAGTGGGCGGTGGTGGTTTGATTTCAGGCATCGGTACAGTGATGAAACATCTGTCACCGGAAACCCGCATTATTGCCTGTTGGCCAGAAGCATCAGTGGCGATGTACGCCTCGCTTCAGGCTGGCGAAATTGTTGAACCGCAAGAGCATGACACACTGTCTGACGGCACAGCGGGTGGACTTGAACCTGGCACAATGACTTTCCCTATTTGCCAGGCCGTTGTTGATGACTGTGTGCTGGTCAGTGAAGAGGAAATCAAAGCAGCCATGAAAACGCTGGCCCGTTATGAACGCTGGATGGTGGAAGGCGCGGCTGGGGTGGCGATGGCTGCCTTTATGCAACAGGCAGAACAGTGGCGTAGCAAGCGTGTTGCAGTGGTACTGTGTGGCAAAAATATCACTCTGGAAAAATTCACCGGTGCTGTGAAATGAAAATAATCGGCCTTGAAGAAATCAAAGCGTTATTTAACCAAAACGATGCGCTGACCAGATTGAAAGCGGGTTTTGAAGCGTTTTCCGCAGGGCGGGTGCAGCTTCCACCCGCACAGCAGTTTGCCTTTGCACAAGCCGAAGGCGACTGCTGTATCAAATCAGCCTGGATTGAGGGAAGCGAAAGTTTTTGTGTAAAAATCTCAACCGGTTTTTATAACAATCCTTCCCTTGGTCTGCCGAGTAACGACGGGCTGAATATGGTCTTCTCAGCGCAAACAGGGCAGCCGCTGGTGCTGCTTAACGATAGCGGTTGGTTGACGGGCGTCCGTACTGCGCTCGCTGGGCGCATTGCGGCTGAGATGTTGCTCCCTAAGCGTGTTGAGCGGATTGCAATCTTCGGTACCGGATTACAGGCGGAGCTTCAGTTGCGCCAGTTACTGGAGCTGACATCTTGTCGTGACGTGTTTGTCTGGGGACGGAGCGAGGAATCGCTGTCCCGTTTCCGCGAGCAGCTTTCCGATATCGATATTCAACTGGTCACTACGACCAGCGAGCAGCAAGCCGCAAGCGGCGCTTCGGTTATCGTCACCGCTACGCCATCAACAAAGCCCTTAGTACTTGCCGATTGGGTACAACCGGGTACGCATATTACCGCGGTGGGTGCTGATACCCCAGGTAAGCAAGAACTTGACGCAAAACTTGTGGCGAAGGCCAATTGTATTGTGGCTGATTCTCTTAAACAGTGCGCTGCATATGGCGAACTAAGCCATTTGCCGGTTGAGTATCGCGAAAATGCGAAGGTTATTGAGCTCGGTAGTTTACTGTCGGACCGCTCGCAGTGTGTGCGTGGTGAGGCTGATATAACCATTGCCGATTTGACCGGGCTGGGTGTGCAAGATGCACAGATTTCAGCAAGTATTCTGGCGCAATTGAAAGCGTAAATAAAAAGCCCCGGATGTTATTCCGGGGCCTTAATTGATATCAGAAGTTCAGCAGCAGCTTACCTTTTTTCCTGTCTTGTTGTAGCTCTTTACCTGCAATCAGCGCAACCCGTTGCCCGATTCTGACCATCGCCGTCAAAGGCTGTACCAGAATCCTGCCGTCTACCGGACTGTAAACTGGCACACGTTGGCCGCAAGCCTTGCCGTCCAGGCTGGCAATTTCCCCAAGACATTCGCCTTTTTTAACCCAGTCACCCAACTGCTTTTTCCAGACTACCAGACCGTTTGCCGGTGATGGCAAATGCACCGCACCTTCCAGCGGAAATGTATCAATCCTGTCACGGTGAAGCGGCTGTGTTACGGGAATTTCGGTGTTGATAAAGCCTTCTGCGCACAGATAGCTCAGAATTCGGCGTGCATCATCTGCGGCGAGTTCATCACTGACATCAGCCTGGCCGCGAAGCTCGACCGAAACAGAGAAGGGAATGCGTTCAGCTGGTTCCAGTCCTTTATCCGCCAGCCACTGCCAGCCTTTGGTGCAGGCTTCGTCAAAGGCGCCACCACCGGCAAAACTTTCCAACAGCACAGCCTCAATGCCCAGAGCCGCCGCCAGGTTGATTGCACGTTCACGATAGCGTTCATTGGTATAAAAATGCAGTATGGCTGCCGTATCGCAATGAAGATCCAGGATGATGTCATGTTTAACTGCCTCGCGAAGCAGCGCTCTTTTACCGGCACTGACCACATCTTCGTGCGCTTTTGGCATCAGCAGGCTATCAAGCTGAAGCGCAGGCGAGAGTTCGACCCACTCGGTGTTTGAGTGAAGCGCTTCGAGCTCCTCAGCAAGGTCTGGAAAGTTACGATTGAAGTTTTCACCGTTAGCCAGATTGAAGCGGCCGGTCCAGAACCCCAGCACGTTCTGCATCATTCCCACAGGGTTGGCAAAGGGTATCAGCGTAATCGTGCCGTTGATCCCGCAGGCCCGATCAATGACTTCCAGCTCCTTAAGTAAATGCTGGATAACCAGCATACCGGGATGTTCGTCTGCATGCAGTCCCGCCTGAATATAGACGCTACGCGGGTTATCTCCGCCGGTAAAAGTATGCTTGATGATCTCAGACTGGCTGCCCGCACCGGCGGAACCGGTGAAAATGGTACTCGTGTTGACGGTCATGTTGACTCCGCTTCCTGACTCAGTAGATATCAAAAGAGAAATATTTATCAGCGATCTTTTTGTAGGTGCCGTCAGCCCGCAGCGATTTGAACGCCTCATTTACCGCCTGTTGTAGTTCAGGTTTGTCCTTACGCAGGCCCATGCCAACGCCCACTCCGAAAATGTCCTTATCCAGTACTGCCGGGCCTGCAAAGTCATAGTTTTTTCCTGCTGCGCTTTTCAGGAAACCATACATGCCAGCAACTTCATCCTGGAAGGCGGCATCCAGCCGACCCGCCGTCAGGTCGGAATAGATATCATCTTGCGTCGGGTACGAGACGACATTAATGCCGCTCTTACGCCAGTATTTGTTGGCGTAGGCTTCCTGAATCGAACCCTGTAGAACACCAATATTCTTGCCCATTAGCGAGTCAGGCGTGGGTAGCAATGTCACACCGCGTGGGGCAATCAGGCGCGCTTTTGCCGAGTAGAGTTTGTCAGAGAAGTTAATTTCTTTGAGCCGGGCGGGGGTAATGGTCATTGCCGCCATAATGGCATCGACTTTTTTGGCTTTCAGGGATGGAATGAGAGCATCGAAGGGTGATTCAACAATCACGCACTGTACCTTCATGCGTTCACACAAGGCCATTGCGAGGTCGATGTCGAACCCAATCACTTTACCGTCCGATGATTTGGACTCAAAAGGTGCATATCCTGGATCTGTGCCGATACGGATGGTTGAAGGCAGGGTTGCCGACACCGCTGAAAAGCTGACGAATAGGGCTGCGGATAACATGACGATTAACTTCAGTGGGCGCATAAATTCCTCCAGTATCGTGAGTGTGAGTGACGGAGCCAGGCAAGCGGGACTTTTTGTCTGCAGACTGTCATTGTGTAGACATATAATCCATATTGTACATTTTGTATATACTTATCCATTGAAATTAACAATGCGAAATATATTCATTTAAGGAATATCTAATTGAATATATTAGTTATTCCTTGAGAAAGGACAGGCCATACAAAAAAGTTCTGACTGTCTCATGGTCAAAGAAATAGAATTTTTGTCCCGAAAGTGTGTAGCAAAGGGACAGGGAGCAAGGTTCTGCGTTACAGTTAGGTCAGAAGACCCAGGAGAGCCAGAGATTGGACGTACAAAAGAGCAGAAAAGACGAACAGTTCGCTACATTAAAATCAGTCGCTGACGGTATTGCCGCGCTATTTCACCCGGTAGTGGAAGTCGCTATACACAGCGTTAAAAGCGGCAAAATTGCCTACCTTGCCAATAATATTTCCAAACGGAGCATTGGGGATGATGCTGGGCTAGAAGAACTTTCGCTTCATGACCTTGAAAGCATGACCGGCCCTTATGAAAAGCTGAACTGGGATGGTAAGAAGATGCGTTCGGTGAGTATCCGGGCAAACGTGGAAGGTGAAGCCGAATATATTTTTTGCATCAATTTCAGCACGACACTGCTTGATGATGCGAAAAATGCGCTGGATATGTTCCTGTCCGTTAACCGTTTGCAGCCACAGCCAGTCCAGCTTTTTAAACATGACTGGCAGGAAAAAATTAATACTTTTCTCCACCAGTGGCTTAAAGAGAACAATACTTCGCTTTCAACTCTGTCTCGCCATCAGAAAAAAGAACTGGTGACTGAACTCTATCGCCAGGGAGCATTCACCGTCAGAAACTCTGCTGACTACATTGCCAACGTTCTTTCTATGGGACGAGCCACTGTTTACAAGCACCTCAAGGAAATCAAAAATTGAAAATGTCCTTTGATATTCAGATGGAAATAAAATCAGCGCACGATCTTCATTAACCATTACTGAACAAGTGACTGCTGCCCATTAATTAATATAGCGCGGTGTGACCAATGTCCGCTTCTGGCACTTAACCGACAGTCAACACTGACCAAGCCCAGAGCAAAAAATTTGCCAGATTTCGCATAGAGAAATACAAATAAAGCGTCATTCCTTTTGTATTATATATTGAGTGAATCCTCCCCATGTCAGATACATCCAACCTTCCCTCCAGCCACAGCCTTAAAAGGAAAACGCCCACCCCCCCTCGCTTATACCTATTTCAGCTTTCCTTATTCCTTTTTCGCAATTACTCCCTGCGGCGGTTTGTGCCATCTTAATCGCTCGGTTTTAGTTTCAGCGACTTATGGAGCGGCCCGGCACCGATCGGCCCGCCGCAAAACAGCACACATTTATCTCAGGGAGAATATATGGGAATCCGTCACGGCCTTCGCGTTGCGAGCGCGGCATTACTTCTGGCAAGCGGTCTGAACCTGGCGCATGCAGCCGACTCAAAGACCATCACTTTCGGCGTAGCGCCTGGTCCTTATGGCGATATGGTTAAACAGGCCATCGCGCCGTCGCTGAAAGAGAAAGGTTATAAAGTTGTGGTGCGCGAATTCAGCGATTACGTTCAGCCGAACATGGCGCTCGCCAACGGCAGCATCGACGCCAACCTGTTCCAGCACAGCCTCTATTTCAACAAATTCACCGCCGATAAAAACCTGAAGCTGACGAAGCTGCTGACCGTGCCAACCGCTGGAATGGGCCTCTATTCCCATAAGGTAAAAAGTATCGACGAGCTGAAAAAGGGCGATATCGTCACGCTCTCTAATGACCCAACGAATCTGGCGCGAGGCCTGCGGTTCCTGCAGTCCATGGAGCTGATTACCATCAAAGAGAATATCGACCCGACGAAAGCCTCGGAGCGCGATATCGCCAGCAATCCGAAAGGCCTGGTATTTAAACCGCTGGAGGCCGCGCAGTTGCCGCGCACGCTGGATAGCGCTGCCGCAGCCCTGGTGAACGGCAACTTTGCTATCGCCGCCGGGCTGGATCTGAATTCCGCGCTTAAGCAGGAACACCTCGATGAAAACCTCAAAAATATCATTGCCGTGCGCACCGAAGATGCCGATAAGCCCTTTGCGAAAGACATTGTGGAAGTGGTGAAGTCACCGGCTTATAAAGCGGTTATCGACGATCCGAAAAACATTTTCAGCGCTTTCCAGAAACCAGACTGGATGATCCAGGCCGCTAAACCGTAATTCTGCATTATCCGGTCAGGCGGGATGCCTGCCCATCGTGGTTGACTCTGAGGTTTTCATGATTGAAATAGAAAAGGTCTGTGTGGATTTCCCCACGGGCCGCAACCAGACCAGCAGGGCGGTGGACGACGTCAGCCTGCATATTGCGTCCGGAGAGATTTTTGGCATCGTCGGCACCAGCGGCGCCGGGAAAAGCACGCTGCTGCGCACGCTCAATGCCTTGCAGCGCCCAAGCCTGGGCCGCGTCAAAATTGCCGGAACGGAAATCACCGCCCTTGAGGGCAGCCAGCTTCGCAAAGCCCGTCAGCGTATCGGCATGATTTTTCAGCACTTCAACTTAATGCATACCCGCACCGTGAGCCAGAACGTGGCGTTCAGCCTGAAGGCCGCAGGCTGGGAGCGCGGTAAAATAGCGCCGCGCGTGGCGGAAATCCTGAAGCTGGTGGGCCTGGATGACAAAGCCAACCGCTATCCGGTGCAGCTTAGCGGCGGACAAAAACAGCGCGTGGGCATTGCGCGCGCCATCGCCAACCATCCGGACGTGCTGTTGTGCGACGAGCCCACCTCGGCGCTGGATCTGGAAACGTCGGCCACCATTCTTGCGCTGCTCAAACAGATTAATCAGCAACTGGGCATTACCATCGTGCTGATCACCCACGAGATGAACGTGATTAAATCCATTTGCGATCGGGTGGCGGTAATGTCCGGCGGCAAGGTAGTGGAGGCGGGGGAGGTGTTCGACATCTTCGCGCATCCGCAGCATGCTTTCACGCAGCAACTGGTTTCCCACACGCTGAATCTCACGCTGCCGGAGCGCCTGCAACAGCATCTGCACGGCTCTTTGCTGAAGATTTTATTCATAGGCGACTCCGCCGAACAGCCGGTGCTTTCCGATGTGGCGGTAAAATTTGGCGTGGCGGTAAATATCCTGCACGGCAAAATTGAATACATCGGCGAAAAGGCGCTGGGCGTTCTGGTTGTACAACTAACCGCCCCGCATAACCCATCTGCGGTGGATGCCGCCGTGGAACACATTCGCGCCCGTACGGCCCAGGTGGAGGTGATCAATGGATGATTTAGTCGCGGACCTGCTGCTCGCTTTTAATGAAACCTTCCAGATGCTCAGCATCTCAACGGTGCTGGCTATCGTCGGCGGTTTGCCGCTCGGTTTCCTGATTTTTGTTACCGACAGGAACCTGTTCTGGCAAAACCGTTTTGTGAACGTGTTTAGTTCGGTGGTGGTGAATATCGTTCGGTCGGTGCCGTTTGTGATTTTGCTGGTGCTGTTATTACCGCTGACGCAGTTTCTGCTCGGCAACACCATTGGCCCGATTGCGGCGTCGGTTCCGCTTTCGGTGGCAGCGATTGCCTTCTACGCACGGCTGGTCGACGGCGCGCTGCGTGAGGTGGATCGCGGCATTATCGAGGCGGCGCAGGCCTTTGGCGCAAGCCCGATGCGCATCATCTGCACGGTGCTGTTACCTGAAGCAAGCGCGGGTCTGCTGCGCGGTTTAACCATTACGCTGGTAAGCCTGATTGGCTATTCGGCGATGGCCGGTATCGTTGGCGGTGGCGGCGTGGGCGACCTGGCGATTCGTTACGGTTACTACCGCTACGAAACGCAGGTGATGGTCGTAACGGTCGTTGCGCTGATTGTGCTGGTGCAGGTGGTGCAAATGGCGGGGGATTATCTTGCCCGTCGCGCGGATAAACGCGACCGACACTAAGAAACTATTTTGCCTGGCTGACGTAGCTGCTGCTGCGCAGCCAGGATTCAACCTGGCTGTAATCCCCGCGAAACACAATCTGCCCTGCTTTTTTGCTTAACTGATAGCGATACATCGGGTCGTAGTATTCTTCCAGCAGCGGCGCAAGCCACGCCAGATGCCCGTCGCTCGAGCCGGTATTACGCTGAAATTCCAGCGCTTTATCCAGCACCATGGTGAACTGCTGGAAACGCTCCATGCCTAAGCGGCGACGAATGGCGAACAGGCCGTGGTGCAGGTATTCGGCATAATTTTTCCACGCGCTTTCTTCATCGCTGACGGACAAAAACGCTTCGCTCATCTGCTGGAAATATTCCGTTTTCAGGCGTTCCAGACGCACCTCAAACGGATCTTCAACCACCACAATCGGCGCGCGAGCCATGTTTTCTCTGAACGATTCCGGGATGTGCCGCGAGCCAATCATGCGGCCTTCGTCTTCGATAACCCAGGTAACCTGCGTATCCGCGCTTTTTTTGAGCAGCGTGGCGGCTAAATTATTCTCAAAGCTTGCCTGGGAAGGCTGTTCCACAATCGTGCGGCCAAACGAGGAGCCGCGGTGACGCGCCAGCCCTTCGAGATCGACACCCGTCGGCAGCGCGCGGATAAGCATGGTTTTACCGCAGCCGGTATTGCCGCTCACCAGAACCATCGGCCACTTTGAGCGGGACTCTATGGTCTGCAATGCGTAATGGCGTAGCGCTTTATAGCCGCCTTCCACCAGCGGATAGTTTATGCCTGCTTCGCGCAGCCACTGCTGAACAATATGGGAACGCATTCCGCCTCTGGCGCAGCACAGATAGCCTTCCGGATGCAGCCGGCACTGTTCCAGCCACTTTTGTATGCGGGTATCGCGAATCTCTCCCTTCACCAGGCTGTGGCCCAGCTCAATGGCCGCTTTTTGTCCGCGCTGTTTGTAACAGGTGCCCACAGCGGCCCGCTCGTCGTCCGTCATTAACGGAAGATTCAGCGCCGCGGGCATGGCTCCCTGAGCAAATTCAACCGGCGCGCGCACGTCGATAAGCGGAATATCATTGCGCAGCAGGATTTCATATTGTTGGGTGTCGGAGCGGGCGTTGTGCATACATAAACCTTAAAGCAAATGGGGGTGAAACGCCGGGGATTGTGCGCCTGGTGAGAGAGAAATGAAAGAGGGGAAAATGCGGCGTACCGGATGTCGGATGACGCTTTGCTTATCCGACCTACAAAATCGCATGCATCAAACTACTTCTCGTAGGGCGGGTAAGCGTAGCGCCACCCGCCGTAAAATCCGTCCTGCTACAGAAGCTTGCTCTGCGCCCAGGCAATGCCGCTCGCATAATCTGGTGACAGCAGCGGTACTAACGCTTCAAGCGATGCGCTCAGCCTGTCTTTATCGCTGTCGTTCAGATTGAGATGACCGACTTTGCGTCCTTCGCGTACGTCTTTGTCATACCAGTGCAGGTGCACAAGCGGCAGCTTCAGCCAGTTGTAGTTCAGCTCGCTGCCAATCAGATTAACCATCACCGACGGCGCGTTAACTACTGGCTGCGGCAGCGGCAAATCCACAATCGCGCGCAGATGCAGTTCAAACTGGCTGATGGATGCGCCGTTCTGCGTCCAGTGCCCGCTGTTGTGAACGCGCGGCGCAAGCTCGTTGATCAGCAGACCGGCTGGCGTAATAAAGCATTCCATCGCCATCACGCCGACATAACCCAGCTCATGCATGATGGCAGAGAGCATGGCTTCCGCCTGTTGCTGCTGTTCGGCATTTGCATGCGGGAAGGCGACGCTTGTGCGCAGAATACCGTCCTGGTGCAGATTGTGCGTCAGCGGATAAAACACCGTGGTGCCGTCGTGGCCGCGCGCGCCGACCAGCGAAACTTCACCGGAGAAGTTAATGCCTTTTTCAACGATGCATTCGCCGTAGCAGTCTTCCGGCAACTGGTCGGTTTCATCACTGCGCAAACGCCACTGGCCGCGCCCGTCATAACCGCCAACGCGACGTTTTACAATGGCGAGATCGCCAAGGTTTGCAAACACGCCAGCCCACTCATCGTGGCTGGAAAGTAGCTGCCACGGCGCGGTAGCGAGTTCGAGCTTATCGAACAACTGTTTTTGCGTCAGGCGATCCGCAATGATTGGGAAGATATCGCGGTTAACGAAAGCGTTGTGGCGAGCCAGTTCGCGAGTGAGCGCCGTTTCAGGCCAGCGCTCGATTTCAGCGGTGATTACGCTTTGCGCGAAGGGAACCGCTTCTGGCTCGGCATCAAGCCCTACCGGATAAACCGCAATGCCCAGCGGTTCGCCCGCCTGGCGCAGCATTCTGCCTAACTGGCCGTTGCCTAATACGCAGACGCGTTTCATGCCTCACCCCGCGGGTCCGGGTTCTCCAGCACTTCTTCCGTTTGCGCGTTACGCCACGCGGCCAGGCGCTTATGCAAGGCGTTGTCGTGCAGGGCCAGAATCTGAGCCGCAAGCAGGGCCGCGTTAGCCGCGCCCGCTTTACCAATCGCCAGCGTACCTACCGGGATACCGCGTGGCATCTGAACGATGGAGTAAAGGCTGTCCACGCCGCTCAGGGCCGCGCTTTGTACCGGCACGCCAAGAACCGGCACCAGCGTTTTTGCCGCCAGCATGCCGGGCAGATGCGCAGCGCCGCCAGCGCCCGCAATAATCACCTGATAGCCATTGCTCTCAGCCTGTTCGGCAAAACTGAACAGCTTGTCCGGCGTGCGATGCGCGGAAACCACTTCAAGATGGTGCGGGATTTCAAGGGCGGTGAGGATTTCTGCTGCAAACTGCATGGTGGCCCAGTCACTTTTGGAACCCATGACAATGGCGATACGCGCCGGGGATTGGTTCGAGGACATGCGTCTCAAAACTCCTGTGGGTGTGCAAACATCACCGAACGCCTGGCGGTCGGTCAGAAGGAGTGTGAGAATATCATGAACCACTGGCAAGGAAAACGGTTGCGTGGGGAGTAAAGCGGCGAAAAGAGGCGCTTTAAGGCTAAAAATCGAAAGGAATTAACTCGACGTCTTCCGGGGTCACTTTGATCATTGAACCCTGGGTATGCCAGGCGCCTAACACGCAGCGAAACGCTTGCTGGCCGTTGGCTTCAAGCGGGTGAATGGCGGGGCGGTGCGTGTGTCCGTGAATCATCCACTGCACCTGATGGCGGGTAAGAGCATCGATAACGGCCTGCTGGTTCACATCCATTATTGCCAGAGACTTGCTGCTGTTGGCGGCTTTGCTCCCGGCGCGCATTCTGGCGGCGACGCGTTTACGAATAAACAGCGGCAGAGCGAGAAATACCCACTGCAGCCAGGGCTGGTGCACCTTCTTGCGAAACGCCTGATAGCCGGCGTCATCCGTACAAAGCGTATCGCCGTGCAGAATCAATATTCTGCGGCCGTACAGGTCTAGCACTTTTTCTTCCGGCAGCAGCGTCATGCCGCTTTTACGGGCAAAGCGCTTTCCGAGCAGAAAATCCCGGTTGCCGTGAATGAAGTAGCAGGGCACGCCACAGGCAACCAGTTCGTTGATTGCTGATGCAATTTCTTGATGCAACGGCTGCGGATCGTCGTCGCCAATCCAGGCCTCAAAGAGATCGCCAAGGATATAGAGCGCCTGCGCTTCCCGCGCTGTGCCTGCCAGAAAACGCAGAAAACCGGCGGTAATCGCCGGTTCTTCTGGGCAGAGATGTAAATCTGCAATAAACAGGATCATTAAGCGGAGATTATTCGCTTACGGTGACGCTGTTTATAATAACGTCTTCTTTAGGAACGTCCTGGTGCATGCCGCTGCGGCCGGTGGAAACCGCTTTGATTTTATCAACCACGTCCATGCCTTCTACCACTTCGGCAAATACGCAGTAACCCCAACCCTGCAGGCTTTCGCCGCTGAAGTTCAGGAAGTCGTTATCAACCACGTTGATAAAGAACTGTGCGCTTGCGGAGTGCGGAGCCTGGGTGCGAGCCATCGCCAGCGTGCCACGGGTGTTTTTCAGACCGTTGTTCGCTTCGTTCTGAATGGTGTCTTTGGTTTCTTTCTGCTTCATGCCCGGTTCAAAACCGCCGCCCTGGATCATAAAGCCGTTGATCACACGGTGGAAAATGGTGTTGTCGTAGAAGCCTTCGCGGCAGTAATCCATGAAGTTTTTAACGGTAATTGGCGCTTTATCGTCAAAAGTTTTGATGACGATATCACCGTGATTAGTGTGAAAAGTAACCATGCTGTGCATCCTATATTTAGTCAGACAGTGTTCCGGCAGACGGTGCCGCCACACAAGGTGGTTGTTATAGCATAACTGAACGTCATCATCACCTTGCAATGCGGGCTGCTTCCGTGTGAAATTTTGAGGTAACATATACCCCAATTTTGCTTACACACGTTGATACGGAATCCCCTGATGTTAAAAATCTTTAATACAATGACTCGTCAAAAAGAGGAATTCAAACCTATTCATGCCGGGCAAGTCGGCATGTACGTGTGTGGTATTACCGTTTACGACCTGTGTCACATCGGCCATGGCCGTACTTTTGTCGCCTTCGATGTGGTTGCGCGTTATCTGCGATTTCTTGGGTTTAAGCTGAAGTATGTGCGCAATATCACCGATATTGACGACAAAATTATCAAACGCGCCCACGAAAACGGCGAAGATTTTGTTGCGCTGGTCGACCGCATGGTGGCCGAAATGCACGCCGATTTCGACGCGCTGAACATTTTGCGTCCGGACAGCGAGCCGCGCGCGACCCAACATATTCCTGAAATCATCGAAATTGTTGAACAGCTTATCGAGCGTAACCATGCTTATGTGGCCTCCAACGGCGACGTGATGTTCTCTGTTGAAACCGATCCGACGTACGGCAAACTCTCTCGCCAGGATTTGGATCAGCTTCAGGCTGGCGCGCGCGTTGAAGTTGAAGCGAACGTGAAGCGCAACCCGATGGACTTTGTGCTGTGGAAGATGTCCAAGCCGGGCGAGCCAAGCTGGTCATCTCCGTGGGGCGAAGGCCGTCCTGGCTGGCACATTGAATGTTCCGCCATGAACTGCAAACAGCTCGGCAACCATTTTGATATCCACGGCGGCGGCTCAGACCTGATGTTCCCGCATCATGAAAACGAAATCGCCCAGTCCACCTGCGCCCACGACGGCGAGTATGTGAATACCTGGATGCACTCGGGCATGGTGATGGTCGACCGCGAAAAAATGTCCAAATCGCTGGGCAACTTCTTCACCGTGCGCGACGTGCTGAAATACTACGATGCGGAAACCATCCGTTACTTCCTGATGTCCGGCCACTATCGTAGCCAGCTAAACTACAGCGAAGAAAATCTGAAGCAGGCTCGCACCTCGCTGGAGCGTCTTTACACCGCGCTGCGCTGCACGGACAACACCGCGCAGCCAGCAGGCGGCGAAGCATTCGAAGCCCGTTTCCGCGAAGCAATGGACGATGATTTCAACACGCCGGAAGCCTATTCCGTGCTGTTCGATATGGCGCGTGAGGTTAACCGCCTGAAGACAGAAGACCTGCCAGCGGCAAACGGTCTTGCAGCGGCGCTGCGTCAGCTCTCCGGCGTGCTGGGTCTGCTGGAGCAGGAGCCGGAAGCCTTCCTGCAAAGCAGCGCGCAGGCGGACGACGGGGAAGTTGCCGAAATTGAAGCGCTCATTAAACAGCGTAACGATGCCCGGAAATCAAAAGAGTGGGCGCTGGCCGACCAGGCGCGCGACCGCTTAAACGAGATGGGGATTGTGCTGGAAGATGGCCCGCAGGGCACCACCTGGCGCAGAAAGTAACGGTTTTGTAAGCCCCCGAAATGCACTGCACCCCAAACGTTGAACGTCAACTTAGTAAGGTGCAGTTTTTTATGGGTGCAGCTTAGAAAGGCGCTTTTTACATCAGGCATGGAACGCTAAAGGCGAGCTACCAGCCGCAAACGTTGTGCTCTTCGTCGTCGTCATAGCCGCGCACGATATTAATAAGATCTTTTACCGCATCGGCGGCGGTGTCCGGCTCCGCCAGTTGCGCCAGCGTCTTAAAGTCTTTATCTACCGAGACGCCGTTATTGTTATTAGTGACGCTGAGCGCGTAGCCGGTATCGCAAACTGTGCAATCATCAGACGGCCCAATGCTCTCCACGAGCGTAGCAACGGCTGCGGCGGCGACGGACGGCACGTACAGCGCCATCGGCTTCAAATAAATCTTTTCGGCGACGGTTCCGGTTTTACGGTTCATCACGGCCAGCGTATAACCTTTATTTTCTTCGCTAGTGTCCATCTTTTAAACCTTACTCCTCGAGCAGAATTTGCGGATCAACGTAAAAATCAACGTTGAATAAAACATCAATAGTTAAGGCTTCAATGTTGTGCCAAATCTCGGGCGGGAAAACGCCGAACTGGCCAGCCTCAATAACGAAGGTTTCAACCGGTTCCGGGCTGAATTCATCAGCATAGCCGCAATAGCGGATTACACCCTGCATCACTGATAAGCGGGGATAAACGCCCTGCCGCGTACCGGCGTCGAGATGGCGCTTCCAGATACCGGGCGGTGCGGTTTCCCTTGTCCAGAAAGGCGTGCTGCGCGTGTGGATAAAATGAGAGGGGATAATGATTCGCTTCATAAGTTTGCCTTTATAGATACAAATAACCAGGTGCATGTCGCTGCCGACAAAATGAGCGATGCGGTTATTTGAGGATCGACAGGGGTCTTAAGAAAGCAGCGTATCACTTCTTCGTTTGCGTAACGTTGCGCTGGGTGCCCTTAACCCGTTAATTCTTATACCTAAAAATGGGTAAGGGAAGCGGCAGGCAATAAAAAAGCGGCCGAAGCCGCTTTGGATTTTGCAGGTGAGTCTTTGTCTTATTCTGGAACCGAGGTGCGAATCAGATAGTCAAACGCGCTTAAAGAGGCTTTAGCGCCTTCGCCGGTGGCGATAATAATCTGTTTGTAAGGCACGGTGGTGCAGTCGCCCGCGGCAAACACGCCTTTCACGGTGGTTTCGCATTTGGCGTCGATGATGATTTCGCCCATGCGGTTGCGCTCAACGCTGCCTTCAAGCCAGGTTGTGTTTGGCAGCAGGCCGATTTGCACGAAAATGCCGGACAGCGCCACGTCATGAACGCTTTCGCTCACGCGGTCTTTATACTGCAGGCCGGTAACTTTGCTGCCGTCGCCTTTCACTTCCAGCGTTTGCGCGTTCAGGATGATATCGACGTTGCTCAGGCTGCGAACTTTGTTTTGCAGCACCTGGTCGGCCTTCATCTCTGGCGCAAACTCCAGCAGGGTAACGTGTTCGACAATCCCGGCCAGATCGATAGCCGCTTCCACGCCGGAGTTGCCGCCGCCGATAACCGCAACGCGCTTGCCTTTAAACAGCGGACCGTCGCAGTGCGGGCAGTAGGTTACGCCTTTGGTGCGATACTGATCTTCGCCCGGCACGTTCATATTGCGCCATTTTGCGCCGGTAGCAATGATAACGCTGCGTGCGCTAAGCGTAGCGCCAGAGGCCGTTTGAATCTGGTGTAAACCGCCTTCGGCCTGAGCAGGAATCAGCTTGCTTGCGCTCTGGGTATCAATAACGTCCACATCGTAATCGTCAACGTGGGCTTTCAGGGCGCCGGCCAGCTTCTGGCCTTCTGTTTTCGGCACGGAAATGTAGTTTTCGATATCAACCGTATCTAAAACCTGGCCGCCAAAGCGTTCGCCCATTAAGCCCGTGCGAATGCCTTTACGCGCCGCATAAACCGCCGCCGCCGCGCCCGCAGGGCCGCTGCCGACGATCAGCACGTCGTAGGCTTCACGCTTGTTCAGCGCTGCAGCCGCGCGTTTTTCGGCGCCGGTATCAATTTTGCCGACGATTTCCGCGAGCGTCATACGGCCCTGACCGAACTCTTTACCGTTGAGGTAAACCGCAGGCACGCCCATCACATTGCGTTCCTGAATTTCGTTCTGGTACACGCCGCCGTCAATGGCGGTGTGGCTGATGCGCGGATTAAGGACGCTCATCAGGTTCAGCGCCTGCACAACGTCCGGGCAGTTGTGGCAGGAGAGCGAGTAATAGGTTTCAAAATGGAAATCACCGTCGATTTCACGGATTTGCTCAAGCAGATCCTGAGATTCTTTCGACGGGTGTCCCCCGGTCTGGAGCAGCGCCAGCACCAGAGAAGTAAATTCGTGGCCGAGCGGGGAACCGGCGAAACGCGGGCCCTTATCGGAACCTGGGTTAGTAATCAGGAATGACGGCTTGCGCACCGGCAGGTCGTTATTAATGCTAAAGGAGACTTTGTCAGATAATTCAGCGATTTCTGCCAGCAGTTCCTTAATCTCCGATGACTTAGGGCCGTCATCCAGAGTTGCAATCAACTCAACAGGTTTAGTGAGTCTCTCAAGGTAGGCCTTGAGCTGGGTTTTCATGTTTGTGTCGAGCATTGTTCTTCCCTCTCATAAAACATCATCATGCAAGCAGCCTTAACCGGGCGGCCTGAATGCAGCTTGCATCATGGGATTTGGATTGAAACGGGTGCAAAACCGCACCCGCTTAATGACCATTTTTCAAAGGATTTTGCTTCAGAGTAAGGCGGCGAACTCTTAAGTCCCCGGGAGCTTACATAAGTAAGTGACCGGGGTGCGAGAGTGAAGCCAACGCAGCTATGGAGCAAAAACCGAAGAAAAATTAGATTTTGCCGACCAGGTCCAGAGACGGAGCCAGAGTTGCTTCGCCTTCTTTCCATTTAGCCGGGCAAACTTCACCTGGGTGAGAAGCTACGTACTGAGCCGCTTTCACTTTACGCAGCAGGTCAGACGCGTCACGGCCAATGCCTTCCGCAGTCACTTCGATAGCCTGAATGATGCCCTGTGGGTCAACGATAAAGGTACCGCGGTCCGCCAGACCTTCGTCTTCACGCATGTTTTCGAAGTTGCGGGTCAACGCGCCGGTTGGGTCGCCAATCATCGCGTATTTGATCTTCGCGATGGTTTCAGAGCTGCTGTGCCATGCTTTGTGGGTGAAATGGGTGTCGGTAGAAACAGAATAGATATCTACGCCCAATTTCTGGAATTCTTCGTAATGGTCAGCCACGTCGCCCAGTTCAGTTGGGCATACAAAGGTAAAGTCGGCCGGATAGAAGAAGAATACGCTCCAGCGACCTTCTACGTCCTGCTCGGTAACTTCGATGAATTCACCGTTTTTAAAAGCGCTGTTTTTGAATGGTTTGATTTTGGTATTAATTAAAGACATCTGAACTTCCTCCGTTTTGCGATGGGAGAAAGGTACCGAAGTTGGGCGCTCAACTCTAATGGGTAGGTTTTATTGAATCAATAAGTCATACCTTACAAAGCGATTGCCGCAAAAGAAAAAGGCCACCCGTTGCGGGGTGGCCTCTTAATGTTGCGCGTTACAATTCCACTTTAAAAAATCATAACAGCGCGGGAATTACAGCATCGAAGCGGTGGGAGGGTCAATCTGTCGGGCAATCGTAGTATCAATGGCTGCAATAGACTTTTCCTATAAAGGGGAAATACTCAACAATTCCGAAACGCAGCACACTTTTGTGACAGACAAATTGCAACGCTGTGTCTTCAGGGCTAGATTGAGCGCTCAGAATTCCTCTGAAGCAAGCGTTGCGCCGGGTGGGCGTCCATTTTAGTGAGGGGCGGGCAGTTGTCAGAATTGCTTTCAATCGTGTTGTTTGTGGCAGCTATCGCTGTTTACGCCGTAAAAGCCGGACGAAATATCTGGTGGTTTGGCTCTATTCTGCTGATTTTAACTCTTTATATCATCCTGAATGTGACGCTGGTCGCCAGTAACTATTTTACCGGCGACGGGATCAACGACGCCGTACTTTATACGCTAACCAGCAGCCTGACGGGCGCGGGCATCGGCAAGTACATTCTTCCGGGCCTGGGCGTGCTGGCGGGGCTGGTGGTTATTTTTGGTTTGCTGACGTGGATTTTGCGTCGCCGTAAAAACCATCCTCATCATTTTGGCTACAGCCTGCTGGCCGTGGTTTTGGCATTGGCCTGCGTGGATGCGTCTTCCGCGTTCCGCCAGGTCGTTGATTTAGTAAAAACTCAGACCCGCAACGGGGAGTCCGATTTTGACGCTTATTATAAAGTCCCGCATGGCGTCATTAATAATCCAAAGCTGAACCTGGTTTATATTTACGGTGAAAGTCTTGAGCGTACCTATTTCCAGCCGGAATTATTCCCCGATCTCGCCCCGGAATTAACCGGCCTGAAGGATTCCGGTCTGGATTTCAGCCACACAGGCCAGCTTCCCGGCACCGGTTATACCATTGCCGGGATGGTTTCCTCCCAGTGCGGCATTCCGCTGTTTGCGCCTTTTGAAGGCAACTCGTCGGCATCGGTGTCGAGCATCTTCCCGAAAAACGTCTGCCTTGGCGATATCCTGAAAGCCTCCGGCTATGAAAACTACTTTATGCAGGGCGCGGACCTGCGCTTTGGCGGCAAAGACGTCTTTTTACAGTCTCACGGCTTCGACCATATGTACGGCGCACAGGAGCTGAAAACAATGGTGGCCGACCCGAGCTATAAAAATAACTGGGGTTATTACGATGACACGGTGCTGGACGAGGTTTACGAGAAATTCATTGAGCTTTCGAAAGCCAATAAACGCTTCTCGTTGTTCACGCTGACGGTGGATACCCACCATCCGGACGGGTTTATTTCAAAAACCTGCAACCGTCGCAGCTACACTTTCGACGGCAAAGTTAACCAGTCGTTTAGCGCGGTAGCCTGCAGCCAGGAACACGTAGCGGCATTAATCGAAAAAATTAAAGCCTCGCCGTATTTTAAAAATACGGTGATTGTTGTTTCTTCCGATCATCTGGCAATGAACAACACGGCTTATACCTACCTGAATAAGCAGGAGCGAGATAATTTGTTCTTTATTATTCGGGGCGATAAACCTGAAGCTAAATTAATTCCGGTGAAACGCAGCACGATGGATAACGGCGCAACGGTGCTGGATATTCTGGGCGGCGACAACTATATCGGTCTTGGCCGCAGCAGTATTTCTGGCGAGTCGCTCTCTTCCGTCTTTCTGAATATCAAAGATAAGATCCTTGAGTGGAAACCGGACGTTATCGACCTGTGGAACTTCCCGAAAACCATCACGGAATACACCATCGAACGGGAGAAAAATACTTTCAGCTTCTCCGGGGCGCATTTCAAAATGCCTTTGCTGCTGCGTATTTCGGAAGACAAAATTGAGCCGCTGCCGGAAAGCGAATATTCCGCGCCGCTGCGTTATCAACTGGCTGGTTTTAGCGTTAAAGATAAATTTATCTGGGTTGACCGCTGCTTCAAGATGGCGCGTCTGTGGGAGCCGAAACTGGCGCTTTCCACCGGATTATGCGTGTCGCAGGGGCAGCTAGGCGGCAAGCCTTCGGTGCACCTTGTGGAAGCCCAAATTGATAAGCAGAAGGTGAAATTCGCTGATGAGCTGCTCGATAAAGACAGATTCAATCATAACGTGGCGACGCTGAGAATTGATGAAAACGCGATTCGCTATCAGGCCGATAGTTTTATCTTCAGCGTGCCGGGCGCGCCGCTTAACGTGAAGCAGTTTACCGGCATCTCACGTCCTGAGGACTGGGGCCGTTGGTCTAATGCTAATCTGGCGCCGGAGGTGAAGATTGAATATGCCGAACCGCTGCCGGAGAAATTTGATCTGGTCATCACCGCCAAGGCCTTCGGGCCAAACGCCGGTAAACCGGTGCCGGTTAAAGTGGGCAATCAACAGCAAACTTTGACGCTTGGCGCAGAGCTCAGCACCACCACGCTGCATTTCGATAACCCGGAGCGCAGCAATACGCTGGAAATTATTCCACCGGAGCCGCAGTTATCCAATGAAGGCAATATCCTCGGCCATGAACCGCGCAAGCTGGGGATTGGAATGGAGAATATTAAAGTGGTGCCGGCGGCTTAATGAAGTCGGGTAGCGCTACGCATACCCGACTTACGGTTGCCAGGTGCGGGCGGCATTACCCATACCCGATCTGGGATTCGTGTAGGGTGGATAAGCGCCAGCGCCATCCACCGCTCCTCAATTAAACCTTACACAAACGTTCAGCCGCCGCATCCAGCGTCGCTTCCTGCTTCGCAAAACACAGGCGAATCAGCTTATGCGGGAACGGATCGGCGCAGAACACCGACAGCGGAATCGCCGCAACGCCTACTTCTTTGGTCAGCCACTGGCAGAAGCTCACGTCGTCCAGATCCGAAATCGCGCTGTAATCCGCCAGCAGGAAATAGGTTCCCTCGCACGGCAGTATCTCAAAGCGGCTGTCCGCCAGCGCCTGAACAAATCTGTCGCGTCGGGCACGATAAAAATCCGGTAATTCACGATAATGCTCGGGCTGCGCGCGCAGCATATCCGCGATTGCAAGCTGCGCCGGAGTATTCACTGCGAAAGTCAGATATTGATGCACTTTGCGCAATTCGGCGCTAAGCGCCGCTGGCGCCACGCAGTAGCCTACTTTCCAACCTGTCATATGAAACGTTTTGCCAAAAGAAGAAACGGCAACTGCACGTTCGCGAAGCTGCGGATGGGCGAGCACGCTGGCATGACCTTCTTCGGCAAAGCAAATGTGCTCGTAAACTTCATCGCTCAAAACATAAACTTCATGCTGCTTGATTGCCTGCCAGAGCGCCGCATAATCGCTTTTACGCCACACCGTTGCCGATGGGTTGTGCGGCGTGTTCAGAATAACCAGGCGCGTGCGCGGACTAAGCAATGTGGCGAACTCTTCCCAGTCAACGCGGAAAAAAGGCGGTTGCAGGGCGATACGTTTGAGCACTCCGCCGGAAAGCGTCACGGCCGGAGCATAGCTGTCGTAGCTTGGGTCAAAGCAAATCACTTCATCACCAGGGCGAACCAGCGCGGTAATGGCCGCGTAAAGGGCTTCTGTCGCCCCGGCTGTTACCGTGATATCGGTATTTGCATCAGGTTTATGGCCGTATAGCCCGGCGGTTTTATCGGCAATGGCTTCGCGCAGCGCCTGCACGCCGGTCATCGGCGCATACTGGTTTGCGCCGTTAGCCACGTGAAAAGCGAGGCGCTCCTGCAAATAACGAGGACCGTCGAAATCCGGAAAGCCCTGGGATAAATTAATGGCCTGATGCTGCTGCGCAAGCTGGCTCATTTGCGTGAAGATGGTGGTGCCGAGTGCGGGCAATTTGCTCTCAGGAATCAAGGGGTTCTGGCTCATTATTCTGCGACCTTTAACGTGATGCGTGTATTCCTTGTGTTGCTGGACTATAACGTCGATGTTAAGCTTTGGCAATCAAGACGCTTAGACGTCTAAACCATAACGATATAGCGACATCGCACCTGCATATAAGGAAGGATATGACGGCACATCTGCAACTCGCCGAACTCGTAACGGCCTGTCACTGGATAGGCGCAAAAGGTTGGGCGCCGGCAACCAGCGGCAACATGTCGATGCGGGAAGATGACGTTCACTGCCTGCTTAGTGAATCCGGCAAAGATAAAGGCAGCCTGACGGCTAACGATTTTATCCGGGTGGAAATCGCCAGCAATCGCGCGCCTTCCGGCCGTAAACCCTCAGCGGAAACAGGATTACACACTCTTATTTATCGACTCTTCCCGGATGCGGGCGCCGTTTTGCATACCCATACCGTCAACTCGACCGTGCTGTCACGGGTGGAGAAATCAGACGTCCTAATCCTGCAGGGTTATGAAATGCAGAAGTCTCTGAGCGGCCAGACGACGCACCTTGATACGCTGCCGATTGCCATTTTTGACAACGACCAGGATATCGAAAAACTGGCGAGCCGTATTGAGCACTACGCGTGTGAAAATCCGCTGCGCTACGGCTTCTTGCTGCGTGGTCATGGGCTAACCTGCTGGGGAAAAAACGTCGCGCAGGCCCGTCAGCATCTTGAAGGCCTGGAATTTTTATTTGAATGTGAAATGCAGCGCCGTCTGCTGGAGAGAACATGATCCGCGCAATCGTCACCGACATCGAAGGCACTACCAGCGACATCAGTTTTGTGCATAACGTTCTCTTTCCGTACGCCCGCGAGCGTCTGGCTGGTTTCGTGCGTGAGCATCAGCATGAAGAAAGCATTCAGACGACCCTGGCCGATTTGCGAAGGGAGATTGACGAACCGGAAGCCGATATTGAACGGCTGACTGAAGTTTTATTTAATTTTATGGACCAGGATCGAAAATCCACCGCGTTAAAAGCGCTTCAGGGCCTTATCTGGCGTGATGGATACGTGAACGGCGATTTTACCGGCCATCTTTACGCGGACGTGCTTCCCGCTTTTAAGGCCTGGCGGCAGCAGGGCGCGGCGCTGTATGTATATTCCTCGGGCTCGGTAAACGCGCAAAAATTGTTATTTGGTTATAGCGATGAAGGCGATGTAACTTCTTTGTTCAGCGGCTATTTCGATACCCACGTCGGCGCGAAACGCGACGTGCAATCGTATCGCAATATCGCCGCGCAGATTGGTAAGCCGACAGGCGAATTGCTGTTCCTGTCGGATATTCGCCAGGAGCTGGATGCCGCGCAACAGGCGGGCTGGCATACCGTACAGTTAATTCGTGGCGATGCGGACACGGAAAGTGTTCACCATCAGGTAAACCGTTTTGACGAGATAACTCTGGAGCAATTTTCCTCATGAGCGCACTGACCATTTTCACCGACACTCAGGCTTCCGAGCCGGTGTGGCACAGCACCGATGCCGAAGCTATCCGTGAGCAACTCAATGCTAAAGCCGTGCGTTTCGAACGCTGGGAAGCCGACCGCGACCTTGGGCAAAACCCGGAACCACAAACGGTGCTGGATGCCTATCAGCATGCCATCGATAAACTGGTAGCAGAGAAGGGCTATCAAAGCTGGGATGTGATCAGCATGCGCGCGGACAATCCGCAAAAAGAAGTGATGCGCAGTAAGTTTCTCTCCGAGCATACGCACGGCGAAGATGAAGTGCGTTTTTTTGTGGAAGGCGCGGGACTGTTTTGCCTGCATCTGGACGGCAAAATTTATCAGATCCTGTGCGAGAAGAACGATCTGATTTCCGTTCCCGCAGGTACGCCGCACTGGTTTGATATGGGTTCTCAGCCGCACTTCACCGCCATCCGTATTTTTGATAACCCTGAGGGCTGGATTGCGAATTTTACCGGCGACGCGATTGCGGATGCCTATCCGAAGCTGCCTTGAAGGATAAGAGTGGTGATTTCATAAACTGCGTTTTTGGCGTATAATTACCATTCGCAATGGGGGAACTATGAACAGCAAAAAAATCGAAAAGCCATACACCAAGCCTTCTCATGCGCAGATCGAGCGTTCTGTTGTGACCTCAACGGCCATTGAAACCGGTCAGACGTCTAATGAGGTTGAAGGCATGCTTAAAAAGCAGCGTAAAAAATTTTCCCATCTGCATCTCGCTCTTTAGTCAGCCTCAAAAGCCCGTTGAACCCAATGTTTAATGGGTTCATAGTTCATACTTAATCCTGCGTGAATAGCTGCAATATACTGGGATCTGTTTTCTTCCCAGGATCGGTAATTCAGTGGCCCAAAACCTCCCTGTACAGCCATAACATCAGCGAGTAATCGTGCTAAACGCCCGTTGCCTTCCCGGAAGGGGTGGATGAGGATTAATTCCACGTGGGTGATGGCTATAGCCTCAATGATGCGATCTCTGCCCATGCTGCTACAGGGGGTGAACTGGCTTAAGCATTCAGTTTCAAAGCTGTTTAAAAGCTTGGGGAGTTGGGCTGCGGGGGCAAACAAAAATCCTCCCTTGCTGATGTTGACAGAACGTTCGAAACCGGCCCATTCATAGATATTCCCAAGCCAGCGGTAATGCCAGTGTTTAAGCATATCTACGGTGATGACAGATTGCGGGAAATTATCTTCAAAAATTGATTGATACAACTTTTCCAACAGGACTAACTCGGCTCCGTTAATCTCTTCGATGTCGAATAAACCGAGCTTGTTTTCCAGCACTTGCGTATCTGGATTTGCAGCATAGCGGCCTTCACTACTGGAAATATCATATCGTGTCATCTCAATCATTCCATGTTAATTATTGCGCCCTGACGTAGACCAATTATTGAGCACAAAGTTACCTGACAACTAGCCGCGAAAAACCCCATCCCGAACCATTTCCGGCGTCACTACTCCGGTGTCCAGAACCCAACCGCTGATTAATCCGGCAGGCGTGACGTCGAAGGCGGGATTATAAACCGCCGCATTTTCCGGCGCCCATTGCAACGCACCGAAGCTGCCTGCGACACCTGTCACTTCTGCTGCGGAGCGCTGTTCAATCGGGATGGCGTCGCCGTTCGGGCAGTTTGAATCGAGCGTGGTTTGCGGCGCGGCAACGTAAAACGGAATATCATGATATTTCGCCAGCACCGCCAGGCTGTAGGTGCCGATTTTATTCGCCACGTCACCGTTGGCGGCGATGCGATCCGCACCGACCCATACGGCATCAATTTGTTTCTTTGCCATCAGGCTTGCGGCCATCGAATCGCAAATTAGCTGGTAGGGGATGCCCAGCTCGCCTAATTCCCAGGCGGTAAGGCGTCCTCCCTGCAGCAACGGGCGGGTTTCATCCACCCATACGTTTGCCACATTGCCTTGCTCAAATGCTCTGTGAATCACGCCGATCGCGGTGCCAACGCCTGCTGTCGCCAGCCCGCCGGTATTGCAATGCGTAAGCAGCCGGCTGCCTGGTTTAACGAGCTCACAACCGGCCAGCGCGATGTTCTTGCAGAGAATCTTATCTTCTTCCACCAGACGCAGCGCTTCCGTGCTCAATGCAATAACGAACTCATCCTGCGCCAGCGCCTGTTTCATACGATCCAGATTGTTCATCAGGTTAACGGCGGTAGGACGCGATGCACGCAGGATTTCAAGCGCCTGCGCCAGTTCGGCTTTCGGCAGGCCGTTTTCAGCAAGCAGGGCCAGGAGCAGGCTTGCTGAAAGACCAATCAGCGGCGCACCGCGCACGCGCAGGGCGTGAATATGCCCGACAAGCAGATCGACGGTATGCGCAGGCAGCCAGTTTTGCTGTTGAGGAAGCGCCTGCTGATCGAGGATCCACAGTTGATTATCGCGAACGTGCAGGCTGGTTGTTTTTAAATTATGCATGCGTGTTAAATCCATGTTGCGTTGATGCTTCGTATTGTGCCAACATGCCTCATGGATGTATAGACGTCTGCACGGCTTATTTAACTTATTTCGAAGAGGAACCGGCAATGCCGCAATACCGCACGTTTACCGCAGCCGACGCGGTGGCTTATGCTCAAGAGTTTGGCGGACTGGCCAATCCAGCCTGCCTGGTGGACGCGCAGGAAGTTGGCGACGGTAACCTGAACCTGGTGTTTAAAATCTTCGATTCCGCAGGCGTGAGCCGCATTATTGTTAAACAGGCGCTGCCTTATGTTCGTTGCGTGGGTGAATCCTGGCCGTTAACCCTTGATCGCGCGCGTTTAGAAGCGCAGACGCTGGTGGAGCATTACAAACATAGCCCGCAGCACACGGTGCAGATTCTGCACTACGATCCGGCCCTTGCGGTAATGGTGATGGAAGACCTCTCCAGCCACCGCATCTGGCGCGGTGAATTGATTAGCGGCGTGTATTATCCGCAGGCGGCGACACAGCTTGGGGAATATCTGGCCCGGACGCTGTTCCATACCTCCGATTTCTGCCTGCATCCCCATGACAAAAAAGCCCAGGTCGCCCGCTTTATTAATCCTGAAATGTGCGAGATCACCGAAGATCTCTTCTTTAACGATCCGTTTATCGATCACGCCCGCAATAATTATCCAGCCGAGCTGGAAGCGCAGGTTGCCGCGCTGCGCAACGACGACGATTTGAAAATCGCTGTGGCGGGGCTGAAGCATCGCTTCTTCTCGGCGGCGCAAGCTCTTCTGCACGGCGATATTCACAGCGGCTCAATATTTGTCGCCGAGGGCAGTCTGAAAGCTATTGATGCTGAGTTCGGTTACTTTGGCCCGATTGGTTTTGATATCGGCACGGCTATCGGTAACCTGCTGCTGAACTACTGCGCCCAGCCGGGGCACTTTGGCCCGCGTGATGCCGCCGCCTTCCGTGAGCAGCGCTTACAGGATATCCGCGAGCTGTGGCTTACTTTTGCAGAACGTTTTGAAACGCTTGCACGCACAGAAACTCGCGACGCAGCGTTGGCTTATCCGGGCTACGCCGCTCGTTTCCTGCAAAGCGTCTGGAAAGATGCCATCGGCTACTGCGGCACGGAGCTTATTCGCCGTACGGTGGGCATGTCGCATGTGGCAGATCTTGAAACGATTGAAGATGATGAAATGCGCGTCGCGTGCATCAGCCACGCCATTGAGTTGGGCAAATATCTGATTCTGATTGCCGGACAGGTTGAGAACGTCGAGCAGTTTATTGCCCGCGTCCGGCAGAAAGGGTAGGGATTAGATTAAAAAGGTGGATGGCGCTGCGCTTATCCACCCTACATTGCCGGGATTTTGTAGGCCGAATAAGCGCCAGCGCCATCCAACAATGCCGGGGATTTGTAGGTCGGATAAGCGCCAGCGCCATCCGACAATGACCCCGCCAACAGACATCACCCCAGATACTCAATCACCGAAAGCCCGCCGTTATAATCCGTGCTGTAAATGATTCCCCGGGCATCCACAAACACATCGCATGACTGAATCACCTGCGGACGACCGGGACGCGTATCCATCATGCGTTCTGGCGCAGCGGGCACCAGCGCGCCGGTTTCAACTGGCCGGTAGGGATTAGAGATATCGTAAGCCCGCACGCCCGCATTCTGGTAAGTCGCAAAAATCAGCGTTGAGCTGATAAAGCTGCCGGGCCGGTTTTCGTGCAGATTGTGCGGGCCGAAGTGCGCACCTTTTGCCACGTAATCAATTTCGTCCGGCTGCGGGAAGGTGGCGATGCTGACCGGATTCGATTTATCGCGTATATCGAACACCCAGATAAGCTTCTCGCCGTCTTCCTGATTATCCAGCACCGCTTCATCCAGCACGACCAGCAGATCCCTGTCCGGGAGCGGCAGGGCGGTATGCGTGCCGCCGCCAAACGGCGGGCTCCAGTTACGATGGCTGATAAGCTGCGGCTGGCTGCGGTCAGACACGTCGAGCAGCGTCAGCCCGCCGTCACGCCAGCTTGCGTAAGCCGTGTCGCCGCTGATAATCGCGTGGTGCAGCGCGTAGCGTTTGCCTTCCGGCCAGTCTGGCGTTTCGCCTGCGGCGGTATTCATGCCTGGCAGCCACCAGTTTCCCGCCACCTGGGGATTGCGCGGGTCCGCCAGGTCGACCGTCAGAAAAATATAATCGCTAAAGCCGTCGATAAGCGCTGAAACATAAGCCCAGCGCCCGCCGACGTACCAGCAGCGGTGAATGCCAATACCGTTAAGCGACAGGAAGCCGATTTCACGCGGCTTGTCCGGCGTGGAGATATCGAAAATTCGCAGTCCGGCGCTCCAGCCTTTGTCCTGCACGTCGCTGACGGTTTCGCCCACCGCGCGGGTGTAATAGACCTTTTCGTCCGCAAAACGCGCATCGGCGAACAGATCGCGGGCGTTTATCACCAGCAGCAGATCGTCATGGGCCTGAAGATGCACATTCCAGGTCCCCGGCGGCGCTGGCACGAAACCCGCTGCTTGAGGATTTTTAGGGTCGCGCACGTCGACAATCGAAAAGCCCTGCGACACCATATGGCCGATATACGCGTAGCCGCGATGTACCATCACCTGCACGCCGTCCGGGCGGCCGCCCTGATCGCTGTGGCCGATAAGCCGCATATTGCGGCTGTATTCGGGTTGCGGTAATTCAATCGTCATTTGAATTTGAACTCCCTGATGTCGGATGGCGGCTGCGCCTTATCCGATCTGCGTTTTATTTTTTCGCGTATTTTGCTTCAAGCGTTGCAAACCACGGCGCGATAAAATCTTCCGTCTGGCCCCAGCCTGGAATGATTTTGCCAAGCGCGGCCACGTTTACCGACCCCGGCTGGCTTGCCAGCAGCGCCTGTGGAATAGCCGCGGCTTTAAAATCGTAGGTTGCAGGCGTTTGCTCCCCGGCAATCTTGTTAGCAATCAGACGCACGTTGGTTGCGCCAATCAGCTTCGGATCTACCGCCACGCTCACTTTCCACGGGCTGTTGGCTTCACGCATCAACTGTAAATCCTGGTTGGATACGTCGATGCTGTAGAGTTTGATTTCGGTGCGTCCGTTCTCCTGCAACGCTTTATAAGCGCCCTGACTGAAGGCGTCCCAGGTGCCCCAGATCGCGTCGATTTTACCTTTCGGGTATTTCGCCAGCACCGCGCCGACTTTGTTGGCCGTATCGCCCTGTACATCGCTTGATACCGCGCCGATAGATTCCAGCTCTTTAATACCCGGATTGGCTTTCAGCAATTCCTGATACGCCGCCTGGCGGCGTTCCATCGGCGGGAAGCCTGCAACCCACAGCTTAATGATATTGGCTTTGCCGTTGAAATCTTTTACCAACTGACCAAAGGAGAGGTTGGTCAGCGAGGCGTCGTCCTGCTGGGTAACCGTCACGCCTGGAATGGCGCCGTTTACCGCCGTATCGAATACGGCGACTTTAATTCCTGCATCCACCGCTTTTTTCACCAGCTCGGTGGAGTAAGGATCGCGGCCCTGGGAGAGAATAATCCCGTCGTATTTCTGGCTGATGGCCTGGTTTACAAAATCCTGAAAACGCGCGTCATCGCCGTTGCTCAGGAAAGTGCTGACCTTAAAGCCGAGCTTTTTGCCTTCCTGTACGGCACCGGCAACAAACTGCGTGGTGTTATCGTCGGAGCCGAGGTTGCGGATAATCGCGATGCGAACCGGGCCGTCGTGGCCGGCGATGGCCGCCGGAACCGGGGCTGGCGTGGCTGCGTGACCAGGCAGAGCGGCGAGCAGGCTTAGCGCCAGTAGCGAAGTCGTTATTTTTTTCATTGTGTGTTCCCTGTCTGAAAGTGATTAACGTTTTTGGATGTAGGTAATTGCAAGCGCTGCTGCCAGCACCAGGCCTTTAATAATGTCCATGGCGTAGTAAGGCACGGAAAGCATCACGAGGCCGTTTTGCAGCACGCCGAGAATGACCGCGCCCACCAGCGTGCCCAGAGCATTTGGTTTGCCCGATCCCGCCAGTGAAAAGCCAATCCACGCCGCCGCAACGGCATCCATCAGATAGCCGCCTCCGGCGTTGACCTGTGATGAACCGATACGTGAAGCAAGCAGAATGCCGCCCAGGCCCGCGAGCAACGAAGCCAGCACGTAAGCCGCTACGCGGTAACGCGTGGTGCGAATACCGGAAAGGCGCGCCGCTTCCGGGTTGCCGCCGATGGCATACATGCGGCGACCGTGCTTGGTCAGCGAAAGCGCCAACTGCGCTACGATCGTCACCGCCAGCATAATGATGACGATCGTCGGCACCTGGCCGAGCAGGCCGAACGCCGCTGGAATCGCACCTTCCGCCATGTCGCCGCTCGGCAGCACCATGTTTTCAGTGATCGAGCCGCCGTAGCTGTATGTCATCGCCACGCCCTGAATCACAAAAAGGCTGGCGAGGGTGGCGAGCATGTCGGGAATTTTCAGCACCACGATTAAAAATGCGTTAAACAAACCGACCAGCGTACAAAGCGCCAGCGTGATAAGAATCGCTTCGGTGGTGCCGAAGTCGTGCCAGACAAACAGCGAAATCACCAGCGCGTTGGCAAGCGATGCGGTAGAACCAACGGATAAATCAAAGCCGCCTACGGTGAGCGAAATCGACACGCCAATGGCAATCACCGTCACGATGGCGATAGAGCGCAGAATATTGATGATGTTGTTCGGGTCGAGGAAGTTGTCCGAAGCGATACCAAACAGCGCAACCAGCGCGACGACGGTCAGCAGCATTCCCCACTTATAGAGAAACTCAAACAGTTGGTGACGACCCGATGCCGCCTTAAGGGAAAGTGCTTTGCTCACGCAGGGGTTCCTCCGGTGGAGTAGAGTAAAAGGGTTTCTTCGCAGGCGTCCGGACCGTTCAGTTCCGCGACGATACGGCCGTCCCACAGCACGCAGATCCTGTCGCACAGGCCAACCAGCTCGGCGAATTCGCCAGAGGCATAAATCACGCCTTTGCCCTGACGGGCAAGATCGTCAATCAGAGTAAAGAGATCGGTTTTGGCTTTGATATCCACGCCCTTGGTCGGCTCGTCGAAAATCAGTACTTCGGCGTTGCCGCGCAGCCATTTGCCTATCGCCACTTTTTGCTGATTGCCGCCGGAAAGGCGACGCAATGTTTGCGCCGGGCCGGTGGTGCGAATGCCGAGGCGGGCGATAATATCTTCTGCCCAGCGCCATGCCCTGCGGTGCCCGAACAGGCTCCAGCGCGAAAAGCTGTTATCGGCGCTGACGGAAAGGTTCATGCTGACCGGCTCGTCGATGAAAATGCCTTCCTTGCGGCGCTCTTCCGGCACTAAAGCCAGGCCGCGCGTGACGGAATCCGCCGGGTCTTTTGGTTTCCACGCTTTGCCTTTCAGCTCACCGCGCGTCACCCGGCTGCGCGTTGCGCCAAACAGCGCTTTGCACAGCTCCGTTTTGCCCGCGCCCGCAAGCCCGGCAATGCCGAGGATTTCGCCTTTGCGCAGCCGCAGCGAAATATCCCGCAGCAGTAAATCGTCATGCAGGCCTTCAATTTGTAACAGCGTTTCGTCGGCTATCGCGGGGCGTTTTGGAGGATAGATATCGTCAAGCTGGTGGCCCAGCATCTTCTCGACGATCGCTTCACCGCTCAGTTCGTTCATGGGCGCGCTTTCGATAAGCCGTCCGTCGCGCAGCACCGTCATACGGTCACAAATGGCTTTCAGCTCATGAATACGATGGGAGATAAACACCACGGCGATGCCGCTGCGCTGGAGACGACGCACTACGTTGAACAGATGCTCGCTTTCATGCTGGTCGAGGGGGGCTGTGGGCTCATCGAGAATCAAAAAGCGGCAATGATGCGAAAGGGCGCGGGCCAGCAGGATTTGCTGTTTTTCTGCGAGCGAACATTGTTCAATGCGTTTGCTCACGTCGATTTTCACTTCTAACTGCGCAAGCGCTTCCTGCGCCTGCTTGCGGATCTGCGGCCAGTGGTAAAAATGGCCTGCTTCCGCCAGCTTATCGAGCATGATGTTTTCCGCCACGCTGAGGCCTGGGATCAGCGCCACGTCCACTTCCTGCTGCACGAGGTGAATACCGAGTTGTTTGGCGCTCCGCGGGGTGCGAATATCGACCTGCTCGCCGTTTATCAGGATTTGCCCTTGATAGTGGTCATGCGCGCCCGAAAGCACGGCCATCAATGTGGATTTTCCGGCGCCGTTCGCGCCGGTCAGCGCGTGAACAGAACCGCCATCCAGAGAAAAATCCACCCGGGTAAGCGCGTTGAAGCCAGCAAAGGAGATGGAAATGTCCCGCATCTCAAGACGGTGAGGTGTCGTCATTGTTTAGCCCGGCCTCTGGGAATAATGGATTGATTTATCGACTTTTTAACGGGCCAGAGGCTTACGGGCAACTAACCAAAAAGCATAAGATAAAGCAAAATGATATTAGCCGTCCGGATGTCCAGACATATCATCGAACTAACGGCATTCGCGTGCAATAAATGAGAAGAACAAAAAGGAGCAACAGCATGACCACTACCGCAATCCGCGTCGTCACCGGCCCGGCAAACTATTATTCCCATCCGGGCGCGCTCGCGCGGCTTAACGAATTTTATACCGACGAACAGTTGCGAAATGCGGTGTGGATTTATGGCGAACGGGCAATCGCTGCGGCGCGTCCTTTCCTTCCGGAAGCTTTTAACGCTCCGGGCGCTAAACACATCTCTTTTGGTGGCCATTGCAGTGAAAGCGAAGTGCGAAAGCTGGTGGCCGAGGCGGATAAAAGCCAGGTGGTGATTGGCGTCGGCGGCGGTGCGTTGCTGGATACCGTGAAAGTAGTGGCGCGCCGCTTAAACGTCCCGGTTGTGGCTATTCCAACCATTGCCGCAACCTGCGCCGCCTGGACGCCGCTTTCCGTCTGGTATAACGACGCAGGGCAGGCGTTACGCTTTGAAATCTTTAACGACGCCAACCATCTGGTGCTGGTCGAGCCGGAAATCATTCTGCGCGCGCCGCAGGAATATTTGCTGGCGGGCATCGGCGATACGCTGGCGAAATGGTACGAGGCCGTGGTGCTAAGTCCGCAGCCGAAAACCCTGCCGCTTACCGTGCGTCTTGGTATTAATGCCGCTCTGGCCATCCGCGATGTGCTGCTGGAAAGCAGCGAAACGGCGCTGGCGGACCAGAATCGCGGCGAGCTGACGCTTGCATTTCTCGACGTGGTGGACGCAATTATTGCCGGCGGCGGCATGGTTGGCGGTCTTGGCGAGCGCTACACGCGCGTTGCCGCAGCGCATGCGGTGCACAATGGCTTAACCACGCTGCCGCAAACCGAGAGTTTCCTGCACGGTACTAAAGTGGCTTACGGCATTCTGGTACAAAGCGCGTTGCTGGGGCAGGACGAGGTGTTAACGGAGCTGGCGCAGGCGTTTAAGCGCTTTAATTTACCCACAAGTCTGGCGCAGTTGGATGTGGATATTCGCAACCGTGAACAGCTTGAGAAAGTGATAACCCGCACGCTGGAGCCGGGTGAGTCAATTCATGCGCTGGCGGTGAAGTTAAGTCCGGAAGTGTTGCTGGCAGCGTTTGAGCGGGTGGAACGGCTTTAGCAATTTGGTGGATCTGGCCTTTGTCCACCCTATGTTTCGCTAAAGCAGACCGCAGGGCAGGTAAGCGCAAACGCCACCCGCCGCCGCATATTTTTTCGCTCTTACAGCACGCCTTGCCCCAGCATCGCATCGGCAACTTTTACAAAGCCTGCGATGTTTGCGCCGCGCACGTAGTGGGTTTGTTTGCCCTCGCCGCCGTAGTTCACACAGGCTTCGTGGATATCCAGCATGATGTGGTGCAGACGAATATCGACTTTCTCGGCTTTCCAGCTCAGACGCGCGGCGTTCTGCGCCATTTCCAGACCGGAAGTTGCCACGCCGCCCGCGTTGGCCGCTTTGCCCGGCGCAAACAGCACGCCAGCTTCCAGGAACAGATCGGTGGCTTCGATTGTGGTTGGCATATTCGCGCCTTCCGCTACGGCTTTCACGCCGTTGGCGATAAGCGTGCGGGCCGCCTGCTCATCCAGTTCGTTCTGGGTGGCGCACGGCAGGGCGATATCAACCGGTACGCTCCACGGCTGCTGGCCTTCAAGATAATTCAGACCAAATTCCTTCGCGTAATCGGCTACGCGGCCATCGCGGCTGGCTTTGATTTCGCACAGGCGCGCCAGTTTTTCAGCGGTGAAACCTTCTTCATCAACCACGGTGCCGTTTGAATCAGACGCGGTGATAACGCGCGCGCCGAGCGACATCGCTTTTTCGATTGCATACTGCGCGACGTTGCCGGAACCGGAAACCGCCACGCGCATGCCTTCAAAGCCCAGCCCGTGACGTTGCAGCATGGCGTCGGTGAAGTAAATCAAACCATAACCGGTGGCTTCCGGACGGATCAGACTACCGCCGAACGACAGCCCTTTGCCGGTAAATACGCAGGCGGTGTTGTTGGAGAGTTTTTTCATCATCCCCGCCATAAAGCCGACTTCGCGGCCGCCCACGCCGATATCGCCCGCAGGCACATCGGTATCCGGCCCCAGATGACGGTACAGTTCGATCATCAGCGCCTGACAGAAGCGCATGATTTCGCCTTCGCTTTTGCCCTTCGGATTAAAGTCGCTGCCGCCTTTGCCGCCGCCCATGGGCAGCGTGGTAAGCGCATTTTTGAACGTCTGTTCAAAGCCAAGGAATTTCAGGATGGAAAGGTTCACGGAAGGATGGAAGCGCATCCCACCTTTAAAAGGCCCGATGGCGGAATTGAACTGTACGCGCCAGGCGCGGTTAACCTGAACCTGATTGCGGTCATCCACCCAGGCTACGCGAAACTGAATCACGCGCTCAGGCTCGACCAGACGTTCCAGCAATCCGGCGCGACGATACTGCGGGTTCTGTTCGAGGAAAGGCCACAGGGTGGACATAACTTCGCGCACGGCCTGGGAAAATTCGGTTTGGTGCGGATCACGCTGTTGTACAGAGGTCAGAAACTGTTCCAGGGAAACTGTACTCTCCATCGAGAATAACTCCTTGTCGTCAAAGTTGTTGTGTTGTCTGTAGTGGTTATTTTTTGACTATAACATTCTCTTATGACGCCGCCGCAAGCGTTTTCTTTTTATTATTTTCAGCGCTGTATTAGCGTTGTTAATTGCTCGCCGTCACTATTCCAGCGGGCGATAAAACATTGTTCTTTCTCAAAGGGGCCGAGGCGGGAGGTGAGTTTTAATTCGAGAGTTTGGGCGTTAATAGCGGTGATTTCTGCTGCGGAAAAATCGAAGTAATATCCCACGTGCCGATACAGCGCTTTGAATAAACTCTCTTTAGCGGAGAAAGCTAACGTTAATGCAAAGGCGAAAGGCAAGCCGCAAATATCCAGCAGTTCGCGCTCGGCTGCATTGACGATGCCATCGGCAATATTCTGCGCATCATAAGCGTTTATTATGATGGCAATATCAACGCCAATTCCGCAGTGCTCGCCTGGGCTATCGGGAATCACTGTCGCCAGCGCAATCTTGTCGGTATGGGAAATGCTGCCGGTAAATCCCGGCGGCCAGCAGGGCGCGCGGTGCAACCCAATGCCGGGAATATAATCGTTCATGCCGTGAGAACGCAGCGCTTCACTTGCGGCGATACGGCCTGCAAGGTGTTCCGCACAACGTTTATTTACCGCGTTAGCAAACCGTGAGGCGTGGGGCAACCACAGCAGATCGCTCGGCTGATAAGTGCTGGCAGCAAAATCCACGCGCACAATACGCTGCGCGGTGCCGGGGAAGATGAAGTGCGTGAGATGAGCTTGCATGGATGCGGCCGCGGTCAGAAAGAAAACGGCGGGTGGCGCATACGCTTACCCGCCCTACGGAAAGGTGAGGCGTTGTAGGGTGGATTAGCAAAGCGCCATCCACCGCTACCTTTACGCTTAGAAGTGCGTATTGACGCTCATATAGTAAGTACGACCGGACTCGTTATATGTTTCAGCGCCTGCGCCGTACATATAACCAGTTGTGCCGCCCGTGGTCTGGGCGTTGCCTGCACGCCAGTGGCGTTTATCGAACAGGTTGTCGATGCCCGCAGTCAGGCTGACGTTTTTGGTTGCATCCCACGTGCCGCTTAAGCCAACAATGCTGTAAGGACTGACTTCGTTGGTTTCAGGCCCGGTTGCCGGTTGGCCTTTGTAGTTGTACTTTTTCGGCTGCTGCTTGCCGTACCAGGTGAAGGTCGACTGCACGGAAATATCCTGCACAACCTGCCAGCTCAGCGTGGAGTTCAGGGTGTATTCCGGAATAACGGACAGACGTTCACCGGTTTCCTTGTTCTTACTTTGCAGCATGTAAGTCAGGTTGTTCGTCCAGTTGACGGTATCGCTAACCGGCACGTTCAGGGTGCCTTCCAGACCTTCAACCACCGCTTTAGGAATGTTTTCCCACTGATAGATATCGGTTCTGGTGCTGCCCAGGGAAGTCTGACCAACTGGCGCATAGCCCGCTTCAATTTTGTCGCGGTAGTCGTTACGGAACCAGGTTACGCCTGCCAGCCAGCCGTCGCGTTTGAACTCAAGGCCAATCTCTTTGTTGATGCTGGTTTCGGCTTTAAGGTCATCGTTACCCATCATGTAACAGCCCACGCCGGTGCCGCTGGCGTAGCAGCCCTGGCCTCTACTGTAGAGAATGTAGTTCGGGTTGGTCTGGTACAGGCTCGGCGCTTTATACGCACGGGCGATACCCATTTTAAGGGTAAAGTCGTCGCCCAGGCCCTGAGACAGGTTCAGCGACGGGCTCCAGTTGTTGCCCACAATGCTGTGATGATCGAAACGCAGGCCAGGCGTCAGCATGGTGCTGTCGGTCAGCTCCATATTGTCTTCCGCAAACAGAGAGAAAATCTCTGCTTTGGAATAAGGGCTGCGGCCGGTGCTGTCGTAGCCCGGAATGGCGCCGCCCATAAAGGTCTGGCCGTTGGAGGTCTGGTCCTTCATGCGCTGCTGGTTCCATTCGGTACCCAGCGTCAGGTTCTGGTTCACAACAAAATCAATCGGGATATTCACTTCGCTGTGCAGCAGCACGTCGCTTAAGTCGATATCCTTAAATTTGTTGCTGGCGAAGATACCTTCGGTACCCCCGGCCAGACCTTCCTGTTTACGCGAGTTGCGGGTGTGCTCGTACTGCACCCAGTTGCTGGTGGTGAGGCCGTTGTCCCAGCCGCCGTTCCAGGTCAAAGAGTAGGTCTGGCGATAGAGACGGTTGGTCTCTTTGCCGTAGTTTTCCTTCACGATATCGTTGGAGTTGGTGTTCTGGGTATCGCCTGAATAAAGGTTGCCCTGGCGGCTGTAGCCAGCTTCGAGCTCCAGAGACTGCATTGGCGCAAAGTCCCAGCGCACCACGCCATTAACATCTTTGTTAATTACGCCTTCACGGCCTGCCGGCAGCGTATCCGAATAGATGCCGGTACGCTCAGACTGATGGCCCTGGTTGATATCCCACGCATCGGCCTGGGTTTTATCCAGATTGCCGTACAGGCGGAAGCTGAAATCCCCGCCCAGCGGGCCGTTCAGACTGAAGTTGGTACGCTTGGTTGAGCCTTCATCTTTGTGTTCAGGGGCGTTCAGATAGGTGTTCCAGGAACCGTGCCATTCGCCGCTCCCTTTTTTGGTGATGATGTTCACCACGCCGCCTGCCGCGCCATTGCCGTAACGAGCCGCTGCCGGGCCACGGATAACTTCGATACGCTCGACCATCTCTGGCGGAACCCAGCTTGCGTCGCCGCGCGTATCGCGCTCGCCGCGCCAGCCAAGACGCACGGAGTTACGGCTGGTCACCGGTTTGCCGTCGATTAAAATGAGCGTATTTTCCGGGCCCATGCCGCGAATATCGATCTGACGACCGTTGCCGCGCTGGCCGCTGGTGGAGTTACCGGTCAGGTTAACGCCGGGCATGGTACGAACGATTTCAGAGATATCACGCGCGGGAGGACGCTTTTTGAGTTCATCAGCGGTGATAGTGGAAACACCCGGCGCCTGCAGATTCTGCTCGGCGGCCGTGACTACGATGGTGTCTTCATGAGTGGGATTCTGTGTGGTTTCTTTGCTATCAGCAGCGCTCTCTTCCGCAAATGCCGGAAGCGCAGCGCTGTAAATTCCCATATTGATGAGCATCAATAGGGAATACTGGATCTTCTTATTCATTATGGTGGCCTGCTTTACCGCTGTTCTCTGTCTCTTCCTTGCCCAGCGGGCCAGAGTGCAGCATGGATGTCAGTGAGTGATACCGATACCGCGCGTTAATATTGACCAAAGTAGCAACATTTCCCCTGCAAATCGGCAACTTATTGTTTTCGCTCAACAGCCCGTAGCCTAAAGCGCGCAAATACGCTATTGCAAATGAAAATAATTATCAATAGTATTATCAATATATTTCTATTAATTGATAATTATTCCATTAATAACATGGGGTTAAGTTTTGGTGGCTCAGGTGCAAACGGGAAGTGAAAGCTGGTGGCAAGATATAGCGGCGCAGCGCGGGCCCTCTGTCGTTTGCGAAAAGGATGGCAATTGCACAGTCACGTTCTGGTGGCGCGATCCGGCAGGAGACGAGCGCGCGTCAGACATTAAACGCGTGTGGATTTATATTACCGGCGTCACCGATCATCATCAGCGCTCCCGTCCACAGACGCTTGCTCGCGTGGCGGGCACCGATGTCTGGCAATGGCAAACACAGCTCACCTCGACATGGCGTGGCAATTACTGCCTGATTCCTTCAGCGAATGAAGAGGATTTTCCCGCTGCGGCTTTTGCCGCAGAAGTGCCGGACCGCATCGCCCTGCGCGAAGGCTGGCGCAAGCTGCTGCCGCGCGCGATTGCCGACCCGTTCAATCCAGATAGCTGGAAGGGAGGACGCGGGCATCCTGTCTCAGCCCTTCATCTGCCCGATGCGCCGGCTCAGCCCGGGTGGGATAACCCGGCAGCGTCCTGGGAGCCTGCTCAATGCATAACCTGGCGCAGTCAACGGCTTAAAAATCAGCGGCGCGTATGGGTTTTCACCACCGGCAATAGCGCGCCGGAGCAGCGTCCGCTGGCGATTTTGCTCGACGGGCAATTCTGGGCGCAAGGAATGCCCGCATGGGCCGCCCTGCAGGCGCAAACCAACGCTGGCGTACTGCCGGAAGCCGTCTATGTGCTGATTGACGTGATTGATAACGTTCACCGCAGCCAGGAGCTTCCCTGTAACCCAGACTTCTGGCTGGCGGTACAAGACGAGCTTCTTCCCCGGCTGCGCGAAGAGACCCTCTGGAATAATAATCCACAGACCACGGTGGTGGCGGGGCAAAGCTTTGGGGGATTGTCATCTCTATATGCGGGGTTGAACTGGCCGGAAACTTTCGGCTGCGTGCTTAGCCAGTCCGGTTCTTACTGGTGGCCGAAGCGCGATCCGCAGGAGCAGGATGGGCTGCTCATCAGGCAGCTACAAGATGGGCAAATCAAGCCCAAACCGCTGCGCATTTATCTTGAAGCGGGCATGCGTGAACCGCTTATTCATCAGGTTAATCTTCGCCTGTACCCCTTACTACAACAAACACAGCGAGCTGTTTTCTACCGCCAGGTTGACGGTGGACACGATGCGCTTTGCTGGCGGGGCGGCCTGCTTGACGGGCTCGCCTGGCTGTGGAAAGCCCCGATTAGACAGGAGTAAGGTATGGAATACAGTAATCCTTTTGACGCCCCGCAGGGTCGTTTTTTCATCCTCGAAAATGCCGCCAGGCAGTTCAGCTTGTGGCCAGAAAACTGTGTGCTGCCCGCAGGCTGGCAGGTGGTCTGCGAGCCTGCTTTGCCGGAAGCGTGCAATAGCTGGCTTAAAGATAACTGGACGAATCTGCAACCGACCTCTTTTGCTCAGCAAGGGGGTTCGAAGTGAGTGAAGTGTTAATGGCAAACCCTGTAGAACAACAAACTGACATGCTGCCGCTGGTGGCTGCGCAACCCGGCATCTGGATGGCGGATCAGCTTTCTCCCCAGCCCAATGCATGGAGCGTGGCTCACTATGTTGAATTAAACGGCAGCGTCGACGAAACGCTGCTGTGCAAGGCGATTATTGCCGGGATGATGGAAGCCGATACGCTGCGCATGCGCTTTGGCGAAGTGGATGGCATTGCCCGTCAGTGGATTGACCCCGATGCCGCTTTCGCGCAGCCGACATGCCGCGATCTGCGCAATGAGGCTGACCCGCAGGCCGCAGCGCTTGCGATTATGCGTGACGATCTCGACCAGGATTTACGCCTCGCAAGCCAGAAGCCGCTTTATCATCATGAACTGTTGCGTCTGAGCGATACGCGCTGGTTCTGGTATCAGCGTTTTCATCATCTGGTCGTGGATGGCTTCAGTTTCACCGCCATTACCCGCAGGATCGCGAATATTTACAGCGCTTACTGCCGCGGTGAACTTCCCGGGCCGTCAGCCTTCACGCCGTTTAGCGAAGTGGCGGCGGAATACGAACGCTACCGTGAAAGCGATGCATGGAAACGCGATGCGGCTTTCTGGGCAGATAAAGCTCGCCAACTGCCGGTGCCGGCCACGCTTTCCACGCAGCCTCTCACCGGACAAGGTTCCACTACGAAGCTTATTCGCCAGGGGCTGAGTTTCGACAGCGATGATTTTCGCAAGCTGGTAAGCAATAGCGGTTTGACCGCCGCTGATATGGCGCTCGGCCTGGTCGCGCTCTGGTTGGGGCGTTTAAGCGGACGCGCCGACTATTCCGCAGGTTTTATTTTCATGCGTCGCATTGGCTCAAGCGCCTTGTGCGCGACCGGCCCGGTGCTGAACGTGCTGCCGTTTGGTGTGCGAATCCAGCCGAATGCCACGTTACCGGAACTGGCGCAGGATCTCGCCAAAGAGCTGAAAGGAATGCGCCGCTATCAGCGTTACGATGCAGAGCAAATCCAGCGCGATCTGGGGCTGGTCTCAAGCGGTGAACCGCTGTTCGGCCCGGTGCTGAATCTGAAAATGTTCGATTACCGCCTCGATTTTGCCGGTATGGAAGGCATTACGCATCAACTGGCTTCCGGCCCGGTACGCGATCTGGAAATTGCTTTGTACATCAGCGAACAGGGCGACTTTTCACTCGAACTGCTGGCGAATGAAGAGCGCTATGAGGCGCAAACATTGCAGCAGCATATGGCTCGTCTGCCGCTGCTTTTACGCCAGTTTGCGGCCAATCCCGCATTACGCTGTGTGGATGCCGAACTGCTGCATGACGCCGAAACCGCCTTGCTGCAGAGCGTCAATAACACACAAGTTCCGGTGCCTGCTACCACCTTGAGCGCCCTGATAGCGGAACAGGCTCAGCGCACGCCGGACGCTCCGGCGCTGGCGGATGAAAACTATCAGTTCAGCTACCGCGAAATGCGCGAACAGGTGCTGGCGCTGGCAGGGGAATTAATCGCTCAGGGCGTTAAACCTGGCGATGTGGTTGCCGTGGCGCTTCCGCGTTCGGTTTTTCTGTCGCTCGCGCTGCAGGCGATTGTGGAAGCAGGTGCCGCATGGCTACCGCTGGATACCGGCTATCCGGACGACCGCCTGCAAATGATGCTGGAAGATGCCGCGCCGCGCCTGCTGATTACCTCAGCACAACAGTTGCCTCGCTTTAGCGCTATCGAAGGCCTGAAAACCTTCTGCTATAAGCATGTGCTTGTGGCGCAAGCGCTGCCGGATCGCCTGAATCTTTCCCAGCCGCATCATACCGCTTACGTGATCTTTACCTCGGGTTCAACCGGGCGGCCGAAAGGCGTGATGGTAGGACAGCAGGCCATTGTTAACCGCCTGCTGTGGATGCAAAACCATTACCCGATGAGCGGCGAAGATGTCGTGTTGCAGAAAACGCCGTGCAGTTTCGACGTGTCGGTCTGGGAATTTTTCTGGCCCTATATTGTGGGCGCGCGGTTGGTGATGGCTCCGCCTGAAGCCCATCGCGATCCTGAAGCGCTGCAACAGCTTTTCTCCCGCTATCGCGTAACGACCACGCACTTTGTGCCGTCAATGCTGGCGGCGTTCGTCACCGCGCTTACCGGTGAGGAAGCGATTGCCAGTTGCGTTACGTTGCGACGCGTGTTCTGTAGCGGCGAAGCGCTGCCTGCGGAACTTTGCCGCCAGTGGGAACAGCTTACCCATGCGCCTTTGCACAATCTTTATGGCCCGACCGAGGCTGCCGTAGATGTAAGCTGGTATCCGGCGTTCGGCGAGGATCTCGCCCGTGTAACGGGCAGCAGCGTCCCCATCGGCTGGCCGGTCTGGAACACCGGGCTGCGCATTCTGGATGCCGCGATGCGCCCGGTGCCGGTAGGGATCGCGGGCGATCTTTATCTCACCGGCATCCAACTGGCGCAGGGCTATCTCGCGCGTCCGGATCTGACGGCAAGCCGTTTTATTGCCGATCCTTTTGCTGCCGGTGAACGCATGTACCGCACCGGCGACGTAGCACGCTGGCTGGAAAACGGTGCGGTGGAGTACCTGGGGCGCAGCGACGATCAGCTTAAAATCCGCGGCCAGCGCATTGAACTCGGCGATATCGACCGGGCGATGCAGGCGCTGGACGGCGTTGCTCAGGCTGTGACTCATGCCTGCGTGCTTAACCAGGGGGCGGCGGTCAGCGGAGGCGATGCCCGTCAACTTGTGGGCTATCTGGTGTCCGCCTCGGGTGAGCCATTGCCTGTCGATTCCCTGCGTGAACAGCTCGCTGAGGTGCTGCCTGCGCATATGGTGCCGGTGGCTTTGGTGCAACTGGAAGATTTCCCGCTAAGCGCCAACGGCAAGCTGGACCGCAAGGCACTGCCGCTGCCGGAAATGGCCCAGCGTGGTTCTGGTCGGGTGCCGGAAAGCGAACTGGAGAAGACAATTGCCGCAGCCTTTGCTGGGCTGCTTGGCTGCGATATCCAGTCCATAAATGACGATTTCTTCGCCCTTGGCGGGCACTCGCTGTTGGCGATGCGCCTCGCCGCAGAGCTCAGACGCAGCCTGGAAAGGCCGGTAACGGTTGGGCAGATAATGGTGGCGTCGACCGTTGGTCAGCTCGCGGAAATGCTGGCGGAAGAGCGCAGCGAAGAAGAGGCCAATCGCGCAGGCTTTGAGGCCGTGTTGCCGCTGCGTAAAAGCAGCGGGCCAACGCTGTATTGCTTCCATCCAGCCTCCGGTTTTGCCTGGCAGTTTAGCGTGTTGCAGCGCTATCTCGATCCGCGCTGGTCGATAACCGGCATTCAGTCGCCGCGTCCAACGGGGCCGATGCAACAGGCAGAAAATCTGGCGCAGGTTTGCGAGGCGCATCTGGAAACGTTGCGTAACCTGCAACCGCACGGGCCGTATTATCTGATGGGCTATTCCCTCGGCGGTACGCTTGCGCAGGGAATCGCTGCAAGGCTCGAAGCCGCAGGAGAAGAAGTTGCGTTCCTCGGCCTGCTCGACACCTGGCCGCCGGAAACGCAGAACTGGGCTGAGAAAGGCGCGAACGAACTCGATCCGGCAGTGCTGGAAGAGATTAACCGCGAACGCGAAGCCTTCGTTGCGGCGCAGCAGGGGCAGGCATCAGACAAGCTGTTCCAGGCCATTGAAGGCAACTACGGCGACGCCGTTCGCCTGCTGACAACCGCGCATAGCGTGCCATTTGCCGGAAAAGCGACGCTGTTTGTCGCAGAACGTACCCTGCCGGAAGGGATGAGCCCGCAAAAAACCTGGGCGCCGTGGATTGGCGAACTGGACGTTCATCGTCTGGACTGCGCGCACGTGGATATTATTTCCCCGGATGCGTTCACCGAGATAGGACCGGTATTGCAGCAGGTGCTGGCCGTATAGTCACGCAGGCAATCCTTCAGAAAGGATTGCCTGTATTTTTAACCGCGACCCAACGGCACCACCAGCGGCGTATGGGCCACAGGATCTTCAATAATCATGCAGCGCAGGCCGTAAATCGCCTCGATAAGCTCCGGCGTGACGATTTCGTTCGGGTCGCCTTCAGCGACAACCTTTCCGTCGCGCAGCGCAATAAGGTGCGTGGCGTAGCGACAGGCCTGGTTCAAATCATGCAGCACCGCCGCCAGCGTATAGCCTTTCTCACGGTTCAGTTCGCGCAGCAGCTCCAGCAGATCAATCTGATGGCTGATGTCCAGCCAGGTGGTCGGCTCATCCAGCAGCATAATGGAGGTTTCCTGCGCCAGCACCATCGCAATCCACGCGCGCTGCCTTTGCCCGCCGGATAACGTGTCCACCGGCTGATCGGCCAGGTCTTCAATATGCGTCGCCTGCATAGCGCGGGTGACTGCGAGGCTGTCTTCTTCACGCCAGCGGGTAAACATCGGCTGATGAGGATAGCGCCCGCGCGACACCAGTTCTGCCACGCTGATATCGCCCGGTGCGCTGGCGTTCTGGGCCAGCAGACCGACGCGGCGCGCCACTTCTTTGGTGGCAAAACGATGAATTTCATTCCCGTCAAGCCACACGTGTCCAGCCATAGGTTTCATCAGGCGGCTCAGGGTGCGCAGCAGGGTCGATTTGCCGCAGCCGTTCGGGCCGATAATCGCGGTGAACTTCCCGTCAGGAATAGCGACGCTCAGACCATCGGCTACCACGTGATTGCCGTATCCGAGCGTAAGCTGTTCGCCATGTAAACGCGGCGGGGTGGACATCTGGCTCATTTCTTCCGTGACTCCTGAATCAACAACGCAATAAGGTAGATGCCGCCGATGCTTACGGTCACCACGCCCACCGGCAACTGGTACGGCATAAACAAATGCTGAGCGCAGAGGTCCGCGCCGAGTAATAAAGCCGCGCCGCACAAGGCGGACTGCAATAAGCCCCAGCGGGAAGTGCCGCTCAGACGACGAGCAATATGCGGGGCGACAAGCGCGATAAACGAAATCGGCCCGGCAAGCGCGGTGGCGGCAGCCGTGAGGATCACGCCGGTCAGCATCAGCAACAGGCGTGAACGTTCTACACAAACGCCCAGCGCGCAGGCGCTGTCATCGCCCATTTCCAGCAGACGCATTCGGCGCGCCAGCAGTGCGCCGGCGACCAGCGCCAGCAGCATCAATGGCGCGGCGGGAAGCGTTTTCGCCCAGGTCAGGCCGTTCAGGGAACCTGCGTTCCATAATCCCGCAGAGAGCGCGGTTTCCAGCGACGCATGCAGCAAAAGCCAGGTATTAAACGCCACCAGCATGGCGCGCACGCCGATACCGATAATAATCAGGCGGAAAGTTTCGATGCCGTTGCGCCAGGCGAGCAGCCACACCACCAGAGAGGTGAAGACTCCGCCCGCCATCGCCGCTGCGGCAATGGCTGTCTGCTGCTGGCCAAACAGCACCATGGCGATAAGCACGCCGCTCCAGGCGCCGGTGTTAAAGCCCATCACGTCCGGACTGCCGAGGGGGTTGCGCATCAGCGACTGAAATATTGCGCCGCTCACGCCCAGCGCCGCGCCGATTAAAAGAGCCATTAAGACACGCGGCAGGCGCCATTCGACGACGACAAGCGAAATATTACGCGGTGCGTAGCCGAACAACGCTTCAACAACCTGGCTTGCAGAAAGGGGGAGCACGCCGCTGCCCAGGCTCCAGACGCCAAGCGCTACGCTGAGCAACATCAGCAGCAGACACATCGTAATCAGACGAGGAGAGAGACGATTCATACTCCGGCCCCTTTACGCCTGCGACGTACAAGATAGATAAGCATCGGCGCGCCGATAAACGCGCTGACAACCGAAACGCGCAGTTCGCCAGGCACCAGTATGCGGCCAATAATATCGGCGAGCAGCAGAAGCGATGGCGTGGCTAACAGGGTGACGGGAAGCGACCAGCGATGATCGGCACCCACCAGCCAGCGCGCCAGGTGCGGCATCATCAGACCGATAAACGCAATGGGGCCGACTGCTGCCGTAGCGCTCCCACACAGCAACGTGATGGCGACTAAACCGAATAGCTGCGTACGCGCAACCTTGCTGCCCAGCGCCGTAGCGGTGTCGTTGCCCATGCTCAGGCTGTTAAGCGAGCGGCTGAGCAACAGCGCAATCGCGCCGCCCAGCAGCACCGGCAGAAAAATGATCTTCAGAGAAGAAAGGGTGCGGATATCAAGCGAACCGGCCTGCCAGAAGCGGAGCTGGTCATACACCACGGGATTAAGCAGCGCGATACCGCTGCTGAGGCCTTCCAGCACCGCGGCCAACGCAACGCCTGCCAGCGTCAGACGGACCGGACTAAGCTGCCCGCCGCCCTGGCTGCCGGTAAAAGCCACCACCAGCGCCGCCGCGAGCGCGCCGAAAAACGCCAGCCCGAGAAGAGCAGAAGGGGAGGTCAGCCCCCAAACCGCCGCGCCAACAACAATAGCAAAGCTGGCGCCGGCATTAACGCCAAGCAGGCCCGGATCGGCGAGAGGGTTTCTGGTGAGGGTTTGCATCAGCGCCCCGGCGAGGCCCAGCGCGCCGCCAGCCAGAATACCCGCCAGCGTTCTTGGTAGACGCGCATCCAGCACGATAGTGCAATCCGCGCTTTGACACTGACCGGCGAGAGCCTCCAGGACGACATTGACCGGCAGCGATTTTGCGCCTGATAACAAACTGAAAGTAGCCATCAATATAAGCAAAAAAAACAGCATCAGCAGAACAAGCGTGCGTGCTGATAAACGCGAAGCCGACATATTTCCGCCCGACAAATAACCTTACATGAAATTAAATGATAGTTATTATCATTATCACTCTTATTTGTTTATGTTAGCATGAGCCGCCACGCACCCGAAAAGAAAAATTCGTTTTAAGGCCATGTAATGAACCGCAATTCTTTGTTGTTAAATCTCAGCCTGCTGAAAACCCATCCGGCATTTCGCGCCGTGTTTCTCGCTCGCTTTATTTCCATCGTCTCGCTGGGATTACTGGGCGTTGCCGTACCGGTACAGATTCAAACGCTGACGGGCTCTTCATTGCAGGTGGGTCTTGCGGTGACGCTAACGGGCGGCTCAATGTTTGTCGGGCTGATGATGGGCGGCGTGCTGGCGGACCGTCACGAGCGCCGCCGTCTTATTTTGCTGGCGCGCTCAACCTGCGGAGTCGGTTTTATTGGCCTGACTCTCAACGCGGCGCTGCCGGAACCTTCGCTTGCCGCGATTTATCTGCTTGGCGTGTGGGACGGCTTCTTTGGTGCGATTGGCGTGACCGCGCTGCTGGCGGCGACTCCCGCGCTGGTTGGCCGTGACAACTTGATGCAGGCAGGGGCGATAACCATGTTGACGGTGCGCCTCGGCTCGGTTATTTCCCCGATGATTGGCGGCCTGCTGCTGGCATCCGGCGGCGTAGTGTGGAACTACGGGCTGGCCTCCATCGGCACGTTCGTGACCTTGATTCCGCTGCTGAGCTTGCCGCAACTGCCGCCGCCTCCGCAGGCGCGGGAAAATCCACTGCTTTCTTTACTCAACGGGCTGCGCTTTTTGGTGAGCCACCCCATCATTGGCGGTATTGCGTTGGTCGGGGCCTTGTTGACGATGGCGAGCGCGGTGCGCGTGCTTTACCCGGCGCTGGCCGGACACTGGCAGATGAGCGCCGGGCAAATTGGACTGATGTATGCCGCCGTTCCTCTTGGCGCGGCGATTGGCGCGCTGACCAGCGGGCGCATCGCTCATCACGTTCGTCCCGGGGTGATTATGCTGGCGAGCGGCATCGTATCGTTTATTTCGGTTGGCCTGTTCAGCCTGATGCCTGTCTGGGGACTTGGACTGGCCTGCCTTGCGCTGTTTGGCTATCTCAGCGCCATTAGTTCGCTGCTGCAATACACGCTGATTCAAACGCTTACGCCGGACGGCATGTTAGGTCGCATTAACGGGCTGTGGACGGCGCAAAACGTTACGGGCGATGCCATTGGCGCGGCGATTCTGGGCGGGATGACGGTCGCTATGACGCCTGTTGCGGCGGCAAGTTCAGGTGGGCTGGCGCTGGCCTTAATCGGCGTGGTACTGGCGGTTGTGCTGGTGCAGCTTCGTCGCTATCAGCAGGCCGCCCCGACGGAAGCCGAGGCGGCGACGGCAAAATAATTACTTACTGGCGAAAAGCTCAGTCATGCGCTCAAGTATCCGGCTTGCGCTGTAGTAATCGAGGCGGAACGTTTCGGTGCCCAGAGGATAAACGCGCTTGTTTTGCACGGCTGGCAGGTGTGAGAGCAAGGGATTGCTTTGCAGTGCGCTCGCATCTTTTTCGTCGCCTGCGAACAGGAACAGGCTTTCGCCATTCAGGCCCGCCGCGAGGTTTTCACCGCCAAGCTGCAGGATATCGTGGCGTTTGCCCATGCTCTGGCTGGTGTGAATCGCAGCCGGTACCGTTGAGAGCGTGAATCCAAGCTGCTGGAGCAATTTGCCCTGCGCAGATTCAGGCGTCCAGAGGTTTGCGGAGTGGGATGCCGGGCTGTAAACCAGCGCGGTGACAGGCTGCGGCGGCAGCGTAATACGTTTTTTCGCATCGATAAGCTGTTTATTAAAGCTGGCAATGCGTTCAGCGGCCTGTTTTTCATGGCCGGTTATCGTGCCGAGCTGTGTCAGCACCTGCTGCCAGCTTTTATCGTCGTAATTGATAACAAGCGTAGGGGCGATAGCAGAAAGCTGGTCATAAAGCGCGAGGGCGGAATCCCCGCCGGTGGCGCTGATTAGGATCAGGTCCGGCATTTGCGCGGCAACGGCTTCGGCGCTTGGCTCGCCGATGTAGAGGCGGTGAATTTTACGCTCTCTGGCTATTTCGCCCCACTGGCGCATATAGCCCTGATCGTCCGCCACGCGGTTGCCAGGCGTAGTTGCGCCGCTTGCGATGACCGGAGCGTCAATGGCCAGCAGCGAACCGGTCAGCGTGACGCTGGTAGAGACAATACGTTGCGGCGCCTGCTCAAGCGTATGCGTCCCACGGCTGTCCGTAACCTGGCGCGGCCAGTCGGCGGCGTGGGCAAAGCTGCTGAAGGCCAGCAATAAAACGGTGCTAAAAGTAAGTTGAATCAGGGCTGAGGGAATTCTGATTTTCACGCGGTCGCATCCTGTTGGAGTTATCAATAATGCTTCTCATTTTCATGATTATGCCGCTCCGGCGCAAGCGTGGGAATTGTTAAAAAAAATTTGTCCCGATTGACAGCGAGATCGTTTCTCTTTAGGTTACGACCCCGAAATACAAATGATAATTATTATTACTACCCTTTATCATTTTTTAACGGAGGACGCATGGACACATTACTGGCCGAGGAGTCACAGAAAAAGCAGCTAACCCCTTGTGCGGATAGCTTTTTCTTTATGTCTCCCTATCGGAGTTTTTCAACCCAGGGTTGCTTTGCGCGCCTGGATTGTCCCGCTGAAGATGGCGCTAATTTGCAGGGTAATCTGCAAACAGAGCTGCGCGAGGCGTTCGGACGCGCCAGAGAGCAGGGTATTGAGAAACCGATAGTGGTCGGTGCGATTCCGTTTGATACCCGCCAGCCGTCTGCGCTGTTCATTCCGCAAAACTGGCAGATGTTTTCTCGCCCTCAGCGGCAGCAGAAAGCTCAACAAAGCAAGACGGTGACGCAGCCGGGTATTACTGCGCGTAAAGCGATTCCTGAACAGGAAAAATTTATGGAAATGGTGGCCCATGCCGCCGCCGCCACCAGCCAGCCCGATATCGACAAAGTGGTGCTTTCGCGCCTGATAGACATTGAAACCGACGCGCCAGTTGATATCGATGCCCTGTTAAACCGGCTGATTGCGCAGAACCCTGCCAGCTTTAATTTTCACGTTCCGCTGCCTGATGGCGGCTCGCTGCTGGGCGCAAGCCCTGAGCTGCTGTTGCGTAAAGACGGCGAAACCTTCAGCTCGCTGCCGCTGGCCGGTTCTGCCCGTCGCGACACAGAAGACACGCTGCGCGACAAAGCGATTGGCGAAGCGCTGATGAATTCGGCCAAAGACCGCCATGAGCATGGCCTGGTCACCAGCGCGATGCAAAATGTATTACAGCCGCGCAGCCGTTATCTGGCGCTGCCGGACAAACCTGAACTGATCACTACGCCAACGCTCTGGCACCTTGCCACGCCAATTGACGGCGAAGCAAAAGACTCACAGGACAACGCGCTGTCGCTTGCCTGCCTGCTGCATCCAACCCCCGCGCTCAGCGGATTCCCTCACGACGTTGCACAACGGCTAATTGCCGAGCTGGAACCGTTCGACCGCGAGCTGTTCGGCGGCATTGTCGGCTGGTGCGATGCAGAGGGTAACGGCGAGTGGGTGGTCACTATTCGCTGCGCGCGCGTGGCGAATAAGCAAGTTCGTTTATTTGCCGGAGCAGGCATTGTGCCCGCCTCGTCGCCTGAATCCGAGTGGCGCGAAACCGGGGTAAAACTTTCCACCATGCTTAACGTATTTGGACTTAATTAAATGGCGATTCAATTCACCCGCTGGCCGGAAGACCTGGCCGCACGCTATCGCGAAAAAGGCTACTGGGCGAGCCTGCCGCTCACCGATATTCTGAGCCGTCATGCCCGAAATGACGCCATTGCGCTTATCGACGGCGAACGTCATTACAGCTATCGCGAACTGGAGCTGGCAGCCACCCGCCTGGCCTGCGCGCTGCAGCGCCGCGGTTTGCGCACCGGCGAAACCGCGCTTGTGCAGCTTGGCAACGTTGCGGAACTCTACATCACGCTGTTTGCGCTGCTGAAGATTGGCGTTGCGCCGGTTAATGCATTATTTAGCCACCAGCGCACCGAACTTGAAGCCTACGCGAAGCAGCTTGAACCGACGCTGTTGATTGCCGATCGTAAACACAATCTTTTTGCGCATGATGATTTTCTCGACGCTCTGTGCAGCCAGAACCCATCGCTGCGTATGGCGGTATTGCTGAACGAAAACGAACGCGAACGTTCGTTAAGCGCGTTTATCAACGAGCCGGAAGAGAACTTTGTGGCGGCTTCTTCGGCGGCAGATGAAGTGGCTTTTTTCCAGCTTTCCGGCGGCAGCACCGGCACGCCGAAACTCATCCCTCGCACGCATAACGATTATTACTACAGTATTCGCCGCAGCGTAGAAATCTGCCGGTTCGACGCAGATACCCGCTTTTTATGCGCTATTCCCGCCGCGCATAACTACGCGTTGAGCTCACCAGGATCGCTTGGCGTATTTTACGCTGGCGGCCGCGTGGTGCTGGCGAACGATCCGAGCGCCACGCTCTGCTTCCCGTTAATCGAACGCCATCAGATCAACGTCACCGCGCTGGTGCCGCCTGCGGTCAGCCTGTGGCTACAGGCCATTGGCGAGTGGGGCAGCAACCAGTCGCTGGCGTCGCTGAAATTATTGCAGGTGGGCGGTGCACGCCTGAGTGAAGCGCTGGCGGCGCGTATTCCGGCTGAAATCGGCTGCCAGCTTCAGCAGGTGTTCGGCATGGCGGAAGGGCTGGTGAACTACACGCGTCTGGATGACGACAACGAACACATCTTCAAAACCCAGGGCAAACCCATGTGCCCGGACGATGAAGTCTGGGTTGCCGACGAAAACGGAAACCCGCTGCCGCACGGGGAAGTGGGCCGCCTGATGACGCGCGGCCCGTACACCTTCCGCGGCTATTACCGCAGCCCGGAACACAACGCCTGCGCGTTTGACGCCAACGGTTTTTACTCATCAGGCGATCTGATCTCAATTGCTGAGGACGGTTACATCACCGTTCAGGGCCGCGAAAAAGATCAGATCAACCGCGGTGGAGAGAAGATTGCCGCCGAGGAGATCGAAAACCTGCTGCTGCGTCACCAGGAAATTATCCACGCCGCGCTGGTGTCGATGGAAGACAGCCTGCTGGGCGAGAAAAGCTGCGCGTTTATCGTAGGCCTTCGCCCGTTCCGCGCCGTGGAGATCCGCCGTTACCTGCGCGAACTGGGCATTGCGGACTTCAAGCTCCCGGATCGTATCGAAATTGTTGAAAGCCTGCCGCTCACGCCGGTTGGCAAAGTGGACAAAAAACGTTTGCGCCAGCTCATTGCCCAAAAACAACTGGCTTCCTGATTGACGGAGAAATTATGGCTATTCCAAAACTGAACGCATACACCTTACCGACGGCTGCCGATCTTCCGGAAAGCAAAGTGCAGTGGGGCTTTGAGCCTGAGCGCGCGGCGCTGCTAATCCATGATATGCAGGAATATTTTATCGATTTCTGGGGCGATAACTGCCCGATGATCCAGCAGGTCATCGACAATATCGCCGCGCTTCGTCAGTACTGTAAAGCGAACGGCATTCCGGTTTATTACACCGCGCAGCCGAACAATCAGAGCGATGAGGACCGTGCGCTATTAAACGACATGTGGGGGCCGGGGCTGAACAAACATCCCGAGCGCCAGAAAGTGGTCGCAGCCCTTGCGCCTGATGAAAGCGATACGGTGCTGACCAAGTGGCGCTACAGCGCGTTCATTCGTTCTCCGCTTGAGCAAAGCCTGAAAGAAACGGGCCGTAATCAGTTGATTATCTGCGGCGTGTACGCCCACATCGGCTGCATGACCACCGCGACTGACGCCTTCATGCGTGATATCAAGCCGTTTATGGTGGCTGACGCGCTGGCTGATTTCAGCCGTGAAGAGCACATGATGGCGTTGAAGTATACCGCTGGTCGTTCCGGGCGAGTGGTGATGACCCGCGATTTGCTGCCGGAATCCGCCCCGCAGAGCAAAGAACAACTGCGTAATCTGGTGCTGCCGCTGCTTGACGAATCCGACATCCCGGAAGATGACGAAAACCTGATTGATTACGGTCTGGATTCCGTGCGCATGATGGGGCTGGCGGCTAGCTGGCGCAAAATTCACGCCGATATCGATTTTGTAATGCTGGCGAAAAATCCGACTATCGATGCCTGGTGGGCACTCTTGTCACGGGAGCCGCAGGCATGAGCACGGATTTTAGCGGCCAGCGCGTCTGGGTGACGGGCGCGGGCAAAGGCATCGGCTACCATACCGCGCTGGCGTTCAGCGCCGCAGGTGCGACGGTTATCGGCTTCGACCTGGCTTTCCCGCAGGATGATTATCCGTTTGCGACCGAAACGCTTAACGTAGCCGATGCGGAGCAGGTATCCGCCGTCACTCAGCGTTTATTAACTGATGCGCCGCAGTTGGATGTGCTGGTCAACGCGGCTGGCATTCTGCGCATGGGCGCAACGGATGCGCTTTCGTTACAGGACTGGCAGGAGACTTTTGCCGTAAACGTAGGGGGCGCATTCAACATGTTCCGGGCGACTATGCCGCGTTTTCGCGAACAGCGTAGCGGGGCGATTGTGACCGTCGCCTCTGACGCGGCCCACACTCCGCGCACCGGCATGTCGGCTTATGGCGCATCGAAAGCCGCGCTAAAAAGCCTGGCGCTGACCGTTGGGCTGGAGCTCGCGCCGTTCGGCGTACGCTGCAACCTGGTTTCCCCTGGCTCCACCGATACCGACATGCAGCGCCGGCTTTGGAAAACGTCGGATGCGGAACAACAGCGCATTAAGGGCTTCCCGGAACAGTTCAAGCTGGGCATTCCTCTGGGGAAAATCGCCCGACCGCAGGAGATAGCCGGCACCATTATGTTCCTCGCATCATCTCACGCCAGCCACATCACGCTGCAGGATATCGTGGTCGACGGCGGCTCGACGCTTGGTGCGTAAGGGGAAGGGATGAGTATCTGGAAACGACAGCTTACGCTGGATGAATTAAACAGCATGGGCGAGAAATCTATGGTGGCGCTGCTCGACATCACTTTTACGCGCATTGATGAAGAGAGCCTGGAAGCGGAAATGCCGGTGGATGAACGTACCCATCAGCCGTTCGGTCTGCTGCACGGCGGCGCCTCGGTTGCGCTAGCGGAAACGTTGGGATCGATGGCCGGCTTCCTGACCACCGCCGAAGGGCAGTGCGTGGTGGGTACGGAAATCAGCGCCAGTCATCACCGCGCCGTAGCGTCAGGAAAGGTGCGTGGCGTATGCAAGCCGCTGCATCTTAGTAAATCTTCCCAGGTCTGGGAGATAGCCATCTTTGACGCCCGCGGCAAACGGTGCTGCACCAGCCGTTTGACGACGGCAGTATTGGGTTAACATTTGTGGTGGATGGCGTTAGCGCTTATCCACCCTATGATTCAACGCCACGCGACACATCTCTTCAAATCACCGCATTTCCCGGCAGGCCGGATAAGCGCAGCGCCATCCGGCACATCCATCAACCAGCCATTCCCGTCAATTCGTTACCACACTTTTACATGACAAAGTGATCTCCTTAACAAGCTGATGTAAAGACCTGGTCAAACCACTGCATTCCACGGGTTCAATATTGTTAAATCCAACCTTTTGTTCTAGAAACAAAATGTAACACCTACACGTTTCTGGCCTGACAACGGAAAACATACATGAATAATCCAGGAAAACACCTCATATGGGCAGTGCTCGCGATTACAGGAGCGCTCGCGCTCGGCTATATCGCGCTTAACCGGGGCGAACAGATTAATGCGCTATGGATTGTGGTTGCCTCAATCTGCGTCTATCTCATTGCTTATCGTTATTACGGTCTGTTTATCGCTAAACGCGTATTAACCGTTGATGCCACTCGTATGACGCCAGCCGTGCGCCACAACGACGGGCTGGACTATGTGCCGACGGATAAAAAAGTGCTGTTCGGTCACCATTTTGCCGCTATTGCCGGAGCCGGGCCGCTGGTCGGGCCGGTGCTTGCCGCACAAATGGGTTATCTGCCGGGCATGCTCTGGCTGCTGGCGGGCGTGGTGCTGGCCGGCGCGGTACAGGACTTTATGGTGCTGTTTGTCTCAACCCGCCGTGACGGACGTTCGCTTGGCGAGCTGGTGAAAGAAGAGATGGGCAATACCGCGGGGGTTATCGCGCTTGTTGCCTGCTTTATGATCATGGTGATTATCCTTGCGGTGCTGGCGATGATCGTAGTGAAAGCGCTGACCCACAGCCCGTGGGGGACTTACACCGTGGCGTTCACTATCCCGCTTGCGCTTTTTATGGGCGTTTACATCCGATATTTGCGTCCTGGGCGTATCGGTGAAGTCTCCATCATCGGTCTGGTGTGCCTGATCTTCGCTATTATTTCCGGCGGTTGGGTAGCGCAAAGCGAAACCTGGGCGCCGTACTTTGACTATACCGGGGTGCAGCTAACCTGGATTCTGGTGGGTTACGGTTTTGTGGCGGCGGTATTGCCGGTGTGGCTGCTGCTGGCCCCGCGCGACTACCTCTCCACCTTCCTGAAAATCGGCACTATTATCGGGCTGGCTATCGGTATTTTGATTATGCGGCCAACGCTGCAAATGCCGTCGCTGACTAAGTTTATTGATGGTACCGGTCCGGTATGGAGCGGCGATCTCTTCCCGTTCCTGTTCATTACTATCGCCTGCGGCGCGGTCTCCGGCTTCCATGCGCTGATCTCATCCGGTACCACGCCGAAAATGCTGGCTAATGAAAATCAGGCCTGCTTTATCGGCTACGGCGGCATGCTGATGGAATCGTTTGTGGCGATTATGGCGCTGGTTGCGGCCTGCGTTATCGACCCGGGCGTGTACTTCGCTATGAACAGCCCAATGGCGGTGCTGGCTCCTGCCGGCGCTACTGACGTTGTGGCTTCGGCGGCAAGCGTGGTGAGTAGCTGGGGCTTCCAGATCACCCCGGAAACCCTGACTAACATCGCGAACGAAGTGGGCGAGCAGAGTATTATTTCGCGTGCCGGCGGGGCGCCAACTCTGGCCGTTGGTATGGCTTACATTCTGCACGGTGCGCTGGGCGGCCTGATGGATGTTTCGTTCTGGTATCACTTTGCCATCCTGTTCGAAGCGCTCTTTATCCTGACGGCGGTGGATGCGGGAACACGTGCGGCGCGCTTTATGCTGCAGGACCTGCTGGGTGTTATTTCTCCAGGGCTTAAGAAAACCGACTCGCTGCCAGCGAACCTGCTGGCAACGGCGCTCTGCGTACTGGCATGGGGCTATTTCCTGCATCAGGGCGTTGTCGACCCGTTAGGCGGCATTAATACCCTCTGGCCGCTGTTTGGTATCGCCAACCAGATGCTGGCGGGTATGGCGCTGATGCTCTGCGCCGTTGTCTTGTTCAAAATGAAACGGCAGAAATACGCCTGGGTGGCGCTGGTGCCGACGGCCTGGCTGCTGATTTGTACCCTGGCGGCGGGCTGGCAGAAAGCCTTTAGCCCGGATGTGAAAGTGGGCTTCCTGGCCATTGCTAACAGGTTCCAGGCCATGATCGACAGCGGCAATATCCCGGCGCAATATACCCAGTCGCAGCTTTCGCAACTGGTGTTTAACAACCGCCTGGATGCCGGGTTGACCATTTTCTTCATGGTGGTGGTTGTGGTGCTGGGCCTGTTCTCGATTAAAACCGCGCTAAAAGCGTTGAAATCAGACAAGCCAACGGCCAACGAGACGCCGTATGAGAAGATGCCTGAGCACTACGAGGATATCGTGGCGCAGGCTAAGAGCGCGCACTAGCATCGGGTAAATGGCGGGGGCGCTTGCGCTTCCCGCCCTACGTTTTAGCAGGCGGTTGTAGAATGGATAAGCAACGCGCCATCCACCGCTTGCAGGAGAAACCATGTTCGACACCCTTGCCAAAGCAGGAAAATATCTCGGTCAGGCCGCCAAACTGATGGTTGGCGTGCCGGATTATGACAATTACGTGCAGCACATGCGTCTTACTCACCCTGAGCAGACGCCCATGTCCTATGAAGAGTTTTTCCGCGAGCGCCAGGACGCACGTTATGGCGGTAAAGGCGGCGCTCGCTGCTGTTAAAAAATAAGGATTTTGTCATGTCTGAAGCGGTATCTGTCACGCTGTTAACCGGGTTTCTCGGCTCCGGAAAAACTACGCTATTGAACTACTTCCTCGCCCACAATGACAACCAGCCTGTCGCTATCCTCGAAAACGAATTTGGCGCCGTAAATATCGACGGCGCGCTACTCAGAGGCGGAGAAAACGTTAACGTCGTTGAACTGAGCAATGGCTGCGTATGTTGCAGCGTGCGGGGTGAATTTACCGCAGCTCTGAGCGAAATGCTGGATAAACGCGCCGCAGGCGAACTGCAGTTTGAACGCCTGATAGTGGAAACCACCGGGCTTGCCGATCCCGCGCCCATTGTGCAGACCTTTTTTGTGGATGAACGCCTGCGCGAAGCGCTGCGCCTGGATGCGGTGATTGCGCTTGCCGACGCCGAACATATTTCCCGCCAGCTAGATGAGCATCCCGTAGCGGCTTCGCAGATCGGTTTTGCGGACAGAATCTTACTCACTAAATCCGACAGGGTTGACGAAGAAACAAAAGCCCGGGCGCTGGCAAGAATTCATCGGATCAATAGCAAAGCGGAGATCTACGAGATCGTGAATGGCGAATGCCCGGCAGATCTATGGCTCAGTCTCAACGCCTTTGAACTTACGGATAATGTCGAGCTGGCGGGAGGGTTTCATATTATCCGCGCGGACAGCCAGCAATCTTCTCGCTTTCAGCCGTTTCGCAAAGCGCAGGCAAAACAGTCCTGGGACGATGCTATTCAGGCGCATGTTTTTGACGCGGGCCTGCTGGATTTGAAGAAAATCGGCGCGTTTATGGAAAGCTGCATTGCCCGTTTTGGCAACGACATGCTGCGCTACAAAGGCGTGCTGGCCATTGCTGAACATCCACAGCGCCTGATAGTGCAGGGCGTGCATAAAGTGGTGGGCTTTGATTATGGCTCGGCCTGGCAGCCAACAGAATCCCGTACCTCAAGATTAGTGATTATTGGCCGCTACTTGCCGATTGAGGAAATGCGGCGGGAATTTGCTGCAACGGCTGTTTAAGAGGTGTGATCTCAAGCACGATTTTTATTTCCGACGCATAAAGCTGTTGTGCGAAGCGAAGCAGTGTGTTTGTATGATTTTCACGTTAACTTTACGTTACTTAATATTCGAGACCCAAATGACTCCATTTACTCGCAACGCTAACCTACTACTTACCGCGCTACCAGCCGCGGTGGTCGTCGTGCGTGTGGTGGTGGTCGTCGGCTTTGCGCCGTAGGGTCTGAATCAACGCATCGATTCCAAAACCCCGCCGGCGCAAACCGGGCGGGGTTTCTTGTTTTAGTCCCCCGGCCGAAAAGCGAAACGGCATGAGAGAAGGACTGGAGCATGGCAATTTCGGAAAACCCACCGCAGGCAGAACGCATCACAGGCGCACAGTTAATCGTGCAACTGCTTGAACATCATGGCATCACCACCGTTAGCGGTATCCCCGGCGGCACCGTTCTGCCACTTTACAATGCGCTAAGCCAGAGCAAAAAAATTCGCCATATTCTGGCCCGCCACGAACAGGGCGCAGGCTTTATGGCGCAGGGCATGGCGCGCACTCAGGGTAAAGCGGCGGTTTGTCTTGCCTGTAGCGGCCCTGGCGCCACAAACCTGGTCACGGCAATTGCCGATGCGCGTCTCGATTCCATCCCGTTAGTGTGTATCACCGGCCAGGTGCCGAAATCCATGATTGGCACCGATGCGTTCCAGGAAGTCGATACCTACGGCATTTCCATTCCGATAACCAAACACAACTATCTGGTACGTGATATTGCCGAATTGCCGCAGGTTATCTGCGACGCGTTTCGCATTGCTGAATCCGGCCGTCCAGGTCCTGTGTGGATTGATATTCCGAAAGACGTGCAGACAGCCGAAATCGAAATCAGCGAGCTGCCTGCCGTATCTCAACCTGCACCTGCGCCTGAATTTGAAGCGCAGCAAATTGCCGATGCCGCAGCGATGATTAACCGGGCGCAGCGCCCGGTGCTGTATCTGGGCGGCGGTATTATCAACGCTCACGCGAACGCTCGTTTGCTTGCCGAAAAAGCCAACCTGCCCACCACCATGACGCTGATGGCTCTCGGCACGATTCCCGCCAGACATCCTTTATCTCTGGGCATGCTGGGCATGCACGGCGCGCGCAGCACCAATTACATTCTGCAGGAAGCTGACCTGCTGATTGTTATGGGCGCGCGTTTTGACGACCGCGCCATCGGTAAAACCGAGCAGTTCTGTCCGAATGCGAAAATTATTCACGTAGATATCGACAGGGCCGAGCTTGGAAAAATTAAACAGGCGCACATAGCCATTCGCGGCGATGTGGGCGAAGTGCTGGAGCAACTGCTGCCAAAAATCGACGCCCAGCCGCGCCGACCATGGCTGCAGCAGGTTGCCGGCCTGCAGCAGGAATTCCCGTTTAGCCAGCCGGGCGCGGATAATCCATTAACGCCATATGGCCTGATTAACGGCGCTGCCGCATGTGTGGATGATGAAGCTATTATCACCACCGACGTTGGCCAGCATCAGATGTGGGTGGCCCAGGCTTATCCGCTGAACCGTCCACGCCAGTGGCTGACCTCCGGCGGACTTGGCACCATGGGTTTTGGCCTGCCTGCTGCCGTGGGCGCAGCGCTGGCTGAACCGCAGCGTAAGGTGCTGTGCTTCACCGGCGACGGCAGCATCATGATGAATATCCAGGAAATGGCCACCGCCGCCGAACACAATCTGGATGTGAAAATCATCCTGATGAACAACCAGGCTCTGGGGCTGGTACATCAACAGCAAACGCTGTTTTATCAACAGAATGTATTTGCCGCGACCTATTCCGGCCAGACAAACTTCCTCAAAATCGCCGAAGGATTTGGCCTTGCAACCTGCGATCTGAACGCGGCGGAAAATCCGCAGGCGGCCTTGCAGGAAGCCATTTCACGTCCGGGCCCGTGCCTTATCCACGTGCGTATTGATGCGAGTGAAAAAGTATTTCCGATGGTGCCGCCAGGCGCTGCCAACATTGAGATGATTGGAGAGTAAGCCATGCAACAACTAACCGTTATTCTTGAACTTACGGTGCGCAACCATCCGGGCGTGATGTCTCACATTTGTGGCCTGTTTGCCCGCCGCGCTTTTAACGTCGAGGGCATTCTTTGTCTGCCGCTATCCGACGGCGATCGGAGCCGCATCTGGCTTCAGGTTGCCGATGACCAGCGGCTTGAGCAGATGATTAGCCAAATCGATAAGCTGGAGGACGTGGTGCAAATCAAGCGTGATGTCGACGGGGCTGATGTATTTGGCAAACTCACGGCGCTCGTACAGTAAATCATTTAGCGGTGGATGGCGCCTTTCATCCACCCTGAAATTATACGCTCAGCTTCTGCCTGAGCTGACCGGCAACCTTACTTATTTCCCCGGCTGAACCATGGCCTATCACCATAAACCGGTGGGATTTGTTCGCCCAGTACACAATGTTCATTCCCAGCTTCTGCTCACTTTTTGCCGACGCTGGCGCATCTGAATTAGCCGTAATGCACAGCGCCAGCGGGCCATGGTGGGCATCAAGCCAGGTAATTTGCGCGATGCGCTGCTCGTCATACGCCAGGACGCGTACATTTTTTAATGTTGCATTCGGCAAGGTCAGACGCTCAATTGCAAGCGATAAGCCGAGCCGATCGCCAGTCGTTTTCACCTGTGTTTCCAGCGCCTGCATCGTTGGGTTTTCGGACAGCGTTTCCGGCGTGTAAAGCGCCATGTATTGAGCGACCAGGCTGCGCCAGTTTTCCTCGGGCTCAGAGAAATGCACAACAACCCTGTCGCTTATCATGCCGAGCGCAAGGAAGCTGACCGCTGCGGCGATCAGACTGCGGCGGGAAACTTCAGGCGAGGCTGGAGCCTGAAGATGCTTTTTCAAATCATCCAGCGGAGCCGCATCAAGCAGCGGCTCAAATGCCTTTTTAAAGGGCATGCCGCTGCGTTCGATGAACGCCAGGCGCTCGATCAGATCGCCCTCACGGGTCAGGCGCAGCTCAACCTCGGCCTGCTCGGCAGGGCTTAGCTCGTTATCCAGCCAGGCCACCAGCAGTTCATCCGTCCCTTTCGGAAGACTCATGATTTATCTCCTTTTAGCTGCGGCGGCGTGGGCTGAAGCACGCGATCCTGAGCCAGCGTCACCCGGGCGGTGGCAAGCCTGCTCATGACCGTTCCCACCGGCACATTCAGCACTTCGGCAGCTTCCCGGTAAGAAAGCTCCTCCACGTAAACCAAAAACATTGTGTCGCGCTGGGCCTCGGGTAAACGGTTTACCCGTTTCATTATCTCGTTTGACCAGATGCCATCGTCATGGTTTTCCGCGCCGGTCAGTTCGTCGATATCCACAAAGCCCTGGCCCCGGCGGATAAGCTGCGAGCGAACCTCGTTAAGCCATACGGAATGCAAAATGGAAAACAGCCAACGGTCCAGGCGGGTCCCGGACGTAAATTGCGCAGCGCGCTCCAGCGCCCGCACGCAGGTTGCCTGAACTAAATCATCCGCAACATCCCGCCGGTGGGACAGCACCAGGCCGTAGCGCCACAGGCGAGGAAGATATTGCGCGATCTCACGGCGTATTGCTTCGCTATTAATTTTTGCCTCCGCGGGCAGAGATCAGGATTCAGGATGGCCGTCGATTGCCGCCGCCAGATCGCGATACTCCTCGCAGCCCGTGCCGCAGAGCGTTTTGATCGCAATAAGCTGCTCACGAGCCAAATCAGGACGGTTTTTAATCATATACGCTTCTCCGAGATATTCGCGAACCTTTGGATACCGGGGATCGAGCGCCACTGATTTTAAATAATAGCCGATTCCTTCATCGGTACGGCCCAGCTTGCGGGTGGCGTAACCGCGATAGTTCAGCGCCTCGGCGGTAGCAGGATTTTTAAGCGTGTTCAGCATATCCAGCGCTTCCTGATAGCGCCCGGCTTTTGCCAGCGCATATGCGTAATCCGTGCGCGCTTCGTCGCCGATCATCCCGCCTTTATCCACCATGCAGGTTTTCGTTTTTGAATCGTAAATTTGTCCTTTCGGGCACGTGGGTGGAACAGGCTCGTCGCTGCTGCCGCCCATCGCCTGCGCGAAGCCGGAGAAAAGCAGAATAGCGGTGGCTGCAGCGGGTAACAAAGTGAAGATAAAACGCTTCATGGTCGTGCCCTCATCGTATCAGGTACGGAGTGAACACCCGGGATGGAGGATTTATTCGTTTTATTTTTAAGCAGGCTAAGGATTGCTCTTAGTTCTCAGGCAAGCCTGTATTGAGCTTCTATACTTGTTGTTTGTGTAAATAAAAAAGGAGCGAATAGATGACCATTCATAAGAAAGGACAGGCTCACTGGGAAGGCGACATTAAACGCGGCAAAGGCACGGTTTCCACCGAAAGCGGCGCGTTAAAAGAGCAACCCTATGGTTTTAATACCCGTTTTGAAGGCGCTGCCGGTACTAACCCGGAAGAGCTGATTGGCGCTGCACACGCGGCGTGTTTCTCTATGGCGCTTTCGCTGATGTTAGGCGAAGAAGGCTTTACGGCAGAAAGTATTGATACCACCGCCGACGTTTCGCTGGATAAAACCGAGGGTGGTTTCGCCATCACCAAAATTGCGCTCACAAGCGACGTCAAAGTGCCGAATATCGACGTTTCGGAGTTTGACAAAATTATTCAGAAAGCCAAAGCAGGCTGCCCGGTATCCCAGTTGCTGAAAGCTGAAATTACGCTGGACTACAAGCTTAACTAACTTCGTTATTCTGATGTCTCCAGAAGTCTCTGGAGACATCCTCTTCGTTAAAACCCAACCGCCATATCCGCAGGCGAAAGAATATCTTTCAGACCTTCGCGCACCAGCAGATCGGGGCTGATTTCCGCGATGGTTTTCGCGCCGGTGAGCGTCATCGCCACCTTCATCTCTTTTTCAATAAGATTCAGCAAGTTTGCGACGCCTGCCTGGCCATACGTCGCCAGAGCGTACAGATAAGCACGGCCCAGCAGGACGGTATCAGCCCCAAGCGCAATCATGCGCACCACGTCCAATCCATTGCGAATGCCGCTATCGGCCAGGATAGCGATATCTCCTTTAACCGCGTCGGCAATGGCGGGCAGCGCGCGGCAGGAAGAAAGCACCCCATCGAGCTGGCGGCCGCCGTGGTTCGACACCACAATTCCGTCCGCGCCGAAACGCACCGCGTCTTTGGCGTCTTCCGGGTCGAGAATGCCTTTAATGATCATGGGGCCGTCCCAGAACTCGCGGATCCACTCCAGATCGCTCCAGGAAATGGACGGATCGAAATTGTTCGCCAGCCAGCCAATGTAATCTTCAAGCCCGGTCGGTTTCCCCAGATAGGCCGAGATATTGCCCAGATCGTGTGGACGGCCGTTCATACCCACATCCCACGCCCATTGCGGATGCGTTGCGGCCTGCCAGTAGCGTCGCATCGCAGCGTTAACGCCGCTCATGCCCGAATGTGCATCGCGGTAACGCGCGCCGGGCGTTGGCATATCAACGGTGAAGACGAGCGTGGAACAACCTGCTGCTTTAGCGCGCTCCAGCGCATTGCGCATAAAACCGCGATCTTTAAGCACATAAAGCTGGAACCACATCGGGCGGTCGATGGCCGGGGCGACTTCTTCAATCGGGCAAACGGAGACGGTAGAAAGCGTGAAGGGGATCCCCTTCGCAGCGGCGGCTTTGGCGGCCTGAACCTCGCCGCGACGGGCGTACATCCCGCATAAACCCACCGGAGCAAGGGCAACCGGCATTGAGAGCGTTTCGTTAAAGAGTTTGGTTTCCAGGCTCAGCGACGACATATTTTTTAGCACGCGCTGTTTTAACGCCACCTGCGCCAGATCTTCCACGTTGCGGCGTAGCGTGTGCTCGGCATAGGCGCCGCCATCAATATAGTGAAACAGGAATGGCGGCAGGATGCGCTGGGCAGCGGCGCGATAGTCGGATGCGGCTGAAATAATCATGAATTTTCTTCCCTTGTAACGTCGGTATCTTCGTCCGGCAGACGGGTGATGCGCGCCTGTCGGGCTTCGTCTTCATGCAGGGTTTTGATGGTGGTATGCACAAACCCGAGATGCGTCTTCGCAGCACGGCGCGCGCGCTCCGGGTCGCCTGCCAGAATCGCCTGCAGCAGTTCGTTATGTTGTTCGGTAAGCCCGGCAAAAATGCTGGGTACGGTGTACATGCGCTGACGGCTGTGCATTACGGAGGATTGCAAAAGATCGAAAAAGCCGCGCATGGTCTGGAGCAGTACGATGTTATGCGAAGCTTCAGCGATGGCCAGATGAAAGCGCACGTCGGCCTGGGCCGCGAGATCCGGGTCGTCGCTTTCCTTAAATTTTAGGGTGGCGTCAAAGCAGGCAATCAATTTTTCTTTGTCGGCGGGCGTGGCGCGCATGGCGGCGTACCAGGCGGTGCTGGCTTCAATTGCATGGCGCGCTTCTAAAATGTCGTAGCGGTAATTTGGGTCGTCTTCAACCAGGGTTTTTAGCGGCTGCACGATGCGTTGTTCAGACCAGGGCTGAACTTCGTAACGTACAAAAGTGCCGCCGCCGCGACGGCTAATCAGCACGCCTTCGCTAATCAGCTTTTGTATGGCTTCGCGGATGGAAGAGCGGGATACGCCCATTTCCGAAGCGAGCTGACGTTCAGCGGGCAATCGCATGCCCGCCTCCAGTTTGCGTTCGTTAATCAAAGACTTAACGCGCTCGACAAGATGGTCGGCCAGGCGCGGTTGTGCTGTCATCATGGAATCATCCAGGTCAGTACATAAGCCTGCAACGTGGTAATCACGCCCACCATGCAGGTGAAAATCAGGCTGTGTTTTACGGTAAAGCGGAACAGGTCAGATTCTTTACCAACCAGCCCTACGGCCGCACACGCAATGGCGATGGACTGCGGAGAAATCATCTTCCCGGTCACGCCGCCGGTGGTATTGGCGGCAACCAGCAGCAGGTCTGAGACGCCAATTTGCTGTGCTGTTGTCGCCTGCAAAGCCGCGAACAGCGCGTTCGATGACGTATCGGAGCCGGTCAGGAATACGCCCAGCCAGCCGAGGAACGGCGAAAAGAAAGTGAACGCATGGCCGGTATGCGCCAGCGCCAGCGCAAGCGTTGCGGAAAGTCCCGAATAGTTAGAGATAAACGCGAACGCCAGCACCATGCCGATGGAGTAAATCGGTAACGCCAGCTCTTTGAGCGTTTCACCAAAGGTTTCAATTGCGGCTTTCGGCTTCATGCGCAGATAAACGATGGAGATAAGGGCGGCGACCAGGATCGCGGTGCCCGTCGCGGAGAACCAGTCGAACTTATACACCGCCGCGTAGGCCATGCTTTCCGTCACAACCGGCGGCATTTTTGCGACCAGCTTGTCGAGGAACGGCACGGAAACGTTGAATACCCAATCCGCCAGCGCGCCGCCCGGCGCGAACAGCGCTTTAAACGGCGGCACGCTCCAGATAGTCACGGTGGCGGTCAGGAAGATAAACGGCATCCAGGCGCGAACGATTTGGCCGAGAGTATAGTTTTTGCGGGCCAGAGTCTGGTCCGTAACTGACGCGCCAATATCGCCAAAGCGGAAGATGCGCACCGGTTTCCAGACGCGAAGAAAAGCGGTCAGGCAGACCAGCGAAACCAGCGAGGAGATAATATCCGGCAGCTCGGGGCCAAGGAAGTTGGAGCTCAGGTACTGTGCGATAGCGAACGAGCCGCCGGCGACCATTACCGCAGGCCAGGTTTCTTTAATGCCGCGCCAGCCGTCCATGATAGCCATAATCCAGAACAGCACGATGATCGTCAGGAACGGCAGTTGGCGGCCAACCATCTGGCCAATCTCAAAGCTGTCCAGCCCGGTAACCTGACCTGCCACAATAATCGGGATGCCCATTGCGCCAAAGGCGACCGGAGCGGTGTTTACAATCAGGCAAAGTCCGGCGGCGTAGAGCGGATTAAAGCCCAGACCGACCAGCAGAGCAGCGGTAATCGCGACCGGCGCGCCAAATCCTGCGGCCCCTTCAAGGAAGGCGCCAAAAGAAAAGCCGACGATCAGCATTTGCAGACGCTGATCCGGCGTGATGGACAGAATCGACGAACGAATAATGTCGAACTGTCCGGTTTTTACCGAGATCTTATAGACGAATACGGCCGCGATAATAATCCATGCAATCGGCCACAGTCCGTAGAAGAAGCCGTAGATCACGGAGGCCAGGGCCCGGTCAACCGGCATGCGGTAGAAGAATAACGCGACCAGCAGCGCCAGCCCGACCGTCAGCGTCGCGGCCAGATAACCCTTCATGCGCAGCTTAATCAACGCGTAGAAGAAGAACAGGATAGGCAGGGCGGCAATCAGGCTGGATAGCCAGATATTACCTGCCGGGTCGTAAACTTGTTGCCAGGCTTGCATGCAGGGATCTCCGGAACGTGATGTGCTTATTATTTTTTGCCAGATTGGTAGGACCAATAAAGCAATGTAGGGTGTTTGAGGGTTTATGGTTAACTTTGTGTTAATTGATGGCAATATTTATGTTGGATTTTTTGCGGTTATGCGCAAAGTGGTCACGTTTTTGGCAGGATTGGTAGGACCAATATCTCCCCCTCCTGAGAGAGGGAGAAAGAAAGGTAACGCTATTGAGGTTGCATTCTTAAAACTTTCATTCGCCAGCGACCTACGTCGACCAACAAAAATAACAGCAAGCTCACGCCCATCACCGGCAGAGCATAGCCGAGCAAAATCGCCAAAATCAGCACGCCTGCTCGCCAGATAAGCGGTAATGCCATCCACGTCTCGCTTAGCGTTTGCGCCGGATTGCCCGCGCAAGCCGCAGGACGGCGCAGCCACCACATCCGGTAGCCAAGCACGATCATCGCGCACAGCCCAAAACCAAACGCCGCCAGCAGCAACTGATTAGGCAGCCCGAACAGCACGCCCATATGCGCGTCGATACCCCAGCGGGTAAGTTTGGCGATCAGGGGGAAATCGGCAAAACGAACCCGATCGATAACGGTAAAGCTGAGCGGATCGACAGCTACGGCATCAACGTGCGTCGGCCATGCTCGATCGATTTCGGTCACCGTCCAGGCCCTGTCTGCCGCTCGCGCCTGGCGGATTTCAAGTTTATCCGACTCAATTCCCGCCGCGCGTGCCGCATGGAGTACGCGATCCCAGGTTTCATTCGCCGTCGGCGCAGGCATCGCCATGCCGGGCATCATGGCATGATGTTCAGCGTGCGGATCGTGATGAAGGTGGCCTGTTTGCGGCTTTAGCGCCGTGTTCACCTGAGGCGTCATCCAGCCCAGTTCGCTGCGGAGCTTATCGATATTTCCGCCCGCCCATTGCGACCAGGTAAGCCCGGTGGCGGAGAAGAATATCAGCCCGAGCAGCAAAAATGCCCCAAGCGTAATGTGCCAGTGCCGGGCTTTGGTTTGCGGTGTGTGCCGCACCTTCAGCTTTCTTTTCGGGCGTGACGTCAGCCAGAGCGCCACGCCGCCCAGGGCGGCAACCCACAGCCAGGAAGCCGCCAGTTCGCTGTAAAGTCGCCCGATATCACCCAGTAGCAATCCACGATGAAACCGATCGATCCAGGTGCGTAAAGGCAGCACGCCGCTGGTGCCGTAAACCGTCATATCGCCTTTTACTTCAAGGGTGGAAGGCGAAATAAAAATCGCGCGGGATTCAGATTCCCCAGCCGACGGTTCGACAAACTGCACGCGGGTGGTGTCGCCAGGAGCGGGTGCCGGGCGCATCGCGTAAATACTGGCATCTTCGCCGATATATTGACGCGCTGCGGCTATCTGCTGCGAAAGAGAGTGTTGCGGACCTGCCGCTTCGGCACGCAGCGCTTCATGATAAAGCGCGTTCTCAATTTGCGGCGTCAGCACATACAGGGTGCCAGTGAGGGCAGCGATAAAAATAAACGGGCCAACGAACAGGCCGATGTAAAAATGCAGGCGACGCAAAAGCGTCAGCAGCGCGCCCCGAAAGGCGAGCGAAGAGTGACTGGAAGACATAGTTATCCTGTGGCATAGCCATTACGTTAAATAGAGAAGTGTTTTAACGAAACGATGCGACAGGAGGCGCGCGCGGCAGGGCTTCAGCGTCGTCATGCTGAGCCAGTAGCGGGGCAATAACCGGAGGCGGCGGCGCGCGAGTAATGCGCCACGCCAGCCAGATGAAAGGAATAAACAGCCAGACGATAAGCGGAACATGCAGCAGCAACTGGCAATATCCGCAGGCGGTATCATCCATCAACGAGGCGCCCGGGCCGGACATAAGGTGAGAGGAGACGGGCATCTCCATCGATCCCATATCCATCATCATGTGGTGCTCAGCATGATGATTTATCTCCGCCGCACGCCTGTGCTCCAGCGATTTTGAAATCACCGGGGCGATAAAAAGCATCAGCATCGCCAGAAGCGCGATCGCCGAAGGCCATTTATGGCGTGAGAGAGAAAATAGTGATGACAACCGGGTTAACCGCCAGGTTCAGAAACTGTTGCGCGATTGTACCCTGGCGGAAATGAATTGTTAAAAATAATGCGCGGCGGGTTATTCCTTCTTCGTAAGAAGAAAGCAGGAATAACCCGGTGTCATTCTCGTCAGGCTTTAAGCGTCGCCATATCAATGACAAAACGGTATTTCACATCGCTTTTTAACAGACGCTCGTAGGCTTCGTTAATCTCTTTAATGTCGATCATCTCGATATCGGACACGATGCCGTGTTCGGCGCAGAAATCCAGCATCTCCTGAGTTTCTTTAATACCGCCGATGGCGGAGCCGGACACCGAACGGCGGCCCAGAATCATCGGCAACGTGCTGGCCGGCGGGTCTATTTCGCCTAACAGCCCGACATAAACCAGCGTGCCATCCAGCGTCAGCGTCGGCATATACGGGTTGATATCGTGAACATACGGAACCGTATCGATAATCAGGTCAAACTGATTCTGCACGCTTGCCATCTGCGCGTCGTCGGTAGATAACACAATATTATGCGCGCCTAAACGCCGGGCATCCGCTTCTTTGCTGGCCGAACGGGTGAACAGCGTAACTTCCGCCCCCAGCGCATTCGCCAGTTTCAGCGCCATATGGCCTAATCCGCCGAGCCCAATAACCGCCACTTTGCTGCCCTTGCCGACCTTCCAGTGGCGCAGGGGGGACCAGGTAGTGATACCGGCGCAAAGCAGCGGCGCGGCACCTTTGAGATCCAGCCCGTCCGGCATTTTCAGCACAAAATCTTCCGAGGCAACAATCGCCTGGGAATAGCCGCCGTAGGTTGGCTGGTGGTCGTGACGATCGACGCCGTTGTAGGTCTGCACGTTGCCTTCTTCGCAATACTGTTCCAGCCCCTCTTTACACGGATGGCATACGCGACAGGAATCCACCATACAGCCAATCCCGGCGTAGTCGCCCGGTTTAAATTTGGTGACGTTGCTGCCAACTGAAGCAACCCGGCCAATGACTTCGTGACCGGGCACCAGCGGATAGGCGCTAAATCCCCAGTCGTTGCGCGCCTGGTGAAGATCGGAGTGGCATACGCCGCAGTACATTACCTCAAGTACTACATCATCCGGACGCGGGTCGCGGCGCATAAATTCGAAAGGGGCCAGTGGAACCTGGGCGCTTTGCGCCGCATAACCGAGGACTTTCATCGTCATGATTTCTCCTGGATGACTCGTTCGTTATTATATTCATCGTCGCTGACGTGCTCCATCCACTCAACCGGGCTACCGTTGAGCGATTCTGCTATGGCGATATGGGTCATGGCATTGTCAGGCGTAGCGCCGTGCCAGTGTTTAACATCTTCAGGGATCCAGACGATATCGCCCTGATTTATCTCTTTTATCGGGTGGCCCCACTCCTGCAGCCAGCCGTGCCCCTGAGTAACAATCAGCGTCTGGCCGAGCGGATGTGTATGCCAGGCTGTGCGAGCGCCCGGTTCAAACGTAATTGCCGCTCCGCCAACACGGGCTGGTGCTGTGGCCTGGAAGGGGGCGTCAATGCGTACCCGGCCGGTAAAGTAATTTTCCGGTCCGGTCTGAGAAGGCTGAGAGCCCGCTGGGGTGATTTTCAGTTTGTCTTCCACTTTTTCCTCCCTTTCGGCATACGTTGCCGGGGTTAATGTAAATAACACTCGTCAGAAGTATAGGTAACTGAGCAAGACTGGTTCAGTTTCTCTGCTTCTTGCCTGAGAAAGCCATGTTATCGCCTGCCGGTGTGTCCGATTAGCCTGCTAAATATGAAAGGAGCTATGAGGTGAGCTCATAATTGAAAGCGAGCTTGAAGCGCTGGGCGAAATGCGCGCTCGTCCGGCAGGAAATATTCGCAACACGGCATTTTCGTTATTTGTTGAAGCCTTGCGCTTATAGCGTTAGGGCGTGTCTGCACCTGGCTGTGACAAATAGACAGGAAATTTTTTGTCCAAGGCAAATGAAGAGAAAATACTGAAAATTTAATTCAGCATAATAAAAGGAAGCCTGAAAGTTGCAGCGCCAGGCGTGACGCGGCATCATATGCCCTGATCAAAAGGAGATATGATGAAAGAGTTGGCGTTATTTTTAAATAATTTCGGGATTGTCCTTAACCAGACTACTTCGTTAATTATTGTTTTGAGTATTATTTTTATATTTTCACTGGTCGTGCATTTTATCCTTCACGGCCTTGTGCTGCGCGCGTTTGAAAGGCGGGCTAAATCCAGCCAGCACCTGTGGCTGCAAATTATCACCGAGAATAAACTCTTTCAAAGGCTTGCTTTAACGCTGCAAGGGATTATTGTCAACATTCAGGCAGTATTGTGGCTACAAAAAGGCAGCGATATCAGCGCCATTTTGATTATTGGCGCCCAACTGTGGATTATGCTTTATTCGCTGCTCTCGTTATTCTCTTTGTTGGATGTTATTTATAATTTCTCACAAAAGCTGACTTTTGCTTCTAATATACCGCTAAAAGGTATTTTCCAGGGCGTTAAATTAATCAGTGCGATTGTCATTGGCATCATGATGATTTCTCGCATTATTGGTCAATCCCCGGCGATTCTCATCAGCGGCCTGGGCGCTATGGCGGCGGTCTTAATGCTGGTATTTAAAGACCCGATCCTTGGTCTTGTCGCCGGCATTCAGCTTTCGGCTAACCGAATGTTAAAGCTGGGCGACTGGCTTGAAATGCCAAAGTTCGGCGCCGACGGCGCGGTGACCGATATCGGCCTGACAACGGTGAAAGTGCGCAACTGGGATAACACCATTACCACTATTCCAACCTATGCGCTGGTCTCGGATGCGTTCAAAAACTGGAGCGGCATGTCGCAATCAGGCGGACGTCGAATTAAGCGCAGCATTAATATTGATACCACCAGTATTCATTTTCTCTCGCCGCAAGAGCAGCAGCGCCTGATTAACGCCAGGTTGCTTAAGCCCTATATGGATTCGCGCAGCAAAGAAATTGAAGAATATAATCGCACGCATAATAGCGATACCCTATCGGTGCTCAACGGTCGTAACATGACAAATGTCGGCACGTTCAGAGTCTATCTGACAGAATATTTGCAAAATCATCCTCGCATCCGTAAAGACATGACGTTAATGGTACGTCAGCTTGCGCCCGGCACGGAGGGGCTTCCGCTGGAAATTTACGCCTTCACCAATACCGTCGCCTGGCTGGAATACGAGGCCATTCAGGCGGATATTTTTGAACATATCTTTGCCGTGATTGATGAATTTGGCCTCAGAATCCATCAGTCCCCGACCGGCAATGATATACGTTCAGTTGCGGCACAGTTAACCCGCTAAATCCTGTCGATATTAAATAAAATCTCGCCTGTGTGAATTACCATGCAGGCGAGATTTTTTATTACAAAAATACCAATCAGGAAAGCCGTTTTATCTGGGGACATTAATTGCATCCGACCCCGCAGAGGCCTGAAACAATGTGGTTGGCTATTGAATAAGTGCAGGGATTAGCCAGCGAATAAAACCCTAATTTTACCATTCTGGTTAACTTATTGATTTTATTGGTGGTAATTAAGTCATCGGGAAAAAGGGTAGCGGTACGCAAAAAGGAGCTTTTATGTATTGCATCAATCGGTTATGCGTGTAAAGCTCCTGTTCACTGCCGTACAGGCAGCTTAGAAGGCGACGCTTTCCAGGCTAATTGTCCTTTCGGATTTTTTATTTCGGCTAAATAAACAAGCTATTTTCTATGGTGGAATACCAGTAAACGAAAACTGCTTATAACAGCGAAAAAAGAGCAGGCGTATATTGGTATTGTTTCGCAGCCTGACGCGCTGTAAAAGCTACGCTAACTCCTGCAACTGTTTTATTTAATAACAGTTCTGCCATGAGCTTATATATTACGCGGCGATGGGATAAAGGAAATAAACCAGCGTTATGTATTCGCTAATGGCTCATTGCGACGCCATATGGGCAATTTTCAAAAAGGCATTTGGATTTTTTCGAACATTCAGTAACCAGAGGGTAAGTATTGCCGGGGCAATCAGCGTTATTAATAAACGTGTCCCATAAACCAGGATTGTATGGAAAGGCATGAACGATCTCCAGATCCCTTTTCTTACCGTTGGCAATCAACCCAAAAGGACTCGTTGATAATATATTACCTGCTCGCAGGAAGTAATCGCCGCGGTACCATAATATGAGGTTAAGATTTCGCATACAAGATACATGAACAAAGGCGGTGCTGGTGTCGGGACAGGCAATAGCCTGCTTTACATGCCATTCCATATTAATAAAACTCCCTTGATAGTATTTATGGTCACTGCTTTATCCCATGCGTTAAGCATAGCGGATGTTTTTCATGTGTCCATTAAGCCTTAAAAATTTACATAAGTGACTTTTACTGGAGTTTATTTACAATAATTGCAGCGATATTGATCAATTTATGTCCAGTGGAATGCCGTTGTATAATAATCAGGCAACTTCAAAGGAGGGTAAAATATCGCCTTTTGTTTCGTAATATACCCACTGAACACGCCTTGTTTTTTTGGGCATGAGTGAGTTGTGAACATCATTCCCTTGTCATCCTGCGTTCGTGCATTATTCCATCTCGCGACTTAAAATTCACATCCCTGGTTGTTATTTCAGAAGAGGTAATTATTTGAATCCACTGGAAGAATCGCAAGCTTTCGATTAATCATCTGAAATAAAAAGCTAAGTAATTTATATTCTATTGCGTGCAGGTAGCCTGCGTAACCCAAAAAAGATGACGCGCCATATCTGCCCCAAAACAATCTTGTTCATTGCTTTGCAGAGCGAATATTGCGCGCCGTCTCCTTTAGCAGCCGGGAAATTACAGCCCCTCGGTGCTCTCTTTCTTCGCCTCCAGCGCTTCCACATCGCGATACCAGCGCGGATGATGCTTCTGCGCCCAGCGGCGGCTGACTTTGCCGACGATCATGCCTTTAATCGATCCTTTCACCCAGAACGCCATATACATATGGATCAGAATGGCGTGGATTAAAATGATCGCCGTTGTGGCGTGAATAAGCAGGCTGTAGCGTATGACCCTGATTGGAAAGAAATCGGCAAAATAAGGCCGCCAGATGATAACGCCGGTCACCAGCAGCACGAAAATCATGCTCATAATGGTCCAGAACATCATCTTCTGCCCGGCATTGTATTTACCGACCTTCGCCACCTTATGCTCGTTGCCTTTGAGCACCTCAACAATACCTTTTACCCATGGAATATCGTGTTTATCAGGAATGTTGTGATGCACGAAGCGCGTGAACATAAACATCAACGCCAGGAATATCAGCACGCCGAAGAACGGATGCAGAATACGGCCCATTTGCGGCGTGCCGAAGGTTTCCGTCAACCATTGCAGCGTCGGGAAAAACAGCGCGATGCCGGAGAGCGAAACGAGGAAGAAACAGATAACTACCGTCCAGTGACAGGCGCGGTCGATAAATTTCGTCCTGACAATCATCCTGCTCTTTTTAGTCATGATGTTCCTCCTCGTCTTCATCCACCTCTTCGTTTGGCCCAATCCCCACGTAGTGGAAAACCAGCCCGGCAAAGGTCGCGATAAAGCCTGCCGCCGACAGCGGCTTGAGCAAGCCTTTCCACAGATTGACTGGCGTATCGATGTGCGGATCTTTCGGCAGGTTGTGATAAAGCTCCGGCTGGTCGGCATGGTGCAGAACGTACATCACATGCGTACCGCCAACGCCCTGGGGGTTATAGACGCCAGCGTGTTCATAACCACGCTTTTTCAGCTTGCCGACGCGTTCATCGGCTACCTCCAGCATCTCCTTTTTGGTGCCGAAATGAATGGCGCCGGTCGGGCAGGTTTTCACGCAGGCCGGTTCCTGGCCCACGCTTACGCGGTCCACGCACAGCGTGCATTTATAGACGCGGTTATCGTCTTTATTCAGGCGCGGAATATTGAACGGGCACCCGGCGATGCAGTACCCGCAGCCAATACAATGTTCCGACTGAAAATCGACGATGCCGTTGGCGTACTGGATAATGGCTCCGGCGGACGGGCAGGCCTTCAGGCAGCCCGGATCCGCACAATGCATGCAGCCGTCCTTGCGGATAAGCCACTCCAGCTTGCCGTTCTGCTGAGTTTCCGAAAAACGCATCAGCGTCCAGGATTTGGCGCTCAAATCGGCGGGATTATCGTAAACTCCGACGCAGTGACCCACCTCATCGCGAATGTCGTTCCATTCGGAACAGGCGACCTGGCAGGCTTTACAGCCGATACAGCTAGAAACATCAATCAGCTTCGCGACTTCTTCTTTGTAGTCGCGAACCCGCGGCGCAGGCGTAAAGCCGTTCGTAGCCGAACGCTTGATAATATCCTGAGATTGCATGGACATGAGTTCGCTCCTTACGCCTTCTCAATGTTGACCAGAAACGCCTTGTACTCCGGCGTTTGCGAGTTGGCGTCGCCGACGGACGGGGTGAGCGTGTTGGCGAGATAACCTTTACGCGCCGTGCCTTCAAAGCCCCAGTGCAGCGGAATTCCGATGGTTTCCACATCTTGCCCGCCCGCATTCAGCGTACGCACACGCGGCGTCACCACCGCAACGGCACGGATAAAGCCGCGTTTGCTGCTGACTTTTACCTGGTCGCCGTTGGCGATGCCTTTCGCTTTCGCCAGCTTTTCGCTTATCTCCACAAACTGTTCCGGTTGCACGATGGCGTTAAGCCGCGAATGCTTGGTCCAGGTATGGAAGTGCTCGGTCAGGCGATAGGTTGTTCCCACGTACGGGAACTCACGGCGATTGCCCATGCGTTTCGCATCGGCTTCGTACAGGCGTGCCGCCGGGTTAGAGATAACGTTCGGATGCAGCGGGTTAGTGCCCAGCGGCGTTTCAAACGGCTCGTAGTGTTCCGGGAACGGCCCTTCGGCCATTTTGTCGATGGCGAACAGGCGGCCAAGACCTTCCGGCTGCATGATAAACGGCCCCACGCCGCTGCCCGGCGGCGCGGTGTTGTAGTCCGGGATATCATTGCCGACCCATTTCACGCCGTTCCACTTAATCAACATGCGTTTCGCATCCCAGGGCTTACCCTGCGGATCTGCGGAAGCGCGGTTGTAAATGATGCGGCGGTTTAGCGGCCATGCCCAGGCCCAGCCCAGCGTGTTGCCCAGCCCGGACGGATCGCTGTTGTCGCGGTTCGCCATCTGGTTGCCTTTGGCGGTCCAGCTACCGGCATATATCCAGCAGGCGGATGAGGTTGTGCCGTCGTCGCGAAGCAACGCAAACGAATCCAGCAACTGACCTTTTTTCGCCAGCAGGTTTCCGGCCGGGTCGTAGAGATCTTCGAGCGCGTAGCCGTTGTTCTCTTTCGCCACCTCTTCGGATTCCGGACGATCGGGTTGGTCGTAATGCCAGCTCATTTTCAGCAGCGGCTCGGTGCCTTTGCCGCCTTCTGTGCGATAAAGCTCGCGCATACGGTGGTAAAGCCCGGCCAGAATTTCGCCGTCGTTAAGCGCTTCACCCGGGGCGTCTGCGCCTTTCCAGTGCCACTGTAGCCAGCGTCCGGAGTTGGCAATCGAGCCGTCCTCTTCCGCAAAGCAGGTGGACGGCAGGCGGAATACTTCCGTCTGGATATTCGCCGGAACGACATCGTTCATCTCGCCGTGGTTCTGCCAGAAGTTGGAGGTTTCGGTCACCAGGGGATCGATAATCACCAGATACTTCAGTTTGCTCAGGCTTGCGACGACTTTGTTTTTGTCCGGGAAGGAGGCAACCGGGTTAAAGCCCTGGCAGATGTAGCCGGTGACTTTGTCGCGGTCCATCATATCGAAGTACTTCAGCACGTCGTAGGCCTGGTCCCACTTCGGCAGCCAGTCAAAGCCCCAGTTGTTTTCCCGCGTGGCGGCATCGCCGTAGAACGCTTTCATCAGGCTTACGAAAAACTTCGGATAGTTGCTCCAGTAGTTCACCTGGCCTGGCAGCGTGGCTTTTGGCGTGTTGGCGGCAAGATAGCTTTGCAGATCGGTTTGCTTCTCAGACGGCAGGGTTAAATATCCCGGCAGGCTGGTGGACAGCAGCCCCAGATCGGTCAGGCCCTGAATGTTGGAGTGCCCGCGCAGTGCGTTCACGCCGCCGCCCGCCATGCCCATATTGCCGAGCAGCAGTTGGATCATTGCCATGGTGCGGATGTTCTGCGCGCCAACGGTGTGCTGGGTCCAGCCCAGCGCGTACAGGAAGGTGGTTGTTCTGTCGGCGGCACTTGTGGAGGCCAGCGCTTCGCACACTTTCAGGAAGTCCGCCCGCGGGGTGCCGCAGATGTGTTCCACCACGTCCGGCGTATAGCGGGAAACGTGCTCTTTGAGCAGGTTCCACACGCAGCGCGGATGGGTCAGCGTGTCGTCACGTTTTGCATAGCCGTTTTCATCGAACTGATAGTTCCAGCTCGTTTTGTCGTACTGGCGTTTTGCTTCGTCATAGCCGCTGAACAGGCCGTCATCAAAGCTAAAGTCGTCGCGCACCAGCAGGGCGGCGTTGGTGTAGCTTTTAACGTATTCGGCGTTGATTTTGTTGTTGTTAATCAGGTACAGGATAACGCCCGACAGGAAGGTAATGTCGGTGCCGGAGCGGATTGGCGCGTAGATATCCGCAACCGAAGCGGTGCGGGTAAAGCGCGGATCGACCACAATCAGCGTGGCGTCGTTGTTGTTTTTGGCTTCCATCGCCCAGCGGAAACCCACCGGATGCGCTTCAGCGGCGTTGCCGCCCATCACCATCACAACGTTGGCGTTTTTGATATCAACCCAGTGGTTGGTCATCGCACCGCGACCAAATGTTGGAGCAAGACTTGCTACCGTTGGTCCGTGTCAGACGCGCGCCTGGTTATCAACTGCCAGCATGCCCAGCGAGCGGGCGAACTTCTGAGTGAGCATGCCGGTTTCATTGCTGGCGGCCGATGCGCACAGCATGCCGGTAGTCAGCCAGCGGTTCACCGTCACGTTCTGTTCGTTCTTCTCAACGAAGTTTGCGTCGCGGTCGTCCTTCATCAGGCGGGCAATGCGCTCGAAGGCGTCTTCCCAACTGATACGCAGCCATTTATCTGAGCCTGGCGCGCGGTATTCGGGGTAGCGCAGGCGGGAATCGCTGTGGATATAATCCAGAAGGCCCGCGCCTTTTGGGCACAGCGCGCCGCGGCTGACCGGGTGATCCGGGTCCCCTTCAATATGAAAAATGCTGGATTTGGCGTTCTTCGCGCCGTCGCCCAGGCTGTACATCAACAATCCACACCCTACGGAACAGTAAGTACAGGTATTGCGGGTTTCTTTCGCGCGCAGCAGCTTGTAGTTGCGCACTTCCGCAAGCGCGGCGGTTGGGGCAAAGCCCAGCATCGCCGCGGTAGTTCCTGCCATACCGCCGGCACAGATTTTAAAAAATTTTCTGCGGCTGACGTCCATCGTAACCTCATTGTTATGACGTATTAACGACGGCGAAAATAGCAACTGGCGCGCGGCATATATTGAGTAAAATCAATTCGCTAAGGATTGAGCAGGTAAACACCTCGTAAGGAGTAGATGAAATAAATTTTTAATAACCCTTATTGATGCGTGGCTTTGGCGGACCAGGCCGGGATTATTCCCCGGCCCAAATTTCGCAATTTTCCCGCACCAGTTCCGTCAGCAAACCGCCCTTAGCGATGAATTCGCGGATTTGTGTAGTGTCGCTTGCTTTACTGCGAACGGCGTCGTGAATCGACTCCAGCGCGCTGTCTCCTTTGAGTTCTGCCGCATAGGGGGCGAGCGTGTCGAGCAGAGGCAAAAGATCCTCGGCGATAGTACGTTGTTCACCGGATCGAACATCGGTAAGCATGCCTTCAAGGCCGAAGCGACAAGCCTGAAAACGGTTGAACCGGTAGAGCAAATAGTCTTCGGAACGCGGTACGAACGGGCGTTCGCTCAGAAGCCAGTGTGAGAGCGCCTGAATAAACCCGGCGATATTGACCGCGCGCGTTATTGTCAGCGGCGTATCCATCACTCGCACTTCGACCGTGCCAAATTTGGGGCTGGGGCGAATGTCCCAGTGCAGGTCTTTTACCGACTCGATAATGCCGCTGGTTTCCAGGCGCTGATACATCCAGTTAAATTCCTGCCAGTTGCTGACAAAAGGCGCGTGACCGTTGTCCGGAAAGGCTGAAAAAATATTCAGACGCGAAGAGGCGTAGGTGGTATCGGAGCCCTGGATATAGGGCGAGGAGGCGGAAAGCGCAATAAAATGCGGCACAAAACGCGACAGGCCGTGCAGCAAATAAATAGCGTCCTCTTCGTTTTCACAGCCCACGTGAACGTGCTGACCAAATACCGTGGCCTGCTTCATCAGATAGCCGAAGAGCTCAAGAGTACGATTGTAGCGCTCGTTCTGGCACACTTCCTGGCGCTGCCATTTTTGCCACGGATGCGTGCCGCCGCCGCAAATCGCCAGGTGATGATTGTTGGCGGACTGCAATACCCGATGACGTAAATCCGCAAGCTGCGTTCTGGCTTCTTCCACGTTTTTGCACACGTCCGTGGCAACTTCGAGCATGCTTTCGGTAATGTCGTGCTTCACCTCGCCTGCGCTAATTTGGCCCTTGAGATCCTTAATCAGCAGCGAGGAGTCCTGGCTCAAATCATAGGTGGGCGGATTAACAATCTGCATTTCCAGTTCAATGCCGAGCGTATAAGGTTCGGAGTGCTCAAAATCGGTCAGAGGCATAGCGCTATCCCATAATGTCAGTTGGTTTCCTGACACAAGTATAGACAGCGGTTGAGGAATTCAGCGCCGCGCTGGCCGCCATTGCTCATCTGTAAGCCGATGATTACCCTCGCTCAACCGAAAACCATCTGCGCCAGACGAAGCGAATGATAAAATACTCAATCACGCCCAGCAGCAGGAACCACGCACAGAAAATAATCGTGTAAAGCTGGTTAAGATCGAGCAGATGAAACCTGTCCATCAGCTTATGGGCAAGCGTCAGGGTCAGCAGGGGAGCCGGGAGCAGCAGGCAGGATAAGAAGGCCAGCAGCAAAATGCCGCCCGCGCTCATCAGGGATTCGAGTGGGTGCTTCATGTTGTGGTAATCCGGGGCTGTTAAGTCAACGTTAAAAACGGGCATTGTCCGGGAAAGGGGCCTGGGGTGCAAACAGGTTAAAGTTTCCCTTCGCAGCGTTGTTTTAGCGCTTCGCGCAAAATAAGTTAATAAAACATTAAACGTCCGCGAGGAAATAAAATTTCCGCCTTGCGGGTTTTTTATTCCTGCTTTCCGGAATATATGTTTCCCTTTCTGTTGCTTTGTTTTATTTTTATCGTTACTTACATGCTTATTTTATTATTATAATAAATGCGACTTGTTGTTAACTTGCTGTTTTATATGCTGTTACGTAATTTTTCCATCGAAATATTGAGCGCAATAAATAACCTTTATTCAAACCGCTATATTTTCACGCTATAATTCCCGCCTCTTTCAGGTTCCCGTGCTGGCATGTTAGCAATAAGTAAATTAAAGCTTATTCATTTTTGGCGGAATAACTTTGCCGCTTTATCTTCGTTAGCATCTACCTGAAATAAATCCTTTATCCGTTTTGTCAAAATTGGGATAGCGCCGCCCCCAGGCCTTGCTGTCCCTGTGCCGAAGAGATGCTTGATATGACCCAGACCCGCATGAAATTTGCCATCGACGATGGCTCCACCAACGTCAAAATTAGCTGGATTGAAAACGGCGTCCTTAAAACGGTGGTGTCGCCGAACTCCTTCCGCAAAGACTGGAAAAGCGCGGCGCTGTTGCGCGGCCAGAAAGTATTCAACTACACCATCGGCACCACGAAATACACCTACGATGCCACCTCCGATAAAGCGCTTTCCACCACGCATATCGACTACCAGTATGACGATCTCAACCTGCTGGCGGTGCATCATGCGCTGTTGCAAAGCGGCCTTGAGCCGTGCGAAGTGGATATCGTGGTCACGCTGCCTATCACCCAGTTCTACAACCCGGACGACTGCCAGCGCAACGAAGACCGTATCGAAGCCAAACGCCGTAACCTGATGCGCGACATCACGCTAAATAAAGGCGAGCTGTTTAAGATTGTCGGTGTGGAAGTGATGCCGGAAAGCCTGCCGGCGGCGCTGTCCCATCTTCTGGGTTCCGAAACCAGCGAATTCACCAAATCATTGGTTATCGACTGCGGCGGCACCACGCTTGATATGGGGATAATCGTCGGGGAATTTGACGATGTATCGGCCATTTACGGCAATAACGAAATCGGTGTGGCAATGGTCACAGACGCCACGCGTAAAGCGCTGGCGGCGGCCGACAGCGACTCCAGCTATCTGGTTGCCAATGAGCTTATCAAACGTCGCGACGATATGGCGTTCGTGAAAAGCGTGATAAATGATGAATCCCGCATCGGGGATATCCTTCAGCGCATCGAAACCAAAATCACCGAACTTGGCGATCAGGTGGCCTATGAAGCCAAAAAATTCGCTAAAAACCCGAACCGTGTTTACCTGGTCGGCGGCGGCGCGCCGTTGATCGAAGCGGCTGTCCGTGCGGCTTACGCTACGCTTGGCGATCGGGTGGTGACCATTGAAAAACCTCAGAGCGCGCTGTCCCGCGAGATCTGCCTGTTCCATTCCGAGTCAGGCGCGCAGGCCGTTGAGGAGCCGGTGTTACTTGAGGTAGAGGAAAATGAGTAACGGGCAGACAAAGCGGGTTAATCTCACGCTGCATCTGAATCCCGGCGAATCGCAGGCGGACCTGCGAACCGTTGCGAAGCTTACGCAATGGCACAACTCGCTGAAACAGGATGCGGGGGAGCGCGATGAAGCCGCTATGCAAATGCGCGCTTTCCACCGCAACGTCTACCTGGCGGGTTTACAGCTTCAGTTACTCAGTCCGCAGCTTTGCCATCACGTTGCGGAATCCATCAGCCGGGAACATCTGACGTTACCCGAGCTGGTGGCCGAGCTTGCGCGCTGTGAATTGCTGCCTGAAGGCACGCCGGTCAGCGCGCCTGCGACGGAGGATTTTTCAAAGCAGCAGCTTAAGCAGCTGGAACTATTGCTGAAGAAAGCGCTTCCTGACCCTGTATCTGCCGCACCGGCCCTGCCGCAAAGCGTATCGCAGGAAATGAGCGAGGGAATGCAGGCGGAATTTGTGCATTTGCGGAATGAACTTGAAAGCGTGCGTGCTTTACTGGAAAAGCAAAATTTACAGCTTGCACAGCTACGCCGCAGCGAGAAAGCAGCAGCGCAGGAGCCTTCCCGCAACGGCAATGCGGAGGAAATAGCGCTGGCTGAAATCACCACGTCGACCGAAAAAATGAAGAAGATCCGCCAGAAAGGGATCTTCTGAGTCCGGCAGGAAACAAGGGCCGCGCGGGCAATGGCGTTTACGTATATATCGGCAATACGCTTGAAGGCTTGGTTTCGCTTATTGATACGCGCAGCGGCAAAGAGATTAAAACCGTACAGTTGAGCGACATCAGCTTAATAAAAATACCCAGCTAATGGCGGGGATCTACAACCTGTTCGATGCCGATCCGCAGCGGGTCAGCCAGGGGGGGTTACGGCCTGGTTGAAGGTCGTCGTTATAACCTCGGTGCGCGTATCGAATTTTAATAAAGCGTTGGACAAAAAAATGGGCAGCTTCGGGCTGCCCATTTCTCATTAAAATTCGACTGGCTTAATTTTTCTTGTAAACGTCTGCAGTAGCGTGAATTTTGCTCTGGGTATCTGCAGAGGTGACGACGTAAAAATCGCCGCCTTTTTCATCTGCCTTTTTAGCTAACTCTTCTTTTGCATCACTCGGCGCCAGCTCGCCGTCGGTGACGATAGTGCCGATTTTTGTGTACATATCAGGATGCTCTTTCAGCGCTTCTTTGGTAAGCAGCTCTGCGGACACAGCGCCAAAAGAGAGGGTGCCTAATGCAACTGCTGTAATAATGGCCTGCGCTATCTTCATGTTGAACCTCAATGATTAGTTATCAAAAGAAAAAGTAAACTCAACCCAACCCTTTGAATATGGTTCACTAATGTGATTATTTCCACAAAGCTAACAGCCAAAGATAGATATCTTTATGGAATATAATTCTCAAAAGCCAGCCGGCAGATAAACGGACTGGCATTTATCACTAGTGAATTTTATTTCCAGCCTGTTATGGCGAGAGGATGAAACGTCAACGGTGTTTTCTGCGGCCGTGCGCCAAAGGGCGGCCCGGTCTTTGAGCGGGCGTATCACAAACCAGTCAACTTGGCTCAATTCACTTTTTCTACCACACTTACTTCTAAGGATTCGGATGCAAATTTCCCCTGCATGGCTTGCTGGCCTTCGATGTTTCGGCGAACTGAAATCCTGATAAAGGAAAGAGCGATATAACAATAACGCGGGTGAAAATTGATGAAAAAGATCGCTATTATCGGCACGGGGCCAACGGGTATCTATACTTTTTACTCGCTTCTTAAGCACAACGAGCCGCTTTCGATTTCGCTCTTTGAGCAGGCCCATGAGGCGGGCGTCGGCATGCCTTACAGCTTTGAAGATAACTCTCGAATGATGCTGGCAAATATTGCCAGTATCGAAATCCCCGCTATTTTTTCGACCTATCTCGACTGGCTGCGAAGCCTGAGCGAGGAGCATCTGGCTCGTTATGGCGTTCAGCCGCCTTCACTTCACGACCGGCAGTTTCTGCCGCGCATCCTGCTCGGGGAGTATTTTCGCGACCAGTTTCTGCAATTAGTTGCGCAGGCGAAAAAACAGGGCTTCGAGGTGGAGGTGCATGAGTCCTGCCAGGTCACCGATCTCGAAACCACCTCAGAAGGGGTGAGACTGTGGGCGCAGCGGCAACCGGCGGCGGAATTGTTCGATCTGGCGGTTATCGCGACCGGGCATGTCTGGCCTGATGAAGATCCTTCAGTACGTACATTTTTCCCAAGCCCGTGGTCAGGCCTGATGGAGGCAAAAATCGGGGCCTGCAAGGTCGGGATAATGGGCACCTCTTTGAGCGGCATTGACGCAGCAATGGCGGTTGTCGTGCAGCATGGCACATTTATCGAAAAGGATGGCGAACCCTCTTATTTCAAACTTGATGAGGGAAGCGAGGCGCTTAATATCGTACTCATGTCCCGTTCAGGCATCCTGCCGGAGGCGGATTTTTACTGCCCCATTCCCTATGAGCCATTAAGCATCGTCACGGATGACGTGGTTAAAGCTGAAATTGCCGCCGGAACAGAGGGGTTGCTCGATCGGATTTTCAGGCTTGTCGCGAAGGAACTTGAACGGGCCGATCCGCTATGGAGCGAACGCATCGCCCTCAGCGCGCAGAATGCGGACAGCTTTTCCGATGCTTATTTTGCCGATCGGAAAAATAACGACTCCTTCCACTGGGCGGAATCCAATCTCCTTGAAGTCGAACGCAACAAACGCGACAAACATACCGTTCCCTGGCGTTACACGGTTCTTCGATTACATGAAGTCGTTCAGGAAATCGTTCCTCACCTTGATGAACGCGACGGTAAAAGGTTCGATGCCGGGCTTGCCCGCGTCTTTATTGATAATTATGCGGCTATTCCGTCGCAGTCCATTCGCAGATTGCTGGCATTACGCGAGGCCGGAATAATCAGCATTCTTACCCTCGGGCAGGATTATAAAATGGATGTGAAGGAAGAGCAGACGGTCATTTCCGTGCAGCAGAATACATATGAATTCGATGTATTTATCGATGCGCGCGGCCAGAAACCCTTGAAGACAAAAGACCTGCCGTTTCCCACCCTGCGCAAGCAGCTTGAACTGACCGGCGATGATATTCCGGACGTGGGTGATGACTACACGCTGCTGGAGCCCGCTTCCGCTCGCGGGCGCATCGCGTTTGGCGCATTGCCGTACCTGATGCACGACCAGCCGTTCGTACAGGGCATTACCGTCTGTGCAGAAATTGGCGCGGCTATGGCCAGAGCAATATTTCAGTCGGAATCCCATCCGCGCAGGCGACTGCCGGTTATTGATATTTAACGGCAGGGAAGGGGAAAGTCTTTTATGGTTATGCCGCGCTGAATTTCAGGCATAAAAAAAGACGTCGGTTGACGTCTGTTTACTTCGAAATGGTACGCCCTACAGGGCTCGAACCTGTGACCTACGGCTTAGAAGGCCGTTGCTCTATCCAACTGAGCTAAGGGCGCACTGAAGAAGTGCTGTTCCGGCTGGTACGTATTCTTTGGAACGCTCGGATTATACGGTCAGCGCCTTTCGAGTCAATGGCTTTTCAACCGCCTGCGCGACAATTGAGCATCCAGGCAGAACTTTGCCTGACAGCAAGCTTAGCTTCTGACAAAATAGCAACAATCCCCTTCCTGGTTTATTACAGACGGAATACTTCGACTGATGGCAGCAAAGATTATTGATGGTAAAACGATTGCGCAGCAGGTACGGCTTGAAGTTGCTGAAAAAGTTCGAGCCCGAATTGCCGCTGGAAAACGCGCCCCTGGCCTGGCCGTCGTTCTGGTAGGAGCGAACCCCGCATCCCAGATTTATGTCGCTAACAAACGTAAGGCTTGTGAAGAGGTCGGTTTTGTTTCTCGCTCTTACGATTTGCCGGACACCACCAGCGAAGCCGAGCTTTTAGCGCTGATTGATGAGCTGAACGCAGACGGCGAAATTGACGGAATTCTGGTTCAGTTACCGCTGCCTGCGGGTATCGACAACGTAAAAGTGCTGGAGCGAATCGATCCGGATAAAGACGTGGACGGTTTCCATCCGTACAACGTTGGCCGCCTGTGTCAGCGTGCGCCGCGCCTGCGTCCCTGCACGCCGCGCGGTATTGTCACGCTGCTTGAGCGTTACAATATCGATACCTATGGCCTCAACGCGGTGATCATTGGCGCGTCCAATATTGTCGGCCGTCCGATGAGCATGGAACTGCTGCTGTCTGGCTGCACCACTACCGTCACCCATCGCTTCACCAAAAACCTCCGTCACCACGTCGAGAACGCCGATTTAGTTATCGTTGCCGTCGGCAAGCCGGGCTTTATTCCGGGCGAGTGGATCAAAGAAGGGGCGATTGTGGTGGACGTTGGCATCAACCGCCTGGAGAACGGCAAAGTGGTCGGCGACGTGAATTATGATGAAGCCGCCGCCAAAGCCTCGTATATTACGCCGGTTCCGGGTGGCGTTGGCCCAATGACCGTCGCCACTCTTATCCAGAATACCTTGCAGGCCTGCGAGGAATATCATGATGTCGATGGAGAGTAAAATGGCGACCTTCTCATTAGGAAAACACCCCCACGTTGAACTGTGCGATCTGCTGAAGCTGGAAGGCTGGTGCGAAAGCGGCGCGCAGGCGAAAGCGGTGATTGCCGAAGGCCTGGTGACGGTGGACGGCGAAGTGGAAACCCGTAAGCGCTGCAAAATCGTTGCAGGCCAGACGGTGAGCTTTGAAAGTCTGAGCATCACGGTTCAGGCTTAATTTTTACCTTCGCGTTATCCCTCTCCCATAAAGGAGAGGGACTTTCAGTCGCTATCTCTCGCCACAATCCCCTATAAAGAGCAGGCTAAAACCTGCGCAACTTCAAATATTCGATAACAGTATGGCTACAACTCAGATTTTAGTTGCCGGGCAAAAATCCTTTCGCCACTATAAGTAGAACGTTCTAGTAGAACGTTCTACTTACCATAAAAACGCGTAAATAAACAAAACGCGATGGCAGCGTCAACACCGGGGGATTGTCTATGAGTGTGTTATCGAGCATTACGAAATCGTTATCTAAGCTGTCGATGATAGGCCGCGCATTAATGCTGCCTATTTCGCTGCTTCCTGCCGCAGGCCTGTTATTGGCCTTTGGCGATAAATTCCACTTACCGTTAATGATGAACGCAGGCGGGGTTATCTTCGATAATCTGCCGATGCTGTTCGCCATTGGTTCTGCGGTCGGACTTGCGGCGGAATCAGGGATTGCGGCGCTGTCGGCGGCGGTATCGGTCTTTATCATCAACGTGACCATCGGCACGGTACTGAACATCACGCCGGAAATGGCGGCGGCAGGCGGGAAATACGCCATGGTTGTGGGCATCCCGACGCTGCAAATGGGCGTCTTCGGCGGGCTGATTTCCGGCATTCTCGCCGCGTGGTGCTATAACAAATTCCATACCATGCAGCTTCCTGAATTTCTGGGCTTCTTCTCCGGCAAGCGATTTGTGGCTATCGCGACGGCGTTTCTCTCCTTCCTGCTTGGCATGGCGCTGCCGTGGGTCTGGCAGTACATCCAGTCGGGAATTGATTCGCTCTCGGTCATTGTGAACGGCGACAATCAGGCGTTATCCACCTTTATCTTCGGGCTGACCGAGCGTGCGCTTATCCCGCTTGGCCTGCACCATATCTGGTATCCGTCGTTCTGGTACTCGTTTGGGGAATATACGACCCATGCAGGCCAGGTGATTCACGGCGACCAGACAATCTGGTTCAAGATGCTGGAAGAGGGCACAAAATCCTTCAGCAGCGACAGCTACCAGAACGCCGGTAAATTCATGCAGGGTGAGTTCCCACTGATGCTGTTTGCGCTGCCGGCCGCATGCCTTGCGATGTACCATGAAGCGAACACCAAAAATAAGAAAATTGCCTCCGGTATTCTGTTCTCTGCGGCGCTGACCTGCTTCCTGACGGGCATCACCGAACCGGTTGAGTTTACCTTTATCTTTGTGGCGCCGATTCTGTACGTGTTTAACGCGATTATGGCTGGCCTGTCATATATGTGTATGTACCTGCTGCATGCGCATATCGCCAAGTCCTTCTCGGCGGGTATGATCGACTATATTTCCTTTGGCATCCTGCCGTCGTTTAACGGCTATCAGACTAACTTCCTGATGGCGATAATCGTGGGCGTGCCGATGGCGCTGATTTACTACTTCACCTTCCGCTTTGTTATCCGTCGCTTCGATGTGAAAACGCCGGGTCGTGCGGACGTTACGGCGAATGCCAATGACAAAACCGATACCGAACTGGCCGGCGATATTATCGGTCTGCTGGGCGGCGCGGAGAATATCAGCTCCGTCGGGTCATGCATTACGCGCCTGCGTCTTGAGGTGGATAAGAGCGACAAAGTCGATAAAGACGGTCTGAACAGCCTCGGCGCGCGGGGAGTGGTATTTGTCGGCGATTCGGGTATCCAGGTGATATTCGGCGCCAGGGCGCAGTTTATCGCCCAGACCATGTCGACGATGATTGGTAAGTAGCGCCTGTTAAAGATGTATCAGCCCCCTGTAGGTTTACCGGGGGCTTTATGGTATTGATAACAAGGAAATTTGCATAAAAGGAGCGGGATGAAAAAGGTCAATATCATTGATGTAGCCCAGCTTGCTGGCGTCTCCGTCTCGACGGTGTCTCTGGTGCTGCGTAATAAGGGAAAAATCTCCGAAGCCACTATCGACAAGGTCAACGCCGCCATAAAGCAGCTTGGCTATGTTCATAATACGGCGGCGGCGAACCTGCGCTCGAATACCTCAAACCTGATTGGCCTGATTATCCGCGACTTCTCCGACTCGTTTTCCGTGAACGTAACGGCAAGCGTAGTGCAACACCTTGAAAAACAGGGTTTCATGGTGTTTCTCGGCCAGCCGCAGGATGAGGGTTCGCAGCTACGCCAATGCTTAACCTCTTTTGCCCAGCAGGGGGTTGCGGGGGTGATTTATCTGCATGCCGATAATCGCTCTTCGTCCGTTCCCGAACTGATAACGCAATGCCCGTTGCCGACGGTGGTCATCTCTGAATCTTCCGTCATCAGCACCAGAGACGTTATCGGACGTGATAATCGTCAGGCCGGAAACCAGGCAACGCGTTATCTTATTGAGCGCGGGCATCGTAATATCGCCTGGCTCGGCGGCACCGCGGACTGCCTGATTCGTCAGGAACGGCTATTAGGTTACCGCGGAGCGCTTGCGCAATACGGTTTACCCTTTCGTGATGAATGGGCGCCAGCCTGCGATAACGATACGCTCGCGGCAGCAACGGCAACCCGCATGCTGCTTGAGCAAAGCAATAAAATTACCGCTATTCTTTGCCATTCTCCGCCGGTGATTATCGGCTGCCTGAGCGGCATTCAGCAGGTAGGGCGCACCGTGGGGAAAGACGTGTTTCTGACTCAGCAGATTTCACTGATAGGCTTTGAGGATATGATGCACATCAATCTGACTTCGCCGTTATTTAGCTACGTTTCGGCATCAAGTGAAGAAACGGGGCGCCAGGCGGCGACCCTTATCGTTAATAAAATAAAAGCGCCAGCCCTGCCCGCGCAAAAAATTATTATTTCCGGCGAGCTGGTGCTGCGCGAATCAGCATAAATTCCGTTATTCCTTATGTAATAATAAACGACTCGTCCGTGTTAAAGATAATGCAACTTATACGAGACGGGTCGCCGGTTTTTTAATCGTCTATCCCTGTGCTTAAATCATATTCTTTTAGTTTCCAGCCGACGGGTTGCCCCTGATAAAAGGGCAAAATAGTGCCTTTTTTTACGTTAACTACAGGACTGACAGCAGAGCCGAGCAGTTGCCAGTAGCCGGTTTGCGGGCAGATATGACCGCTAACCCGCTCGATGCCTAAAGGTTTGCGCCGCATATCCCTGTGCGTTGAAGCTATCCGGGTAGCGTTACTCCCGTCGATTTTCATATGTTCATCACCCTTTAAATATAAAAGCTTATATTTAAAGCGACCTTTACTGGATTTATCTTAACGTCTCGTTTTCATTAATTTTTCAATTTATGAATAGGCTATATTTTATATTGCAAACAAGTGTGCTTTTGGACAAAATGTTTCCTCGTACCCCCAGAGTTCTTTCCTATGTTAAAACCCTTCGCGCCTGGTTTACTTATTTGTCTGAGCTTTTTTAGCGCCAGCGCTCTGGCGGTAAACTGCCAGCGAGCTATCTCTCCTCTTGAAAATACCATCTGCAATAACGACAGCCTCCACTGGCTGGACAGCACAATGTCGACCATCTATCGCACGATGCTAATCAAAAACGACGCCGAAAAAGTGTACAAAGATTATTCAGACTGGGAGAGGTCGCTGGAAAACTGTACGACAGATAGCTGCATTGAGCGCGCCTATTACGAAGGGATCAGCAAAATGTCGGACGTGAACGACAGCTTTGACTGGAAGGGACAATGGTGGAACCTGCGCGCGCCTAATATGAGTGGCGGCACCCTCCAGTTCAGCCGCAGCGCTGAATGGAGCGTGACGATTAATATGCGTGCCTGGGCCGGGTTGAATAAAGATGATTTCACGGCGGAAGCACGCAAAGTCTACGGCATGGCCGTTGTCGAAAAAGTAAAAGACACAAGCAACTGCAAGATGCTGATTATCCCTAAAAAGGATGGTTCTCTTCAGGTGCACAGCAACGCCGACTGGGGTTGCCGGTTGTCGATGCCATCCGGGGTATTCCTTGACGGGCGTTACGAAAAAGCAGATAGCGATCCCCGCCCGAAGCCAACGCTATTATCGATGGGGATTTTTGACAATGAAGCGCGTGATAAACAGTTCCGCGCGCTTGCCGGCGATGATTATCAAAAGTTTGTCGACACCGCGAACGTTTATATCTACCAGGAGGATATAGACAACATCGGCGCCAGGGTTCTGTCGATGTGGGTGCGCGGCGCGGCGAACCGCCAGACGGCAATTATCATGTATACCCCGGAAGGAAAAATCTGGGCGGCGCGCATTGCGCCTTCGGCGCAGGGCAAACTGCAATTGCACTATTACACCTCTGAAAGCAAAGACATGAAGTACATGCCGCGTACTTTAGTGAGCTGGAAAATGCGGTATTTAGATCAGTAAGGCTGGGGCGCGTGCATTCGCGCCCTCAATCTCCTCAAGCCAGCGTTCCTACAATATTCAAATCGCTGTCGTCCGGTATCTCATTGTAAGAAAGCACGTGCAGCCCGGCGCAGAACAGGCGGCCGTAGCGTGAAAGAATCGGACGTAGCTGCGGTGTTACCAGTAAAAGCGGCGGCATGCCTTTCGCTTTCATCTGCTCGTAAATCATCGGCATCGTGTTTTGCAACTGCTGCAAAATATTTGGGTCGACCGGGAAGCTGTCGAGCGTTACCTTGCCCGCTTGTTGGGATTGATTCAGCGCGTTCAGCAGCATTGTTTCTAATGCATTATCAATTGTATAGGCAGAAAGCGACTTACGATCGCCGTTGATATTATGGATGATGGCGCGGCGCAGGGCATAGCGCACATCGGCGGTCAGCAGCAGCGGATCTTTAGTTACCGCCGAGCTTTCCAGCAGGGTAGATGCAATGGTTACAATGTCTTTTAGCGACACCTGCTCCTGCAGCAACTGGCGATAAATTCTCAGTAGCTGGCTGTAATTAAGCGCGTTATTTAAATCCTCCGCCAGCTTCGGCGCCTGCTGGCTTAAGCGCGAATGCAGATGGGTAATATCGTCGTAATTAAAGAGCTCCGGTAAATGCCCGCGCGCTACTTTGTTAACGTGGGTGGCGACCACGCTTGCACAATCCACCACCTGATAACCCAGATTCAGCGCCCGCGCTTTATGCTCCGGATCAATCCAGACGATTGCCATGCCGTAGGCGGGATCGGTATCCAGCACGCCGTCGATTTCGCCATACAGTTCAGCGCCAGGAATCGCCATCATCTTATCGGCGTGAACTTCACCCAGCGCCACGCGGATACCGTTGATATGAATGGCATACTGCGCCGGTTTAAGGCGGAAGTTCTCCCGGATGCGAATCTCCGGCAGCAGCACGCCGCAGGTTTCCGAAATTACCTGACGCGCGCCGCGTATACGCTGCGACAGAGGACTGCCTTTCGCGCTATCCACAAGCGTCACCAGCTTAAAACCAAGGTTCAGGCCAATCGGCTCCACCAGCGGAATGCTCTCCCAGCTTACCGAAGGCGTATTGTCCTGCGTCAGCGCTTCGCTTATCGCCTCCATATCGGTTTCCGGCTCGGCCTGGGTGACCACCTTGCTTTGCCTCCAGGCGGCAAACAGCAACAAAGCGGTAAAGCTCAGGAAGGCGATATGCGGCATGCCTGGCACAATCGCCAGGATAAACATCACAAAGGCGGCGGTGTAGAGAATGTTGGGTTTGGCGAGCAGTTGGGACTTAATTTCATCGCTAACGTCGCCGCCGTCGCTCACGCGGGTCACGATAATCGCCGATGCGGTCGCCAACAGCAGGGAAGGGATCTGGGCGACAAGACCGTCGCCGATGGTCAGCAGCACATACTGCTGGAAGGCGTGGCTGGCATCGAGGTCGTATTTAAAGATGCCGATACAAATCCCGCCAATGACGTTGATTATCAGCACCATGATCCCGGCGATGGCGTCGCCGCGCACAAACTTCGAGGCGCCGTCCATCGCGCCATAGAAATCGGCTTCGCTGGCGACTTCTTTACGTCGTTTTTGCGCCTGCTGCTGGTTGATAATCCCGGCGTTCAGGTCGGCGTCAATCGCCATTTGCTTACCGGGCAGGGCATCAAGGGTAAAGCGTGCAGACACTTCGGAAATACGTTCCGCGCCCTTGGTGACCACCACAAAGTTGATGATCATCAGGATGATGAACACCACGAAGCCCACCACGAAGTTCCCGCCAATCACTACCTGGCCGAACGCTTCGATAACCTTACCGGCCGCGCCTTCCCCTTCGTGACCGTGCAGTAAAACCACGCGCGTTGAGGCGACGTTCAGCGTCAAACGCATCAGGGTAGTTATCAGCAGGATCGTCGGGAAGACGGCGAAGTCCAGCGGACGGTTACTGTTGACCGCCACCAGCAACACGATAACCGCCAGCACGATATTGAAAGTAAACAGAACATCCAGCACCAGCGGGGAGAGCGGCAGAATAATCATTGCCAGCACGCTCAGTAACAGGACCGGCACGCCGACATGCGTTTTTCTCAGGGCGGCAAAAGCCTGCATAAACTTACTGTTTGCCATCGGCTTTCAATACCTCTTTCGGAATGTCAATTTGCCTGTTCAGGCGGGGTTTTTGTTCAACCTGGCCTGCGCGCCAGGACTTAACCTGCATCACGTACGTCAGAACGTGTGCGATGGCACGAAAAAGCTGTGCCGGAATTTGTTGGTTTACGCGTGTGGTGTAGTAAACCGCACGCGCAAGCGGCGGAAACTCCACCACTTCAATATTGTGATTGCGCGCCACTTCACGGATAAGCAGCGCAATATCATCCACGCCTTTCGCGACGATAAACGGCGCTTCCGCTTTGCCTGGATCGTATTTCAACGCCACGGCGTAGTGGGTCGGGTTGGTAATAATGACATCGGCTGTGGGCACCGTGCTGTTCACCTGGCCCATCGCCATCTGCCGCTGTAGCTGGCGGATGCGCCCTTTAACCTGCGGATTGCCGTCGTTGTTTTTGTACTCTTCCTTCACTTCCTGCTTGGTCATGCGCATCTTTTTGGTGAACATGAATTTGCTCAGCGGCACATCAAGCAGGGCGAATACCACAATCACCGCAATGAAATAGCTGATAACGTGATGGAAAATGCCAAATCCGGCGGCGATCGCCTGCAATAAATAGAGCTGCTGGAGAGACAGCAGGCCGTCAAGCGAGTCGTGAACCATCACGTACAGCACGGCGAGAATGATCCCGCACTTGGCGAGCATTTTGCCCACCTCAACATAATGGCTGCTGGAAAACATCCGCTTCAGGCCGCTAATCGGACTGATTTTTTTGATGTCCGGAATAAGCTTATTGGGCGTAAAAATCCAGCCGCCGGGGATAAGGCTTGCCACAACGCAGGCCAGAGGAATCGGCACCAGGGTGGCGATGAATTTCAGAATGACAAACACGTTAAGCAGCAAAAACTGACTTAACGCGCCGCTGTCGTCGAGCTTGCCCGCCATCATCCCAACCGATAAAAAAGACTCGCCAATCAACGAGCGGTAATAGGGGAAGAAAGAACCCAGGGTGATAAAAGACGCCACGAGGCCAACCGCCATGGTGAGGTCTTTGGAGCGCGGAATATCGCCTTTCTGCCGTGCCTTGCGCAGCTTGCCTGCGGTAGGTTTTTCGCTTTTATCACCGCTGGATGCCGACATTACTGCGTCCTTATGGCATCAAGCCTTGCGAGGATCTCATTGGTCAGATTGAGGTAGTGATCCGGGATATGAGCGACGATCATCGTGATGCACAGCAGCCCAAACAGCATGCTTATCGGAAAGCCAAGGGAAAACAGGTTCAACGTGGGCGAGACGCGGTTAAGCAGGCCGAATCCGCCCTGCACAATCATCATCACAAAGGTGGTGGGCAACGCGATAAGCGTGGCGGAAGCCATTATCCAGCCGAGGCTTTGCGAAAGCTGCAATAAAGTAGGCTGATTGATAGCCTGGCCGATGGGCCAGTAGCTAAAGCCTTTAAACAGAATGGTCACCACCAGCAGGTGCCCGTCCATAATAAAAAACAGCAGGGCGCAAAAGACGAAAATAATCTGCGAGATAACCGTGGTGGACGAACCGTTTACCGGATCGTTCATCATTGCCATCCCAAGGCCCATATTCATTGACAAAATATGCCCCGCCGTTTGCAGCGCCACGAACACAAGCTGCAGCGTCATGCCGAATAAAAAGCCCCACAGAATCTGCTCGCCAATCAGCATAATGCTGCGCATGGACACTAACTCGTTAAGCGTTACATTGTTCGGCAGCATCGGCGTTATCAACACGGTCAGCGCAAGCGCCGTGGCGATTTTTATCCTGCGTGAAAAGGCCTTGTTATCGAGCACCGGGCAAAAATGAAGAAACGAGAGGATACGGATAAACGGCAGCCACAACGCCATTAGCGGATTGAGCAAGTCGTGTATGTTAATTCCCATGGTGATTTAGCCTACCAGGCTCGCCGCCTGGTGAAAAATCTCGACGGTAAAGTCCACAAGCTTAGTTAGCATCCACTTACCGCCAAAAATCAGCACCAGCAGCGTAACCACAAGGCGTGGCAGAAAGCTTAACGTCTGTTCGTTAATCTGCGTGGTGGCCTGGAAAATACTCACGCACAGGCCGACCAGCAGGCTGGGGATAATTGCCACCGCAGAGATAAGCAGCACCAGTTGAATGCCGGTAGCCATAATGTCCCCGGCGGTGTCCATGTTCATCATGGCTATAGCCCCTGCACGCTTGCGGTGAGCGTGCCGACAATCAGCGTCCAGCCGTCGCACAGCACAAACAGCATCAGCTTAAACGGCAGCGAAACGATCAGCGGCGAAAGCATCATCATGCCCATGGCCATCAGAATACTGGCAACGATAAGGTCGATGACCAGAAACGGGATGTAAATCATAAAACCAATCTGGAAGGCGGTTTTCAGCTCGCTGAGCAGGTAAGCCGGCGTGACCACGGTGAGATCCTGTTCGCGCGCGTCGCCTTTCACGCCTGCGATGTCCATCATCTGCGACATGGCTTTGTTATTGGTCTGGGCAAGCATGTACTTTTTGAGCGGAACCTCGGCTTTTACCAGCGCCTCTTTCATGGTGATTTCATCGTTCTGGAAGGGCAGGACAGCATCGTTATAAACCGTCGTCCAGACTGGACGCATCACCAGCAGCGTCAGCGCCAGCGCAATGCCGGTGAGGATCTTATTCGGCGGGCTTTGTTGCAGACCAAGCGCCTGGCGCAAAATCGCCAGCACGATAATAAAGCGGGTGAAGCAGGTCATCATCAGCAGCATGATCGGCAGCAGGCCGAGCAGCGTCATCAGGATCAGAATTTCAATCTTGACGTTGTAATCCTGTCCCGCCGCGCTGTTGCCCGCGGTGCTGAAAAGAGTGACGTCGCCGTGGGCAGCATAAAGCAACGGCGAGAAGCTTAGCCCTACAAGCAGCAGGGCGCTCAGACCGCCTTTGTTCTTCAACAGGCGGAGCAACAAACGTTTCATCTTGCCAGCTCGCCCAGGTCTTTATTGTTGAATTCAATAATGCGCAGGCCGTATTTGTCGTTAAGGACCACCACTTCGGCTTTGCCAAACAAAATGCCGTTCACTTTAATGTCCAGCGGTTCGCCCGCGAGCTTATCCAGCTCAATAACGGAATCATTGTTCACCGACATAAGCTCAGCGAGGGAAATTTCAACCGAAGCCACCTCAAGCGTCAGAGTGACAGGAATGCGACTGAACAGCGACATTTTGCGCATCCGATCGAAAGGCGAATTTTTTTCCGGCTCGGGCTGCAAATCCAGGCGAATATTGCCTTCCACAACCTCTTCGCGCGGCATATCGCTGAGGTTGAGATCGTCCAGATTCAGCTCCTGGCCCAGCTCCTGATGTAAATCACTCATAACTCTTCTCGATGGTTTTATCGTTAAACTCGCTTAAGAACAGCTTCCCGCGATCGTCTGCGATAACGGCGTTAAAAATCTGCTCTTTACCGATAAAAACGGGTAAAGGTTCGTTTAGCGAAATCGGGATAATGTCCCCGGCTTCAATGTCTGTCAGTTGGGCAACCGTCAGGTTCAGGCTGGCAAGACGCCCCTGTAACTTCAGCGGCAGGCTGTAAAACATGCGCTCAATTTGCGCGGCGCTGAGCTGCTTCTGGCTGCGCTCTTCTTCGCTCTGGGACGTACGCAGCTCCGCCAACATACGATCGATATGCAGATTATCGAGCAGGACCGTAAAACCGCCGCTGTCATAGCCTTCCAGCTCAAAGGTAATGCACCATGACCATTGGCTAATAACCGTGGAATAATCATTTTTAATTTCCAGGTCCTCGCCAAAGGTATCTTTATTAATGATCAGATGCGTGAGTTCCTGCGCGAGCTTATTTTTCAGGCGCTCTTCTGTTTTTGTTACCGGCTGCGTGAGATCCGGCGTCATCTGGTTGCTGTCTTTACTCAGCCCGTAATAATCATGCAAAATATTTAACAATAATATACGGTCAATATCGAAAGCGATATTTCCGTGGCAGGTGGAGAATACCTGCGTGTTTTTATAAGTTTTATCCATCGCGAATGTCATGTTTTTTAACGAGACATTAACACGAAACTTTTTCAGGAAATAAATGCTTAAGCGCGTGTCCAGAATGTCAAAGCAGTCATTCATCTTTTTTGGCAGTTTATGCCAGGGACGTCCGAGCTTGTTAACATCAAATTTCACCAGGTCAGGGACATTCTCCCGCTGATGGATTCTGATACGTTGTGTTGCAGGCTGCATAAGTGTTCCGCATAACAAATTATTCTGATGCATTGTATTTGCCAGGCTTATTGCCGACTGAATTCATCAAAGAAAAATTTTTAGCTGACTAGTTAAGTTATGAATTCGCGGTGTCGTTTATTGTGAGGGTATAAACAACAAAGGACGTGGTTCGCTCATATCTTTTTTCAGGAAAAGAATTAGACTCTCTTTAGCCCCGTGATGCAAGGGGTTCTGGCTTATTAATGAATTATTTCAGGGTAATTAATAACGGTTAATAACTTGTTTAAGTTGTTGATTTTAAAAAATTAATATTTTAATACCCATTAAAAACAAGACAATTCCTGGTCACCAGGTATACTCGCCCCCACTGAATGCCGTGATACCTGACAAGAGAGCGGTTGAATATCTTAACTATCAAAGTGAATTCATTAAATGCCCCGCATAAATATCGCCGGGTATGAATTTTGCCTTTGTTACCTCAACGTATAAGACACATTTTAGTGCCTCTTTGTTGTCTCCGTCAGTCAGGTTTTTAATTATGAGTTGGTGACGTTTTATGAATATTGCTGTTGACCACGAAACACAAAATGAGAATGGTTTTATTGCCAGCGCTCCCGCCAGCGTAAGCGTATTTGCTTTAGCCCGGCGCGTAGCGCGATTTAATGTGTCTGTGTTAATTACCGGTGAAACAGGAACCGGTAAAGAGTGTGTTGCGAAATATATTCATGAGAACGCCGCTGGTAAAAATTCTCCTTATATTGGCGTAAACTGCGCCGCGATCCCCGAAAGCATGCTGGAAGCTATTTTATTCGGTTATGAGAAAGGGGCATTTACCGGGGCCGTCGCCAGCGTGCCGGGTAAGTTTGAGCAGGCGAACGGCGGCACATTATTGCTCGATGAAATTGGGGATATGCCGCTGGCATTGCAGGCCAAATTATTACGCGTGTTGCAAGAGCAGGAGGTTGAACGCCTGGGAAGCCATAAACGCATTCCTTTAGATATTCGGCTGGTGGCCTCAACAAATAAAGATTTGCAGGTTGAGATTGCCGAAGGGCGTTTTCGTCAGGATCTGTTTTATCGCATTTCAGTCGTACCGATTCACATCACGCCATTACGTGAACGCAAGCAGGATGTTATTCCGCTGGCGCTGCGTTTTATCAACAAATACCAGGCTTTCCACCAGGGAAAAATCCATCTCAGCGACGAGGCGCGTCATGCGCTGTTGAGCTACGACTGGCCGGGCAACGTGCGCGAACTTGAGAACGTCATCCAGCGCGGACTGATTTTGTGTAACGGCGCGGAAGTAACCTCCCAGGATTTTGGGCTGGAGCAGAGCACTCCCTTGCCGGAAGTTCCTGCCGTTGACGTAATGCCGGCTTATGAGGAAACGAAAAGCGGCGGCGTGCGCGGCGCGATGGCCGCCATCCGCAACGTCAAACTGCACGGCCGCATGGCGGAATACCAGTACATCATCGATTTATTGAAACGCCACAAAGGCAATAAATCGAAAACCGCAGAATTTTTAGGCATCACCCCTCGGGCATTGCGCTATCGGCTGGCGTCGATGCGCGACGAAGGGATTGATATTGAATGTTATTCCTGACGCCCGAGAGGACCAGAAGATGGAAAAGATTTCAGGATTAGGCATCAGCGCCTCCCAGCAGGAAATACTGGCGCGTATGCAGCAAACCGCCGCCTTCGCGCAAACCGGCGCCATCAGCCCCTCTTTTACTGTCGCGCCGGCAGACACAAGCCTTATTGGCGCACCGGCGCAGCCCGTTTCATTTGCCAAAGTGATGAACACGGCTATCGACAATGTTGACCAGATGCAGCATGTCGCGAGCGCCCGCCAGACCGCCATCGACACCGGACAAAGTGACGATTTAACCGGTGCGATGATCGAAAGCCAGAAGGCCAGCGTGGCGTTCTCGGCAATGATGCAGGTGCGCAACAAGCTCACCACCGCGCTGGACGAAGTGATGAATATTGCGCTCTAAGGTTTTTACCGTGTTAAACAAAATTAAAGCCAGGCTGCCCGCCGTCGCGTTACCTGCGGGCCTGAACAACAGCAAATTCTTGATTGGCGCCGCGGCGGTTTTGCTGACCGGCGCTATCGTCGTTTCCCTGTGGCGCAGCAATCAGGGTTACGTGGCGCTTTATGGCGCGAACGAACAGTTACCGGTTTCGCAGGTAGTGGAAGTGCTGGGCGGGGAAAATATCGCCTATCGCGTAAGCCCTGACAACGGCCAGATTCTGGTGCCGGAAAACAAACTTTCCCGCGCGCGCATGGCGCTGGCGGCAAAAGGCATCGCCGCCGTTCTGCCGGAAGGCTACGAGCTGATGGACAAAGAAGAGATGCTCGGCAGCAGCCAGTTCGTTCAGAACGTGCGCTATAAACGCAGCCTGGAAGGCGAGCTCTCCAAAAGCATCATGGGACTTGAGCCGGTCGAACACGCCCGCGTCCATCTTGGCCTGAGCGAATCAAGCTCGTTTGTCATGAGCAACAAGCCTGAAAGCAGCGCCTCGGTTATGGTCCAACTGCGCTATGGCAAGCAGCTTGATGAACAGCAGGTGGCGGCCATCGTGCAGCTGGTTGCCGGCAGCGTCCCCGGAATGAAAGCGGGCAGCGTGCGCGTGGTGGACCAAAGCGGCAATCTGCTGTCGGAAAACTTCCAGAACAACAGCAACCTCGCGGGCATTCGTCAGGGCAATGATGTTATTCAGCGTCTGAAAGCCGACACGGAAAAGAACATTTCCGGCCTGCTGACTTCGCTGGTTGGCGCAAATAATTTCCGCATCAGCGTCGCTCCGCAGGTGGATATGAGCAGCGTGGAAGAGACCCAGGAACGCCTCGGCAAAGACGCGCGCGTCAGCGACGAAAGCATCAGCCAGGAAAATACCACCAACGAAATGGCGATGGGTATTCCGGGCTCGCTGAGCAATCGCCCCGTCAATCAGCAACCGCAGCAGGCGGCTGCCGCAGCGAACCCTGCCGCCAGTACGGCTGCGACAACCAGCGATCCTCGCTCGCTCTCCAGCCGTAATCAGGAACAGCGCAAATACGCCTACGATCGCGATATTCGCCATATTCGTCATCCTGGTTACAAAGTAGAAAAAATGCGTGTCGCCGTGGCGTTAAACCAGGCGGCGCCGGCGCTGGCGAAATTTACGCCTGAGCAACTGGCGAATCTGACCAGGCTTGTGGAAGACGCGGCGGGTATCGACAAAGCGCGTGGCGACTCTCTCACTCTCGACATGTTGACATTTACCGCGCCTGAAACAATGGATTTCCCGACTATGCAATGGTGGCAGGACCCCGCCATCCATTCCTGGGGACAAACCGGCGGTATCGGTCTGCTGGCCCTGCTGACTTTGCTGTTTGGCGTACGCCCCCTGGCGCAGCGTTATGGTCGTCGCGAGCCGGTTATCGTGGATAGCGTAGCGGAAGACGTGGCGGAGGTACCGATGCTGGACAAAGCCATGGTGACCACCGAGGAAGGGCTGGCAACAAACACGTCTAAACCTGCTTTCATGATTGAAGAAGACTTGCCGCCGCAGAGCTCGGGTCTTGAGACGAAAGTGGAGTTCTTACAGGTGCTGGCGCAAAGCGAAACTGAGCGTGTGGCTGAAGTATTAAAACAGTGGATTAACAGCAATGAGCGAAATAACAGCAGGCAAGACCAGTAAAAGCGTCGGCGGCAGCACCGGTCGTTCAAAGATTGAACAGGCTGCTATTTTGCTGCTCAGCGTTGGCGAAGATGCCGCAGCCCAGGTGATGCAGAAACTGACCCGCGAAGAAGTCATTCTGGTGAGTGAAACCATGGCGCGGCTGCACGGCGTTAAAGTGACCCAGGCCCGACTGGCGTTAAACAGCTTCTTCCAGGATTACCAGGAACAAAGCGGCATTAACGGCGCATCGCGCACTTATCTGCGCAGCATCCTGAAAAAAGCGCTCGGCGGCGAAATTGCCCGCAGCGTGATTAACGGCATTTACGGCGACGAAATCCGTTACCGCATGGCTCGTTTGCAGTGGGTTGACGTTCCCCAGCTTGCGGCGCTGATTGAGCAGGAGCACCTGCAGCTACAGGCCGTGTTCCTCGCCTTTTTGCCGCCGGACGTGGCGGCAAGCGTATTGAGTAACCTTGCGCAGGAACGCCAGGATGAAATCGTCTACCGCATTGCCAAACTCGATGACGTTAACCGCGACGTCATTGACGAATTAGACAGGCTCATCGACCGCGGCGTGGCGGTTCTCTCGGAGCACGGTTCGAAAGTGGTGGGGATAAAACATGCCGCCAACATCGTCAACCGCATTCCGGAAAACCAACAGCTTCTGCTCGATCAGCTACGCGAGCGCGACGAAGAAGTGGTTGAGGAGCTGAAAGATGAAATGTACGAATTCTTTATCCTCAGCCGCCAGAACGCCAACACGTTGCAGCGCCTGATGGAAGAGATCCCAATCGATGAGTGGGCCGTGGCGCTTAAAGGCACCGAGCCGGTGCTGCGTGCCGCCATCTTCAACGTGATGCCAAAGCGTCAGGTGCAACTGCTGCAAAGCACCACTTCACGCCTCGGCCCTGTGCCGGTCAGCCGTATCGAACAGGTACGCAAAGACATCATGGGAACGGTGCGCCAGTTAGTGGAAGAGGGCGAAATCCAGGTGCAGCTCTTTGCTGAGCAGACCGTGGAGTAAGCCATGTTTAAAAAAACGCAGGATACTTCCCTTGACGCTCTTACCAGCCGCCGCCACGCGGTGGTCAAACCGCGGCTGCATAAGTTTCCGCCGTTGCGTAAAAGCTGGCAGCAAACCGCCGGGGAGCAGGGCGCGCACGGTGAGCTGATGGACCCGGCAGCTTTGCAGGAACAATTAATGCAGGGCTTCCAGGACGGCCTGAACCGCGGCTTTGCTCAGGGCATGGAAGAGGGCAAAAACGAAGGTTACCAGGAAGGCGCGCGTCTGGGTTTTGAAGACGGAATGCGCAAGGGGCTTGCCGAAGGCACTCTGCAGGCGAAACAGCAATTTTTGGAGGCCGCGCAGCCTCTGGAAGGCGTGAGGAGCGAGCTGCAAAAATTCCTGACGGCCTATGAGCAGCGTCGCCGCGAAGAGCTTTTACAGCTTGTCGATAAGGTTGCTCGCCAGGTTATCCGCTGCGAACTTTCCTTACAGCCGACCCAAATGCTGACGTTAATTGAAGAGGCGATTTCAAGCCTGCCGACGGTTCCTGAGCAGATTCGCATCTATATGAACAGCGAAGAGTTTAAGCGCATCAGTGAAGCGGAACCGGAAAAATCCCGGCAGTGGGGGCTTTGTGCTGATGCGGATTTAGCCGCGGGCGAATGCCGCGTGGTTACCGAAACCAGTGAAATGGACATCGGCTGCCAGCACCGCATGGATCAGTGTATTGATGTCTTAAAAGAGACGTTGCTGCCGGAAACGCAAGATGAGTGATCTGGATTTCGAGCAGGCGCTGCGCTCCATTGAGCACATCAACCTTGCCCGCGTGGCAGGGCGGCTGGTTCGCGTCAACGGCATCCTGCTTGAATGCGTGGGTTGCCGGCTGGCGGTGGGGCAAATGTGCCAGGTCGAAAGTACGGACAGCGAAATGATGGACGCTCAGGTCGTGGGATTTGACCGCGACGTCACTTACCTGATGCCCTTTAAACATCCGTCCGGCCTGATTGCGGGCGCGCGGGTTTTCCCGGCCGAAAAGCAAGAAAGCGTAATGATTGGCGATCGGTGGCTTGGGCGCGTGGTCAACGGTCTGGGCGAACCGCTGGATGATAAAGGCAAGCTGGGTGGCGATACTTTGCTCGCACAGCTTTTGCCGCAGGTTCACCCGCTAACCCGTCAACCGGTCGACGAGCCGCTGGACGTGGGCGTGCGTGCCATTAACGGTCTGCTGACTATCGGCAAAGGGCAGCGCGTGGGCCTGATGGCCGGCAGCGGCGTCGGTAAAAGCGTGCTGCTGGGCATGATAACCCGTTATACCCAGGCCGATGTGGTGGTGGTGGGGCTGATTGGCGAGCGCGGGCGCGAAGTAAAAGAGTTTATCGATAATGCGTTGCAGGCCGAAGGGCTGGCGAAATCGGTGATTGTCGCCGCACCCGCTGACGAATCGCCGTTGATGCGCATTAAGGCCACCGAGCTGTGCCATACCATCGCCAGCTATTATCGGGATAAAGGCAAAGATGTGCTGCTGCTGGTGGATTCCCTGACGCGTTATGCCATGGCGCAGCGTGAAATCGCGCTGTCTTTGGGCGAACCTCCTGCCACCAAAGGGTATCCGCCCTCAGCCTTTGGCATGATCCCGCGTCTGTGCGAAAGCGCCGGGAACAGCTCAGGCAGCGGCACCATGACTGCGATTTATACCGTCTTAGCCGAAGGGGATGATCAACAGGACCCGATAGTTGACTGCGCCCGTGCGGTGCTGGACGGCCACATCGTGCTGTCCCGCCACCTTGCGGAAGCGGGGCATTATCCGGCAATCGACATTGGCCAGTCCATTAGCCGCTGTATGTCGCAGGTAACTACGCGGGAACACCAGCGCGCCGCGCGCGCCCTCAAGCAACTTTATGCCGAATACCAGAGTATCAAACCGCTTATTCCCCTGGGCGGTTATGTCGCGGGCGCCGACGCCACCGCCGACCGGGCGGTGAACCTCGCCCCGGCAATCACTCAGTTTTTACAGCAGGAAGTGCACGACGTGGCGCTCATGGACAAAACCGTTAATGACCTGAGCCTGTTAGCGCAGGCGGGATAACTCAACGATGAGCAAGTTAATCCTTACCCTTGAACAGCTTCACCTGCTTCGTCATCGGGCGGTAGAAGACCTCAGCCGGCAGCTTTCTTCACAGCGCCAGCTTTGCCAGCGTTTTGAAAAGAATATTTCCGCGCTCAGGTCGTTAGCCTGCGGCATGAGCGAGGCGGCAGGCACCAGCGCCGCGCTGCTCACTAACCATTCCGGTTATAAGCGCAACCTTCAGCGAGTCATTGACTGGCAGAAACAGGAGCAGGCTTTAGCCTCCCTGGAAGCGCAAAAAATTCAGGGCGCTTTGCTTGAGGAAGCAAAGCGGGAAAAAAGCCTGGAGCTGGTGCTGGACGAGCGTAAACGCCAGCGTGCGATGGATGAAAATCGTCGCGACCAGAAAAATACCGATGCCGTGTCGGCGCAGTGCTGGCTGCGCCAGAAACTTGCCCAACGCTAAGAGTTAAGCCATGAGTAAAACCCAACCCCAAAGCTCGCTGCTGGATAATCTGTTAAAGCGCCAGCGCGCGGCCGTCGCGACCAGCACGCCGTTCGTCAGCGTGGTTTGCCCAAGTTATAACCGCCGCGAGTTTCTGCCCTATCTGCTGTATATCTTTCAGTATCAGGACTACCCGGCGGATAAGCGTGAACTGATCATTCTGGATGACTCCGAGCGCAGCAATCAGGATTTGATCGACATGATGGTGGACGGCGGCCTGCAAAACGTACGCTATATCCACAGCAAAGAGCGTCTGGCGCTGGGGAAAAAGCGTAATATGCTCAACGAGATGGCGCAGGGCGAATACATCATTTGTTTCGATGACGACGATTATTATCCGCCGAATAAGCTCTCTTATCAGGTTCGCGAAATGCAAAGCCATAAGGCCTTATTCTCGGGTAGCGACCAGATTTATGTCTGGTACAGCCACCTCGACAAAATCTATCTCACGAACTCTTTTGGCGCCAACCATGCTCTGAACGGCACGTTTGGCCTGCACCGTAATTTGCTGAAGAAAAATCGTTACGAAGACGATGCGATGCTTGCTGAAGAGCAGGCCTTCCTGCGTGGATTCACTACGCCGGTGCTGCAAATTGACCCGAAGCAGGCCATTGTCTGCATCTCTCACAGCGCCAATACCTACGACAAAGATTTTATTCTGGGCAGCAGCACGCCGGTGGATCTGCGTCTGGAGGATCTGGTTGAAGATCAGAACCTTCTGGCTCATTACCGCCGTCTGAGCCGTGCGCCGCTGAATACCGCCGTTTTGTGGTCGGCATTCGGAAAAGTGGCGGTGATTTATGACCCGCTTCAGGAAGAGGCGCTGATGCAGCAATGCGAGGAACTGGTGGCGTTTGGTATTCCGGCTGAAAAACTGCTGCCGGTTGCCCGTCAGCAGCATACAAACGCGAAAACCGCCGAGCTGAAGACGCACATCTCGGTGCTGGAACAGGCGCAGCAGCAGGGCTGGGAAAACGTGCTGCTGCTGGACGCGAGCGTGCGCTTTGTCAAAAAAGAATCTTCGGTCAACCTGGTCAATGCTTTGCTCAGCCAGTTAAGCAATATCGACTGGCATGTCCTGTTGCTGGGTGCGCGATACAACAATTTGCGCCCGATGGCTTCGCTCAAAGGCGTCGCCCGGATTTACAGCGCGGATTGCGGAATCGCTTATGCCGTTAACGGTAATTACATCCCTGTTTTGCTTGAAAGTTATCGTCTTGCGCTGGGCGAGGAGCAAAGCCGGGATCGGGCATGGAACCTTCTGATGCCACAGCATTGCTGGCTGGGTTTCTATCCCGCTTTTGCTTTTGTCCAACGTGCGAATGATGAAACAACGGGTCGTGAAACCGACTGCACGCACTGGTTTTTCCGCAAACACAGTTAACTAACGAGTACCGCCGAGGCGGCGCTGGGGAAGAAAATGGAAACGATAGAACGTTATCAACCTGAATTTGTTGTACGTCACCAGGCCATTGCCGGGACGTGCCGGTGTCCTGCCTGCCAGAAAGCCGAAGGCGACTGGCCGCAGGTGAGCCTTTGGCTGCATAACCAGCAGCGCGACAGCCTGGAGCCCGGCTGCGAAAGCGTTGCGCGCGAACTGCTGCTCAATCCGCAAGCCTTTACTCTGCACGTTTCTCAAGGTGAAACTCCTGGAGAGCAGGTCTTGTCGCCGTGGGCCGAAACGCTTAATCAGCAGTGTATTAATCTGGCGGTTAACCCTTCGCTGTCGCTTGAAGGAAGTCTTTATGCTATTGGCGTTTTGCTAAGTAAAGCGCAGCAGTATTTTGACGAAGGGAAAAATGAGCCGCAACTGTTGATCTCCATGGGCGAACAGTTGGCGATCCTGGCGGAGCAGGGCGTACTGGAAGAGCAAATCAGCCTGTTGCCAGCCATCGAAGAAAACCGCCTGACGACGCTTAAAGAGATGGGGCAAATGCGCCTTACTCTTAACCTGCCGATGGCGCAAAAAATGACCATGATGCTTAAGCTCAGCGAACTATCGATTATGCAGCCAAGCCGCCTGAGCGAACGTTTACAGGAGCTTGAGCAGGCAGCGTTGGACTGCACGGTGTTTAGCGAACGCCCGCACATCCTGCGCAATGTCCTTATTTATCGTCTTTATAGCGATGTATTCCCGGGCATGGGTTGCCAGAACTTTGGCGCAGCGCTGCTTGGGCTGACCCGTCAGTTCTTCCAGCTTAAAATGCTCAGCGCGATTTGGGTTGCCGATAACCAAACGCTGAGCGAAGAGCAGATTGTGACGTTATTCAGCGCATGGTTTAGCTGGTCAAAGTTCAACAGACCGACGGCGAGTGACGGGAGGAGTTCGGATTACAATCTTCTTTATGGCTTATCGCTGCTTTAACGCTGGCAACCCGCGGCCAACCCCATGAGCTGGCCGCCAGAATATTGTCGTTACGCACTCTAAACGCCTGCTTCTTTATTATCCCACCCGTTTCCATTTCGCACGTGGCCCCAGGCCGGGGAGATGCCATTTTCAAACTGATAAATAAGCGCCAGGATAAGCTTGAGGTTAAAGCCCATCACTTGATTATGCTGGGTAAGCAGCCTTGACTTGCTTTCTATTAAATTAAAATGTTCATAGTGAGAAAATAAGGGCAGGTGAGGAACGATTTCGCTCAGATATTGTTCATCAACAGGGGAAGTAAAAAGATAGATATGGCTATTTTTTTGTTTCGTCTGCTCAACCATATAGGGCAACTTCGCGTTGAGGTGAGCGATGTTGGTTTCGGTAATGGTGCCCATCATCTGTTTACCAACATGTTCCCAATAACTGCCGTGGGCGACATAGCTGCCGATATTAAACTGCGGCACGGCAGTTATTATATTATTAAGGTTATGTTTAATGCCGTAATAGAGCGCCATGCTGCCGCCTTTCGAACCACCAACGATCGAAACCCGGCCGCACTTCAGATAGTCAATCACGCCAGAAATAAGCAGGCTCACGCCTGATTCAATATCAAAAGACATATTATTGCAGAGGTAATAGGCCGGCAGGCCGTTAAAATCGTCTTTAATCCACAGAATATGAGAATCACAATGGGTTAACACGTTGCTGCAATCATAAATGGTGGGATCGGGAATGTTAAATCCTGACATGACAATTAACAAATGATCGCCATCCCCGGCTGATTTTTTAAATCGATAATGAATCGGGAGCTTGTTTCCCCTGTTAAAGATAAGATCTTCCATCATTGGCCTGTTTAGTGAGCGAGTAAAGTGAACGGTTTTAAAAAGAAATAATCTTAACAATAAACAGAGGAATAATAAATTTTCATTTTATCTGCCGTTGATTTTATTTTTTTCTACCGGTAAGAGGAAACAGTATTTCCGCATTGTATTAATGATGGCCCGGCAAAGTAGATACGGCGGGCAACAGGGAATTTAAAAAGCAGCTAATGAGCATAAAGCGGAAACGGAATTTCCTGTTTGATTATCTTATCATCTGAAGCGACTGCGCATTTTGGTGAAGTTTATGTAAGTGATTGATATTAAAAATCATATTAATGTTGGCACACAAGTTGCTATAAAGGGATGACTTAGCAGGAGAATTGCAGTGAAAATTAAAGTAGATTTTTTATTCCAGTGGGCCCCGGGATGGACTAATTTTGAGTCCGTAATATCAGCGCTGAACCAGGACGGTAACTTCTTATGCCGCGTGATCCTGCTTCCGTTTCACCACAGCGGTAAGGAGGATCATGAGAATAAACAAGCCAGGGAGTTCCTGGATGCGCAGGGCGTAGCCTGGATTTGGCACGAAGATTATGCTTTTTCAACTTTCCAGCCGGATATGGTGTTCATTCAAAACCCTTATGATTTTACGCGTCCAGCCAGATTTAGCTGCCGTTCGCTGAAGGAAAATAATATTAAGTATGCTTATATTCCCTACGGCCTTGATGTAGGCGAAGGGCAGCAGAATCTTACCTTTCAGTACAATATGGATTGCCATAACTTAGCGACATGGATTTTTGTGCGCTCCCGCCAGCATAAAGATTTCTATAAAAGATATTGCCATGCCGGAAATAAACATGTTCATGTTACCGGTCATCCCAAATTTGATAGCCTGAAATTGTGGCAACGCAATCATAAAAATGAGCGGAAGACTTTATTATGGACGCCACATTTCGTTGAAGGCAATCTCAAAGGATGGTCAACGTTTAATCTCTATTGCGACGCCATGCTGTTTATCGCAATGAATTACCCTGTCGATCTTATCGTTCGCCCTCATCCTTTGTTTATTGGGCGGCTGAAGGCATTTGGCGGAATTGCGGTTGAAAAATTTACTCAACTTGTTGAATATACTAAAGTTATTAGCAATATTACTTTCGATTTTGAGCCGTCTTATCATCACTCCTTTTGCAAAGCGGATGCCCTGATGGCAGATGCGGGTTCATTTTTATTAGAGTTTTTACCCACCAAAAAACCTATTCTTTATCTTACCCATGAATCATGTTTAGGATTGAACAAAAGCGCTCAATTTGTGAATAAAAGTTATTATATCGCCAGGGCGGAAAAAGATATTGATGACTTTGTTAATATGGTTCTGGCTGAAGAAGATCCTAAGCAAAGCAAAAGATTAAAAGCCCTCGATGATAATTTCTTTATACCCGCCATCGGCGCTGGCGATGAGATTCGTCAGGTTTTGACACGGCATTTCAAACATAAAATTGCCAAACAAACACGCCTTGAAAATGCCCAGGATGTTCAGTTAGATACGCAAAGCGTGCTGAAATTTTTTGAGGCGCGGGCGACGCAAAGCAAAGACAGCCACCCTCTGACAATGACGATGTACCAGACCGTTGAATTAGCGACCCGGCGCGATGAGCACGAAAAGGCGTTGATCCTGCCAAAGCTGGCATTATCCGCAAGGTCGTACGTACTGGATATTGGTTGCGGCAACGGACGCTGGTACGAAGCGATTAAAAATGATGGCCTGGATTACGTTGGCATAGATTTTTCTCCTTCCCTTATCGCCATTGCGCAAGAAAAGTATAAAGAAAGCCCCTCCTGCCAATTTCACACTGGAAAAGCAGATGAAATTTCTCCACAGCTAGTGGGCAAGGGAAAATCTCCGTTTACCCACGTGATCGTAACCGGGGTCATTATGTATTTGAATGACAATGAGGTCATTCGCATGCTAAAAAATCTGGCGGAGATAACCCAACCGGGCACAACAATATTTTTGCGCGAGCCCGTCGCCAATAATGTCAGACTGACGTTAGATCAACACTGGTCAGAAGATCTTAACAGCCATTACAGCGCTATTTACCGGACGCAGCAGGAACTCTTCGCGCTCATTTCTGCCTGTTCAGATGCCATACATATCGAGCTGGTGGAAGCCGGAGACATGTATCCCCATGAACTTAATAATCGTAAAGAGACTCAGCAACGTTATTATGTGTTGAAAAGAAAATGACTAAAAATTTACTGTGTTTTGACCTTGATGGCACGCTTACCCGGCGCGAACTCCTGCCCCTGATTGCCAATGAGGTCGGCCTTGAGCATGAATTTGAGGTGCTTACCAAGCTAACCGTTGAAGGCACCATCAGCTTCGAAGAGTCCCTTCGTTTGCGGTTTGCTATTCTCAAAAATATTCCTGTTGATATTGTCCAGCAAATCATTTGCCATGCGGAGTTGTTTGGCAAAATTATTGAGTTTATCCGTAATAATAGCAAGCGCTGCTTTGTTATTACCGGGAATCTGGATATCTGGATTGAAACGCTGATGAAAAATCTCGGCTGCCGATATTTTTCCTCAAAGGTAACCGCCAGCGATAATCGGTTGCAGTCGTTAGATTATATACTAAACAAATCTACGGCAATTAACGTTTTAAAAAGAGATTATCCTCAACACAATATTATTGCATTCGGCGATGGTTTAAATGATTACCCGATGTTTGAGGCGGCAGATAAGTCTGTTGCTATCGGTTTAACTCATCAACCGAGCCGTGTGCTTATTTCAAAATCGAACTATGTTATTTATGAAGAGGAGGCCTTATGTCGTCTGTTAAACACGCTATAATTGCTGCGGCAGGCTTAGGGAGCCGACTGGGGCTGGGGCGAACAAAATGTTTACTAGAATTAAATAACCGCCCGTTAATTTCTTATCTGCTCGCTTTATTAAAAGATGTAGAAGATGTGCGAGTGGTCGTTGGTTTCCAGGAGCATGAGGTAATGGATGAGGTTCTGCGTTACCGAAAGGATGTCACTTTCGTTCGCAATCCTGAATATTTATCTACCTCTACGCTTACCAGTTACTGGCTGGGCTCGCAGGGAATCAAAGAAAACTGCTTATTTATGGATGCGGATATTATCTTTGAGCCTGAGAGCTTTATGAATTTTAAAAAATTCTGCATGGAGAACGTTACGGATAATATTATTGCGGTGACCGAAGCAAAAACCCGCGATGCGGTATTTGTTGAATCCCGAATGGGTAAGGTGACTCAGTTTACCCGTGAACAGGAAACAGAGTATGAATGGGCAAACCTCTGCTTTATTCACCCCGACCTGCTGGTCAGAACCGGGGAGTCAGTTTATAAGCAACTAACGCAATATTTACCGTTGACGATGCGGGAAATCGTTTCGTTTGAAATAGATACGAAGTGCGATATGGAAAAAGCGCTCTATTCAAGCATCGCCAGCGACCGATTTTATTCTACGTCTGCCTGCGCCGAAGTTTGACTTTAGCAGGCCCGGTAACGGGCCTGCTTTTTGTTTGCTAACAAAAGGGAAAATTAAACCTGCTGATAAAGCCAGTTTTCCGGCTCGCTGGTATTGATCAGATTCATCAGGATCTCCTGCTGCATATTGAGCAGGATACCGTTACTTTCGTTAGCGCTATGACAGCGGTTGGCCTGGCGTTCCAGATCCTCCCACAGGGCATTGACTTTGCTGTGGTGCGAGGCGGGTAATTTGGCGAACAGCGCTTTAATCCCCTGTGGGCCGGACGGAACCCCAAGCTGCTGCAACAGCGTATGACGCTGTTGAGCGCTGCGAGAAAGATATTGATAAATTTCAATTAGCTGCGCGTTGAGCGCATCAAGCTCGGCGGTTTGACGAGCGATAATCAGCAATCTTTGCTTTTCAAGCAGTTCGTTTAATTCAACGTAGTATTTACGGTCGCCGATCATATCCTGAATCAACTGTTTCACGCGCAGGCTGGCGTTACTCATTTTTTACCTCTGATAATATTTCTGCATCGCACCGGTGAGTTCATCCAGATTGACGTTGATTTTTCCGGCGCTAATGGCTTCTTTCATGGCCGCTACTTTTTCCATATCCACTTCTGGCAGGGCGGCAATCTGCGTCTGGGCATCGCCGAGAACCGGGTCGATTGCGCGGCTTCGCTCAATATTCAGCCCTTCTGCCGCCTGGGTGCGAGTCTGCTCGGCAGCGCTGGTCTGGTTAATTGCGGTCGCCACGTTGTAGTGGGTTGGCGTAATTTTCATGGTATTTCTCCGGTTCGGGTTGTTCATTCTTTTTAGTCGCAGGTTGATTCCACATGGGAGGAAATTTGTATTCCTTCTCCCTTGATTTAGCTATAGCGACCCACTGGCGAGGAAACTTTAATCCGCGCGCTAAAATTTCGAAAAATTAGTTTCCCGACGCGTACACCATTTTCACCACGCCCATGCCGTCAACGATGGCGGTAACGACACGTTCGCTGCTGCTGTTTTTCACCTTAATCATTTCCCCCTTACGCCCTTTTTTGAGCGCTTCGCCCATTGTGCGCGCCTCGATGCCGTCCTGCCGGGCAATCATCACCACCTGCTGGCCGCGTTCCACCATAACCGGCGCTTCAAGCTGCGAAAGGCTAATGGGCTGCAATTCACGCAGGCGACGTTTAACCGTTAGCCCGACGATATCGTCCGGGTTAGTGATGTAGCCTCCGCGCGTGCTGCTGATGTTGTACTTGCGAAACTGCATATCCGAGGCCGAGAGCACCTGCCCGCGTTCGAGGGTTTCTTTCGCGACAAGCACAGGCAGGTAAATATCAGGTTTGACGGTAACCGCAACGTCCCATCCTCCGCTGTCGCCACAGCGAACGTCATAGCGAATACGGTTCAAATCCAGCCTGTCGCCGCCCGGTAGCGAAGCGGTAAGCGGGCTGTTGCATGCCGGGTACTGGCTGACCTCGGCCGGAATAAACACGTTCATTTTTGCCTGATATTCAGGCCAGCTTCGGCGTTTGGCTTCCTGTTTTATCGACGATGCGGCGCTGGCAATGACGCTTGCGTGGATTTGTTTACGGGCGGTGTTCGCGCCGGTGGCAGGTGCGGCAAAAACCGCATGCGCGCCGACCAGTAACGACAGCAAAACGCTCAGGCGGAAAGACCCGGCAGGCTTGCGGAAAAGCGGTTTCCGCTTCTGCGGCAAATACTTTGGGAAACTTATTAAATTCATGATGTTAAAACTCTGGCATGGTTATTGCTAAACAAGGATGTATTGCAAGCAATTGCAGAATGTTTTCATCACGAGGGTGTGAGTTGTGAGTATTTCTTTTGACAAGGCATTGGGTGTTCATCCGCAGGCAGTAGCACTTCGACTTTCCCGAGCAGAGTTGCTATCCGCCAACCTGGCTAACGTCGACACCCCAAACTTCCAGGCTAAAGATATTGATTTTGCCGCTGAGATGCAACGCTCATCGTTGAGTTTTTCAACAGGCGCATCTGCGCAGGAGATGTATCGCGTGCCTTATCAGCCCTCAAGCGACGGCAACACCGTTGCCCTTGATGTCGAGCAGGCTGAATTTTCAAAAAATGTTCAGGATTACCAGGCGAGCCTGCATTTTTTGAACATGAAATTTGTGGGCCTGAAAAAGGCAATCGAAGGTAAGTAACTGACTCAGGTAATAAAAAAGAATGGCATTTACCGATATTTATCGTGTTTCTGGTTCGGCAATGACGGCGCAAACCGTGCGCCTGAACACCATTGCCAGCAACCTGGCGAATGCAGAATCTCCGGCTCTGAACGAGGAGAGCGTCTATAAAGCGCGCCGTCCGGTCTTCGCCGCGGTTTATCGCAATGATGAGCTGATGGGCAATAAAGCGCTGACCGGTGCGCGCGTTCAGGTGATGGACGTCGTGGAGTCCGGCAACGCGGTGCAGCGCTACGAGCCTCACCATCCGATGGCTAACGCCGAGGGATATGTCTACTACCCCGACGTCAACGTTGTGGAAGAGATGGCGGACATGATGTCGGCATCACGAGGTTTTGAGACCAACGTCGATGTCCTTAACAGTGTGAAGAGCATGCAGCAAAGCCTGCTGCGACTCGGAGAAGCATAAAGATGAACGTAAACACGCTAGCCGCAGGCACCGACGTCTCCACAAGCGATTCCAGCACGGTGGCGAGCAACGGCTCTACCGCAGGCAGCATGAACAACCTGTTTATGCAGTTGCTGGTCGCGCAAATTCAGAATCAGGACCCGCTCAATCCAACCGACGGCACCGAGTACGTCGGCCAGCTTGCGCAACTGACTCAGGTGCAGTCTATGGAAACCATGTCGCAACTGATGGCGAATAACTCCGTGCTGATGGACAACCTCCAGACGCTGACCACCGGCAATCTGGTCGGGCAAAACGTAATGGTGCAGACCGACACGATTAACAGCGACGGCAGCACCGAGTTGAACGGGCGCCTGACGCTGGAACATCCGGCAGACGTGGTCACCGTTATCGTTAAGGACTCAGCGGGCACTGAACACAAAATTGAGCTGGGCAAGCAGGAAGCCGGTCAGGTGGATTTCAAAATCAATCCTGAAGAGCTTGGCCTGCCGGAAGGGAAATACACCCTCAGCGTGGTGACCGGCACCGGGGAAGAAAATGTTCCGGTGGAAATCGGCGGCGTGGTGAGCAACGTGCGTATTCCGCTCGATGGCAGCGCGACCATGCTCAACATCGCAGGACTTGGCGAAATCGCCTACAACAACATTACCCAGTTCGGTAACTCAAAACCGAGCGCTTCCGCCTGAGCGCGGGGGCAGAAAAGACTTAATCAGGAATCAATTTTATGAGTTTTAACATTGCAACAACCGGCCTTAACGCCATTACCGAGCAGCTTAACTCTATCTCCAACAATATCGCCAACTCCGGCACCGTGGGTTTTAAATCCGGCCGCGCCGAGTTTGCGGCTCTTTATGCCCAGGGCCAGCCGCTGGGCGTCGGCGTTACCGGCGTAACCCAGAGTATTACCAAAGGCGGCAATATAGCTTCTACCGGGAACGCGCTGGATTTGGCTATCGCCGGTAACGGATTCTTTGTGGTTCGCGATAGCGCGGGCACCACGGCTTACACCCGCGCAGGCTATTTTGGAACCGACGCCAGCGGCAATCTGGTCAACAACCAGGGCATGAATCTGCAGGGCTATCCGGTGGATGCCAACGGCGTACTGCAGGTGGGCACGGTAGGCAATCTGGCAATCAGCAGCGGCTCTATTCCTGCAAAAGCGACGGACAGCGTGGACTTTACGGCAAACCTTGATGCCAACGCGAAAGTGCCGGAAACCACCACCTTCGATCCTAAAGATAACACCTCTTATAACAACACCTACGCCACGACGGTTTATGACTCTCTGGGACGCGAGCACACCGTCAACCAGTACTTTGTCAAAACCGATGACAACAAGTGGGAAGTGCATTACTACATGGACGATCAGCCTCTGACTAATCCGGCTACCCAGGAGATTGAATTCACCGATCAGGGCGTGCTGAAAACGCCTAACGGCAAGGTTCCTTTGTCGATTGATGTTCCGGGCGCGCAGTCGCTGTCTATCGATCTGAGCTACAACGGCACCAGCCAGTACGGTTCGGACTTCTCGGTCAGCAAAAACAAAGGCAGCGGCTATGCTTCCGGCGAAAAAACCGGCCAGCAGATTGATGAAGATGGTTCCGTGTACGCCACTTTCTCTAACGGGGAACGCATGCTGCAGGGCCAGCTAATACTGGCAAACTTCGCTAATGCGAACGGGCTGGCTTCTCAGGATGGGACGACCTGGGCGCAAACCGCCAGCTCCGGCGCGCCGCTGACGGGGGCGCCGGGCAGCGGCCTGCTGGGCTCGGTAAAAGCGGGCGCGCTGGAATCATCCAACGTCGATATGACCTCCGAGCTGGTAGGTTTGATGACCGCGCAGCGTAACTATCAGGCCAACACCAAAGTTATCAGCACCAACGACAGCATGATGACGGCGCTGTTCCAGGCGGTGTAATGGATCATTTAATTTTTACCGCCGTCAGCGGCGCCAGCCGCAGCCTGTCTCAGCAGCAGATCCACGCCAACAACCTGGCGAATGTGAACACCCAGGGGTTCCGCAACGATCTGGAAAGCGCTATGTCGCAGCAGGTTCAGGGAGAGGGTTATGCCTCCCGCTTCCAGGTGCAGCCAACCACCGGCGGCATCGATATGACTCCGGGCGCCATGCGCGCCACCGGACGCGATCTGGACGTCGCCATTAAAGGCAGCGGGCTTATCGCGCTGACCAGCGGTAACCGTGAGGTCTATACCCGCAACGGGCAGATAGACGTCGGCCCGGAAGGCGATTTGACCATCAATGGCTTACCGGTGGAAGGGGACGCGGGGCCGATTGTCCTGCCGCCGTTCTCGCAAATTTCTATCGCTGAAGACGGCGTGATAACCATCGTGCCCGACGACGGCAATATCGCCGCGCCTGTCGATGTTGATCGCATAAAGCTTGTGGATATTCCGCCAGGCGAGCTGCAGAAAAACCCGTTGGGTTTTCTCGTGAGCAACGCTGCAAACAATCCGCGTAATGAAGACGTCACCGTTGCGGCAGGCCATCTGGAAAGCTCCAACGTCTCGGCCATCAGCGAGATGGTGTCGAGCATTGCGCTTAATCGCCAGTTTGAAGCCCAAATCAAAATGATGAAGGCCGCAGACGATTTAGCCACGGCGGGCAACCGCCTGCTTCGCGGCAGTTAATCTTTCCCGACTTAAGGAACAGGAACCATGAATCCAGCGTTATGGATCAGTAAAACCGGGCTTGCGGCGCAGGACGCGAAAATGAGCGCCATTTCGAACAACCTGGCGAACGTCAACACCACCGGCTTTAAGCGCGATCGTGTGATGTTCTCCGACTTGTTCTATCAGAACCAGCGCACCCCCGGCGGCCAGCTCGATCAAAACAACACCGCGCCAACCGGCATTCAGTTTGGCAGCGGCGTGAAAATCGTCGGCACGCAAAAAGAGTTCTCGGTGGGAAACATTCAGAACACCGGGCAGAACCTCGATGTGGCCATCACCGGCCAGGGATTTTTCCAGGTGGAAACGCCGGACGGCGACATCGCCTACACCCGCGCGGGCAACCTGCAAAGAAACCAGGACGGCGTGATAACCAACGCGCAGGGACTGCCGCTGGTGCCGCAAATTGAACTACCCGCTAACACCAAAGAGGTGCAGGTGGCGAAAGACGGCACCGTAACCGCCACCGTCGGCGGCGAAACGGAGCCGGTTGAGCTTGGGCAAATCACCCTGGTCAACTTCGTCAATCCGGCCGGTCTTGAAGCGGTGGGCGGCAACCTGTATCGCGAAACCGCCGCCAGCGGCGAAGCGGTGGAAGGGGTGCCCGGTGAAGAAGCATTTGGTCAACTGGAGCAGGGCTCGCTTGAAGGTTCAAACGTCCAGGTCGTGGAGGAAATGGTTGACATGATAACCGTCCAGCGCGCCTACGAAATGAACGCCAAGATGGTTTCTGCTGCCGATGATATGTTGAAGTTTGTCACTCAGTCGATGTAAAGACGAGTACATGAAGCGAAGAGAGTCATGAAAAAGCAGTGTGTTATCAGTTTACTGGTGCTGGCGCTTGCCGGGTGTGAAAGCCCGGCGTTGCTGGTCCACAAAGACGACGCGGCCTATGCGCCGCCGGAAAATATCATCGAGCCGCCGGTGCAGGTAAAGGGCGGCGGGCTGTATAACGACGGTTATAACTGGTCGTTGACCCAGGACCGCCGCGCCTACCGCGTGGGGGATATTCTTACCGTCAAGCTCGATGAATCCACCCAGGCCAGTAAACAGGCGCGAACCAACTTCGGGAAGAAAAATGACGTCTCGATGGGTATTCCTGAAGCTTTTGGTCACTCGATCGATAAGCTAAGCGGCTCGATTGACGCTAACCGCAATTTCAACGGCAATGCCGCTTCGCAGCAGCAAAATAGCCTGCGCGGTTCGATTACCGTTGCGGTTTATAAAGTGCTGCCTAACGGCGTGCTGGCGATTCGCGGCGAGAAATGGCTCACCCTCAACCAGGGTGACGAATACATGCGCGTTACCGGGCTTGTGCGCGCCGACGACGTTGAGCGCGATAACTCTGTTTCTTCACAGCGTATTGCCAACGCCCGTATTGCTTACGCCGGTCGCGGCGCGTTGAGCGATGCGAACTCTGCAGGCTGGCTGACCCGTTTCTTCAACCACCCGCTGTTCCCAATCTAACCGGAGCCTGAAATGCGTAACCTAATGTTGTTTTTTACGCTCCTGTGGAGTGTTGCCGTGCTGGCTCAGCCGCTGGGCGATATCGTGGATATCCAGGGAGTGCGCGGTAACCAACTGGTGGGCTACAGCCTGGTCGTCGGGCTGGACGGCACCGGTGACAAAAACCAGGTGAAATTCACCAGCCAGTCGGTGACCAATATGCTGCGTCAGTTTGGCGTCCAGCTACCCACCAAAATTGACCCGAAAGTTAAAAACGTTGCGGCGGTGGCTATCAGCGCAACGTTGCCGCCGGGTTACGCCCGCGGGCAATCCATTGATGTGACCGTTTCTTCTATCGGCGATGCGAAAAGCTTACGCGGCGGCACCCTGTTGCTGACCCAGCTACGCGGCGCCGACGGCGAAGTCTATGCGCTGGCGCAGGGCAATGTGGTTGTGGGCGGCGTAAAGGCCGAAGGCAACAGCGGGTCGAGCATTACCATCAATACCCCAACCGTTGGACGCGTGCCGAACGGCGGCTCGGTAGAACGGGAGGTGCCGACGGATTTCCAGGAAAACAATCAGGTGATGCTTAACCTGAAACGCCCAAGTTTTAAAACCGCGAACAACGTCGCCGTGGCGCTCAACAATGCGTTTGGCGCCAACACCGCAACGGCGCAAAGCGCGACGAACGTTGTGGTGAGAGCGCCGCAGGATGCGGGCGCTCGCGTACAGTTTATGTCGATGCTCGAAGATGTGCAGATTACCGCGGGCAAACAGCGTCCGCGCGTGGTGTTTAACGCGCGCACCGGCACCGTGGTGATTGGCGATGGCGTAGTGGTTCGAGCCGCGGCGGTTTCGCACGGGAATCTCACCGTGACGATTAGCGAAAGCACAAACGTCAGCCAGCCGGGCGCATTCAGCCAGGGTCGCACCGTCGCCACGCCCCAAAGCGATGTCGATGTGAATCGCGGGCGCGGGCAAATGGTCACCATTCCAGCCGGCACCAGCCTGCGCAGCATCGTCAATACCATCAACAGTCTGGGCGCCGCTCCCGATGACACCATGGCAATTTTGCAGGCGCTGCATGAAGCCGGTGCTCTGGATGCCGAACTGGTCGTGATTTAAGGAATCCTCATGCTTAACGCCATTAATCGCCAGACCAATATCCTGCCGGGCGATATCGCCGGACAGGTTAAACCGCAGAATATCGAGCAGGCCGCCGAGCAGTTTGAAGCGATGTTCCTGCGTTCCATGATGACCCAGATGCGTAAAGCCTCAGACGCGCTGGCGGCTGACGACTCGCCGTTTAACAGCAAACAGCAGCGCATGATGCGCGATTTTTACGACGATAAGCTCGCCTCGCAGCTTGCCTCTCAGCGTTCAAGCGGTATCGCCGACATGATAATCGCGCAGTTGGGCTCGCAAAATGGCGAGGGGCTTAAGGTTGGCGGGGAAAGTGCCGCTTTAACTGAGCAGCCGAAAGAATTAACCACCCCCGTCATCCCCGTGATGCGTCGAGGCCAGGAGTAAAAATATGAGCATGATTGATATCGCATACAGCGGCATTCAGGCCGCGCAGTTCGGCATGAACGTTACCTCGATGAACGTTGCCAACCGATTGACATCCGGTTACACCCGCCAGGGTATAATGCAGAGCGCCATTGGTCCGATGGGGCAGGTTGGCATGTCTGCGGGAAACGGCGTACAGGTTGACAGCATTCGTCGTATTTCAGATCAGTACCTCACCAACCAGGTCTGGCAGACCAATACTAAAACGAACTACTACGCTTCAAACCAGCAATTTATAGGCGCGCTGGAGAAAGTTATCGGCACGGATTCCACAAGTCTCGGCAAAGGTCTGGATGATTTCTTCGCCTCGCTTAGCGAAATGACCACCCAGCCTGAATCCTCGGCGCTGCGCCAGCAAATGCTCAACCAGGCAAATTCCCTGGCGACGCGTTTTAACAACATGAATGACTTTATCAACAGCCAGAAGACGTCTATTTCTACCCAGCGCGGCGCGACGGTAGACAGCATCAACTCGCTGAGCGAAGGCATTGCCAGCTATAACAAAAAAATCACCGAGCAGGAATCAACGGGCGGCAACACCAGCGCGCTGCGCGATCAGCGGGACGAACTGGTTAAACAATTGAGCGGGCTGGCGGATGTCAAAGTGACGGAAGACAGCGCCGGGAATTACACCGTTGCGCTTAAAGGCGGGCAGCCGCTGGTCAGCGGTAAAACGGCGGGGACCTTAAGCGCCGGGCAGGATGCGAACGGTAACCCGACCATGAGCCTCAAATTCTCAACCAGCGAGTTCTCCCTCAACCCGTCAATGGGCGGCCAGCTAGGGTCGTTATATGACTATGAAACCGGCACGCTAAAAGAGATGCAAAGTTCGGTACAGGGCATGGCGGAAACGGTGGCGAACCTGTTTAACGACCAGCTTGCGCAGGGTTTCGACATGAACGGCAATCCGGGTAAGCCGCTGTTTGTCTTCGACCCGAGCGACACCTCCGGCATGTTGAAAGTCACCGATCTTACGCCGGACGAGATTGCGCTTTCCGGTAAGGCGGACGAGCAGGGCAACGGCGACAATTTGCAGGCGCTGATTGACCTGAAAAATACCAAAGTTGATATCGACGGGCTGGGCAATATGAGCCTCAACGAAGGCGCTGCCGCCATTATCTCAACCATAGGTATTGCCAGTCGGCAGAACCAAACCGAGCTGGATGCGGCGCAGGCTGTTAGCGAACAGGCGCAAACCCAGCGCGACAATCTAAGCGCGGTGAATCAGGACGAAGAGGCGATCAACCTGCAAATTTATATGCAGGCATACCAGTCGAACATGAAAGTGATCGCCACCGGCAACCAGATCTTCAGCGATCTGCTGAATATGTTTTGACGGCGTGAGAAGAGGATAAATTATGCGCGTCAGCAGTCTTTATAATTCCAGTGCGATGATGGCCCAACTGGGCCGCAACGGCGACCGTCTGAGCAAACTGATGGAGCAGATGGCAACGCAAAAACGCGTTAACGTGCCGTCTGACGATCCCATTGCCGCGACCCGTCTGGTGCAGTTAAACCGTGAACAATCGGCCATCGACCAGTATCAGAGCAACATCTCGCGCCTGCGCGGAACCTTGTCTATTCAGGAATCTCACGTCACGGCAATCAATAACCAGCTTCTGTCTCTTAACGATAAACTGCTGTCCGCGGCAAACGGCACGCACAGCCAGCAGGACATGGCAGGTTACGGGGCGGAAATCGATTCGATGATCGATTCTCTTGTGGCCACAATGAATGCGCAAAACGAGAACGGCAGCTATTTATTTTCCGGCACAAACACCGGCACGAAGCCGGTGCAGTGGGATGAGGTGAGCGGGAAATATATTTATGCCGGTAACGACAGCTCCCGCGAAACTACCGTCGCAAATGGGGTGAACGTCACCGAGAACACGAATGTTGCGGGTGCCTTTTCTTCTGCTGGTAACGATCTGGATATGCTCAATCAGCTCAAGGCGCTGAGTGACAAAATGAAAGATCCCAACGTCCCGGTGGAGAGTTACCAGGACGAAATGACCAGCGTGCTGGGTCTTGTGAAAAACACGCGCGACAACGTTTCCAGTATTTTTACCGACCTGGGCGGCCGTCAGAATCGCCTGACGATGCTTGAAGACGCCCATTCCGATGTCAGCATGGCAAACCAGCAGGTGGTGCACGATTTGTCCGATACCGACTGGGCGACGACCAGCTACGATTTGCAGTTGTATACCAACTCGATACAGATATCGAACAAGGCCTACAGCATGATCAGCTCACTTTCACTTTTTAGTATGATGTAATGGTTATGCAGGTCGGGTTAAAAACAGCAACATCCTCAACCGCTGCCGCGCTTTCGCGCGGCGCAATTGATGCTCCTCAGTCGGTCAAAACACGCAGCGTTACGGAAACGAGCGCGAAGCGTAATCCGTTTCCCGAAGCGGCGCTAATCTCAACGCGTCCTCTTCGCTATAACGTTCAGCTCAATCAGCAGCTCACCGCGGTACAGCAGGCGGATAACTATCTGGCGGAAACGGAAACGCAGCTATTGCTATTGCGCCATTCCACCGGACGTCATGACCTGCCTGAGAAAGCAGCAGGATTACAGCGCCTGCTGGATAAGCGCCCGCAGCTTTCCGGCGGCACGGTGGATCGCCATTTTAGCGTCTCCCTACAGCAAAACACGCAGGTGAATTTCACCCTGGCGGGCAGTGAAAAACTGCTGCAAAACCCAGGCGGAGAAACGCTTGTGTTCTCGCTTGGCGGCAGTAAACGCGAGCTTGCGGCGGTAGCTCTTCCAGAGGAAGCCGCGCCGCGTCAGGTTTTGATGCATCTGAACGTCGGTCTGGGACGCCTGGGAATTAATGCCCGGCAGGATATTACGGGCCGCGTTAAATTCAGCGTGGATGAATCGCGCTGGGATCGCGTCAGCCAGCAGCTCAGCGTTAAAGGTGAAGGCCATAATTACCCTTCCGACTCTTTTACCCTGCTGGCTGTTCAGCCGGAACAGGCGCAACACGAAGGGCTGGTGCAAATCGCCGCTCGTCCTGAAAGCGCACGCGAGAACAACGCGCGCATGCAAAGCGCGCTGGAGCAAATAACGTCGCAGCGTGGGAAACTCCGCATTCACCAGGATCGCGTTCGCTCGCGCATTGACGATATGGCAACGCCTTACACCCCGAAACAGGCGCAGGAAACGGCACGCGCGCTGGGGAACGTACTGGAAAAAAGCACAGAGAGCTTCAGCGGACTCAACAGAGCGCTGGGCGCGCAGGCGAATCTGCATCTGGCGACGGTGAAGAATTTATTGGGATAAAAAAGGGCGCAACCGCCCTTTTTTCAGCGATGTAACGGATACAAAAATATCATTCCGCTCTGGCCGACTACGATAGGCTGGTCCTTCAACTGCAGCGGCTCCATCCAGACATCCACATGCAGCAGCAAATCCACCAGGCCGTCAATCATTAGTCCCGAGCGGAGCGTGCTTGAGTAAACCGGCGTGTAGGAAAAGAAAATTTTTCCGTCATCAAGGCCAAGCCGGGTGAACTTGCCTTTTAGCACGAAGCGGCTGTCGTCCGGGCTGGTAATGGTCGTCAGGATGGTGTTGCCGACGGTCTTCATGCTGGAGTCGTAAATCTCTTTGCGCTGTGACATCAGGTCATAAAATCCCATCTGCACATTGCCCTGAATCTTTTGCGGAAGAGGCGGTTTAGCAGGCCAAAGAAGCAAACTCATCGCTATCAGCATCACTAACAATAGCGCTCCGCCGAGTAACCATTTATTCACTGGCGCAAATAGCCATTTCATTGAGCTTCCTCTTCGTTTCTCTCAGGATAAGGTTGTTTAACTGCGGGACGTCTATACGCCAGTGGTAGATGGCCATGGCTAGCTGTTTGCTGTCACAGCGGTGCTCCATCGAAAAAGTGTAATTCAGGGTCTGATCGATGCTCAGATAATAGATATTCATGCTGACGGACTGCGCTTTGAGCATTTGATTGAGCTGGTAGAGCGTGTCCTTGAGCTTGCCGTGCAGTTTCTCCGTATTGCGATCCGGGCTGCTGGCCGGAGATATCTGGTAAATGTGGATATTGCTGTAAACGTTTGATTCTTGTTCTTCAATCAGAAGACGATTTTGTCGGCCTTCAAGGAAATACCACATTCCCCCGCAGCCTATCAGCGCCGCCAGAATCACCATCACAAGCGCGATAAACAGGCGGCGATATTGCTGAACCGGAACCTGAGGCGACGCGGAGTCGAGGTTCGTGACCTGTCCTTCGATAATTTTTGTGGGCGCTGAAAGAAGCTCAGCGCTGTCTTCGTGTTCTGGCAGTGTGGAATGGGGTATTTGCTGTTCCGGAAACGTTAAAAGCGAACCTTCTGGCAAAAATGTGTCGCTATTTTCCCCGATTTCGCTCTCTTCTTTTATTATTGAGCAGCAATATTCCGCCTCTAATAAATACCCTTTTTTAGGTATGGTTTTAATGATTCTTTGTTGTTTTCCATCATCTTCAAGCGCTGACCGTAATGCATGTATCGCGTTCGGTAAACTGTTGCTGCCAATAACCCTTCTTTCCCAAACCAGGTTAGTTAGCTCTTCACGAGTGAGAATGATTCCGGTGTTCTGGATGAACACTTCGAGGAGTTTTAATTGGTATTCTCCCAGTCTTTTTCGCTCACCGGTGGTCAGGTGAAGGATTGAGCCCGAAGGGATATCAACCAGCCAGTTATTTACAGAGAAATAGGATTTATTCATTTTTAATAGGACAGTAAACCATTCCTGTAGATTTAATTTATTTTAGTTGCGGCTAAAAACAGCACAACCCATAATCAAAATTAATCATTAAGTCCGTTTAGCATTCATCAATGAATGGCTGCTCGCTGCAGAGGGAATTTAAGAACCATCCGTTCTTATCCCTAAAGGTTATCTCCGGGGGCAACAAAGCGGCAAAAAAGCGACGGTTACCGGCACGGAGGCAGGAAGATAAGCTTCCCGGCATCATTTTTACGCTATTAAAATGTGATGTGCAACAGATTAACCTGCGAAAAATCTTATGTTCTTTTAAGAAATGACGCCATAAGTTAAAGAATATCGCTCGATGTAGTAAAAATAATTTAAAATGAATCGGATGTTGAGTGCTTGATCGGTTTACGTATATTTCATTCTTGTATGTGATCACCATCACGTTGCCGCAATCACCAAAAATTTTAAACTATTTTTATTACTTTGAATTTAAGTTTCTCTCATATTGAGTCGCCAGGGTTCTTATTTTGTTTATGCGGAATTCTCAGGGCTACAAACTTGCTTAATATTTTTTCATCTTTTTGAATAACGAAGCTGATAGTTAAGTTGGTCTTTAGTGAATAATGAAAAAAAATAATTATTTAAAAATTTCTTCTTCTGGCGGTTTAATTTCTACAGAGCGTGTGTCGTTTTATCTCAGTACTAGCGAGATGAACCTGGTAGGCAGGTTCTATAAGGAGATAAAATAATGGCATTATCTATTTTCACCAGCGCATCATCGATGGCTTCCACCAACGCCCTGAATAAGTCCAACAGCATGCTGTCCACCGCGATGGAACGTCTGGGCACCGGCAAACGCATCAACTCCGCGGCAGATGACGCAGCAGGCCTGCAGATTGCTTCCCGTCTGCAGGGCCAGACTAACGGCATGGCCGTAGCACAGCGCAACATCTCTGACGCCACCGCCATGCTGCAGACCGCTGAAGGCGCGTTTGATGAAGTAAGCAATATCATGTACCGCATGAAAGACCTCGCAACGCAGGCGGCGAACGACACCAACACCGCTGATGACCGTGAAGCTATCGGTTCTGAGCTGGGCGAGCTGCAAAAAGAGCTCAATAACATCATGAGCAATACCTCATACGGTGGCGAAAAGCTGCTCAATGCATCCGGCGGCAAGCTGACGAAAGAGATGAACTTCCAGATTGGCTCAAGCGCCGAAGAGAAAATGACCGTCGATTTGTCTGGCGCGCTGAGTACTACCGCATCCGGCATCAGCAAAATTGCTGCCACGCTGTCCGGCCTTAACGCTTCTGGTGCGTTTACCGCATCTGGCGCGCAGGGTCTGATGAGTGACCTGGAAGCTGGTCTGGCAAGTATCGGTTCTATGCGTTCAAGCCTGGGTGCCAATATTAACCGTCTGGGCCACACCGCGGCGAACCTTGCGAACATGAAAGACAACACCGAGCTTGCGCTGGGTAATATTCAGGATGCCGATTTCGCAAGCGAAGCGTCTTCCATGACCCGCAACCAGATGCTGGCGCAAACCAGCATGTCGATGCTGAAGCAGTCCAACAGCATGTCCGGCATGGTGATGTCCCTGCTGGGCTAAATCTTTTCTGCTTTAAAAGCGTCGCCTCCGGGCGTAATGCCAGTCAGTTAAGCAACTGACTGGCTGTTTTCTTCTGAGGTTTTGGGTATTTCCAGGGCCTCTCTTTCACCACTCTCGGGAACGCTCTTTCCCTTCTTATCGGTAGCTTCACCATCTGCGC
>NZ_JALHAP010000001.1 GCF_025215095.1 Dryocola boscaweniae | reverse complement strand
AACCGTCATCTTTTTTGAAACTATATCCGTTGACATTAAACCCTTTCACAACAATAGCCTTAATGACATAGGCCGCCGACTCGGACTGACCTTTCCAGCCGTTCAGCTTCAGGGCTGCCTTCAGTCCTGTACCCGCCACGGTCGCCGTATAAGCCGCATTGTATGTTCCGTCACCGTTGTCCTTCCAGCTACCGTCCTTCTGCTCTGCATTCGCCAC
>NZ_JALHAP010000002.1 GCF_025215095.1 Dryocola boscaweniae | reverse complement strand
CCCTAGGGGATTCGAACCCCTGTTACCGCCGTGAAAGGGCGGTGTCCTGGGCCTCTAGACGAAGGGGACACTTAAGTCTCACTCGCAAGACGCCTTGCTTCTTTACTTCTATCAGACAATCTGTGTGGACACTGCGCGGGTTGTATCTTTAAGGTAAGGAGGTGATCCAACCGCAGGTTCCCCTACGGTTACCTTGTTACGACTTCACCCCAGTCATGAATCACAAAGTGGTA
>NZ_JALHAP010000003.1 GCF_025215095.1 Dryocola boscaweniae | reverse complement strand
TTGCCTTCCGGCAATAACGGTTATTTCGTTACTTCCACCGATCCGAACAGTCCTTACCTGATCACCACCAACCCTAAGCTCGATGGCCTGGGTCAGCTCGATCAAAGCCTGTTTGGCGATCTCTACGATCTGATGGGGGTTAAACCCGGCAGCGCCCCGCGTGAAACCAACAGCGCTTACACAGATCAAAATAAATTCCTCGGTTCTTCTTACTTCCTGGACAGGCTCAACCTGA
>NZ_JALHAP010000004.1 GCF_025215095.1 Dryocola boscaweniae | reverse complement strand
GGAGCCTGGCAGTTCCCTACTCTCGCATGGGGAGACCCCACACTACCATCGGCGCTACGGCGTTTCACTTCTGAGTTCGGCATGGGATCAGGTGGGACCACCGCGCTGTTGCCGCCAGGCATATTCTGTTTCATTAACCGTCATTCTTCATGACCATTAATATTAATCTCGGAATTCAGCTGAAAATCAGTCTCTCTCACCAAAACACCTTCGGTGTTGTAAGGTTAAGCCTCACG
>NZ_JALHAP010000005.1 GCF_025215095.1 Dryocola boscaweniae | reverse complement strand
TCATGTTGCCGTTAGTGTTACCACCAACAATGGTATTACTGCCGACTCCAAAATCACCGACTGACAGCATGTCGCCGCTTGTGCTGTATGCATCGCGTAATGCCGCACTTCCTAAACCGACGTTTTATATATTGTCCCCGCGCCTTGCTGCCGATAACTTCCTCCGAATTTTGTACCTCTGAGGGAGTTTAAAAATTATGCAAATTGGCTACATTCGCGTATCAACAAATGAGCAAAA
>NZ_JALHAP010000007.1 GCF_025215095.1 Dryocola boscaweniae | reverse complement strand
CATCAGGCATGCCAGAAGGTACAACTGGAGGATATACAGTTCCAAGACCGAAATCCCCCACAGAAAGGATGCCCCCAGAAGCGCTGTATGCATCCCTTGTAGCACTACTTCCCAAACCGACGTTTTATATATTGTCCCCGCGCCTTGCTGCCGATAACTTCCTCCGAATTTTGTACCTCTGAGGGAGTTTAAAAATTATGCAAATTGGCTACATTCGCGTATCAACAAATGAGCAAAACA
>NZ_JALHAP010000076.1 GCF_025215095.1 Dryocola boscaweniae | reverse complement strand
GAAGGAACGTTGAAGACGACGACGTTGATAGGCTGGGTGTGTAAGTGCAGCGATGCATTGAGCTAACCAGTACTAATGATCCGTGAGGCTTAACCTTACAACACCGAAGGTGTTTTGGTGAGAGAGACTGATTTTCAGCTGAATTCCGAGATTAATATTAATGGTCATGAAGAATGACGGTTAATGAAACAGAATATGCCTGGCGGCACTAGCGCGGTGGTCCCACCTGATCCCATGCCGAACTCAGAAGTGAAACGCCGTAGCGCCGATGGTAGTGTGGGGTCTCCCCATGCGAGAGTAGGGAACTGCCAGGCTCCAAATAAGTAAAGTTTGCTTTTAAAGCAGGCTGTTATAAGAATTAGCGTGCTGATATGGCTCAGTTGGTAGAGCGCACCCTTGGTAAGGGTGAGGTCCCCAGTTCGACTCTGGGTATCAGCACCAGTTTTTAAGTTAAAGTTAGACGATTTAATAAAGAATTTGCCTGGCGGCACTAGCGCGGTGGTCCCACCTGACCCCATGCCGAACTCAGAAGTGAAACGCCGTAGCGCCGATGGTAGTGTGGGGTCTCCCCATGCGAGAGTAGGGAACTGCCAGGCTTCAAATAAATAAAAAAGCCCTGCACGCAAGTGCGGGGCTTTTTTATTTATCTCAGTCTGCCCGGTTATCTGCTCAAGTATGTTCATGCGACAAAGCGTCGGGAACAATTTTGAATGCTTTTACGGCGGCTCGAAGGGACGAGTATCAGGATGATACGATTAATGAAGGCACTGCCGGGTTCCAGGTAAAACATGAAGGCCACCTTAACGGGTGGCCTTTTTGTTTTGTGCTTGTCGGGGATATCAATGGATAACCTGAGAAAGGAAAGCACGGGTACGTTCTGATTTAGGATGCGCAAAAAATTCTTCTGGCGCAGCTTGCTCAACGATTTCTCCTCGATCCATAAAGATCACCCTGTCGGCTACCGTTCTTGCGAAACCCATTTCATGCGTTACGCACAGCATTGTCATACCTGACTGCGCAAGGCCAATCATGGTATCCAGCACTTCCTTCACCATTTCCGGATCGAGCGCGGAAGTGGGTTCGTCGAACAGCATAATCTTGGGCTTCATGCACAGTGAACGGGCAATCGCCACGCGCTGCTGCTGCCCGCCGGAGATTTGTCCGGGGAATTTATGGGCATGTTCGGCGATTCGGACCCGTTCCAGATAGTGCATACCCAGTGCTTCAGCCTCTTTCTTCGGCATCTTTTTCACCCAAATTGGCGCGAGCGTACAGTTCTGTAGCACCGTCAGATGAGGGAAAAGATTAAAGTGCTGGAAAACCATCCCTACCTCAGTGCGCACTTTTTCTATATTGCGTAAATCGTCATTCAGCTCTGTTCCGTCAACAACGATGCGGCCCTTTTGATGCTCTTCAAGATGATTAATGCAGCGAATGGTGGTGGATTTCCCCGAACCTGACGGCCCGCAAAGGACAATACGTTCACCTTGTTTAACTTTAAGATTGATATCCTTCAGAACGTGAAACTGTCCGAACCATTTATTCACATTCTCCAACAAAATCATTGCGTCAGCAGGTTGCATAGTAACTTGACTCATTTTTATCCTCAGTGCGGTGTACGCCCGGTGTTAAAGCGCTTTTCCAGGTGCTGGCTGTAGCGCGACATGCTGAAACAAAATGCCCAATAGATCAGGGCCGCAAAGACATAACCTTCGGTAGACATCCCCAGCCAGGCGGGGTCCACCGTGGCCTGCTGCACGCTGCTAAACAGATCGAACAGGCCGATAATGATCACCAGACTGGTGTCCTTAAAGAGCGCAATAATGGTGTTAACCAGGCCCGGGATCACCAGTTTTAGCGCCTGCGGTAAAATGACTAACCCCTGTGTTTTCCAGTAGCCCAGCGCTAAAGATTCTGCCGCTTCGTATTGGCCTTTAGGCAATGCCTGTAAACCGCCACGGACTACCTCAGCGACGTAAGCCGACTGGAAAAGGATCACCCCTACCAGCGCACGGATCAGCTTATCTATGCTTGTTCCCTCCGCAAGAAACAGCGGGAGCATGACCGATGACATGAATAGCACGGTGATTAGCGGAACGCCGCGCCAGAACTCGATAAATACAACTGACAGGATCCTCACCACCGGCATGCGCGATCGGCGGCCAAGCGCCAGAAGAATCCCAAGCGGCAAAGCACCGGCGATCCCGACGGATGCGATAATCAAGGTTAACGTCAGTCCACCCCACTGGCGCGTTTCCACGCGTTCCAGCCCCAGAAAACCGCCGTACATCAGCCACCAGACTACCAGAGGATAAATAACCGCCCAGGTAGCGATATAGCGCCCGCGACGTGGCATTGCATTCCAGAACATAGGTACGATAGAGAGCAGGCCGACAAGCAAAGCAAGATTGATACGCCAGCGCTGATCGTGCGGGTAAAGCCCATACATAAACTGGCCAAAACGGGCATGAATGAACACCCAGCAGGCGCCTTCTTTGGTGCAGTCTGCACGCGTTTCACCCAGCCAGTTAGCCTGGAAAATCGTCCAGTTAAGCAACGGCGGAATGAGCTCCCACATCATCCATAAACAGAAAAGCGTGAGCAGGCTGTTGGACCAACTGGAAAACAGATTTTTACGGGCCCATTGCACCGCACCCGAACGAACGGCTTTTGGCGGCGCCTGATGGGAGGTTAATGCTTTTGTCATCATGGCTCCTTAACGCTCAATCAGCGCTATGCGGCGGTTATAGATATTCATCAGCAGGGAGATGCTCAGGCTGATAATCAGATAAACCGACATGGTTATGGCAATGGTTTCGATGGCCTGTCCGGTCTGATTTAGCACCGTACCGGCAAACAGCGATACCATATCCGGATAGCCAATTGCCGCCGCCAGAGAGGAGTTTTTTACGATGTTGAGATACTGGCTGGTCAATGGCGGGATGATGACCCGCAGGGCCTGAGGAATAATGACCTGGCGTAATGTCACAGTATTTGGCAGCGCTAATGAACGCGCTGCTTCATGCTGGCCATGGGGCACTGACTGAATACCGGAGCGGATAATCTCTGCGATAAAAGCCGAGGTATATACCGATAAAGCCAGAGTTAAAGCCGCCAGTTCAGGGATCAGAACCATCCCTCCACGGAAGTTGAAACCGCGCAAGGCGGGCACATCCCAGTGCAGCGCCGCGCCGAAAGCCCACTGTGCTATAGCCGGCAGCAAAATCAGCAATCCCAACGCGACAGGCCATGTGCGGCGAAGCTGTCCGGTTTTGATCTGATGCGTTTTGTTATAGCGAAAGAGACCTGCGGAAACGGCAAGCGCCACAATTATCGCGACGATAAAGGCCAGTAGCCCTTCGCCCATCTGTGGCGAAGGAATATAAAGCCCGCGGTTGCTAAGAAAGAGCAGATCAAATGCATTCACCGCCTGACGGGGACCGGGAAGGTTGCGCAATACGGCAAAATACCAGAAAAAGATTTGCAGCAGCGGCGGAATGTTTCGGAATGTCTCAATGTAGATGGTCGATAGTTTGCGTAATAGCCAGTTTTCAGACAGACGAGCAAGGCCCAGGAAGAAACCGAGAAAGGACGCAAACACAATGCACAGTGCGGATACCAGCAAGGTATTCAATAACCCGACGACAAAAACCCGGCCATAGGTATCACCCTGCTCATAGTCAATCAGATGCTGGACGATGCCGAAACCGGCGGCTCGGTCGAGGAAAGCGAAACCTGAGGTAATGCCGCGATTATTAAGGTTAGTGACGGTGTTGTGTATCAGGTAAGCCGCAATGCCAACAACGATAGCAACGGCGACAATCTGATACAGCCAGGCACGAACCGCGGGATTAGAAAAGGAGAGGTCTCCTTTTACGGTTGGGCGGCGTTGGAACATAAGCAAACCTCAGTAACATAAACTCAAACCCTGGGCACTGCGCGCGCAGTGCCCATTCCTGACATTTCGCTTAGCGAACCGGCGGAGCGTACTGGATGCCGCCTTTGTTCCACAGGTTGTTCTGACCACGTTTGATCTTCAGCGGGCTTTCGGAACCAACGTTATGCTCGAAAATCTCGGCGTAGTTACCGACTTGTTTGACGATGTTGTATGCCCATTTATTGTCGAGCTTCAGATCCTTACCGAAGTCGCCTTCTTTACCTAACAGGTGAGCCATGTCCGGCGTGGTTGGATTTGCGGCCATCTGATCGACGTTTTTAGAATCCACGCCCATTTCTTCTGCGTTCAGCATGGCGAACAACGTCCAGCGCACAATGGCGAACCAGTCCTCATCACCACGGCGAACAACCGGGCCCAGCGGTTCTTTAGAAATAACTTCTGGCAGAACGATCCATTCAGCAGGATTGCTCAGCTTGATGCGCAGCGCGTATAGCTGAGACTGGTCGGAGGCAAGGGTATCGCAACGGCCAGACTCCAGCGCTTTAGCGGATTCGTCAGAACGGTCGAACGTCACCGGGGTGTACTTCATATTATTGGCTTTGAAATAGTCCGCTACGTTCAGCTCGGTGTCGGTGCCGGCCTGGATACAAACCGTTGCGCCATCCAGCTCTTTAGCGCTTTTCAGGCCGGCTTTATTATGCGTCAGGAAACCGATGCCATCGTAATAGGTTACGCCGGTGAAGATCATGCCCATGCCCGCGTCGCGCGAGGAAGTCCAGGTAGTATTACGAGAAAGAATGTCGACTTCGCCAGACTGCAAAGCGGTGAAACGTTCTTTGGCGGTCAGCGGGGTATATTTAACCTTGGTGGCATCTCCAAAAACCGCAGCGGCGACGCCACGGCAAACGTCCACATCAATACCGGTGAATTTACCGCTCGCATCGGCGTAAGAGAAGCCTGGCAAGCCATCACTGATCCCGCATTGCACAAAGCCTTTCTTCTTTACTGCATCAAGCGAGGTCCCGGCATGAGCCTGGCCTGCAACTGCTAACAACGAACCGGCTGCGACCAGAGTGGCGATCATCATCTTTTTCATAATGCATCCTGTGTGGCGAAATTATCGTTATATGTTTGCGGCTCCCAAAGGCGCCGTTTTCAATCTGTGGCATCTGCCAGTCTCTTTAAAGCAAAGGGGATGCCAGGTTTGCAGCGGGCGTATTGCGTGTACGTTTGCCGCAGTAAGCTGAGTGTAGACAGGAAAATGTGCGCTCAACGCCCCGTGACGGTGCAAAATTGAAACCTGCGCCACATTTCAGAGCAAAAAAGTTTCAGGATTTGATAATGCGAAAGGAACTGATTTCAGGCGTTAATAGTAGCAATGACAGGGATTGGGTTGAGATGTGAGAATTATCACGCTGTGGAATGCAAATGAATGAAGCGGTGTGAATTTGAGTGATTTGTTTCACATCGGCTGCCGGGGGGCGTTCTGTCGTGTCGCTAAAAATTTACCTGGAATTAAAAAATGCACCTTAATAATGCAGCGCAAAAAAAAAGCGCGAGGGGCCGCTCGCGCTTTTCATCATACTGACCGGGTTTATTTGGTCAGAGCAACGATACCCAGGGTCAAGCCAGCAAGCGCGGCTGCACCACCGGCTATAGCGCCTGCGGTTTCCCAGTTATCCTGAGTTGTGCCTTTCATACAGGTATTGGTATGCACCAGACGACCCTGATCGTCATAAACCGGCACGCAAGGTGAATTGGTCGCACAACCAGCCAGAAGCGTGGAAAGCAGGGCGGCGGCAATTAGCTTTTTCATTTTCAAACCTCATTGATACATACCCGGGGCAGGGATAACTCTCACTGGTGCGCAGGAAAGGCACTGAGTCTTCACAAAATCCACCCCGGCGTGAATGTGCTTATTTTATCATCGCCATCACCCCGCAAGGAGAAGGGAATAATTGCAATTCGTGTGCACTGTAAACAAAGTGGAGAAAAGAGGGCGCGGACGTAAAACTATGGAGAGAAAATGGAGGCAGGCCTGTAATTTGGACGATAAAAAAGGCGCTTCCCCATGCCGGGTCGCGCCTTCTTAAACAACACTAACTGATTAGTATCAGTTCATGCCGTATTTTTTCAATTTTTTGCGCAGCGTACCACGGTTGATGCCCATCATCAGAGCAGCACGGGTTTGGTTGCCACGGGTGTATTGCATCACCATGTCCAACAATGGCTGCTCTACTTCAGCCAGTACCAGCTCATACAGATCGTTTACATCTTGACCATTCAGTTGAGCAAAATAGTTCTTCAGTGCCTGTTTCACGGAGTCACGCAGGGGTTTTTGGGTAACCTGATCCTGAGAGTTAACGGTAGAAACGGTCAGTACGTCAGAATTTACGCGTTGTTCGAACATAGTTCTGTCAGCTCTTTATTTCTGTTTACGCAAAATTTTCGAAGTATGCCTCCAACGCCTCAAGCTGTTCGCTTGCATCCTCAATGGCGTTGAATGTGCGCCGAAACTGGTCATCCGGAGCGTGTTCCTGGAGATACCAGGATACGTGTTTGCGCGCAATTCGGTATCCCTTTACCTGACCATAAAAGTCATGGAGTTCCCGAATATGTGCGCAAAGTAAGCGCTTCACCTCTGCCAGAGGCAAGGGAGGAAGCAGCTCTCCAGTGTCCAGATAGTGCTGGATTTCCCGAAAGATCCAGGGTCTTCCCTGAGCTGCACGTCCTATCATCAGAGCATCAGCCCCTGTATAGTCGAGTACAGCTCTGGCTTTAAGCGGGTCAGTAATGTCGCCATTCGCGATAATCGGAATGGAAACTTTCTGCTTAACTGCCCGAATACTGTCGTACTCAGCGTTTCCCTGGAATAAACAGGCGCGGGTGCGTCCATGAATTGTCAGAGCCTGAATGCCACATTCTTCAGCCAGTTGGGCAATCTCTACACAGTTACGGTGCGCCGTGTCCCAGCCAGTGCGAATCTTTAACGTCACAGGAACGTCCACCGCCTTCACCACCGTCGTCACGATAGACTTCACCAGACTCGGGTACTGCAGAAGGGCTGAACCTGCCAGTTTACGATTCACTTTCTTTGCCGGGCACCCCATATTGATATCAATAATCTGAGCGCCATTAGCCACGTTAATGCGTGCGGCTTCTGCCATTTCTTCAGGCACGCTGCCGGCGATTTGCACGGTGCGAATACCCGGCTCATCGACATGCACCATCCGTAAACGGGATTTGTCACTCGCCCAAACTTCCGGGTTAGAAGACATCATCTCGGAAACGGTTAAACCTGCTCCCATCTCATAACACAGTGTCCTGAACGGTCTGTCGGTAATGCCAGCCATAGGTGCTGCGATAAGGCGATTTCTGAGCTGGTGGTGTCCGATGCGCATGAGTTAAGAAATGACCATACTGTACCTGCAAGGCGGCGTATATTACGCATTTTTTACACGAGATGAAAGGACAAACTTTGAACAATCCGCTGTTGTAGATCAATGAATCATTAGGCTGTGAGAATATCTACGATAAATAAATTTAAATATTAATAGGTTATATATTATTGGTTGTTTTGTGCGCTTTCAGGATTAATGTAAAATCAGTAGCAATTAACTGCTATTTAGGGCGTTATAGCCAGATAAATCGCTGCTTTATTCATCACTCCCGGTGTTTTAATGCGACGAATGTCGCATTTTTCCTGTCTTAAATGCCGGAGACGGACGGGGAAAAAAGGCTTAACGGCGGGAGCATTTTCCCGCCTTTTTGCTGCTTATTCCACCACGACGCGTCCATGCAGAGGCTGTACCGGTCGATTATTGTCATGATGCATAACCGCGGTGAATTGATGCAACTGTTGTTCAGAAAGCATCACCGGGTGCTTCATTACCAGCCAGCGCACGCCTTCGCTACAGGGAGGCGTTGTCAGAGAGCCGCTGAAGCGATAGTGCGATAACTCTTTCGGCAGCAATTTATTGACGTCAATTTTCTGTCTGAGCCCGAAGGATTCATCCGCTTTTGCCGGCATGTTCCGCCAGAGTTTGTCCAGCTCGCTGTTCGCCTCACCGGTCTCGAACATTACCGCAACGACGGCAATTTCCCCTTGGGCATTCTTATGGACCAGGTGCATTTCCATAGCGTAGTGCTTGCCGTGGATTGTATTTTCGCTCGGAGCGTGGAAATGGAGCTGCTCAAGCTGGTAAGGCGCGCCGTCAACGATCAGGGTATCTTTAGCGTCAGGCGCGAACCCTGCCTGAATGGTATGGCCATTGTTGAGGAGCGTAACCGGGGAATCCATATAGCTGGCTTTCAACGGAGTAATATGTGCTTTAACCGTTGCGTCAATATTTACCGGTGACTGGTTCATCCCGCTTTTGCACAGCTGATTTTCTGGCCCTGTTTCGCTCCAGTGTTCCGGCGATTCTGCCCCTTCATAGCTCCAGTGCGATGCCATCGCATAGTCCGGTAAAACGGTGATAACGAAGATTGCCGCGGCGCGTAAAGTATTGTTCATATATTCATTCCGTGATTATGTTGTTTTTAAATATTATTTAATTCAATGAATTAAGTGGGGTATTATAAGGCAAGGGCCTGAGGGCGCGAGGAGCAAAAAAGGTGGAGGGATAAAATTTAGGAATAATAACGTGGCCTTATGACCACGTTATCGAAAGCAGACTAGCGTTTGATCCCCGTAATACGGCACCACTCTTCTTTTTCAGCAACCGGGTCGAGCGTGAATTTATCCGCATAGGCTTCGCAAACGCCTTCCGCCTGGCTTGCCAGTACGCCAGAAAGACCCAGAAAACCTCCCTGGACCGGCAGCACGCTGATTAATGGCGCCAGTTCACGCAATGGACCTGCGAGGATGTTAGCGACCACCACGTCGGCGCTCATGGCTTCTGGCTGGTCTTTTGGCAAATAAAGCTCCAGGCGTTCAGAAACACCGTTACGCTGGGCATTATCACGGCTGGCCTGAATTGCCTGAGGATCGATATCAATGCCGATGGCTTTTGCCGCGCCCAGCTTCAAAGCGGCAATGGCCAGAATGCCGGAACCGCAGCCGAAATCGATGACGGTTTTGCCTGCTAAATCCAGCCCGTCGAGCCATTCAAGGCAAAGAGAAGTGGTGGGATGAGTGCCGGTGCCGAACGCCAGGCCCGGGTCGAGCATTACGTTCACGGCGTTTGCGTCAGGCACGTCGCGCCAGCTTGGGCAAATCCATAGTCGCTTACCGAAGCGCATAGGATGAAAGTTGTCCATCCATTCACGTTCCCAGTCTTTGTCTTCGAGCTGTTCAATTTTATGGTGGAAGCCTTCGCCGAGCAGAGGATGATTTTCAAGGATGGCGACAACCTCGGCCATATCGGCTTCGGCATCAAACAGGCCAATCACATCGGTATCGCCCCACAGACGAGTTTCACCCGGCAGAGGTTCAAATACCGGCGTGTCATGCGTGTCCTGAAACGTAACGGATACCGATCCGCTTTCTATCAGGGCATCGCCGAGTTCTTCAGCGTTTGAGCCGGAGGTATTAATCTTCAGTTGAATCCATGGCATGGCGAAACTCTTTATTTATCAGTAGTTGAAACAAGCGCTGGCTCAGGCATCCTGTGGCCAAAGCGGTTGCCGATCACGAAGGCCAGCAAGCTTAATAATAGTGAAGGAACGATCGGGTGGAAGCTGAATAGCTGGATATTAAAACTTGCCAGCAGGGCATACAGCACGCCGCCTACGATCATCGCGCTTAGCGCGCCCGTCGCATTCGCACGTTCCCAGTACAGGCCCAGCACCAGCGGCCAGAGGAACACAGCTTCCAGGCCGCCGAAAGCGAGCAGGTTAAGCCAGATTATCATCTCCGGCGGACGCCAGGCGGCAAGCAATAACAGAGCGCCTAATACCAGCGTAATGACGGAGGACATGCGCTTAAGCAGCTTTTCATTGCGGATCTGCTCAGGCCTCATGTTGAGGTAGAGATCTTTTACGATCGTCGCAGAGGACTGAAGCAGTTGCGCGTTGATGGTAGACATAATGGCCGCCATCGGCGCCGCAAGAAAGATCCCGGCCGCCACGGGCGGCAGTACCGTAACCATTAGCGTAGGAATGACAAGATCCGGCACGTGCAGATCCGGCAGTACGGCCCGACCCAGCGCGCCCGCCAGATGCATGCCAAACATCAATATGGCCACCACGATAGTGCCCAGAATAATGCCTCGGTGAACGGCTTTACTGTCTTTATAGGAGATGCAGCGCACGGCGGTGTGCGGCAAACCAATCACGCCAAAGCACACCAGCACCCAGAACGAGGTCATAAAGGCCGGTGAAAGAATGTTATCTGCGCCCTGCGGAGAAACCAGCTTCGGATCGATATGCTGAAGTTTATCAACGGCACTTTCGAGACCGCCTGCGGCATGAATTACGCCAATCAACAGCAGGACGGTGCCAAGCAACATCACAAGTCCCTGCATTGCGTCGTTTAATACACTGGCACGAAAACCGCCGAACGCGGTGTAAAGCGCAATGCTGATCCCGAAAATCAGCAGGCCGGTTTCGTAAGGAATACCCGCAGCGGTCTCAAGCAGGCGAGCGCCACCGATAAACTGCACGGTCATCGCGCCGATAAAAGCAACCAGCAGGCTCAGGCTTGCCAGCCAGACCAGCAGGCGGCTTTGGTAGCGGGCATAAAGCATATCGTTAAGCGTCACCGCATTGTAACGGCGGGCCAGAATGGCAAACTTCTTCCCTAAAATGCCTAACGACAACCAGACTGCGGGTAGCTGGATCATCGCCAGCAGAACCCAACCCAGGCCGTATTTATAGGCAGCCCCTGGCCCGCCGATAAACGAACTGGCGCTGATATAGGTGGCGGTTAAGGTCATCGCTAATACGAATCCACCCATTGAGCGGCTGCCCAGGAAGTATTCGTTCAGGAAGTTACCGGCGCTACGTTTGCGCATAGCGTAAATGGATAAGCCAAACACCACGAGCAGATAAGCTACGAGGGGCAGGACAACTTCAAGCTGCATTGTCGTCCTCCAGCGGAATATCCCGGAAGATAAACTTCACCATCATCCAGCACAGCAGAATAAAAACCAGCGGTACCAGCAGACAGGCCATCTCAAACCAGTGCGGCAGGCCGGTCGGGCCAATCTCATTACCGGGTAAGTAAGCAGCCACTAACCAAGCTGCGAGGTAGGCCAGGGTTAGCCACAGCGCCCAGCGCGCTTCTTTATGGGCCTGAACAAAACGCGTGTCCATTATCGTCCCTTGAATTCGCGGAAAGCGGCGATTGTAACGCATAGCAGCAGGAGGGGGATCAAAAAAGAAAAGGCCGCGCAAGCGGCCTTTTTAGCGACGTAGTAGAAAAGCTTAGTCCTGAAGACCCAGCTTTTTCTCCAGATAGTGGATGTTAGTGCCACCATGCTGGAAGTGTTCGTCGTTCATGATACGGGTCTGCAGCTCAACGTTGGTTTTAATGCCATCGATGATCAGCTCAGCCAGGGCGTTCTTCATACGAGAGATCGCCACTTCACGGGTTTCGCCGTAACAGATCAGTTTGCCAATCATGGAGTCGTAGTACGGCGGCACTGTATAACCGGCGTAAATATGCGATTCCCAGCGCACGCCAAAACCACCTGGCGCATGGAAGCGGGTGATTTTGCCCGGGCTTGGCAGGAAGGTGTTCGGGTCTTCGGCGTTAATACGGCATTCCACCGCGTGGCCTTTAACATGAACTTCATCCTGCTTGATAGACAGCGGCTGACCGGCAGCGATACGCAGTTGTTCTTTGATCAGGTCAACGCCGGTAATCATTTCAGTGACCGGATGCTCAACCTGAATACGGGTGTTCATCTCAATGAAGTAGAACTCGCCGTTTTCGAACAGGAACTCGAAGGTGCCCGCACCACGATAGTTGATATCGACACAGGCTTTCGCGCAACGCTCGCCGATGAAGCGGCGCAGTTCAGGCGTGATGCCCGGCGCTGGTGCTTCTTCAACAACTTTCTGGTGACGACGCTGCATGGAGCAGTCGCGTTCTGCCAGATAGATTGCGTTACCCTGACCGTCCGCCAGTACCTGAATTTCGATATGGCGAGGGTTTTCGAGGTACTTCTCCATATAGACCATATCGTTGTTGAAAGCCGCTTTCGCTTCCGCACGGGTCATATTAATGGATTGTTCCAGTTCCGCATCGCTGCGAACCACGCGCATACCACGACCGCCGCCGCCGCCGGACGCTTTGATAATTACCGGATAACCGATGCGTTTCGCATGGGCGCGGTTCTTATCCATATCGTCGTTCAGCGGGCCGTCAGAGCCTGGCACACAAGGCACGCCGGCTTTTTTCATGGCGTTGATTGCAGAAACTTTATCGCCCATCAGACGGATAGTTTCAGCACGCGGGCCAATGAAGATAAAGCCAGAACGCTCAACCTGCTCGGCAAAGTTGGCGTTTTCAGACAGGAAGCCGTAACCCGGGTGAATCGCTACTGCGCCAGTGATTTCAGCCGCAGAGATAATTGCCGGGATGTTCAGATAGCTTTTTACGGACGGAGCCGGGCCGATACAGACCGTCTCATCCGCCAGCAGTACGTGTTTTAAGTCGCGGTCCGCGGTGGAGTGCACGGCGACGGTCTTGATGCCCAGTTCTTTACAGGCACGAAGAATACGCAGGGCAATCTCACCACGGTTAGCGATAACAATTTTATCCAGCATGTTCGCCTCGTTACTCGATGACGACCAGCGGCTCGTCAAATTCTACCGGTTGGCCGTTTTCCACCAGAATGGCCTTCACCACGCCAGATTTGTCAGCTTCGATCTGGTTCATCATTTTCATTGCTTCAACGATGCACAGAGTGTCGCCAACGTTAACTTTCTGGCCAACTTCAACAAACGCTTTCGCATCCGGGCTTGGGGTGCGGTAGAAAGTACCGACCATCGGGGAACGTACGATGTGACCACTGACTTCAGCAGCCGCTGGCGCTTCCATCGCCGGGGCGGCGGTAGGTGCAACAGCGTTAGACAGACCAGGTTGCGGCTGTGGCTGGTACATTGGTGCAGCATAAGCTTGTTGCATCATCGGGTAGCTCGCGTTTGGCGCGCTACGGCTGATACGAACAGACTCTTCGCCTTCAGAAATTTCCAGTTCGGAGATGCCTGATTCTTCAACCAGCTCGATCAGTTTTTTAATCTTACGAATATCCATGAGTGGGTTCCGTACTCTTGTTTAGATGGATTTTGACAGGCGTTTGACCGCCGTCTGTAGTGCATATGAATAACCGTCAGCGCCTAATCCGCAGATAACGCCGACAGCTTTATCAGAAAGATACGAATGATGGCGGAACGGTTCGCGCGCATGCACATTGCTCAGATGGATCTCGATAAACGGGATATTCACCGCAAGCAGGGCATCACGCAGCGCAACGCTCGTATGCGTAAACGCGGCCGGATTAATCAGAATAAAGTCGACGTCGTCTTTCGCCTGATGAATTCGGTCGATTAGCGCATATTCCGCATTCGATTGCAGGTGGCTGAGCGACACGTTGAGGGTTTTCGCTTCGTTTTCAAGCATGTTAACAATCTGTGCCAGAGTCTGGTCGCCGTATTTATCCGGCTCGCGCGTTCCCAGCATATTCAGATTTGGACCGTTCAAAAGCAAAATGTGAAATTTACCCGACATCGTGCTGCCATCTCCTGCAATTTGTAGGCATTTTACAAAATATACCTAAGTTGCCCGGTTGTCACCTTCAGAGCCTAAAAATGACCCCTCGGAAAAACCAAAGTCGCACATTATAACGATTTCGTAGCATTTGGCAGCTAAATACTGGTCTTATCAGGGAAGATTTCCAACTGATATCGCTTAAGACGCCTGCCCGGCAAACGTCTTTTTTGCCAGCGTGAGCACATTTTCAGAATTTCGGAAGGGTCGTATTTACAGGCTTAACGCCACCACTGACGAAACTTCTTATAACGCAGGGCGAGGAGGATGAATGCACCTAAAGCATAAAGCAAGGGCTGAGGAGAGATAATTTTTACCGACCAAAGATAGTGAACAGGCGCAAGGATAGCTACCAAATACACGAAGTTATGCAGTTTTTGCCAGCGAGAACCTAGCTTACGTTGCGCGCTTTGCGTCGAGGTCGCGGCTAAAGCCAGCAAAACAAACCAGCTAATAATACCCAAAGACAGATAGGGACGCGTTATCAGTTCCTGACCGAGCAGGCTCAGGTTGCTTATCCCCAACTCCAGTAACGAATAGCTGACCAAATGCAGCGTCGCCCAGGCAAAGCACCAGACGCCAAGCAAACGACGTGTGCGAATAAGCAAAGGTTGTTTAGCATAGCGGGCAAGCGGCGTTATCAATAACGTAGCCAGTAACAATTTCAGCGCCATTCTGCCGGTAAAATGCTGAATATCTTTCGCCGGATCCGCGCTAAACAGTCCCTGACTGGCGGCATAGAACAGCCATATAAAAGGCAGGAAGGCGGCGAGATGTAGGGCCACCTTCAGCCAGGTAATTTGTTTCGCAGTCAGCCGCACTTAAAAATTCTCCTTAAGATTCAAACCGCGATACAACGAAGCAACCTGCTCTGCATAACCGTTAAACAGCGAGGTTGGCTGACGTTTTACATCCAGCACGCCGCCGGAACCGATAAATCTTTCCGACGCCTGTGACCAGCGGGGGTGATCAACATGTGGATTCACATTGGCATAGAACCCGTATTCGTCCGGCGCGGCCATGTTCCAGGTTGTTGGCGGTAATTCACGAACTAACTTAATGCTGACGATAGACTTGATGCCCTTGAAACCATATTTCCAGGGAACGGTGAGACGAATGGGCGCGCCATTTTGCGGCGGCAGCGCTTTGCCGTAAACGCCAACGGTCAGCATGGTCAGCGGGTGCATGGCCTCGTCGAGACGAAGCCCTTCCACATACGGGTATTTCAGGCCGCCGCCAATAAAACGATCCTTCTGGCCGGGCATTTGTTCCGGCGCGTAGAGCGTTTCAAAGGCGACATACTTAGCATTGCTGGTCGGCTCGACTAGCGCCAGCAATTTGCTTAGCGGGAAGCCTATCCACGGCACCACCATTGACCAGGCCTCCACGCAGCGCATGCGGTAAATGCGTTCTTCTAATGGAAAGCGTTTGTATAAGTCATCCAGATCGAGCGTCATGGGTTTGGCGACTTCACCGCTAATTTTCACCTGCCAGGGATCGGTTTTCAGGCTGCCCGCGTTTGCTGCCGGATCGGCTTTATCCAGCCCAAACTCATAAAAATTGTTATAACCGGTGACCTTATCAACCGGCGTGAGGGGGAGTTTTGCCTGCCATTGCGCGGGCTGGCTGAATGTCAGCGGTTTACCTGACGGAGCGGGCGGGCGGTCATTACCTTTAAACCACGAGAGAATGTCTGCGTCAGCCGTGCGCGGAAGAGAAAGCGCCGCCGCGCCAACCCCAAGCGCTTTGAGTATCTGACGACGCTTAAGCAAAAAAACGGATTCTGGCGTAACGTCCGCTTCGGTCAGATGAGTAACCTTCTTCATGGCAATCTCCAGTAGGGCTTTTTATTAAGCATGACGGAGAAGTTGCATCCCGGCGAATATGTCACAAAAAATTGAAATTTAAGTCAACGGGACTGCCACGCGAAGGGCATATCATTGGAAAAAAAAAGCAGGCGTATATACTCGCTAATTGACGCGTAATGCCCGTTTTTCGCAATCAATGGCGATATTTTGTCTGTGGGTATTTGCCTGGCATTGGCTTTTACTATGTAATGCCGCGTCAATCATGGCCCGGTTTAAGGCGACATTTTTCATCATACGGAGTTAACACAAGGATGCGATTAACGACGAAGCTTTCTGCTTTCATGACCTTACTCACCGGGTTGGCTATCTTTGTGACGCTAATCGGGTGCTCGCTGAGTTTTTTTAACGCAGCGCATGAAAAAGTTAATCAGCGGGTGCTGGCCGTCGCCACCATTATTGATAACGAACTGGTCACCTCTTCTCCACAGGCGTTGCTTGCTCGTCTTAATGAAGTCATGGTTCCCATCGATATCACTGAAATTCATCTTAGGATGGGTGACAAAGTGGTGTACGAACATGAGCTGAAACAGGTCTATAACCCTGCCGGCACTCATTACGGCTATCGCAGCGTAACGGTTGAATTAATGAAACATCCCGGCATGTTTGTCAGCCTGACTTTTCGCGATCCCGTGACGAATTACTACAACTCTTTGTTTAACACCGTGCCGCTCACAGTCGCTATCGGTTTAATGGTAGTGGTGCTGTTTTTTGCCGTTCGCTGGATGAAAAAACAGCTCGCAGGAGAAGAGTTGCTGGAAACCCGCGCCACCCGAATTCTTAACGGCGAGCGGAGTTCAGAAGTGAGGGGTTCGGTGCTTGAGTGGCCGACCCGCGCCAGCAGCGCGCTTGACGTGCTGCTTTCTGATTTACAAAACGCAAGCGAACAGCGCAGCAAAATGGACACGCTGATTCGCGCTTTCGCCGCACAAGACGCGAAAACCGGGCTTAATAATCGGCTGTTTTTTGATAACCAGTTGGCGACGCTGCTTGAAGACCAGGAGCGGGTTGGCGCATATGGCGTCGTGATGATTATCCGCCTGCCTGATTTCGACACTCTCCATGATACCTGGGGCCGCCCGGCGACCGAAGAATACCTCTTTACGCTTATTAATATGCTGTCGACCTTTGTGATGCGCTATCCCGGCGCGTTGCTGGCGCGCTATTTCCGTAGCGATTTTGCCGTTCTGCTGCCGCATCGCACGTTAAAAGAAGCCGATGGCATTGCAAGCCAGCTTCTGACGGCCATAGATACCCTGCCGCCAACCCGCATGTTAGATCGTAACGATATGCTGCATATCGGTATTTGCGCATGGCGTAGCGGGCAGACCAAAGAGCAGGTCATGGAGAATGCTGAGGTGGCAACCCGCAATGCCTCTTTGCAGGGGGCGAATAGCTGGTCGGTGTATGACGATAAACTGCCTGAAAAGGGGCGAGGAAACGTTAAGTGGCGTACGCTCATTGAGCAGGCGCTGCGACGCGGCGGCCCGCGTTTCTATCAAAAACCGGCGGTAATGCGCGACGGGTATACCCACCATCGCGAAATCATGTGCCGTATCTTTGATGGTGAACAGGAAGTTCTTTCGGCTGAGTATATGCCGATGGTGAGGCAGTTCGGTTTGTTCGAACAATATGACCGCCAGTTGGTTACCCGCGCCCTTCCTCTTGTCAGCTTCTGGCCGGAAGAAACGCTGGCCATCCAGATAACCGTCGACTCGCTGATCCGCGTTCCTTTCCAGCGCTGGTTAAGGGATGCGTTAATGCAATGTGAAAAATCGCTCCGTAAACGAATTATTTTTGAACTTGCAGAGGCAGATGTTTGTCAACACATCAGCCGGTTACAACCAGTTATACGTTTAATAAAGGCGTTGGGTGCTCGTGTTGCGGTTGTACAGGCGGGCTTAACCGTTGTGAGTACAACCTACATCAAGACGCTGAATATAGAACTTATTAAGCTTCATCCGGGGCTGGTGAGAAACATCGAGAAGCGAACCGAAAACCAGTTATTTGTACAAAGCCTGGTTGAAGCCTGTCATGGAACGCAAACTCAGGTTTTTGCCACGGGTGTAAGAAAACGTAGTGAATGGCAGACGCTGGTAGAGAAAGGGGTGAGCGGCGCTCAGGGTGATTTCTTTGCCGCCTCTGCGCCGCTCGACAGCAACGTGAAAAAATATTCTCAAAGATACTCGGTTTAACCTGCCGTTTATCAAGTTTTCACGTAGAATAACGCGCGCTGCATCTTAAGGGGACGCCTGCGTCTGCCGGACAGAATGTCGCAGCATTTAATGTATCGGTTTGCTACTTAGCCTTGTTCGTTTAATCTACAGCGTTTGTTCCCTTATATAGCGGTTTGAGAACCAATGTTTCTTAGGTGTAACAGGTGAAGTAAACTGCACAAATTTTCACCGTCGCAGAACATTTATGCGCCTTGTCGCTGCAACGTGTGGTTGGTAAAGTAAGCGGATTTTGTTTCCGCCCCAGCTTTCAGGATTATCCCTTAGTATGTTGAAAAAATTTCGTGGCATGTTTTCCAATGACCTGTCCATTGACCTGGGTACCGCGAATACCCTGATTTATGTAAAAGGACAAGGCATCGTACTGAATGAGCCCTCCGTCGTGGCCATTCGCCAGGATCGTGCCGGTTCACCAAAAAGCGTTGCTGCTGTAGGCCATGACGCAAAACAAATGCTGGGTCGTACGCCTGGCAACATCGCGGCTATTCGTCCAATGAAAGACGGCGTTATCGCTGACTTCTTCGTGACTGAAAAAATGCTGCAGCACTTCATCAAGCAGGTTCACAGCAATAGCTTTATGCGCCCAAGCCCGCGCGTGCTGGTGTGTGTTCCCGTTGGCGCAACGCAGGTAGAACGTCGTGCAATCCGTGAATCCGCTCAGGGCGCCGGCGCACGTGAAGTCTTCCTGATTGAAGAGCCAATGGCTGCCGCTATCGGTGCTGGCCTGCCGGTTTCTGAAGCAACCGGTTCTATGGTTGTGGATATCGGTGGCGGTACCACTGAAGTGGCCGTTATCTCCCTGAACGGCGTGGTTTACTCCTCTTCTGTTCGTATCGGCGGCGACCGTTTCGATGAAGCCATCATTAATTATGTGCGTCGTAACTACGGCTCCCTGATTGGGGAAGCAACAGCCGAACGTATCAAGCATGAAATCGGTTCTGCATATCCGGGTGATGAAGTGCGTGAAATCGAAGTGCGTGGTCGTAACCTGGCTGAAGGTGTTCCACGTGGTTTCACCCTGAATTCCAACGAAATTCTCGAAGCGCTGCAAGAGCCGCTGACGGGTATTGTTAGCGCGGTTATGGTTGCGCTGGAACAGTGTCCGCCGGAACTGGCTTCCGACATCTCCGAGCGCGGCATGGTGTTGACCGGCGGTGGCGCATTGCTGCGTAACCTTGACCGCCTGCTGATGGAAGAGACCGGTATTCCAGTAGTGGTTGCAGAAGATCCATTGACTTGCGTAGCCCGTGGCGGCGGCAAGGCGCTGGAAATGATCGACATGCACGGCGGCGACTTGTTCAGCGAAGAGTAATCAGCCGCAGGTAAGGGGGAGTCTATGACTGCCCCTTCTTGTTGGCCTGGGAATACGCATAGCCTATGAAGCCCATTTTTAGCCGTGGCCCGTCGCTGCAGTTTCGCCTGATCCTGGCGTTGCTGGTGGCGATTGGTGTCATTATTGCCGACAGCCGCCTCGGTACGTTCAGCCAAATCCGAACGTACATGGATACTGCCGTCAGTCCTTTCTATTTTGTCTCCAATGGTCCCCGTGAATTGCTTGATAGCGTGTCGCAAACGCTCGCTTCTCGTGATCAACTGGAACTTGAAAACCGTGCGTTGCGTCAGGAGTTGATCCTGAAGAACAGCGAATTGCTGATGATGGGCCAGTATCGTCAGGAAAACGCACGTCTGCGTGAATTGCTCGGCTCACCCTTACGGCAGGATGAGCAAAAAATGGTGACTCAGGTCATTTCTACGGTAAACGATCCCTACAGCGATCAGGTGGTGATTGATAAAGGCAGCGTAAACGGCGTTTACGAAGGCCAGCCGGTTATCAGTGATAAAGGCGTCGTAGGTCAGGTCATTGCCGTAGCGAAACTCACCAGCCGCGTGTTGTTGATTTGCGATGCGACCCACGCGCTGCCGATTCAGGTGCTGCGTAACGATATTCGCGTGATTGCAGCCGGCAACGGCTGTACTGACGATCTGCAACTGGAACATCTGCCAGCGAACACGGATATTCGTGTTGGAGATGTGCTTGTTACTTCAGGTCTGGGCGGCCGTTTCCCTGAAGGTTATCCGGTGGGCGTCGTTTCTTCTGTGAAACTTGATACTCAGCGTGCTTACACCGTCATTCAGGCTCGTCCAACGGCTGGTTTGCAGCGTCTGCGTTATTTGCTCCTGCTGTGGGGCGCGGATCGCGAAGGCAAAGTGCCAATGCCCCCTGAAGGAGTGCATCGCGTGGCTAACGAACGCTTAATGCAGATGATGCCGCAGGTTTTACCGCCGGCTGATTCCGTCGGGCCGCCCGCTCCGCTCCCTCCGCCGGCTACCGGTATGCCGCAGTCGCCTAATGCAGGGAATCCACCTCCTGCAACTGGCGTCCAGGGAGGGCAGTAGTGGGAAGTTATCGTAGTCAGGGTCGTTGGGTTATCTGGCTGTCATTTCTGGTAGCTCTGTTATTGCAGGTAATGCCCTGGCCGGACGACATGAAAGTCTATCGTCCGGACTGGGTATTATTGATCCTGCTGTATTGGATCCTCGCTTTGCCTCATCGCGTAAATGTAGGCACAGGTTTTGTCATGGGTGCCATACTTGATCTGATAAGTGGCTCCACGTTGGGCGTTCGCGCCCTGTCACTGAGTATTGTCGCCTACCTGGCAGCATTAAAATTCCAACTGTTCCGTAACCTCGCGCTCTGGCAGCAGGCACTGGTGGTGATGCTTTTATCACTGGTCACTGATGTCATTGTTTTCTGGTCAGAGTTTTTGGTCATTAACGTCTCTTTCCGGCCGGAAGTGTTCTGGAGCAGTGTAGTGAACGGCGTGCTTTGGCCATGGATATTCCTGTTGATGCGAAAAATTCGGCAACAATTTGCCGTGCAGTAAGGTTAAACATGACATCTTTATATCTTGCCTCTGGCTCCCCGCGTCGCCAGGAGCTTCTGACCCAGTTGGGCGTAGCCTTTGAACGTATCGTAACTGATGTGGAAGAGCGGCGTCTGAGCCATGAGAGCGCGGAGCAGTACGTTCGGCGCCTGGCTTGTGATAAAGCTCTGGCGGGTGTTGCGTTAGCTCAGCAAGATTTACCGGTGTTAGGCGCAGACACCATTGTTATCTACAATGGTGAAGTTTTGGAAAAACCGCGGGATCAGGCACATGCGGCACAGATGCTGCGATTGCTCTCCGGCCATCAACATCAGGTTATGACTGCGGTTGCGCTGGCGGACAGCCAGTCGGTGCTTGACTGCCTTGTGATAACAGAAGTGACATTCCGAAGCTTATCAGAACAGGATATCGCCGGTTACGTTGCCAGCGGTGAACCTATGGACAAAGCAGGGGCATACGGCATTCAGGGACTGGGCGGCTGTTTCGTCAGAAAGATAAATGGCAGTTACCATGCCGTTGTCGGATTGCCTCTGGTAGAAACGTATGAACTACTGAGTAATTTTCACGCATTGCGTGATGGACGAGGAAAAGATGACGGCTGAATTACTGGTCAATGTTACCCCTTCAGAAACGCGGGTAGCCTATATTGACGGCGGAATACTGCAGGAAATCCACATTGAGCGCGAAGCGCGCCGTGGGATCGTAGGGAATATCTACAAAGGTCGTGTTAGCCGGGTGCTACCGGGGATGCAGGCGGCATTTGTAGATATTGGCCTTGATAAGGCAGCGTTTCTTCACGCCTCCGACATCATGCCGCACACCGAATGCGTTGCGGGTGAAGAGCGTAAAAACTTCACCGTGCGCGACATCTCCGAACTGGTTCGCCAGGGACAGGATCTTATGGTGCAGGTGGTCAAAGATCCGCTTGGCACCAAAGGCGCTCGCCTGACCACGGACATCACGCTTCCTTCCCGCTATCTGGTGTTTATGCCCGGCGCCTCGCACGTCGGCGTTTCTCAGCGAATCGAAAGCGAAGAAGAGCGCGATCGTCTGAAACGCGTGGTCAGCGCCTACTGCGACGAGCAGGGCGGATTTATCATTCGTACCGCTGCTGAAGGCGTGTGCGAGGAAGATCTCTCTTCCGATGCTGCTTATCTCAAACGCGTATGGACCAAAGTCAGCGAGCGTAAAAAACGCAATAAAACGCGCTGCCAGCTTTATGGCGAACTTGCCCTGGCGCAACGCGTGCTGCGTGATTTTGCAGACGCTGCGCTGGACAGAATTCGTGTCGACTCTCGTCTGACCTACGACATGCTGCTGGAATTTACCGCAGAATACATGCCGGAAATGACCAGCAAAATTGAACATTACAGCGGCCGCCAGCCCATTTTCGATCTCTTTGACGTCGAAAATGAAATTCAGCGGGCGCTTGAGCGAAAAGTTGAGCTGAAATCCGGCGGTTATCTGGTTATCGATCAAACCGAAGCGATGACTACTGTCGATATCAACACCGGCGCGTTTGTCGGCCATCGCAACCTTGACGATACTATTTTCAACACCAACATCGAAGCCACGCAGGCTATCGCACGCCAGCTACGATTGCGTAACCTTGGCGGTATTATCATCATCGATTTTATCGATATGAGTAATGAAGATCATCGTCGTCGCGTGTTGCACTCTCTGGAACAGGCGTTGAGCAAAGATCGCGTGAAAACCAGCGTGAACGGTTTCTCGCAGCTTGGTCTGGTAGAGATGACCCGCAAACGTACCCGCGAGAGCGTGGAGCATGTACTTTGCGCAGGTTGCCCGACGTGCCACGGACGCGGCACGGTGAAAACTGTGGAAACAGTTTGCTATGAAATTATGCGCGAAATCGTGCGTGTCCATCACGCCTACGATTCCGACCGTTTCCTGGTGTATGCATCCCCGGCGGTTGGCGAAGCGCTGAAAAGCGAAGAATCTCACGCGCTGGCAGAGGTAGAAATCTTTGTCGGCAAGCAGGTAAAAGTACAAATCGAACCGCTCTATAATCAGGAGCAGTTCGACGTCGTTATGATGTAATCCTTTATACGGGTTGTACTTTTTAGGGTACCGAGCCGCAAGGCTGACAAGGAGAGATATGTGAGGCGACTGCCCGGCATTCTGCTACTCACAGGCGCAACGCTGATTGTTATCGTCGCACTGCTGGTGAGTGGTTTGCGGCTCGCTTTGCCACACCTGAATGCCTGGCGCCCGGCGCTGCTTGAAAAGATTGAATCCATAACGGGCGTGCCGGTGGATGCCAGTCAAATCAACGCAAGCTGGCAAAACTTCGGTCCGATGCTTGAAGTGCGCGATATCAAAGCCGGTCTGAAAGACGGCGGAGATATGAGTATCAAGCGCGTTACGCTTGCGCTCGATGTCTGGCAGAGCCTGCTTCATGCCCGCTGGCAGTTCCGCGATCTCACCTTTTATCAGCTCCATATGCGCAGCAACACCCCGCTTAGCCATAACACCGACGGCAAAATCAAAACGGGTAAAATCAGCGATCTCTTTTTACGCCAGTTCGATCACTTTGATCTACGCGACAGCTCCCTGAGTTTTCTTACGCTCTCCGGCCAGCGCGCCGAACTGTCCATTCCACAATTGACCTGGCTTAACTCCAAAAATCGTCACCGCGCTGAGGGGCAGGTCAGCCTTTCCAGTTTCAACGGGCAGCACGGTCTGGCAAACGTGCGTATGGATCTACGCGATGAAGACGGCATTCTTAACATTGGCAAGGTCTGGCTGCAGGCCGACCGGGTTGATGTCAAACCGTGGCTGGGCCGCTGGATGCAGGACAATATCGATTTGCAGGACGCTGAGTTTAGTCTTGAAGCCTGGATGGATGTTAAAGACGGGGATATTGCGGGCGGCAACATCTGGCTCAAGCAGGGCGGCGCAAGCTGGAAAGGCGAACAGACAACCCATCATTTATCAGTCGATAATTTAATGGCTCGCGTAAACCGCTCTGCGGCGGGCTGGGGCCTTGAAATCCCCTCCACCAATATCACGCTTGATGATAAAATCTGGCCAAAAGGTTCGCTGAGCCTTGCGTGGCTCGAACCGCAGGACGTGGGCGGCAAAGAGAGCAAACGTAGCGAAGAGCTGCGCGTGCGTGCCACGAATATGGAACTGGAAAGTTTCAACGGCCTGCTGCCGATCGCCGCCAAAATCTCTCCTGATTTGGGCGAAATCTGGAACGTCCTGCAACCGCATGGCCACATCGACGTGCTGGCGGTGGATATCCCGCTGCAACAAACCGAAAAAACGCGTATGCAGGGGCGCTGGAAAGATGTTAGCTGGAACCAGTGGAAAATGCTGCCGGGCACCGAACATTTCTCGGGTTCGATTACCGGCAGCGTAGAGCACGGACAGCTAAATGCGCTGGTGAGCGATGCGAAAATGCCGTACGAGACGGTATTTCGCGCACCGCTGGAAATAGAAAAAGGGGCTGCGACTCTTGAATGGAAGAGAAATGCCAGCGGCTTCCAGCTCGACGGTAAAAACCTGGACGTTAAAGCCCGCTCGGTTTGGGCACGTGGCGATTTCCGCTACTTCCAGCCTGCTGAGGGCGATCCGTGGTTAAGCATTCTGGCGGGCATCAACACTGATAACGGCGCAGACGCCTGGCGCTACTTCCCTGAAAACCTGATGGGTAAAGCGCTGGTGGACTATCTGAGCGGAGCCATTCAGGGCGGGCAGGCAGAAAACGCCACGCTGGTTTACGGCGGCAACCCGCATCTGTTCCCCTATCAGCATAACGAAGGGCAGTTTGAAGTTTTCGTTCCGTTACGCAAGGCCAAATTTGCTTTCCAGCCGGACTGGCCCGCGCTGGAAGACCTCAATATAGAACTGGATTTCATCAACGACGGCCTGTGGATGAAGAGCGACGAGGTAAAACTTGGTGGCGTCACCGGGCGCAATCTTACCGCGACCATTCCGGATTACTCGAAAGATAAGCTGCTGATTGATTCTGATATCAGCGGGCCTGGCAGCGCCATCGGGCCTTATTTTAAAGAGACGCCGCTTGATGACTCGCTGGCCGCAGCCCTTGATGAGCTCCAGATTGGCGGCGATGTGAATGCTCGCTTACATCTTGATATTCCGTTAGACGGCAAGATGACGACGGCGAAAGGCGACGTGATGCTTAATAACAACACGCTGCTGATTAAACCGCTATCCAGCACCCTGAAAAACCTGAGCGGTAAATTCAGCTTCGTGAATGGCGATTTACACAGTGAACCGCTGCGCGCCACCTGGTTTAATCAGCCAGTAGCCATTGATTTTAATACTAAAACTGGCGAGAAGGATTATAAGATTGGCGTTAACCTGAACGGTGACTGGCAGCCAAATAAAACGGGCGTGTTACCGGAACAGGTGAATAAAGCTCTGCGCGGCAGCGCGGCCTGGAAAGGCGTGGTGGGTATAACGCTGCCTTATCGCGGCAACGCCAGCTATAAAGTCGACCTGGATGCCGATCTTAAGAATGTAAGTAGTCACTTACCTGCACCGGTCGATAAATCCACCGGGCAACCGCTGCCGCTTAAGGTTGCGGTGAAAGGCGACCTTAACAGTTTCACTCTGACCGGCAGCGCCGGGGCGACAAATCGTTTTTCCAGCCGCTGGCTGCTTAATAAAAAACTGACGCTCGATCGGGCTATCTGGGCGACGGATAGCCATACTATTCCCCCTCTGCCTGAACAGCCGGGGCTGGAATTGGACCTGCCGGCGATGGACGGCGCGCAGTGGCTGGCTCTGTTCAGTCAGGGCGCGGTGACGGGCGTTGGCGATTCGGCAGTTTTCCCATCGGATATTACGCTCAGAACGCCTGCTTTGACTCTTGCCGGGCAGCAATGGAATAACCTCAGCCTGGTTTCGCATGCAACAACAATGGGCACTCAGGTGAATGCGCAGGGCCGTGAGATTAACGCAACGCTGAATATGCATAACAATGCGCCATGGCAGGCAGCTATTAAGTATCTTTACTTCAATCCTGACTGGAACATCGTCAAATCATCCACTCCGCCGAGCGACACGTCTCAACCTTCTGCTCAGGATGCAATCAGTTTCCGCGACTGGCCTGACGTCGAGTTGCGCTGCGCCGAATGTTGGCTGTGGGGGCAAAAATATGGACGTGTTGACAGCGATGTAAACATTAAAGGCGACACCTTAAAACTCAGCAACGCTCTGATCGATACCGGCTTTGCACGCCTGACGGGCGACGGGGAATGGGTAAACAGCCCAACGGAAATGCGTACCTCCCTGAAAGGGAAGCTAAAAGGTAAAAAACTGGATGCGGCGACTAATTTCTTTGGCGTGAAGACGCCAATTCAGGGTTCCTCATTCGACGTGGAATACGATTTACACTGGCGCGATGTGCCCTGGAGACCGCAAGAGTCCTCTCTGAATGGCATCCTGCATACTCGTCTGGGTAAAGGACAAATCGCCGAGCTGGGCACGGGCCATGCAGGCCAGTTGCTGCGCCTGGTGAGCTTTGATGCGCTGATGCGTAAGCTGCGTTTTGACTTCAGCGATACCTTTGGCGACGGATTCTACTTTGACTCTATCCGCAGCACGGCATGGATAAAAGACGGGGTGCTGCATACCGACGACACGCTGGTGGACGGCCTGGAAGCGGATATCGCCATGAAAGGCTCGGTTGACCTGGTTCGCCGACAACTCGATATGGAGGCCGTGGTCGCCCCGGAAATCTCCGCGACAGTTGGCGTGGCGACAGCCTTTGTCATCAATCCGATTGTTGGCGCAGCCGTCTTCGCCGCAAGCAAAGTGCTTGGGCCTCTGTGGAGTAAAATTTCCGTTCTGCGCTACCACATCACCGGGCCGGTAGATAATCCGCAAATCAACGAAGTGCTGCGCCAGCCGCGCGTGAACAAAGCTAAGTGATTTGACGCGAGGAGCTAATTGCCGCAAGCTCAATAGATATGCCCGTCATATTTCAGGCCACAGACGCGTTGGCTGCGCTCGCTCACTCCAGTCACATAGTAAAAATATGCTCCTGGGGAATCACGAGCTTGCCGCCTTTCCGTGACCTGAACTAGTTAGGGCACCTCCAAATTGTATGAAACAAGAGTATTCAAACGATGAGTCTGAACCTGGTAAGTGAGCAGTTGCTGTCTGCGAATGGCTTAACCCATCAAGATCTGTTTTCTATCCTCGGGCAGTTGTCCGAGCGTCGGCTCGACTATGGGGATCTCTATTTCCAGTCCAGTTATCACGAATCCTGGGTGCTAGAAGACCGCATTATTAAAGATGGCTCGTACAACATTGACCAGGGCGTCGGCGTGCGTGCTGTTAGCGGTGAGAAAACCGGTTTTGCTTATGCCGATCAAATCAGCCTGCTGGCGCTGGAACAAAGTGCCCACGCGGCACGGAGCATTGTTCGTGAGCAAGGCGATGGCCGCGCACGTACGCTCGGAGCGGTGCAGCACAGCGCGCTGTATACCAGCGCCGATCCTTTGCAGAGCATGACCCGTGAAGAGAAGCTCGACATCCTTAAGCGTGTCGATAGTGTGGCACGAGCAGCAGATCCCCGCGTGCAGGAAGTTACTGCCAGTCTGACCGGCGTTTATGAATTAATTCTGGTGGCGGCAACTGACGGCACTCTTGCGGCGGATGTTCGTCCGCTGGTGCGTTTGTCCGTCAGCGTTCAGGTTGAAGAAGACGGCAAGCGCGAGCGCGGTTCCAGCGGTGGCGGCGGTCGTTTTGGTTATGATTATTTCCTCGAAACCATCGGCGGTGAAGTTCGTGCCGATGCATGGGCGAAAGAAGCCGTGCGTATGGCGCTGATTACTTTGTCTGCCGTCGCGGCGCCAGCGGGTATGTTCCCGGTAGTTCTGGGCGCAGGCTGGCCTGGCGTACTGCTGCATGAAGCTGTTGGTCACGGCCTGGAAGGTGATTTTAATCGTCGCGGCACCTCTGTGTTCAGCGGCCAGATGGGCCAGTTGGTCGCCTCGGAGCTTTGCACCGTTGTGGATGACGGCACTATGGCTAACCGCCGTGGTTCGGTTGCTATCGACGATGAAGGCGTGCCGGGACAATATAACGTGCTTATCGAAAACGGCATTCTGAAAGGTTATATGCAGGACAAGCTAAACGCGCGTCTGATGGGGGTTGCGCCAACGGGCAACGGCCGCCGTGAGTCCTACGCGCATTTACCAATGCCGCGCATGACCAACACCTATATGCTGGCAGGTAAATCCACGCCGCAGGAGATTATTGAATCCGTTGAGTACGGTATCTACGCGCCAAACTTCGGCGGCGGTCAGGTGGATATTACCTCCGGTAAGTTCGTGTTCTCGACTTCAGAAGCGTATCTGATTGAAAAAGGCAAAGTCACTAAGCCGGTTAAAGGTGCGACGCTGATTGGTTCCGGCATTGAAACCATGCAGCAAATTTCGATGGTAGGTAACGATCTGGCGCTTGATAACGGCGTGGGCGTCTGCGGCAAAGAAGGCCAGAGCCTGCCGGTAGGCGTCGGCCAGCCGACGCTTAAGGTCGATAATCTTACCGTTGGCGGTACGGCATAAAACCGAACAGCCGGGTTAACCCCGGCTATTTTCTTTCCCGCGCCCGTTTCTTTCCCGCACGCCCTGGTACAGTTGCGCCACCTTCACAAAATACTCCGTCAGATAGTTAATACACACCTGCACTTTCAGCGGCAGTTTGTCTTTTTGGGTATAAAGCGCGTACACCGGGCGAGGATCCGACTGGTAGCGGGGGAATAAAATCTCCAGCTCGCCATTGTTGATCTCTTCGATCACCCACATTAGCGGCACGTAAGCGATCCCGGCGCCAGCCTTCAACCAGCGTGAAAGCGTCATCGGATCGTTGGTGACGAAGCGCCCCTGCGGGATCATCTTCGTGGAAATACCTTCAGGAGCGATGAGCTCAAATTCGTTGTCGGGACGAACGCTGTATTCCAGCCACGAATGGTTTGCCAGATCGGCCGGTTTTTCCGGTATGCCGTTTTGCTGAAGGTAGCTTTTCGAGGCGCAAATAACCATTGGCATTGACCCAAGCCGTTTTGAAAACAGGCTGGAATCCTGAAGCGCGCCTACGCGAATCACCACGTCGAGACCGTCTGCAATCAGGTCCGGGGCAGGAATGCCGGTTACCAGATTAACCGTAAGCCCAGGGTACTCTTTAAGCATGTCCGCCGTCATATTTGCGAGGACATTCTGTGCCATGGTTGAAGAACTGCCGATTCGCAGCGTGCCGATTGGCGTATTGTTGAAGGCGTAAAGCTGTTCATGCACCTCCTGGGCTTCATGTAACATCTTGCGGCAGCCGAGATAGTAAATTTTGCCGGCCTCGGTAAGGCCAATGCTACGCGTACTGCGGTTTAACAGCTTTACCTGCAGTTCGTCTTCAAGCTTAGAAACCGTCTGGCTGATGGACGATACGCTCATCTGCAATTGCCTTGCGGCGGCGGTAAAAGAGCCAAGATCGACCACTTTGGCAAAAACCGACATGCGTTTAAGTCTTTCCATTGTTCACTCTGAGTTAAAAGTGATTTAGATCACAGATTATAGATAACAAGGTAACAGTTACGTTAATATATTATTATTAACACAGCCCAAACCGCGTTCTCGCCTGCCGTTCCTGGCAACTATTTAGTCGCGGATAATCGTCCTGGGCCTGTGTCACCTGCACTATCCTTTACAAGGTTAACATGAGTTTATTTCCGGTTATCGTGGTATTCGGTCTTTCCTTTCCACCGATATTCTTTGAGCTGATCATTTCACTGGCGGTTTTCTGGCTGGTGCGCCGCCTGCTTACCCCTACGGGTATCTATGATTTCGTCTGGCATCCGGCATTATTCAATACAGCGCTTTACTGCTGCCTGTTTTATCTCGTCTCGCAGCTGTTTGTTTGAGGTTGATGTGAAAACACTTACAAGAAAAATGATCCGTACCGCCATCACGCTGATTCTGGTGCTGCTGGCTTTCATCGCTATCTTCCGCGCCTGGGTGTTTTACACCGAGTCGCCCTGGACGCGTGACGCCCGTTTTACTGCGGATGTTGTGGCGATTGCGCCTGATGTTTCCGGGCTGATTACTAATGTGAACGTGCACGATAACCAACTGGTTAAAAAAGACCAGGTGCTGTTTACCATCGACCAGCCGCGTTATCAAAAGGCGCTGGCAGAGGCGCAGGCGGACGTGGCTTATTACGAAGCGCTGGCAAGTGAAAAACGCCGTGAGGCCGGACGCCGTAACAGGTTGGGTATCCAGGCGATGTCGCGTGAAGAAATCGATCAGTCGAACAACCTGCTGCAAACCGTATTGCATCAGCTTGCGAAGGCGCAGGCAACGCGCGATCTGGCGGATCTCGACCTGCAGCGTACCGTTGTACGTGCCCCGGCGGACGGCTGGGTAACCAACCTGAACGTGCACGGCGGCGAGTTTATTACTCGTGGCTCAACGGTGGTGGCGCTGGTAAAACAGCACTCTTTCTACATTCTTGCCTATATGGAAGAGACCAAGCTTGAAGGCATCCGTCCGGGTTATCGCGTTCAGATAACGCCGCTGGGCAGCAACCGCGTGTTACGCGGCACCGTAGACAGCATCTCGGCCGGCGTAACCAATGCCAGCAGCACCAGCGATACAAAAGGCATGGCTACCGTGGACTCTAATCTGGAATGGGTTCGCCTGGCGCAGCGTGTGCCGGTACGTATTCGCCTGGATGAGCAGCAGGGCAACCTGTATCCGGCAGGCACCACGGCTACGGTCGTCGTCACCGGTGAGAAAGATCGCGATGTCGAGCACGACTCTGCATTCATCAAATTCATGCATCGTCTGCGTGAATTTGGGTAAGCCGGGCGACTATGTATTCTATCTCCCGACTGCATCTGCGCTTTGCGTTCAAGCTGGCGTTCGCCATTGTGCTGGCCCTGTTTGTGGGCTTTCACTTCCAGCTTGAAACGCCGCGCTGGGCCGTATTAACCGCTGCGATTGTTGCCGCAGGTCCTGCGTTTGCGGCGGGTGGTGAGCCATATTCAGGCGCTATTCGCTATCGCGGTATGCTGCGTATCATCGGCACCTTTATCGGCTGTATCGCGGCGCTGGTTATTATCACCTCGTTGATTCGCGCGCCGGTTGTCATGCTGCTGGTGTGCTGTATCTGGGCAGGGTTTTGTACCTGGATTTCCTCGCTGGTTAAAGTGGAGAACTCCTATGCCTGGGGTTTATCCGGTTACACGGCGCTAATCATCGTTGTCACTATCCAGTTGGACCCGGTGACTACGCCGCAATTTGCCGTTGAGCGCTGTAGCGAAATCGTGATTGGCATCGTTTGCGCTATTCTTGCGGATTTGATTTTTTCCCCGCGCTCTATCAAGCAGGAAATCGACCGCGAGCTGGACAATTTGCTGGTGGATCATTATCGGCTTATGCAGCTTTGCATTGCGCATGGCGAAAAAGAAGAGGTGGATAAAGCCTGGAGCAATATGGTCCGCCGTACCACAGCGCTTGAGGGAATGCGCAGCAATCTCAGGATTGAATCCGCGCGCTGGGGCCAGGCAAACCGCCGTCTTAAAGCTATTAACTCGCTTTCCTTAACGCTGATTACCCAGGCCTGCGAAACTTTTCTTATTCAGAATACCCGGCCTGAATTTGTCACGCCTGAATTCAGAATGCTGTTTGAAATACCGGTAGAAAACGCGGCGGACGTTCATAAAAGAATGAAGGTCTTAAGGCGTGTAATTTCCTCAACCGGCGAGAAAAATACTCCTGTTACCATCCGCACCTGGGCTGGCGCGGCGACACGCTTTTTGCTGTTAAAACGCGGAGTGGCAAGCAACACGCGTATTAGCGCCGTAGAAGAAGAGATCCTGACTGACGAAGTGGTGATCAAAGTTCAGTCTGCGGAACGTCACCACGCGATGATCAACTTCTGGCGTACGACGATTTCTTGCCTGCTGGGCTGCCTGTTCTGGCTGTGGACCGGCTGGACATCCGGTAGCGGGGCGATGGTAATGATAGCCGTCGTGACTTCGCTTGCTATGCGTTTACCCAATCCGCGAATGGTTTCCCTGGATTTCCTGTATGGGATGCTGGTCGCCCTGCCGCTTGGCGCGCTCTATTTTCTGGTGATCATTCCTTCCACTCAGCAAAGCATGCTGCTGCTGTGTATTAGCCTTGCGCTGCTGGGATTCTTTATCGGTATTGAGGTGCAGAAGCGGCGGCTGGGCTCGATGGGGGCGCTGGCCGGGACAATTAACGTTATCGTGCTGGATAATCCGATGACGTTTCATTTCAGCACTTTCCTTGATAGCGCGCTGGGGCAAATCGTCGGCTGTTTTCTGGCGATGATGGTCATTCTGCTGGTGCGGGATAATTCTAAAGAGCGTACCGGGCGTACGCTGCTTAATCAGTTTGTCTCGGCTGCGGTTTCGGCATTGACCACCAATAACAACCGTCGCAAAGAAAACCATCTCCCGGCGCTATACCGGCAGCTTTTTTTGCTGCTGAATATGTTCCCCGGCGATATCGATCGCTATCGTCTGGCGCTCACATTGATTATTGCGCACCAGAGACTGCGGGACGCTCCTATTCCGGTGAATGCCGATCTGTCTGCTTTTCACCGCAAGCTTCGTCATACCGCAGACAAAGTTATCTCGGCTTCCAATGATGACAAACGACGCAGGCATTTCGAGCAGCTATTGGGCGAGCTGGATATTTACCAGGAGAAGCTGCGAATCTGGGAAGCCCCGTTGCAGGTAACTGAACCGGTAAAAAGGCTGGCAAATATTCTGCATAAATATCAGCACACGCTGATAGACGCTTAAGATGAACCTCAGAGCCGACGCAATGCGTCGGCTTTTTTGTATCTATACTTACCGGATGCGCGATTCATCACAGGAGAAAATTATGACAAATCAGGCACTCCAGGACAGTGAATTATTCAGCACCGGCTATCTGGTCAATGGAGAATGGCGCAGCCTCGCGAACACCTTCGACGTAATAAATCCGGCAACAGGTGAAACAGTCGCAAAAGTGGCGAAAGCCGGTAAGAAAGAGACCGAAGAAGCTATCGCTGCGGCGGCCAAAGCTTTTCCTGCATGGCGGGCGAAAACCGCAAAAGAACGCTCAACGATTCTTTATCGCTGGTACCAGCTTATTATTGAAAATAAAACCTGGCTGGGGCGGCTTATGACGACCGAACAGGGCAAGCCGCTAAAGGAAGCTGAAGGCGAAGTTGAGTACGCGGCAAGCTTTATTCAATGGTTTGCCGAGCAGGCGAAGCGTGCTAACGGTGAAATTATCCCTCCCGTCAAACCGGGTTCGAGAATTCTCGCGACGCGGGAACCGATTGGCGTAGTGGCGGCTATCACCCCATGGAATTTCCCGATGGCGATGCTGACCCGTAAACTCGGACCGGCGCTTGCTGCTGGGTGCACCGGCGTGATTAAACCTGCCAACAACACGCCGCTTTCCGCTTTCGCCTTGCTGACGCTTGCGAAAAAAGCTGGGGTGCCCGATGGCGTCCTTAATGCGGTCGCGGGCAACACGCCTGAAATCAGCGATGCGATTATGGCAAGCCATGACGTCCGCAAGATATCTTTCACCGGTTCCACCGCCGTGGGCAAAACGCTGGTGCGTAACGCCGCTGAGACCATGAAAAAAGTGTCGATGGAGCTGGGGGGCAACGCGCCATACATAGTGTTTGACGATGCTGATATTGATGAAGCCGTAAAAGGCGCGATTGCGAATAAGTTCCGTAATGCAGGCCAGGTCTGCGTTAGCGTGAACCGGTTCTTTATCCAGGAAGGGGTTTACGAGCAGTTCGTCAATAAACTGGCGGAAGCGGTTAAGGCGCTTAAAGTCGGTAATGGTATGGATGAAGGCGTGGTTGTCGGGCCGCTTATCGAAAAGTCTGCCGTAGAGAAAGTCCGCGAGCATGTAGAAGACGCGTTAGCCAGGGGCGGTAAGGTGCTAACGGGAGGCAAAAGCCACGATCTGGGAGGCAATTTCTGGCAGCCAACGGTCATTATCAATGCTAATGACGAGATGAAACTGGCGCAGGAAGAAACCTTCGGTCCGTTGGCGGCATGCTTTAGTTTCAAAACGGAAGAGGAAGCTGTCAGACGAGCCAACAATACCCCGTTTGGCCTGGCCGCTTACTTCTATACTCAGAATCTGCAACGCGTATTCCGCGTGTCGCAGGCGCTTGAAAGCGGGATGATTGGAATTAACGAATGTGCCGTGTCGACTGAACTTGGGCCGTTCGGCGGCGTGAAAGAGTCCGGTCTTGGCCGTGAAGGATCGGTGCTGGGGCTTGATGAGTTTCTGGAAGTCAAAACCCTGCACATCGGTGGCCTGTAGGCTCGCGATGGCGCGGCATATTCTGGTTGGGGTGGCCGGAGATGAAAAAATATATCTTTGATTTTAACGAGATAGAAGATCAGCCGGGATTCTATCGCCACTTTATCCAGGCGTTTTCACTCAAGAAAAACCAGATTCACGATCTCGATAGCTTATGGGACGTAGTGGTTGGGGGAGGTTTACCTCTCCCGGCGGAGATTGAGTTTATTCATCTGCCGGAGTTACAAAGGCGGCGTTATGGCGCGTTGATCCTGCTGTTTGATGAAGCGGAAGAAGAACTTGAAGGACAGCTCCGCTTTAATATTCGTAACTAAAAGGCATAAAAAAGCCCCCGGCGAGCGGGGGCAAGGTCGTCGGACGACGACGAGGGTTTATTTATACAGTTCAGCGGTGGCGTGCCATTGATCACCGGTACGCGCTTCGGTGATGCGATAAGCTGAAGCGCCTTTCTCTGCCGCTTTCTGTGATAATTCATGACGCATATCCATAGGCGCGCTGCCGACCTGGCTTACGGAGATGCTGCCCATAGGCTGCATACCTTGCGCCTGTTCGCTGGAGATTTGTTGCGCTGCTGCATTAGCGCCAAAAGAGAGAACGGACAGAAGGCTAAGTGCTGCGATGGTTAATTTGGTTTTCATGATGTCTACTCCTGAATATTTTTCCCAACGACCGGAAGGGCTAAATGTCGATTTTTGTTCTTGGGGTCGCTGAGTGAGATTGTCGTTTCTTAATTCTTTCGGACTTGCTTATATCACCGAGTGTTATTTATACAGCTCAGCCGTTGCGTGCCATTGATCGCCGGAACGCGCTTCGGTGATGCGATAAGAAGAAGCGCCTTCCCGATCGGCTTTTTTAACCAGCTTCTGATGCATATCCATTGGCGAACTACCGATACCGCTTACGGATACGGTGCCAACTGATTGCAGGCCTTGTGCCTGGTCAGCGTTGATGGAAGTGGCAGCAAAAGCGCCGAAGGAAAGCATAGATAGCAGGCTTGCGGTAACTACAGCGTTTTTCATATTCATAATTTTTACCTCGTCGTATTCTTTTGTTTGGGCCATCGTTTCGTGACCCTCATCACAAAATCAAGTATACACTAGTAACGGTAAAAATTAATACCCTGCTAACAATTCACAATGAAACTTTACGTTAATAGAATAATTTTTTATTACGTTTAGTTATTAAAAATGGTTATTTATTGCGATTTTTTTGTTAAATATAAGTAAAATCATATACATAAACGGCTTTGATTATTTGTGCGGTCTTTGACAGAACAAATCATGATCCAACGAATATATTGTCAGAGATATCTGCTGTCGGGATGTAGCGAAGCGGGTGATTGCGCAGGTGAAGGAGAATAAAAGGAGAATTACCCGCCACGACGATGACGGGTAGGGCAGGGGTAAAGCCTACAGCTCTTGCTCGAACAGCACGAGAATGGCTTCGTAGAGTTCTTTCACCGTGAAGTTGTTGGCAGGCGTCGTGAAGATAGTGTCATCGCCGGCGATGGTACCGAGGATACCTTCTGCTTTTCCTAACGAGTCCAGCAGGCGGGCAATCAACTGAGCCGCCCCCGGGCTTGTATGGATAACCACTACGGCATCGTTGTAGTCGATATCCAGCACCAGGTTCTTCAGCGGACTTGAGGTGGTCGGAACGCCAAGCTCGGCAGGCAGGCAATAAACCATTTCCATTTTTGCATTACGCGTACGTACCGCGCCGAATTTGGTCAGCATGCGGGAAACTTTGGACTGGTTAATATTATCGAAGCCGTCGTTCTGCAATGCATGAACGATCTCACCCTGAGAGCTGAATTTCTCTTCTTTTAAAAGCGACTTAAAGGCTTTGATCAATTCTTCTTGTTTTGAGGAGTTACGCATGGGTCACCTGTGTAGAGGTAAACGGATAACATTATTATGCATTTAAATGAATTTTTATGCAAATGTGTCAAGTGGCCTGGGCCTGAAATAATGTTATGAAAGAGACGAATTTTATCAAATTTCGTTATCAAGAAACATGCCTGTATCACGACTCGAAAATAAGCCTTTAAGTAAACTAAATGTTATCAAAATGATGTTGTTTTGATGCGGGCGTAAGGTGTAATGTAACCGCCTGTTGATGTGACAACATCAGGTAGTGACCGGGCGCCCAGGCGTCGTTTCCACCCGGCGAGTAAATGCAGCAGTAACGCACGATGATTGCGTAACGTCGCAATCTGAAGGCGGGAAGATTGTAATTACCCCATCTCTGGATTATGGTCGCCACCGTATGGAGTTACGGCACGTTTTTGCTAACCATAATAAGGAGTTTAGGATGAAAGTTGCAGTCCTCGGCGCGGCAGGCGGTATCGGCCAGGCGCTTGCCCTTCTACTCAAGACCCAACTGCCTTCAGGTTCAGAACTCTCTCTGTATGACATCGCGCCGGTTACCCCAGGGGTAGCGGTTGACCTTAGTCATATTCCTACAGATGTGAAAATCAAAGGCTTCAGCGGCGAAGACGCGACTCCGGCACTGGTTGGTGCGGATGTTGTGCTGATTTCCGCAGGCGTGGCGCGTAAACCTGGTATGGACCGTTCCGACCTGTTTAATGTTAACGCCGGTATCGTGAAGAATCTGATTCAGCAAGTTGCTAAAACTTGCCCGAAAGCCTGCATCGGTATCATCACCAACCCGGTGAACACCACGGTGGCTATCGCTGCTGAAGTGCTGAAAAAAGCTGGCGTTTACGACAAGAACAAACTGTTTGGCGTGACTACGCTTGACATCATCCGCTCCAATACCTTTGTTGCGGAACTGAAAGGCAAACAGCCTGGCGATATCGACGTTCCGGTGATTGGCGGCCACTCTGGCGTGACTATTCTGCCGCTGCTGTCCCAGATCCCAGGCGTTAGCTTCACCGAGCAGGAAGTTGCCGATTTGACCAAACGTATCCAGAACGCGGGTACTGAAGTGGTTGAAGCGAAGGCTGGCGGCGGATCTGCAACCCTGTCTATGGGTCAGGCTGCCGCTCGTTTTGGTCTGTCGCTGGTTCGTGCGCTACAGGGCGAAAGCAATGTGGTTGAGTGTGCATATGTAGAGGGCGACGGCCAGCATGCACGCTTCTTCTCTCAGCCGCTGCTGCTGGGTAAAAACGGCATCGCGGAGCATAAATCCTATGGCCAACTGAGCGCTTTTGAGCATCAGGCGCTGGAAGGCATGCTTGATACGCTGAAGAAAGACATTGCGCTGGGCGAAGAATTCGTTAACAAATGATCGGCTTGGTATCTGATAGATGAAAAAAACCGGAACAAATGTTCCGGTTTTTTTATGTCGGAAATCAATTGCCTGCTGGGTATTCCTGAATGGTCACCTGCATCGTGAGCTTCTTGTCCTCGCGCATGACTTCCACCGGTATTACCGAACCCGGGCGAATTTCTGCTACCTGGTCCATCGTCTCAAGGGCAGAGATAGCCGGTTTATGATTCACCGAAACAATCACGTCATTTACCTGAATGCCCGCTTTAGCCGCCGGGCCATCCGGGGATACCTCATTAACAATGATTCCCTGAATTTGGTCGATGCCGGTTGCCGGGCCATGCAGAGGAGTTATCTCGCGTCCGCCAATGCCAATATAACCACGAATGACTCGGCCGTCCCGGATGAGCTTATCCATGATTTTAGTCGCCAACTGGGTTGGAATCGCAAAACCGATACCTTCGGGAGTCTCACCATCATTACTCTTATCAAAGGAGAGTGTGTTGATGCCCATCAGCTCACCAAGCGAGTTCACCAGTGCGCCGCCGGAGTTACCGTGATTGATGGAGGCGTCGGTCTGCAGGAAAGACTGGCGACCGGAAGGGCTCAGGCCAATACGCCCCGTTGCGCTGATAATGCCCTGTGTAATGGTTTGCCCAAGGTTATAGGGGTTGCCGATTGCCATAACTACATCGCCAATATGAGGCAGGCGCTTACTGTTAATGGGAATGATAGGCAGACCGGTTGCGTTAATTTTTAACACGGCCAGATCGGTGAGGTTATCGGAGCCGACCAGCAACGCTTCGAAGACGCGGCCATCCTGCAGGGCGACGATGATTTGCTCGGCGTTGTTAATCACATGCTTATTGGTAATGATGTAACCGCGGTCATCCATAATTACCCCGGAGCCGAGGGTTTTTATTTCAAGCTGATTCTGAGCGTTGCTCCCCACGCTACGGTTGTAGACGTTCACTACGGCAGGCGCAGCACGGCGCACCGCGATGTTATAGCTCAGCGGTGTTTCATCGGCACTGTCAAACTTCGAAGGTGCCAGCGGCGCGATTTTCTGGCGTAATGAAGGTAAAGATACCAACAAAATACCCGCCACAATCAGGCCGATCGCAACCGATCGTAAAATCTTCAGAAACATGGGTTTAAATCAGTCAGTGAGAAAACGAACGCAGAATAGCATGAGTTAATCGGACACCGCACTCGCGATGTCCGATTACTGACCAAATTAACGCAATAACAAATAGAGGCTATCCTCGCCACGCACGACGTGCAGGGCGATTACCGGCGGCTTGCTTTCCAGCAGTTTACGCATTTCCGCAATGGAGCGGATGCGTTCACGGTTGATACCAATGATTACATCATCTTTATGCAGCCCAATTTGCGCGGCTGGCGTGCCTTTTTCTACGCTGTCGAGCTTCACGCCTTTAGCGCCGTCTTTAAGCTGGCCATCGCTTAGCGACGCCCCCTGAAGCGCAGGGATAATCAGTTCTGCATTAGCCGATGACGCGGTGCTTTTATCAAGCGTTACGCTCACTTCCAGCGGCTTACCGTCACGCAGCAGGCCCAGTTTCACCACCGTACCAGGTTCTGTGGTGGCGATTTTTGCACGCAGCTCCGCAAAGCTATTTAGCGGATTACCGTTGAGGCTGGTAATGATATCGCCCGCCTTCACGCCAGCTTTCGCCGATCCGGACTGCGGCAGAACTTCGCTGACGAATGCACCGCGCTGGGTGGTGAGATTAAACGCTTTGGCAATATCGGCGCTCATTTCGGTGCCTTTAATACCCAGCAGGCCGCGTTTGATTTCACCGAACTCCATCAGTTGTTTGGCCAGCGTCTGAGCCATATTGCTCGGGATCGCAAAGCCAATACCGACGCTGCCGCCGCTCGGCGCGAGAATGGCGGTGTTAATGCCAATCAGCTCACCGTTGAGGTTAAGCAATGCGCCGCCGGAGTTGCCCCGGTTGATGGAAGCATCCGTCTGAATAAAGTTTTCCAGCCCTTCCAGATTTAGCCCGCTGCGGCCTAAAGCTGAGACAATTCCTGACGTAGCGGTTTGGCCAAGCCCAAATGGATTCCCAACAGCAACGGCGAAATCACCCACACGCAATTTATCCGAGTCGGCCACGGCGATTTGCGTAAGACCTGTCGCGTTTTGCAACTGAATAAGCGCGATATCGCTCTGATCGTCGCCGCCAATTAATTTGGCCTCAAACTCGCGCCCGTCATTAAGCTGTACGCTGATTTTTTCTGCATGGCTTATCACGTGATTGTTAGTAAGCACATACCCTTTGGCTGCGTTAATAATCACGCCGGAACCCAGGCCCTCAAAAGGCTGTGATTCAGAAGGAGGAAGGTCATCGCCGAAGAATTTTTTAAACTCTTCCGGGACTTTTTGCGTGGGTGCGGCAGCCGTGCCTTCAACCTGAACGCTCACCACGGCAGGCAAAACCTTTTCCAGCATCGGGGCCAGACTTGGCAATGCAGCCTGGCCGGGAACCTGTGAAGGGATCGCGGCAACTGCAAAAGGTGATGCGCTCAGAGCTAACCCGACACTTAACGCTAACGCACTCAATAACCGTGTTTTTTTCTTCATTGATGGCTTGCTCTCGTGACCTGGAAAAAGGAAAACCCGATAACACTCCGATGTTATTGAAATATCAGCCGGGTAACAATGTTGTTGTTGGATGTGCAGAGATTATTAAATGATAGCTGTGGCGAGAGGAGATTTGGGGCACGAAACGCGTGCCCCAGGAAAAAAATCTTACAACTGAGATTAATCGCGTTTTGCACGCTCGGTACGCAGTAATCCTGACGCGCCTTCCGAATAGTCGCGCGGCATTTGCACCGGTGCCTGATCGTTACCGGCTTCGGACTCAGCCAGACGGTTGCGGAAAGGATTGGCTTCGGCTGAGAGCTCAGGCAACAGGCTGCTGGAGCTTTTCGCCATATGCTGATAAAGCTGGCGATAGTCGTGCGCCATGTTATCAAGCAGCTCCGCGCTGTGGGCAAAGTGGCTGACCAGCTCTTCGCGGTATTCTTCAAGCTCCGCTTTGTTTTTCTCAAGCTCATACTGTAAAGCCTGCTGCTGACGCAATTTGCGGTTGCCAAAACGCATAGCGACGGCACCAATGATAATCCCGACAACTAACCCAATTAGCGCATATTCCCAGGTCATGAACTTCTCCCGTTATCTTGTGAATCCGTAGGGTAATGTAGCCACTATAACCGCTAACCTAAGAGAAGTGGAATCCTGACGCAGCATCGCTTAGGGTAGAACGACCTTTTTTTCGACATCCGTACTTAAAGACCATCAGTAAACGGCAATACGATTTTTAAGGGATCACCATAATACCATGCAAAATCTCTCCCCCACATCGCGCTACCAACAGGCTCTGGCTGCGGGCAGCTACCAGCCCGATGACGTCCAGCGTGAAGCCGTAACACGTCTTGAAGCTATTTATCATGAGCTTACAAATAAAAACTCTGCGCCAGTTGAAGGCAGCGGATTGATGGCGAAGTTTGGCAAGCTGCTCGGAAAACGCAACGCGCCAGTCACTAATGAACCTGTGCGCGGGCTGTATATGTGGGGCGGAGTAGGGCGCGGCAAGACCTGGCTTATGGATTTGTTCTTTCAGAGTTTACCTGGCCGACGCAAGATGCGGCTGCACTTCCACCGCTTTATGCTGCGCGTGCACGAAGAACTTACTCAGTTGCAGGGGCACAGCGATCCGCTTGAAATCGTCGCAGATGGTTTTAAAGCCGAAACAGATATTCTGTGCTTCGACGAATTCTTTGTTTCGGACATTACCGACGCCATGCTGCTTGGCACATTAATGAAAGCGCTGTTTGCCCGCGGCATCACTTTGGTTGCCACTTCGAACATTCCACCTGATGAGCTTTATCGCAACGGCCTGCAACGTTCGCGATTTATGCCCGCTATCGAAGCGATAAAACGGCATTGTGACGTAATGAATGTGGATGCGGGCATTGATTACCGTTTGCGCACGCTGACGCAGGCGCATCTCTGGCTTTCTCCGCTCAACGAAGAAACCACGCAGCAAATGGAGAAATTGTATACGGCGCTTGCGGGAATATCGCGAGAGGGCGAACCGGTGCTGGAAATTAACCATCGCCCGCTTGCCACACTCGGCACGGCGAACCAAACACTGGCGGTGGATTACACAACGCTGTGTGTGGATGCCCGCAGCCAGCATGATTACATCGCCTTATCGCGTCTCTTCCATACGGTTATGCTGTTCAACGTTCCGGTCATGACGGTGATGAATGAAAACGAAGCCAGACGTTTTATTGCCCTGGTGGATGAATTTTACGAACGCCATGTAAAGCTTGCGGTTTCTGCACAAGCGCCATTATTCAATATTTATCAAGGTGAAAGGCTAAAATTCGAGTTCCAGCGCTGCCTTTCGCGCCTGCAGGAAATGCAAAGCGAGGAGTATTTACGTTTGTCGCATATGCCCTGAATGTTGATATGCGGCAGGAAAGGTAAATTGTGGTCGATCTTTGGATGCGACTTCTCTATAATCTTGCGACCCCACGTTACAACCAAAGTTTTTTCCCAAAACTTTTGTCGTGCCGGCATAGGCTATTCGAAGGGGTAGGTTTGCTGGACAATGTCGCGTGAACCTCAACTGATTTTAAACGTTTGGGTGTTCACCAACGTGTAACTATATATTGGGTAAGCTTTTAATGAAAACTTTTACAGCTAAACCAGAAACTGTACAGCGCGACTGGTATGTTGTTGACGCTGACGGTAAGACCTTAGGTCGCCTGGCTACTGAATTGGCTCGCCGTCTGCGCGGTAAGCACAAAGCGGAATATACTCCGCACGTTGATACTGGTGATTACATCATCGTTCTGAACGCAGAAAAAGTTGCTGTAACCGGCAACAAGCGTACTGACAAAGTGTACTACCATCACACCGGCTACATCGGTGGTATCAAACAAGCGACCTTTGAAGAGATGATTGCCCGCCGTCCTGAGCGTGTGATTGAAATCGCGGTTAAAGGCATGCTGCCGAAAGGCCCTCTGGGTCGTGCTATGTTCCGTAAACTGAAAGTTTACGCGGGCACCGAGCACAACCACGCGGCGCAGCAACCGCAAGTTCTGGACATTTAATCGGGATTATGGCAATGGCTGAAAATCAATACTACGGCACTGGTCGCCGCAAAAGTTCCGCAGCTCGCGTGTTTATCAAACCAGGCAGCGGCAAAATCGTTATCAACCAACGTTCTCTGGAACAGTACTTCGGTCGTGAAACTGCCCGCATGGTAGTTCGTCAGCCGCTGGAACTGGTTGATATGGTTGAGAAATTCGATCTGTACATCACTGTTAAAGGTGGTGGTACTTCTGGTCAGGCTGGTGCGATCCGTCACGGTATCACCCGCGCTCTGATGGAGTACGACGAGTCCCTGCGTGGCGAACTGCGTAAAGCTGGCTTCGTTACTCGTGATGCTCGTGAAGTTGAACGTAAGAAAGTCGGCCTGCGTAAAGCACGTCGTCGTCCACAGTTCTCCAAACGTTAATTGTCTCTGCTTACGCAGAAAGGCAATTGGCAAAAAACCCGGTCCTGCACCGGGTTTTTTTATGCCTGAAATTTATATTATTGATTTTAACGCTTTGATCTAACTTAGATTTTTCGCAAATTTCAGATTCGCTCCCCACAAAACCGGTAAAATCTGGTAAACTATCAACCAATTTTCTGCCCAAATGTCGGCATCAGTTTGTTTTCGCCTCGTTTTCTGGCGACTGATGGAAGTCCGAGTGAATTGGGTAACAAACAGTCAGGTTAGTCGCCGCTTGCGGCTATTAGCAGTAATTTTCTGAATAAACTTGGAGGTTTTCATGGCTGTCGCTGCCAACAAACGTTCGGTGATGACGCTGTTTTCCGGTCCTACTGACATCTATAGCCATCAGGTACGTATCGTGCTGGCCGAAAAGGGTGTTAGCGTTGAAATTGAGCATGTGGAAACGGATAACCTGCCTCAGGATCTGATTGACCTCAACCCAAATCACAGCGTACCGACCCTGGTTGACCGCGAATTGACCCTGTGGGAATCCCGCATCATCATGGAATATCTTGATGAGCGTTTCCCGCATCCGCCACTTATGCCGGTTTACCCTGTGGCACGTGGTGAAAGCCGTCTGTACATGCAACGCATCGAAAAAGACTGGTACACCCTGCTGAACACCGTAATGAACGGTTCTGCACAGGAAGCGGACGCTGCTCGTAAGCAGTTGCGTGAAGAACTGCTGGCGATTGCGCCAGTCTTTACCCAAAAGCCTTTCTTCCTGAGTGACGAGTTCAGCCTGGTGGATTGCTACCTGGCGCCGCTGCTGTGGCGTTTGCCGCAGATGGGTATTGAGTTGACAGGCGCGGGTTCTAAAGAGATGAAAGGCTATATGACTCGTGTATTCGAGCGTGACTCCTTCCTCGCCTCTTTGACCGAACCTGAGCGTGAAATGCGTCTGCAGACCCGAGGCTAATTGATGGATATGTCGCAATTGTCACCGCGTCGTCCCTATCTGCTCCGTGCTTTTTACGAGTGGCTACTGGATAACCAGCTCACACCGCACCTGGTTGTGGATGTGACATTGCCAGGCGTGCATGTACCGATGGAATATGCGCGCGACGGGCAAATTGTCCTGAATATCGCGCCGCGTGCGGTAGGAAACCTGGAGCTGGCCAACAACGAGGTGCGTTTTAATGCGCGCTTTGGCGGTGTGCCGCGTCAGGTATTTGTTCCGATGGCGGCGGTACTGGCGATCTACGCTCGTGAAAATGGCGCTGGCACTATGTTCGAGCCAGAAACCAGTTATGACGACGTTGAAAGCCACAACGATGATGAACAAGCAACATCCGATTCGGATATGATGATGCAGGTGATTGATGGCGATCGCCCGGATCACGAAGAAGATGACAATAGCCCGGATGACGATCCTCCTCCGCGTGGCGGCCGTCCGGCTCTGCGCGTAGTGAAGTAAAACAAAAGCCAGTCTGATGACTGGCTTTTAGTATGCTGACATAGTTCTCAAGGGTTAAAAGTTGCTTTGCAGGCACTTTTAAAAACAAAGGATTATGCCTTCTGGTCTATCCCAAACACCCGAAAACCACGCTTTTCGGGTGTTTGACACCACTCTAAAGCCAGTCTGATGACTGGCTTTTTTATTGCCCGCGCCAGCGGGCCTCTTCTTTCGTAAGTCTGGTATTGCTGTGTTATGATCCAGAAGATTATTTCTCGCTTTCTTCCCTTAAAAACGGCCTTTTTCTGACGCTATGAGCACATTTGACGACCAGGCAGACCAGACGACTGAAACCATCGGGCATGCGATGCGCCGTCGCCCGCTTGCGCGTAAAAAGCTTTCGGAAATGGTGGAGGAAGAACTTGAGCAGATGATTCGCAGGCGCGAGTTTGCTGAAGGCGAACAACTGCCTTCCGAGCGCGAACTGATGGCCTTTTTCAACGTTGGGCGTCCTTCTGTTCGTGAAGCGCTGGCTGCCCTCAAGCGCAAAGGTTTGGTGCAAATCAGCAATGGCGAACGCGCCCGTGTTTCCCGCCCTTCCGCAGATACCATTATTGGAGAGCTGTCTGGCGTCGCGAAAGATTTCCTTTCTCGTCCCGGCGGTATTGCCCATTTCGAACAGCTAAGGATGTTTTTTGAATCCAGCCTGGTGCGCTATGCGGCGGAATTTGCCACTGATGAGCAGATTGCCCGTCTCGGTAAAGCGCTTGAAATGAATAGCCAGGCGCTGGACGACAACGAACTCTTTATTCGATCCGATATCGAATTCCATCGCGAACTGGCCGAAATCCCCGCAAATCCGATCTTTATGGCCGTGCATGTCGCTCTGCTGGACTGGCTGATTGCGGCTCGTCCTGCCGTTCCCCAGGAAGAGCTTCACGCTCATAACAACGTAAGCTATCAGCAGCATATTGAAATTCTCAAAGCGATCCAGGCACGGGATCCCGATGCTGCGGAAGCCGCGCTAAAAGCCCATCTGAAAAGCGTATTCGCCGCTTATTACGCCGCGCCGCGCAAACGCAGCACGAAGAAATAGAGCTCGCTGAATTACGATCTATCGCACGTCTTTCGGCAACATCCGATCAACCATAATTATTTCGTATGAACAAGATCACATCCTGACGTTCTGGCCGTATGGCGTTTACTTTTCAGTCTGGTATAACAGGTATAAAGGTATATCGTTATGTTTAAAAACCAGACAATAAAGAGGCGTTTATGACACAGAATCTTCGGGGTGTAATGCCAGCGCTGCTGACTCCCTTTAATCAACAACAGCAGGTTGATACAGAAAGCCTGCGCCGTCTTGTGCGCTTTAATATTGAGCAGGGCGTAGATGGCCTTTATGTCGGCGGTTCTACCGGAGAAGCGTTTTTACAAAATGCGCAGGAACGCGAGCAGGTGCTGGAAGTCGTTGCCGAAGAGGCAAAAGGTAAGGTAACGCTAATCGCCCACGTAGGGGCAATCAGCACTCAGGAAAGCCAGAAGCTGGCAGGAGCGGCACATCGTTATGGCTTTGACGCCGTTTCCGCCGTGACGCCGTTCTACTACCCGTTTAGCTTTAACGAGCATTGCGATCATTATCGTGCGGTGATTGACGCATCCGGCGGCCTGCCGATGGTGGTCTACAATATTCCAGCTTTAAGCGGCGTAAAGCTGACGCTGGATCAGGTGGCAACGCTTATCAATTTACCCGGCGTAGGCGCGCTTAAACAAACCTCCGGCGATCTGTACGAGATGGAAAAGATCCGCCGTGCGCATCCCGATCTGGTGCTCTACAACGGTTACGACGAAATTTTTGCTTCCGGCCTGATGGCGGGCGCGGATGGAGGGATCGGCAGTACTTACAACGTGATGGGTTGGCGTTATCTGGCTATCAAAAAGGCGATACAGGAAGGGGATGTGCAGCGCGCAATGCGGCTGCAAAGCGAGTGCAACAAAGTTATCGATCTGCTGATTAAAGTCGGGGTCTTCCGCGGGCTGAAAACGCTGTTGCATTACATGGATATCGTCGCTGTACCACTATGCCGTAAGCCTTTTGCGCCGGTGGATGAGCAATTCCTGCCGGAACTCAAGACGCTGGCGGCTGAGCTACAGGCGGAACGCGCAACGTTCTGATACACGATGCCGGGAAACCGGCATTCATCAAACCTCATCAGACCTAACAAAAGGGCGGATTAGCATTAATCCGCGCCGGGAGTGCTTTATGAATAACACTGCCCAACAGATGCCATGGTATCGCCATCTCACTAAGCCGCAATGGAAGGCATTTTCCGCAGCCTGGATTGGCTACTTACTGGATGGTTTTGATTTTGTCCTGATAGCGTTAGTGTTAACTGAAATACAAAGTGAATTTGGCCTGACAACCGTCCAGGCCGCCAGCCTTATCTCCGCGGCGTTTATTTCCCGCTGGTTTGGTGGGCTGGTATTGGGCGCCATGGGCGATCGCTACGGCCGTAAACTCGCCATGATCACCAGCATCATCCTGTTTTCTATCGGTACGCTGGCCTGTGGTTTCGCGCCGGGCTTTACTACCATGTTTATTGCCCGCCTGGTTATCGGTATGGGAATGGCTGGCGAATATGGCTCCAGCGCCACCTACGTCATTGAAAGCTGGCCAAAGCATTTGCGTAATAAGGCGAGCGGTTTCTTAATTTCAGGTTTTTCCGTTGGGGCCGTGCTGGCGGCACAGGTTTATAGCGTCGTGGTGCCTGAATGGGGCTGGCGCGCGCTGTTTTTCATCGGCATTCTGCCTATTATCTTCGCGCTCTGGCTGCGTAAAAATATCCCGGAGGCGGAAGACTGGCACGAGAAATTCGCCGATAAAAAACCGGTCAGAACCATGGTTGATATCCTTTACCGTGGCGAACACCGAATGATTAATATGGGCCTGACCGCCGTGGTCGCGACAGCGCTCTACTTCTGCTTTGCGGGCGATGTAGGGAATGCGGCAATCATCGCTATTCTGGGTCTTATCTGCGCCGCCGTATTCATTAGCTTTATGGTGCAAAGCAGCGGTAAACGCTGGCCGACGGGCGTCACGCTTATGGTTGTGGTGTTCTTCGCCTTCCTTTATTCATGGCCGATTCAGGCGCTGTTGCCAACTTATCTGAAGTCTGAGCTGGCTTACGATCCCACGACGGTTGCCCATGTGCTGTTCTTTAGCGGCTTTGGCGCGGCGGTTGGCTGTTGTGTGGGCGGTTTCCTCGGTGACTGGCTGGGCACGCGTAAAGCCTATGTTTGTAGCCTGCTGGTTTCGCAACTGTTGATAATCCCGGTGTTCGCTATCGGCGGCGGGAATATCTGGGTGCTGGGCTTATTGTTGTTCTTCCAGCAAATGCTTGGCCAGGGTATCTCCGGCATTTTGCCAAAATTAATCAGCGGTTATTTCGATACTGAACAGCGAGCGGCAGGGCTGGGCTTCACATATAACGTTGGCGCTCTTGGCGGCGCGCTGGCTCCGGTGATTGGCGCGACCATTGCTCAGCGTCTGGATTTAGGCACCGCTCTGGCTTCGCTCTCGTTCAGCCTGACCTTTGTTGTCATCCTGCTCATCGGGCTGGATATGCCATCGCGCATTCAGCGCTGGATCCATCCTGAAGCATTGCGCACGCATGACGCCATCGACGGCAAAGCTTTTAGCGGCGCGGTGCGTTCAGGAAGCAAAAATGCATTGGTCCACAAGGCGGTGAAATGACGACGCTTGCAATTGACATCGGCGGCACGAAACTGGCCGCCGCGCTTATCGACAGGGAAATGAACATTCTCGACAGACGCGAAATGGCGACGCCTGCCAGCAAAACGCAGGATGCATTACAGGGCTGTCTGGCCGGATTGGTCGCGCCATTGACGACACGCGCGCAGCGTGTCGCCATCGCCTCAACCGGGATCATTCAGAATGGCGTGCTGAGCGCTATCAATCCTGAAAACCTTGGCGGCCTTGCCCATTTTCCGCTGGTTGAAGTAATGGCCCGTCTCACCGCGCTTCCATGTATTGCGGTGAATGACGCGCAGGCCGCTGCATGGGCAGAGTACCGCTCGCTTGCAGCGGAAGTCAGCGACATGGTGTTTATCACGGTTTCTACAGGCGTCGGGGGCGGCATTGTCAGTGATGGCAAGCTGCTGGTTGGGACAGGCGGTCTTGCCGGGCATATTGGCCACACGCTTGCGGACCCAAACGGGCCGCGCTGCGGCTGCGGGCGCATCGGCTGTGTGGAAGCTATAGCTTCAGGACGGGGCATTGCGGCGGCGGCAAAAGGGGAACTGGCAGGAAGCGATGCAAAAACGATTTTTGCCCGTGCTACTCAGGGGCATCCACAGGCCAATGCGTTAAAGCAGCGCTCGGCGCAAACGCTGGCGCGCCTTATTGCCGATATCAAAGCTTCGACGGACTGCCAGTGTGTGGTGATTGGCGGCAGCGTCGGTCTAAGCGAAGGGTATATAGAACTGGTCAGCACGTTTCTTGGCGAGGAGCCGAAAACTTATCGCACTCAGGTCCTGGCTGCCAGACACCAACATAATGCGGGCCTGTTCGGGGCCGCGCTGTTAGCACAGGAAGCCATGCCATGATTACCGGAGAGAGTCGCCATCCTGAATCCGCAGGTTTACCGGAAGCGCTGATTAACGCTATTCGGATAGCTCTGGCGGAAAAGCCGCAGCACAAAGCGCCGGGCAGTTATCCCCTGCAGGGTGAAACGCTGTTTATGAACGTTATGGAGTTTTCCACACAGCCGCCGGATGCGAAAAAAGCGGAGCAGCATCGGGAATACATTGATATTCAGGTGTTGCTGACGGGAACAGAGCTGATTTATTACGGGCTTTTTGAGAGTGGGCGTGAATGCGAAGAATTTCATGTGGAGGAGGATTATCAGCTTTGCCGCCGTATTGAAAACGAGCAGACGCTGACGCTTCTTCCCGGCCAGTTCGCCGTATTTATGCCGCTTGAACCTCATAAGCCTGGCTGCGTGGCCGCCCATTCGGGAACAGAAACAATTAAGAAAGTGGTAATAAAACTGCATCGCAGCGCGCTTGAAGCATAAAAAAGCCCGGCGGCGGTAACGCCTCCGGGCTGAATAATTTGGTGGATGGCGCTGCCGCTTATGCACCCTACGATTTAAACAGTTGCACTAGTCGAGCAAGAGAAACGCCATCCGCCACAACAACAAGCCTGTTCCCGTAGGTCGGGTAAGCGTTAGCGCCACCCGACATATCTTACACTTCGAGGAAGTTCAGGATCCCATCAGCCGCTTTGCGGCCTTCGGCAATCGCCGTCACTACCAGGTCAGATCCACGCACTGCGTCACCGCCGGCGAAGATTTTCGGATTGCTGGTCTGGAAGGCATTTTCGCTGCCTTCCGGCGCAATAATACGACCCTGGCTATCCAGCTCAACGCTGTGTTTTTCCAGCCACTGCATGCTGTGCGGACGGAAACCAAACGCCATCACAACCGCATCGGCAGGGACCACGTGCTCGGAACCCGCAACGATTTCCGGACGACGACGGCCATTAGCGTCCGGCGCGCCCAGTTCAGTGCGAACAAATTTCACGCCCGACACTTTGCCGTTAGCGTTAGTTTCCACGCCCAGAGGCTGTACGTTGAACTGGAATTCCACACCTTCTTCGCGCGCGTTTTTTACTTCGCGGCGTGAGCCCGGCATGTTCTCTTCGTCACGGCGATAGGCACAGATAACGTGCGTTGCGCCCTGGCGAACAGAAGTACGCACGCAGTCCATCGCGGTATCGCCACCGCCCAGCACCACGACGCGTTTGCCTTCCATATTCACATACGGCTCTTCAGCCGTTTCGCCAAAGCCCATGATCTGCTTGGTGTTAGCGATGAGGAACGGCAGGGCGTCGAACACGCCTGGCGCATCTTCATTCTCTAAACCGCCGCGCATGGACTGATAGGTGCCCACGCCCAGGAAGACGGAATCAAACTCGCTCAGCAGATCGTCGATTTGTACATCGCGACCCACTTCGGTATTGAGTTTGAATTCGATGCCCATACCGCTGAAGATCTCGCGGCGTTTGGTCATCACTTCTTTTTCCAGTTTGAACGCGGGAATACCGAAGGTCAGCAGGCCGCCGATTTCCGGATGACGATCGTAAACCACCGCTTTCACACCGTTACGCGCCAGCACGTCCGCACAGGCAAGCCCCGCAGGGCCAGCGCCGATAATCGCAACGCGTTTACCGGTTTGCTTCACGCCGGTCAGATCCGGTTTCCAGCCCATCTCAATCGCTTTATCGTTGATATAGCGTTCGATGTTACCGATGGTGACGGCGCCGAATTCATCGTTCAGGGTGCAGGAACCTTCGCAAAGGCGGTCCTGCGGGCAAACGCGACCGCACACTTCCGGCAGGCTGTTTGTCTGGTGAGACAGCTCAGCCGCCTCGATAATGCGCCCTTCGTTGGCAAGCTTCAGCCAGTTTGGAATGTAGTTATGAACCGGGCATTTCCATTCGCAGTACGGGTTGCCGCAGGACAGGCAGCGATCTGCCTGTGCTTTAGCCTGGCCTTCTGAGAATGGCTCGTAAATTTCCACAAATTCGATTTTACGGATCTTGAGCGGTTTCTTTGGCGGATCAACGCGCTGTAAGTCGATAAATTGATAAACGTTTTGACTCATCGTGACCTCTTACTGCGCCTGCACCCGCAGCTCGGCTGCAGAACGACTACGGTGACCCAACAATGCTTTGACATCACTGGACTTCGGTTTAACCAGCGTGAATTTCGCCGCAAAGGCTGGCCAGTTCGCCAGGATCTCTTCGCCGCGCTGGGAACCCGTAAGCTGCACGTGCTCGGTAATCATGCCGCGCAAATGCTCTTCGTGGATTGCCAGGTCTTCAACGCTGAGCAGTTCAACCAGCTCAGGGTTAACGCGCTTACGGAAATCGCCGTCTTCGTCCAGCACGTAGGCGAAACCGCCCGTCATGCCGGCGCCGAAGTTCACACCGGTTTTACCGATGACGCAGACGATGCCGCCGGTCATATATTCACAGCCGTTATCGCCAATGCCTTCAACCACGGTGATTGCACCGGAGTTACGCACTGCGAAACGCTCGCCCGCGCGGCCTGCGGCATAAAGCTTGCCGCCGGTTGCGCCGTAAAGACAGGTGTTGCCGATAATGGTTGCTTCATGGCTACGGAAGGCGGAACCCACCGGCGGACGCAGAGAAATCAAACCGCCCGCCATGCCTTTGCCGACGTAGTCGTTGGCATCGCCGGTCAGGTGCAGTTCAACGCCGCCTGCGTTCCACACCCCGAAGCTCTGACCCGCGGTGCCGCTGAAGTGCGCTTTAATCGGATCCGCTGCTAACCCCTGATCGCCGTTGTGCTGGGCAATATAACCGGAGAGCATCGCGCCCACTGAACGGTCGGTATTGCGAATATCAAACCAGAAAGTTTTGCTCTGCTTATCGTCCACATACTGCTTCGCCTGGGCCAGCAACTGTGCGTTCAGATCGCCTTTATCGAACGGTGGATTGTGCTCTGTGCAGTAAACCGCTTTACCCGGCATAGGCTCGGCCGTTTTCAGCAGGTTCGACAGATCCAGGTTTTGCTGTTTGGCGGTGAAACCGTCCAGCTCTTTGAGCAGGTCGGTACGGCCAATCAGATCCACCAGACGCTTCACACCTAACTGCGCCATGAGTTCACGCGTTTCTCGAGCGATGAAATCAAAGTAGTTGGTTACACGGAACGGCAGACCGTGATAGTGGTTCTTACGCAGCTTCTCATCCTGGGTTGCAACACCCGTCGCGCAGTTGTTGAGGTGGCAAATACGCAGATATTTACAGCCCAGCGCAACCATTGGCCCGGTACCGAAGCCAAAGCTTTCCGCACCGAGAATCGCCGCTTTGATGATATCGAGGCCGGTTTTCAGACCGCCATCAACCTGCAGACGGATTTTGTGGCGCAGGCCGTTAGCTACCAGCGCCTGCTGTGTTTCGACCAGGCCCAGCTCCCACGGACAGCCCGCGTATTTTACTGAAGACAGCGGGCTTGCGCCTGTGCCGCCATCGTAGCCGGCGATAGTAATCAGGTCCGCATAGGCTTTTGCTACGCCGGTCGCGATGGTGCCAACGCCCGGTTCAGAAACCAGCTTCACGGAGATCATCGCTTTCGGATTAACCTGCTTCAGGTCGAAAATCAACTGCGCCAGATCTTCAATCGAGTAGATATCGTGATGCGGCGGAGGTGAAATCAGCGTAACGCCAGGGACGGAATAGCGCAGTTTTGCGATATACGGCGTGACTTTATCACCCGGCAACTGACCGCCTTCACCCGGCTTCGCGCCCTGAGCGACTTTGATCTGGATGACGTCGGCGTTGACCAGATAGGACGGGGTGACGCCAAAGCGGCCGGAAGCGACCTGCTTGATGCGGGACACTTTGTTAGTGCCGTAACGCGCCGGGTCTTCACCGCCTTCGCCGGAGTTAGAGTTTCCGCCGATGCTGTTCATCGCTTCCGCCAGGGATTCATGCGCTTCCGGGCTTAACGCGCCGATAGACATGGCTGCGGTATCGAAGCGTTTGAACAGTTCGGTGGCGGGCTCAACGTCTTCAATGCGAATGGTTTCGCCCTGCGGATTGAGCGCGAGCATATCGCGCAGCGTTGCCACCGGGCGCTCGTTCACAAGCTTCGCGTATTCCTGATAATCCTTGTACTCGCCGCTCTGCACCGCTTTTTGCAGCGTTTGCACCACGTCCGGGTTGTATGCGTGATACTCGCCGCCGTGGACAAACTTCAACTGTCCGCCCTGATCCAGCGGCTTGCGGACCAGCCACGCGCGTTTGGAAAGGTTCAGCAGGTCCTGCTGGAAGTCATTAAAGCCTGCGCCGCCGATGCGGCTGACAACGCCCTGGAAGCACAGCTCGGAAACTTCTTTATGCAGGCCCACGGCTTCAAACAGTTTCGAGCAACGGTAAGAGGCGATAGTTGAGATGCCCATTTTGGACATGATCTTGTACAGGCCTTTGTTGATGCCGTTGCGATAGTTCTGCATTACCGTGCGGTAGTTTTTATCGAGAGCGCCGGTATCGACCAGTCTTGCCAGCGATTCGTAGGCAAGGTACGGATAGATTGCCGTTGCGCCGAAGCCCAACAGAACCGCAAAGTGGTGCGGGTCGCGCGCGCTTGCGGTTTCAACAATGATGTTGGCGTCGCAGCGCAGGCTCTTCTCAACGAGACGAGTCTGAATCGCCCCAACCGCCATTGGTGCCGGTACCGGCAGACGGTTTTTAGCGATGTTGCGGTCCGAGAGCACAAGCAGCACGGTGCCGCTGCGTACCATGCGTTCGGCTTCGTCGCACAGCGCGCTTACGGTTTCGTGCAGCGATTTCTCTGTCACATCGTAAGTGATGTCCAGCGTGTCGGCGCGGTAGTGTTCTTCGTCCAGTTGCGTCAACTGCTGGAAATCCGACCACAGCAGAATTGGCGATTTGAAACTCAGGCGGTGGGCCTGGCCTTCTGCTTCACAGAAGACGTTCATTTCACGGCCAATGCTGGTGGCAAGCGACATCACGTGCGCTTCGCGCAGCGGATCGATTGGCGGGTTGGTCACCTGCGCAAACTGCTGGCGGAAGTAATCGTAAATAATACGCGGCTGGCTGGAGAGCACGGCAAACGGGGTATCGTCGCCCATTGAGCCGACCGCTTCCTGACCGTTTTCACCCAGCACGCGCAGGATAGAATCCAGCTCTTCGCTGCTGTAGTTAAACTGTTTTTGATAGCTTGCCAGCGTATCGTCGTCCAGTTCACGGGCGCCCACTTCTTCGTCCGGCAGGTCTTCAAACGGCACCAGACGACGAACGTTGTTTTCCATCCACTCTTTATAAGGGTGGCGGCTTTTTAGCTCTTCATCGGTTTCCGCAGAGTGCAGGATACGGCCAACACGGGTGTCGATAACCATCAGCTCGCCCGGGCCAACTCGGCCTTTTTCCACCACTTCGTCCGGCTGGTAATCCCAGATACCGACTTCAGAGGCGCAGGTGATGAGCTTGTCTTTGGTAATCACGTAGCGCGCAGGACGCAGGCCGTTACGGTCCAGGTTACAGGCAGCGAAGCGTCCATCGGACATAACGATGCCGGCCGGGCCGTCCCACGGCTCCATATGCATGGAGTTAAAGTCAAAGAAAGCGCGCAGCTCCGGGTCCATGTTCGGGTTGTTCTGCCAGGCTGGCGGGACAAGCAAACGCATGGCACGCACGATATCCATGCCGCCTGCCAGCAGCAGCTCCAGCATGTTATCCATGGAGCTGGAGTCTGAGCCGGTTTCGTTGACGAATGGCGCGGCATCATGCAGATCCGGGATCAGCGGGGTCTGGAACTTATAGGTACGCGCGCGCGCCCACTGGCGGTTGCCGGTAATGGTGTTGATTTCACCGTTATGAGCCAGATAGCGGAACGGCTGAGCGAGCGGCCAACGTGGTACGGTGTTGGTGGAGAAGCGCTGGTGGAACAGGCAAATGGCCGATTCCAGACGCAGATCCGCCAGGTCCAGGTAAAAGCGCGGCAAATCTGCCGGCATGCACAGACCTTTATAGATATTCACCAGGTTTGAGAGACTACAAACGTAGAAGTCTTTGTCCTGGATGCGTTTCTCAATGCGGCGGCGGGCGATAAACAGGCGACGTTCCATATCTCGTGGGCGCCAGCCAGCCGGGGCATTAACAAAAATTTGTTCGATGCGAGGCTTTGAGGAGAGGGCGATTTCACCGAGCACGTCTTCATTGGTTGGCACCTGGCGCCAGCCAACGATCGACAGGGTTTCGTTTTGCAGCTCTTCTTCAACAATACGGCGACTTGCATTGGCTAATGCTTCGTCTTTACTTAAGAAAATCATGCCGACGGCATAATTTTTGGCTAAACGCCAGCCGCGCTCTTCCGCAACGATTCGGAAGAAACGATCGGGTTTTTGTAACAGCAGGCCGCAACCGTCGCCGGTTTTGCCATCGGCGAGTATTGCGCCACGGTGCTGCATTCGGGCCAGTGCGTGAATAGCGGTACGCACTACCTTGTGGCTAGGTTCGCCTTCTATGTGGGCGATCAGGCCGAAACCACAGTTATCCTTCTCAAGGGATTTATCGTACAACATATCAGTGAACCTCCCCAGGCTCTACGTGATTCCCGATACCGTTTGCGCGTGGGCGCAGCAAGGGCATGGCGACGGGGTTTTGCGCATCTACGCATACCTCGCGTGTCGCCCTCTTAAGACCTTCGCATCCGGTTTCACAAGTGTTGAGGACTTGCTTTAGAGGGAATCTTAATTACTGCATAAATATGATGGGCACAGAACCCACCCAGAAAGCTTCCAGCGGATTTCCAAGTTATCGGGAAAGCGCACACAGGTCAAATGGCATTCTTATTTATACATAATTGTGCTAAAAAATGTTTAACCTATTGATATGTAATATAATTAAGGCTTTTTTATTGCAATTAAGCCGTCGTTAAACGAGCCGGGTTATGTGATCTCTCTCACTGTCTGCAAGGCAGCAAATTTACAGACCATGCTGGTGTTGCTGATATTGCCAGCACGTTGTGCTGCAATAAGGGCTGGCGGTGCAGCATGACACTGTTTTTTACCGGGCGTCATATTCTTTAAACAAAGGGCGTCAATATAAGGAAAAGTAATCATTCGCACGATGCGTAGAGTTGCACTAATTATGAATGATTATGCAATAGATAAAGCTGCGCCAGTGCGATTGATCCAGGTCATCGCCGTTAAACGCAGAAAATGGCAGGCTACGTCCCTTTCTCGGGTCGGCCCAACAGATTATGCAGTTACAGAAATTAGTCAACATGTTTGGTGGGGATCTTACTCGCCGCTACGGGCATAAAGTCCACAAACTCACTCTTCACGGCGGCTTCAGTTGCCCAAATCGCGACGGCACTATTGGTCGCGGCGGATGCACATTCTGCAATGTGGCTTCTTTTGCCGACGAAACGCAGCGGCACAACTCCATTGCCGGGCAGCTCGCCCATCAGGCGAAGCTTGTAAACCGCGCGCAACATTATCTCGCTTATTTTCAGGCCTACACAAGCACATGGGCGGAAGTGCAGGTGCTGCGCTCGATGTATCAACAGGCGATCGGCCAGGCAAGCATTGTTGGCCTGTGTGTAGGCACCCGTCCTGACTGCGTGCCGGAGAGCGTGCTGGATTTACTGAGCGAATACCATGAGCAAGGCTTTGAGGTCTGGCTGGAGCTGGGTTTACAGAGCGCTCATGACAAGACCTTGCACCGCATCAACCGTGGCCATGACTTCGCCTGCTATCAGGAAACCACTCGTCGCGCCCGCCAGCGCGGTCTTAAGGTTTGCAGCCATCTTATCGTCGGTTTGCCGGGAGAAGGGCAGGCACACTGCCTGGAAACGCTGGAAAAGGTCGTGGAGACCGGCGTGGACGGCATCAAACTTCATCCGCTGCACATCGTCGCAGGAAGTATCATGGCAAAAAGCTGGCAGGCGGGGCGTTTACAGGGAATTGAGCTGGAAGATTATACGACGGTTGCCGCACAGATGATTCGCCATACGCCGCTTGATATCGTCTACCACCGAATTTCCGCAAGCGCCCGCCGCCCAACTCTGCTTGCGCCTCTGTGGTGCGAGAATCGCTGGACCGGCATGGTCGAAATCAATAAGTATCTGCTTGAGCATGGCGCGCAGGGGTCGGCGCTGGGCACGCCGTGGGATCCCACTCTTCTCTCGTAATTCCTGAGCGTTACGTCTTTTTGCGGTATATTTAGCGGATTGTTGGCGAAGGAAACGTTCCATGAAGCAAATCCGGTTACTCGCGCAGTATTACGTTGATTTAATGGTGAAGCTCGGGCTAGTGCGCTTCTCTTTGCTGCTGGCTTCGGCGTTGGTGGTGCTGGCTATCGTTGTGCAGATGGCGGTCACCATGCTGCTGCGCGGTCAGGTCGAAAGCATTGATGTCGTGCGCTCTATCTTTTTCGGCCTGCTGATTACGCCGTGGGCGGTCTATTTCCTTTCGGTGGTGGTCGAGCAGCTTGAAGAGTCGCGCCAGCGGCTGTCCAGGCTGGTCGAAAAGCTTGAGGAGATGCGCGAGCGCGATCTGAAGCTCAATGTGCAGCTTAAAGATAATATCGCTCAGCTTAATCAGGAGATCGCCGATCGTGTGAAAGCGGAAGACGAACGCCAGACCATGCTTGAGCAGCTCAAGGTAGAAATGCAGGAGCGTGAAGAGACGCAAATTCTTCTTGAGCAACAATCCTCGTTCCTGCGCTCCTTCCTGGATGCTTCACCGGATCTGGTGTTCTATCGCAACGAAGATAAAGAATTCTCCGGCTGTAACCGCGCCATGGAGTTGCTGACCGGGAAAAGCGAAAAACAGCTCATCAGCCTTAAGCCGCAGGACGTTTATTCGCAAGAGGCGGCACAGAAAGTTATCGAAACCGATGAAAAGGTTTTTCGACACAACGTTTCTTTGACCTACGAACAGTGGCTGGATTACCCGGACGGGCGCAAAGCATGCTTTGAAATTCGCAAAGTGCCGTATTACGACCGTGTCGGTAAACGTCATGGTCTGATGGGTTTTGGGCGTGACATCACCGAACGTAAACGCTATCAGGAAGCGCTGGAACGGGCCAGCCGCGACAAAACCACATTTATCTCCACCATCAGCCATGAGCTGCGCACGCCGTTAAATGGCATCGTCGGACTAAGCCGTATCCTGCTGGATACCGAGCTGAACGCCGAACAGACAAACTATCTGAAAACCATCCACGTTTCGGCCATTACGCTCGGGAATATCTTCAACGATATCATCGATATGGATAAGCTTGAGCGTCATAAAGTCCAGCTCGATAACCAACAGGTCGATTTCACCAGTTTCCTCGCCGACCTGGAAAACCTTTCAGGGCTGCAGGCCCAGCAGAAAGGGCTGGCGTTCGTTATGGAGCCCCGGTTGCCTCTGCCGCATAAAGTGGTGACCGACGGAACGCGTTTACGACAGATTCTCTGGAATCTCATCAGTAACGCCGTGAAGTTCACGCCAAAAGGCGGGCAGGTCACAGTGCGCGTACGTTATGAAAATGAAAGCAGCCTGCGTTTTGAAGTTCAGGACTCCGGTATTGGTATACCGCAGGACGAGCAGGATAAAATCTTCGCCATGTATTATCAGGTCAAAGACAGCCACGGCGGGAAGCCCGCCACCGGCACCGGTATCGGGCTTGCGGTTTCGCGCCGGCTGGCGAAAAGCATGGGCGGAGACATTACCGTCAGCAGCAAGCCGGGCGAAGGTTCGCTATTCACATTGACGGTGCAGGCTCCGCGCGTGGCGGAGGAAGTCGAAGATACCTTCGACGATGACGAAATGCCGCTGCCAGCGCTGCACGTGCTGCTGGTAGAGGATATTGAGCTAAACGTCATCGTTGCCCGCTCGGTGCTGGAGAAGCTGGGCAACAGCGTTGAGGTCGCCATGACGGGCAAAGAGGCGCTGGAAAAATTCACGCCGGGCGAATACGACCTGGTGCTGCTGGATATTCAGCTTCCGGATATGACCGGGCTGGATATTTCCCGCGAGCTGAACGTTCGCTTTGACAAAGAAGAGCTTCCACCGCTGGTGGCGCTGACAGCTAACGTGCTGAAAGATAAAAAAGAGTATCTGGAAGCGGGAATGGATGACGTGCTGAGCAAGCCGCTTGCGGTACCGGCGCTTATGGCCGTTATTCAGAAATTCTGGGATAACCAACAGACTGACACCGAGAAGGAACCTGTAATGACTCAAGTTGACAGTGAAAAACAGCAAGCGTTACTTGATATACCGATGCTCGAACAGTACATGGAATTAGTAGGGCCGAAGTTAATTACCGATGGTCTGGCGATGTTTGAAAAAATGATGCCGGGCTATTTAAGCATCCTGGATTCCAATATGACCGCCCGCGACTGGAAGAGCGTGGTTGAGGAAGGACATAAAATTAAAGGCGCCGCAGGGTCCGTCGGCCTGCGTCATTTGCAACAGGTCGCCCAGCAAATTCAGTCGCCGGATTTACCTGCATGGTCAGATAATGTGGGTGAGTGGATTGAAGAGCTGAAACAAGAATGGCAGCACGATGTGGATGTTCTGAAGGCCTGGGTTGCGAACGCTCCTAAAAAATGACCCCGGATAAACCGGGGTGCGCGAACACTGCGCCAACACCAGGGAAATTGTAGGTTGCGCCGATTATTTATAAGTTGTCATCAAGCGGCACAACCTGTCATTCGAGGGTTGCTCAGGCATTAAGATAGCAAAACTTAAAAAGTTTGTTACGTGAATCAGTAAAATGTGTGAACCATAGCGGCCAAATTACCATAACTGATAATCAGGGCCGCATGACCAAAAGGAAGAGCCATATGAAGAAAGTTGGCGTGGTGCTCAGCGGTTGCGGCGTCTACGATGGCAGCGAAATCCACGAGGCGGTGATTACGCTGCTGGCGATAGCGCGTGCGGGCGCTGAAGCCGTTTGTTTTGCACCCGATAAACCTCAAACGGATGTTATCAATCACCTTGCCAACGATGAAGCGAACGAGGGGCGAAATGTCCTCGTTGAAGCTGCCCGTATCGCGCGCGGTGCAATAATGCCTTTAGCGAAGGCAGATGCTAATGAGCTTGATGCTCTGATTGTGCCAGGCGGCTTCGGCGCGGCTAAAAACCTCAGCGATTTTGCTTCAAAGGGCATCGAATGCCGGGTCGACAGCGAATTGCGTCGACTGACCCGCGAAGTTCATGCGCAGGGTAAACCCATTGGCTTTATGTGTATCGCGCCAGCCATGCTGCCAAAAATTCTGGATATGCCCGTGCGTTTGACGATCGGTACAGATATCGACATGGCCGAGTTGCTCGAAGAGATGGGCGCGGAGCATGTTCCTTGTCCGGTAGATGACATCGTGGTCGACGAAGAACGTAAAGTCGTTACAACGCCTGCTTACATGCTGGCTACCCGCATCGATGAAGCTGCTGCCGGTATAGAAAAACTGGTAGCTCGCGTTCTGGTGCTCAGCGCATGAGGAAAGGGCGTTTCGCGCTCTGGACATATCTCAAGCGCTGGATTTTACGTGTAGTACTGGCTATTGCCGGGCTATGGATTGCGGGCATCGTCCTGTTTAGTTTTCTTCCCGTTCCGTTTTCAGCGGTGATGGCCGAGCGGCAGCTCAGCGCCTGGCTGACGGGGGATTTTAGCTATGTCGCGCATTCGGACTGGGTAGGCATGGATGAAATTTCTCCGTGGATGCCGCTTGCGGTGATTGCCGCAGAAGATCAGACCTTCCCGGAGCATTGGGGGTTTGATATGGCTTCTATAGAAAAAGCGATTTCCCACAATGAACGCAACGAGAAACGCATTCGCGGTGCTTCCACGCTGTCGCAGCAAACGGCCAAAAATCTTTTTTTATGGGACGGACGTAGCTGGGTGCGAAAAGGGCTGGAAGCCGGGCTTACGCTTGGTATGGAAGTGGTGTGGACGAAGCGCCGTATTCTGACCGTTTATCTGAATATCGCTGAATTCGGCGAAGGCACCTTTGGCGTGGAAGCTGCCGCGCAACGCTATTTCCACAAACCGGCAAGTCGTTTGAGCGCGTCCGAAGCCGCTTTGCTTGCCGCAGTGCTGCCTAACCCGATTCGCTTTAAAGCGAACGCGCCTTCCGGCTATGTAGGCCAACGTCAGCAGTGGATTTTACGGCAGATGCGCCAGTTGGGCGGAGAGTCATTTCTGGCGCAGCATGAGTTGAAATAATTTTAATCTTCGTCGAAACCGGCGTTGAACAGCGCGACAACCGCTGCCAGCGCCTGTTCTTCCTGCGGGCCGGTGACTTCGATTTCAATCTGCCCGCCTTTAGCCGAATCCAGCATCAGCAGGGCGATAACGCTGCTGGCCTCGGCTTCGGTTCCCGCTTCATTCCGCAGCATCACTTCTGCATCAAAGCTTTGCACCAGCTCAAACAGTTTCATCGCCGGGCGTGCATGCATGCCCAGCTTATTAGTGATTTCAACGGTGTGCTTTACGGTCATGTTTTACGTTTTTCCAGCGTACGGTGACGAGACTGAACGTTCTTCCCACGTGAACGGAAGTAGTCGGCTAACTGCTCGGCAATATAAACCGAGCGGTGCTTACCGCCCGTACAACCGATGGCTACGGTCAGGTAGCTACGATTGTTGGTTTCCAGCATCGGTAACCATAGCTCAAGATAGCTGCGGGTCTGGTAGATAAAATTGTGAACTTCTGTATGTCTGTCAAGAAACGCGGCGACGGGGCGATCCAGACCCGTCATCGGGCGCAGTTTCGGATCCCAGTGCGGGTTTGGCAGGAAGCGCACGTCGAAAACGTAATCGGCATCGATTGGAATACCATGCTTGAAGCCGAAGGATTCGAACACCATCGTTAGCTCGCGCTCACGCTTGCCCAGCAGGCGGGTACGCAGCATTTCCGCTAATTCATGCACCGACATTTCTGAGGTATCGATTATCAGATCGGCGCGGGACTTAAGCGGCTCAAGCAGATCGCTTTCTTCGTCTATGGCGCTTTCCAGCGACAAATTCTTGTTTGAAAGCGGGTGTAATCGGCGGGTGTCGCTATAACGTCGGATCAGGGTATTGCGGTCCGCATCAAGAAACAGAAGCTGCGGAGAGAAAGAATCAGGCAGGTTTGTCATTGCCTGCTCAAAAATCTCCGGGTTTTCCGGCATGTTACGCACGTCGATACTGACCGCCGCAGATATTTGTCGCTCAGCGAGCGTTTTCGCCAAATCCGGCAGCAGCACTACTGGCAGGTTATCCACACAGTAGAATCCCATATCTTCCAGTGCACGCAAGGCTACAGACTTCCCTGAACCAGAGCGGCCGCTGACTATCATCAGCACCATGTCATCATTCCCCCGACATCTCAAGCTGTGGCATTTGCGATGCCGCAGCCGGATTATTCACTTTCACTACCGTTTTCAGTATCGGTAATGATCTGATAAAGCTCTTCGTCGCTGCGCGCCGCACGCAGGCGACGGCATATCGTTTTGTCCGCCAGACGTTTTGCCACCAGGGACAGGGTGTGCAAATGTGTTTTGGTTTGATCGGCAGGCACCAGTAAAGCAAACAGCAGGTCGACTGGCTGGTTATCAATGGCGTCGAAAGCAATTGGCGTTTCCAGTTGAATGAACACCCCCACGGCGCGCAGAGTATCTTCTTCAAGCTTTCCGTGTGGAATGGCGATGCCGTTACCTATCCCGGTACTTCCCATGCGTTCACGCGTCAGCACCGCTTCAAAAACAATCTGCGGCGGCAGGCCAAGCTGCTTTGCAGCCAGCTCGCTGATAATTTCCAGCGCGCGCTTTTTGCTCTGGCAGTGGACACCACTTCGGGTACATTCCTGGTTAAGGACGTTACTAAGCTGTAGAGCGAAATCGTTGTTCATCATAAGTTCACCTAAGCACCCTGTTATGCTAACGGCCCGTTGACCTTGGGACAACGAGCCGTCGAGGCGTAAACAGATACCTGGATTATCAATGTTGTTTTAGTTTATCTTTATGTTTAGTTAACTGGCGAGCCAGTTTATCGATGAGGCCGTCAATGGCCGCGTACATGTCCTGGCCTTCGGCACTGGCATGTAGCTCCCCCCCGTTTACATGAAGCGTGGCATCTGCAAGGTGGGTAACTTTTTCCACTTTTAACACAATGTAAACCTGGTTAATGCGTTCGAAGTACTGCTCCAGTTTGGCAAACTTCGCATTCACAAAATCGCGCAGTGCGTCCGTGATCTCGACGTTTTGTCCTGTAATGTTGAGCTGCATAGTGTCTTCCTTATCAGTTGAGTCAGACCAGCTGCTTACGCTGATTTGACGGTGGTATGGATAAAGACTCTCGGTACTTCGCAACAGTGCGGCGTGCCACCATAATCCCCTGATCTGACAGCATAGTCGTTAACTTGCTGTCGCTAAGAGGTTTCACGGGGTTTTCCGCAGCAATTAACTTCTTCACCAGCGCGCGTATTGCCGTGGAGGAGGCTTCGCCACCGCCCTCGGTATTCACATGGCTTGAGAAGAAATATTTCAGTTCAAAGATGCCCCGCGGGCTGTGCAGATATTTCTGTGTGGTCACACGCGAGATGGTGGATTCGTGCATTTCCACCGCCTGCGCAATATCTGCCAGCACCATCGGCTTCATGTGTTCTTCGCCGTGCTCAAAAAAACCTTGCTGCTGCTCGACGATACAGCGGCTGACGCGCAGCAGCGTATCGTTGCGGCTTTCCAGACTTTTGATTAGCCACTTCGCATCCTGCAGGTTGCTGCGGATGTATTGCGAATCGCTGTCGCTTCGGCTGCTGGTGCCGAGCGCGGCATACTGCTGATTTATTTTCAGGCGTGGAATGCTATCTGAATTGAGTTCCACGGTCCATTGTCCCTGGGCTTTACGTACCAGCACATCAGGAATGACGTATTCAGGCTCGCCGGTTTGAATGGACTGCCCTGGACGCGGATCTAAAGACTGGATCAGGCACATGGCTTCTTTCAGCACGTCTTCTTTCAGGCGCGTGACGCGCATCAGGCTACGGAAGTCGTGGTTGGCCAGCAGATCAAGATGTTCGCTGACGATCAGACGAGCCTCGTTCAGCCAGGGCGTCTCTTTGGCATATTGTGAAAGCTGAATCAGAAGACAATCGCGCAGATCGCGCGCCGCCACGCCAACGGGATCAAACCGCTGCACGCGTTTGAGTACCGCTTCCACCTCATCAAGGCTCAACTCGTCGTTACCCATGCTTTCCAGAATTTCTTCAAGCGAGACGGTGAGATAGCCTGTTTCGTCAACGGCGTCGACAATGGAGGTGGCGATAGCGGTATCGGTGTCGGTAAAAGGGGTCAAATCTACTTGCCACATCAGGTAATCCTGAAGCGACTGGGTGGTTTCGCCCTGATAAACCGGAAGCTCATCATCGATGTAGTCAGTTCCGGTGCCGGAAGGGGTTCCTGCGGTGTAGATTTCATCCCAGCTCGTATCCAGCGGAAGTTCGTCAGGCATCTCTTTTTGTTCAAGAGCCTCACGGGTGTCCAGCGCTTCGTTTTCGCGAGTTTCCTGAGTGTCGATTTCTTCATGCAGGTCGGTTTGCTCAAGCAGTGGATTGCTTTCCAGTGCTTGCTGAAGTTCTTGCTGTAACTCCAGCGTCGACAACTGCAGCAGACGGATGGCCTGTTGCAGTTGCGGAGTCATAGCAAGTTGTTGGCTAAGCCGAAGTTGCAAACCTTGCTTCATATTCAGAGCGAACTTCCTCAGGTATACAGGTTAATGCTTCCTACCCTATCAGAGTCTGAACTCTTCGCCCAGATAGACGCGCTTAACATGCTCATCTTCCAGGATTTCCCCCGGCGTGCCATGTGCGATGAGCTGCCCCTGGCTGACGATGTAAGCTCGTTCACAAACGGCGAGGGTTTCACGTACGTTGTGGTCAGTAATCAGCACACCGAGCCCGCTGTCGCGTAAATGCTCGATTATTCGCTTGATGTCGATAACCGAAATCGGGTCGACCCCGGCAAAAGGTTCATCAAGCAGAATAAACTTTGGATTTGCGGCTAAAGCGCGGGCGATTTCCACACGGCGACGTTCACCACCGGACAGCGACTGGCCGAGGTTGTTACGCAAATGCTCAATGTGAAACTCTTCCATCAGCTCATTCGCGCGATCTTCACGCTGTTCTGCGCTCAAATCGTCGCGGATTTGCAGCACCGCCATCAGGTTATCAAATACGCTCAGACGACGAAAAATCGACGCCTCCTGAGGCAGATAACCAATGCCCCGACGCGCACGTGCGTGAAGCGGCAGCATACTGATATCTTCATCATCAATAATAATGTTGCCCGCATCACGTGGCACGATGCCAACGACCATATAGAAGGTTGTCGTTTTACCCGCGCCGTTCGGGCCGAGCAGGCCGACAATTTCGCCGGATTTAACGGTCAGACTCACGTCTTCCACCACGCGGCGGCCTTTATAGGCCTTGGCGAGATTCTTCGCGATTAAAGTTGCCATAACGAATTAGTTACTCTTTTTAGGTGCCGGCGCCTGGCCATCTTTATTCTGCAATTGTGAAGGCACCAGAATGGTGGTCACGCGCTTACCTTTATCGCTAAAGGCCTGCATTTTTTGCTCTTTGACCAGATAGGTAATTTTGTCGCCTTTGATGTTGCTGTCGAGCTGTTCCAGGAACGCATCGCCGGTCAGCACCACAAAGTCGTTCTGCAATTCATAATGCATTTTGGAAGCGTGGCCTTTTACCGGCTTACCGCTGTCCTGCATCTGATAGAAGGTCGCCGGGTTGCCAAAACCATCAATGACTTCTTTACCCTGCTCACCGCCGGGACGGGTCACCACGACTTTATCGGCGTTGATCTTGATACTGCCCTGCGTAACAACAACGTTGCCGGTGAAGGTAACGATATTGCCCTGCATATCCAGCGACTGCTGATCTGATTCAATGTGAATAGGTTTTTCGGTATCGCCGGTCAGCGCAAAAGCCGAAAAACTGGCGGCCAAAAGCGTACTGGTTAGCACTAAATTACGGCTGAGTTTGTTTATTCTGGATTTCATAGGATGTTCTAACCTTTTCAATCAGCTCGGCGTTTTTGCTGCGTAAATTTCCGCGCATTTTCAGGCCGCTGGAGTTAAAGCTGGTACCGTACAGCGTCACCAAATCATCGGACGCGACATCCTGAGTGATCAAGTTAACCTGCGCATTGTCTGTGGTAATTTTGCGTAACTGCGAATCGGGAGTCAGGGCTGTGAGAACAACATTGCCATACAGATACAGCATTCGGTCATTAGTTAGTTTGGCGCGATCTGCCCGTAATGACCAGGTTGCAACTTTATTTTCATCGTACTGGGTCATTACCGGGTTGGTGAACCAGGAAATGGCTGTTTCAGAAAAATATTCAACGTGTTCTGCCACCAGACGGTAATTTAATGCCCCTTCAGGGCTATAAACTATCGTGGTGGAATGTTCGCTTTTATAGGTTGGCTCATTACTGTTTACGGAAACTGGCGCAACGATGTCTTTATCGGCCAGATTAATGCCGATTAGCACCAGGGCTGCAAGCGACAGCAGGATGATAACCCAACGCCTTGTTTTACTCATATGGATAGCCCTTTGGCCTCATCAAGCTTCCCTTGTGCCAGTAATAACAGATCGCAGACTTCGCGTACGGCGCCGCGTCCGCCGTTGATGCGGGTAACGTAATCCGCACGCGGCGTCAGCAGTGGATGCGCATCGGCAACGGCCACACTCAGCCCGCATTCAGCCATCACCGGCCAGTCGATAAGATCGTCACCGACATAAGCCGCCTGTTCTGGCGCCAGGGCGAGTTTATCGAGGAGATCGCGAAAAGCCAGCAGCTTATCGGATTGCCCTTGATAAAGATGGGTAATTCCCAGCGTTTCACAACGGTCTTCAAGCAGCTTAGCTTTACGTCCGGTAATAATAGCGACTTCGATGTCGGAGGTGAGGACGCAGCGAATGCCGTAGCCGTCACGCACATTAAAAGCTTTCAGCTCTTCACCGCTGTTGCCCATATAGATCAGGCCGTCTGACATGACGCCGTCGACATCCAGAATAAGCAGGCGCACGTTTGCCGCCCGCTCCATCACGCGCGCGCTCACAGGCCCATAGCAGGTATCGAGCGGCGCTTCATGGTTACTCATTGATTCTAATCCTTTGTTAAACCACGCCTGCGCGCAGCATATCGTGCATATGTACCACACCGAGCAGTTGGTCGCCATCGGCAACCAGCACTGAAGTAATATGGCGGGATTGCATCAGGTTCAAAGCATCTACCGCGAGCGTGCCCGGACGGACCCGAATTCCGCCCGCCGTCATCACATCTGCGATGTTCAGGGTGTGCAAGTCGACGCCCATATCAAAGACGCGACGCAGGTCGCCATCGGTAAAGATACCTTCGATTTTCATCAGGTCGTCGCAGATAACCGTCATGCCCATATTTTTACGAGTGATTTCCAGCAAAGCATCGCGCAGCGACGCCTCTTTACTGACATGCGGAATTTCATCGCCGGTGTGCATGATGTCGTTAACGCGTAATAACAGCTTGCGTCCTAATGCGCCGCCAGGATGCGAAAGCGCAAAATCTTGCTGGGTAAAGCCGCGGGCTTTAAGCAGCGCGACCGCAAGCGCATCGCCCATTACCAGCGTGGCCGTGGTGCTGGTTGTCGGCGCAAGGCCCAGCGGGCAGGCTTCCTGCGGGACTTTGATGCAAAGATGGATATCGGCGGCGCGTCCCATGGCGCTTTCAGGGCGGCTAGTCATGCAAATGAGCGGCACCTGGAGGCGTTTAAGAACGGGGATCAGCGCGAGAATTTCGTTGGATTCGCCGGAGTTGGAGATGGCAATGACCACGTCTTGCGCGGTAACCATGCCCAAATCGCCATGGCTTGCTTCACCCGGATGGACAAAGAACGCAGGCGTACCGGTGCTGGCGAAGGTAGCCGCCATTTTTTTACCAATATGTCCTGACTTGCCCATTCCCATCACGACGACTTTGCCGGAGCAATAGAAGATCTTCTCGCAGGCTTGAGAGAAGTCAGCGTTGATGTACTGATCAAGCTGCGCCAGGCCTTCACGTTCAATATTTAGGACGTCCTTGCCTGCTTGTTGAAAGTCAAAACCCGGCTGTAAATCTATGTGTGACATATTTTCCGTTTCCGCTTTACCCAACGACTGGTGATGCCACAAACCAAAGCACCACGATCCATACGAAGAAACCACATGTTAACAGAGCGCCCGCCGCCTTGCCGATAGAGCGAGGCTTGCGCCAGCAAAGTAGTGCGAAAATGGCACTTACCGCTAACATTACCCAGTAATCGCGCGCGAAGGCCAGAGGATCGATTTCGCCCGGCGCGATGAGTGCCGGGATACCCAACACAAAAACAATATTGAAAATGTTCGAACCAATGATGTTGCCGATGGCGATGTCATCTTCGCCTTTTCGCGCGCCCGCTATAGTTGTTGCCAGCTCCGGAAGACTGGTGCCGACTGAAATAATCGTCAGGCCAATGACCAGTTCGCTTACGCCGAAAAAGTTCGCAAGCACGGTGGCATTATCGATAACCATGCGCGTAGCCATAGGCAAAATAATCAGCGCCACCGCGAGCCAGAGATAAGCCACGGAACGGCTGCCTTCACGCGGTAACTCCGCCATTTGCTCCCGCGTCAGGCTGTCGTGCCCCTGTTGCTCCGCCAGGCGTGCGATCTTCACTATAAATAGCAGGTATAAAACGGCCAGCGCGATAAGCAGCAGGCCGTCGATTCGGCTTAGCTGATTATCGAAGATAAATAAGCCAGCCATTACGCTCACGATTAACATTAGGGGTAATTCGCGACGCAGGATATCGGAATTCACGGTAAATGGGTGTAAAAGTGCCGCGAGTCCAAGTATCAGCATGATGTTAGTAATATTGGAGCCCAGCGCGGTGCCGATGGCTAAATCCAGTTGACCGTGCAGAGCCGCGGAGCCTGCGACTATCATCTCCGGGAGAGATGTGCCGATACTCACAACGGTCATACCGATAATTAACGGCGGAACCCCAAAATTGCGGCAAAGTAGAGAAGCGGCAAACACCAGCCGGTCGGCACCATAGACCACCAGAAGTAAACCGATAATTAACAGAGCCGTAGCTAACAGCATGCAAAATCCTTTATTAAGGTATAATCGCCGGTCCTGGCCTGGAAAATTCCGGCTTGCGTACAGATCTGAAGGGCTTGGCAATAATTCTTAATTCTGACTTTATGCGTCCGAAAAGTAAAACAAATGCCAGCTTTCGCTAAGTGCAGCAGGTAATATTCTGTAAAAATGATGGGTTTCCGCTGCGTTTTAACACCATGCTTAATCAACAGACTCTTTAAAAAGGAAGGATGATGGGCCAGACCGCGACGAATCTGGTCGATATTCGCGGGGTGAGTTTCTCCCGCGGCGATCGGCGCATTTTCGACAATATCTCTCTGACCGTACCCCGGGGTAAAATTACTGCCATTATGGGGCCTTCCGGGATAGGGAAGACCACATTGCTGCGCCTTATCGGCGGACAAATTCCGCCAGACAGCGGCGAAATCCTGTTTGATGGTGAAAACGTTCCGGCTATGTCGCGTTCGCGTCTGTTTACCGTGCGCAAACGCATGAGCATGCTGTTTCAGTCAGGCGCCCTGTTTACCGATCTTAACGTATTTGAAAACGTCGCCTATCCGCTGCGCGAGCATCGCCGTCTGCCGGAGCCGCTGTTACGCAGCACGGTGATGATGAAGCTAGAAGCGGTTGGTCTGCGTGGCGCGGCGAATCTGATGCCGTCTGAATTATCAGGTGGGATGGCGCGTCGTGCAGCGCTTGCCCGCGCGATTGCGCTGGAGCCGGACCTCATCATGTTCGATGAACCCTTTGTCGGGCAGGATCCCATCACCATGGGCGTGCTGGTAAAATTGATCTCAGAATTAAACAGCGCCTTAGGGGTCACCTGCATTGTGGTTTCCCACGACGTTCCGGAAGTGCTGAGTATCGCTGATTACGCCTATATCGCCGCCGATCGGCATATTGTTGCTGAAGGCAGTCCTGAAGCGCTGCGTGAGAATCACGATCCGCGAGTGCGACAGTTCCTGGACGGTATTGCGGACGGCCCGGTGCCTTTCCGCTATCCTGCTGCGGACTATCAAAAAGACTTATTATCAGAAACAGGGAGTTAGCAGAAATGCTCTTTAATGCGCTGGCATCTTTCGGACGACGCGGTTTAAAAACCTGCGCTTCGTTTGGTCGTGCCGGGTTGATGCTCTTTAACGCGCTGGTAGGGAAACCGGAATTCCGTAAACACGCGCCGCTGCTGATGCGTCAGCTCTATAACGTCGGCGTCCTGTCGATGCTGATTATTATCGTCTCCGGCCTGTTTATCGGTATGGTGCTCGGCCTGCAGGGTTACCTGGTGCTGACGACCTACAGCGCGGAATCCAGCCTTGGCATGCTGGTGGCGCTCTCGCTGTTGCGTGAGCTTGGGCCGGTTGTCGCCGCGTTGCTCTTTGCCGGGCGGGCGGGATCGGCGCTAACCGCTGAGATTGGCCTGATGAGAGCCACGGAACAGCTCTCCAGCATGGAAATGATGGCCGTCGATCCGCTGCGTCGGGTGGTTTCACCGCGTTTCTGGGCGGGCGTCATCTCGCTGCCGTTACTGACGCTGATTTTTGTTGCTGTCGGTATCTGGGGCGGCACGCTGGTGGGGGTGAACTGGAAAGGCATTGATTCTGGCTTCTTCTGGTCAGCCATGCAGAACGCCGTTAACTGGCGTCTTGATTTAGTTAACTGTGTCATTAAAAGCGTGGTATTTGCCATTACCGTAACGTGGATTGCGTTATTTAATGGCTACGATGCTATTCCGACGTCCGCAGGGATTAGCCGGGCAACGACACGTACCGTTGTGCACGCATCTCTGGCCGTTCTTGGCCTTGATTTTGTGCTCACAGCACTGATGTTTGGGAATTGAGTTCATGCAAACAAAGAAATTTGAAATTTGGGTTGGGGCTTTCTTGCTGGTGGCGCTGGTCGCCGTCATCTTCCTGTGCCTGAAAGTGGCTAACGTCACCTCGCTGCGCAGCGAGCCGACTTATCGGGTTTATGCCACCTTCGACAATATCGGCGGGCTAAAAGTCAGTTCTCCGGTTCGTCTGGGCGGGGTGGTTATCGGACGCGTGGATGATATCTCCCTTGATGAGAAAACCTACTTACCGCGCGTCACGATGGAAATCGAGAAACGCTATGACCATATTCCAGACACCAGCTCGCTGGCGATTCGTACTTCAGGCCTGCTGGGCGAGCAATATCTTGCGATGAATCTTGGTTTTGACGATCCGGAACTGGGCTCGTCTATCCTTAAAGACGGCGGCACTATTCAGGATACGAAATCAGCCCTGGTGCTTGAAGACCTGATTGGCCAGTTCCTGTATAAGAGCGGCAACGGCGATAATCAAAATTCCGGGGATTCCCATCCGGCGCCCGCTGAGAATAATGCAGCAGCGCCGCAGCCAGGCACGACGAACTAATCAAAGAGGATATTATTATGTTTAAACGTCTTGTGATGATCGCCATGCTGGTGATTGCGCCGTTTGCGATGGCGGCGGACCAAAGCAATCCTTATAAACAGATGAATGAGGCGGCGCAGAAAACCTTCGACCGTCTGAAGAACGAACAGCCTAAAATTCGTCAAAACCCGAACTATCTGCGCGATATCGTGGGTCAGGAGCTTCTGCCTTACGTACAAATCAAATATGCGGGCGCGTTGGTCCTTGGCCGTTATTACAAAGAAGCGACGCCCGCCCAGCGTGACGCCTACTTCAAGGCTTTCGAAGAATATCTCAAACAGGCCTACGGTCAGGCGCTGGCTATGTATAACGGTCAGTCTTACCAGATTGCTCCGGAACAGCCGCTGGGTAATGCCGATATCGTCGCTATTCGCGTCACGATTATCGATCCAAACGGCCGTCCGCCGGTACGTCTGGATTTCCAGTGGCGTAAAAACAGCCAGACCGGTAACTGGCAGGCTTACGACATGATTGCCGAAGGGGTCAGCATGATCACCACCAAACAAAATGAGTGGAGCGACATCCTGCGAACCAAAGGTATCGACGGCCTGACCGCGCAACTGAAGTCTATCTCTCAGCAGCCGATCACTCTGGAAAACAAAAAGTAATGGAGCAACTGAGCTGGAAACGTGAAGGCAGCACGCTGGTGCTTGCCGGTGAACTGGACGGCGATACCGTCCAGTCGCTTTGGCAGGAGCGGGCGCAGGTTATGGCCGGCGTTCAGACGTTCAATCTTGCCCGGTTGACACGAGTAGATACGGCAGGGCTGGCGTTGCTTATCCACCTCGTTGATCTCGCCAGAAAGCAGGGCGGCGAACTGGCGTTGCAGGGGGCAAGCGACAAACTGCAAACGCTGGTCAAACTTTATAATCTGCCAGACGGCCTGTTACCCGCCTTTACAAGCCAGTAATTTCATAGCGTTACTGTTCACGCCCTCGATCCGTTGAGATCGGGGGCTTTTTGCTTATTTAAGCCGACGCCACTTTCCTCTAAGATGTGTGGCTAATTCATTAACCGACGAATATATATCCCATGGAAAATCATGAAATTCAGACAGTGCTGATGAGCGCACTGCCCCTCCAGGAAGTCCACGTTTCCGGCGACGGTAGCCACTTTCAGGTGATTGCGGTGGGTGAGCTGTTCGGCGAGTTAAGTCGCGTGAAGAAGCAGCAAACGGTTTATGCGCCGCTGATGGAGTTTATCGCCGATAACCGCATTCACGCCGTGTCGATCAAGACCTATACCCCGCAAGAGTGGGATCGCGATCGCAAACTAAATGGTTTTTGAGCAACCCGCCGCGCGCGTGTTGTAACGATTGAATTTAAAAGAGAGCTGTTGCAATGGATAAATTTCGTGTGCAGGGTCCAACCCAGCTAAGCGGTGAAGTGACGATTTCAGGCGCAAAAAATGCCGCTCTGCCGATCCTCTTCGCAGCGCTGCTGGCCGAAGAGCCAGTTGAGATCCAAAACGTCCCAAAACTGAAAGACATCGATACCACGATGAAGCTGCTCAGCCAGTTGGGAACCAAAGTTGAACGCAATGGCTCCGTGTACATTGATGCCAGCGAGGTAAATATCTTCTGTGCGCCTTATGAGCTGGTGAAAACCATGCGTGCTTCTATCTGGGCGCTGGGCCCGCTGGTCGCTCGTTTTGGTCAGGGTCAGGTTTCTCTGCCGGGCGGCTGCGCAATCGGCGCTCGTCCGGTCGATTTGCATATTACGGGCCTTGAGCAACTGGGCGCTGAAATCAAACTGGAAGAAGGCTACGTTAAAGCTTCCGTGAATGGCCGCCTGAAAGGCGCGCATATCGTGATGGACAAAGTGAGCGTGGGCGCCACGGTTACTATCATGAGTGCTGCGACCCTTGCGGAAGGCACCACTATCATCGAAAACGCCGCTCGCGAGCCGGAAATCGTCGATACGGCGAACTTCCTCAACACGCTGGGTGCAAAAATCAGCGGCGCAGGCAGCGATCGTATTACTATCGAAGGCGTTGAGCGTCTGGGCGGCGGTGTGTATCGCGTGCTGCCAGACCGCATCGAAACCGGTACTTTCCTGGTGGCAGCCGCTATCTCCGGCGGCAAAATCGTGTGTCATAAAGCCCAGCCGGATACTCTGGATGCGGTGCTGGCGAAGCTGCGCGAAGCGGGCGCCGACATCAAAGTGGGTGAAGACTGGATTAGCCTTGATATGCACGGCAAGCGTCCGAAAGGCGTAACCGTACGCACCGCGCCGCATCCTGGCTTCCCGACGGACATGCAGGCCCAGTTCACGCTGCTGAACCTCGTTGCCGAAGGCACCGGCGTTATCACCGAAACCATTTTCGAAAACCGTTTCATGCACGTGCCGGAACTGATTCGTATGGGCGCGCACGCGGAAATTGAAAGCAATACGGTTATCTGCCACGGCGTGGAAAAGCTCTCTGGCGCGCAGGTAATGGCGACCGATTTACGTGCTTCTGCAAGCCTGGTGCTGGCGGGTTGTATCGCGGAAGGGACAACCGTTGTTGACCGTATTTACCACATCGATCGCGGCTACGAGCGCATTGAAGACAAACTTCAGGCGCTGGGTGCCAACATTGAACGTGTTAAGGGCAGTGGCAACGGCGGCGAATAAACTCGCTCGGCCCGCTCATAAAAAAAACCGGGGATTTCCTCGGTTTTTTCAGATCAGACTCTACAAATCTCATTACAGACTGGTTTCTTCTTCTGCCTGCCGCATATCCGCTTCGCTAACGATCGCTTCCAGCTCGCTTAACATGTCGTCATAACTCAGCTCAGGCTCTGCGGTTGCCATAACACCTATCGCCGGGTCAGATAAATGCGCTTTTTTTATGCCGTTCTTCTTCGCGTTATTCTTCTTACTCATTGATTATTCTCTTTTTTAATGGCTTTTCAGGAGGTTACACCGGTAAATCTATCAGCAATGCACGCAGGGGCGTATCGGCAACCAGCGTAATGTTAGCCTCGTCACGGATAAACGCGCCGTCGCCACAGGTCAGCCCTTCTTTTTCTTCCGTATGGGTTACGGCATGGACCATACCATAAATGGACTGCAGGTAAGCGCGCGGCCCGTGCAACTGGAAGCTAAGCTGCTCGCCTTTTTCCAGCTCAATATGGTGGATCCAGACCTGCTGGCGCAGTTGCAGGCTCTCTTTGCTGCCGTCCGGCGAGGCGATTAACTGCTGAGCCACCCCGGCAATTTCAATTTTTTGCGCCAGCGCATTTTCACGCTCGGGGCAGGCGTCCAGCCAGATTTGCATGCGCGTCAGCGATTTTTCTTTACTGAGGTTATATTCGCTGTAGCTGATGCCCGGCTGGGTAGAAAGCAACAATGCTTCCCCGGCCCTGGCCTGCACGTGATTGCCCTCGCTGTCGCGATATTCTGCTTCGCCTTCCAGAATCAGGTTCAGAATATCGACTTTCGGATAGGTTCGCGGCTGGAATGACGCACCGGGCGCCAGCACTTCCTGATTGAGAACACGCAAAGAGGCATAGCCCAGCAATTTCGGGTCGAAATAGTGTCCAAAGGAAAACGTATAGCGTGCCTGCAGCCATCCGTAGTCCGCTTTCCCGCATTGTTTGGCAGTTCTTGGCGTAATCATAATTTCTTGACCTCTTTTTACACTCAACCCATGGTAAAGGCCTGGACGCTGCATTGTTAGCCAGTTAATCTGCTCGGTATGTTCAAATTTCCTGAATGAGAACGAGATGGCTAAAGAGAGAGCATTGACGCTTGAGGCGTTAAGAGTCATGGACGCAATCGACCGGCGCGGCAGCTTTGCCGCAGCGGCGGATGAGCTGGGGCGAGTGCCTTCAGCGTTAAGCTACACCATGCAAAAATTAGAAGAAGAACTGGATGTCGTGTTGTTTGACCGCTCGGGCCATCGCACAAAATTCACCAATGTCGGGCGCATGCTGCTTGAGCGCGGGCGCGTGTTGCTCGAAGCGGCAGACAAGCTAACTACCGATGCCGAAGCGCTGGCGCGCGGCTGGGAAACTCATCTTACTATCGTCACCGAAGCGCTGGTGCCCACGAGCCGTCTGTTCCCGCTGATTGATAAACTGGTAGATAAAGCCGATACCCAACTTTCTGTCATCACCGAAGTGCTGGCCGGGGCATGGGAACGCCTTGAGCAGGGCCGGGCGGATATCGTGATTGCGCCGGATATGCACTTCCGTTCGTCATCAGAGATTAATTCACGCAAGCTCTACACGGTGATGAATGTTTACGTCGCCGCGCCCGGTCATCCTATTCATAGCGAACCGGAGCCGCTGTCAGAAGTGACGCGCGTGAAATATCGCGGCATTGCGGTGGCGGATACCGCACGTGAACGCCCGGTATTAACAGTGCAATTGCTGGATAAACAGCCGCGCCTTACCGTCAGCAGCATTGAAGATAAACGTCAGGCATTGTTGGCCGGGCTGGGAGTAGCAACCATGCCGTATCCGCTGGTGGAGCAGGACATAGCCGAAGGGCGACTGCGTGTGGTAAGCCCGGAATATACCAATGAAATTGACATAATCATGGCGTGGCGACGCGACAGCATGGGCGAAGCGAAGGCCTGGTGTCTGCGTGAAATACCGAAGTTGCTGAAATAATTTTGGCCCTCTCCCGGAAAGAAGAGGGCCTGGATAAGAAAGTAAATAATTAAGCGCTACTCGCTAACTAACGTAGCATCCAGCATCTTAGGATCGGAGCCGAACTTATTTTCACCCGGCGTACCGTTCTGGCAGTTAAACGCCAGAACGATCAGCCAGCCGACAACCGGGATCAGCAACAACAACAGCCACCACGCAGAGCGGTCGGTATCATGCAGGCGACGGAACTGAACGGCCCAGTAAGGCAGGAAAATCAGCACGCCGTAAATCGTCGTTAACGCACCTTCATCTTCTGCGATCCTCAGCCCTGACATCTTGTCCAGAATGCTCAATACCCCGGTCAGTATCAGATTGACGAGGATGAACATCCAGTATTCCTTGCGGCGCGCTCGTCCGCCAAAACCAATATAATTTCTTAATGCTTTGATATACCAATCCATATATGGCCTGCCTTGATTAAACGTCAATCATTTGATCTCTAAGCGATCTCTTTCAAGAATAGCCGTGAATGGAAGAGACGTAAAACCTCAGCAGGATGAATATCATCAGCGCCTTTCAAACCGCTCGTCGCGGCCATGCGGCTCATCAAGATCCTGATCGGGTCCGATGGAGATGATCCCGGTTGGGTTGATGTTTTTGTGGCTGCGATAATAGTGGTTACGGATATGTGGCAGGCTGACGGTCTCCGCCACGCCGGGCATCTGGTAAATATCCCGCAGGAAACCGTACAGGTTCGGGTAATCGCTAATCCGATGTTTGTCGCACTTAAAGTGCGTAACATAAACCGGATCGAAGCGCAGAAGCGTGGTCCACAGCCGAATGTCCGCTTCTGTCAGGCGGTCGCCGGTGAGGTAACGATGCTTATCGAGGATCTGCTCCAGGCGCGCCAGCGACACAAACACTTTCCCCACGGCTTCGTCGTAGGCTTCCTGCGTCGTGGCAAACCCAGTTTTATACACGCCGTTGTTTACCGTGTCATAAATCCAGCTATTCAGCTCGTCAATCTTGTCGCGCAATTCTTGCGGGTAATAGTCCCCGGCACGAGCCCCCTGCGCATCGAAAGCCGTATTGAGCATGCGAATGATTTCCGCCGACTCATTGCTGACGATGGTCTGCGTTTTTTTATCCCACAGCACGGGAACGGTCACGCGGCCGGTATAGTCAGGATCGGCCTGCAGATAAAGCTGGTAGAGATATTCGTGCTGATAAAGCCCGTCGCCGGTGGCATCCGGGAAATCATCATCGAATGTCCAGCCATCCTGCAACATCAAAGGGTTAACAACAGAAATGGAGATGAAAGATTCCAGCCCTTTTAGCGCGCGCATAATCAGCGTGCGGTGCGCCCACGGGCAGGCGAGGGAAACATAAAGGTGATAACGATCCTTCTCGGCCGCAAAACCGCCTTTGCCCGTCGGACCCGGTTCGCCATCCGCGGTCAGCCAGTTGCGAAAGGCGGATTCAGAACGTTTAAAGCGCCCGCCGGTGGATTTGGTGTCATACCAGGTATCGTGCCAGACGCCATCGATTAGCTGTCCCATGCTTCTCTCCCATTTGTTACGCAAAGAAAACTATAAACAAAAAAGCGAAGGCATAACCTTCGCTTATCATGTGTTCAGTATAGAACCGTTACCACTTTTTATTCAGCGCCCGGTCGAGGCTGTATGCGCCAGGCCCGAAGATTGCCAGCAGCAGGTAGCCGCCCGCGATAGTGAAGTTCTTCATGAACATAATGGAGTTTGGACCCTGCGCAAAATCACTGTGGAACAGGAAAGCCGTTAGCAGAGTAAACACCGCAGTAATAATTGCGGTTGTGCGAGTCAGGAAACCAAACAGAATCGCCAGACCGCCGCCGAACTCCAGCAAAATAGTCAGCGGCAGCAGGAAGCCCGGAACGCCCATTGCCTCCATGTATTGCTGAGTACCGGCGTAGCCCGTAATTTTGCCCCAGCCTGCGACGATGAACAGGACCGGCATCAGGATACGTGCTAACAATACGCCAGCATCATCTAATTTTTTCATTTTACTCTCCAACGATTTTTATTTGGGTTCTATCGGCCCGGGGATTAATGTTTGTGCAATTTCCGGTAGTTACCGGTGTTTGCTTTCGTTGGAGGGGATAATAGGCTTGACGAAAGAGGATTGTTAGCAAGGAATACTGTCAAACTTCATCAAATATATTGAGCTAAATTTGCCAGGCAAAAAAATGCCGTCCCGAAGGACGGCATTTTATTTAGCGCGTTTGTTGCGCGATGGTGCTACGGAGCAGCCGCCACGCGCTCCAGGCGCCAAAACCACGCTTGGCCCAACGCATTAAGAAACTGGGGTGACGAACGGTCCAGATTGCCATCACGCTGCTTGCAACTAATGCGTAGCTGCGCAGGCTTATCAGCGTATGCCAGCCGCGGTCATAAGCACCTGTCGCTTCCAGCCAGTCACGTTTTCCTGCGCTTAAATCCAGCCGTTGCTGCTGGATGCGGCTCAGTAATAACGCTTTACGCTTGTCGCGTTCGCGGTCGCTCATGACTTGTCTTCCTCCAGCAGCTCACGGTCGTTTTCCAGTTCGCGACGCGTATGGCGCAGTAGGGTTGACTGGCGGGATTTATGGAGCGTCCACAGACCGCCAATCAGCGCAAGCGCCAGCAGCACAACCGTTGTGGCAATCATCGCGTTAAGACGATATTGCGGATCGACTGCCCAGATAACCAATACCATCAGGCTCATGAGCCCGAAAGCCGCAAAAAGCATGGTTAACCCAAGCATAAGCAGTAGCTGAACGATATGAGCTTTCTCTTCTTCCAGCTCAACTACCGCGAGACGCACCCGGGTTTCCACCATGCCAACAATGATGGTGACCAGGCGCTGGCCGATACCGAGGACCCCTTTACCCGGCCCCTGAGTTTGACGGGAATCAGCCATAATCAGCGACGCGTCAGCAGAACGCCCAGCACGACGCCAATCGCCGCACCAATTCCAACGCCGGTCCATGGATTTTCACGCACATAATCATCTGCTTTAGCCGCGGCTTCACGCGTTTGTTTGGCGAGCACATCGCCGGTTTCGCCGAGGCGATTGCGGCTTTCTTTAAGCGCTTTTTCCGCCTTGCCGCGCAGTTTTTCCAGCTCGGATTTTGATTTATCCGTCGATGCGCTCAGCACCTCTTCAAGGGTATCTGCCAGGGATTTCAACTCAGCGCGCAAATGTTCTGATGTAGTATCTTTTGACATAGTTCTCTCTCCAGGTGTTTGAGGATAATCCTTAAGCCTTAGTAATCACGCGCTTCTAACGTTTTCAGCTCGTGTTCTGCTTCAGATAGCTTTTGTTCCCGCTTGGTAATTTTGTCCGCATTGCCTTTCTGGCGTGCTTCCTGAAGGTCCGCTTTACGTTCGGCGATCTCTTCTTTTTGTTTGTTGATTTTCTTTTGATGCTCAGCACGCAAGCCGCTGTCGCTACAGTTAGCGCGCAACTCTTTAAGCGCTTTGTTCAGACCGTCGATACGGTGCTGATTATGATGCTTTTCCGCATAGCCGATTTCGCGCTGAATATCCGCCTCTTTCTCGCCGCATAGCGATGCAGCTTGCGTGGCAGACGTTAGTGACAACAGAGCAATAGCCAGTACGGTACGGTAATTCATGATTTCAACCTTCCATTGTGAATGTGTGTAATAGCTGCGAAGCCTGACACCCATAGTCCAGTAATTCTGATAAAGACGCTGATTTTTAGCGGATAATGCAAACTCAAGCATAGTCAGAAATTGGGTAAAAACCCAATTTCTGTTAACAAATTAAGAATTCTGGAGAGGGATTAGCCGATGCGATCGCCGTGGGTGCGCAGGCGCGACAGCCAGGTGCTGGCGCTGTTATCGTCATCCTGCTGAGCGATAACGTAGCCGTGGGGGAGCGTTTTATAAAGCACGACCCTGGCGGCTTCGCTTTGCGCGCTGGAATCAAACTTGATTAATAACGAGTCATTTTCCGGGGTAATGCTGTTAAACCGGATGCCGTTGGCATCCAGGTGATGCCAGACAAAAAAACCGTCAGGCATGCTGATGCCTTGCTGGCTGGCGCGGATTTGCAAAGTGGATTCTGTCCTTTGCATTCCGGACCATACCAGCAACGCCCCTGCAGCAAGGCCTGCGAACAGCAGCGCCACCCGCAGGCGACGCGTAAATTCTATTTTCATTATTATTCCTCTAGCCGCGGTTACCGTATTTCTTACGCCAAAGCACAATTAACGAACCGATCAGGCCAAACACCAGCAGCACAACGGGCAGCAGCATCAGGCAGGACATCAAGGCATCTTCATACTTCAGGAACACTGGCGTTTTGCCGAGTAAATATCCCAGTGTGGTGAGGATCAATACCCACAGCAGACCGCTCATCCAGTTGAAAAACTGGAAACGCGCATTATTCAGACCCGACAAACCGGCAATAGTTGGCAGCAGGGTACGAACAAAAGCGATAAATCTGCCAATCAGCAGCGCGGACAGCCCGTGCTTATGGAAAAGATTATGCGCGCGTTGGTGATAATGGGCGGGAAGGTGCGAAAGCCAGTTCTGCACGATACGCGTGTTTCCAAGCCAGCGCCCCTGAATATAGCTTAGCCAGCACCCCAGGCTTGCTGCGGTGGTCAGTAAAATTATCGTTTGCGGGAAACCCATGGCGCCTTTAGCAATCAACACGCCAACTAACACTAAAAGGCTATCGCCGGGCAGGAAAGCCGCTGGAAGCAATCCATTTTCCAAAAAGAGAATCATGAACAATACAAAATAAAGCATGCCAATCATCCCAGGATTGGCGAGTGTTTCAAAATCCTGGCTCCAGAGAGCGTTAAGCAGTTGCGTCAAAAGTTCCATTCAGTGTTCCTGGCACATCGATTAAGGTCGCCGGTTTAATTCGGGTCGGAGAAGTTTAACGGCACTGTTAGGATTTTTATTAAGCCGTCCGCACCCACAGCCTGATGAAAGCGTATCGCCACCGCTCCTTGTGAATGCGATGAGCCTGGTGGAGGAAAAGTGAGCCTTTACCGACAGTGAAATTACGTCTAATTGTAACAAAGCCCCGCGTAATGCGTCACAGTATTTGTGCTTTGTTGAGGATTGATTTTGCTTACTGGCCGGTGGGCTGGCGAGGGTATTTACAAACGCTGACACTATTGGTTGGTTTGCTTACCCCCGCGCGTGAAAATGACTATTTTTGACCGTTTGCCGCGGTATCAAGATGAACGACGGGATTTTCCGCAAACAGATAGCGGTCAGCGTTAAATTCAAAATCATCGCTGGTGGCGTTAAACAGCATCTGCTTTGTATTCTCCAGGTGCTGCCACATAGCGAGTTTGGCCGCATGCGGATCTTTACGAATCAGGGCCTTAAGGATGTTATCGTGATCTTCACACCAGTTGTCCACCGTGCGCAAATCGATATGCTCGTGGAGTTTTTTCCAGTACGGGTTGTGAATGCGCTGACTCCACATTTGCTCAACGATAGCCGCCAGCGCGCCGTTCTGCGTCGCAAGGGCTACCTGAATATGGAAATTGAGATCCCATTCTGAATCACGGAAACTTTGTTCATTGCGCGCCATTTCCTGTATTTCCATCAGTTTCACAATATCCTGCTTCGTGACCTGAGTGGCCGCGAATTCGGCAATATTGCTCTCAATAAGCTGACGCGCCTGCAGCAGTTCAAACGGCCCAAAGCTTGCGAATTCAAAGCGCTCGTCGGGAATATTGGTGTGTTTTGCCTGGCTGGAAATAACATGGATGCCGGAGCCCTTGCGCACCTCTACATAGCCTTCCACCTCAAGCATAATAATCGCTTCGCGCACCACGGTGCGGCTGACGTTTTTCTCTTCAGCAATAAAGCGCTCTGCCGGAAGCTTTTCGCCAACCTGATACACGCTATTTTCAATGCGATGTTTTAGCTCAGCGGCCAACTGTTGATAAAGGCGACGAGGTTCCATGACTTCCATATGTGACTCCGGGAGATACGGCGAGGGTAACTTGATTTGTTATACCACTTTTCGCAACTTCTCTCCACAACGCAGAGAGGTTCACAAAGGGAAAAGCCGCCATTAAGGCGGCTTAATTAAGAAAAGAAGGAGCTAGGGTTGTGTCACTGCCGGACCGGTTTTCGACGTCGTTTTCAGTTCGCTAATCGGTTGGTTTTTCAGCACGGTCCAGATAACGACGGCGCCGAGCAGATCGAACACGGCCAGGGCTGCGAACAGAGGGCTAAAGCCGAGGGTATCAGCCAACGCGCCCACAACCAAAGCAAACAGGGTGCTCGCCGTCCAGGCCGCCATACCCGTCAGGCCGTTAGCGGTAGCGACTTCGTTACGGCCGAATACGTCAGAAGAAAGCGTAATCAGCGCGCCAGAAAGAGCCTGGTGAGCGAAGCCGCCGACGCACAGCAGGGCAATCGCCGCATAAGGACTTGTGAACAGACCGATAGTCCCGGGGCCAATCATCAATACCGCGCCCATGGTCACAACCATTTTGCGCGAAACAATCAGATTCACGCCGAACCAGCGCTGGAACAGGGGAGGAAGATAACCGCCGAGAATACAGCCAAGGTCGGCAAACAGCATCGGCATCCAGGCAAACATCGCAATGTGTTTTAAGTCGAAGCCATAGACTTTAAACATAAACAGCGGGATCCAGGCGTTGAACGTGCCCCAGGCTGGCTCTGCCAGGAAACGCGGCAGGGCGATGCCCCAGAACTGACGGTTCTTCACGATCTGCAAAGCCGACATTTTTTTGCTGTTGTTGACCTGGTGATGCGCTTCCTGGCCGCCAATGATGTATTCGCGTTCTTCTTCGGTTAATTTCTTCTGATCGCGAGGATGCTTATACAGAAACAGCCAGGCCATAGCCCAGGCAAAGCTCAGCACGCCAGAAATCACAAAGGCCATCTGCCAGCTATGCATCAGAATTGCCCAGACCACCAGCGGCGGAGCAATCATCGCGCCGATAGAGGAACCCACGTTAAAATAGCCTACCGCAATGGAACGCTCTTTTGCCGGGAACCATTCGCTACTGGCCTTCAGGCCAGCCGGGATCATCGCTGCTTCTGCCGCGCCCACCGCGCCTCGCGCCACAGCCAGGCCGCCCCAGCTTCCCGCCAGCGCCGTTGCGCCACAGAAAACGGCCCAGGCAATAGCGAAGAAGGCATAACCGATTTTTGTACCCAGAATATCAAGCACATAGCCTGCGACAGGCTGCATAATGGTATAGCAGGCCGAATAGGCCGCGATAATATAAGAATATTGCTGAGTGGAAATATGCAGTTCCTGCATCAGCGTCGGTGCGGCAGCCGCCACGGTATTACGAGTAAGATAGCCCAACACGGTGCCCATTGTTACGAGCGCAATCATGTACCAGCGCAAGCCTTTGATCTTTCGCATTTCTAACCTCATCCCGTCTTATAAACAACCACGCAAACATGGCCGTACGTGTCAGGCTTTGCCTGAGCGTTAGTTATTAGTGGGGTGCATGCCGGGAGGTATTACCCGGTAAGACCCGTATCTTGCCATTTAAAAAAGTGCCTTCGGCAAATCCGGTGTCCGTACCGTCAGGCGCTGATTGTCATGCCAGCGGTTGAAGCTATCCGTAATCAGAGATATTGCGACGGGGGCAAGATAACTTGTCATACATCTTTAAAAGTTGAGTGACATCACAAAAGCGTTTTTCAGCTCTCTCCAGAAGGGAAGCGGCTTTGAGGCCAGTAATGACGCGGGCTTATAGGCTTTTTTAAACAGAGTATTAACAACGATTGTGTGGTTTTTGTGATGAGCGCCCCAAAAATCAACTCGGCCTCTGTAAATTGGTGTGATAACTTTGTCGTCATTATGCGCAAGCATCGAAATGATACGTACAGAGGAAGCATACCCATGACCCAGTTTATGACTGAAGATTTTCTTCTTGATACCGAATTCGCCCGCCGTCTGTTCCATGAATATGCTAAGGACGAGCCTATATTCGACTACCACTGCCATTTGCCGCCGCAGCAGGTTGCGGAAAATTATCGCTTTAAAAACCTGTATGACATCTGGTTGAAAGGCGATCATTACAAATGGCGTGCAATGCGCACCAACGGCGTGTCAGAGCGCCTGTGTACCGGCGATGCAAGCGACCGCGAAAAGTTCGATGCCTGGGCCGCCACCGTACCGCATACCATCGGCAACCCGCTCTATCACTGGACGCACCTGGAGCTGCGCCGTCCGTTCGGTATCACCGGCAAGCTGCTTTCCCCTGCAACGGCCGACGAGATCTGGAACCAGTGCAACGATTTGCTGGCGCAGGATGACTTCACCGCTCGCGGCATCATGAAACAGATGAACGTGAAGATGGTCGGCACCACCGACGATCCGATTGACGATCTGCGCTATCACCGCCAGGTCGCAGAAGATGGTTTTGACATCAAAGTGTTACCAAGCTGGCGCCCGGACAAAGCCTTCAATATTGAACAGCCGACCTTTGCCGATTACATGAGCAAACTGGCTGAAGCTTCTGATACCGATATCCGTCGTTTCAGCGATCTGCAAACCGCGCTGAGCAAACGTCTCGACCACTTCGCCGCCCATGGCTGTAAGGTGTCGGACCACGCGCTGGATGTGGTGCTGTTTGCCGAAGCGGATGAAGCGACGCTTGATGGCATTCTGGCGAGCCGCCTGTCCGGCAACGAAATAAGCGAGCATGAAGTCGCGCAGTTTAAAACCGCCGTGCTGGTCTGGCTGGGGGCTGAATACAGCCGTCGCGGCTGGGTGCAGCAGTATCACATCGGCGCGCTGCGTAATAACAACCAGCGCCAGTTTAAGCTGCTGGGCGCGGACGTGGGCTTCGACTCCATTAACGATCGCCCGCTGGCCATTGAACTGTCTCGCCTGCTCAGCAAGCAAAACGAAAACAACGAACTGCCAAAAACGATCCTTTACTGCCTGAACCCGCGCGATAACGAAGTGATCGGCACCATGGTCGGTAACTTCCAGGGTGAAGGCATGCCGGGGAAAATGCAGTTTGGTTCCGGCTGGTGGTTTAACGATCAGAAAGACGGCATGGAGCGCCAGATGACTCAGCTTGCGCAACTGGGCCTGCTGAGCCGTTTCGTCGGCATGCTGACCGACAGCCGCAGCTTCCTGTCCTATACGCGCCATGAATATTTCCGCCGCATTCTGTGCCAGATGATTGGCCGCTGGGTGGCTGCGGGCGAAGCGCCGGCCGACATTAGCCTGCTTGGCGAAATGGTGAAAAACATCTGCTTTAACAATGCCCGTGATTACTTCGGCATTGAACTGAACTAATCCGGCTGCGAGGTTGCTATGCAATACATCAAGATCCATTCGCAGGACAATGTCGCCGTCGCGTTAGTGGACCTGTCTGAAGGCGAAGTTGTTGTCGTGGAAGGTGCAGAAATAACCCTGCGTCAGCCGGTCGCGCGTGGCCATAAATTCGCCCTGCGCAACCTTGCGCAGGGTGAAAACATCATCAAGTACGGCCTGCCTATTGGACATGCTCTGGCGATAATTGAACCGGGCGAACATATTCACTCGCACAATGCGCGTACCAATCTGAGCGATTTAGACGAGTATCGCTATCAACCTGACTTCCAGGCGCTGGCAGCGCAGGCCGCAGATCGTGAAGTAAACGTCTATCGCCGCAGCAACGGCACGGTTGGCGTGCGTAACGAACTGTGGATCCTGCCGACCGTGGGCTGTGTGAACGGTATCGCGCGACAGATCCAGAATCGTTTTCTGAAGCAAAACAACGACGCGGAAGATATCGACGGCGTCTTTCTGTTCAGCCATCCTTTCGGCTGTTCACAGTTGGGCGAAGACCACATCAACACCCGCACTATGCTGCAAAACATGGTGCATCACCCGAATGCGGGCGCGGTGCTGGTTATCGGCCTGGGCTGCGAAAACAACCAGGTTGACGCCTTCCGTGAAACGCTTGGCGAATACGACCCGCAGCGCGTTCACTTTATGATTTGTCAGCAGCAGGACGATGAAGTGGAAGCGGGGCTGGAGCAGTTGCAGCAGCTTTATGAAGCAATGCGCCACGACAAACGCGAGCCGGGCAAACTCAGCGAGCTGAAGTTCGGCCTGGAGTGCGGCGGTTCAGACGGACTTTCCGGCATCACCGCCAATCCTATACTTGGACGCTTTTCCGATTATATGGTGGCAAACGGCGGCACAACCGTGCTGACCGAAGTCCCGGAAATGTTCGGCGCCGAACGTATTCTGATGAGCCACTGCCGCGATGAAGCGACCTTTGAAAAAACCGTCGCGATGGTGAATGACTTCAAACAGTACTTCATCGCTCACAATCAGCCAATTTACGAAAACCCCTCACCTGGCAACAAAGCCGGCGGTATCACAACCCTTGAAGAAAAATCGCTCGGCTGTACGCAAAAAGCCGGGGAAAGCGAAGTGGTGGATGTTCTGCGTTATGGCGAGCGCCTGAAAACGCCGGGGCTGAATTTGTTAAGCGCGCCGGGGAACGATGCGGTCGCCACCAGCGCGCTGGCAGGTGCAGGCTGCCATATGGTGCTCTTCAGCACCGGGCGGGGCACGCCGTACGGCGGCTTTGTGCCAACGGTAAAAATCGCCACTAACAGTGAGCTGGCGGCGAAGAAACCCCACTGGATTGATTTTGACGCCGGACAGTTGCTTCACGGCAGCGATATGCCAACGCTGTTAACCCAGTTTATCGATGCCATTGTTGATATTGCTAACGGCAGCAAGACCTGCAACGAACGTAATGATTTCCGTGAACTCGCCATCTTCAAAAGCGGCGTAACCTTGTAAATCGTTTTGTAGGGTGAGTAAGCAATGCGCCACCCGCCAGTTTTTTTGTGGATGGCGCAGCCCGTTCCAGTACAGACCTGAGGCTGGCAAGGATATCTCATGACCGCGTATTGGATTGCCCAGGCAGTAGGCGTTCTGGCCTTTCTGGTTGGGATAACCACTTTCATTAACCGCGACGAAAAACGCTTCAAACTACAGTTGGCGGCTTACAGCGCCATTATCGGCCTGCATTTCTTCCTGATGGGCGCAAGCCCGGCGGGCATGAGCGCTGAACTCAACGCCATCCGCACCGTTATTTCTTTGCGCACCCGCAGCCTGTGGGTAATGACGATTTTTATCGCGCTGACGCTTGGCCTTGGGCTGGCGAAAATTAACCACCTGGTTGAGTTGCTGCCGATTATCGGCACCGTAGCCAGTACCTGGGTGCTGTTCCGCTGCAAAGGGCTGACGACCCGCTGCGTGATGTGGTGCTCCACCGCCTGTTGGGTGACGCATAATTTTTGGCTGGGATCGATTGGCGGGACGTTAATTGAAGGCAGCTTTCTGGTGATGAACGGCCTGAACATCATACGGTTCTGGCGGATGCAGAAGCGGGGCATTGACCCGTTTAGCGTGGAAAAGAAAGTCCAGGAGCGCGAAGAACTCCCCGCCGTGGCCGACGGGGAGAAATAAAGGTTAACCGCGTAAAGGATTTTTGCTCGCCAGACGCGCATCTTCTGCCTGGCATGCCGCTGCGGTAAACAGCACGTCGGTAGAGGAATTCAGCGCTGTTTCGCAAGAGTCCTGCAGAACGCCGATAATAAAGCCCACCGCTACCACCTGCATGGCAATTTCGTTAGGAATACCAAACATGCCGCAGGCCAGCGGGATCAGCAGCAGCGAACCGCCCGCCACGCCCGAAGCCCCGCAGGCGCACAGTGAAGCCACAACGCTCAGCAGCAGGGCAGTTGGCAAATCGACCGGTACGCCAAGCGTATTTACAGCCGCCAGCGTCAGGACGGTAATGGTAATTGCCGCGCCGGCCATGTTAATGGTCGCACCCAGCGGAATGGATACTGAGTAAGTATCCCTGTCCAGATTCAGTTTCTCGCTCAGCGCCATATTTACCGGAATGTTGGCGGCGGAGCTGCGGGTGAAGAAAGCGGTCACGCCGCTTTCACGCAGGCAGGTAAACACCAGCGGGTATGGGTTACGGCGAATTTTGTACCACACCAGCAGCGGGTTAACGATAAGTGCCACGCCCAGCATGCAGCCAATCAGTACCAGCAGCAGTTGCGCGTAGCTCCACAGCGTTTCAAACCCGGTGGTGGCAAGTGTTGAAGCCACCAGCCCGAAAATACCGATCGGCGCAAAGCGAATCACGACTTTAACCAGGAAAGTTACCGCATCGGAAACGTCGTTGATCAGGTTCTTAGTGGTTTCGTTACCGTGACGCAGGGCAAAGCCCAGACCCACGGCCCACACCAGAATGCCGATATAGTTAGCGTTTAAAAGTGCATTAATCGGATTGGAAACCATGCTCAGAAGCAGGCCACGCATAACCTCAACGATGCCGGAAGGCGGCGAAATATCCGTTGCGCCGGTAGCGAGATGCAGCGTTGAAGGGAAGATAAAGCTCACCAAAACGGCGGTCAGCGCCGCCGCGAACGTGCCCAGCAGATAGAGGAACAAAATAGGGCGAATGCTGGTTTTTTGTCCGTGCTGATGATTGGCAATAGACGCCATAACCAGCATCAGAACCAGCACCGGGGCGACTGCCTTCAGGGCGCCTACGAACAACGTACCTAACAAGCCTGTCGCAATGGCGGCAGGCTTTGAAACCAGCGCCAGCGCAATGCCGAGCACCAGACCAATCAGAATCTGTTTGACCAGACTGCCCTGCGCCAGGCGCTTAATCAATCCCGGGGATTGTGTAGCCATTTAATACCTTCCTGTAGTGTGTCGTCTCATCCTGCATCTGTACTCTGGGGCACTTATAAGATCGGATGTAAGAAAATGTGTTTGCCTGGTCGAGTATAAGGGAAAGTGGCATTGTGGGAAGCGTTAACGACTGACTATTTGACTATAATTCAGGTTTAATAACTGTTGATTAACAATATTGTGACATTGTCGACAAATGCCAGGGATAGAGTTCACTTCGTCCCGGCGGCGGATGGCGCTCAGGCCTATCCGCCCTACGGTAATGCAGGTCGGGTAAGCGCAAGCGCCACCCAACATAATTATTTAGCCAGCCTTTTCCTGTCGTTACGCACGTTTACCAGCGCGTTAATCGCCAGCGTCAGGGCCAGAATACCGCCCACTACGCCGAGCGAAATCGCGATAGGGATATGGTAGAAATCGACGATAAGCATCTTCACGCCGATAAACACCAGGATAATCGACAGGCCATACTTCAGCATGGAGAAGCGTTCTGCCACGCCCGCCAGCAGGAAGTACATCGCGCGCAGACCGAGGATGGCGAACAGGTTAGACGTCAGCACGATAAACGGGTCGGTGGTGACCGCAAAGATTGCCGGAATGCTGTCGACCGCAAAAATCACATCGCTCAGTTCAACCAGAATCAGCACCAGCAACAACGGCGTGGCGAACAGCAGGCCATTCTTGCGCACGAAGAAATGCTCGCCTTCGATTTTATCGGTCATGCGCAGATGGCTACGCAACCAGCGCACCAGCGGCTTATCGCCAATACCGCCTTCATCTTCTTTCGCCAGCGCCATTTTGATACCGGTGAACAGCAGGAACGCGCCGAACACATAAAGCAGCCACTCGAACTGCGTAATTAGCCAGCTACCGGCGAAGATCATTACCGTACGCAGAACAATCGCGCCCAGTACGCCGTAGACCAGCACGCGACGCTGCAGGGCCGCAGGAACGGAAAAATAGCTAAACAGCATCAGCCAGACGAAGACGTTGTCCACCGCCAGCGCTTTTTCGATCAGGTAGCCGGTGAGGAAGGCGAGGGCCTGGGTATCCGCCACTTCGCGCCCGGAAGTCCCGGTGAGATACCACCAGAAAGCGGCGTTAAACAGCAGAGAAAGCGTTACCCACACCAGCGACCAGGCGGCGGCTTGCTTCATAGACATGGTGTGCGAGCCTTTTCGGCCCTGAAGCAGAAGGTCGATTGCCAGCATGATGACAACGACGACGGCGAAACCGCCCCACAGTAATGGCGTGCCTACACTATTCATAAGAGATTCCTTCAAAACAAAAACGGCCAACGTCGGAAGACGCCAGCCGCTTTCGCTTGCAATAGGGATCTCGCCTTCCGGCAAGGTCTCACTTACAACGCGGAATGGTTTTTTGGGTAAAAAACCATTCGCATTGCCCGGCAACCGGGTGCTTACGCACCGTAATGACGATTAACCGGCAATGAAGTTACTCCCCTTTGCGGGTAACAAAATATTACGAGACATAAACGCCGTCAATGTTCGGCTACCCGCCCTTACACAGCTTTACGCCGTGAGGGATGCCGGGATGTCATCCGCCGGGAATTTTACGCCGGTTTGCGCACGAATTTCTGTCGCTAATGCAGAGGTGATGCGCGACGTGACCAGCCCTGGATGGTTCACTTCGTTGCCGGCCACCAGGCGAGCAAAGGTTTCGGCTTCATACAGCATAGTATTGATATGCTGCGGCTGTGACAGATCCTGCGGTTTGCCGCCGCGCGGCACAAAAGTAATGCGCTGGCATTCGGAAATCTTTTCAATAACCAGCGAACCCGCTTCGCCCTGAATCTCGCTCGGGATAACCGAATCACTCACCTTTGAGTGCAGCAGGTTCACGTCGAAATCGCCGTAGTTCATCTGCACCGAACCGTGGGCGTCCACACCGCTTTCCAGCAGGCTGGCCGTAGCCTGTACGGAGTGCGGCTGGCCCCACAGCGCGACGGCTGAAGCCAGCGTATAGAAGCCGATATCCATAATTGAGCCGTTGGACCAGGCCGGATTAAAGGTGTTTGGATTTTCGCCGTCCAGATAACGCTGATAGCGTGAGGAATACTGGCAGTAATTAAGCAGCACCTTGCGAACCTTGCCGACTTTCGGCAGCGCCTGTTGCAGAGCGATAAAGTTCGGCAGGCTCGCGGTTTTAAAGGCTTCGAACAGCACCACCTGATTTTCGCGCGCGCAGGCAATAGCGGCTTCCACTTCACGAATGTTAGAAGCGAGCGGCTTTTCGCAAATCACATGCTTTTTATTACTCAGGAACAAAATACTTTGCGGCGCGTGCAGAGCGTTCGGGCTGGCTATATAAACCGCATCAATGGCATCGCTCGTCGCCATCGCGTCGAGGTCGGTGAACAGGTGCTCCACCATATAATCATTGGCGAAAGTCTGCGCCTGTTCGAGGGTGCGGGAATAGACTGCGGTGAGCTTGTAGTGGCCACTTTCGTGGGCGGCATCGACGAACTGACGGGTGATCCAGTTAGTTCCAACCACGGCGAATCTGATCATAAATGAGTCCAGGTAAGAGGTTTATCTTCATTGGCGGGTGGCACTTCGCTTACCCGCCCTACAAAATCGCGACTACTTTGTTAAACAGTTATATAGGGTGGAAAAAGCGCCTCCACCGTTAGACAGAGACTTTCAAAGCCTGCTACGTCAGCCTGTAGGGTGGATAAGCGAAAGCGCCATCCACCGTCGTTTTATGCGGAACCTTTCAGCGCCAGTTGCGTCAGCCACAGGCGGGTATCAAATTCGAACTGATGATACTGCGGCTCCATATGGCAGCACAGCGAGTAAAACGCCTTGTTGTGGTCTTTCTCTTTCAGGTGCGCCAGTTCATGCACCACGATCATGCGCAGAAAGGCAACCGGTGCGGATTTGAAAACTGTCGCCACGCGAATCTCTGCTTTCGCCTTGAGCTTGCCGCCCTGCACACGGGAAATCGCCGTGTGTAATCCCAGCGCGTTATTCAGCACGTGGATTTTACTGTCGTAGGCTACTTTATTGATGGGCGGCGCGTTGCGCAGATACTGGCTTTTCAGATCCTGTGTATAGGCGTAAAGCGCTTTATCCGTTGCGATATTGTGCGCGTCCGGGTAGCGCTTTTGCAGCACCTCGCCCAGACGCTGCTCTGCAATCAGCGTACGAACCTGCGAAAGCAAATGCTCGGGATAGCCGTTTAAGTAAATCAGTTCGCTCATTCATACGCTCTTGAGAAGGAAAAAAGGTATACTCACGCCCCCCGTTCGGGGATAACGCCAAAATTTTACCATCCAGGAGGGCCGATGAGCCAATCAGACAACGGTTTCCGTTCACTGACACTAAAACGTTTCCCGGAAACGGACGACGTAAACCCGCTGCAGGCGTGGGAAGCGGCGGATGACTATCTGCTGCAACAGCTGGACGACACCGAAATCAGCGGCCCGGTCCTGATTTTTAACGATACCTTTGGCACGCTTGCCACCGTGCTGGCCGGGCACAAGCCTTACAGCATTAGCGATTCCTACCTGAGCGAACTGGCCACCCGCCAGAACCTCAGCCTGAACGATATTGTGGAATCCAACGTGACATTCCTGGACAGCACCGCGGATTATCCGCAGGCGCCGGGACTTGTGCTGATCAAAATACCTAAGACGCTTGCCCTGCTGGAACAGCAGCTTCGCGCCCTGCGTAAAGTGGTGACGCCGCAAACGCGTATTATCGCCGGCGCCAAAGCCCGCGATATTCACAACTCAACGCTGGAACTGTTCGAGAAAATCCTCGGGCCGACCACTACCACGCTGGCCTGGAAAAAAGCGCGCCTGATTAACGGCACGTTCACTAATCCAGATCTGAAAGACGCGCCGGAAACCCTGAACTGGAAACTGGAAGGCACGCCGTGGACCATCCATAACCATGCGAACGTTTTCTCCCGCACGGGCCTGGATATCGGCGCGCGTTTCTTTATTGAGAATCTGCCGACCGGCCTGGAAGGGGAGATTGTGGATCTGGGCTGCGGTAACGGCGTGGTAGGTTTGCACCTGCTGGACCAGAACCCGGAAGCGAGAGTGGTGTTTGTCGATGAATCGCCGATGGCGGTGGCGTCCAGCCGCCTGAACGTTGAAACCAACATGCCGGAAAATCTGGACCGCTGCGAGTTTATGATTAACAACGCGCTGTCCGGCGTGGAGCCTTACCGCTTCGACACGATTTTGTGCAACCCGCCGTTCCACCAGCAGCACGCGCTGACCGACCAGGTTGCGTGGGAAATGTTCCACCACGCGCGCCGCTGCCTTGTTAACAACGGCGCGCTGTACATCGTGGCTAACCGCCATCTGGACTACTTCCGCAAGCTGAAGAAAATTTTCGGCAACTGCGAAACCATAGCGTCCAACAATAAATTCGTCGTGCTCAAAGCGGTGAAATTAGGCCGCCGCCGCTAAATCTCCAGCGCTAAACGGGTGCCCTGCGCAATCGCGCGCCGGGCATCCAGCTCCATCGCCACGTCCGCCCCGCCAATCAGATGCAGCGTTTTCCCCAGCTCGCGCAGCGGCTCCGCCAGTTCCTGACGCGGGTCCTGTCCGGCGCAGATAATTACGTTATCTACCGCTAACGTTTGCGGTTCACCGCCAACCGTAATGTGCAGCCCTTCGTCATCGATGCGTTCATAGCTCACGCCCGCCAGCATTTTCACACCGCGGGCCAGAAGCGTAGTGCGATGAATCCAGCCCGTAGTTTTGCCTAAGCCTTCGCCGGGTTTACTGGTTTTGCGTTGCAGCATCACAATCTGGCGCGGACTTTTCGTCAGATGCACGCCATCCGGACGCAGGCCGCCCGCGTGTTGCAGGCTGGTGTCGATGCCCCATTCCACGCAGAATTCGGCGATATTCTGGCTGGTGGACTCGCCCTGCTGGCTGAGGTACATCGCCGTATCAAAGCCGATGCCGCCCGCGCCGATAATCGCCACGCGTTCGCCCACCGGCGCTTTTTCCCGCAGCACGTCGATATAGCTCAGGACTTTGGGATGCATAATGCCGTCGATAAGCGGCATGCGCGGCTCAATGCCGCAGGCGAGGATCACCTCGTCGAACTCTTTGAGCATCGGCGCGGTAACGTACTGGTTCAGGCGAATATCAACATCCGTCAGCCGCAACATGCGGCGGTAATAACGCAGCGTCTCGTAAAACTCTTCTTTGCCGGGGATCTGTTTGGCGATATTAAACTGCCCGCCGATTTCCGCCGCCGCGTCGAACAAGGTAACCTTATGCCCGCGGCCCGCGGCATTTACCGCAAACGCAAGTCCTGCCGGGCCTGCGCCGACAACCGCCAGGTTTTTGATTGTCCGGGCCGGAACAATCGGCATTTTTGTTTCGTGGCAGGCGCGCGGGTTCACCAGGCATGAGGTCACCTTGCCGACAAAGATCTGATCGAGACAGGCCTGGTTACAGCCGATGCAGGTATTGATCTCATCTTCACGGCCCTGCTGCGCCTTCGACACCAGCTCCGCATCGGCCAGGAAAGGACGCGCCATCGAGACCATATCCGCATCGCCGTTAGCGAGGATCTCTTCGGCGGTTTTCGGATCGTTAATGCGGTTGGTGGTGACTAACGGGATCGAAACCAGGCCCTTAAGCTTGCGAGTAACCCAGCTAAATGCGCCGCGAGGAACCGGCGTGGCGATAGTTGGAATGCGCGCCTCGTGCCAGCCGATGCCCGTGTTAATCAACGTGGCGCCAGCCGATTCAACTGCTTTTGCGAGCTGTACGGCTTCGTCAAACGTGCCGCCGCCGTCGACCAGATCGAGCATCGAGAGGCGATAAATAATGATGAAATCCGGGCCGACTTTTTCCCGCACGGAACGCACAACTTCTACCGCAAAGCGCATTCGGCGCGGATAATCGCCGCCCCATTCGTCGTCCCGCTGGTTAGTGCGCGCGGCTAAAAACTGGTTAATCAGATACCCTTCCGAGCCCATAACCTCAACGCCGTCGTACCCGGCCTGTTTTGCAAGATCTGCACAGCGGGCAAAATCTTCAATCAGCGCCAGGATTTCGCCGTGGGTTAAGGCATGAGGTTTGAAACGGTTGATGGGCGCCTGAATGGCGGAAGGTGCCACCGGGTTGGGTTGATAGCTGTAACGACCGGTATGCAGGATCTGCAGGGCGATTTTACCGCCTTCGCGGTGTACCGCATCGGTGACCACCTGATGGTGCGCAAGCTGGCTTTCATCGTTCAGCACCGCGCCGCTTTCCACGCCCACGCCTGAAGGCGAGGGGGCAACGCCGCCGGTGACAATCAGCGCCACGCCGTGACGGGCGCGCTCGGCATAAAATGCCGCCAGCCGTTCGGCGCCGTCAGGATGTTCTTCAAGGCCGGTATGCATCGATCCCATCAGCACGCGGTTTTTGAGGGTGGTAAAGCCCAGATCAAGTGGGGCGAACAGCGACGGATAGCTCATATTCTCTTCCTGCAATGTCATTTTTATTATGTGGTCGGATGAGTTAACAATTTAGCTACATCCGGACAGAATGGGTAAATGAGATCGAGCGATTGTGACGGTATTCAAAGAACTTTGTACCGGAGGGGAGACGGGCCATAGGGCGGATAAGCTCGCACCATCCACCGTTTTGTTACGCAGATGGTGGATGGCGCTACGCTTATCCGCCCTGGATAATTGAGGGGCGAGGGTATTTAGCGCCTGCGGCCGCCCATAATGCTGCCCAGCACGCCGCGAATAATCTGGTTGGTCACCTGGCGGGCCGCGCTCTTAGCCATGGTCTGCACCACGCCATCCTTCTTGCCGCCTCTTGGCCCGGTTGTGCCAAACAGAATATCCTTCAACCCGCCAAGGATGCCGTTATCCACGGCGACCGCACTGCCTTTAGCCGGTGGCGCATCCTGCTGTTCGCCCGCAGCCTGTACGCCTTGTTGCAGCCTTTCGTATGCGGATTCACGATCGACAGTTTCGTCGTATTTACCGTACAGCGGCGAATGGTTCAGCAGGCCGTTGCGTTCGTCGTCGGTCACCGGCCCCATGCGCGAGCAGGGCGCAATTACCATGACGCGCTCCACGACCGTCGGGCTGCCTTTCTCGTCCAGAAAAGAGACCAGCGCCTCGCCGGTGCCGAGTTCCTGGATCGCTTTTTCGGTATCAAACGCCGGGTTGGCGCGCATGGTTTGCGCCGCCGTTTTCACCGCCTTCTGATCTTTTGGCGTAAAAGCGCGTAACGCGTGCTGAACGCGATTACCCAACTGGCCGAGCACCGTATCCGGAATATCCGAAGGATTTTGAGAAACAAAATAAACCCCAACGCCTTTGGAGCGGATAAGCCGAATCACCTGCTCGATTTTATCCAGCAGCACCTGCGGGGCGTCGCTAAACAGCAGGTGCGCCTCATCAAAGAAGAACACCAGCCTTGGCTTCTCCAGATCGCCCGCTTCCGGCAACTGTTCGTACACTTCGGAGAGCATCCACAGCAGGCTTGCGGCATACAGCTTCGGCATCTGGTAGAGCTTTTCCGCCGAGAGGATATTAATGATGCCTTTGCCGTCTGCGCTGGTGCGCATCCAGTCTTTGATATCCAGCATCGGCTCGCCGAAGAAATATTCCGCGCCCTGCTGTTCAAGCTGCAACAACCCGCGCTGAATGGCGCCGACGGAGGCGCTGCTGATATTGCCGTACTGGTTCTGGAACGACTTCGCGTTATCGCCGATATACTGCGTGGCGGCGCGCAAGTCTTTAAAATCAAGCAGCAGCAAGCCCTGGTCGTCGGCAATGCGGAAGATGATTTGCAGTACGCCGGACTGAACCTCATTGAGGTTCAACAGCCGGGAAAGCAGCAGTGGCCCGAGGTCCGAGACGGTAGCGCGCACCGGGTGGCCCTTCTCGCCAAAGATGTCCCACAGCACAACAGGATTGCCGTGCGGCGACCAGTCCGTGACGCCGATTTTCGCAAGCCTTGCCAGCAGCTTTTCCGACTCCGCGCCTTCTTCGGCCACGCCGGTTAAATCGCCTTTTACATCCGCCATAAACACCGGCACGCCGATTTCTGAGAAAGATTCGGCCAGCTTTTGCAGCGTTACCGTTTTCCCGGTGCCCGTCGCGCCGGTAATCAGCCCGTGGCGGTTCGCCATCGCGGGCAGTAAATGAAGTTCCTTATCGATAGTTCTGGCAATCAGCAGTGGCGCGGTCATGATAGTTTCCCTGAGGTAATTTTCCATAAGCATAGCAATCGGCTAAATATCGTCATCAGCATATTCCCATGTTTGCGGCAACCCTCGAAGTAAGAACTATGCTTTGCATACGTTTTTCAGATTTTAAGGAACCTATGTCCAGATTCTTCTTTAATGACCGAAAACAGTTGGTCAACGACGCTATAGAAGGCGTTATTATCAGTTCCCGCTACCGTAACCTGACGCGCCTTGACATAGATCCCGCCATCCGCGTAGTGGTCCGTAACGACTGGGATAAAAGCAAAGTCGCGATTATTTCCGGCGGTGGTTCAGGCCACGAACCGGCGCATGTCGGCTTTGTGGGCAAAGGCATGCTCACCGCTGCGGTGTGCGGCGACCTCTTCGCTTCGCCAAGTGTGGATGCGGTGCTGAACGCCATCGTGGCGGTAACCGGCGACCGTGGCTGCCTGCTGATTGTGAAAAACTACACCGGCGACCGCCTGAACTTCGGCCTCGCCGCGGAAAAAGCCAAAAAGCACGGCCTGAAGGTCGAGATGGTGATCGTCGGCGACGATATCTCGCTGCCGGATAACAAGCAGCCGCGCGGCATTGCCGGCACGGCGCTGGTACACAAAATTGCGGGCTTCGCCGCAGAGCAGGGCAAATCCCTGAGCGACGTAAAATCCATCGCGCAGCAGGCCTGCGACAACCTCGCCAGCATGGGCGTGGCGATGCAGACCTGCAACCTGCCGGGCAGTGATGAAGAAGAAGGGCGCATTAAAGGCGGCCACGTCGAACTGGGGCTGGGCATTCACGGCGAGCCGGGCGCCAGTACCATCGACACGCAAAACAGCAAAGAGATCATTGCTACGCTGGTCAAACACCTGCGTCAAAAGACCGGCGCGGAGGCAAAACTTGCGGTGCTGATTAACAACCTGGGCGGCGTATCGTCGCTGGAGATGGCGTTGCTGACCAGAGAGCTGGTGCACTCCGATCTTAAAGATCAGCTCGACTACCTGATTGGCCCCGCGCCGCTGGTGAGCGCGCTGGATATGAAAGGCTTCTCGCTTTCGGCCATCGCCCTGAATGACGACTTTATTAAAGCGTTACAGGCTGAGGTAGAAACCGCAGGCTGGCAGCCGATGGTGAAATACCGCGCCATGCCAACGCAAAAACACAGCCTGCTGCGCCGCGACGTGGAAATAACGCCGTCCGACAACGCTGCCGCGAAAGCGCTGGTAGCAAGCGTAACCAAAACGCTTATCGAGCAGGAAAACCACCTGAACGCGCTGGATGCGAAAGTGGGCGACGGCGATACCGGCTCCACCTTCGCCGAAGGGGCGAGGGATATCGCGCAGCTTAACGATAGCGGCAAACTGCCGCTCAACGATCCGGCAGCCCTGCTGGAACTGATTGGCGACAGGCTGGCGACGGTGATGGGCGGTTCAAGCGGCGTGCTGATGTCGATTTTCTTTACCGCAGCCGGGCAAAAAGTGGGCGAGCAAAAACCGTTGCCGGAAGCGCTGCTGTTTGGCCTGGAACAGATGAAACGTTACGGCGGCGCGGATCTCGGCGATCGCACGCTGATCGACGCCCTGCAACCGGCGCTTGAAGCGTTGCGGGATAAGGACCTGAAAGCTGCGGTGAAAGCCGCACAGGAAGGCGCAGACGCGACGGCGCAAATGCAAAAAGCCAACGCCGGCCGCTCGTCGTATGTTAACAGCGGCAATCTGGATGGTGTAAAAGACCCGGGCGCGGTTGCCGTGGCCGAGGTATTTGCCGCACTGGTCAAATAACATAGGTCAGATAAGCGCCGTGTGGGTGGATACAATTATCAAACGTAGGTCGGATAAGCGAAGCGCCATCCGACTTCTGAAGTTAAGGTAACACCGTTAGTTTAAGTTTGTGATACCCGGGGCGACCACCAGGTCTGGCGTCCCTTCGGGAACCAAATCCTGGTGTTTCCCCTAATGCATCAGCTTAAGTGAACGGTGTTACCCTCACAGGGGCGTTCTCAAAAGCCACCTTCTCAGAAGGGGTCTGTCACATCAAAAATCAGCCTTTAACACCACGCGGTAACGGGCTTTGCCGTCTCGCACGTGCTGGATAGCCTCGTTGATTTTCGACATCGGATAGAGCTCGGTCTGCGGCGCTACTTTTGCACGTCCGGCAAGCTTCATCAGCGTGCGTAGCTCGTGCGGGGAACCCGTTGCCGAACCGGTAATGCTGCGGTCGCCGGCAATCAGCTTGAACGCTGGAACCGCGAACGGCTTCATCACCGCGCCGACGGTATGGAACTTGCCGCCGTAAGCCAGCGCCTCGAAGTACGGCAGCCACTCCAAATCGACGTTGACGGTATTAATGATGAGATCGAACTGCCCGGCGAGCGCTGTCAGCGCCTGCGGGTCGCGGCTGTTGACCACTTTATCCGCGCCCATCGTCAGGATCTCCTGCTCTTTAGCAGGGTTAGAGCTAAACGCGGTGACCTCGCAGCCCATGGCGTGCAGCAGCTTGATGGCGATATGTCCGAGGCCGCCGATACCGATCACACCCACGCGGCTGGTGGCTGTAACGTGATGCATTAGCAGCGGTTTAAAAACGGTAATGCCGCCGCACAGCAGCGGGCCGGCGGATTCGATATCGATGGATTCCGGCAGAGGGATAACCCACTGCCAGTCGGCGCGGATTTTATCGGCAAAGCCGCCGCGATTGGCAATCGTCGGCACGCTACCTTCCTGGCAGTTCACCTGACTGCCGCTGATGCACGCATCGCAGTGCCCGCAGCTTCGCGCCGTCCAGCCGATGCCCACGCGTTGGCCCACCTTCAGGCCTTTGTTCTGCGCCGCGCTGCCGAGGGCATGCACGCGGCCAACCACCTCGTGCCCCGGCACCAGCGGATACTGCGAGAAGCCCCATTCGTTGTCGATCATCGACAGGTCGGAATGGCAGATGCCGCAGTATTCGACTTTGACTTCAACGTCCTCCGGCAGCAGTTCGCCCGCGTCGTATTCGTAAAGCTCAAGCTCTGCGCCGGCCTGCTGCGCGGCGTAACTTTTTATAATGGACATATGATTTCCTTCGTGTTGGCTCAGTCAGGAAGTGTAGAGCATGGACGACGCCAGGACGGTGTGCGAGATGTGCTTTTTGGGGAAGGGGGGATGAGGGCGTAAATAAAGGCTGCATGGGCAATGTTTGGCAAACACGCTGTTTTTTTCAGCACTTAGCGCAGCTTGCGAAGGGCGGAGCTTGCAAGGCAGCGTGCGACAGGTATAATCCACAACGTTTTCCGCATACCTCTTCGTGCCGAAGTGGCGAAATCGGTAGACGCAGTTGATTCAAAATCAACCGTAGAAATACGTGCCGGTTCGAGTCCGGCCTTCGGCACCAAATAGTACAAAATCGACGTCTATTGACGTCTTTTTTTGTCTCTAAAATCCAGCAGTTACGCTGTTTCTCCTCTGTTCTATGTCTCTTGACGTCCACTCACATCTATCCACATATACCAACAAATGATGGTATAACTGGTGGTATCTTCGGTTCGATTGATTTTGATACCAACAATGGAGGTATCAACTGATGGCGCTCACTGATATCAAAGTTCGAACAACCAAACCCTCAGATAAACCCTTCAAACTCACGGATGGGCAGGGTATGCACCTGCTAATCAATCCAAACGGCGCTAAGTATTGGCGATTGCAATACCGTTTTGATGGCAAACAAAAGGTTCTGGCATTAGGTGTCTACCCTACGGTCTCACTTGGCGAAGCTCGCAGAAAAAGAGATGAAGCCAAAAAGTTGGTATCTGTTGGTATCGACCCTTCCGAAAAGAAAAAAACTGACAAGATTGAGCAAAGCGAAGCTTTTACCTTTGAAGCAATAGCAAGAGACTGGCATACCGCATGTAATCGGAGATGGTCTCCTTCTCACAGCGAACGAGTTCTTAAAAGTCTTGAAGACAACCTTTTCTCCTCAATAGGTAAGAGAAAAATTGTTGAGCTTAAAACAAAGGACCTACTCGTTCCGATCAAGGTCGTTGAGGCTTCAGGGCGTCTGGAAGTAGCAGCACGCCTGCAACAGCGAACCACCGCGATAATGCGATATGCAGTCCAGAATGGTTTAATTGACTACAACCCAGCTCAGGAGATGTCTGGGGCTATTGCAGTAGCAAAACGAACCCACAGGCCAGCTTTACCTTTTGATCGCTTCTCTGAACTCCTTCAACGTATTGATAGTTTTAAAGGCAGGAAACTAACCAAACTAGCGGTGAAGCTCACATTGCTGATTTTCATTCGCTCTAGCGAACTCAGGTTTGCAAGATGGTCAGAGATTGATTTAGACAATGCTATGTGGACGATCCCAGCAGAACGTGAACCATTACTCGGAGTGAAGCACTCACACCGTGGGTCAAAAATGCGAACACCACATCTTGTCCCATTAAGCCGTCAAGCCTTAGAAGTCCTTGAAGCGATCAGAGAAATCAGCGGTGGATATGATCTGATTTTTATCGGTGATCACAACCCTGGAAAACCGATGAGCGAAAACACGGTGAACAAGGCTTTAAGATCTATGGGATATGACACGTCTACAGAGGTGTGTGGACACGGTTTCCGTGCGATGGCTTGTAGTGCATTAATTGAAGCCGGTTTTTGGTCTAAGGATGCGGTTGAGCGTCAGATGAGCCATCAAGAAAGAAACTCTGTCAGGGCCGCCTATATACATAAAGCTGAACATCTTGATGAACGCCGTCTGATGGTTCAGTGGTGGGCAGATTATCTTGATGCTTTGAGGACGCGAGCGGTTTCTCCCTTTGACTTCAAAAAAGAGTAAATTCCAAACCTGCTGAAAAGTATCTATTGCTGATACCTCAACAACCTTCCTAAGTTTCGATGATTGTTGGGGTATCTTTCTTATTTAAGCTCTGGCTAATATATTGCTTCTGAATTTTGCCTATTTTCAGGAGGGAAAATGCAAAACTGGAAGCCAGAGCATACCAAAGAGATCAAAGCGTGGTTGAACATTGATACTTATCGTAAATTTGAGGAAGTATCGTTGTTGCTTTTGTATCATGAACTCTGGGCAAGAACACTGTTCTTCAAGACTAATCGAGAAGGTTTTGAGCAAAAGGCATTTCTAAATTACCAACAGCAAATATTCAACGGTGATCCTTTCTTAATTGAAGAGGAAAGGCTAGGTTATTTAAATATGGAGCATCAATTGCTCGATCCTCCACATTTCCTATTGACTAATACAGAAGAAATAGCGCTGTGGAGTATTGTGGCAATGAAACGTGGAATGTTTTTCTGGAAGGGAGGAGATGATTACGAAATTAATAAAAGTTATTCTGAGGTTCCTCTTTCAGAATCAATGCCAGACTTTTTTAAGAGTTCCATTTTATTGGAGTTAGATTTAGAAAGTGGGACAGATGAACAAATTGCGGAGTCTTTAAAATCTGCATTACCTCAATGGCGAAAGTTTAAGGGTGTGTCTCCCAATCCTGTTGAGACAATGCGATTTGGGTATGGAGTAATAAAAAAAATCATTAACTATCGACTTATCCCAATGCTGGATATACTTTTTTGGGCTTCATGCAATGACGTTCGAATATCAGAAGATAGACTTTCACGATTACTTTATACCGATGATGATGACGAATCACAGACCAGGCTTCACTATCAAATAAAAGACACAGATCGCCCACTTGCAATGAAGGCTATTACGAAGGATTTTATCCGACAATTTAACTTTTTTATAAACAAAAACAGTATCTTGAAAAACATGAGAGTTTCAGACGTGATGAAACTCACTGATTCCGACTGACCTAAACCTCCTCAAACTCATAAACAAGGGAACTCGCGCGGTTTCCTTGTTTTGACCCTCACTAGTTCTCTTTTCCAGTCAAATCTAAAGTCACTCCATCGAAACGAAGCTGGAGCACTGACAATGAACAACCAAACAACCCGACTTATCCGTTTAACAGAAGTGATGAACCGAACCGGTTATGGAAAAGCATGGATTTACCGTCTGATCAGCGAAGGGCGTTTCCCAACTCAAATTAAAATCGGTTCACGCGCCGTAGCATTTATTGAAAGTGAAATTGATGATTGGATTCAAGCAACAATAGATGAAACAAGAAAAAATGCTGCTTAACTCATATCACCTACAAGGATATCTAAAATGAGAATTGAACAATTTATAAGTGAAGAATGCAAAATGGCCAATATTGAATTAGAAATTTACTCAGGGATCTTTGATTTAAAGGTAATAGATAACCTATCAGATAATGACCTTCACAGGAAAATAGGCTATTGGTTAAGTCAATATTTTGAAGGGGATATTAGAGGTGTTTTTGAAGAAATAAGCAAGAACAATATATTTGAGCAATCAATTGTCTATGAAACATTTTTCCTTTTGATCAAGTCTCGCCGGGAATTGAAACTATTGGCAATTAGAATTATGAAGTATCAGTTAGAATTGAGAAGTGAAGGATAAAATGTAAAGTTTGCATGATTAAAAACACCTAATACTTTACTTAAAAGTTTACATAATTAATGAACGACTTATTCTGCTTGGGTTTGCGGTCTGTTTTGAAGTATTAGGTAAACATAATAATAACTAGATTCACCTTATATAAGGTGCGAAATTTTTCATTGTTAAATAATTGACTTGGAACAATAAAATATAAATACATGTGCATTTTTTTTGTAAAAAATAAAATCATAGTTTAACAATATACCGCACCTATACATAAGTGTAAGGTTTATAAGGAGACATATGAAAAAATATGCAATAAATTCCTTTGTATTTGATAATGGAGAAAGGTTTTGCCACGTTGTTGATAAAATAACGGGGGAGCCAATTTATTATCCAAATCTTTACTTGATAACCCAAGTAAGGAATCGTTCAAACTCAATTAATACTATACAGTCAATCGCAGGTATTTTAGCTATGTTACATAGCTACTTTGCTATAAATAATATAGATATTGAAGAAAGGATTTTCAAACTAGAGTTTTTAAGTTTCAATGAAATTGAAGTTTTATCAGACTATATGTCGAAAAATTACAAACAAGGAAAAGGCACTCCAAGTGGTAAATTACCTGTAGCAAAAAATCCAACCAATTACTTTAGGTTCAATGTTATCTGTGACTACATGCAATGGCTCTGTAAAGTCTATTTGACTTTATCAAACGATAAAAATGTAGAATTAAAAATAAAAAATTTCATTACAGCGGTAAAAAGTAAAAGACCATCGAATATAGACAGGTATAAAAAAGAGATACCAGATAAAGCTCTTAATCAAAAACAACTTGACTACTTATTTGATATTGTTAAACCGAACTCGGATAATAATCCATTTTCTTCTGAAGTGCAGAAAAGAAATCAATTAATAATGCTGTTGCTTTATTCATTTGGTATAAGAGCAGGAGAGCTTTTGAATCTAAGGATCAGCGATATTGATTTTGCACATTCTACTATTGCAATAAAAAGGCGAGCTGATGATAAGTCTGATCCACGAGTGAATCAGCCTCTCGTGAAAACATGCGAAAGGAAATTACCTGTTGGAGAGACCCTAATGGGAGAGATCTATAATTATATTATTGTAGAAAGAAACAAAGTTAAAAATGCAAAAGGTAATGATTTTCTTTTCATCACCAATAAATTAGGAAAAACAGTTGGAATGCCTTTATCAATGTCGGCATATCATAAAATCATCAACATAATTAGCAAGGCTCACCCAGAGTTAAATGAGTTAAGTGGGCATATGCTGAGACATACTTGGAACTATGAGTTTTCCAGAATGATGGATGAGAGGGATGAACCCTTTTCAGAGGAAAAGGAAGCCCAGATTCGATCTTATATTATGGGGTGGGTAGTTGATTCGGAAATGGCAAAAATATACAACGCAAGACATATCGTAGAACAGGCTCATAAGACCTCATTGGTGATTCAAAATGAATTTATGGAGAGAGCTATATGAATAATGTAAAACATCAAGAAGACAAGGTGTATTTAACCGCGAAGCAACCTGATTATTCATTTTGTATAAATGATGAGAAATGGGTGCTAGATCGTAATAACATAGTAAATGTTAGATATGTATCAAGATTTCTTCATCCAAAGTTAACTGAGGGATATATAAACACGCTTGCCTATTATGCCTGCAAGTATAGTCCAAGCTACGTTATAAAGATCAATAACAACATACATGATTTTATTAAGAAGATGACCCCTGCTTATATTGAAGAGACAGTTATTTTAAATTATAAAGATACACTGCCGAAACAAAGGGTTCAATATTTAGTCACACTGAGGAGTTTCTTCAAAACATGGTATTCATTGGAATATTACGGAGTTGATGAAAAGGTTATATCACTTTTCAATGCAATGAAGTTGAAAGTTAAAGAAGCAGGAGATGCGGTAAAAAATGAAAATCCTGAACAAGGCCCATTAACAGACCCTGAGCATTATACATTCAACAGGGCAATTAGAAATGCATATGAATTCAATAAAATAAATTTATATGAATTTTCTTTGGCGCTGTTGGTAAGTTTTACAGGAAGAAGACCTGCGCAAATTACTTCACTAAAATTTAAAGATATTGTAAGAGAATCGACGATCAATGGCAAAGTTGAATATTACATGAATTTCCCTAGAATAAAGCAGGGGCTTGAGTTTAGAAAATCTTTCAGAAAGTTAATTCTTAGTGAATACATTTTTAATATTGTTCATGAGCAGGCTGTTTGTTCAGTCAAATTGGTTGAGGAAACAATCGGCAGGACACTTAATTCAGCGGAGAAAAATGAGGTTCCTATATTTATGAGTAAGTCTGGTCGTAAAATCACGGCAGACGAAAAAGATATTTTAGGATTACTTAGTTCTGACAGACTTCATGTGCCTAAAAACGTCGTTGACTATGTTCTGAGTAAAATAATTAAAATAGAAGGAGTTATCTCGGAACGAACAGGAGAATCAATGAAAATTAATGCACGAAGACTACGTTATACGCTGGGGACAAGACTTGCCAGAGATGGGTATAGCGTGCAGATTATTTCTGAATTGTTAGACCATTCCTCAATCTACAGTGCTGGGATTTATGTCGAAAATCTGCCTGATAATGTTGAAAAGATCAATCAGGCTGTCTCAGCTAAGTTGGCTTTTCTTGCTAATGTTTTTCTTGGGAAAGCTAATGGAGATACAAAATTTAATAATAGTAATTTGTTGAAGAATAGAGCATGTTTATCCTGCACTGATTTTCTTGAAGACCCATGCCATAGTTGCGTTTATTTTAGAATAACGAATAATAATATTGAGAGTGACGAGGCTTTTATATGAATAATATAGTGATATTCAAGTCTTACTCTGATTTAGATGCAGAAAGAAATGTTCATGATTTTAACAACTTTTGCCGTGATAAGTTAACCGTATTCGGTGCAGATCTGAAATGGGATTGTCCTGTATGGAAAGGTATTGCCGTTTTTCGAAAGTTAGATACGGGTAGGGGCGTGTTGAAAGATGAATACCTGCTAGATAAAAATTTTGTGAATTTTGCAAGAAGCTATATCCGATACCAGCAGGCATTAAGTCCTGTTAAAAATCCCGGCACAACAATGATGGCGTTAAAGTGTCTGGAAAAAGCACTTTTGCAAGTTTGTCAGAGCGCTTACGTTTATAACACTTCTGTCGTTGTTCTGGACGAGGCTTTACAGATAGCAGGTCAGCACTATGAAAATAATGTCCTTTATATGTGTGCGTATGAGCTTGAAAAACTTGGTAATTTTTTATCTGAGCAACATTTTTTAAAGTGTGGGTTTCTTAGTTGGACCAATCCAGTAAAGCGAAATACTAAAAACAACTATGTTCCAGAAAAAGAAGATGCAGACAGAAAAAATAAATTACCTGATCAGCAAGCTTTACTCGCTATCGCTGAGATTTTTTCCCTGCCGGATGAAGAACTCAGCGAGAGAGACCTTTTTACGACTTCTGTTTTTGCATTACTGATGTGCGCCCCAAGTCGAGCTTCAGAAATTCTGGCCTTGCCTGCTGACTGTGAAATTACTCGAAATGATAAAAATGGAATAGAGAGATATGGGCTTCGTTTTTTTTCAGTAAAAGGCTATGGAGCTACTATCAAGTGGATACCTGACGTTATGGTGCCTGTTGCCAGAAGAGCAATTAGCAGACTGCGAAGGCTGTCTGAAAATGCACGCTCTCTTGCTAAATGGTATGAATCCTCGCCTGATAAATTTTACAGACATGAACTTTGTCCTGCAGTGCAGGAAGATAAGCCACTTGATGTTGTTCAGCTTTGCCATGCACTTGGCTATCAACTGAATGATAAGAAGCAATGCATCGATAAGGTAAAGCGAACCAGTATCGACGGTGGAGTTTCATTCCTTAATCCAGCAGACGGGGCTTACACTTTAAGAGCACTATCGAAAATGGTAGTTGGCTTGCTACCTGAGAAATTCCCCTGGTTTGATGAAGATAAATCAGTTAAATGTAGCAATGCGTTGTGTCTATTGAATCTGCATCAGTGCAATGAAAGGAGATTGACCGTTTTTTATGCCCTTTACAGACCAACCTATGGCTTCTTTACGCAGGATATAGAAAAGGCGAGAAAAACTGGGCAGACAATGAAAAATGTCTTTTCGCGTTTTGGTTATCTAGATGATTCAGGCGAAGCGTTATACCTCCGTTCCCATCAGCCCAGACATCTTCTCAATACTTTGGCACACCTTGGCGATTTATCCGAATTGGAGATAGCAAAATGGTCGGGACGAGTCAGCATCACGCAGAATCGTGTTTATAACCATGTCTCGCAAGAAGAAATGCTTGAAAAAGTAGGGTCTCTGAAGCTCGGCAACAACCGCTATTGCGGCCAGGTTGGAACTCATTTGAGTGAAAAAATCTTTGATGAGTTAGATCATGGAGCTGTTCACCTAACGGCTAATGGTTATTGTATCCATGACTACATAATTCCACCCTGCAAAAAGTTATCAAAAACAGCGACACTTGGATGGGCAGGCTATGATGCCATGAGTGAAAAACAGCAAGCGCAAAGTATCAAAACAATCCGGTCGTTACATCAGAAGGCGATTCAGGCAGTAGGTGATGGTTTTTACGGTGCAGAGGAGTGGGTTCAACATCACGAAGAAATATTATCTATTTTAGATAAAAAGATGCAGTAAATAAAATAATATAAATAATAAAATTGGAGGGTATATGGCTAAACATTTAACGCAGGCAGATATAAAAAAGATAAATGTAATCATTCATACATGGGAAGGGAAATTAACTTGGGAAGCACTACGTGGAAAATTAATACCACACATTGGGAAGAAACCAACTCGTCAATCATTGGCTCTTCATAAAGAAATTGTAGAAGCATATTTGTTAAAAAGAAAAAGGTTGAAAGAAAGTGAACTCCCTTTAAAAAAACCTGCTAATTTGAATATTGCAGCGCAAAGAATTAAAAATATGGAAGCGGAAATTGAGATTCTTAGAAAACAAAATAACAGATATAAAGAACAGTTCACACAATGGCAATACAACTCGTATAAATATGGGGTTAAGTCACACCAGTTAAATGAACCCTTGCCTGAGAAATATTGATGCGGTGTAAAATAAAATTAACATCATGTAAATATATTTTTACAAGAATCTTGCTTTTCAATTTAATTATGGTATTTATAAAATATCAGGATGATAAAAATAACTTGCAAGGATGCAATTTGTGGATAATAAAAAGAAATCTCTATCAAAAGAAGAGAAGTTCATCATACTTATAGATAAGTATATTTGTGCTGAATACAAACCAGAAGATGACATTTTCACATACAAATTATATTTGTTCTTCGTCGGCTATCACTTAAAGTATTTTTATTCAGGTAATAGCTATAGTAGTTCCACGAATAATGTAGACAACATAATGCAAATGTTTTGTGGCTTATTCAAGTGTATGAAAAGTAATTTCATAAGTAATTTACAAAATAAAGAATTCCTGTTCTTACAACTTACAGCACTTGTAGATTATATTGAAGGGAATCAGGTGAGGTTAGAGCAAGTCTACGTTGAGTTAAAAGCGCAGTATGAAATGAAAGAGATTAACAGTCGCGTGACAACAGCTTGTAAGCCTATTAAAAGAAAGAGATTGTAATGATCCCCGTTCTGCACGGGGATAGAACACTCAACTTAATGCAACTTTAGTTAATGAATCCATTGTTGAGATTTCTGTCGTCTGACATGAAGCTCCATGTCTCTACGGTGCCATTTTTATTAAATGCTATTGACAGTGTTCTGGACTCCGTTTTTGTGTTTCCTGCTAACATACCGATTATAGGGATTACGTTAATCACACTCATTTTTGCGTTATTGATATCATACAAATAAATATCTTCGCTTTGCCCACTGGTTGTGGTTGAGGACGGTTGACCGAATTCTTTAATTACATCATTTTTGGTGGTTTTGTTTTTAATTAATTTAGTTTGTAATGTGGCTTGATTTTCTTTTTTCAAATCCTGATTCCCGTAAGAGGAACATCCTGCCACACTGAAAATTGAGACAGTAAGTAAAGCTATAATAATTTTATACATGTTTGCTATCCTTGTTTTATTAGATTTATTTTTGGTTTAAGACTTGTTCAAAAACCTGCATCCATTGCTTCATTTGAAGCTCTGTATCTCTAAAACCTGCTTCGTCACTGAAACGTCCTTTCTTCGGAAAAAATCTCACCTGCCATTCTGGTGACTGAATATCTTTTACGGAAATAAAAAAACCTGAATTTTTTGCGTCTTTTAATCTGTTGGAATCATTTTGAGATTTAGCTACGATCCCGTTGGTAATTCCAATGCCAATCATTTTTCCAGAGTTCTTTAAGTCATAACGCCACGTTTTAATATCACTCAACGGGTATGTTTGCTCTTTGTTTTTCTCTTTTAGTTTTATGGTATTTTTATTTAAATCAATGAGTAATGATGTTTTATCAAACTCATGATAATAATAACCGTCATTATTATCGTTAAAATAATCGATAGTGGCATGGTTTTTACGTTTGTCTAAATACTTAGGTATTGCTGTAAAAATTATAAAAGCACCTGCCAGTAACCATGCAACGAATGACTGTGAGACAGCTTCTGAACCCAAGGTGAAAAATATAACTACTGGAATCGCCAACGCTATCCATGTTCGTTTCATCACAAAAATTGTTGGCTTGGCTGGCTCTTTAAACGTGAGTTCTGTTGTCATTTGCGTATCCATCAAGTTGGTTAATCTTTAACAGGAGTGGAGATATCTTGATGAATCTTCGATGTTTATCAGACTCAAGTAAAAACGTTTGTACCGATCGATGGCTTAATTAAGATAGGCGTGGGCTATCAAATTGTACATATCGATCTGTTATACCGATCAATAATTTCACTTGAAATCAATGCATTAACCCTTGCGGCGAGTATGACTATTTTTACAGCATGGCAATTCTTCGTTATTCAGTTGGTTAATGGTTGCCTGGGTTGGGATTTGCAAAAAGGGGGTCAAGGCATGGATTTTCAACACTCTTTTGAATTTTCTGAATGCATACAACAAACAGAAATCTAATAATTTCAATAGATTAAGTAAAGGAATCCAAACCATGAAGCGGCGAGGTCTTACTTGTCTGATTTTCTTGCTATTTTGTAAATCGAAAACGGCATTGAGTATCTGCTGCCGCTTATCTTCTTTAACTACCGTCTTCGAAGCAGGTGCAACAGAAGCAGTTATTGAAGGAGCATGAGAATGAGAATGAGAATGAGAAGGCGTTAGCGATGCAATTTTCTCAGAAATAGTGAGTGATTCCTTTATTACCTTGATTACTATTTCTGCAGGAGCAGGAGCAGGAGCAGGAGCAGGAGCAGGAGCAGGAGCAGGAGCAGGAGCAGGAGCAGGAGCAGGAGCAGGAGCAGGAGCAGGAGCAGGAGCAGGAGCAGGAGCAGGAGCAGGAGCAGGAGCCTCTGTTGTAGATATGCTGGCTCTTAGACCCTGTAAGTGTTCTGGGTTGTAGTTAAGTCGTTTTTGCAGATTTGCCCAGGAGTAGCTCTTACCCAATTGTGAGGCTTTGAACGCGATGCCATTAAATTCAAATGAGAAGCCATTCATTTTTCCCGTAGAAGCAATGTTGGCCGTCCAGGAAACTTCAGCTTCTTCCAGCCTTTTGATAAAAGTTAGAAGTTGAGGCGTATCAGCTAAACTTTTATCAATGAGCTGTTGAAGAGCTTCCTTAGGTGAAGGAACTCCAGTCCGTTGAGAAAGCATCAGTTCGTTGCGAGATAACTTCTTACGCTTCGCTTGCTGTGGGTCAATAGAAGCTGTGGATTTTGTTACTGTGAGATTGTGTGCTATTTCAAGTTCGCTGATTAAACGTGTGCTGATGAGGTTTTCGTTCCTGCCAAGGTAAAGTTTACCGGCACTGAGATTTATGCGGCTTGCGATGATATGTATGTGCTGGCCTGCTGAATCATCATGTAGGACATAGCAACGAAGATGCGTTTCTGAGAAGCCCATGCGTTGCATGTAGTCGTCTGCGAACATAACCCATCTGTCTTCTGACAGCGATTCACCTGCAGGTAGGCGAAGCGAATTGTGCCACACCGCTTTTTCTACTTCCGGGCGAAGCTGTTTGCTTGTATCGAATTCAGCGATTAGATCTTCTGCAAAGCTTCCCATCATATTGCCACCGATCACGGAGGGAACTTGTTTATGATGAGATGCTTGTTTTAATGCATAGAGAACAACACCAACAAAGCTTTTACCACGTCTGATCTTCTGCATTCCCTTCATCGGGGTTGCTCCATATGTCAGCGCTTAGAAGGTTCTGGCGAAGCTCTGCTAATTGCCGCTTAACAGCGAACAATTCTGTATGGGTAAGCTTGCTATCTTTGCTTTTACTATCTATATGAGTAGCAATACGATTTAGTTTTTGAGATATATCAGATATAGCTTTCCAAGCCTCTGTATTGATTTCAGGTATAACAGGGGGTAATTTTTGGAGGGATGCCATGCGTAACCATTCGCCTTTGCTTTTTTCACCACGCCTTGCATTGAGTAGCTGCAATTCATCTTTGTTAAGCCTTACACTGACACAATATGTCCTAAGAAGGTTTTTCGATATATTAACCCTGCTAATTCGGTTGAAAATGTTATCCATATGAACTCCTTTCATATCTTATAATTTATATATCTGAGCATATTCCATATGCTCTCTATTATTTATATTTTATTCGTGAGGAATGTCAATGTGGTGATTTAATAATGGAGTAAATAACATAAAATGGCCACCTTTCTGAATGCCTAGTAGCCATTCTAAATGATTATTTTCTTTGGGATTCGATATTCCATGAAAATTTAAATGCGGGATATTTTCTACTTATCCTCATAAAACTTGCTTGTCGCAAAATTGATCTTGTATTTTCACTATAAATATTTAGTTGATCTAGTGATATAAAAACTTGTTTATCAATAGTGTTTAATGTGTTAACTATCTTTTCTATAGCTGCGACTTCGACATTTTTGAAAACAATCGAATCCTCAATGGCTATAGGTAATTTTGTTGTATGTAAAAAACTCACATCCAATGCCAGCATATTTGCATAAGATTTACCTGTCCCCGAATCAGAATGATGTTCGAAAAGATAATTATTATCACTGAGAATTATCTGGGGAGGTATTCTGTCTGGACCATAGAATTTTGTGTTAAAGAGTTTGAGGTTTTCATTTAATAAGTTAGAGATTTTTGACAGGATTTCTTCAGTTTTTTCTTTAAGTTCTACTTTTATAGCTGTTGAGGCTTCCTTGATATCATCCTGGCGTTCTCTGTAGTTAACAGTATCTTCGACTTCTTTTTTCTTTATAGATAAAGACAATACTTCATCAATAATCTCGTCCGGTCTATCTACTGACGCTGCTATTTCTTTAATTTTCAGGTCAATTAAACTAATTCCCATATCAATCTCATTTAATTGGTATATAAGACTTTCTTTTTCTTTTTTCAACTCATCACTTAATATTTTTGAAATTGATGAATGGAAACCTTCTACCTCATTTAGCTTTTCAATGTTAACAGTTGGGAAGAAATCGACAACTTTGCAAAAATATCTTTTGGGAATAGGCTTGGTATCAGATATATTTTCTTCTATCCTAAATAATTTACTTGCGAGAGAGTTTTTTTGTTTTAGATATTTATCCTTTTCGACAGCTAACGTTAGGCTTTTTTCGTCCAGAATAGCTTTTATGTTAGCTGCGAAAAGATCTAAATCTTTTTTTATGATGTCAATTTTATTGTCGATAACACTGAGGTCTTGTTTTGCTTGCCTATATTCTTTTAAATTTACTTTTTTGACAAAACCTTGTTTGAACGCAATATCAATATTTTTTCTTTTCACTTCATTTTCGGCTTTCTTTTTTTCAATTTCTTCAATTAAATTATAATAGTCGAAAGATTTTATGAGAAACTCTTTGATTGAAGCATATCCTTCACCTGTAAAGCGCAAAAGAGGTTTATTAGGATTGTAATTATCTTTTCCCCAAATTCTGGAAAATCTTGAGATTAAATTTCTTAATGAAGGGTCGTTTGATGAAAAACCATATTTCTGAGCTAAGAACGTTCTAAAATCTACAATTGACCACTCAATATTTTCTTCGTTGCTTTTAAAAATTACACTACTATGAGTTTCAGTTTTTCTTGTGAAATTATATGATTTTCCATCAAATTCAAAAGTGAAGTCGATATTTAGATGGCCAACTTTCGAAATAACATCTTTGCATAAGGTTATAAAATCATCCCCACCAAAAACAAAATCAATTAACATTAAAACAGATGATTTACCGATGGAGTTGGCACCATTCTTAGGCCCCAATATGGTATTTAAACCTTTTTTGAAAATCAATTCTTTTCTAATTAGTTTTTCACAGTATATATTCTTTAGCATTTTGTTACCGTCCCATTGGCTGGGTTTAATATAATTTTCTCTAAAATAAACAAAAAATCAAGTGAGTAAACAAACTCGTCCAGAGATGAAAAATTACTTGATGTTTTTTTGTATAAATCAGTAATATTAATTTCGTTAAAGTCAGTTTCTAAAATAATTGTCATCTTATATAATATTGAATCTTGGATAGAGATAGATTTACTTGGTGTAATCATGAGTAAACCTCGCAATTTTGGATAAAAAAACACACCAATACTTCCGCTGCTACATTATTAGTTTCTTTAGTGTTTGTTTTTATCCAATTAATTAAATGATCGTATATCTCAGATTGAGATAAATTCTCTCTTTTTAAAGTTAGGTAGTATGTTTTAACTTCATTGAATATTATTTCTGAAGTGTTTGGGATACGTTGATCCAGTTGCTGGAATAATTTTTTTATTTCAGTGTAAAAATAAGTAACTTGAGCCTTGATCTTTATTTTAAAAACAGGGCCAGATTCAGAATTAATTTTGTCATCAACTCTCATTGCGTTGTATGATAATTGTGAATCTTCTCTTGGCTCAAGTGTTGATAGCTTATCAATTATCTCTTTTATATCTTCTTCAATCTTAAAATTATATTGCCTGTTTTTGATTTGTGCAGCTTGTCTTAACTGCTTTTTGATAGCGCATATTTCCCGATAACCCTCAATCGTTCTTGGGTTGTCGAACAACTTATGACAGTCTCTACATAAGGCAATTAAATTATCTTCGCTATCAACATCGTCACAAAGAAGTGGCTCATTTTTTAGTAATTCTTTTTCACCTTTACGAGGAGAAAAAGGATATATGTGTGCTACTTCATAGATCTTTATTTTCCGTTTGCCATTCTGAACCATCAAAGGTTTAGAGCATTTTGGGCAAAGACCACTCACCTCATCATATAAAACTATATGCGTATTATTATTAATGTTCCTGCGTTCTTCACCCACCAATGACTCCTTGCGAAGGGGAAACGATATTCTCTACGTATTTTATTATTATAACATCAATAGGATTTAGCTATAATTGTGAAAATCGTGATCGACATCACATTTGCGGTGGGTATTGCATCTTACATCTAATTTTCTTTAGAGAATTAGTATTGTTCTGTCTTATTTTTTTTAAAGTGGAGCTGTGCGTGAGCAATGTGATTATCCAAAAAATCAGATTGTTTTTCTTTTCAACCAAAGGGCAGAAAAGCAAGGCAACTTAGTGAAGCGTAGCTTCGATAAGTTAGCCCTTGCATATTAACATTCTCAAATGCTATTGACAGCAAGATTATAATTGATATGTATATATTATAAGGTTAAAGAGAGAGATAGTGAGATGAAAACGAAAATAATCGTAGCAATTTATTTTATATTAATAATGTTTTTTGTTATTATATTGTGCAATGCAAGCGAGTTTAACATACTTAATGTGGAGGGGGCTTCTGAAATATATATAGCAATTTATAGTGCTATAATAGTCTCTTTTTTCACAACTCCGCTTGTGATTGTGTTTTTTGCCGTCATGCTAAAAAAATAAATTATTTTTCTTTTGATATTTTAATCCAGTTTTCATAACTTTCACACATAGCTATGGTGGCTTTTATTGTATATAAAATCGTGTGCCCACATATCAGAATATATCCGACTCTGTTTTTCATCAGTAAGTCAAAAGCATCTACTGGGGTTAAATCGATAGTTTTGATAATCGCCAAAGCTGTTGTAATAGCACTAATTGAGAACAATGTGGAATCATTTAAGGATTTTATTAAATCGCGTTGTTCCTTATTGCGCGTTATTATTATGCAAATTGAAAATAATATAGGGACAATTAGTGGGACAAACAGCCAAATAATGTAATTAAGGGGCTGGAAGTAGACCCAGATCAAAATTAATGATGACATTAATATGCTGATCAAATAACCCCAAAATAAGAAACCCCTCATATTCATTAATTTATATAACATAATCATAAATATCCTTAAGTTAGCTCTTAGGTGTTTGTTAATTATTCTTATACTTGTTTTTTACATTCTCAGGGTTTATCAATAAGGGATGTTTGGATATCATTGGGAATCCAAATACATCATCATTAGTCCAACCATTGGCTGAATATGATCTGAAATCCAAAGCGAACCCCTCATTGTCTATCTTTGAAACATAAAATACACAGTTTTTTAATTCTGGGTCAGTGAATACAATTTTTTTTAGTTCTTCAATTTTATTCGTGTCCATGTTACAGCCTGTAGTTATAGAGCGAATTTGAGACTTTTTTATTTTAAATAGATGTATGGTATTGCCATTGTCCAAATGTACTATTTTATCAGCTTGTTCCAAAGGTTTTATGATTCTGCACTCTTTTTCATAACACCATTTCTTACCTTTAACAAAAAAAGGAAAAATGACTCCTGATTCTATGTCTTCTTGGGTGACCATTGGCCTTTCATGAGAGTACGTTATTTTTGATATTTCAGTGTCATCAATAAAGTCACTATGGAATTCAATAATAAAACCTCTGTGTTCGTCTGTGTAATGGGACCACATTAATAAATTACGTCTTGGATCTTCTTCACTAAAAATTGCTACTGATGGCATTGAACACATATCTTTAGAACTGGAAAGAGAAAGAATTCCATATTTATTAGAGAACTTTGAATATTCAGTTTTATAGTGTCCAATTTTATTGAATCGTTTCCATGAAAAATCATGATCACTTGCTGTGAATTCATGATTTTGATAATCATACCCGGATTCTATCATTTGAATATTGTAAGGGTCATGAGGAATTACTACAGGGTTAACTTCGAAGGGGTCATTCAAGTCTTTAGGGGGAGTAAATCTAATATATCCATCTTTTAAAATATCAATTCTATCTTGTGTAACGAATTTCAAAAAGCTGTATGGTGTTTCCATTATATCAACCATCTTTTATTTATTTTTAATAAACCTCATATAGCCATATGTTATCACTTTGAGTGCCTAATCTAAAGACTGGTGCATGAAAATCCGATATACCATTTTTTGTAGGAGAAGGCCCCCTGTCAAGTATGCCAATTGTATTCTATAGTTCTTTTCTATGAATAAAATCTTTAAAAATCATTGTATTGTTTTATTTGTATAATACTGCTGCATCATCTCTGTCTGAGATTTATGACATACGAAAAGTATGTCGGCAATGGCAACATGTAACTCTATGACCCTACTATATAATTTTGCGCTTAAAGCTCGCATCACCAAACCGACTGGCTCTTACATTACTAATAGTGGATAACTTCTCACATCTCCGGCTAAAGATTCGCTACTAACCTGTTCTATCAGCTAATCATAAAATGTAAAAAAAAATTTACAAATTACCCTTTCAAGAGGTAATGTTATTGTATATGGGATAAGTCTTGATTGTGACTTGTGTAACTAACTGAATTTAAATAAGTTAAATTTTATTACACTCACAGAATCTTACGTCATCTATCCGGAAGGCTTAGAAGATGCTTACAAAAACATAAGCCATTCTAATGGTTATGTTTTATTAACTCTTTGAGACATATATGTGGAATAAAACGATAAGCAAAACAGCATGTTCTGAATGGGTTTTACGAAACAGTCTTTACTGGATGACTGCCTATACACGATGGCGATTGGAAGATGACGATGTAAATTGGCATGTCTCTTTTGATACGTGTAGTGAGGAAATACAGTTCGAATTTGAACGGTTGAGAAACGATTTCCAGCTAAGGGAATCTCTTGATAGCCATACGGGAAGAGTTAGAGCAGCGATTATCAGCAATGTTCTGAAGAGTATTGATGAGAGACTCGCTTGATGAAGCTCATGCCGTTTAACTTCGATAGATTAAATGATGGCAAGGTTTTCATCAGTAATCTGGCTGGTTTCCACCACTTCATTGAGGATGCAGAGCTTTTCCAGCTATCATGCAACCAATTTCCAATAGAGCGGAATGTATCGGGTAGCCTTGAAAGTAAGCTTTTTATTGCTAATGATGACGCGGTTTCATTGGCTTCTTCTGCGTTAAGTTCTGGTTTAGCTAAAAGACTCATGAATGATTTAGCCATCAGGCCAATCTTCATGATAGTTCCTACACTGAGATGTGATCATACCTGCAAGTATTGTCAGGTTAGCAGAGCAGCAGTCGGAGCAAGTGGCTACGATCTTGACCCGAAACTCATACCTGAAATTGTCAGCGCTATAAAGAAATTGGGAACACCGCCATACAAAATCGAAGTTCAGGGGGGAGAACCACTCCTCAGATTCGATCTTGTGCAAATGATTTATAACGAATGTGAGGTTTCACTCGGCTCCGAAGCTTTTGAAATGGTGATTGCTACAAGCCTGTCGCTGTTAGATGCTTCTGTCATCGAGTGGGTGAGAAGTAGGAACATTACTTTCTCTGTATCTCTTGACGGCAATGAACATACCCACAATACGAATCGAATCCTCCCTGGAGCAAAAGCTCACTCGAGAGCTATCGCTGGTATGCAACTCATACGTGATGAATTGGGTTCTAATCGTGTTGCTACAGTAACCACCGTAACAAAAGAACTTACCAAAGATCCTGTTTCGATAGTGGAGGCTCATTTGGGCTTAGGTCTTACGGATATGTTTATTAGACCTGTCAGCCCATACGGATTTGCCCAAAAGCAAAGCTTTACCTTTTCGATGCCGGAGTATTTCGAATTTTACAAAGAGTTGATGGAAGAAGTGTTACTTCAGAATCAGAAGGGCATACCTGTCGTTGAGCATTCGGCTGCTATCCATATTAAGAGAATCTTTAATCCGGGCTTCAGTGGCTATGCAGACCTGAAATCGCCAAGCGGAGTGGTTCTGAACTGTATCCTCTTCAATTATGACGGTAAGGTTTACGGTAGCGACGAAAGCCGTATGCTTCAGAAAGTGAATCCCGAAGCAGATTTTAGTGCCGGTAACTTTTCTTCCCTGTCGTTCAGTAATAGTGAGTTCTACAGGTCGTCATTAACATCATCATTTAACTTCGCTATGCCTGGTTGTGACACATGCGCCTATCAGCCTTTCTGTGGCGCAGATCCTTGCCAAAACATCAGTGTCCACGGCGAACCAGTTGGTGACAAGAGCCGGTCTACATTCTGCCAATACCACAAAGGTATGTTCCGTTACCTTCTGAACGAGATATCTCAGGATGGGCCTATGGCAGAGATGCTTAAAGGATGGGCTTATGTCTGAGGTGTTAAGAAACGATATTTTCCGGTTTTCATCTGAACTGCCAGTTAAGCAGGGATTCTATCGCTTGTGCAAATCCAAGCCAGAAAACCCTCAGTTTTTCCTCCCAAATTTGCTTGTCACTAAGGCAAAGAGCGATTCACAGCTACCTGCATATTTTACAGACTCTGTTTTTAGCAAAGAGCTATTTGATTCGATAGAAGATGGTGACATCGGGATCGTTAACAACGGCAACATGCTCAGGGTGATTTTGTCCCGAAGAGCAAATCATAATACGGTTCTGGTAACTGAAAGGTGCAACAACAGTTGCCTGTTTTGTTCGCAGCCTCCTAAGACTGGAAACGATGATTGGCTACTCAGTCAGTCAGCACTTGCCATTGCCTCTTTCTCTTTGAATGGTGTAGTGGGAGTGAGCGGGGGAGAGCCTCTACTGTATGGTGACGATTTCCTGCACTTTATCGATTTCATCATCGAAAACTCACCAGGCACTGCTTTGCATGTTTTAACAAATGGGCGGAAATTTTCAGATGTCAGTTTTACTCGTCAGATGAAAGAACGAAGCGATAAGATCAAAATTACTTTTGGTATCCCACTTTATTCTTCAAGGTCATCAGTTCATGACTATCTGGTTGGAAGTGAGGGGGCATTTGATGAGACAGTCAGAGGGTTAATAAATGCAGGTAACTCAGGGATCAACATTGAACTTAGAATTATCCCTACACAGGCTAACTATACAGAACTTGATGACATCGTTGAGTTCACTGGCCGTGTGTTCTCCAATATAAACCAAATTTCACTGATGGGGCTTGAATCGATTGGATGGGCCCGCAAGAACTGGTCATCAATCTTCGTTGAGCACGACAGCTATAGCGAGAAGATCCTTTCTGCTGTAGAAACCGCTCAGAGGTCGGGTATACCACTTACCATCTTCAATTATCCATTGTGTCACCTTCCGGAAAGAGCTTGGGGATTTGCTACACAGTCCATCTCTGACTGGAAAAATTATTATCCAAAAGAATGTGATGAATGCACTCAGAAGTCTTCCTGTGCTGGATATTTCAGTTCATCAAAAGGCCGTTTTCATCAACCTCCGAGACCTATCAAATGAAAAAATTTAATTTCGCAGCATTACTTCCTGGATTTCTTGCTTTGAATAACTCTGTATGGGCAAGTGACTCAGCTATAGGCGCAAGTGATATGCCTGCAATGTCTCTTAACGAGCATGATATGGTGATAGCCCCTCTAAACACAGAGGTGCCATTTTATATAGCGGGTCATCGCAGTCACAGTTCACATCGAAGTCATAGCTCTCATAGATCATCTTCTGGTGGTGGATACTATGGGGGAACTTCTACTCCCTACTATCCGAAAACTTACAGCACACCAAGCACCTCAGAATCATCAAGTTCAGGGACTCGTTCGTCATCGTCCTCCTCATCTGTCCGTTCACTTCGCTCTAATGACATGGATAGCTCAACCATAACAAACTCAGCAGGAACCACAGGTGCCAACCGTGCAAGTAGTGGGCTGACTTCGGATACAGAAAAACGTAAGCGGTTGATCATGAGAGTGCAGTTCGCTTTACTAGATAAAGGTTTCTACAACGGCAATATCGACGGAAGCATGGGGCCTGCTACAAGGACAGCAATCAAGAATTATAGAGTTGCAAATGGGCTTCCAACTCCAGTAAGAGAAACCTTGGATACACAGTTGTTAAATTCATTGAGTATTTTAGCTCGCTGACCAAAAGGACTACCCATGTCAAATACATATAATATCTACAAAGTCCGCATGTCCTGTCTGGATAAATTGCTCGAAAAAATAGCCAGTGTGGGTTTGAATAAACAAAAAGAAAAAATCATAGATGGCTATAAAATGGAGTTTTTTTACTCTAAAGATTTGGATGGAAATAAAATATGGTGGTGGGAAACTTACAAGGATTTCTTTGAGGAAGGGTTGGAGGAGCCAAAGAATAAGTTTCATTACGGATTGATGATTTGCACAAATGTTGAATCCCCGGATTTGATTTTTGCTATCACACTCGGTAAATCACATTTCTATGTAAATAAATTCATTGAAAGAGATTTTGGAATCGAATTGGCAATAAGAATTGCTAAAGAAGAAACTACCTTGCTCAAAAAGAGCACGTATTTTTCTGGGTCAAAAAGGCAAGAAATATCATCTTACACCACATTCATAAAAGATAGTTATGAGCCTGGCGAATCTGTTGATCATCTCAAATTGAAAGCAACTGATAATGAGTTGTGGGGTGATAAAAATATAATATTCGCCGATTCGATCCAAATGGACACAGAAGTGACTCCCGTAGGGCTTGCTAAAATATTCAACCAAATAATCATGGCTTTGGCAGAACCACAAAGCATTCGTCTGCCTAAAAGAGAAAGAGTATATGATGATTCCTTGATAGTTGATTTGGATTCTATATTGTTTAAAGCTCTGAAAACGATGGATGCTTCATTAATGATTGAGGAATTTCACGTTTACGGGGTCAACTTTTGCTTTAGTTTTACTGAATATAATTATTCAATTGCATATAAAAAAGGCAAAAAAAGTTTTTATAAAAAAAGTTTGGGAGGAGGGATCGACATAAAATCCATATCTGAGTATTTGATTGAAAATGAAGATGTAGAAAACATTAATGACTTACATGTCTCCTTTGAAATTGAGGATAAGGGAGGGAAATTCTCTAAGCCATTAAAAGAGATATTAGATATTTATATTGAGAAAGATGGAGTGCATTATTTCTTAAGTAATGGTGACTGGTGCTCTTTTAATCAATCTTTTTTAGATTATTTGAAAGAGTCGCTTATACAAATAGATTTTATACAAAAAGATCTGTTGGATGAAAATGAGTATCAAGTTTGGGCTAAAGATAAGAAATCAAAAATAGACTCAGGAATGCCTGTGGACAATAAAATAATATATAGAGAATATTATTTCAACCAGAAACAATCTGCTGATAATGGATATGAACTGTTAGACAGGGAATTGACATTGATCAATTCGATGGAAAGCAATAAGAAAAAATATAAACTTGAAGTGGCAGACCTTTACAAGGACGAAGAAATAATAGCGGTTAAAATTTCCGATAAAGAAAAAGAATTAATTTATAATATTGAGCAATCGAAAGATTCATTAGAACTGATACTTAGAAAAACAATACCTTGTGATAAAAAAATTAGCTATGCATGTCTGTGGTTTGTCTTTGAAGAAAAGTTAGAAAGAATAACTCAAAGAAACTCTATCCAATTTTTGCTTGCAATACAATCATGGAAGAAGTTAGCTGAGCACTTTAATATAACCCCTAAAATATATTACTCTCAGCATATAAATAAATGAAATATGGTTGACTTTTATCAGGAATAGAATTAGAAAATCAAATTATTTTTTTGGTTGGAGAGGGTTTAATATGGATAAGAAAAAAATAACAGATGATAATATAAAAGAGGTAGTGGTTAGGTGAGCATACATCAAATTTGTTAAATGATAGGGGGTTTATGACAACTTCACAGACATCCCAGGGAGAAATATAGTAATTGATATTTTTTGGGAACATTTCGAACTTGGCTTTGCTGAAAAGGCACTGTTCATAATAAATAATTTCTATTTTGCAAATTATTATACCGAACTAAATGGTGGTATTGAGCATTGGATCGTTGGAGAATTGCTTGATAATAATTTTGATAACACCCTTGAGGATATGCTGGTCAAGAGAAGGATTAAAGAAGAAAAGGATAAGATGAGTAGTATATTGAATCCTGACAACGGTGAGTGTGATGATTTTAGAAAAAGGTTATAAATTATCTAAAAATAATTTTTTGGAAAACATAAAAGGCAGACATTCATTGCTGGCTTTTATCAGGTATCAACTTACTAACTCAGATCACGACTTTTTTGCCAGACATCATATTTTTTTCAATATGCTCAAGAGGGACCCCTTTGGTTTCAGGGACGAGCAGAAAAGTTATCACGATGAAGACCAGGTTGAATCCTGTGTAGATCCAGAATGTCCTATGCTACTCAGAAGAGAACGGAAGGTTGCACCGATGTTCATGTTTGCAACCCAGTTAGTCGTGGTTGAGCAGGTGATCCCAAAGTCCCGGCATTCCGTTATAAAAGTATTCCTTGAGTAGTCTAGTACACTACTATGCTATTTTTATTTGTTTTCATCAGTTTGTTAGATTTACATTCTTAATACTGCTGCATCATTCTGAAGTGGAATACTTGGGCGGCAGGTAGTGATAAACACAAGGAAAAGTTAACAATTGAAAATGTTTGCTCTGTTCATAAAAAATTGAGATGGTGTTAATCGCAAGGTGACATGTATTAAAATGACACATAAACTTCTACTCAGGACTTTTTTTCTTTTGTTTTATTGTTATTTATTCAAACTTTTAGTTCATCAGTTTCTATCGCCAGCGTTGGTAATCACACTTCTTCAACAACAATGGATAATATAGGTAATTGTTGCCAGTTTCCTATTAATATATATAGGCTATGATTAGATAAGTATAAATTTCAAATGAAATTTTGTCACAACTATGCAGTTAATTATAAAGAGGGATGCAATCCCTCTCTGTTTTGTTACTTAAAATGAGAAAATGCGCCATCGCTTCCTTTAGGTGCAAACCAAAATACTCTTTTTATTCCTCGTGTTATTGCAACATATGCTAAACGATATGACTCATCAACCATTACCTGGTCATAGCTATAATTAAAATAGGAAACCTGCCTATATATCTCATTTCTTAAAATGTGTCCCGTATGAGCTTTACTATCATCGAAAATGACACATACTTCACCCTGCAAACCTTTTGCCTTGTGAATTGTTAAGAAGTTGATTCCTTTAATATTCCCATATTTATTGTTATAAAGTTCTTTTATCTCTTGAAGCGTATTATTGGTTCGACTTAAGACAATTAAATGTGTTTTATCTTTGTTTTTTTGATTTTTAACTAGATTGAACTGTTCAAAAATAATCTCAATAGCTTTGTCCTTCCAAGAATCACCCCCCTTTTTGTCATCATACTCATAACAAAAAACACCATGCTCATCACCATCAGGTTCTCGGCATGAAATTGACTCCTTTACAATTTTTCCTTTAACCAAACCCATCATCTTTTCGGCATCTTCAAGAATCTTTGAATCTGAACGATAGTTTTCCATCATCAAAACTGTATTGTGTCTACCTAATGATTTATGAACGGGGAAAAACTCTGAAAAATTCATGAAAATATCAGGTGAACTTCCTCTCCATGAATAGATAGATTGCCAATCATCTCCTATAGCCATGATTGTAGGTTTTCGACTTAAAATCGCATTTTCTTTTTGTAGTGCTTTTATCCAGTTGGCGATTTGAGGCGATATGTCTTGGAATTCATCAACTAAGAGATTTTCGAATCTTGAGTATCTATTTTTGAATAAATCTCGGCGTTGCTGTAATACCGATTCGTCTGAAAACATGATAAACATTCTGTTGAAAGTCATCATGTTGTTTTTATAGAGAGTGTCTTCGAATGAAGGCCAGAAGATAGCTAATGCTTTTGCAAAATAAAACTCAACCCCTTTTTCTCTAAAAAGTGAAATATTGGATATGGTGGTGACTACTTCTTTACCAAGGCTTTCTATAAAAGAACCTTGATCGTATAATAGCTCAAGTATATTTGTTTGAGCTAATTCACCATTCAACTTTATGGAGAAGTTACTGGGAGCTTCACCAGTGATGTAATTCTCCAAAAAACTATTAACCGAGTTAAGTTTTTGATTGCTATTAATAAATATCGAGATTTGAGTGTTGTATCCAGCAGCTATTTTATTTTTAAAGTATATAGCCTTTCCTAAAAGTATCTTTTTCTTAGGGTCAGACTCACTACCTTTAACATAATCTTTTTCGTCATACAGTTTCTTTCTACCAATATTACCTGACAGAAAAACTGGCATTTTATTATGTTCTACATATCCATTAGCATAAAAAATATTTCCATTAACGTGAAAGCATTTTACCGGACCAGCTATTATTCCATCTATAGGCCATTTCCCTTCTTCATTCCATAGGTCATTGATTTGTTGCGTTAAAACCAGGTCTCGCTCTGCGGCGTAATTAATCAACCAATCTCTTTCCTCCTTTTCATCGGATGTTTGTGATGCAGTTATTGAAATATCTATAAGCTTATCTATACAAATTTTAAAATCTTTGTTTTTGTTATATAGCTCGGTATAAACACCCTTTAAAACCTCAACTTGTTCATTGGTTCTTTTACCTAATGATAACTCTAAACTTGGGTCATCTGGATTTATCCTTCCACCAAGGAAATCGAAAGCACTTATGCCTGGCATAGAACTCAATGAAAATCTATATATAAGAGAATGGAATGTATTTACAATTGAATTTATCGCAACTTTATCATGATCTTTATCCCAAAAACTGAAAACGTAGCTTAATTTATCACTCAACTCATCACATGATTTTTTTGTGAATGAAATAACGGTGATTTTTCTTAATGGAATATTTAAATAAAAGTGCATAAATACTAAGCGGAGAATCAAGGTTGTCGATTTACCTGAACCAGCACCAGCAACAACGCAAGTCGCAGGATGATCTGAAAAAATCATTTTCCACTGAGACGGGGAAGGTGAGCTTAAAATTCCAGCTTCAGTTGCAACTCTTACCTTTTCAATCATGAGTTGCTCTAATTCTCTCGTAACGCCAATATTTTCTGGACCATAAATCGAGTTATCAATAGTGGACATCGATACCGTATCGATTTCGCGACGAATGTGATATTTTAACACACCATCACCATGACCTTTATGATAACCTTTATCTTTCCCCTGAGAATATCCTTTTTTGTACGAACGCCGAATTATTAATTTTATTTTTTTAAAAAAGAGCTTTATGAATATTTTGTCAGCTAATTTCATGTATATCCTTTATCTTAGTTAATATGCTTGAATATTTAGATAGAATAATATTTGTAGTGTGTAGTGTAAACGATTTTAAATGTAAGGGGGCTTCGATGTTTAGGCTATAATCATGGCAGGTAGCATTATATATGAAAATTAAAGCTCCTATCTTTATCGCTGGGGCACTAACTCATTGCGATTTTACTAAGATCGTTAAAAAAAGTGCATATTTGATGAAAATTGACCTTGATACTTGGTTTGAACCTAGTGGATGATAGTCAACAGGTACGCGTGATGGTATCAATGATGGTATCTTACTTATTCCTGTACGTTTAAATCTCTTAAGATCATAAGGATAGTTGCGATGTTCGAGTCCGGCCTTCGCACCTTCTGTCGTTGTTTCTTACCTCAATTGATAGTGCCTATAAACAATACAAGCTGTTAGCTTGCTAGCTCCCCAATAATCCCCGTCCCAAAAAATGAACATCCCTGTCCAAAAGAACCAAACCTAAAACTATCCCAGCATCTCAGCCCGTCCGCTTAACAAACTCTTATGCGCCGTTTCACATATCCGGCTGGCCTGGAGGCCATCTCTGGCGCTGACCGGGTAGAGCCAATCGCTTTTGATTGGTTGCACAATCAGTAGATCATAACTCTCTATGCCTGCCTTTTTTACCCGCCCATTACCGGGGATTCCTCAGCGCCGGAGCTGACTTTCTTTACCAGTAATATTCGGTTGGCTTTTTGTCGGGCATCCAGCAAATGCTGTCAGGATCGCGACCATGAAGGATCTTCCCTGCATTAATACGATCGTCAGCGCGACGCCGACGAGTTGTATAGAGATTATCCCACCAACCAGGATTGATGTTGTAATTCATACCCGGTGCTCGTTCGCCGTAACGATCGGCGTGATGGCAGTGTTTTGCTTCATAGCTGGGATACTGCACACGGAAATGAGGTTTGGCTTTGCCGTGACGATCACGGTCTTTCACTTTATTGAAATTGGACATTTCTGGCTCCTTAACGGTAACTAGAAATGCTCTCCTGCGTAATACATTCTTCCTCCTGAGCACGCCATCTGGCGTAAGCTTTTTGCTCCTGCCTGTTTGGCCCAAAGTGTTTTCTTCTATGGCCGCACATATAGCAACTACAGCAGCAAGGCGTTGTAAATACTATCCCTACGTGCCTTTTCCCACCATCGCCTGCATTATTAAAGCCAGCTCTGACTTTCTTTAATCGGGCCGCATGGCGGCGGCGGACCGCTCTGTTTCTTGCCATTTCAGAACTCCTGTTTCGGCGGCAAAATGCCGCTTTCGTAGGTACTCTGAATGGCTGATTGATCGAATATGTTTCATCGACGCTATATTAACTTTTTTATTAAACCTGGAAAACCCAACGCTGGTTAAGCTCCCCGTCAGTTAAGCGATACAGACCACAGATCGCGGATCTTGCAGTCATATAAACCAGTTTCGATACATACTTATCGTGGGCAAAACACAACAAGCAGGCTCACTTATGGCTAAGAACACTGTCTGTATCTGGTACGATCATGATGCGGAAGCCGCCGCTCGTTTCTATGCTGCGACCTTTCCGGACAGCAGCGTTGGCGCCGTTATTCCCGCACCCGGCGACTATCCTGACGGCAAGGCTGGCGACACAATCGTTGTCGAATTTATCGTCGCGGGCGTGCCCTGTATCGGCCTCAACGGCGGGCCGCATTTCAAACACAATGAAGCCTTTTCCTTTCAGATAGCCACCGACGACCAGGAAGAAACGGACCGCTACTGGAACGCCATCGTCAGCAACGGCGGTCAGGAAAGCGAATGCGGCTGGTGCAAAGATAAATGGGGCGTCAGTTGGCAAATCACCCCGCGCGTACTAACCGAAGCCCTGGCCACGGGCGGCGACACCGCCAGGCGTGCGTTTGCGGCGATGATGTCGATGAAGAAAATTGACGTTGCCGCAATCGATGCGGCGATACGTGGCTGATGAAAGGAAAGGGTAAAACGGTGGATGGCGCTGGCGCTTATCCATCCTACAATGCTGATGAGCTGAAGCACTCACGCCCTGCATCCAGCCTTGTCGCAGATATCCCGTCGCAAACGGCAATGTTTCTGCGGCCCGTTTCGGTCTTTATTAATAATTACTCCAGCCGCTAAATGTGGTGAACCTCACGTAATACACCTCACTCCGTAAGGATTAATTCCTGCCGTGGCCTTGGCAGGGCCGCGTTAGCCCCCGCTTGTCATTAAATTGATGCGTCTGCCGCATCAATACATGCGGGAAATGCACTTATCCAGGCGGCGTAAATATCGCACTCTCATGGTTGATTAAAGGTTAATAACACTAAAAATTATTGTTAATTATGGAGGGCGATATGCCTTTTGCTGCCGATATCCCGACCTTTCGCTCCAGGGCAATGGCTATCCTGCGGGTCACCTCAGGAAACTTTCTTGAGCAGTTTGATTTCTTCCTGTTCGGTTTCTATGCCACCTACATTGCCCACGTGTTCTTCCCGGCTGAAAACGAATTCGCCTCGCTGATGATGACCTTTGCCGTCTTTGGGGCCGGATTTTTGATGCGCCCCATTGGCGCGGTCGTCCTCGGCGCGTGGATAGATAAAGTCGGGCGGCGCAAAGGGCTGATTGTTACCCTGTCCATTATGGCGCTGGGCACGTTTTTAATCGTGCTGGTGCCCGGCTACGACACCATTGGATTATGGGCGCCGCTGCTTGTTCTGTGCGGCCGTTTGTTGCAGGGCTTTTCGGCGGGCGCGGAGCTGGGCGGCGTCTCCGTCTATCTTTCTGAAATCGCCACGCCCGGCCACAAAGGGTTTTATACCAGTTGGCAGTCCGGCAGCCAGCAGGTCTCCATTATGGTGGCCGCCTCGCTCGGCTACGCCCTTAATCTGCTGATGGACGAAAGCACCTTGCACGCCTGGGGATGGCGCATTCCTTTCCTTATCGGCTGCCTGATCGTGCCGTTTATCTTCATGCTACGCCGTCATCTGGATGAAACTGAAGAGTTTGCAAAGCGGGCCAGCCATCTCGAAATAGGCCAGGCGCTGAAAACGTTGCTTAATAACTGGCGCGTGGTGATTGCCGGCATGTTGATGGTGGCGATGACCACGACCGCCTTTTACCTGATCACCGTGTATGCGCCCACCTTCGGTAAAAAAGTCCTGATGCTGAGTTCCTCAGACAGCCTGCTGGTGACGCTGCTGGTCGCTATTTCGAATTTTATCTGGCTGCCCATCGGCGGGGCCATTTCCGATCGCCTCGGGCGCAAGCCGGTGCTGATTGCCATGACGCTGCTGGCTATCTTCACCACCTGGCCCGCACTCACCCTGCTGGCTAACGCGCCCGGCTTCGGCATGATGCTGGCCGTGCTGCTGTGGCTGTCATTTATGTATGGTCTTTACAACGGCGCGATGATCCCCGCGCTTGCGGAAATCATGCCCGCAGAGGTTCGCGTGGCGGGGTTCTCTCTGGCCTACAGTCTGGCAACGGCGCTGTTTGGCGGCTTTACGCCAGCGGTATCTACCGCGCTGATTCAGTATACCGGTGACAAAGCGGCTCCGGGGTACTGGATGAGCTTCGCCGCCGTCTGCGCGCTGCTTGCCACGCTCTGGCTTTATCACCAGGCATCCGATCGCAGCTGGCATACCCGTAAATCATTTAGCTAAGGAAGAACAAATGAAACAGCTTAAGCTCCGGGCCGCCGCTTTTCTGTTGGCGATAACTTTCTGCGCCACGGCGGGGGCGGAAGACATTACGGTTATGATTTCCGGCGGATTTTCAGCGGCGCTGGATAAGCTTGCGCCGCAGTATCAGGCCGCAACGGGCGATACCGTGCATATTGTTCACGGGCCGTCGATGGGCAACTCGCCGGAGGCTATCCCTAACCGTTTATCGGCAGGCCAGCCGGCGGACGTGGTTATCATGGTCGGCTACGCGCTGGACGACCTGAATAAGCAAAGAAAGATTGCGCAAGGCAGCCGTACCGAGCTTGCGGATTCCCGCATCGGCGCCGTGGTACGCGAAGGTTCCGCCGCCCCGGATATCAGCAATGTCGATAACCTGAAAGCCGTTTTGCTAAAAGCGAAGTCCATTGCCTATTCCGACAGCGCCAGCGGGCGCTATGTGCAGGCTGAGCTTTTTAACCGGCTGGGCATTGCCGCGCAGGTCAGGGATAAGGCGAGGATGATAGAAAAGATCCCCGTTGCGTCCGTGGTGGCGAAGGGAGACGAGGAGATTGGTTTTCAGCAGGTGAGCGAGCTGTTGCCGGTGAAAGGCGCTAAATTTATCGGTCGTATTCCTGAATCCGTTCAGTACGTCACCCGCTTTGCTGGCGCGGTAGTGGCGGGAGCGCCTCATCAGCAGCAGGCTCGTCGGCTGCTTCGCTTTCTGGCGTCACCTGAAGCACAGACGGTGGTGCGCCAGACGGGGCTCGACCCGCTGCCTGCTACGGGTGGAATAGCCCAATAATCGTTTTCTCCAGCTCGGCCGCCACGGGGGACAGCGCCGTTCCCGCCCTTTTGATCAGCCCGACCTGCCTTTTAACCACGGGCTCCGTCAGAGGTTTTCGCACCAGCAAAGGGTGCCCGCTGTCAGGAAGGGCCATGGAGGGCACCGCCGCAATTCCCAGCCCCGCTTCGACCATGCCCATCATGGTAGTGACGTGCTGCGTTTCGCACACGGGGGCACGGCGCCTGGCAATCTCGCCCAGCGCCCGATCGAGCAGGTGGCGGTTGCCGGAAGATTTATTCAGCCAGATATAGTCGGCGTTGAAAAACGCCTGCCACGTCAGGCTGTCGCGCTGTGCGATGGGGTGAGCAGGCGGGCAAATCACCTGGTAGGTTTCATCGGCTAAAGGCAGAAACGTCAGGTCCGCCTCGCCGCTGGAGAGAAAGCTTAAGCCAAAATCGGCCTGTTTGTTATGCACGGCGGTATATACATTCCCGGCGCTGGTATCGATAAGCCGGATGCGGATTTTTTTAAACTGCGTCCTGAAGCGCGCAATGACCCGGGGCATAAAGTAATAGGCGGCGGAAGGAATGCAGGCGACGGTCACCATGCCGCTGCTGAAGGCCGTACGCTCGCTGATGCCATTAAGGGCGTCCTCAAAGTCGCTTAGCAGGTGCCGGGCGCGGGGAGCAAAGGTTCTTCCGGTCAGCGTCAGCGTTACGCTGCGGGTCGTTCTGTCAAAAAGCCGCACGCCAAGGGAGGATTCAAGCTTTTCGATACGTCGACTCAACGCAGACTGCGAAATGCAGATTGCCTCAGCCGCGTAGCGAAAGCTGCCGTGTTCGCACAGCGCGATAAACGCGTATAAATCCTGCAGATCAAAATTGGGCAAAATCCGCGCCTCAGTTTAACTGTTAAACAACAAAATATTAACAAGGCGCAGGGCGGCGGAAAAGCTTTAAGCAGAAGCTTGTGTCTTAGAGACGCATCAGCAGAGGCGCTTTTTCTTTTGCACCATTCCCACCCCGCAACTATCCAAAGCACAATCTTATCTAAGGACATAAAAGCATTAGCGATAATTTTTAATTCTTTTATGTCATCGTCGCCGTTGGAAATACTGCTCCCATCATCGAGACAGGAGCACACACATCATGGCAGCAATTCGACATTCTCTTTGGCTGGCAGCGCTGGCCCTTATCGCCACACGGGCGTTCGCGGTGGACGTTACCGTGGCGTATCAAACTTCCGCTGAACCCGCCAAAGTCGCCCAGGCCGATAATGCTTTCGCCAAAGACAGCGGCGCAAAAGTTGAATGGCGCAAGTTCGACAGCGGCGCAAGCGTGGTGCGCGCGCTCGCTTCCGGCGACGTGCAGATTGGCAATATCGGCTCCAGCCCGCTTGCGGTCGCTGCCAGCCAGAAGGTGCCGATTGAAGTATTCCTGCTGGCTTCGCAGCTCGGCAACTCCGAGGCGCTGGTGGTTAAAAAAGGCATCACCGATCCAAAGGATCTGATCGGTAAGCGCATTGCCGTGCCTTTCATCTCCACCACGCACTACAGCCTGCTGGCGGCGCTGAAACACTGGGGCATCAAGCCCGGCCAGGTGCAAATCCTTAATCTTCAGCCTCCGGCGATTATCGCCGCCTGGCAGCGTGGCGATATCGACGGCGCCTATGTCTGGGCGCCTGCGGTGAACGAGCTGGAAAAAGACGGTGCCGTGCTGACCGATTCCGCGCAGGTGGGCAAATGGGGCGCGCCAACGCTGGATGTCTGGGTTGTACGCAAAGACTTTGCCGAGCAGCATCCTGAGGTCGTTAAGGCCTTCGCCAAAAGCGCTCTCGCCGCGCAAAAAGGCTATATCGATAATCCCGATGAATGGCTGAAGCAGCCGGAGAACCTCAGCAAGCTTTCCCGCCTGAGCGGCGTGCCGGAAAACGACGTGCCGGGGCTGGTGAAGGGCAATACCTATCTTACCGCCAGCCAGCAAACCGAGCAGCTCGGCGGCCCGGTGAATAAAGCGATTGTCGATACCGCGCAGTTCCTGAAGGCGCAGGGCAAAGTCCCGGCGGTGGAAGCGGATTACAGCCAGTTCGTCACCGATCGCTTCGTGAAAACGCTGGCGCAATAAGGGGGGCAGGCCATGTTACAGGTTTCAGGACTCAGTGCAGATTATGCCGGTAAAACCGTCCTCAACGACATCAGCCTGACGGTGGATGAAGGAGAGCTGCTGGTGGTGCTCGGCCCGTCCGGCTGCGGAAAAACGACGCTGTTAAACCTGATAGCTGGCTTTGTTCCTTACCACACCGGCAGCATCACCCTACAGGGCAAGCAGGTCACCGGGCCGGGCGCGGAACGCGGCGTGGTCTTTCAAAATGAAGGGCTGCTGCCGTGGCGTTCGGTGCTGGAAAACGTTGCCTTCGGCCTGCAGCTTGCCGGGCAGACGAAATCACAGCGCGAGGAAATCGCGCTCGATATGCTGCGCAAAGTTGGGCTGGAAGATAAGGCGAAACGGGCTATCTGGCAGCTCTCCGGCGGGCAGCGCCAGCGGGTGGGCATCGCCCGCGCCCTTGCCACCCAGCCGCAGCTTTTGCTGCTTGATGAACCTTTCGGCGCGCTGGATGCGTTTACCCGTGAGCAGATGCAAACCCTGCTGTTAAAGCTGTGGCACGAAAGCCGCCGCCAGGTGCTGCTTATCACACACGACATTGAAGAGGCGGTGTTCCTCGCCACCGAGCTGGTGCTGCTTTCGTCAGGGCCGGGGCGCGTGCTGGAGAGGCTGCCGCTTGATTTTGGCCGCCGGTTTGCGGCGGGCGAACCTTGCCGCAGCATCAAATCTGACCCTGAATTTATCGCTAAGCGCGAATATGTGCTGAGCCGTGTATTTGAACAGCGGGAGGGCTTCCAGTGAGCATCGCAATTCCAGATAAACCGCGTCGCAGGCGCATCGCCCTGCGCTGGCCGTTCTCGCGTCAGATTACGTTAAGCCTTATCACGCTGACATCTATCGTCCTTCTGTGGTGGTGGGTGGCCGCCGAGCAGTGGATAAGCCCGCTGTTCCTGCCGCCGCCGGGCCAGGTCCTGAGCAAGCTGATTAGCATCGCAGGTCCCCAGGGCTTTATGGATGCGACCCTCTGGCAGCATCTGGCCGCCAGCCTGCTGCGCATTCTCACGGCGCTGGCCGCCGCGGTGCTGATTGGCATTCCGGTTGGCATCGCGATGGGCTTAAGCCCGACGGTGCGCGGCATCCTCGATCCGCTGATCGAACTTTACCGCCCGGTGCCGCCGCTGGCCTATTTACCGCTGATGGTCATCTGGTTCGGCATCGGCGAAACCTCCAAAATCCTGCTGATTTATCTGGCGATTTTCGCGCCTGTCGCGATGTCGACCATGGCTGGAGTACGCAGCGCCCAGCAGGTTCGTGTTCGGGCCGCGCGTGCGCTTGGGGCCTCCCGCGCGCAGGTTGTGTGGCACGTAATTTTACCGGGTGCGCTACCCGAGATTTTGACCGGGTTCCGCATCGGCCTCGGCGTGGGTTGGTCAACTTTGGTGGCCGCAGAGCTTATCGCCGCCACCCGCGGGCTGGGCTTTATGGTGCAGTCCGCCGGTGAGTTTCTGGCAACCGACGTGGTGCTTGCGGGCATCGGCGTGATTGCCGTTATCGCATTTTGTTTAGAACTGGGTCTGCGTGCTTTGCAGCGTCGCTTAACCCCGTGGCATGGAGAAGGACAATGAGTGAAAAAGTGAATATTACGCCGCTGGGGCCGTACATCGGCGGGCAGGTACAGGGTCTGGATTTAACGCGTGGGTTGAGCGACAACCAGTTCGAGCAAATTTATCACGCGCTGATCCGCCATCAGGTGCTGTTCTTCCGCGATCAGCCGATTACCCCGGCGCAGCAGCGCGGGCTGGCATTGCGCTTTGGCAATTTACACATTCATCCGGTCTATCCGCATGCGGAAGGCGTGGAAGAAATTATCCTGCTGGATACCCACAACGATAACCCGCCGGATAACGACAACTGGCACACCGATGTCACCTTTATCGAAACGCCGCCAGCCGGAGCGATCCTTGCTGCGAAGCTGTTGCCGGAGACGGGGGGCGACACGCTGTGGACCAGCGGTATCGCGGCATATGAAGCACTTTCCGCGCCGTTGAAACGCCTGCTGTCCGGCCTTGAGGCAGAGCACGATTTCAGGAAATCTTTCCCGGAATATAAACATACCCGCACCGAGGCCGAACATGCGCGCTGGCGCGAGGCCGTTGCCAAAAATCCGCCGCTTACCCATCCGGTTGTGCGCACCCATCCGGTAAGCGGCAAACAGGCGCTGTTTGTTAACGAAGGCTTCACCACACGCATCGTCGATCTCACCCAAAAAGAGAGCGACGCGCTGCTCGCATTCCTGTTCGCGCATATCACCAAACCTGAATTCCAGGTGCGCTGGCGCTGGCAGGAAAACGACATCGCCATCTGGGATAATCGCGTCACGCAGCATTACGCTAACGCCGATTACCTTCCCGCGCGGCGCGTTATGCACCGCGCGACGATATTGGGGGATAAGCCTTTTTATCGGGGATGATTGGTATAAGGCGGGTGGATGGCGCTGGCGCTAATCCACCCTACTATTTTTGTAGGGCGGATTAACGAAGTGCCATCCGCCGGGAGGTATAGCGTTATTTAACCCGCACCTTCACAGTCACCAAAGCCGCCGTCAGCAGCATCAGGCTTCCTGAAAGCACCAGCGGCGAGAGCAGGCCCAGGTTATCCAGCGCGTAGCCGCCAACGGCCGCGCCGCAGGTATTTGCTAGCTGAATGACCGCCACCTGAATAGATCCCGCTTTTTCCGCCTGATCGGCGAGCGAGCGGGTGATCCACGTCGACCAGCCGACCGGTATCAACGCAAAGGCAAAGCCCCAGATAACGGCAATAGCTGACGCCACGATCTTGTCTGTTCCCCACAGCACCAGAACCAACGCGCTAAGCGCCAGAATCAGCGGGGCGACGGCCAGCGCGAGTTTTAGCGAACGCTTAAGAAATACCGCCGAGAGCGATGTTCCTACAAAGCTTGCGATGCCGAAGCTCAGCAGCACAAGCGTCAGCCCATCCACGTCAAATCCTGCCAGCGTCATATACACCGGGCGAATATAAGTGAAGAAAGCGAACTGTCCGGCAAAGGCCATAAAAATGGCCGCCATGCCAGCCAGCACGCCGGGGCGCTTAAGCAGGCCAAACATATTTTGTTTGTGTTGAGTGGATTCTCCCGGCAGCGAAGGCAGCGCTTTCCATACCCAGATAATACACACCACGCCCATCAGCGCCGCGCCGTTAAACACGTTGCGCCAGCCGATAATGCCGCCTAAAAAACTCCCCAATGGCGCAGCGATAACCAGCGCGATTGAGACTGCGCCAAAAATAACCGACAGCGCTTTCGGCACCGTTCTTGCGGGCACCAGACGCATGGTCAACGAAGCTGACATCGCCCAAAAGCCGCCCAGCGCAAAGCCCAGGCAGGCTCGTCCCAGCAAAAGCAGCGTGAAGTTATTCGCAAAAGAAACCAGCAGACAGGAAAGAGTAAGCAGTACGGCGAACAGAAAAACGACGTAGCGCCTGTCGGCGGAGCGAATAATAGTGGTGATAAACAGGCTGGCGAACATCGCCACAAACGCCGTGACGGTGACCGATTGTCCGGCCACGCCTTCTGAAATACCCAGCTCCTGCGCCATCGGCGTCAGCAGGCTCACCGGTAAAAACTCAACGGTAATCAGGCAGGCGACGCAAAACGCCACGGCAAAAACTGCCGACCAGTTAGGGCGTGCGACCACGCCCCGCTGGATTTTTTCTTCTAAATGTTCACTCAATTTCGTCACCAGGCTCGTTTTTGTAATAAAGCCGCACAGTGTAACACTGCAAGTGTGACACATTTAACGTTTTGGCAACTTAGCCCGTCGAAAACGTGCGTTATTCACGTGGTTTCTTAGTGGTTATTAAGATGTTGCTTAGGTTATATAAAGACTTAGCGGGTATTATTTCATCTACGATTCCATTAATTTATTCCTCGTCGCCAGAAGGCGTTTTAACTATTTAATTAATTATCACCGTTGCAAAAAATTATCGGAGAGCACTGGTCTGTTAATCAGGCCGGTGGGTGCTGTTTCAACGGTAAGGATAATTAATAAATACTGAAATACATATTCAGTGCTATCCGTGATGTGCGTTTTAATACTTTAAGGAATATCCATGAAATTCAGCAAAATTGCTTCTTCTTTGGTTGCAGGCATTGTTTTAATGAGCGGTGCGGCTCACGCAGAAGATCCTGCCACCCCGGTTACCGTTAATGGCGGTACCGTCCATTTTAAAGGCGAGCTGGTTAACGCCGCCTGCGCGGTCAGCACGCAGTCTGACGGTCAGATTGTTAAACTGGGCCAGTACCGTACCGCGGCTTTTACCAAAGCCGGCGACACTTCTGCTCAGATCCCTTTCACCATTGTGCTTAACGATTGTGACAGCACCGTAGCGGCTACCGCCGCTGCCGCTTTCTCAGGCCAGGCTGACGTCGTTGATCCTACTCTGCTGGCGGTTAGCTCCGGCGATAACAGCACCACCGCAACGGGCGTAGGTATTCAGATCCTCGACAGCGCTTCTAAAGTGCTGGCTCCGGACGGGGCGACTTTCTCTACCGCTAAGGCTCTGACCGACGGCACTAACACTTTGCCGTTCACCGCTCGTTATAAAGCAACCGCGGCTGCCGCGACCGCAGGCCAGGCGAATGCCGACGCCACTTTCGTTATGAAATACGAGTAATTACAAGGCGCATGGATGAGGCGTGCCTCAGGGAAGAGGCAGATTTCACGTTAATCCTGAGAAGGCGAGCATGAAAAGGAAAATCCTGTTCCTCCTGTTGCTGGTGGCGGGAAGCCCGGTACTGGCGAAGCGGGTAGTGGTGATTGATGGCGGTAAGGTGCACATGCGGGGAACGCTGGTTAACGGCGCCTGCGCAGTCGCCCTCGAAAGCCAGGAGATGACCGTAAAAATGGGGCAATACGGCAGCACGCTTTTTCAGGGAGTGGGCAGCTACGCTCCCGTCAGCATCCCCTTTGCTATCCGGTTGACCGGCTGCCTTCCCGAAGTGTCTGCACAGGTGGGTATCGCTTTTCAGGGCGCGACGCCTGTAGAAGACCCGCAGGTTTTTCTGGCTGCGACCAGCGTAAATGGCAACGACGCCAGCACCGGCCTTGGGCTTGCTTTATTCGACAGCGAGCAGCAGCTCATTATTCCAAATACCGCACCGGGTTATTTTATGCCGGTTAAAAGCCGGGAAATAATTTTCCATTTCACCGCTCGCTACCGCTCGGTTTCCGAACGTCTGCTGCCGGGAAATATTCATTCTGATGTCTGGTTCACGCTGGTTTATCCCTGAGTCAGAAGCGTTCACAATTTAATGGTATCCGTCGTGACAAATATTTTATTTAAATCAGGCGTGGTCGCAGCGTTATGTCTGTTAATAACACTTTCGGCTCAGGCGAGCGGGGGAATTGGCCTCGGCGCCACCCGCGTTATTTATCCCAGTGATGCGAAGCAGACTTCTCTTCCCATTACTAATAGCGATACCAAAGAACGTTATCTGGTGAATTCGTGGGTGGAAAATAATATCGGCAAAAAAGATAAGGGCTTTATCGTCACGCCGCCGCTGTTTGTCAGCGAGCCGAAAAGTGAAAATACCCTGCGCATTATCTATGTCGGCCAGCCGCTGCCGGCAGATCGCGAGTCCATTTTCTGGCTGAACGTGAAGGCGATTCCATCGGTGGATAAAAATACCGTTGAGAGCAACAACGTGCTTCAGCTTGCGATTTTGTCGCGCATCAAGGTGTTTGTTCGCCCGAAAAATCTGCAGATGCAGCCCGAAGAGGCGGTGAAGCAACTGCGCTTCAGCCGTAGCGGCGGGCATCTGATGCTGCATAACCCGTCGCCGTACTATGTCTCGACGGTCAACCTGAAAATCGGCAACCAGAAGCTGGCGAACACCATGGTCGCGCCGAAGAGCGTGGCGCAGGTTACCTTGCCGGCAGGCAGCAGCGGGAGCGTCTCTTTCCAGACCGTGAATGACTATGGCGCGGTCACGCCAGCGCAAGCAGGTCAGATGCAGTGATGTCGCCTGGCAGCAATGGGGAAGCAGGGAAATGATGAAAAAGTCTCGCACGCAGCAGGCGCTGAGCGTTGCCCCGCTGTCGGCAATGGCGCTGGCGGCGCTCTTTCCGACGATTAGCGTTGCAGAAAGCTACTTCAACCCGGCGTTTTTATCCGAAGATGTCGCTTCCGTGGCGGATCTGTCGCGTTTTGAGAAAGGCAGCCATCAGGCGCCGGGCGAGTACCGCGTGGATATCTGGCGCAACGATGAGTTTATCGCCACCGAAGATTTGCAGTTTGTGGAGACGGCCAACGCCGGGCCCGGCGAAACCGTTAAGTCCGGCGGCCTTACCCCTTGCCTTGATGTCGCCTGGCTTACACGCCTTGGGTTGAACATGCTCGCTTATCCTGAGCTGGCGAAATATAAAGCGGGCGTTTGCGTGCCGGTGACCGAGGCCATTCCCGGTGCGGAAATGACGTTTGATTTTGCCAGGCTGCGCCTGAATATCAGCCTGCCGCAGGCTTCATTGCTTAACAGCGCTCGCGGTTATATCCCGCCGGACCAGTGGGATGAAGGCATCCCGGCGGCGCTGGTGAACTATTCTTTTACCGGCAACCGCTCGACCAATAACGACAGCTATTATCTGAGCCTGCAAAGCGGCCTGAACTACGGACCGTGGCGGCTGCGCAACAACGGCGCGTGGAGCTATACCAGCGGCGATGGCTATAGCGCCAACGCCTGGAAGAACATCAGCACCTATTTGCAACGCTCGATTGTTCCGCTGAGAAGTGAGCTGGTGATGGGCGACAGCAACACCGGCACCGATGTGTTCGACAGCCTCGGTTTTCGCGGCGCGCGCCTTTACTCTTCAGACAGCATGTATCCGGACAGCCTACAGGGCTACGCGCCAACGGTGCGAGGCATCGCCCGAACCAACGCTAAAATCATCATTCGCCAGAACGGTTTCGTTATCTATCAGAGCTATGTGTCGCCCGGCGCGTTTGCCATCAGCGATCTGAATCCGACGTCTTCGAGCGGCGACCTTGAAGTGACGCTTGAGGAAAAAGACGGCAGCCTGCAGAAATACACCGTGCCGTATTCCACCGTTCCGCTGTTGCAGCGTGAAGGGCGGCTGAAATATGACCTGGTCGCCGGAGATTTTCGCAGCGGCAACAGCCAGCAGGATACGCCATTCTTCACCCAGGGCACGCTGATTGCGGGCCTGCCTGAGGGCTACACCCTTTATGGGGGAACCCAGCTTGCGGAGCGCTATACCTCTGCGGCGCTGGGGCTTGGGAAAAACCTCGGCGAATGGGGCGCGATTTCTATGGACGTGACCCACGCGCGCAGCAAACTTGCCGATGACAGCGAGCATCAGGGCCAGTCGCTGCGTTTCCTGTACGCCAAATCTCTGAGTTCCTACGGCACCAATTTCCAGCTTCTTGGCTATCGCTACTCCACGCGCGGGTTCTACACCCTTGATGATGTGGCTTATAAAAATATGGAAGGTTACGAATATAAGCGGGAAGAGAACGAGAGCCAGAATGAGGCGCCGGTCATCCAGAATTATCACAACCTGCGCTACAGCAAGCGCGGGCGTTTTCAGGTCAACATTTCTCAGTCGCTCGGAGATTACGGCTCGCTATACGTTTCCGGCAGCCAGCAAACTTACTGGGGTACGGACGAAGATAATACCTGGTATCAGGCAGGCTATGCCAGCGGCTGGCGCGGGATTAGCTATTCGGTTTCCGCTTCGTGGAGTAAATCCGTCGGCCTTGCCAGTAATGACCGCATCGTTGCGTTTAATCTCTCCGTGCCGTTCAGCACGCTTTTAGGCCACGGTTATTCGCGGGATAAAGCCATTGACCGTGCCTATGCCACCTTTGCCGCCAGCCGAAATTCGGACGGGAAGAATACCGTGCAGACCGGCGTCGGCGGGACGCTGCTTGAAGACCGTAACCTGAACTACAGCGTAACCCAGGGCCACAGCAGTTCCAGCGGCTACAGCGGCAGCGCCAATGCCAACTGGCAGGCAACCTACGGCACCCTTGGGCTGGGCTACAACTACGACCGCGATCGGCGTGAATTCAACTGGCAGGCGTCCGGCGGCGTGGTGGGGCATGCCGATGGCGTCACGCTCAGCCAGCCGCTCGGGGATACCAACGTGCTGATTAAAGCGCCCGGCGCGTCCGGCGTTAGCGTAGAAAACCAGACCGGGGTGAAAACCGACTGGCGCGGTTACGCCGTGATGCCTTACGCCACGGTGTATCGCTATAACCGCATCGCGCTGGATACCAACTCGATGGATAACCACACCGATATTGAAAACAACGTCAGCAGCGTGGTGCCGACTCAGGGCGCGCTGGTGCGTGCCGCATTTAATGCACGAATCGGCGTGCGGGCGATTATCACCGTAAAACGCGGCAATCGCGCGGTGCCGTTTGGCTCGGTCGTGCGTGAAGAAGCCAGCGGCGCAACCAGCATGGTGGGCGATGACGGGCAAATCTACCTGAGCGGCCTGCCGCTGAAAGGAAAATTGCTCATTCAGTGGGGCGAGGGCAAAGGCTCGCAGTGCTTCGCTCCTTACGCGCTGCCGGAAGAGAGCCTGAAGCAGGCCGTCGCCATGGCAACCGCCACCTGTTTATAGTTTTGCAGCGCGACTGAGGAAACCAACAATGCAAGTAAAGACTTATCTGGCCGGCGCTGTGCTGCTGACCTGCGCAGCTCCGGCGTTTGCTACGGTTTGTGCTAACTCAAACGGCGTGCCGACCGAGGTTTCATACGATCTCTCGAACGTTTTTACCAGCGCGAACAACCACGCCGGGCAGATTGTGACGCTGGCGGAAAAGTCGCAGTGGGTTGGCGTTAACGCGACGTGCCCGTCAGGGACAAGCGGTAATACGACGATGCGCAGCTATGTCACCACGTTGCCGGTTCAGGAAACGCTGGATGGGTATAAGTACCTAAAAATAAATGATTATCTTAACGGCGGGATGAAAATAACCGACAGCTACTCCGGGGTGTTTTATCCGCCTCGGGACTATATTCAGATGGGAAGCCATCCGAATGTTTCCAAAGGGCAGCCTTTCCCGGTCAGGGACTCAAACCTGGTTTTTCGGCTTAAGGTCACCCGGCCCTTTATTAACATGGTGCCTATTCCGAAACAGACCATGTTTACGGTTTATGTCACCACGCGTAATACCGACTCGCTGACCACGCCGGTTTACACCATCAGCTACAGCGGCAAGGTGGAAGTTCCGCAAACCTGCGAGATTAACGCCGGGCAAATCGTCGAGTTTGATTTTGGCGATATCGGCGCCGCTCTGTTTAGCCAGGCTGGCGCGGGAAACCGCCCGCAGAGCGTAACGCCACAGACTAAAACTATCGGCATTAAGTGCACCAACGTCGATGCGCAGGCCTATCTCTCTTTGCGCCTGGAAGCGGAAAAAATTTCCGGCAATATGATGATTTCCAATAACGACGATCTCGGGTTTATCGTCTCAGACGGGACTGGCGCGCCGCTCACGCCTAACAGCCTCGGCAGCAAAATCAATTTCCGTCTTGACGATGCCTCTTCCTCCAGGGTGGATATACGCGCATGGCCGGTGAGCGTAACGGGAAACAAACCAGCGGAGGGGCCGTTTTCGGCTCGGGGCTATTTGCGGGTGGACTATGACTAAATTTTACAGGGCTTCTTGTCTGGCGTTAACCGTACTCGCCGCGCTTGTACCTTACCGCGCCCGGGCGGCTTCGCCGCTGGGTGAAATTAATATTGAACTGCGTGGCAACGTGGTGGATTACAGTTGCTATGTGGAAACCGGCGACGACAATAAAACGGTGCAGCTTGGCGCATGGCCAACCAGGCAGTTACGTACAACGGGCAGCACGACGCAAAGTATGCCCTTTACGCTGAAGCTTAAAGGTTGCCCGCCGGGCTCGGTTTCCATTACTTTTTCAGGAAAAAGCGTTGCGGATAATCCGGATCTACTGGCGCTTAATGCTACAAGCGGCGCGACGAATATCGCCGTGGAATTACGCAATGAAGATAAAACCAGGCTGGCTTTAGAAAGCGCCAGTAAAGATGTGACGGCGGACGTTAACGGCAATGCAGCGCTGACCTTTTTCGCCAATTACATTGCGCTTGCCGATAATCCGCAGCCGGGCCGTGCTGATGCCGAAGCGACGTTTATGATTAATTATTACTGATGGCAGGCTACTTTCTTGGGAAATGAAAAGCCGGGATTTCATCCTCCCGGTTTTTCATTTTAAGTTATGTACGCGCTCTTATAATAATTCTTTTGCGCGAGCATAATCGATAAGCTCAACGATGGAGGTGACGTGTAGTTTAGAGAATATATTTGTTTTGTGGGCGCTGATCGTTTTATTGCTTAACAAAAGCTGCTCCGCAATTTCTTTATTAGATAAACCGTTTGCCAGATAGCGTAATACCGTCACCTCACGGTTTGAGAGCGGCATATCGTCAACCGTACCTTTTCGCGCATTAGGCTGGCTGATGAAGTGCAGGGTATCCGAGGGGAAGAATGAGTACCCCGATAGCAGCATTTCTACCGCGTTATAGATATCTTCCTGCTCTTTTCGCTTACTGACAAAGCCGTTTGCGCCAGCCTGAATCGCACGCCCCGCATAGAAGCGCTCAGATTTTGAGGAGAGAAAAAGTATCTTCGTACTTTCCTGTATGCTTTTGATTCTTTTTAATAAAGTGAATCCATCAACGCCTGGCAGCTCAATATCCAGGATCACAAGATCGACCGGGTGAGCACGCATATAGTCAATGACTTCCCGGCCATCATCGGTTTTTAATACCACGCTAATAGCTTTATTTTTCTGTAGCAGCACTTCTATCGACATGCGGACAATAGGGTGCTCGTCCATAATGATTACGGATGCAGGTTTCATTTTTTTGCCTCGGATTGTTTGAGGAAAACATCGCGTTGACGCAAGGTCACTGGCAGCGAAAGTTATGAAATATTAACAGGCTAACTTTTAGAATGTGCGTGCAGAATTCTCCCTTAAAAATAATTAGTCCTTTTGGGTATATATTTCTGATAAGTGACAGGGCTCATGAATAAAGCTTCAGGGCATATTAGCGAATGTTTTTTTCTTATTGGATTATTCGGTGGAGAGGATTATACATTCATATTATATGAGAGAAAGTCTGCTGTTGCTCGCGGTGTTGTTTGGCACTATTAAGTTCTGCATTATGAAGTAAGCTATTTTTTATTTGGTTTATATTTGCGGCGTAAACTAAATATTTGCATTAAAAGTTTATTTTAAATATTAAAAATAGTATGAAGCGCTAATTGTTATGTGTTTGTTAAATTTATTCGCGGTTAAAAAGACCCTGTTCATGGACGGGGCGGGCCGTATAGCGGAGATTGTCGGTCCAGGAATAGTTATAACTGTTAATGAACAGTTCTTATTTAACATTTTTAAAACATATAAAATAAGTAATTTCCTAAATTCCATAAAAACTCAGTAGCTTAGAAATAATGGTTTCTGTCGGTCGGTATGACTGATAATTCATGAAGCAATTGGATAAGCGATTTCTTATTGTTCAGGCCAATGCGCGCTGAGACCCGGCTCAGGGTATACACCACGGCGTGATACGGCTTCCCAAGGGAGAATGCAATGGTTTTGAGGGAGCGACCCCGGGCCACCTCCATGAGGATTTTCCATTCCCGAGGAGAAAGGTCATCATTCGCGCGCGTATAGTTAGCCTGAACCGGCCGGGGGGAGCAAGGTCGTTGCATCAATAAATATAATAATAAGACAATTTCCAGGCGCCGTTCGATAACCCGACAGGCTGCGGCTGCGGCAATAAAACACGACGCCTCCGGGCTGTGGCTGGATGTCAGTAGCGTAATGCTGATGCCTGGCCGTTGCTTGTGCCAGGCGCGTACGGCGTCAAGCACGTGAAGCACGGGCAGGGTTATGCAGTCGAGGTCAATGACGATGCGCGGCAAAGGGGTTTGCTCGAAAAAGCCCGTCACTTCTTCAAGCGTCGAGCAGATGCGCGTGCGGGTGCGTTTAAGGAAATGCTGAGTAAGCGCCAGCGAAAGATACCTGTCGTGCGTAAGGAGCAGCATATCCACGGGTTTTTGCTCACATAGCTTGTGGGTTTGCTGCTGCAAATATTCAAGTCGATCAAAGACGGTCGGAATCGCCAGGCTGCCGGTGCGGCGATGTCTCCTTTTACGTGCGGCTAAATGCAAATGCTCACTCACTGGCTAACCGGTCAGGTATCTTTTTGCGGTTGCTAAAATAACGTCCGCAGGCGGGCAGAGTGCCAAAGAAGCGTGCCGAATAAGAAGAATTATTCATAATTATTTTGTCGCTAACTGTGTAGGCCTGCGTGAAGCGCGGATGCGATAGCGAAGAGGATAATCAGCAAGAAAATCTGTCAATGTTCCTGATTATTTCGCACTCCGGTTATTTTGGCAGCAGGCGTTGCCGTTAGATATTAGGACAGGCTTAAGCTTATTCAGGAAATTTCTTAATAAACAGGATAATTCAGCCCGTGCTATTTATTAAATAAGAAACAAGAAATCGTTTAAGCAGCGTTTTAGCTTGCCCGACTAATCAAGTAAAAAAAGAAGATTCACTCTTATAAATTTTATTAATCCCTGCTGGCTGCTGATACGCAATTTTTTCATGATAGCCTGGCGGTATAAACGCGCTGCGGATTCGTCAATCTTCATCAGGTATGCGGCATCGCATAGCGAATGGCCGCAGGCGATGTGCCTGAGAAGCTCGCGCTCGGGCAGGGAAAAGTGGCGGGTTGTGCAGTATTTGCAAACGCTTGCAGGCACGGCTCGGGTGTTGTTGCCGCGTCTTGCCGGAGCCGTCCAGTGAGCAATTTTGTGGGTAATTTCCTCAACCTCATCTTCACGAAAAATGGCCGGCAACATATACAGGCAGGGACGGAACATCAATTTTTCATGTTCCTCCTTTCGGCAGATAAGAATGACGCGCTGGGTTTGGGTCGTCTGTGGCATTTTATAACAATCGGCGCTTACCCAGTTATCTTCAAGGGAGATAAACAACACGTCGGCAACGTCATGGTGCTCAGCGGGTAAAAAATGAAAGGTTTCATGGCGGCGTTTGCATATTTGTTGAACGATAATTTTTATGCCGTGTACAAAGTGGCTATTTTTTTCTCTTATGGCAACGGTAAGCATGAAAACTCTTTTGAATAAATAAGCAGAGCAACAAGCTTAGTTTAAATAGAAAAATGAAAGAACGTCTGCGGACTTAATTCGGCAGTCGTGGTGGATGAGTTATTGCCAGGCGATTTCCTGGCGGTTTTTAAACGCCCCGAAAATACGCTTTGCGAATATCTGAAAAGACCTGCGAGAGAGCAACGGCAGAAAAAGTCTTAGCGCCGCCAGGCGGTTAAGACTTTCTGTTGAAGGTGGCCAGTCGGGCGTTTTCTATACTTTAAGAAAACGCCGCAGGAGGTGGTTATGGCCTGGCAACCCTTTCTTTATGTCATCCAGGGTGCGTTATCTGATGAACGCCCGGCAGGGCTGGTCAGTGAAAAGCTGCCTGCCAGCGAAGAAGTCAATGGCGCACAAGCGTCGCAAAGTAATACACCAGCGGAACCGCCAGCAGATACAGCCCAACCGGGATCTCACGCCATTTCCCGGCAATCGCCTTGATGATGATATAGAACAGCAGGCCGCCCGCAATGCCGGTGCCGAAGCTGTTGGCAATCAGCGTAATCATCACCATCATCAACACCGGCAGGCCGTCGGTGAAGTTCGCTAAATCCACCTTGCGCAGCCCGCTGAACATATTCAGGCCGATGAGGATCAGCGCAGGGGCGGTGGCCTCTTTTGGGATAGCCAGGGCAATTGGCGTGAACAGCAGCATCAGCAGGAACATGATGGCTGCCGCAAGCGCAGCCAGTCCCGTTTTACCCCCGGCCTCTGCCGCAGCGGAAGATTCAATCAGCGCCGTAGCCGCCGGGATCCCCACCCACGGGCCGAGCGCTGCCGCAATAGAGTCCACCATAAACGGACGGTTGATATGCGGCATATTGCCGTGCTCATCCAGCAAACCGGCCTCACCGCCAACCGCAAGCGTGGTTCCCATGGTGGAGAAAAACTCCGAGGCGAAGAACACAAACAGGTAAGGCAGAAAGGCGATGTTCAGCGCGCCAAACATATCCACTTGCCCCAGCACCGGGGCGAGAGAATGCGGCATAGCGATAAAGCTTTGCGGCAGATGCGTGACGCCAAAAGGAATACCGACCAGCGTTGCGAATAAAATAGCCCAGAGAATCGCACCGGGAATACGTCGCGCCTGCAATGCGATGGCGAGGAACAGGCCGCACAGCGCAACAAGCGCGCCCGGCGCGGTAAAATCGCCCATCATCAGCGCGTTGGTTTTCGCGTTCGCCAGCACCAGCCCGGCGTTGCGAAAACCAAGCACGGCAACAAACAGGCCGATGGACGCCGTTAGCCCAAGCTTGATGGATTGCGGTACCGAACGCGTGACCACCTCGCGCAGGCCAAGCCGGGTAAGGGCGAAAAAGAGAATGCCGGACCAGCAGGCGATACCGAGTCCAGTCTGCCAGCTAATGCCTTCGCTGCCCGCAAGCGTAACGCCCACCAGCACCGACCCGCCGATGCCAGGACCTACGATAAACGGCAGGTTGCCGTAAAAAGCCATCAGCAGCGTGCCCGCGACAAAGACCAGAATCGTGCCGGTTGTGGCGGCGCCTTTATCCATTCCGCCTGCGGCCAGCAGGCCGGGAATAACAACCAGCAGGTAAGCGGCGGCCAGAAAGCCCGTCACCCCGGCGAGGCATTCGGTTTTCACCTTGCTTTGCCGTGAATAAAGCTGGAAGCGCCGCTCCAGCCAGCTCTCTGCAGCGGCTGGATTTACTGAGTTTTCGGCCATTGTGTGGCTCTCCTGTGCTATCTCAACGTTGTGTTGTTATTTCGCCAGCGTTTCCTGGCAGGCAATAAGCGGGTCGACGATCTGGCGCGTGGCGCCGTCCGTCAATCCGAGGTCGGTCAGGTGCGGCCCGGCGTTACACGCAAGGCAGGTGCCTTCAATAGCTTTGAATACGCGGTATGGCGGCTCCCAGTCGGCGACTTTGTTGCTCAGTTCGCGAAGCTCGTGGAACTGCCGTGCGAGTTCCGCTGCGGGTAAGTCGGAGAGCATGCCGGCGATGGGCATGGCGACGTGGGCGAGGATTTCGCCGTTCTGGCTAAGCGCCATGCCGCCGCCGCTGGCGATTAAGGTATTCGCTGCCAGCGCCATGTCCTGCGGGTTGCGGCCCAGCACCACCAGGTTGTGGGAATCGTGAGAATAGGTCGTCGCAATCGCACCGCGCAGTTCGCCCCAGCCTTCCAGCAGCGCCAATTGAGGTTTGGCTTCATGACGGCCGTGGCGATGCTGCACCCAAATCAGACTGAAGCCTTCCGGGAGCAGCACTTTTCCGTCGCGTACATTTACGGTGGTTTCGTTCCACTGGGTAAAGCGTGCGCCCTTGATGTGGCGCAGCGTGGCGGTGCCGTGAGCGACAGGAACGTTGAGGGTAAAATCTTCCGGCTTCAGCGGTTTTAAACGCACGGTGTCGCGCGGAGGCAAAACATCCGGCGCGTTGACGGGTTTAAGTAATTTGCCGTTTTGCGCCATGTGCTGCCCCGCGACGTACACGGCTTTCGCCTGTAATTTTTCCAGCGAATCAAATACCACAAGGTCTGCCGTGCGCCCGGCGGCAATCAGCCCTAAATCGTTACGCTGCAGGCGGATTGCGGCATTGAGCGTAGCCAGGCGCAGCGCGTCGGTCGCCTTCAGGCCGTGTTCAATCAGCAGGTTCAGCAGAGCAATAATGCCGCCTTTTTCCAGCAGGATATCCGGCGGGACATCGTCCGTGCAGACCGTAACCTGCGAGGAGAGGTGAGGCAGGGCGTTGAGCGCTTCCACGATTTCCGGCAGCAGGTACGGATGAGAACCACGGATTTCGATGGTCAGCCCGGCGCGCAGTTTTTCCAGCGCATCGGCGGCGGAGGTGAGTTCATGATCGGAGGTGACGCCAGCGGCGAGATACGCCTGAAGCTGAGCGCCGCTCAGGCCGCGCGCGTGGCCCTCAATCAGCTTGCCGCTGTTCAGCCCGGCGTTAAGAATTTCCAGCATGCGCTCGCTGCCGTTCAGCACGCCGTGCATGTCCATCACTTCCGCAACGCCCGCCACTTCCGGCCATGCAAGCATGGTTTCCATCTCTTTGCCTGCAAAATCCGCCCCGGACATTTCCAGGCCCGGCGTAGAAGGGACGCTGGACGGCGCGGCGCAAATCACGCGTAACGGTAAATCGCGGCTCGCTTCCACAGCATAACGCACGCCTTCCACGCCCAGCACGTTTGCCAGCTCATGCGGGTCCCAGAAGATGGTCGTGGTGCCTTGCGCCACAACAATTTCAGCGTAGCGTGCAGGCGGCAGGTGGGAGCTTTCAACATGAACGTGGGTGTCCATCAGGCCGGGGCTTACGTAATCCCCGGCCAGATCGTGAATGTCTGCGGCTTCAGGCCAGGTTCCGCAAGGATGGACGCTGGCGATAAGCGAGCCGACGATGCCGATATCGACGAGGCGGATTTCGCCTGTCGCCATATCAATCAGATTCGCATTGGTTAGCAGCAGGTCGAATGGCGCCTCGCCTGAAGCTGCTTTAACCGCCCGGCGGCGCACGTCCGCAAGTACATATGAGTTCATCGGTTTACTGTCCGGCTGGAAATAGTGGCAGGCTACTCCAGGCAGTTAAGGTTTACCCAGATGATTTAATTTATCGGCCGATAAGAAACGTTTATCCTGTCGCAAACGTTTACCTTGCGAACCCTGATACCATCATGGCTGAACCCTGGCAGCGCCTGCCCGCTCTCTCCTTAAAACAGATTCAGTATTTTGTGACGCTGGCTAAGCTGCGCCATTTTACCGATACCGCGAGCCATCTGGCGATTAGCCAGCCTGCGCTCAGCAGCGCGTTGCGACAAATTGAAACGGTGCTCGGCGGCAAGCTGGTTAACCGCACGGCTTCGGCGGTGACGTTAACCGAACTGGGTACGGCGATCCTGCCCCACGCAGAGCGAGTGCTGTATGTGGCGCAAAGATCGTTTGATGATATGCAACGCATCGTGCAGGACGGCGGTGACGGCACGTTACGTATCGGCCTTGTGCCGTCGGTGGGCAGCCTGTTGTTCCCGGACATTCCCCGGCTTATGGCAGAACATTTTCCGCGCCTGCGCATTGAGTTTCACGATCGTACTAACGATTCGCTGATCGCCCACCTGGAAAAAGGCCAGCTTGATTTTGGCATCGGCGCGCTGGACAGTTCCGTGCCCGAAACGCTTGAGATCCATCCGCTTCAGGAAGATCCTTTCGTGGCCGTTATGCATCGCGAAGATCCTCTGGCAACCTCCAGCCATATCCCGTGGCGGCACCTTTCCCGCCGCGATATTGCGGTATTTTCCAAAGGAAATATCAGTCGGCTGGTGGCCGCGATGGCCGAAAGCCAGCGTCTGAATCTTACCGCGCGCTATCAGGTCGATTTTATTGAAACGCTTTATGGCCTGGTCCGCTCGCGCCTTGCTATTGCGATCTTGCCGCAGCTTTACACCACGCACCTGCAGGATAAAGAGCTTGCAGTCGTGCATCTCCAGCAGCCTTCCCTGAGCCGCACCGTTGCCCTGATGCGCAGCTGCCAGCAGGATTTTCCTCCGCAGATTGAGGAATGTTTTCAGTTAATAGCCAGGTCGTTGCAGCAGCGTTGAACGGCGGGCGGTTGCGTAAAAGTTTGTTGGCGTTATGGCTCCGGACGCCGGCGGTGTAGAATGTTCCTCTACATCCGCTTTGGTAAATCTCTCGACACAGGACGTGACTCTTCATGAAGAAAGCCCTCCGCATCATCTTTTTCCTGCTTATTGTACTGGTCGTGGCCGCTGCCGTCTGGCTGCTGTATATCCGCGCTAACAGCGATGCGCTGTGGAAGATTGTCAGCGAGCAGTGCGTGCCGAATCAGCAGCAGCGTCACGATCCCGCGCCTTGTTTAGCCGTCGATCCTGTTAAGCATTTTGTGGTGTTTAAAGATGCCAAAGGGCCGCTGCATACGCTGGCGATGCCGACGGAGAAAATCACCGGCATCGAAAGCCCGGCTATTCAGAAGCCAGACGCGCCAAATTACTTTTATTACGCCTGGCAGGAGCGCGGCCGCTTAAAGCAGATGGCGGACAAACCTGTTAACGACCGCTATCTGGCCCTGGCGATAAACTCCTGGTACGGGCGTTCGCAAAACCAACTGCATATCCATCTTGCCTGTCTGCGGCCGGATGTTTATCAGGCGCTTAACCAGCACGAAGGGCAGATTAGCAATAGCTGGCAGCCGTTCGGCGAGAAGCTTAAAGGCCATGATTATCTGGCGATGAAAATTCCCGCGAATACGTTTGAGCAGCAAAGCCCCTTTGCTCTGTTGAATGCTTATGTCAAACAGCGTGGCGACGACATCGCAAAATATGGCCTGGCGGTGACGATGACAGAGCAGGGCGAGTTTATGCTGCTGGCTAATCGGCTGAAAGTGACGGATTTAAACCTGGGCACGGCGGGGGAGATCCTGGATTACGGCTGCGCGTTACAAAAGTAGTTTCCTTTCCCGCTGCGGCGGAGGACATTTGAGGCCTCCGCTCTTATTTGCTGATGATTGAAAATAATCATTTTGAGCTCTTTTTAGCGTTCTTTAAATCATCCTTTCCCGGTTAACCCCATTATTGTAGCTTTTGAGCGTTCTGTGACCGGGATCTCTCTATCCTTTCATTGATTGAATATAATCATTTTGATTTTATTCAATCTAATCGGGTGAAAGATGAACATCAAAAAAACAATTGAGAAGGTCCCGGGCGGCATGATGGTTGTTCCTCTGGTGATTGGCGCGGTGCTGAATACATTCTTTCCTCAGGCGCTTGAAATCGGCGGTTTTACCACGGCGTTATTTAAAAACGGCGCGGCTCCGTTGATTGGCGCTTTCCTGTTGTGCATGGGGGCCGGCATCAGTTTCAAAGCTGCCCCGCAGGCTTTGCTGCAGGGCGGCACGATTACGCTAACTAAACTGCTCGTTGCGGTGGCGCTGGGGCTTGGCGTGGAATACCTTTTCGGCGCGGAAGGAATATTTGGCCTTAGCGGCGTGGCGATTATCGCCGCTATGAGCAATTCCAACGGCGGTCTGTATGCGGCGCTGGTGGGGGAATTTGGCAATGAGCGCGACGTGGGCGCTATCTCTATTCTTTCTCTGAACGACGGCCCGTTCTTTACCATGATTGCCCTGGGCGCGGCGGGAATGGCAAACATTCCTCTGATGGCGCTGGTGGCGATTCTGGTCCCGCTGGTGGTGGGAATGCTGCTCGGTAATCTTGACGTCAATATGCGCGAGTTTCTGACCAAAGGCGGCCCGCTGTTGATTCCTTTCTTCGCCTTCGCGTTAGGGGCGGGCATTAATCTGGAAATGCTGTTGCAGGGCGGGCTTGCCGGCATTCTGCTTGGTGTGCTGACCACTATCGTGGGCGGATTCTTTAATATCCGCGCCGATCGCTTAATGGGCGGGACAGGTATTGCAGGCGCGGCCGCTTCAAGTACCGCAGGCAACGCCGTTGCTACCCCGCTGGCGATTGCGCAGGCGGACCCTTCTCTGGCGCAGGTTGCGGCGTCGGCTGCGCCGCTAATAGCGGCCTCGGTTATCACCACGGCTATTCTTACGCCGCTTCTGACATCCTGGGTGGCAAAGCGTAACGCGCAGATGAAGGCGAAGGAGGCTTTATGAAATTAATCGTTATCGCGGATGACTTTACCGGCGCCAACGACACCGGGGTGCAACTGGCAAAGAAAGGAGCCAAAACGGAAGTCATGCTTACGCAGCGGCAGAAGCCTTCCCGTCATGCGGATGTGCTGGTGGTGAATACCGAAAGCCGGGCCGTTACCCCGGGTGAAGCCGCGCAGGCGGTAACGGAAGCCTTACGACAGTGGTGCCAGCCGGGGCAGGAAGCACCGCTGGTGTACAAGAAAATTGATTCGACTTTTCGCGGCAACGTGGGGGCTGAGGTTGAAGCCGCCATGCTGGCAACGGGTAAAACGCTGGCGTTAATTGCCGGGGCTATTCCCGGTGCCGGGCGCACCACCGAACGGGGCGAATGTCTGGTGCATCAGGTTCCTTTGCTTGAAACGGAGTTCGCAAGCGATCCGCGCACGCCCATCGTTTCATCCCGCATCAGCACCTTAATCGCCCGGCAATCCGCAGTTCAGGTCTGTGAAATCGATCTGTCGAGAGTCAGAAGCGGCGAGCTGGCGAGCGCCCTTGAGCAGCTAGCCGGGCAGGGGAAGACCATGGTGGTGGTGGATGCCGTTACCGAGAACGATCTGGAGATTATTGCCAGCGCGGCGATGGCAATGTCGCCGCCGCCTTTACTGGTGGGGGCCGCCGGTCTTGCCAATGCGCTTCCCGTATCTGCTTTTTTATCTGAACGCCAGGCTCTGCCGGTGCTGGTTGTCGCCGGGTCAATGAGCGAAGCCACCCGCCGCCAGGTGGAGCAGGCCAGGCGTAGCAGGCGTGGCGACATCGTTGATATCGACGTTGCGCTATTGCTGACTTCGCGTGCCGAACAACATCGGCAGAACATCATCGCGCAGGCCTGCGAAATTCTTGAACAAGGGCGGCACTGTATTTTGCGCACCAGCCGCGAGGCGGAAGATCGCTTCCAGATTGAGGCGCTATGCCGGCAATACGCTCTGACGCGTCAGCAGGTCGGAGAAAGAATAAGTCAGCAGCTCGGACAGCTCACGCTGGCTATAACCGGGCAGGCCAGTATTGGCGGGCTGTTCCTCACCGGCGGCGATATCGCCATTGCGGTGGCTAACGCGCTGGGCGCTGAAGGCTACCGCATCGAGAGTGAAGTCGCTCCCTGCATTCCCTGCGGGACGTTTATCAACAGCGAGATTGATGATTTACCGGTGATCACAAAAGCCGGTGGGTTTGGTACAGAGAGTACGCTTTGCGATGCGCTCTATTTTATTGAGGAGATGTACAGTGACCACTAAGACAATCGCGGTAACGATGGGCGATCCTGCCGGGATAGGCCCGGAAATTATTATCAAAGCGCTGCTGCACGACGAGCTGAACGGCGCGCCAGCCGTGGTTATCGGCTGTCTGGAAACCTTGCGACGCGTTTGTCAGGCAGGTCTTGTTCCTGAAGTGGATTTACGTCCAGTCAATCAGGTTTCAGAGGCGCGTTTCACGCCAGGCGTCATTAACGTGCTGGATGAACCGCTGGAAGAGCCGCAGTCGCTGGTAGCCGGAAAAGTCCAGGCCCAGGCGGGCGATCTGGCTTATCGCTGCGTTAAGCGCGCGACCGAACTGGCGCTGGCAGGCGAAGTTCATGCGATTGCTACGGCGCCGCTGAACAAAGAAGCGCTTCATAAGGCGGGGCATTTGTATCCGGGCCACACCGAACTGCTGGCAAAGCTCACCGACAGCAAAGACTATGCGATGGTGCTTTACACCGATAAGCTGAAGGTCATTCATGTTTCTACGCACATCGCCCTGCGCAAATTCCTCGATACGCTTAATCAGGAGCGTATCGAAACGGTTATCAATATTGCCGATAAATTTCTCAAACGCGTGGGGTATGCCGCTCCACGCATTGCCGTCGCCGGGGTTAATCCTCATGCGGGTGAAAACGGGCTGTTCGGCGATGAAGAGATCAATACGGTCACGCCTGCCATTAACGCCGCGAAAGCCGAAGGGCTAAACGTTTACGGCCCCTGCCCGCCGGATACGGTCTTTTTACAGGCTTATGAAGGGCAATACGACATGGTGGTGGCGATGTATCACGATCAGGGGCATATTCCGCTTAAGCTGCTGGGTTTTTACGACGGGGTGAATATCACCGCGGGCCTGCCGTTTATTCGGACCTCCGCGGATCATGGCACCGCCTTTGATATTGCCTGGCAAGGAAAAGCTAAATCTGAGAGCATGGAGGTCTCGATTAAACTCGCAATGCAACTGGCGTAATCTCACGGAAAATGAAGAGTAATTATCGTCTTGACCAGATTATGGCGGTGTTAAAAAGCCATAATCTGGTGACAGTAGAGCAACTGGTTGAGGCGGTGGACGCTTCACCGGCCACCATTCGTCGCGATTTGATAAAACTGGATGAACAGGGCGTTATCAGCCGCAGCCACGGCGGCGTTGCGCTCAAGCAGTTTGTTCCCATCCAGCCCACCACGTTTGAAAAGCAACAGCGTAACCTCAAGCAAAAACAGGCGATTGCCCGTGAGGCCGCCTCGCTTGTCTCTTCCGGTGATGCAATAGTGCTGGACGCAGGAACAACGGCGCTGGAGCTTGCGCGCAGCCTGGTTCATCTTCCGCTGCGCGTGTTCACGGCAGACCTGCATATTGCGCTGTTCTTGTCTGAGTTTCGCCAGATTGAAGTGACCATTATTGGCGGACGCATCGACGACAGCAGCCAGTCCTGCGTGGGGGAGCACGGCAGAAGTTTACTGCGCGCTATCCATCCGGACGTGGCCTTTATGAGCTGCAACTCGTGGAGCCTGGAGAAAGGCGTTACGACGCCGACGGAAGAAAAAGCGGCGATCAAACACGATATTATCGCCAACGCCGGCAAAAAGGTGCTGATAGCCGATAGTTCTAAATACCAGAAATACTCGTTATTTTGTATTTCGCCGCTTAGCGCCTTTACTCATATCGTCAGCGATAAAGCGCTGCCTGAGCAGGACGCGAAACGCCTGTGCGATCGGGGCATTCGCCTGCTGCTGGCGTAGTTTGATGCGGCATCAAAATAACGTGAAATATGAACATTTGTTGCCGGAAAGGCTGCCCGCTGAGGCAGCCTTTTTCATTCAGGAAATGTAATTAGCCGCCTGTTTCAGTACCAGATCGCAGGCTTTGGTTTTCACTTTTTCAGCCAGCGGCGAGCTGCCGATAGTGTTCAGATCCAACTGCTGGTCTTTACCGGTGTTCAGCAGACCCAGCAGGCCCTGGTTATAGTCCGGTTCTTCGGCGGGTTTGGTGGCGCTTTCCAGGCCCAGCTTGCTCATTAGCTGGCTTTTGATGTTTTCGGCGCTGGTGGCCGTCGCCAGTTTGTTTTTGGCGCAGTACTCAATTACGCCAGCCGCGTTGGTCATGCTGTTGGAGCTTAGCGCCTGGTTGCCGCCGTTTAGCAGGCCGGTCAGCGAGGAGAGGGAAAGCCCGCCGCTTTGCGTGCTGCCGGTGGTAGCGGTGTTGCTTTTGCTTAATTCGCTTGCCGCGCTGGACAGTTGGTCCTGCCAGCTTGCCGCGACGGCCTGGCCTGCAAAAACTGAGGCCGCCAGCGCAAGGGCGCATACCATACGATTGCTTGCTTTCATCTTGTTATACCCATTTTGATAACCTGCCTGGCAGGAGAACAGCGCCGAGTATAACGCTCTGAGGCAGAACGCCGGAACAGCGACTGTTCTTAATCAAAGGGGCAATTGTGCAACTTTTCCGCTTTCTGCCTTCTTCTGTCTACGGTCCGACGTAACGCAGCACCACCTGCACCGCCATTTTACGATAGTGGTCGGTGTATTCTGCCGGGTCGCGTCCTTCCTCAAACAGGTTGGAGAAGGTGTAGCTGTTGGCGACATGGTAGAAGCTAAAGCTGCTGACCAGACGGTGCACGTCTTTGGCGGTTACCGCTGTGCTAAATAGCTGTTTTTCCTGGCCGCGTGAGAGGATATCTTCAAGTAAATCCAGCGCGCTGCGGTTGATTTCTCGCAGGAAGGTGGATTCTTTAACAAAGCGCCCGCGCTGCATGTTTTCCATACAGATAATACGAATGAAATCCGGGTGCGTGGCGTGGAAATCGAACGTCCATTCTACCAGCCTTACCATGGCCTCAACGGGCGGAAGAGTGGCAAGGTTAAGCTTGCGTTCGGCGCCACGAATTTGCGTATAGACATATTCCAGCACCTGAACGTAGAGCAGCTCTTTGCTCTTAAAGTGATACACCACCATGCGCTTTGTGGTGCCCGCTTTTTCGGCTATCTGCTCCATGCGCGCGCCGTTCAGGCCAAATTCAGCAAACAGGGTAATGGCGCTAAAAAAGATTTTCTCTTTCAGGCTCGCCTCAGCGGAATGTTCCGGGAGATAGATTTCGTGAGGTTCCAATCGGGCTCCTTAAGGTTATCGGCTACGTAACAGGGCTGGTTTCTTACATTACATCAGGTTAAACGCGAGGACGCTTGCGATAAAGCCATAAACCCGGAAGCGAAAGGCCAATCGACAGGGCGCCCACGATAAACGACGCTTTGAGGAAGTTCGTCACCAGTTGGATTAGCAGGTCTTCGCTGTAGCCGAAGTGGCTCATTTTAACGGCGGAAATCATCGCGGTGTAAGCTGAGATCCCGGGAAACATCGGAATGACCGCCGCCACGGTAAAGACCTTCGGATGAGCAAGGTACCAGCGCGACCACTGAATGCCGATCATACCTACCAGAATGGCGGCAATAAACGAACTCCACTCTATATTGAAACCTGCGGTCATCATTGCCATGCGCGAACCGTGTCCTATTGCGCCAAGCAATGCGCAATAAGGCAACGCCCGGTGCGGCACGTTGAAGACCAGCGCAAAGCCTACGGCCGGGACTGCCGCCAGCGCCATGTCCTGCATTAACGCGAAGATGAAATCTATTATGCCCATCCGCGCAGCCCCCAGATAGCCATTGCCATAACTACCCCGATGCAGGTGGCGAGCGTTAGCAGGCTCGCCATAGCCCAGCGTGCAAGGCCGGTATTGACGTGGCCTTTGAACATATCCGCCACGGCGTTGATTAATGGAAAGCCCGGCACCAGCAGCAGAACGCTTGCCGCCATCGCTATGTTTGATGTACTGGCAAAGGGCCCCTTGGTTATTAACAGGCCGGAGACGGTGGTGGCGATAAAAGCGGTGATGCAGAAGTTAATTTGCGGATGCAAATGGCGCTGCGTCAGCACCTGGCGTACATACATCGCCACGGAGCTTGCCACAAAGGCGACGAATGCGCCTTCCCAGCCGCCGTTGTTCAGCTTGCAGAAACAGGCGCAGGATAATCCCACCATCAGCACCACCAGCCAGCGAGGATAACGCAGGGGTTTAATATGCGAGAAGCGTTTCAAAACGTCTTTATAATCCAGCAGCTTATGTTCGGCCATAATCACAATATGCTGCACTTCGGTGACGACGTGCATATTGATGCCGCGGTCGATGTTTTTACGTGTGGTAGTCAGGCACTGATTATTTTTAATGGTGCTGAGCACAATAGCGTTCGCTGAGATGGAGCTTTCAACGCTGTCCATACCCAACGCGATGCCTAAGCGAGTGGAGAGTTCTTCAACCAGCGCGCTTTCAGCACCGTGCTGCAATAAAAAAAGCGCGCACTGAATACACAAGCGGGTGACTTCCCGCTGTACGTTGTCGTCTGTCTGCATGCTTTGCCCTGGAAAATGAAATAGCGGCGCGACCGCTCAAAATTAAGACTGCTTATTAATAGCATATGCTCCTGCCTGCACTGAGGCGGTCTGGATCAACCTTTCTTCAGATAAGCCGTTTTGTCTACATTTTCATCAAAGGAAGGCGTCGTACGGCGTTGACCGCCGCCTACAAAAGCACTTTATGTCGTTAAATCTTAGGTCAAATTTACTATATATTCGCAGGTGGATTTTTTGCCAACAGCTCTTCTGTTAATTAAGCCATAATAAGGAAATTAATAATGATCGATGTGGAATTTCAAAATATTGACGCCCGAAATATTCAGTATAATGCCCGGGCCTCAGTAGAAGACTTTGATGCCTGCATGGTGGAATACAGCCAGTTGGCCGCAAGGGCAAAAGCTCGTACTGCGGGTATTTATGATTTGCATTATGGAATGGGAGCAGATGAACGTCTGGATTTATTTCCCGCGTTAAAGCAACCCGCGCCTCTTTTTGTTTTTATTCACGGCGGTTACTGGCATTCACAAAGTAAAGAAGATGCCTGTTCGATGGCCGAAAGTTTTACCCGGCACGGTGTCGCGGTGGCGACACTGGAATATACCTTGCAGCCTGAAGCTACGCTTGCCGAAATTGTCCGGCAGGTTCGCAGCGCAATCGCCTGGTTGTACCATCATTCAGCGCCATTTGGCATTGACCCTGAACGTATTTTTGTTGGTGGAAGCTCAGCCGGCGGACATCTGACGGGGATGTTAATCGCCGATAACTGGCAGAAAAGCTATCGGGTGCCGACTAATGTTATTAAAGGCGCTTTAGGGTTAAGCGGGCTGTATGATATTCGCCCCTTGTGCGAGACTTATATCAATGAATGGATGCGCCTTATTCCTGAACAGGCAAAATTATTAAGCCCGATATTCAATCTTCCTGAGAAAGAGAATGCTCCGCGTATTTTATTGGACGTTGGCGCAAAAGAAACACTGGGTTTTCGTAACCAAACCCAACTTTATTTCAATGCTTGTAGAGAAAAAGGCTATGACGTTAGCCTGCTTGACGATCAACGTAACAACCACTTCACGCTGGTTAATGAGTTAGCCAATAGCGAAAGTAATATGTTTAAGCAAATGATGAATCTTATGAAGGGTTAATTCCGGGGCTTTTCCTCGTTTATTTCCATTTATCTAAATCCTTTATCTGACATTCAGGCATCCCGGAGCATTCATTGTCCGGGACAGACGCCTTGTCTACATTTTCCTCAAAATTTGAACCTGCCCACAGTTCTGCCCGAGTTTCGAAAAGTGCACGTTTTAGTCAGTTATTGCCCTTCTTTTTCTTCTTTGGAATGCAAAAATGCAGATGCACTCATTTTATTTACACAAATAAAACAAACAAATAACAATTCGCGTTGAGGGTTTCTGCTATGAAAACTCAGGTTGTGATAATTGGCGCCGGGCCGTCTGGCCTGCTGCTGGGCCAACTGCTTCATCGGGCAGGCATTAGCAATATTGTGCTGGAGCGGCGCTCCCCCGATTACGTGCTGGGCCGAATCCGCGCCGGGATTCTGGAAAAAGGGACCGTTGATCTGCTGCGGGAAGCCGGCGTTCACAAGCGCATGGACAGGGAAGGGCTGGTGCATGGCGGCGTGGAGTTTCTGTTCGATGGCAAAAGAATTGCCGTCCCCCTTAAGGAGTTAACCGGCGGGAAAACGGTGATGGTTTACGGGCAGACAGAAGTGACCCAGGATTTGATGGAGGCCCGCGCCGAGGCTTGCGCAGTGACCGTTTACGGCGTCAGCAATGTGCAATTATTTGATATCAAAAGCGATAAACCCTATGTCACTTTTGAAAAGCAGGGGGAAAGCAGCCGCATCGACTGCGATTACATTGCCGGCTGCGACGGCTTCCACGGCGTTTCCCGGCAGGTTATCCCAAAAGATGTTTTACGCGAGTACGAGCGCGTTTATCCCTTCGGCTGGCTGGGATTGCTTGCGGACACACCGCCCGTTAATCACGAACTGATTTATGCTCATCACGAGCGGGGTTTTGCGCTATGCAGTCAGCGCTCACTAACGAGAAGCCGTTACTACCTTCAGGTGCCGCTGACGGACAACGTTGAAGCCTGGTCAGACGAACGTTTCTGGCATGAGCTTAAGCTGCGTTTACCGCAGGCATTGGGTGCCAGGTTAGTGACGGGCTGCGCGCTTGAAAAAAGTATCGCGCCGCTGCGCAGTTTTGTGGTTGAACCAATGCAATACGGCAACCTTTTTCTGGTGGGGGACGCTGCGCATATTGTGCCGCCTACCGGGGCGAAAGGGCTTAACCTCGCCGCTTCCGACGTCAATTATCTCTATCGCATCCTTAAGAAGGTTTATCACGAAGGCCGTACCGACTTCCTGGACGTCTATTCGCCCATGGCGCTGCGCCGCGTCTGGAAAGGCGAGCGTTTCAGTTGGTTTATGACCAATCTGCTGCATGATTTTAGCGGACAAAACGCCTTCGATCGCAAAATGCAGCAGGCCGATCGCGAATACTATCTGGGTTCTCGTGCAGGCATGACAACCATTGCTGAGAATTATGTCGGGCTGCCTTTCGAAGAAGTGCGCTGACAAGCAAGCGAGTTGAATGCGCTACACTTATTCCGGCGAAAGAGGACGCCTGTTGCCACTATGAGCGAAAGATGAGCCTTAACAATATCGTTCCCGTCTTTAAGCTTTACGGTGAAAGCCTTAACTGGCCGACGCCGGAACTGCTGCATTGTGAATCTATTCATAGCCGCAGCAGCCTGTATGAATGGAATATTCGCGTGCATCAACATGCCGATCTGGTGCAGTTGTTGTATATGCACAAAGGGCAGGCGGAGATTGAAATTGAGGGGACAAGGCGGCGCGTGAACCAGGCCTGTTTGCAGATTGTGCCTGCGCTTTGCATCCACGGTTTTCGTTTTGCCCCGGGCACTCAGGGTTATTCGCTTTCGTTTGCCGCGCCGCTGATTGCCCAGTTTGAGGAGCAGTTTGGCCGTCCTTTACAGGTGCTCATGCAGGCCGCCTGCGTGCCGGTTAAAGCTTCGCGCGGACAAATTAATACTCTGTTTCACACTTTGCAAAACGAATATGAGGGCGATGGTGAGGCGCGAGATATGATGATCCACTCGCTGATAAGCGCGCTGCTTGTCTGGTTGAACCGGCAATGTAAACCAGCGCTTATCGGCCGCGACAAAGTGGAGCGCAGGCGTTGCGTTATTCGTCGTTTTAATAAGCTGGTAGAAAGCCATTATCGCGAGCATCTTTCCATTGCGCATTATGCGAGCCTGATTGGCTTATCAAGCGTGCATCTCAATACGCTTTGCCATGAGTTTTATGGCCACAGCGCGCTGGGCGTTTTGCATCAGCGGCTGATGCTGGAGGCAAAACGCAGCCTGCTCTACACCAGCATGACCATCAGCCAGATTTCTGATTACCTTGGCTTTAGCGACGCGACTTATTTTTCACGTTTCTTCCGTCGCCACACCGGGGCCACGCCAAAAGCGTTTCGCATAGCCCCGGTGTGGGATAGCGTTCCGGACAAGAAGTTGATTCGTTAACTATGTTAAGGGTTTTCTTTGCCTTAAAGGCAAACATCAATCCATTTTGCAGCAGTCAGTTCGGCTAAACGCTCGGGCGATATGCGTACCGCACTGTGAATGGCGCCCGCAGCGGGAAGCACTTCGTCATATTGTTTAAGCGTGATGTCGCAATATACGGCCAGCGGGTTTTCAAGGCCGAATGGGCAAACGCCGCCGACAGGATGGCCGGTCCAGGTGACGACTTCGTCGCTGCTGAGCATGCGGGCTTTCGCGCCGAAGGCGGCTTTGAGCTTTTTGTTGTCCAGTCGTGCATCTCCTTTTGCAACGACAAGAATAATGTCGTTTTTGACTTTCAGTGACAGCGTCTTGGCAATCTGACCGGGTTCAACGTTATGCGCGACGGCGGCAAGGGCTACGGTGGCAGTGCTTTGATTAAGTTCGATAATGTCGATATCGGGGGCGTGGTCGGCAAAGAATTGCCGCACAGACTGCAGACTCATGTGTTTCTCCTGATTGGGCTGCAAATAATTTCGCATAAGGCCCTGCTTTTTGTAAACCGCTTATCGCCAACGCAGCCGCTTAAATTCAGCGAATTCTGGATCTCCTTCACAATCACTGCAACCGGTTACAGTAACCGGTTGCAGTAAGACGAAGAGCGAGGAATACTGAATCTGTAACCACCCCTGTACCTGATAATAAGAGCAGTCTATGAAACGTATCCTTTTATGCTGTGCCGCTGGTATGTCTACCAGCATGGTCGTGAACAGGATGAAGCAAGCCGCTTTAGTGCAACAGATTGACGTAGAAATTAAAGCGGTTGGCATTGAAGAGTTCACTGATGTTATGCCCGGTTATGATTGCTGTTTACTCGGGCCACAAATCAAATATCGTCTGGAGGATTTCAAAGCACAGGCAGCACCTAAACAGATCCCGGTCACGGTGATCAACTCTATGGATTACGGAATGATGCGCGGCGATAAAATTCTCGCTGATGCACTCGCGTTGATAGCCTGACTGGAGAACGACTATGTCTTCTAACCATGCCGCCTTTAATTTGATTTTTCGTTTTGTTGAAAACTATGTCAGCCCGGTAGCCGGGCGGATCTCGGCCCAACGACATGTTATGGCTATCCGCGACGGATTTATCTCCGCCATGCCATTTATGATTGTTGGATCGTTCCTGCTGGTCTTTGCATATCCTCCATTCTCGCCAACCACCACCTGGGGCTTCGCCCGCGCGTGGCTGGATGCAGCCAAACATTTCGAAGGGCAGATCCTTACGCCGTTTGATATGACGATGGGCATCATGTCCATCTATATCTGCGCGGCTATCGCCTATAACCTGGGCAAGCACTATGTGAAGTCACACGGTCTTGATCCGTTTATGTGCGCCATGCTGTCGCTGATGGCATTCCTGCTGGTTGCCGCGCCAAAAACCGAAGGGGCGTTGCCGGTAGATAGCCTGGGCGGTACGGGTATTTTCACCGCGATTCTGGTGGCGGTTTACTGCGTTGAGATGATGCGTTTCCTGAAGGCGCATAACATTGGCATCAAGCTACCGGACCAGGTGCCGCCGATGATCAAAAACTCCTTTGATCTGCTGATCCCGGTGCTGGTTGTGGTGCTGACGCTGTATCCGCTGAGCCTGTTCATTCAGTCGCAGTTCGATATGCTTATCCCACAGGCCATTATGTCGCTGTTCAAACCGCTGGTTTCCGCGGCGGACTCTCTGCCGGCGATTCTGCTGGCGGTGCTGATTGGCCACCTGCTGTGGTTTGCGGGGATTCACGGCGCGGCGATTGTTTCAGGCATGCTGCAAATGTTCTGGCTGACCAACCTCGGAATGAATCAGAGTGCGCTGGCGCAGGGCGCGCCACTGCCGCATATCTTTATGGAAGCCTTCTGGACGTTCTTTATCGTAGTCGGTGGCTCCGGCGCTACCATGGGACTGGTCATTTGCTACCTGCGCAGTAAATCGGCCCACCTGCGTTCCATTGGCCGCCTGAGTATCGTGCCAACCTGCTTTAACATTAACGAACCGGTTATTTTCGGTACGCCAATCGTTATGAACCCGGTGTTCTTTATTCCGTTCCTGCTGGCGCCGATGGTTAACGCCGTGCTGGCGTGGGGTGCAATGAAGATGGATCTGATTGGGCGCGTCATTTCTGTTGTGCCGTGGACGGCGCCGGCGCCAATTGGCGCGGCCTGGGCGCTGGGCTGGGATTTCCGTGCGGCGATTCTGGTGGTGTTGCTGGCCGTCGTTTCCGCCATCATCTACTTCCCGTTCTTTAAAGTGTACGAGAAGCAGTTGCTTGAGCAGGAAGCGCAAGAGGCGCAGAAAGCTTCTGGTGAAGCAAGCCAGCAGGCAGCGTAAGCGTTTCAGATGTGAAAACGGCGGGGAAACCCGCCGTTTTATTTTAAAGTGCAGTCGCCGCAGCCCTGAACATCCGGCAGCTTGTAACGCTGGCAGCAGGTGCGACGAACCAGCAATCCTTCACGTGGTACCACGGTGCGGTAAAGCGGATTGTCCCGGCCATCAGAAAGCTGTTTTTCGAAGAAACAGGCGTGACGCAGGTCGGCAACGGTTTCATCGCAGACCAGGTCTTTCATCTCGCCCAGGAACCAGTTGATGAGATAGCCGGTATTTGCCCAGATCAGCTTGCCGTTAATGTCACCGCTGTCTTCCAGCGCGTCAACAACCGGCATCATGCCTTTAACGATGAGTTTCTCCACGCGCAGGCGAAGCGGTAATACCGTTGCGGCAGCGTCTTCCTGAACGTCCAGCCAGAAAGCGGCCGCTCGGCCCGTTTCATGAAACTCAGCGCGAATGTGCGCCGGGTCGATATCCAGCGCGCGTGGATGGGTAATCAGCGCCATTAACAAAGGCGGAACCAGTAAACCGAGATACCACTGCGCCCAAAGGGACTTCAGCGGTTTGCCTTCGCGCGGCAGCTCGGGCTGGTTGCGATAGATATGATCGGCGTAGCAGGCCATCAGGGAAGTTAACGTCGCCGGCTGGGCCCACTGATAGAAGGTCAGAGCATTATCTGGTGTGGTTTCATTTAGCTTAACGATATCGTTGAAATACGCGCGATGGGATGTGAAGTGGTCGCGTAATTCGTCCGCAAGCCGCGGCTCAGCGCGCCGAAAAGGCGTCTGCCATGCAATGTCATCAATAAACTGTTGGGACTGAAACGCCATCGCCTGATACGACCGGTAATCTAAATGATAATGATTGCCAATCCTAACTATAGGCAAAGCCGTTAGCAAGATGAAAATGTGCGCTCTGTGCGGGTGGGGTGAAAAAGAACGGCGTTGTTCACGCCGCCTGCAAAGAATCGCTGGTGAGAATGTTATTGCGGCCCTGGCCTTTGGCGCGATAAAGCGCTTGGTCAGCCATTCTCAGCGCCTCGTCGATGCCGTCATCCTCAAGCGGGGAAAGACCGATACTGATGGTGACATTCGTGGCTACCTGTTCGTTAAACAAATGCAGGATCTTCAGATCGTAAACGCGCTGACGGATGCGTTCAGCGGTTTGCAGCGCTACGTCGGCATCAATATTTGTCAGCAGGACCATAAACTCTTCGCCGCCGTAGCGGGTGACGATATCACGCGAGCGCACCGCATCGCGAATAGCGGCAGAGACACGGATCAACGCCTGATCACCCATGCTGTGGCCGTAGTTATCGTTGTAAGCTTTAAAATGGTCGATATCGAGCAGCAGCACGTAGTGGTTGCCGCTGCCAGCCGCCAGGACATTTTCAAGACGGTTTTGAAAGCCACGGCGATTGTACAGGCCCGTGAGCGGGTCGATCATGCTTAGATCGTTGAGCGTCTCTTTCTCTTCCAGCAGCTTGTTCATCAGCCGCTGGGTGAACTTATCATTACGCCGCTGAATGATATGCTGAATGGTGATGCCGATGGCGGGCAAAGCGATGGAGTAAAGGACGCGCGGCCAGTGTTCGCCCTGATCGAGCCATGCAATAGTTAACGCAACCGGCAGGCAATGCAGGATGAAAGCCTGTAAATTATTGATAAAAGAGATAGAACCAATAAATAATATCGACAGCAGAGCAATTATTAGAAATGATGCATCGGTGGCAGGAATGGCGTTATTTTTAATAACCACATGCCACGCCCATATTACCCCCAGCAGAAATGATACCGAATTGATATTAATTAATCTTTGCTTATCAACCAATTGCCAGATCAAAAACGCCGTGCTGAGCAGCAGAACCAGAACGACAGGCACGGTAATAGCTGCCGTGTGGTAGATAGGGCTCACCATGCTGAAACAGGCGGATATTGCGTTCAGTAAAAGAAATAAACGTAAAGAAAGTTGATGCTTCCCTTTATTTAAGGCTCGCCAGTTTTTTGCACTCATAGCTTAATTAATTCTTTAGGTCAGGTGTTGGAAGTGTGAATTCGCATTGATTTAAAATTATATTTGCGGATAGCGGATTAACGTTGTGTTTTGTATTGGTGAGTTTTATTAACGTTATGGCTAAATCTATCATCTTCGTGAATAACTGTCATCCGATGATGAAAACGGCTCTGATTCAGACTAAAAACGTTACTGCGATAGCTGACAACTGAGAAATGTTATCATATGATATTGGTTATCATTACCAATTGATGAGATAGGCATAATGTTGCAACGGAGCCTTGAAAGCGCCTGGGGAACGATCGTACCAGCTTTGATAGTCGCGGCGCTGGTGTACATGGACTTGTCCTTTAGCCAGTGGCGGGTGCTGGTGGCGTTGGGATTAGTCGCTTCTACGGCGATGCTGTTTCACAGGCGTCTACGTCATTACGTGCTACTGCCGTCATGCGTTGCATTTGCCAGCGGGCTTGCGTTGGTGATGATGAGTTCTGGAATGAGATAAGAAAAATGAGGTAAAAAATTAATGCAGAAAACAGCCGAGGCATTACTGGAGCGCTTCTGGGAAACAACTAAGAAGTGGTGCGAAGAGAGGGACTTGAACCCTCACGTCCGTAAGGACACTAACACCTGAAGCTAGCGCGTCTACCAATTCCGCCACCTTCGCACAGGTTTTAAGCTTGCGCTTAAGAGAGTTGATATCGTCATCGCATTGGTGCGAAGAGAGGGACTTGAACCCTCACGTCCGTAAGAACACTAACACCTGAAGCTAGCGCGTCTACCAATTCCGCCACCTTCGCGCAGTGCGAACGATATCTCGTGGTTGTTGGTGGTGCGAAGAGAGGGACTTGAACCCTCACGTCCGTAAGAACACTAACACCTGAAGCTAGCGCGTCTACCAATTCCGCCACCTTCGCATACCTGTAATACCGAAGTATCACAACCACGGAGGCGCATTCTAGATGTTTTCTGAGCTTCGTCAACAGTTAATTTGGCACCGCTTTCGCAATTGCTGCAAAAAGCGGCGCTGCGGCGTGTTTAGCGCTTCTTCGCCTTGGCCGCACGGGCCAGTACGGCACGGTAAACTTTAAAACGGCCTGTTTGTGCGATGACCTCATGGCTGCCAAATACTTCGTCCAGCACGTTCGGGTAGGCCAGGAAGGCGTTGGCTACGATGCGTAGCTCGCCGCCCATGTTCAGATGACGAGCCGCACCGCGAATAAGCTGATGCGCGGCGTCCAGGCTGGTTTGCATGCCATCGTGGAAAGGCGGGTTGGAGATAATCATGTCGAAACGGCCTTTCACTTCGGAATAGACGTTACTGGCGATAACTTCACCTTCAATTCCGTTCGCAGCAAGCGTTGCGCGGCTGGCTTCAACTGCCGGCGCGCTAACATCGCATAATGTCAGGCGAACTTTTGGTGAATGGCTTGCGAGCGTAATGGCGAGCACGCCAGCGCCGCAGCCGACATCCAGCACTTTACCTTTGGTATGCGGCGTCAGAGTAGAAAGCAGCAGCTTACTGCCGGTATCCAGGCCGTCGCGGCTGAAGACGCCCGGCAGGGTTTTCACCGTCATGCCTTCATGCTGATATTCATCCCACCAGGCCTGTTCATCAAACTGCGGCGGCGTTTCCAGCCGACCGTGATACAGGCCGCAGCGACGCGCGCTGTCGATTTTGGTCAGCGGGCAGTAATCTTCAAGCATTTGCTCGGCGCTTCGCACACCGCTGCGGTTTTCACCCACCACGAACACATCGCAGCCGACCGGCATCAGAGACAAAATGTTCATCAACTGGAAGTGCGCTTCCGGTTTGTTCTTCGGCCAGTAGTAAATCAGCGTGTTGCTGTCGCCAATGATATCGGCACCCGCGACCAGGCCATACTGCGCGTTTTCACCCATCTGGGCGCTCAGTACCTGCCAGTGATGGAACTGCTGGGTGTGGGCGCGGTTTTCCGCCGTCTCAAAACGTGCGGGTAAATCGTCCTGTAGGTCACCGGCAAACAGTACGCGGCTTTCGGTAAAATCATCGCTGTGGCGCAGCAGTACTTCGCTTGCCGGGGTTAACGCAGACATCGGAACACTCCTTCAAAATCAGAGCGGCGATTATAGAGGTTTAATGGCGGACATTCGATGAATTTGCTATATTTGCGCCCCAATTGGCACTCTCAAAAGGTTTCGTTATGAGCTTGCGACGTGACTGGCTGTTAGGGCAACTGGGCATTACCCAGTGGGACCTGCGGCGACCGCTGGTGTTGCAGGGCGAGATAGCCGTCTCGCTGCTGGCGAATACGCGGCTGGTGATGGTCGCAGAAGACCTCCCGGCGTTAAGCGATCCCTTGGTTAGCGATGTGCTGCGCAGTCTGGCGCTTACGCCGCAGCAGGTTATGCAGCTCACGCCGGATCGTGCGGCGATGCTGCCAGCAGATACCCGCTGTAATAGCTGGCGACTGGGCGTTGATGAACCGCTGTCCCTTCCCGGCGCGCAGTTAACAACGCCTGCCTTAAACGAGCTTTATCATAATGGCGCAGCCCGACAGGCGCTGTGGCAGCAAATTTGCGAACATGAACACGATTTATTCCCTGAAGCCGAGTGATTTAGCGGCGGCGTATGCCATCGAGCAGCGCAGCCATGCTTTTCCATGGAGTGAGAAAACCTTCGCCAGCAATCAGGGCGATCGCTATTTCAATTTGCGTCTTGATGTCGATGGCGAAATGGCGGCGTTTGCCGTCACGCAGGTTGTTCTCGATGAGGCCACGTTATTCAATATCGCGGTCGATCCCGCTTATCAGCGCAAGGGATTGGGCCGTCAGTTGCTGGAGCATTTAATCAGCGAGCTGGAAGCGCGAGATGTGTTCACCCTGTGGCTTGAAGTGCGCGCCTCGAATACCGCAGCCATTGCGCTCTACGAGAGCCTGGGCTTTAACGAGGCGACGATTCGCCGCAACTATTACCCGACCAAAGAGGGCAGGGAAGACGCCATAATCATGGCGTTACCGCTGGGCTAAAAAACCCGTCATTCTTCGAGAAGCAGGAGAGTTGGCCGCAACTCGAATTATTCAGGGTATTAATTGATAAAAGGTGTGTTGATGAACTGGGACTGGATTTTATTTGATGCCGACGAAACGTTATTTACCTTTGACGCGTTCGGCGGCCTGCAGCGGATGTTTCTCGACTATAGCGTGACGTTCACGGCTGACGATTTCCAGGATTACCAGGCGGTTAACAAGCCTCTTTGGATTGATTATCAAAACGGCGCCATCAGCGCGCTGCATCTGCAGCACCAGCGTTTCCAGGGCTGGTCTGAAAGGCTGAACGTACCGGCGGGCGACTTGAACGCCGCGTTTTTGAATGCGATGGCTGAAATCTGCACGCCGCTGCCGGGCGCGGTTTCGTTGCTTAATGCCCTGAAAGACAAGGTTAAAATCGGTATCATCACCAACGGATTTACTGCGCTGCAGCAGATCCGCCTTGAGCGCACCGGCCTGCGGGACTTTTTCGATCTGCTGGTGATTTCCGAGCAGGTGGGCATCGCCAAGCCGGACCGCAGAATTTTCGATTATGCTTTCGAACAAATGGGCAATCCGCCGCGCGATCGCGTGATGATGGTAGGCGACACCGCGGAGTCGGACATTCTGGGCGGTATCAATGCCGGCCTTGCCACCTGCTGGTTAAACGCCCACGGGCGCAGCCTGCCGCAAGGAATTAATCCAACCTGGCAGGTTTCCTCACTCGGTGAACTGGAGCAACTGTTGTGTAAGCCATGATTGAGATTATTAATAAAGAAGAAAAGAACGTGGTTTTTTCTTCTTTGCAGAAGACAGCCGAAAATCAATCAATTGATTTTCCTTGTTAATATTCCGGTGAGATCGTCGCGGTCCGCAATCGTATAAAGTTTGTCATCCTGCTGATGATTGCTGATTGTTAAACCCATACTGATGGGTAAAATAGCCGCCAGAATACGTTCACTAGCCGCGTGGCCCAAGGCCGCGCGCATTCACAGAAGATACAATTATGACTTTGTCTCCTTACCTGCAAGAGGTGTCGAAACGCCGCACCTTTGCGATTATTTCTCACCCCGATGCCGGTAAAACCACCATCACTGAAAAAGTGCTGCTGTTCGGACAGGCGATTCAAACCGCCGGTACCGTAAAGGGCCGCGGCTCCAGCCAGCATGCGAAATCCGACTGGATGGAAATGGAAAAGCAGCGTGGTATTTCCATTACCACCTCCGTGATGCAGTTCCCGTATCGCGACAGCCTGGTCAACCTGCTTGATACCCCAGGGCACGAAGACTTCTCCGAAGATACGTATCGCACCCTGACGGCGGTGGACTGCTGTCTGATGGTTATCGACGCCGCGAAAGGCGTTGAAGACCGTACCCGTAAGCTGATGGAAGTTACCCGTCTGCGCGATACGCCGATCCTTACCTTTATGAACAAGCTGGACCGCGACATTCGCGATCCGATGGAAGTGCTGGATGAAGTTGAACGCGAACTTTCAATCGCCTGTTCGCCGATTACCTGGCCTATCGGCTGCGGCAAGCTGTTCAAAGGCGTTTATCACCTTTATAAAGACGAAACCTATCTTTACCAGACCGGTAAAGGCCACACCATTCAGGAAGTGCGCATTGTAAAAGGCTTAAATAACCCCGAGCTTGATGTCGCCGTGGGTGAAGAGCTGGCGGCGCAACTTCGCGATGAGCTGGAGCTGGTGCAGGGCGCTTCCCACGAATTCGATCGCGAACTGTTCCTTGAAGGGGAACTGACGCCGGTCTTCTTCGGTACCGCGCTGGGTAACTTCGGCGTTGACCATATGCTTGATGGCCTTGTGGAGTGGGCGCCTGCGCCAATGCCGCGCAACACCGACAGCCGCGAAGTTAAAGCCGCGGAAGAGAAATTCACCGGCTTCGTATTTAAAATTCAGGCCAATATGGATCCGAAACACCGCGACCGCGTAGCCTTTATGCGTGTGGTTTCCGGTAAATATGAAAAGGGTATGAAACTGCGCCAGGTTCGTACCGGCAAAGACGTGGTGATTTCCGATGCGCTGACCTTTATGGCAGGCGACCGCTCCCACGTCGAAGAAGCGTACCCGGGCGACATCATCGGTCTGCACAACCACGGCACCATTCAGATTGGTGATACCTTCACCCAGGGCGAAATGATGAAGTTCACCGGTATTCCGAACTTCGCGCCGGAGCTGTTCCGTCGCATTCGCCTGCGCGATCCGCTCAAGCAGAAACAGTTGCTTAAAGGCCTGGTACAGCTTTCTGAAGAGGGCGCGGTGCAGGTGTTCCGTCCCATCACCAATAACGATCTGATCGTAGGCGCGGTGGGCGTGCTGCAGTTTGACGTGGTCGTCGCAAGGCTTAAGAGCGAATACAACGTTGAAGCGATTTACGAGTCCGTTAACGTGTCGACGGCGCGCTGGGTAGAATGCAGCGACGTGAAAAAGTTTGAAGAATTCAAACGCAAAAACGAAGTGCAACTGGCGCTCGATGGCGGGGATAACCTGGCGTATATCGCGCCAACTATGGTTAACCTTAACCTGACGCAAGACCGTTATCCGGATGTCGTGTTCCGTAAAACTCGCGAGCATTAATCCCCTCTCAGGGCGCGGCGGCGGCCGCGTCCTGCTACTTTTCCTGTCTTATTAACCCCTTACGGATTGTTCTTAATTTCCCGCATTTCACCTTCATTCGCCTGTTTTTCAATCTCCCGCACCATGCAATTTTGCGATTGTGATCTATATTTAACAAAGTGATGGCAGATTGCATGGATAAATATCCCATCCATAGATGGTTTTACGGGATATTTTTCAGGGAAGATTTGTTGTTGCAATATTAATAACTGCTTTAACTCATGAAGGGCGTGATATCAGACAGGGCGAGAAGCCATAAGGTTTGGTTATCACTAAAGTCACAGACTGAGAGCAAGCTTAGGCTTAGCGCCTTTTCAGCAAAGCTGCCACGTTGTGGCTTAGAGCTCAAATTCTGAGCAAACTTACAGGAATAAATCGATGACTACGACTAAGATTTCAAAAACTCTGCTGGCGGTGGTTCTGGGTTCGGTTCTGGCAAGCGGTTCCGCTCTTGCAGAAGATACTATGCTGAACAAAACTGAATCAACGGCTGACTCCGCAGGGCAAAAAATCGATAGCTCTATGAATAAAGTCGGTAATTTCATGGATGACAGCTCCATCACCGCGAAAGTAAAAGCCGCGCTGGTGGACGATGAAAATATTAAAAGCACCGATATTTCGGTGAAAACCGATAAAAAAGTTGTCACCTTGAGCGGCTTTGTCGAAACCCAGGCTCAGGCTGAACAAGCGGTATCCGTCGCTAAAGGCGTTGAAGGCGTCTCCTCCGTGAGCGATAAGCTTCACGTCCGCGATGCTAAAGACAAATCGGTAAGCGGTTATGCTGGTGATACTGCTACCACCAGTGAAATCAAAGCTAAACTATTAGCAGACGACATCGTTCCTTCTCGTAATGTGAAAGTGGAAACCACCGATGGCGTTGTACAACTTTCAGGGAACGTAAAGAACAATGCTCAGTCTGAACGTGCAGAGAGCATTGCTAAAGCCGTAGACGGCGTGAAAAGCGTTAAGAACGACCTGAAAGTAGAATAATCGCAGCAAACCGAAACTTATTCCTCCGGGTTGGCCGGGGGAATCAGTCAGCACTACCGCTACTCATATATCGCCAGTGAGCAGCCTGAAGGCTCTCATTAAGAAGCGATTCGAGTTCACTATGGTTTAAGGAGAGGCTTATGTTTCGTTGGGGCATTATTTTTCTGGTTATCGCGTTGATTGCAGCAGCGTTGGGCTTTGGTGGCCTTGCTGGTACCGCAGCGGGTGCTGCAAAAATTGTCTTCGTGGTAGGTATTATTCTGTTCCTGGTCAGCCTGTTTATGGGCCGTAGACGTCCGTAGCGTGCTATACATGCTATAACAGTAAGAGACCGACCCCAGAGCCAGTCATTTATGACTGGCTCTCGCGTTTCTGTTCGGCTGGATTTTATAGAAAGGCATAAAATAATTTATAACCTTTAGATTTCGAGTTACGGCCAGGCGGCAAGAAAATGCAGCCAACGCTCATAGGGCTTGAAAGAGAAGGATAGAAAAGGAAAGCAGGGTGGGACAACGTATACCCGTAACGCTCGGCAATATTGCGCCGCTTGCACTTAACCCGTTTAGTCCCGGTAAACTTGCCATTATTTGCGAAGGTGGCGGGCAGCGTGGGATCTTCACAGCCGGTGTTCTGGACGAATTCATGCGCGCGGAATTTAACCCGTTCGATCTTTTCCTGGGCACTTCCGCCGGCGCCCAAAACCTCTCAGCTTATGTCTGCAACCAGCCAGGCTATGCGCGGCGAGTGATTACGCGTTTTACGACAACCCGTGACTTCTTCGATCCGCTGCGCTTTGTGCGCGGAGGAAACCTCATCGACCTCGACTGGCTTGTTGAGTCAACGTCCACAAAACTTCCGCTTTCCATGTCCCATGCGGACCAGCTTTTTGAGACGGGTAAGCAGTTTTATATGTGCGCATGCCGCAGCGATGATTACTCGCCAGGCTACTTCTCGCCGACCAGCGATACGTGGCTGAATATCATCAAGGCATCGAGCGCTATTCCCGGGTTTTATCGTACCGGCGTGGATATCGACGGCATCAGCTATCAGGACGGCGGGATAAGCGATGCTATTCCGGTGCGTGAAGCCGCACGCCTCGGCGCCGATACGTTGGTAGTTATCCGCACCGTTCCTTCGCAGATGTATTACACGCCGGAATGGTTTAAGCGCATGGAGCGCTGGCTGGGCGACAGCAGCCTGCAACCGTTGCTGAATCTGGTGCAACACCACGAAGCGAGTTACCGCGATATTCAGAGCTTTATCGAAAAACCGCCGGGCAAGCTGCGCATCTTTGAAATTTATCCCCCTAAGCCGCTGATGAGTATCGCGCTGGGCAGCCGCCTGCCGTCGCTGAACGCCGATTACAAAACAGGACGCCTGTGCGGTCGTTACTTCCTCGCCACGGTTGGCAGGCAGTTGGCGGCGAAGCCGCCAATCAAACGACATCGCCCGCGTGTTGTTACACCTGGGCCGCTGGTTGTGCCGCCTGCGGTCGTGGCGAACGAGCCTTTGATCAAAAACGTGGTGGAAGCGCCGGAAGCCAATGACGCCTCTTTTAATAACGAGGACACCGCGTGATGGCTAAGTTTTACGATACTCACTGCCATTTTGATTTTTCGCCTTTTACCGGCGACGAAACCCATAGCCTTGCGTTAGCGCAACGGGCGGGCGTGGAGAAAATTATCGTCCCGGCTATTGAAGCTGAGCGTTTTGCTACCGTGCTGGCGCTGGCTGAACAGCATCCCGCGCTGTATGCCGCGATTGGTCTGCATCCAATTGTTATTTATAAGCATCAGGACGCTTCTCTGGCGTTGCTTGAGCATCATCTAAAACAGCGCGCGGAAAAGCTGGTGGCGATCGGTGAGATTGGCCTCGATCTTTACATGGACGAACCGCTGTTTGAAAGGCAAGAAACCCTTCTTGATGCACAGTTGAAACTGGCCAAACGCTACGAACTGCCGGTGATCCTTCACTCGCGCCGCACCCATGACAAACTGGCTATGCATCTTAAACGCCACGATTTACCGCGCACCGGCGTCGTTCACGCGTTTGCCGGCAGCCTGCAACAGGCCGAGCGGTTTGTTGAGCTGGGGTATTTTCTCGGCGTTGGCGGCACCATTACTTATCCCCGGGCCAGCAAAACCCGCGACGTCATAGCGCGTCTTCCTCTTTCATCATTGCTGCTGGAAACAGACGCGCCGGACATGCCGCTTAACGGCTCGCAGGGTCAGCCAAACCGCCCGGAACGCGTTGCAGATGTTTTCAGAGCACTGTGTGAACTGCGCCCCGAACCCGCGCAAGAAATTGCCAGCGCGTTGATTTACAACGCAGACAAATTATTCCGCTGGTAATCATTCAGCAAAATGATGTGATCTGGGTCACCTTATAAGACAAACGTTTCTCTGGATTTGTAGAAATACGTGATAGCGATGGCAATTTGTTCAACGCCTGCGGCTATAATCCGCGCGTTAGGCGAAAGCCGTTGCGCTTTTCTATTTCCATATAATACACAGGGAAACCGTATGCAAATCCTCATGGGTCTGGTCGGCATGATAGTACTGCTGCTGATCGCTGTTTTACTCTCCAGCAACCGCAAAGCGATTAATTTGCGTACCGTGCTGGGCGCGTGGCTGATTCAGGTCGGTATTGGCGCGTTAATCCTTTATGTACCGGTCGGACGCAAAGTGCTGCTCGCTATGTCTGAAGGGGTCGCAAACGTGATTGCCTACGGCAATGCGGGGATCTCGTTCCTTTTCGGTGGGCTGGTTTCCGATAAAATGTTTGAAGTGTTCGGCGGCGGCGGCTTTGTGTTTGCGCTGCGCGTACTGCCGATTATCGTCTTCTTCTCCTCTTTGATCGCGGTGCTTTATTACCTCGGCATTATGCAGCTTGTTATCCGTATTCTTGGCGGCGGCCTGCGCAAGGTGCTGAGAACTTCCCGGACCGAATCTCTTTCCGCCACGGCGAATATTTTCGTCGGACAAACTGAGGCTCCGCTGGTTGTTCGTCCATACATCGCGACTATGACTCGTTCCGAGCTGTTCGCGGTAATGTGCGGCGGCCTGGCTTCCGTTGCCGGTTCCGTTCTGGCGGGCTATGCGCAAATGGGCGTGCCGCTGGAATATCTGATTGCGGCGTCGTTTATGGCAGCGCCAGGCGGCCTGTTGTTTGCCAAGCTGATCCTGCCGGAAACCGAAGTGCCGAATGATGCGCCTGAACTGGAGTCGATGAAAAACGATCCGGACCGTCCGGCGAACGTGCTGGATGCCGCCGCCTCCGGCGCTGCTTCCGGTATGCAACTGGCGCTGAACGTGGGCGCAATGTTGCTGGCGTTTGTGGCGCTGATCGCGCTGCTTAACGGCATGCTCTCCGGCATTGGCGGCTGGTTTAACTATCCGCAGCTTTCAATGGAGCTGATTCTGGGCTGGGTATTCTCGCCGCTGGCGTGGATTATCGGCGTGCCGTGGAGTGAAGCAAACGTGGCAGGTTCGTTTATCGGCCAGAAGCTTATCATCAACGAATTCGTGGCTTACCTGAACTTTGGTGAATACCTCAAGGATGACGCGACCGTTGCTGCGGCTGGTTTGCAGGTTCTTTCCGACCATACAAAAGCAATTATTTCCTTCGCGCTGTGTGGGTTTGCTAACCTTTCTTCTATAGCCATTCTGATTGGCGGCCTTGGCAGCATGGCGCCAAACCGTCGACATGATATCGCCCAGCTTGGCCTGAAGGCAGTGGCTGCGGGAACGCTGTCGAATCTGATGAGCGCAACTATCGCAGGCGTCTTCCTCGCGCTGTAACAGAAAGCTGGTAATGTTAGAATATTAACATTTTCGGGAAATCAACGGCTGGCGGGATGCCAGCCGTTTTCAGGGTCATCCGGCGATTTTATTGCGTTATTTTGTCCGTTAAATCACGTATACTGAGAAAAGTATGTAATTCCGCCTTTGGCTTTTGTGAAGCGAAACACAAAATTGCCTGGGTAGTGAGTGTTAGAATTATAACATTGCTACCGGCAATGTGCGGTGAGATGGATCTCAACGTGATGGCGACAAGCGTTGCCTCTGCTCTTCAAGGAACCAAGTCCGCTCCAACGTGTTGAGTTTCGAAAGCCTGAGACTTCTGTATCTTTTGTTGGAGAGCGTTATGACCGATTTAACTGCAAGCAGCCTGCGCGCGCTGAAACTGATGGATCTGACCACCCTGAACGACGATGACACTAATGAAAAAGTCATCGCGCTGTGCCATCAGGCGAAAACCGCAGTAGGTAACACCGCAGCGATTTGCATCTACCCACGCTTTATTCCGATTGCGCGTAAGACTCTTAAAGAGCAGGGCACGCCGGATATCCGTATCGCCACCGTTACCAACTTTCCACACGGCAACGACGACATTGAAATCGCCCTGGCTGAAACTCGCGCAGCTATTGCTTACGGCGCAGACGAAGTGGATGTTGTATTCCCATACCGCGCGCTGATTGCCGGCAACGAGCAGGTTGGTTTCGACCTGGTGAAAGCCTGTAAAGAAGCCTGTGCCGCCGCGAACGTGCTGCTGAAAGTCATCATCGAAACCGGCGAGCTGAAAGAAGAAGCGCTGATTCGTAAAGCTTCTGAAATCTCTATCAAAGCTGGTGCTGACTTCATCAAAACGTCTACCGGTAAGGTGCCGGTGAATGCGACGCCTGAAAGCGCGCGCATCATGATGGAAGTTATTCGTGATATGGGCGTGGAAAAAACCGTTGGCTTCAAACCTGCAGGCGGCGTGCGCAGCGCAGAAGATGCGGCGCTATTCCTGTCCATCGCTGATGAACTCTTTGGCGCAGACTGGGCGGATTCCCGTCACTACCGTTTTGGCGCATCCAGCCTGCTTGCCAGCCTGTTAAAAGCGCTGGGTCACGGCGACGGCAAAAGCGCCAGCAGCTATTAATCTCTTCCGGCGGCGGGTTCACCGCCGCATTTACCTGATTAACTCAGGGGGTTACCTTGTTTCTCGCTCAAGAAATTATTCGTAAAAAACGTGATGGCCTGCCGTTAAGCGACGAAGAGATTCGTTTCTTTATTAACGGCATTCGCGACAACACCGTTTCTGAAGGACAGATTGCCGCGTTGGCGATGACTATTTTCTTTCATGATATGACCATGCCGGAACGCGTGTCGCTGACGATGGCGATGCGAGATTCAGGAACCGTGCTGGATTGGAAGAGCCTTAATCTCAACGGCCCAATTGTGGATAAACACTCCACCGGCGGCGTGGGGGATGTAACTTCGCTGATGCTGGGCCCAATGGTCGCGGCATGTGGCGGTTATATCCCGATGATCTCCGGCCGCGGGCTCGGCCACACCGGCGGCACGCTCGATAAACTCGAAGCGATTCCCGGCTTTGACATTTTCCCGGACGATAACCGTTTCCGCGACATTATCAAAAACGTCGGCGTGGCGATTATCGGCCAGACCAACTCGCTGGCGCCTGCGGATAAGCGCTTCTACGCCACGCGTGACATTACCGCAACCGTAGATTCTATCCCGCTTATCACCGGTTCAATCCTTGCGAAGAAACTGGCCGAAGGGCTGGACGCGCTGGTGATGGATGTGAAAGTGGGCAGCGGCGCATTTATGCCGACTTACGAACTGTCCGCCGAGCTGGCTGAAGCCATCGTCGGCGTTGCTAACGGCGCCGGCGTCAAAACCACCGCGCTGCTGACCGACATGAATCAGGTGCTGGCTTCCAGCGCAGGTAACGCGGTTGAAGTGCGCGAAGCGGTGCAGTTCCTGACAGGTGAATACCGTAATCCTCGTCTGCTGGAAGTGACCATGGCGCTTTGTGTAGAAATGCTGCTTTCCGGCAATCTCGCCAAAGATGATGCGGAAGCTCGCGCTAAGCTTCAGGCCGTGCTGGATAACGGTAAAGCGGCAGAAATCTTCGGGCGGATGGTCGCGGCACAGAAAGGCCCGGCCGACTTCGTTGAAAACTACGCTAAGTACCTGCCGACCGCCGTGCTCAGCAAAGCCGTTTACGCCGATCGCGCTGGTTTTGTTGGCGAAATGGACACCCGGGCCTTAGGCATGGCGGTGGTCTCTATGGGCGGCGGTCGCCGTCAGGCTTCCGATACTATCGATTACAGCGTGGGCTTTACCGAAATGGCTCGCCTGGGCGATAGCGTGGACACATCACGCCCGCTGGCTGTCATTCATGCAGCAAGCGAAGCGCAGTGGCAGGAAGCGGCGCGCGCGGTGAAAGCGGCAATCAAAGTTAACGATACCCAGCCGACACAAACGCCGGTCGTTTATCGCAGAATTAGTCAATAAATGGCATACTGATCCGATCACTTTTTGAAACGTCCCCGGACGTTTCAGGCGCATAGACGCAGGAGAAATTATGAAACGTGCATTTATTATGGTGCTTGACTCTTTCGGCATCGGCGCGACTGAAGATGCTGAACGCTTTGGCGACGTCGGCTCTGATACATTTGGGCACATTGCAGAAGCTTGTGCAAAAGGCGAAGCGGACCACGGCCGCAAAGGGCCGCTGACTCTGCCAAATCTGACGCGTCTGGGGCTGGTTAAAGCCGCAGAAGGTTCTACCGGTAAAATCCCGGCGGGCATGGACGGTAACGCTGAAGTTATTGGCGCTTACGGTTGGGCTCACGAGCTTTCATCCGGTAAAGATACGCCGTCTGGTCACTGGGAAATCGCAGGCGTACCTGTGCTGTTCGACTGGGGTTACTTCTCAGACACGCAAAACAGCTTCCCGCAGGAGCTGCTGGATAAGCTGGTTGAGCGTGCGAATTTGCCAGGCTACCTCGGCAACTGCCACTCTTCCGGCACCGTGATTCTGGATGAGCTGGGCGAAGAGCATATGAAAACCGGCAAGCCGATTTTCTATACCTCTGCGGACTCCGTGTTCCAGATTGCCTGCCACGAAGAAACCTACGGTCTGGATAAGCTCTACGAACTGTGCGAAATCGCACGTGTTGAGCTGACCGAAGGCGGCTATAACATTGGTCGCGTTATCGCGCGTCCGTTTATCGGCGACAAAGCGGGTAACTTCCAGCGTACCGGTAACCGCCACGACCTGGCCGTTGAGCCGCCAGCGCCAACCGTGCTGAAAAAACTGGTCGAAGAGAAAAACGGCCAGGTGGTTTCCGTAGGTAAAATCGCGGATATCTACGCCAACGTCGGCATCACCAAAAAAGTGAAGGCGACCGGTCTGGACGCGCTGTTTGATGCCACCATCAAAGAGATGAAAGATGCGGGCGACGACACCATCGTGTTTACCAACTTCGTTGATTTTGACTCCTCATGGGGCCATCGTCGCGATGTTGCGGGCTATGCCGCAGGCCTCGAACTGTTTGACCGCCGCCTGCCGGAACTGATGGAACTGCTCAAAGAGGACGATATCCTGATCCTCACCGCAGACCACGGTTGCGACCCAACCTGGAAAGGCACCGACCATACTCGCGAGCATATCCCGGTGCTGGTTTACGGCCCGAAAGTGAAAGCCGGTTCCCTTGGCCACCGCGAAACCTTCGCGGATATCGGCCAGACCGTCGCGAAATATTTCGGTCTTTCCGATATGGAATACGGCAAAAACATGCTGTGATTTTGTCGGGCGCAAGGCTTTGCGCCCGAACTGAACCTCTTTAAATCAAGGAATAACAAAGATGGCAACGCCACACATTAATGCAGAAATGGGTGATTTCGCAGACGTCGTACTGATGCCGGGCGACCCGCTGCGCGCTAAACACATCGCTGAAACTTTCTTCGAAGACGTGCGCGAAGTGAACAACGTGCGTGGCATGCTGGGTTACACCGGTACTTATAAAGGCCGCAAAGTTTCCGTAATGGGCCACGGCATGGGCATCCCGTCTTGCTCTATCTACACCAAAGAGCTGATCACCGATTTCGGCGTGAAGAAAATCATTCGTGTAGGTTCCTGCGGCGCGGTTCGTGCTGATGTGAAACTGCGTGACGTGGTTATCGGCATGGGCGCATGTACTGATTCCAAAGTGAACCGCCTGCGTTTTAAAGATCATGACTTCGCAGCCATCGCGGATTTCGATATGGTTCGTAACGCGGTCGATGCGGCTAAAGCGCTGGGCGTTGATGCTCGCGTAGGCAACATCTTCTCAGCCGATCTGTTCTACACGCCGGACCCGCAAATGTTCGACGTAATGGAAAAATACGGCATCCTGGGCGTGGAAATGGAAGCCGCCGGCATCTACGGCGTGGCAGCGGAATACGGCGCGAAAGCCCTGACCATCTGCACCGTGTCTGACCATATCCGTACACATGAGCAGACCACCGCGGCGGAACGCCAGACCACCTTTAACGATATGATCAAGATTGCTCTTGAATCCGTATTGCTGGGTGACAAAGAGTAATTCCGCAAGGGCGCCGTAAAGCGCCCTTTTTACTTAAGTATCTATTCACCATCAGTTCGCTTTTATCCCATCTCGCTTTACCCTTCAGTTATTTAGCGCTATAAATCTATTCATGTATCTATTCACAAATCTATTCACATGAGCGCGTTGACGGACTTATTGTTACAGGGCCCGCAGGCTGCAAACCCACTGCGCCTGCGTTTGGGCGTTAGCCAGGCGACGTTTTCGCGCCTTGTGAATGCTGAACAAACCATCATTAAAGCGGGGCAAGCCAGAGCGACGCGATATGCGTTGATAAGACCCGTGCGCCAGATTCGTCAGTTTCCTTTGTGGCAAATAGACCATGAAGGAAAGGCATGGCGTTTCGGAGAGCTTTACCCAATCTGGCCGCAGGGCAGTTGCCTTGTCATCCTCAACAACGGCACTGCGCAGTGGTTTGATGGATTGCCATGGTATTTAACGGATTTGCGTCCGCAGGGGTTTTTGGGAAGGTCATGGGGGCGGCGATTAGCGCAACAAACCGGCCTGCCGGAGGATATCCGTTTATGGCAGGAAGAGGATGTTTTGCTGGCGCTTTCCCGACAGGCACCAGAAAACCTGGGTGGCTGGTTAGTGGGCGAAGAAAGCTATCGCCGCTGGTTTGAAGCAACGGCGCCGCAGGCAATTCCTGAATCTGACAAACTTTCTGTATACGGCGAAATGGCAAACAGCGCTTTAGCCGGAGATATCGTGGGATCGTCTGCGGGGGGAGAGCAGCCGAAGTTCACCTGCTATGCGCAAACCGAAGCAGGTCCTGCTCAGGTTATCGTTAAATTTACCCCGTCGGTACACAATGAAAACAGTCGGCGCTGGGCGGATTTACTTCATGCCGAGGCGCTGGCGCTAAACATATTGAATCAGGCTGGCATTACAGCATCCAGGGCTCGGGTGTTGGTGAATCAACAGCAACAAGCATTCCTGGAGGTTGTCCGCTTTGACTGTATTGGCATGCGCGGCCGACTGGGGATCGTATCCCTTGAAGCTGTGCAATGCGAGTTTGCAAGCGGGCCGCTGCACTGGCCAGCGGCGATGGCTGAATTAGTCCCGCAGAAGGTTATAGAAACTGCAACGCTGCGTGTGGTTCAGCGAGTCTGGGCGTTTGGCAGATTGATTGCCAATAGCGACATGCATGCGGGCAATCTGTCTTTCTATCTTTCCGATATGCCGCTTCGTTTAGCGCCGGTCTATGACATGCTGCCGATGGCCTTTGCTCCCAACAGCGCCGGGAGCATGCGAAGAGAACCTGATACGCCGCAAATAGATCCGATAGTGCCGGGCGATGTCTGGCAGGAAATGTTGCCGTTAGCCCGACAGTTCTGGCTTGCAGCAAGCCAGAATCAAGGCGTCAGCGAAGGGTTTCGCGAGCTGAGCAGGAAGATGGAACGCAAGCTCGATGTCGTTGAGGCGGATATCCAGCGCCTTGCTTAACGCACGGTCTGCGCAATCCACGCGCTGACTTCCCGTAACTCCATTTCCTGCTCCGGGAAATCAGCGATCAGCGTTTCACACTGCTGCTGCAACATATCGCTACGATACAGGCAGCCCTGAAGGCGGGCGGCAAGCGCTTCGAGCGGCGCGGGGTTCAGGCTATCAGTAAAAATCTGCGCGCGGTCAATATGGCCTTTCTCAACGTCGAAATGCAGTTCGATGCCGCCCCAGGTAAAACGCTGATCGAGCAGGTGACTGAAGGCGGGCGCCTGGCCGAAATTCCATTCCCAACTGCTCTGGCGGGCAAAGGTTTCGGCGAAGGCAGGTAAATCGGGCAGGGCATCCGGCGAGATATGCTCGGCTTCAACGCGCTCGCCGTAATAGTCAAAGAAGGCTTCGCGCACCGCCGAAAAAATATCTTCATAGGTCAGGCCTGGCAGCAGGTCGTTCAGGTTGGTCACGCGTCCGCGAACGGAGGTGATGCCTTTCGCCTGTAGTTTTTTCGGGTCCGGATTAAGGTAGTTCGCAAGACGGCTTAAGTCTGCATTCAGCAATAACGTGCCGTGGTGGAAACCGCGATCCATTGTTTCTTTGTAGGCCGATCCCGAGACTTTACGAGCGCCTTGCGGCGTCAGCACTTCCAGATCGTTTCGCCCGGAGGCCGAGGCGCTTATGCCCAACGAATTCAGCGCGTTAACCACAATGGCAGTGGAAACGCTTTTATCATATTCCGGCTTGCCTGCCATAAAAGTGAAGCAGGTATTGCCCAGGTCATGAAACACAGCGCCGCCGCCGCTGCTGCGTCTCGCCAGCCGCACGTTGTCTTCTTCCATGCGTCGGGTGTTGCACTCTTTCCACGGATTCTGGGCACGGCCAATGACCACGGTATCGGCATTGCGCCACAGGAAAAGCACCCGTTGCGTGGCGGGCATCTGGCGGAAAATACACTCCTCCACGGCCAGATTAAACCAGGGATCGTGTGAGTCAGAAATAAGCAGGCGTAACGTCGACATATCAGGAATCCTTTTCTTCGTCTTCTTTCACTTCGGTATTGGCGGTGAGCAGGAAAGGGGACTGCTGCCAGCGGGTGCGTTTGCCCTGCAACAGAGTGCGGGTCAGAACAATGCCAATTGCCAGCGCCAGCAGCATCATCAGGCGCAGAATGTTGGTGGTGTTATCCACCTGTTTGGCTTCCGTAGGCAGGCTATGAGTATCAAGCGTGATGCGCAGATAGCCGATGGGGCTGTCTTTATCGACAATAGGCTCGACAATTTGCTGATTAAAATAGCTGCCCGCTTTTTTGCCATCCAATGCCAGACGGTCGCGCACGTCTATGCCTTCGCCGGCTCGCGCCACCCGATCGCCTTCATCATCATAAACAGCCGCATCCAGAATACGGCTGTCGCGGGTGAGCAAAGTCAGCATGGTGTTGATGCGTTTTTCATCCGGATTTTCGGATTTCATCAATGGAATCAGGTTGAAGCTAACCTGACGCGCCAGCGTGCGGGCCAGCTCTTCAAGCTGGACGTTTCGGGCCTGCTGGTGGCCCTGACTGAACCACGATGCCCCCTGCATCAGCGCCACCAAAAGTGCGAGGCAGATAAGTACAATCACTGCACGATGTAGCCTGAATTTCATTTTAGTTCGAGCCATAATGCGCCTTAGGAAAATTGCATACTTTAATGTTGCCAGAAGCAACGTGGACAAGGTAGCCTCATGCGTTGTTTTGTTCTGGCCCTTATCTTTTTTTCAGGAGCTGTAATGCCAAATAGTTTGACCTGGTGCGACTTGCCCAACGATGTTGCCCTCTGGCCAGGATTGCCGCTATCCCTCAGCGGTGATGAAGTGATGCCGCTGGATTACCGTGCGGGCCGCAGCGGCTGGCTCCTGTATGGCCGGAACCTTGATAAAGCCTGTCTCAATCGCTACCAGCGCAAACTGGGCGCTGCGATGGTTATCGTGACCGCCTGGTGTGTGGAAGATTATCAGGTTATTCGCCTCGCGGGTTCATTAACGCCAAGAGCGACGAAGCTTGCTCATGATGCCGGTCTGGACGTCGCCCCGTTGGGAAAAATTCCCCATCTGCGCACGCCGGGCCTGCTGGTGATGGATATGGACTCCACCGCGATTCAAATCGAATGCATTGATGAGATAGCTAAACTTGCCGGAACGGGCGAAATGGTGGCTGAAGTAACCGAACGCGCGATGCGCGGCGAACTGGATTTTACCGCCAGTCTGAAGCAGCGTGTGGGCACCCTGAAAGGGGCGGACGCGTCGATTTTGCGCCAGGTGCGCGACGAGCTGCCGTTAATGCCAGGCCTGACGTCCCTTGTGCTAAAACTTGAGTCTCTTGGCTGGAAAGTCGCCATTGCTTCCGGCGGATTTACCTTCTTTGCAGAATATCTGCGCGATAAACTGCATCTCACCACGGTTGTGGCAAATGAACTCGAAATTTGCGACGGCAAGCTGACAGGCGAAGTCGTTGGTCAGATTGTCGATGCGCAGTTTAAAGCCGAGACGCTAAAACGTCTGGCAATGAAATATGAAATTCCCGTCGAGCAGACCGTTGCTATTGGCGACGGGGCTAATGATTTACCCATGATTCAGGCCGCCGGGCTGGGCATTGCTTACCATGCCAAGCCAAAAGTGAATGAAAAGACAGAAGTGACCATCCGCCATGCCGATTTGATGGGCGTGTTCTGTATTCTGTCCGGCAGTCTGATTCAGGAAGAACGTTAAGAGGTATTAAGGTGGCGAAAGCTCCAAAACGCGCATTTGTCTGTAATGAATGCGGTGCGGATTATCCGCGCTGGCAGGGGCAGTGCAGCGCCTGTCATGCCTGGAATACCATCACCGAAGTGCGCATTGCCGCCTCGCCAACCGTTGCGCGTAACGAACGCTTATCTGGCTACGCGGGCAGCGCAGGGGTCAGCCGGGTTCAAAAGCTCTCTGAAATTAGCCTCGAAGAGCTGCCGCGTTTCTCAACCGGCTTCAAAGAGTTTGACCGCGTGCTGGGCGGCGGCGTTGTACCCGGTAGCGCTATTCTGATTGGCGGCAACCCAGGCGCCGGTAAATCAACGCTGCTGCTGCAAACGCTGTGCAAACTCAGCGAGCAGATGAAAACGCTGTACGTCACGGGCGAAGAATCCTTGCAGCAGGTTGCTATGCGCGCCCATCGTTTAGGGCTGCCGACCGCGAATCTGAACATGCTTTCGGAAACCGGCATCGAGCAAATCTGCACGATCGCTGAAGAAGAAGCGCCGAAGCTGATGGTTATCGACTCCATCCAGGTTATGCACATGGCGGATGTACAATCTTCGCCGGGCAGCGTGGCGCAGGTGCGTGAATCTGCCGCTTACCTTACGCGCTTCGCCAAGACTCGGGGCGTGGCGATTATTATGGTTGGCCACGTGACCAAAGACGGTTCGCTTGCCGGTCCAAAAGTGCTTGAGCACTGCATCGACTGTTCGGTGATGTTAGATGGCGATGCCGATTCGCGCTTCCGCACGTTGCGTAGTCATAAAAACCGCTTTGGCGCGGTAAACGAACTGGGCGTATTCGCCATGACGGAACAGGGGCTACGTGAAGTCAGCAACCCTTCCGCTATCTTCTTAAGCCGCGGCGATGAAATCACGCCGGGCAGTTCGGTAATGGTGGTCTGGGAAGGCACGCGCCCGCTGTTGGTAGAAATTCAGGCGCTGGTGGATCAATCAATGATGTCCAACCCACGCCGCGTCGCCGTGGGACTTGAGCAAAACCGTCTCGCTATTTTGCTCGCCGTGCTGCACCGCCATGGCGGGCTGCAGATGGCGGATCAGGATGTCTTCGTAAACGTCGTCGGCGGCGTGAAGGTTACCGAAACCAGCGCCGATCTGGCATTGCTGCTGGCGATGGTTTCCAGCTTGCGAAACAGGGCGCTGCCGCAGGATTTGGTGGTCTTCGGCGAAGTGGGGCTGGCGGGAGAAATTCGCCCCGTGCCAAGCGGCCAGGAGCGCATCTCAGAAGCAGCAAAACACGGCTTTAAGCGAGCGATTGTTCCACAGGCTAACGTGCCGAAAAAAATACCGGAAGGGATGCAGGTTTTCGGCGTGAAAAAACTCTCGGATGCGCTGTCGGTCTTTGACGACTTATAATTGATTATTCGCCCATTTTTGCAGGAGGCAGGCAGCATGTCGTCTTTCGAGTACCTGAAGACCGCTATTCGTCAGCAGAGCGTTACGCTGCAGCAGGTCGCAGAAGCCTGCGGCATGACCAAGGGCTACCTTAGCCAGTTACTTAACGCCAAAATCAAAAGCCCGAGCGCTCAGAAACTCGAAGCGTTGCACCGTTTTCTTGGTCTGGAATTCCCAAGGCGCGAGAAAAAAGTCGGTGTGGTATTCGGTAAGTTTTATCCGCTGCATACCGGCCATATCTATTTAATTCAGCGCGCCGCAAGCCAGGTTGATGAGCTGCATATCATCATGGGCTATGACGAAACTCGCGACCGGTTGTTGTTTGAAGACAGCGCCATGTCTCAGCAGCCCACCACGGGCGACCGTCTGCGCTGGCTGCTACAGACCTTCAAATATCAGAAGAACATCCGTATCCATTCGTTTAACGAAGAAGGAATGGAGCCGTATCCGCACGGCTGGGATGTCTGGAGCCGGGGCATTAAAGCTTTTATGGAAAGCAAAGGCATCAATGCCGACCGTATCTACACCTCGGAAGAGAGCGATGCGCCGCGTTTTACGGAGCAGCTTGGCATTGAAACCGTGCTTATCGATCCGAAACGTACCTTTATGAATATCAGCGGCGGGCAGATTCGCGAAAACCCGTTCCGCTACTGGGAATATATTCCAACCGAGGTAAAACCCTTCTTTGTCAGAACCGTGGCGATTCTGGGCGGGGAGTCGAGCGGCAAGTCGTGGATGGTCAATAAGCTTGCCAATATCTTCAACACCACCAGCGCCTGGGAATACGGGCGGGATTATGTCTTCTCGCATCTCGGCGGCGATGAGATGGCGCTGCAGTATTCCGACTATGACAAAATCGCCATCGGACATGCTCAGTACGTCGATTTTGCGGTGAAATACGCCAATAAAGTGGCTTTTATCGACACCGATTTTGTCACCACTCAGGCTTTCTGTAAGAAATATGAAGGCCGCGAGCATCCATTCGTGCAGGCGCTTATCGACGAATACCGTTTTGACCTGGTTATCCTGCTTGAGAACAACACGCCCTGGGTAGCCGACGGTTTACGAAGCCTGGGCAGCGACGCGGACAGGAAATCGTTCCAGGATCTTTTGGTATCGATGCTTGAAGAGAACAACATCAGCTACGTGCACGTTGAAGAATCTGACTACGATTCCCGCTTCCTGCGCTGCGTTGAGCTGGTGAAGGATATGATTGGCGAGCAGGGGTAGCCTGTTTGCTTAAAAAAATGGGGCGCCTTGTGCGCCCCGTTTTCGTTACTTAGTAATACGTTTGTACTTAATACGCTTAGGTTCCAGCGCATCCGCACCCAGAGTGCGTTTTTTGTACTCTTCGTATTCGGTGAAGTTGCCTTCGAAGAATTCAACTTTTCCTTCATCCTGGTAATCCAGAATGTGGGTGGCGATACGGTCAAGGAACCAGCGGTCGTGCGAGATAACCATTGCACAGCCCGGGAACTCCAGCAGGGCGTTTTCTAATGCGCGCAGGGTTTCGATATCCAGGTCGTTGGTTGGTTCATCGAGCAGCAGCATGTTGCCGCCAACCTGCAGCAGCTTCGCCAGGTGCAGACGACCGCGTTCACCGCCGGACAGTTCGCCAACGCGCTTGCCCTGGTCAACGCCTTTGAAGTTAAAGCGGCCCACATAGGCGCGGCTTGGCATCTCGGTGTTGCCGATACGCATGATATCCTGGCCGCCGGAGACTTCTTCCCACACGGTTTTGCTGTTGTCCATCGCGTCGCGGAACTGATCGACGGAAGCCAGTTTCACGGTTTCGCCCAGCTCAATAGTGCCGCTGTCAGGCTGTTCCTGACCGGACATCATGCGGAACAGAGTGGATTTACCCGCGCCGTTCGGACCGATGATGCCGACAATCGCGCCTTTCGGTACGGAGAAGGACAGATCGTCAATCAGCAGGCGGTCGCCGTAGGATTTGCGCAGATTGGTAACCTCAACGACTTTATCGCCCAGACGTGCGCCCGGTGGAATAAACAGTTCGTTGGTTTCGTTACGTTTCTGGTATTCGGTGCTGTTGAGTTCTTCAAAGCGAGCCAGACGAGCTTTGCCTTTAGACTGACGGCCTTTCGCGCCCTGACGGACCCACTCCAGTTCTTTCTCAATAGATTTACGGCGCGCCGCTTCCTGGGAGGCTTCCTGCGCCAGGCGCTGGTCTTTTTGCTCAAGCCAGGAAGAGTAGTTGCCTTCCCACGGAATACCTTCGCCGCGGTCAAGCTCCAGGATCCAGCCCGCTACGTTGTCGAGGAAGTAACGGTCGTGGGTAATCGCCACAACGGTGCCTTCGAAGTCGTGCAGGAAGCGCTCAAGCCAGGCCACGGATTCCGCATCCAGGTGGTTGGTTGGTTCGTCGAGCAGCAGCATGTCTGGTTTTTCAAGCAGCAGGCGGCACAGCGCTACGCGGCGGCGTTCACCACCGGACAGGTTCGCGATTTTCGCATCCCAGTCCGGCAGACGCAGCGCGTCGGCTGCACGCTCAAGCTGTACGTTCAGGTTATGGCCGTCATGCGCCTGAATGATTTCTTCGAACTTGCCTTGCTGGGCTGCGAGCTTATCAAAGTCAGCATCCGGTTCGGCGTACAGCGCGTACACTTCATCCAGACCTTTCAGCGCGTTAACCACTTCGGAAACAGCTTCTTCAACGGACTCACGAACCGTGTGCTCAAGATTGAGCTGCGGTTCCTGAGGCAGGTAACCAATTTTCAGACCAGGTTGCGGACGGGCTTCGCCTTCAATCTCGGTATCAATGCCGGCCATAATGCGCAGCAGAGTGGATTTACCGGCACCGTTCAGACCCAGCACGCCGATCTTGGCGCCAGGGAAGAAACTGAGCGAGATATTTTTGAGAATATGACGTTTCGGCGGAACAACTTTGCCGACACGATGCATGGTATAAACGAATTGAGCCACAGTGCGACTTCGCCTCTTTTTCGTGATTTAAGGAGTAGCGTATCAGTGGCGAAGTGTAGCCGTTTTCAGCAGTTAATCCCAGCAGGGCACGCGGGTTGTGTTACCCAAAACCCGCTTAAAGCGTTTATTGGCAAAATATCTTCATCGGGCGTGGCGCAACGAGCGCCCCCTGGTTAGCATGAAGATGACGTGGCGGCATGATGCCGCCCTGAGATTGCTGACAAAAAAGAAAAAACGTGGTTTTTCCTTTTTTGTGGTCATCAGCCGAAAATCAATAAATTGATTTTTCCGTTAATTTTTCGGGTGACATCTTTCAGAACTTCGCAAGCCATGAGGTTTGTCATTAATCTGCGTGGCGGCATGATGCCGCCTTGATACATGTGAGGAGAACTTGTGGGGAAATCCAGACAAGTTGTATGGCGTATGTTGGCTGCAGGCGTTTGCCTGGCAACGCTCGCCGGTGTGGCTCGGGCTGATTCGCTCGACGAACAACGCAACCGATATGCACAAATCAAACAGGCATGGGATAACAAGCAAATGGATGTGGTGCAGCAGATGCTGCCCGGTTTGCAGGATTATCCGCTCTATCCTTATCTGCAATATCGCCTGCTCACCGATGATTTAATGAATGAGCCGACGGTGGCCGTCAGCCAGTTTATCCAGGCGAACCCAACGTTGCCTCCGGCGCGATTGCTGAAATCCCGTTTTGTAAATGAGCTGGCGCGTCGTGAAGACTGGCGCGGATTGCTGGCCTTTAGTCCGGAGGCGCCGGGCACCACAGAATCAAAATGTAATTACTACTACGCGAAATGGAATACCGGCCAGGCGGACGCCGCGTGGAGCGGAGCGAAAGAGCTGTGGCTGAGCGGTAAGAATTTACCTTCGAGCTGCGATCGTCTGTTCTCGGCATGGCGGTCATCCGGAACGCAGGATCCTCTGGCTTACCTGGAACGTATTCGTCTGGCGATGAAAGAAGGTAATACTTCGCTGGTGGTGAATCTGGCGAACCAGATGCCTGCGGATTACCAGACCATTGCCAGCGCGCTTATCAGCCTGCAAAACGATCCGAATACGGTGCTGACATTCGCCCGCACCGTTGGGGCGACAGACTTCACTCGCCAGGCGGCGGCGGTAGCGTTTACCCGTATTGCGCGCCAGGATGCGGAAAATGCACGACTGATGATCCCTTCTCTGGTGCAGGCCCAGCAGCTTAACGAAGATCAGGCTCAGGAGCTGAAAGAAACCGTTGCCTGGCGTCTGATGGGCAACGATATCACCTCTGAGCAAGCCAACTGGCGCGATGATGTGATCATGCGTTCGCAGTCCACCACGCTGGTTGAACGCCGCGTGCGTATGGCGCTGGGAGCAGGGGATCGCGCGGGGCTGAATACCTGGCTTGCGCGTTTGCCGATGGAAGCGAAAGAAAAAGATGAGTGGCGCTACTGGCAGGCCGATCTCCTGCTTGAGCGCGGGCGAGAAAATGAAGCGAAAGATATCCTGCGCTCGCTCACGCAGCAGCGTGGTTTCTATCCAATGATCGCAGCACAGCGTTTGGGGGAAGATTATCCTCTGCGCGTGGATAAAGCCGCTGCGGTAAACCCGGCGCTGGTGCAGGGGCCGGAAATGGCACGCGTGCGCGAGTTAATGTACTGGGGCATGGATAACACCGCTCGCAGTGAATGGGCGAATTTGATCACCAGCCGCAGCAAACCCGAGCAGGAAGGGCTGGCGCGTTATGCATTCGATCAAAACTGGTGGGATCTGAGCGTTCAGGCGACGATCGCAGGTAAATTGTGGGATCATCTCGAAGAGCGTTTCCCGCTGGCCTACAAAAATACTTTCGCGCGCTATGTCAGCGGCAAAGATATTACGCAAAGTTACGCGATGGCTATTGCCCGTCAGGAAAGCGCGTGGAATCCGAAAGTGCGCTCGCCGGTGGGGGCAAGCGGCCTGATGCAGGTGATGCCGGCCACGGCTGCGCACACCGTGAGTAAATTTGGCATTGCTGGGTATTCCAGCCCGAATCAACTGCTGGACCCGGATACCAATATCAATATTGGTACGACCTATCTGGAGTCGGTTTATCAGCAGTTTGGAAACAACCGTATTTTCTCATCGGCGGCTTATAACGCAGGGCCCGGACGAGTCAGAACCTGGCTTGGCAACAGCGCAGGGCGCATTGACGCAGTCGCTTTTGTGGAAAGTATTCCGTTCTCCGAAACGCGCGGCTATGTGAAAAACGTGCTCGCTTATGACGCGTACTATAAGCATTTCATGGGTAAATCAGACCCATTGTTAACGGACGCGGAGTGGCAACGGCGTTATTGATTTGAGGGAGTTTATGTTATGCTGCTGTACTAGTTAAATAGTATGGTGGCCTGACATGACTCAGCTCTCTCAATACTCGGCGGAGCAGGCCGAGCAAAGTAATCAGGAGTGGCTTCGCTTTGTGGATTTGCTGCAAAAATCTTTTGATAAGCAGCTTCACCTGCCGCTGTTAGCGCTATTACTCACGCCCGATGAGCGCGCCGCTTTGGGGACTCGCGTAAGAATTATCGAAGAGTTACTGAAAGGTGAAATGAGCCAGCGCGAGCTTAAAAATGAGCTTGGCGCCGGTATTGCTACTATTACCCGTGGTTCGAATAGCCTGAAATCCGCGCCGCCGGAACTTTGTCTTTGGCTGGAGCAGGAGCTATTACGCAAAGGCGACTAGCGGTAAATCTCGTTGTGGAACGGGCTCAAAGCTAATACTACCGCCTGGTGATAAACGCTGCTACGCGTGAGCTTCCCGGCGGTAAACACCCCAATCGCGCCTTCCTTGCGGCCAATCTTATCGATGCCAGTGTATTCCGACATAACCGGGCCAAGCGCTTCACCCGCTTTTACTTTCTGCAGAATAACTTCCGGTAACGGCAGCGTTGCTGAACGCGCTTCACCGCGTTGCGCCTGATTTTCAATAACCACCCAACTGAACGTGCTGCCTTCGTCTATCCCGGCTTCAATCGCGACCCAAAAATCCGCTTTCGGGCGAACCTGCCGGGCATTTATGACGCGGCTTCGTGCGCCAGTTCGCGTTTCAATGTTTCCAAATGGCTGTTCCGGCACGCCGCTCTCGACGACAACAGACTCTATATGGCAGGATCCTTCACCATAGATATCGTGAAATGCCTGCAAAATAGCATTAATTTTGGACGGATTGGTTGTGGCGCAGACAACATGGTACATAATCACTGAAACTCTAAAGATTTTTTGTTGCAGCAGTATAACGGATAAAAAGCATGTTACAGGTATACCTTGTTCGCCATGGTGAAACGCAGTGGAATGCGGAGCGCCGCATTCAGGGCCAGTCAGACAGCGCGCTGACTGAAAAAGGGGAACGTCAGGCCTGGCAAGTGGCTGAACGTGTGAAAGCCCTTGGTATTACTCATGTTATCGCCAGTGATTTAGGGCGTACGCGTCGTACGGCAGAGATTATCGCGCAGGCTTGTGGGTGCGATGTAACGCTTGACGCACGTCTGCGTGAACTGGATATGGGCGTGCTCGAACGCCGACATCTGGACACGCTAAGCGAAGAAGAAGAGGGCTGGCGTCGTCTGCTGGTAAACGGCACGCCGGATGGCCGCATTCCTGAAGGGGAATCGATGCTGGAAATGAGCAACCGTATGCACGCAGCGCTCAATGCCTGTCGCGACCTCCCTGCCGGCAGCCGTCCATTGCTGGTAAGCCACGGTATGGCGCTGGGCTGTCTGGTGAGTACAATTCTGGGCTTACCGGCCTGGGCAGAGCGCCGTTTGCGTTTGCGAAACTGTTCTATCTCGCGTGTCGACCATCAGGAAAGCCCGTGGCTTGCGCCAGGCTGGGTGGTTGAAACGGCAGGGGACATCTCGCATTTAGACGCCCCTGCGTTAGACGAACTGCAGCGTTAACGACGTACCGGGATTAAATATTCGCAACGGATTTGCAGCGGTCTATCTTCAACTCGAGCTTCTTCCTGCGGGAAGAAGCGCTCGATATCGTGGCCTTTGCGACGGGTCAGGTTCAGTGACGGCATACAGGTGCCGTAGACTGTCAGAATGAACTCCTGAAGCCCGGTGCCCGGCCCTTCATAGTTAAACTGAACGTAATCACCCCCTTCCAGCATGACCGGATGAGAATCCGGCAGGAAGCCGTTGGCCATTTCCGGCGACAGCGCTGTGGTGTAAAATACTTCCTGCTCGTCGTCCTTCTCAATGCTGGGGCGCGGTTCGTGCAAACCATACAACACGCGCGGGAGCGTAGGGGCATTGCCGAGGAATTGCGTCCAGAACTGAATGCGCATTTCGTTACGGAAATCTGAAATTTGCTCAAGCGTGCAGCTATAACTCTGTGTGACGCCAACCAGGTGCGTTTCCGGCAGAGTAACAAAATGAGCCTGCGGAAGGTTAAACTCGCCTAAACGCAGAGGCGGACACATACCAAAAGCGCTCCAGTCCGGTGAACGGCGATATAATGCCGGCGTCTGGGCGAACTGTTTTTTAAAGGCGCGGGTAAACGTCTGTTGCGAGTCGAAACGATACTGAAGGGCAATATCAAGAATAGGACGAGCGGTGAGGCGCAACGCCACGGCGGATTTTGATAAGCGACGCGCACGGATATAGGCGCCAATCGCATGCCCCGTAACGTCTTTGAACATCCTTTGTAGATGCCACTTGGAATAGCCTGCCTTTGCCGCCACATTATCCAGCGCAAGGGGTTGATCCAGATGGCTTTCCAGCCAGGTAAGCAGATCGCGAATGATCGCAGCCTGATCCATAAAATATCCTCATCCTGACAGAGCGGGTGCCGAAATTATGGCCGGATAATAGCATTTTTTGTTCTTTGGTCGTTCAGAGTTTTTTTTAGCAAGTTGTGCCAAAATCAGCTTGTCCTTCGGATGATTTGATTAATAACGTGATATTAAACGACTTTTTCCTCAAAGGATGAATAGTCAACCGGGGTAATCTTCATTAATGGTAACAATATGAAATATAAAGTTTTAGCCGCAGCGGGCGCATTGTTGATGTTGTCTCAGAACGTTTTTGCCGAACAAATCGGTTCAGTGGACACGGTGTTCAAGGTTTTTGGACCGGATCATAAAATTGTTGTTGAAGCTTTTGACGACCCGGATGTGAAGAATGTGACCTGTTACATTAGCCGGGCTAAAACCGGCGGTATCAAGGGCGGTTTAGGACTTGCTGAAGACACGGCTGATGCGGCCATTTCCTGCCAGCAGGTTGGGCCGGTAGAGCTTAGCGAGAAAATTAAAACCGGTAAGGCGCAGGGCGAAGTGGTATTCCAGAAGCGCACTTCTCTGGTATTTAAAAAGCTCCAGGTAGTGCGTTTTTATGATGCGAAGCGCAATACCCTGGCGTATCTGGCTTATTCTGACAAAGTAGTCGAGGGTTCGCCGAAGAACGCGCTGAGCGCCGTGCCGATTATGCCGTGGAATTAACAACAAAAGAAAAGGGCGGATTATCCGCCCTTTCGCAATACTGACTGCCGGTTAGCCTGAATTATTCCTGCAGGTCGCCGCAGAAACGATAACCTTCGCCGTGAATAGTGGCGATGATTTCAGGGGTGTCCGGCGTGGATTCGAAATGTTTACGAATACGGCGGATAGTAACGTCGACAGTACGATCGTGCGGCTTAAGTTCGCGCCCGGTCATTTTCTTCAGCAGCTCGGCGCGTGACTGAATTTTGCCTGGGTTTTCGCAGAAGTGCAGCATGGCGCGGAATTCACTGCGCGGCAGCTTATACTGTTCGCCGTTTGGACTAACCAGAGAGCGACTGTTGATATCCAGCTCCCATCCGTTGAACTTGTAGCTTTCAACAGAACGGCGTTCTTCGCTGATCGCACCCAGGTTCATCGTACGGGATAGCAGATTACGAGCACGAATAGTCAGCTCACGCGGGTTGAATGGCTTAGTGATGTAATCATCTGCGCCGATTTCAAGACCGAGGATTTTGTCTACTTCGTTATCGCGACCGGTCAGGAACATCAGCGCCACGTTGGCTTGCTCGCGCAGTTCGCGCGCCAGCAGCAGGCCATTTTTGCCCGGCAGGTTGATGTCCATAATGACCAGGTTGATATCATTATCTGAAAGGATTTGATGCATCTCTGCGCCATCAGTCGCTTCAAAGACATCGTAGCCTTCAGCTTCGAAAATGCTTTTTAACGTGTTGCGTGTTACTAACTCGTCTTCGACGATAAGAATGTGCGGGGTCTGCATGTTTGCTACCTAAATTGCCAACTAAATCGAAACAGGAAGTACAAAAGTCCCTGACCTGCCTGGTACATGTCATACCTAAAAGGTAAAAATTAACATGTCGGGCTAAACATGACTAAAGTACGTAATTGCGTTCTTGATGCACTTTCCATCAACGTCAACAACATCATTAGCTTGGTCGTGGGCGCTTTTCCCTCTGGACCCGACGGTGTCAAAAACGGCTGTTATCCTAACCATTTTAACAGCAACATAACAGGCAGGACCGCTTTAGACATCTGATAAAACTACGCTTCGTTGACATATATCAATTCCAATTGTAGCACGTTAACAGTTTGATGAAATCATCGTAGCGTATTGCTAGCTTGTGTCACAATTTTTTAATAATCAACGTAGTGACGCGTAAAAGATAATAAACCTGATAAATCAGATTTCGTTATGTTAATCAACGCCGTTTTTCCTGCAATAACCGTTAGATATCATCGGTTTTGCATCCATTGTTGAGCATTTTTCGCTTGAAAACTTATGTGTCTAATGTATGTGTTTATAACTTATATTGCGCTTGCGAATGTTGCATTAAAGTAAATTTGTGATGCGCATTATCATTTTTACCCGGGTTTTATCCGGCTTTGACGATTTTTAAGAGAGTTTTGATGCGTTTACCAATCATTCTGGTTTCCCCTGCCAGGGCCGAAAATGTCGGTGCCGCCGCCCGTGCGATGAAGACCATGGGCTTTACGGAATTGCGAATAGTTGCAAGCGATGCGCACCTGAAACCGGAAGCGCGCTGGGTGGCGCATGGCGCCGGAGACATCCTTGATAATGTTCAACATTTCGCAACGCTTGCCGACGCATTGCACGACGTAAATTTTAGCGTTGCGACGACCGCTCGCAGCCGGGCCAAATTTCATTACTATGCGACACCGCAGGAACTAGCGCCGTTGCTGGAAGAGAAACGTGAATGGGTCGGCACCGCCGCGCTGGTTTTTGGGCGGGAAGATTCCGGCCTGACCAATGAAGAACTGGAACTGGCCGATGTGCTGACCGGCGTGCCGATGGTAGCGGATTACCCCTCGCTGAATTTGGGGCAGGCGGTGATGGTTTATTGCTACCAACTTTCTTCTCTTATGCAACTGCCCGAAGTGCAAAAGCAGCAGGCGGATGCTCAACAATTGAGCGCATTACGTCAGCGTATTACCGCATTAACCACCCGGCTCGACGTTGCGGATGACCAAAAAATGGCCGACTGGCTACAGCAGCGCTTAGGTCTTTTAACCCAGCGAGATACCGCCATGCTGCACCGGTTGCTGCACGATATCGAAATAAATTTGCCAGTGAATAATCCTGATGAAAAGGCTTTTGATAGCGATAATACGGAATAATATCCATAGCAAAATAGCGTAATTGTGCCATTTATGGCCTGTTTGTTAGCGTGCGAGTGGAAAGTAAACCAGCGTGACAAAAGTAAAAATAAATTGACTTAACCAGGCGGATACTTTAACCAATATAGGTAAATCAGATTAAGAGCACACAACATCCATGATTCGCCTCAGCCCAATGACCACAATTATTACAACCACCATTACCACAGGTAACGGTGCGGGCTGACGCATACAGGAAAAACGAAAAAAGCCCGCACCTGAACAGTGCGGGCTTTTTTTTCGACTAAAAATCAAGGGGTAATATCCAATGCGAGTGTTGAAATTCGGTGGTACATCAGTGGCAAATGCGGAGCGTTTTCTCCGTGTTGCCGATATCCTGGAAAGTAATGCCAAACAGGGGCAGGTGGCGACCGTGCTGTCTGCCCCGGCAAAAATTACCAATCACCTGGTGGCGATGATTGAAAAAACCATCGGTGGACAGGATGCGCTGCCGAACATCAGCGATGCGGAGCGTATTTTTAGCGAGTTGCTTAACGGACTTGCTGAGGCGCAACCCGGTTTCCCGCTCGCTAAGCTTAAAGCCTTTGTTGAACAAGAATTCGCCCAGCTCAAACATGTTCTGCATGGCATCAGCCTTCTGGGACAGTGCCCGGACAGCATTAATGCGGCAATCATTTGCCGTGGCGAAAAGCTCTCTATCGCTATCATGGCGGCACTGCTTGAAGCCCGCGGTCACAACGTAACCGTTATCGATCCGGTCGAAAAATTACTCGCCGTCGGGCATTACCTCGAGTCCACCGTTGATATTACCGAATCCACTCGTCGCATTGCCGCCAGCCGCATCCCGGCTGACCATATGGTATTAATGGCGGGCTTTACTGCCGGTAATGAAAAGGGCGAGCTTGTCGTGCTTGGCCGTAACGGTTCCGATTATTCCGCTGCGGTGCTGGCCGCGTGTTTACGCGCCGATTGTTGTGAAATCTGGACTGACGTCGACGGCGTTTATACCTGCGACCCGCGCCAGGTTCCCGACGCCCGGTTATTGAGATCGATGTCGTATCAGGAAGCCATGGAGCTTTCCTACTTCGGCGCTAAAGTCCTTCATCCCCGCACCATTACCCCTATCGCCCAATTCCAGATCCCTTGCCTTATCAAAAATACCGGCAACCCACAGGCGCCAGGCACGCTGATCGGCGCTGAAAGCGATGAAGACGATCTGCCGGTTAAGGGCATCACCAATCTTAACAACATGGCGATGTTCAACGTTTCGGGGCCGGGCATGAAAGGCATGGTCGGCATGGCAGCCCGTGTTTTCGCCGCGATGTCCGGCGCGGGTATTTCTGTGGTGCTGATCACGCAGTCTTCCTCTGAATACAGCATTAGCTTCTGTGTGCCGCAGGGCGATTGCGGTCGTGCGCGCCGCGCTATGGAAGAAGAGTTTTATCTGGAGCTGAAAGAGGGCCTGCTTGAGCCGCTGGCGATCATGGAGCACCTGGCAATCATCTCAGTCGTGGGCGACGGCATGCGCACGTTACGGGGTATTTCCGCAAAATTCTTTGCGGCGCTGGCTCGTGCGAACATCAACATCGTGGCAATCGCGCAGGGATCCTCTGAGCGTTCCATTTCCGTTGTGGTCAGCAACGATGATGCGGTTACCGGCGTGCGCGTCACCCACCAGATGCTGTTCAATACCGACCAGGTTATCGAACTGTTCCTGATTGGCGTGGGCGGCGTGGGCGCCGCGCTGCTTGAGCAGGTGAAACGTCAGCAGGCATGGCTGAAAAAGAAACATATCGATCTGCGCGTCTGCGGGGTGGCAAATTCAAAGGCCCTGCTGACCAACGTACACGGCCTGGATCTGGAAAACTGGCAGGCGGAACTGGCCGAAGCCAAAGAGCCGTTTAATCTGGGCCGACTTATCCGTCTGGCAAAAGAATATCACCTGCTGAACCCGGTCATCGTCGACTGTACTTCAAGCCAGGCGGTGGCGGATCAGTATGCCGATTTCCTCGGCGAAGGTTTTCACGTGGTGACGCCAAATAAAAAGGCGAACACCTCTACCATGAATTACTACCACCAGATGCGTAACGCGGCGGCGAAATCGCGTCGTAAATTCCTCTACGATACTAACGTTGGCGCGGGTTTGCCGGTTATTGAAAACCTGCAAAATTTGCTGAATGCGGGCGATGAATTACGCCGTTTCTCTGGCATTCTTTCTGGTTCTTTGTCATTTATTTTCGGCAAGCTTGATGAAGGGATGAGCCTGTCAGAAGCGACGCGTGTAGCACGGGAAATGGGATATACCGAACCCGATCCGCGCGACGATCTTTCCGGAATGGATGTAGCGCGCAAGCTGTTGATCCTGGCCCGTGAAACGGGCAGCAACCTTGAGCTTTCCGATATCGTAATCGAGCCGGTTTTACCTCAATCCTTTGACTCAGCCGGGGATGTCGAGTCGTTTATGGCGCGTTTACCGCAACTGGACGATGATTTTGCTGCTCGCGTGGCGAAGGCGCGCGATGAAGGTAAAGTGCTGCGTTTTGTGGGCGCGATCGAAGAAGACGGCAGTTGCAAAGTTAAAATTGACGCCGTGGACGGTAACGATCCACTGTATAAGGTGAAAAACGGCGAGAACGCCCTGGCTTTCTACAGCCACTATTATCAGCCGCTGCCTCTTGTATTGCGCGGCTACGGTGCGGGCAACGATGTCACTGCTGCCGGTGTTTTTGCGGACCTATTGCGCACCCTGTCATGGAAGTTAGGAGTTTAAGATGGTTAAAGTATATGCCCCGGCGAGCAGCGCAAATATGAGCGTCGGCTTTGATGTTTTGGGCGCGGCAGTTTCGCCGATAGATGGCTCGCTGCTGGGAGATTACGTCACGGTTGAAGCGGCGGATTCCTTCAGCCTTAACAACATCGGGCGCTTCGCCAGTAAATTACCGTCTGAACCTCGTGAGAATATCGTTTATCAGTGCTGGGAACGCTTCTGCCAGGAGATCGGCAAAAATATTCCCGTGGCGATGACGCTGGAAAAAAGTATGCCGATTGGCTCGGGGCTTGGCTCCAGCGCCTGTTCTGTCGTCGCAGGTTTAATGGCGATGAACGAATACTGCGGCAAGCCGCTCAGCGATAATCGCCTGCTCAGCCTGATGGGCGAGCTGGAAGGGCGCATTTCCGGCAGCGTTCACTATGATAACGTCGCGCCTTGCTTCCTCGGCGGCATGCAGTTGATGATCGAAGAAAACGGTATTATCAGCCAGTCGGTCCCCGGGTTTGACGAGTGGCTGTGGGTGCTGGCGTATCCGGGGATTAAAGTTTCTACTGCCGAGGCTCGGGCTATTCTTCCTGCGCAGTATCGCCGCCAGGATTGCATCAGCCACGGCCGCCATCTTGCAGGCTTTATTCACGCCTGCCATACCCGCCAGCCGCAGCTTGCGGCGAAGCTGATGCGTGATGTCATTGCCGAGCCGTATCGCGCTAAATTGCTGCCGCGTTTTAGCGAAGCGCGTCAGGCCGCGGCGGACATTGGCGCTCTGGCTAGCGGAATTTCGGGGTCCGGCCCGACCTTATTTGCGCTGTGCGATAACACTGATACCGCACAACGCGTGGCTGACTGGTTAGGCCAACATTATTTGCAGAACCAGGAAGGTTTTGTACATATTTGCCGTCTGGATACGGCTGGCGCACGAGTTCTGGGATAACGCATGAAACTGTATAACCTTAAAGATCATAACGAGCAGGTCAACTTTGCCCAGGCGGTTACGCAGGGCCTGGGAAAACAGCAGGGGCTATTTTTCCCTCACGACTTGCCTGAGTTCGAACTAACCGAAATCGACGAAATGCTGAAAATGGATTTCGTTTCGCGCAGCAGCAAAATTCTGTCTGCTTTCATCGGCGATGAAATTCCGCAGGATGAGCTTCTTGAGCGAGTACGCGCGGCTTTTGCTTTCCCGGCTCCGGTGAAAAGCGTCGAGCCGGATATTGGCTGTCTTGAGCTGTTCCACGGCCCGACTCTGGCTTTTAAAGATTTCGGCGGCCGTTTTATGGCGCAGATGCTGACCCACATCAGCGGCGACAAACCGGTAACTATTTTAACGGCTACTTCAGGCGATACCGGTGCTGCGGTCGCTCACGCGTTTTATGGATTGGAGAATGTGCGTGTTGTCATTCTTTATCCACGTGGCAAAATCAGCCCGCTGCAGGAAAAACTGTTCTGTACCCTTGGCGGCAATATTGAAACCGTGGCCATTGATGGCGATTTTGATGCCTGCCAGGCGCTGGTCAAACAGGCGTTCGACGACGAAGAGCTGAAGGTTGCGCTGGGGTTAAACTCCGCCAACTCCATCAACATCAGTCGCCTGCTGGCGCAAATTTGCTATTACTTCGAAGCCGTGGCGCAGTTGCCGCAGGAAGCCCGCAATCAGCTAGTGATTTCCGTGCCGAGCGGTAACTTTGGCGATCTGACGGCTGGCCTGCTGGCAAAATCGCTTGGTTTGCCGGTCAAACGCTTTATCGCAGCCACTAACGCCAACGATACGGTTCCGCGTTTCCTGGCCGACGGGAAATGGACCCCAAACACAACCGTCGCCACGCTTTCTAACGCCATGGATGTCAGCCAGCCAAATAACTGGCCGCGTGTGGAAGAATTATTCCGCCGTAAAATCTGGCGACTGACCGACCTGGGTTATGCCGCGCTGAACGACGAAGAGACGAAGCAGGCGATGCTTGAGCTGCGGGCGAAGGGCTATATTTCCGAACCTCATGCCGCGATTGCCTGGCGCGCGCTGCGCGACCAGCTTCAGCCGGGCGAATACGGGCTGTTCCTTGGCACGGCGCACCCGGCGAAGTTTAAAGAGAGCGTTGAAGACATTCTTGGGGAAACGCTGCCGCTGCCGGAAGAACTGGCGTCGCGTGCCGATTTGCCGTTGCTGTCTCATAATCTGCCGGCGGATTTTGCCGCGCTGCGTGAATTAATGATGGTTAAAGCCTGATAATCTGCAAAGCTTCAAACGAACCACTCTTCGGAGTGGTTTTTTTATGGCTAATTATGGAGAAAATAAGCAGGAATCAAGGAGGGATAAAGTAGAAATTCCCATAAAATGCGGGCACTTAGATATTAGGATTGCAGAGGATAACAACCTGGCGCCAATCGTCATAATCTCTCCCTAACGACCCATATCGGGACATGAAGTAGTAAGGAGTGACTTATGTTGAAATCTATCGTTCTGGCGTTATCGATTCTGGTGGTGACTCCTCTGGCCGCGCAGGCTGCTGAAATAACCCTGGTTCCGGCAGTGAAGCTGCAGATTGGCGATCGGGATAATCATGGTAACTACTGGGATGGCGGCCACTGGCGCGACCACGGCTGGTGGGGCAATCATTACGAATGGCGCGGCAATCGCTGGCAGCCGCATGGCGGCCCTGACCGCCACTATGATCGTCATGACCACCATGATAATGATCGCTATGATAAGCACCGGAACCACCACTAAAAGAAACGCCAGCTTTACGCTGGCGTTTTGCTTTATTGTTCGTGGCGCTTAAACACCAGTTCGTTTTTAGCGGATGCCGCTTCATCAAAGAAGTAGCCATCGGTATTAAACGCTTTGAGCTGCTCAGGTTTGGTGAGGCGATTTTCGATGATATAGCGGCTCATCAATCCGCGGGCTTTCTTGGCATAGAAGCTGATAACTTTAAACTTGCCGTTTTTCTCATCCAGGAAGACGGGCTTAATAATGTCAGCCTGCAGCTTCTTAGGTTTTACCGCTTTAAAATACTCATCTGAAGCCAGGTTTATCAGGATATTGTCGCCCTGATCCGCCAGCGTCTGCTTCAGCTTGTCGGTAATCGTTTCTCCCCAGAAGTGGTAAAGGTCTTTGCCTTGCGGATTCTCCAGACGAATTCCCATCTCCAGACGATACGGCTGCATCAGATCTAACGGACGCAGCACGCCATACAACCCCGACAGCATGCGCAAATGCTTTTGGGCGTAATCAAAGTCTGCATCGCTGAATTTTTCAGCCTGCAAGCCGGTATACACATCGCCTTTAAAAGCCAGAATAGCCTGACGCGCATTCTGCGGGGTGAAATCCGGGTGCCATTCATGGAAGCGAGTTGCATTGAGCGAAGCAAGCTTGTCGCTGATGCTCATAAGCGAGGCAATTTGCGGCGCGCTGAGCTTGCGGGCGATGCCGATTAGCTGCTGGGAATATTCCAACAGTTCCGGTTGGGTGTAGCGTTCTGTTGGCAGATCGCTTTGATAATCAAGCGTTTTAGCGGGGGAAATAACAATTAGCATGTTCGCTCCTTGAAAATTATGCGCTTACTTTAGCAAATTTCCTGAAAGTATCCGCCGATGGTTGCGATTAACGCCTGGTTTTGGTGACGTTCAGGTTGTCCCATACGCCCGGCGCCAACTGGTTTTTGATTTCGGGGAAACGATTCGGATCAAATACCGGCGTTACGCCAAGTTTCTGCTGACGAAGATAGTCTGCGGTAATGTCCCGTACTACTGGTGAAAGCAAAAGAATAGCGCTGAGGTTGGTTATCGCCATAAACGCCATCGCCACGTCGGCAAGCTGCCACACCAGCGGCAGGGGAGAAAGAGTGCCAAACATCACCATCACTAAAGCAAGGCTGCGAAACAGCACCAGCGTAAACGGATTTTTTTGCTGCAAAAATAGCAGGTTGTTTTCGGCGTATGCGTAATTCGCCACAATGGAAGTAAAGGCGAACAGAAAGACGATAAAAGCGATAAATCCCGAAGCCCAGCCGCCAACCATGCCGCTGAGGGCTATTTGCACAAGGGCTATGCCGTCGGTGCTGGTTGTTGGGTTATCGAGTATTCCGGATAAAAGGACAATAGCCGCCGTGGCGGTACAAATAATTACGGTATCGATAAACACGCCGAACATTTGCAACAACCCCTGCGAGGCCGGGTGCGGTGGCCATGCAGACGCGGCAGCGGCAGCATTAGGCGTTGATCCCATTCCCGCCTCGTTAGAAAACATGCTGCGCTGGAAGCCGGTGGTAATCGCCTGGCTTAGCGTAAAGGCTAATGCGCCTGAAGCCGCTTCCTGCCAGCCAAAAGCGCTTTTTATCACCAGCATGATTACATCCGGCACGCGATCGATATGCAGCGCGACGACATACACGCTCATCATCACCCAGATTATCGCCATGAAAGGCACCAGAAACTGCGCAAGGCGTGCCGTGCCGCGCATACCGCCCCAAATAACGCCGGCGGTCAGCACAGCCAGCAAAATGCCGGACCAGGTTTTCGGGACGGCAAAGGCGTGATTTAACGCATTGGCAATGGAATTGGCCTGCACCGCGTTGAAAATCAGCCCGAAGGCGAGCATCAAAAAGAGGGAGAACATCACTCCCATCCAGCGCATTCCCAGACCGCTTTCCATATACCAGGCCGGGCCGCCGCGATAGTTGCCTTCGCTGTCACGACGTTTGTAGAGCTGCGCCAAGGAACATTCTGCAAATGCAGTCGCCATGCCAATAAGCGCGACGACCCACATCCAGAAAATCGCGCCGGGGCCGCCCATCGTTAGCGCCAGCGCAACCCCTGCGATATTGCCGCTGCCGACGCGTGCGGCAAGGCTTGTGCAAAGCGCCTGAAAGGGAGAAATGCCAGCTTTATCACGAGAGGATGGCGGGCTGATAAGCGCGCGAAACTGAGTGAAATAGCGGAACTGGACAAAACCGCAGCGAAAAGTAAACCAGATGCCTGCGCCAATAAGCAGGTAAATCAGCACGGATCCCCACAGTACATCATTGATAAAGTGAAGGAAATCGGTCATTAACATTCCTCTTGTCAATGCGTGACAGCTCCGGACAGGAGGCTTCGATAACGCACAGTCCATTACATCGCAGGCAAATATTACAGGGAGTTTATCATATTTATGTCCGCCTTCTGTGCGGGTATTGCTACGGTTGCACCTGACTTGCGTCGTGATATCATCAGGCAAGACCGGTTACATCTCCCTAACAAGCTACACCTGACGAGAAACACTATCATGACGGATAAATTGACCTCCCTGCGTCAGCTAACCACAGTGGTTGCTGACACCGGAGATATCGCGGCAATGAAGCTGTACCAGCCGCAGGATGCTACAACTAACCCTTCCCTGATTCTGAACGCAGCGCAAATCCCTGAATACCGCAAACTGATTGACGATGCGGTGACGTGGGCGCGCGAGCAGAGCAGCGACCGTGCACAGCAGGTAGTGGACGCCACCGACAAGCTTGCGGTAAACATTGGTCTGGAAATCCTGAAGCTGATCCCAGGCCGCATTTCTACTGAAGTTGACGCTCGTCTGTCCTACGACACCGAAGCGAGCATCGCGAAAGCCAAACGCCTGATCAAACTGTACAACGACGCGGGCATCAGCAACGATCGCATCCTGATCAAACTGGCTTCTACCTGGCAGGGCATTCGTGCCGCTGAGCAGTTAGAAAAAGAAGGCATCAACTGTAACCTGACCCTGCTGTTCTCCTTTGCTCAGGCTCGTGCTTGCGCAGAAGCGGGCGTGTTCCTGATTTCTCCGTTTGTTGGCCGTATCCTCGACTGGTACAAAGCCAACACCGACCAGAAAGAATACGCAGCGTCCGAAGATCCGGGCGTGGTTTCCGTCGCTGAAATCTACCAGTATTACAAACAGCACGGCTACGAGACCGTCGTCATGGGCGCAAGCTTCCGTAACGTTGGCGAAATCCTTGAGCTGGCTGGCTGTGACCGTTTAACTATCGCGCCTGCGCTGCTTAAAGAACTGGCGGAAAGCGAAGGCGCGGTTGAGCGTAAACTGGCGTACAGCGGCGAGGTGAAAGCGCGTCCTGAACGTATCACTGAATCCCAGTTCCTGTGGCAGCACAACCAGGACCCAATGGCCGTTGATAAACTGGCGGACGGTATCCGCAAGTTTGCTATCGACCAGGAAAAGCTGGAAAAAATGATCGGCGATCTGCTGTAATCATTAGCGTGGCCGGAGTTCCCGGCCACGCTTTTTAGTGTTATCCCCTGTCTGCAAATCCCTTCGCCGTGTATCATTCTGTCCAGGTTTTGACTTCCCGGGAATGATATGAATACCTTACGCATCGGTTTAGTTTCCATCTCTGACCGCGCCTCAAGCGGCGTTTATCAGGATAAAGGCATTCCAGCACTGATTGCCTGGCTGGAACGTACGCTCACAACCCCTTTCCAGATTGAAACGCGCCTGATCCCAGACGAGCAATCGATAATCGAACAAACACTTTGCGAGTTGGTTGATGAAATGGCCTGCCATCTTGTGCTGACTACTGGCGGAACCGGCCCGGCTCGCCGCGATGTGACGCCAGATGCAACGCTTGCCATCGCCGACCGCGTAATGCCGGGCTTCGGCGAGCAGATGCGCCAGATAAGTCTGCATTTTGTGCCGACGGCTATCCTTTCCCGTCAGGTGGGCGTGATTCGTAAACAGGCGCTGATCCTCAACCTGCCCGGGCAGCCGAAGTCAATTCAGGAAACCCTTGAAGGCGTGAAGGATGAAAACGGAAAAGCGCTCGTGCCTGGCATATTTGCCAGTGTACCGTATTGTGTACAATTGCTTGAGGGGCCATATATCGAAACCGATCCGCAAGTAGTAGCAGCTTTCCGCCCCAAGAGCGCAATCCGCGAAACAAAATCCTAAATTTAAGGCGTTTATGACATAAGATGTAGCGTCTATGGAGTGCTGGTTTTTAACCGTTATAGTAATGTTTGCTTTACAGCTAAACGGAAAATAATTATCACACTCCTCTTTACGCGCGGTTCCTTATGTCCATACAAACAGCAACGCCACCAGCAAGACCTCTGAACCGTCAGGATTATAGAACCCTGACTCTGGCCGCCCTCGGCGGCGCGCTCGAATTCTACGACTTCATTATCTTTGTGTTTTTTGCCACGGTCGTAGGCGCCCTCTTTTTCCCTGCGGATATTCCGGAATGGCTGCGCCAGGTGCAAACCTTCGGCATTTTTGCCGCCGGTTATCTGGCTCGTCCGCTAGGCGGCATCGTGATGGCCCATTTTGGCGATCTTGTTGGGCGTAAGAAGATGTTCACGCTAAGTATCCTGTTGATGGCTTTGCCGACGCTGGCGATCGGCTTGCTGCCGACCTATAACACGCTTGGCATCGCGGCTCCTTTGCTTCTGCTGCTGATGCGTGTCCTTCAGGGGGCTGCGATTGGCGGTGAAGTGCCTGGCGCATGGGTGTTCGTTGCCGAGCATGTTCCTTATAAACGCATCGGCATCGCCTGCGGAACGCTAACGGCCGGGCTGACGGTGGGAATTTTGCTCGGCTCCGTTGTGGCAACCATCATCAATACTTCGATGACTCAGGAAGCCATTCATAACGGTGGCTGGCGTATTCCGTTTTTCCTTGGCGGTATTTTCGGGCTGGTGGCGATGTATTTACGTCGCTGGCTGCAGGAAACGCCGATCTTTATTGAGATGCAAAAGCGCAAAGCGCTGGCTGAAGAGCTGCCGCTCAAGTCCGTAGTGGTTAACCATAAGAAAGCGGTTGTGGTTTCTATGCTGCTAACCTGGCTGCTTTCAGCGGGTATCGTGGTGGTGATTTTAATGGCGCCGACCTGGCTGCAAAAACAGGTGGGTATTGCGCCCGCGTTGACGCTTCAGGCGAATAGCATCGCCACTATTATGCTGTGCGTTGGCTGTATTGCCGCGGGCCTGGTTATCGACCGTATCGGCGCGAGCAAAACCTTTATTATCGGCAGCCTGTTGCTTGCAGCCTGTAGCTGGATGTTTTATCACCTTACCCCAATCTATCCTGAGCACCTGTTTGTGCTGTATGGCCTGGCAGGATTGAGCGTTGGGGTTGTCGGCGCGGTGCCGTTTGTCATGGTGCGGGCGTTCCCGGCGGAAGTCCGTTTCACCGGCATCTCTTTCTCTTATAACGTGTCGTACGCCATTTTCGGCGGCCTCACGCCAATCTTTGTCACCATGCTAATGGGCGTTTCGCCAATGGCGCCGGCCTGGTATGTACTGGCGCTGGCTCTGGTGGGATTAGCGCTGGGGATCTGGCTGCGCCAGGATTTGAATCATGAAGATGTGGTGGTAGAAAGACCGTTGCAACATTCATAAAAAAAGCGGAGCCCGGCTCCGCTTTTTATTGTCACCCCTAAACCACCTCCCAGGGAGGTGGTGATTGATTTACCGACTGTGACGGCAGTTAATGCTTCTCGCCAATCGGCAGCACGGTGCGGCCAAACTGCTCGTTCAGTACTTCGCCCATTGCCAGATAGATGGCGCTTGCGCCGCAGACCAGACCGACCCAGCCCGCCACGCGAACGATGCCTTCATTGTCGAACAGGTGGCCAACAGCCAGCAGGGCAAACAATACGGTCAGGCTGGCAAACACGAACTGCAGCATACACGCGGAACGCAGCGTGCCGAAGAACATAAACAGGGTGAATACGCCCCACAGGCCAAGGTATGCGCCAAGGAAGTGTGCGTTCGCGGCATCCGCCAGACCCATCTTAGGCATGATCAGAATGGCGACCAGAGTCAGCCAGAAAGAGCCATAAGAGGTGAAGGCGGTTAAGCCGAAGGTGTTCCCTTTTTTAAATTCCAGCAGGCCCGCAAAAATCTGGGCAATACCGCCATAAAAAATGCCCATAGCAAGGATGTTGACATCCATCGGGAAAATACCAGCGTTGTGCAGGTTGAGCAGAAGGGTGGTCATGCCGAAGCCCATTAAGCCCAGGGGAGCGGGGTTAGCCAACTTAGTGTTGCCCATAGTTCCTCTAAAAAATTCATCTGAAATGTAGTGTGTATTAAGGCCGCGCATCCGTTAAAGGGCTGCGGGGCGCGGCATCATAATCAGGTGTCTGACAGGAGTCCATGATCTAAACAGGTGTGAAGATGAAAATTTTTTTTTGCTTTGCCCCTTGATGGCGGACAAGCCGACCCCATCTTGTATCCAACCGCAGTTGGCGGACCTGGAAAAAAACATGTTTGGGCAGTTGAAACACGCTTGTTTGCCCGCATAACAGGTTCACAACCACATGACGAACAAATTTTAAGTGGAGACGTTTAGATGGGTAAAATTATTGGTATCGACCTGGGTACAACCAACTCTTGTGTAGCAATCATGGATGGCACCACGGCACGCGTGCTGGAAAACGCCGAAGGCGATCGCACCACGCCTTCCATCATCGCATATACCCAGGATGGCGAAACTCTGGTAGGTCAGCCGGCTAAACGTCAGGCAGTGACGAACCCGCAGAACACCCTGTTCGCGATCAAGCGCCTGATTGGCCGTCGTTTCCAGGACGAAGAAGTGCAGCGCGACGAAGCCATTATGCCGTACAAAATTATCGGCGCTGATAACGGCGATGCTTGGATTGACGTAAAAGGTCAGAAAATGGCGCCTCCGCAGATCTCTGCTGAAGTGCTGAAAAAAATGAAGAAAACGGCTGAAGATTACCTGGGCGAGCCGGTAACTGAAGCGGTTATCACCGTACCTGCCTACTTCAACGACGCACAGCGTCAGGCAACTAAAGACGCCGGTCGTATCGCAGGTCTGGAAGTAAAACGTATCATCAACGAACCAACCGCCGCGGCGCTGGCCTACGGTCTGGATAAAGAAGTCGGCAACCGTACTATCGCGGTTTACGACCTGGGTGGTGGTACTTTCGATATTTCTATCATCGAAATCGATGAAGTTGACGGCGAGAAAACCTTTGAAGTTCTGGCGACCAACGGTGATACCCACCTGGGCGGCGAAGACTTCGACAGCCGTCTGATCAACTATCTGGTAGAAGAGTTCAAGAAAGATCAGGGCATCGATCTGCGTAACGATCCGCTGGCGATGCAACGTCTGAAAGAAGCTGCAGAAAAAGCGAAAATTGAACTGTCTTCTGCACAGCAGACCGACGTGAACCTGCCGTACATCACAGCAGATGCGACCGGTCCAAAACACATGAACATCAAAGTGACTCGCGCGAAACTGGAATCCCTGGTCGAAGACCTGGTAAACCGTTCTATCGAGCCGCTGAAAGTTGCGCTGCAGGATGCTGGCCTGTCCGTATCCGATATTCAGGACGTCATCCTGGTCGGTGGTCAGACTCGTATGCCAATGGTGCAGAAAAAAGTTGCTGAGTTCTTTGGTAAAGAGCCGCGTAAAGACGTTAACCCGGACGAAGCCGTTGCTATCGGCGCTGCGGTTCAGGGCGGTGTATTAACGGGCGAAGTGAAAGACGTGCTGCTGCTGGACGTTACCCCGCTGTCTCTGGGTATCGAAACCATGGGCGGCGTGATGACTGCGCTCATCAACAAAAACACCACTATCCCGACCAAGCACAGCCAGGTGTTCTCTACCGCTGAAGACAACCAGTCTGCGGTAACCATCCATGTGATTCAGGGTGAACGTAAGCGTGCGTCTGATAACAAATCTCTGGGTCAGTTCAACCTGGATGGTATCAGCCCGGCACCGCGCGGCATGCCGCAGATCGAAGTAACGTTCGATATCGATGCCGATGGTATCCTGCACGTTTCCGCAAAAGACAAAAACAGCGGCAAAGAGCAGAAGATCACCATCAAGGCTTCTTCTGGTCTGAACGAAGAAGAAATCCAGAAAATGGTACGCGATGCGGAAGCTAACGCCGAATCTGACCGTAAGTTCGAAGAGCTGGTTCAGACCCGCAACCAGGGCGACCATTTGCTGCACAGCACCCGTAAGCAGGTTGAAGAAGCGGGCGACAAACTGCCGGCTGACGACAAAACTGCTATCGAATCTGCTCTGAGCGCGCTGGAATCTTCTTTGAAAGGCGAAGACAAAGCGGACATCGAAGCGAAAATGCAGGCGCTGGCGCAGGTTTCTCAGAAGCTGATGGAACTGGCTCAGCAGCAGCACGCTGAGCAGCAGGCGGGCAATGCGGCAGACGCGACTAACGCTGGCAAAGACGACGATGTTGTTGACGCTGAGTTCGAAGAAGTTAAAGACAAAAAATAATCGCCCTTTGAGCGGTTTATAACTGGCACGGGCGTAGGAGTTTTCTCCACGCCCGTGCACGCATGTTAGGGGCAGAACAAAGAGATGGCGAAGAAAGACTATTATGAGGTTTTAGGCGTCCCGAAGTCCGCGGACGAGCGTGAAATCAAAAAAGCTTACAAGCGCCTGGCGATGAAATTCCACCCGGACCGTAATCAGGGTGACAAAGAGGCCGAAGGTAAGTTTAAAGAAATCAAAGAAGCTTACGAAATCCTGACCGATGAGCAAAAACGTGCTGCGTATGACCAGTATGGTCACGCTGCGTTTGAGCAGGGCGGCATGGGCGGCGGCGGCTTTAACGGTGGGTTTGGCGGCGGCGGCGCCGATTTCAGCGATATCTTTGGCGATGTATTCGGCGACATCTTTGGCGGTGGTCGTCGTCAACGTGCCGCTCGCGGCGCTGATTTGCGCTACAACATGGATTTATCGCTGGAAGAAGCCGTTCGCGGCGTAACCAAAGAGATCCGCATTCCGACGCTTGAAGAGTGTGATGTTTGCCACGGCAGCGGCGCGAAATCCGGTTCCAAACCGCAGACCTGTCCAACCTGTCACGGCGCAGGCCAGGTGCAGATGCGTCAGGGCTTCTTTACCGTGCAGCAGAGTTGCCCGCACTGTCAGGGTCGCGGCACCATTATTAAAGATCCTTGCAACACCTGTCATGGCCATGGCCGTGTAGAAAAAACCAAAACCCTGTCGGTGAAAATCCCGGCTGGCGTGGATACCGGCGATCGTATTCGTCTGGCGGGTGAAGGTGAAGCAGGTGAACACGGCGCGCCGTCAGGCGATCTGTATGTTCAGGTGCAGGTTAAGCAGCATCCAATCTTTGAACGTGAAGGCAACAACCTTTACTGCGAAGTGCCGATTAACTTTGCTATGGCAGCGCTGGGCGGTGAGATTGAAGTGCCGACGCTTGATGGCCGCGTGAACCTGAAAGTACCGGGCGAAACTCAAACCGGCAAGCTGTTCAGAATGCGCGGCAAAGGGGTGAAATCCGTACGTGGCGGTGCGCAGGGCGATCTGCTGTGCCGCGTCGTAGTGGAAACGCCTGTCAGCCTGAATGAAAAACAGAAGCAGCTTTTACGCGATCTGGAAGAAAGCTTTGGCGGACCAAGCGGTGAGAAAAACAGCCCGCGTTCCAAAAGCTTCTTTGATGGCGTGAAAAGATTCTTTGATGATTTGACCAAATAAATCATCCGGTTGGGCATGAAAATTAAAACCTGAATCGGGTCATTTCGGTTCAGGTTTTTTATTTTCGACGCGGGCAAACAACTACTCTGTTTTAATTCGTTTTTACCGAGCTATTTTTGCTATATAACCTGCTTTTATCGAAGTATTACAACTGTTATTTTGACGACCTCGTAGGGGCTTATTGTTTACGCTGCTTACATCCAGGATGAAAAAATGACGAAAACACTACAAAGATTTTTCCATGGCGATGCCGCAAGCGGCATCCTGTTAATTATCGCCGCTTCCATGGCGATGGTTTTGGCTAACCTCGATTTCACCAGCGGCTTTTATCAGGCATTTTTAGAAACGCCTGTCGAAGTGCGCATTGGCTCTCTGGACATCAGCAAAAACCTGCTGCTGTGGGTGAATGATGCCTTAATGGCTATCTTCTTCTTGATGATTGGCCTTGAGGTGAAACGTGAACTGGTTGAAGGATCTCTGGCAAGCTGCCGCCAGGCTGCTCTCCCGATGATCGCAGCGCTTGGAGGAATGCTTGTTCCCGCCGCCATCTATTTGATCTTCAACTATCAGGATCCTATCACCCGTGAGGGCTGGGCCATTCCGGCTGCAACGGATATCGCCTTTGCGCTGGGGATTCTGGCGCTGTTGGGCAACCGGGTGCCGGTTGCTTTGAAGGTCTTTCTGATGGCGTTAGCCATTATTGATGATCTTGGCGCCATCATTATTATTGCCCTGTTTTATACAAGCGATCTCTCTTTGCTTTCGCTGGCCGTAGCCGCGGGCGCGATTGCGGTACTGGCCTTGCTGAACATCTGCAACGTCCGTCGTACCGGCTTGTATATACTTGTAGGCCTTGTGCTGTGGACTGCCGTACTGAAGTCCGGCGTTCATGCAACGCTTGCCGGAGTGATCATTGGTTTCCTCATTCCGCTGAGAGAAAAAGCGGGGCGATCGCCCGCCCGCGCGCTGGAGCATGTGCTGCATCCCTGGGTGGCGTTCTTAATTCTGCCGCTGTTCGCCTTTGCCAATGCCGGCGTATCCTTACATGGCGTGACGCTTGAAGGATTAACGTCGCTGCTGCCGATGGGCATCGTTGCCGGCCTGTTTATTGGCAAACCGCTGGGCATCAGCTTGTTCTGCTGGGCCGCATTGAAGCTCAGGCTGGCGAGCCTGCCTGAGGGAACAACGGGTAAAGACATTATGGCCGTGGGCGTGCTGTGCGGGATCGGCTTTACTATGTCGATCTTCATCGCTTCGCTTGCCTTTGGCAGCGTCGACCCCGCACTTATCACCTGGGCGAAACTCGGCATCCTTATGGGATCGCTGCTTTCCGCCGTGGTGGGCTACAGTATGCTGAGGAAGCGTTTTTCCTCAGGGGTGCAACAACACTAATTTTCACCGCTGACGGCGTAAAACCGCCGTCAGCCAATGGATAATCTCTCAGGGAGTGAAAGCGCGTGTCTCATATCAATTACAACCATCTCTACTATTTCTGGCATGTCTGTAAAGAAGGCTCCGTGGTGGGCGCCGCGGAAGCGCTGTATCTGACGCCGCAAACTATCACCGGTCAGATAAAAGCGCTGGAAGAGCGTCTGGACGGCAAGTTGTTTAAGCGCAAAGGGCGAGGGCTTGAGCCTTCCGAGCTGGGGCAACTGGTATTCCGTTATGCGGACCGCATGTTCACGCTAAGCCAGGAAATGTTGGATATCGTCAACTACCGCAAAGACTCCAGCCTGCTGTTCGACGTTGGAATTGCCGATGCGCTCTCCAAACGGCTGGTGAGCGGCGTGCTGGATGCGGCGGTGGTTGAAGATGAGCAAATTCATCTGCGTTGTTTTGAGTCCACCCACGAAATGCTGTTGGAGCAGCTCAGCCAGCACAAGCTGGACATGATTATTTCCGACTGCCCCATTGATTCAACGCAGCAGGAAGGCCTGTTCTCCGTCAAGATTGGCGAGTGCGGGATCAGTTTCTGGTGTCAGAACCCGCTACCGGATTTACCGTTCCCGGCCTGCCTTGAAACAAGACGTTTACTGATCCCGGGCCGCCGTTCAATGCTTGGACGTAAAATCCTTAACTGGATTAACGGACAGGGCCTGAAGGTGGAAATACTCGGCGAGTTTGACGATGCTGCGCTGATGAAAGCTTTTGGCGCCGCGCACAACGCTATTTTTGTTGCGCCTACGCTTTATGGAAAGGACATCTACAACGATAACAACATTGTTGAGATCGGGCGGATTGAGCATGTGATGGAAGAATATCACGCCATTTTTGCAGAACGCATGATCCAGCACCCGGCGGTGCGGCGCGTGTGTAACAGAGATTATTCGGCGCTTTTTAAGTAAGCGGCAAATTTCAGGCATAAAAAAACCGGCGTGAGCCGGTTTTTTTCAAGCTGACAACAAAAAAGCGATTAAGCCAGTTTGTTGATTTGCGCAGCAAGGTTAGCCTTATGACGCGCAGCTTTGTTTTTGTGGATCAGACCTTTGCTAGCCTGACGATCCACGATTGGTTGCATTTCGTTAAATGCTTTCTGTGCAGCAGCTTTGTCGCCAGTTTCAATCGCTGCGTATACTTTCTTGATGAAAGTACGCATCATAGAGCGACGGCTTGCGTTGTGCTTACGAGCCTTTTCAGACTGTACAGCACGTTTCTTAGCTGATTTGATATTAGCCAAGGTCCAACTCCCAAATATGATCTATGTGGACAATTCAAAGGCCGAGGAATATGCCCGGTTAGCCTTCTTTTGTCAATGGATTTGTGCAAATAAGCGCCGTTAAACTTACGACACCTCTTACGTTGTGATGGCGCGGATTCTACCAGCTTCACGGGCGCGAATACAGCCTTTCGCTAACAAAATTCGTTCAATGGCGCGCTTGCTTGCTGAAACCGCCCTTCAGCGTAATGAAATCCTTAAAGCTTTATGCCAAAGGGGGCAATCGTTGGTTAACGTTCATCGTGGTAGTTGGTATAATCCGCCGATTTCCACTGTCTTGAGCCAGCCATGAAGCTGATACGCGGCATACATAATTTGCGCCAGAATCACCACGGGTGTGTCCTCACCATTGGTAATTTTGATGGCGTGCATCGAGGCCACAAGTCTCTGCTACAAGGGCTGTGTGCCCAAGGGCGTGCGCGCAATCTTCCGGTAATGGTCATGATCTTCGAGCCCCAGCCGCTTGAGCTTTTTGCCGCCGGTAAATCTCCCGCACGCCTGACAAGGCTGCGCGAGAAGCTGCGTTATCTGGCCGAGTGCGGCGTGGATTACGTGCTTTGCGTCCGGTTCGACCGGCGCTTTGCCGCGCTGACGGCGCAAAACTTCGTCAGCGATCTGCTGGTTGACCGCCTCGGGGTGAAGTTTCTCGCCGTCGGGGATGATTTCCGCTTTGGCGCTGGTCGCCAGGGGGATTTCTTGTTATTACAGAAAGCTGGACTGGAATACGGCTTTGAAGTCGCCAACACGCAGACATTTTGTGAAGGCGGCGTGCGCATCAGCAGCACGGCGGTTCGCCAGGCGCTGGCTGATGACAACCTTGAGCAGGCCCAAAGCCTGCTAGGGCATCCGTTTATCATCTCAGGACGTGTCGTTCACGGTGATGAACTGGGGCGCACCATCGGCTTTCCGACGGCGAATATACCGCTGCGTCGTCAGGTTTCCCCGGTTAAAGGGGTCTTCGCGGTAGAAGTAGCTGGCCTCGGCGACAGGCTGCTTCCTGGCGTAGCCAACATCGGCACTCGTCCAACGGTTGCGGGGATGCGCCAGCAGTTAGAAGTCCATTTGCTCGACGTTGCAATGGACCTGTATGGGCGCCATATAGATGTGGTGCTGCGTAAAAAAATACGCAATGAACAGCGTTTTGCCTCCCTTGATGAACTCAAGGCGCAAATCGCAAAAGACGTGGTAACAGCCCGCGAGTTTTTCGGGTCAAACGCCTGAGCAGACTTTCCTCAAACCGAAATACGGAACCGAGAATCTAATGAGTGACTTTAAATCTACCCTGAACTTGCCGGAAACAGGGTTCCCGATGCGTGGCGATCTCGCCAAACGCGAACCGGGCATGCTGGCGCGCTGGAACGGTGATGACCTGTACGGCATCATCCGCAATGCAAAAAAAGGCAAAAAATCCTTCATTCTGCATGATGGCCCTCCCTACGCGAACGGCAGCATTCATATTGGTCACTCGGTTAACAAGATTCTGAAAGACATTATCGTGAAGTCCAAAGGGCTTTCCGGTTTTGATTCTCCTTATGTTCCGGGTTGGGACTGCCACGGCCTGCCAATCGAGCTGAAAGTAGAACAGCTAATCGGCAAGCCTGGCGAGAAAGTCACCGCTGCGGAGTTCCGCGCGGAATGCCGTAAATACGCGGCAGAGCAGGTTGACGGACAGCGCGCGGACTTCATCCGTCTGGGCGTGCTGGGGGACTGGTCACGTCCGTACCTGACCATGGATTTCAACACCGAAGCGAACATTATCCGTGCGCTCGGGAAAATCATCGGTAACGGCCACCTGCATAAAGGGGCTAAGCCGGTGCACTGGTGCGTCGACTGCCGTTCAGCGCTGGCTGAAGCGGAAGTGGAGTACTACGACAAAACTTCTCCATCCATCTTCGTTAACTTCCAGGCCGTTGATGCCGATGCGGTGAAAGCCAAATTTGGCGCAACGCAGGTTAACGGCCCGGTTTCGATGGTTATCTGGACCACCACTCCGTGGACGCTGCCGGCTAACCGTGCCGTTTCCCTGAATGCTGAATTCGAGTATGTGCTGGCGCAGGTTGCGGGCCAGGCGCTGATCGTGGCGAAAGATCTGCTCGAAAGCGTAATGAAGAGCGCGGCTATCGATGACTGGCAGGTTCTGGGCACCGCGAAGGGCGCCGACCTGGAGTTGATGCGCTTTAAACATCCGTTCCTGGATTTCGACGTGCCGGCAATTCTGGGCGAGCACGTTACTCTGGATGCCGGTACTGGCGCGGTACATACCGCTGGTGGCCATGGTCCGGACGACTTCGTTATCAGCCAGAAATACGGTCTGGAAATCGCTAACCCGGTGGGGCCGGACGGCTGCTATCTGCCTGGCACCTATGAAGGTCTGGACGGCGTTCAGGTCTTCAAAGCCAACGATCTGATCGTTAACATCCTGCGCGATAAAGGCGTTCTGCTGCACGTTGAAAAGCTGCTGCACAGCTATCCGCACTGCTGGCGCCACAAAACGCCGATCATTTTCCGCGCCACTCCTCAGTGGTTCATCAGCATGGATCAAAAAGGCCTGCGCGAGCAGTCTTTAAAAGAGATCAAAAGCGTGCAGTGGATCCCTGATTGGGGCCAGGCGCGTATCGAATCCATGGTGGCTAACCGTCCGGACTGGTGTATTTCTCGTCAGCGCACCTGGGGCGTGCCGATGTCTCTGTTCGTGCATAAAGAGACAGAAGAGCTGCATCCGCGTACGCTGGAGCTGATGGAAGAAGTTGCTAAGCGCGTAGAACAAGACGGCATCCAGGCGTGGTGGGATCTCGACCCGCGCGACATCATGGGTGACGACGCCGACAACTACACGAAGGTGCCGGATACGCTGGACGTGTGGTTCGACTCCGGTTCAACGCACTCATCCGTAGTCGACGTTCGCCCGGAGTTTGGCGGCCATGCGGCAGATATGTATCTTGAAGGGTCGGATCAGCATCGCGGCTGGTTCATGTCTTCTCTGATGATTTCTACGGCGATGAAAGGCAAAGCGCCTTACCGCCAGGTACTGACCCACGGCTTTACCGTCGATGGTCAGGGCCGCAAAATGTCCAAATCCATCGGTAATACCGTTTCCCCGCAGGATGTCATGAACAAACTGGGCGCGGATATCCTGCGTCTGTGGGTCGCTTCCACCGATTACACCGGCGAAATGGCGGTTTCCGACGAAATCCTCAAGCGCGCCGCTGATTCTTATCGCCGTATCCGTAACACCGCGCGTTTCCTGCTGGCGAACCTGAACGGGTTTAATCCGCAAACAGACATGGTGAAACCGGAAGAGATGGTGACCCTGGATCGTTGGGCCGTTGGCTGCGCGCAAGAAGCGCAGGCGGATATCCTGGCTTCCTATGAGAGCTATGATTTCCACGAAGTAGTCCAGCGCCTGATGCGCTTCTGCTCCGTAGAAATGGGCTCGTTCTACCTCGACATTATCAAAGACCGCCAGTACACCGCGAAAGCGGACAGCGTCGCGCGTCGTAGCTGCCAGACCGCGCTGTTCCATATCGCAGAAGCGCTGGTTCGCTGGATGGCGCCGATCATGTCCTTCACCGCGGATGAAATCTGGGGTTATCTGCCGGGTAAACGCGAGCAATACGTCTTTACCGGCGAGTGGTACGAAGGTCTGTTTGGACTTGCTGATAGCGAAGCGATGAACAATGAATACTGGGATACCTTGCTGACCGTACGTGGCGAAGTAAACAAAGTCATCGAACAGGCGCGAGCTGATAAGCGTGTTGGCGGTTCTCTGGAAGCTGCAGTGACGCTGTACGCGGATAGCGAACTGGCCGCGAAGCTAAACAGCCTCGGCGAAGAATTACGATTCGTCCTGTTGACCTCTGAAGCCGAAGTTGCGGATTATGCGCAGGCGACGGAAGACGCTCAGCCAAGTGAAATCGTTAAAGGCCTGAAAATCGCCTTGCGCAAAGCCGACGGTGAAAAATGCCCGCGTTGCTGGCATTACACCAAAGACGTCGGTCAGGTAGCGGAACATGCAGAGCTCTGCGGCCGCTGTGTAGTCAACGTAGCCGGCGACGGCGAAAAGCGTAAATTTGCCTGATGAGTAAACCGATTCTTTCTACCGGCTTGCGCTGGCTGTGGCTGGTGGTCGTGGTATTAATCATCGACCTTGGCAGCAAGTACCTTATCCTCCAGCATTTTATGCTGGGGGATACCGTATCGCTGTTCCCGTCGCTGAACCTGCACTACGCCCGTAACTACGGCGCGGCGTTTAGCTTCCTGGCCGACAAAGGCGGCTGGCAGCGCTGGTTCTTCGCGGGTATCGCTATTGGTATCTGCGTAGTGCTGGCGGTGCTGATGTATCGCGCCAAAGCAAGCCAGAAGCTCAATAATATCGCCTATGCTTTAATTATTGGCGGCGCGCTGGGTAATTTGTTTGACAGGCTATGGCACGGTTTTGTCGTTGATATGATCGATTTCTATGTCGGCGACTGGCACTTTGCCACCTTCAATCTGGCCGATACGGCAATTTGTATCGGCGCGGCGCTGATTGTGCTGGAGGGATTCTTTGTTTCCTCCGACAAGCCCGCAAAGCAAAAAGGGTAAATAATGGCTGAATCTATACAGGCCAACAGCAGAGTCCTGGTGCATTTCACGCTGAAACTCGAAGATGGTTCCACCGCTGAGTCCACCCGTAATAACGGTAAACCGGCGCTCTTCACGCTTGGCGATGAAACGCTGTCGCCGGGCCTGGAAGATCGGCTTGTGGGGTTAAAAGCTGGCGATAAGAAGGCCTTTTCGCTGGCGCCTGAATCAGCGTTTGGGATCCCAAGCCCGGATATGATCCAGTATTTCTCTCGTCGTGAGTTCGTCGACGCGGGCGAGCCTGAACCGGGCGCGATTATGCTTTTCACCGCTTTGGATGGCAGCGAGATGCCGGGCGTCGTGCGTGAAGTAAACGGGGATTCCATCACCGTTGACTTTAATCACCCGCTCGCCGGGCAAACCATTCATTTTGATATCGAAGTACTGGAAGTTAACCCGGTACTGGAGGCGTTGAATGCAGATCCTGTTGGCTAACCCACGCGGCTTTTGTGCCGGGGTCGACCGCGCTATCAGCATTGTGGAAAACGCGCTGGCTATATACGGCGCGCCAATTTATGTCCGTCACGAGGTGGTGCATAACCGCTATGTGGTAGACAGTCTGCGCGAACGCGGCGCGATTTTCATTGAGCAAATCAGCGAAGTGCCGGACGGCGCGATTCTGATTTTCTCAGCGCATGGCGTTTCCCAGGCGGTGCGCAACGAAGCAAAAGGCCGTGATTTAACGGTCTTTGATGCGACTTGCCCGCTGGTGACCAAAGTGCATATGGAAGTGGCGCGCGCAAGCCGCCGTGGTGAAGAGTCCATTCTGATTGGTCACGCAGGCCACCCGGAAGTGGAAGGCACTATGGGCCAGTACAGCAACCCGAAAGGGGGAATGTACCTGGTTGAATCGCCGGAAGACGTCAGCAAGCTGGATGTGAAAGACGAATCCAGGCTTTCGTTTATGACGCAGACCACGCTCTCTGTTGATGACACTTCCGATGTGATTGACGCGCTGCGTAATCGCTTTCCGAAAATCATTGGTCCGCGCAAAGACGACATTTGTTACGCCACCACCAACCGTCAGGAAGCCGTGCGCGCGCTGGCTGATGAGGCGGACGTGGTGCTGGTCGTTGGGTCGAAAAACTCGTCCAACTCCAATCGCCTGGCTGAACTTGCACAACGTATGGGTAAATCGGCCTATCTGATTGATGACGCCGGGGATATCCAGGAAGGTTGGGTAAAAGAAGCGAAATGCGTTGGCGTCACGGCCGGAGCGTCCGCACCTGATATCCTGGTGCAAAACGTGCTTGCCCGTCTGCGCGAGCTGGGCGGTAGCGAAACCCGTGAACTGACAGGACGCGAAGAAAACATCGTCTTTGAAGTGCCGCGCGAGCTGCGTATGGATGTTCGTGAAGTAGAGTAACGCAAGCCGTTAACGAAAATGAGAAGATGCCAGCCGGGTTAAACCGTCTGGCATTTTTTTATGGAGAAAAGCATGAGCAGAACCCCAGTCATTCTTGATACCGATCCCGGTATCGACGACGCGGTGGCGATTGCCGCCGCGCTTTTTGCGCCGCAGCTTGATTTGAAGCTAATCACCACCGTTGCCGGCAATGTTTCGGTAGAAAAAACCACGCGTAATGCGCTGCAGCTCATGCATTTCTGGCAGAAAAATATCCCCGTTGCACAAGGCGCCGCCACGCCGCTGGTGCGTAAGCTGCGCGATGCCGCTTATGTTCACGGCGAGTCCGGGATGGAAGGCTACGCTTTCGTTGAGCATTCGCGTAAACCGCTCGCGGTGCCCGCTTTCGAAGCGATTTATCAATACCTTAGCAGCAACGCCGACCCCGTTACGCTGGTCACCATCGGCCCGCTGACCAACATCGCGCTGCTGTTAACGCAATATCCGGACAGCAGGAATAAAATAAAAAGACTGGTAATGATGGGCGGCTCTGCCGGACGGGGCAACTTCACCCCAAACGCCGAATTTAATATTGCGATCGATCCTGAGGCGGCGGCACGCGTTTTTGAAAGCGGGCTGGAAATCGTCATGTGCGGGCTGGACGTCACCAACCGAGCGATGCTTAGCCCGCAGTATTTGCAGCAACTTCCGCTGAAAAATCAAACCGGGAAAATGCTTCATGCATTATTCAGCCATTATCGCAGCGGCAGCATGACAACCGGTCTGCGAATGCATGACCTGTGCGCGATTGCCTGGCTTGTAAAACCTGAACTCTTTACCACTCAACCCTGCTTTGTGGCGGTGGAGACTCAGGGGACTTATACCTCCGGGACCACGGTGGTGGATATTGAAGGAAGGCTGGGCCGGGCGGCTAATACCCAGGTGGCGCTGGATATTGATGTTCCGGGCTTTCAACAATGGGTCGCCGACGTGCTGGCGCTGGCTCCTTAAGAACCGGCGGGCAACGCGGTCATTTTCTCGCTGAGATAATTAATCATCACCCGCATGCGGGCGGGCATATGTTTATTACGCGTCCACAGCAGCCACAGCTCGCCGGAGTAGGTGCTGATAAACTCCCATTCGGGTAATACCTGAACGATCTCGCCCGTCTCCAGCGCTTCGCGGGCGGTGAATAGCGGCAGGCTGCCGATACCGAGATGGCGTTTTACCACATCCAGCCGCACGCCGGTATGGTTTGCCGCATACCGGCCATGTGTCTGAATAGTTTCCGTTTTACCTTGCTGACAGAATTTCCAGCGCGAGTCGGCAGGCGTTTCGCCCAGGCTGATACAGCTATGCGCGCGTAAATCCCGTGGCTCTTTCGGCGTGCCATGCCGTTCTATATATTCTGGCGTTGCGCAGATAATATGCGTGACGGGCATCAGCGGCTTGCCGTAGAGCCCTGGCGAAGGAGTATTGGTGATACGCAGCGCCAGATCCACGCCGTCATCAATCAAATCCATATAGCGATCTTCCAGACGCAGGCAAACATCCACCTGCGGATTGCGCGCCAGAAATTCAGGCATAAGCGGATGGATAACGAACCGGCCAACCGCTTTTGGGACGCTGAGCGTCAGCCTGCCCTGGGCGACGGTTTGCAGGCTGCTGCCGGAGTCCACCGCCTGCCTGGCGGCTTCCAGCATATCGAGCGCGTGCTCATAAACCGTTTTTCCCGTTTCGCTCAGCGCAAGCTTACGCGTTGTTCGGTGCAGAAGCTTAGCCCCCATTTCGCGCTCAAGCCGCGATACGCTGCGGCTGATGGCGGAGGGCGTCGCGCCGGATGTGCGGGCGGCAGCGGAAAAGCTGCCGTGTTCAACAATCAAAACGAAAGTGGCGAGGTCGGGGAGCAGCGTAGAATTCATTTGTGCTTACCAGGCAAAAGTGCATTGATTATCAGGCGGATTATCTCTGTAAATAATCACAATATACTCTCCTTATCATGAGGAGGACACAATGACTGAACGCCTTTATTACACAAGCGATGAAACAGAAGGGCACGCGCGGGTGACGTGCTGTATAGCCGAGCCAGACGGACGCCATGCGGTTGAGCTGGACAAAACATTATTCCATCCGCAGGGGGGAGGACAACCGGCAGATAAAGGCTGGATTGCTGGCGTACCCGTTGAGGAGGTAGTACAACGCGGCGAAAGCGTGGTGCATATTTTGCCGCAGCCGCTGGAATCAGGTGAAGTGGATGTGCTAGTGAACGCGGCGACCCGCATGCTGCATTCCCGCTGGCATTCCGCCGGGCATCTGATTGGCTATGCCGGGGAACAATACGGCTGGCAGCCGGTTAAGGCGCACCACTGGCCGGGCGAAGGGCGGATCGTCTTTGCCGCCGGGGAATACGCCGCGGTACCCGATGCCGCTGCGTTAACGGAAAAAATCGAACGCTGGCAAACGGACAGGTTGGTTCGCCATATTGAATTTGAAGAGGGTCGGCGCAAAGTACGGTTTGGCGAGCTGTCTGCCTACATGTGTGGCGGTACGCACGTCAGCTCGCTGTCTGAGATTGGCTCCCTTGATATTACCGGCATCAAAGTGAAAAAAGGCCAGCTAATCGTCAATTACGCTATTAAATAATCGCAGGCACAGAGAGTGTGATTGCGATTGCAAAGCAGCAGGCCCGATCTGAGGTTAATCGATTAATCTGCTATCCTTGCCGTGCTGTTCTCCTTGGGCCGGAGAAAATTAATGAGCATATCTGTTAGCACGCCGCCGAGCGTGGCGTTCCTGAACGGTCAGTTTTCGGCTGAAAACGTAATTAAAAAAGTGACGCGCAGTGGAGATCTACGCGGCGTGTTTCACGATGGTGATTCATGGCAGGCAATCTCGCCTGAAACCCCAATTTATGAAGTTGAAATGCTGCGCTCCCCACAGGGTGAAGGAGAGCTGTATGCCGGGGTTACGCATTTACAGCCGGGACGGGTGGGCGATGAGTTTTATATGACCCGAGGGCATTTCCATCAGCGTCGGGAGCAGGGGGAAGTTTACTTTGGGTTAAAAGGCGCCGGCCTGCTGTTGCTGCAAGATGAGAAGGGCGACGCTCGTCTGGAGCGGGTGTCGCCGGGCTCTGTCCATATTATTCCAGGCTTTAGCGCTCATCGTCTTATTAATACCGGAAACGAAATTCTCTCTGCGCTGGCCGTCTGGCCGAGCATTGCCGGGCACGATTATGCGTCGCTGACGCAGGGTTTTGCGTTAAGAGTGGTTGAGCGCGGCGGCAAAGTTCAGGTCAGAGAGGTGCAAAATGGCTGAGCAGCGCTTTGATTTTGGCCTTGATATGACAATCCATCATTCGCCGATGGGATTCAGCTATGGCGAAGAGGTGATGGGTCCGCTGCCGGAGATCCGTAAGCTCGATCAGATCCGGGCCTCGCTGCGCGATCCCCGGTGCGCTGGTCCTGAGGATGTTTATGCCATCGCGATGGACGTCGCCCGCCTTAAAGATCGTGAAGAGCTCAAAAAGCGCATGCTGCTGTTTGGTGTAGTGACTTACGCAAGCGGGCGGCTGGGCGATGAGCCCATCCGTAGCCAGGGCCACATCCATCGCATCAGCGCGCATAGCGGCTGGTCGCCGCCGGAGCTTTACGAAATCTGGCAGGGCAAAGCGATTATCTATATGCAGGAATACGTCGCCGACGATCCGGGGCGCTGTTTTGCCGTCTGCGCGGGACCTGGAGAAAAAGTGCTGGTGCCGCCGGGCTGGGCGCATGCCACTATCTCTGCTTCACCAGAAGAGCCGCTGACCTTTGGTGCCTGGTGCGACAGGGAATACGGGTTTGAATACGATGCGGTGCGGGCATATAAAGGGCTGGCCTGGTATCCGCTATTGCAGGATGAGCATATCGCCTGGCAGCATAACCGGCGTTATATGCCAGGAAGATTACAGGTGGCTTCGCCGCGGCAGTACAGTGAGTTTGGTATTACCGATGAGCCGCTGTATCAGCAGTTTATTGACGATCCGGCACGCTTTCAGTTTATTTCAAAACCGGGAACTGCCGCGCAGAAATGGGTGAATTTTCATCCTTAATGAAAAGGTGGATGGCGCAAGCGCCATCCACCTTACATAACCGTAGGTCGGGTAAGGCGTGAGCCATCACCCGACGCACATTCAGGCAAACAACCCCACCGCCACGCCCGCAGCGGCAAGCGCCAGCAGCATCAACATGGCTTTGACCGGCGATACGCCGCGTTTCGCCATCAGGTACCAGGTGCCAATTACTACGATGAGCGGCAAAAGCTGCGGAAAAATTCCGTCCAGCATTTGTTGCAGGTGGATGTTAACCCCATCTTTTGTGACGAACTCCAGCCCGGTGCCAAGCTTTACATAGCTTGCCGCCACGCCGCCCATAACAAAAACGCCAAGCAGAGAGAGCGCTTCGCGCAGGCGGGTCGATTTGCTGCTGACCAGCATCTCGACGGAGGTCGAACCCATGCGGTAGCCCTTTAAAAACAGGAACCACGAACCGGGAATGATAATCGCAAGCCAGGCAACGCAGTAAAACAGCGGCCCGAGGATATTGCCGCCCGCCGCCAGCGCCATGCCGATACTCAACAAAATAGGAATGAGCATGCCGGGGATCATCGAATCGCCAATTCCGGCCACCGGGCCCATCAGGCCAACCTTCAGGGTATTGATGGTTTCGCCGTCAATCGGCTCGCCGTTAGCGCGTTTTTCCTCAAGCCCCAGCACCATGCCGTTCACAATCGCGCCGAGCTGCGGTTCAGTGTTGTAAAAAGACGCGTGCCGCTTAAGCATCTCTTTGCGTTCCTGAGCGTCCGGATAGAGTTTTTTCGCCACCGGCAGCATGCTCAGACAAAAACCAAAAGATTCAAGACGTTCAAAGCTCATGGAGGAGAGGTTATACATCATCCAGCTCCGCCAGCAGCGCCTGAGATCCTGGCGGGTGAGTTTACGTTCTGCCATCAGAATTCATCCTCGTCATCAGCCGGTTTTGCCGCGCTTGCCGCCTGCGGTTCTGGCTTGTAGTTGTAATGGATAAGCGCCAGCAGGCTGCCTACGATAACCAGCGCCACCATGTTGAGCTTCAGGAAAACAATGCAGATAAAGCCCACCAGGAAGTAAATCAACATGCTGTAGTTTTTAATGATTTGCTTAAGCAGGATGGCTATCCCCACGGCCGGCAAAATGCCGCCAAGTACGTTCATGGTCGCCAGCACGATATGCGGCAGGCTATCCATAAAGGCATTGATGTACTGCGCGCCAAAATAGACGGCGATAAAAGTCGGGATAAAGCGCATCAGGAAGTTAGTGGCCTGCGGCCAGATGGCGCTGTTGAGGTAAACGCCGCGATCGTCGCCTTTTTCCAGCGCGACATCGGCCCGGTGGTTCCACCATGAATTCAGCACCATCATGGCGTTAAACAGCACGGTTCCCGCGATACCGATGGTTGCCGCCAGCGCAACGGCCACTTCCGGCCCTTTGTTGGATAAAATCCCCAGCGCGATTGCCGGAAAAGCGACAAAGTTAAGATCGGCGGGCATTGAACCTCCGGGGGTCACCATCGCGATATAAACCGCCTGCACGGCCACGCCGATGATGATCCCGGTTTGCACATCGCCGAGTATAAAGCCTACCAGCATGCCTGAAACCAGCGGGCGGGTAATCAGATACCAGCCGCCGGTGAGCCCTAATAGCCAGGGGCTACTGAGCGCACCGAGGTAACAGAGAATGCCAATTAATGCAGCTTCAAAAGCCATAATGCTTTCCTCTATTTGATTTTAAGACGCGCGTCCTGCCAGCTATAACAACTGGCGTCCGGCACCAGACGAAACTCAATCTGGTGACCGCGTTGCGACAGAAAATCAAACGCTGCCGCTTCTTCCGGGCTGACCGACTGATTGGGCCCGATGGTGGTGGTTCCGGCGCGGGCGCTCATCGGCCCGACGTTAATTTTGCGATTGGCGTTTTGCAGGCTGACGCCCGCATCTTCAATGCGTTTGAGCGTCACTGGCGATTTGCCTATCACGAAATAATGTTTGTCGCTGGCGATGATTTTCGGCAGCTTCTCAATCGCCGTAGCGGTATCAAACAGCCAGACTTTAATGTCCTGCACCGCCCCTTTCATTACCGACGAAAGCAGCGGGTCGGCGGCAACGGCATCGTCGATGGCGACAATGCCATCGCAAGGCAGCTCTTTTGCCCAGCGGGTCACGAGCTGGCCGTGAATAACCCGGTCGTCAATGCGTACAAAGGAAATGCTCATCGTTGCCCCCTAGAAATCATCAGATTGCGCGGTTTCTGCCAGGCGAGCCTGCACCAGCGTCTCCTGGGTTTGTTCCAGAAGTTGCGCGGCGGCTTGTTCCAGATCCTGCAACTCTTTTATTTCGTCGCTCAGCAGCAGCATGGGGAAGTTCACGCCCGCGAGCACCGCGACAGGCGGTTGCGTTTGCGGATTGAAAGCGTGATGGCAGGCAATATTCCATGGCGTGCCGCTTTGCATATCGCACAGGACGATGACGCCGTCAGCGCCCTTGCTCGCCTGCTTCAGCACCTCTGCGAACTCATCGCGAAAGCTGTTAATGCCTTTGGTTTCGCTGAGCATTACCGGAAAAACGTGCGTTAATTTGCCGTAAACCATTTTGCTGCTGCCCAGCAGAGCTTCAGCAAGCTCGCCGTGTGTCGCCAGAATGACGTTAATCATAGTGTTATCCTCTTACCCAGGCTTTCATGGTGGCGAGCGTTTGTCCTGAGCCGCTGCCATACGGGGAAATGCGGTATTCGCCTACTGCCGCCGGAATGATAAATGTCTCGGCGTAATGCACCACGAACGGTTCGAAAGCGTTTGCCGGGCTGTCCACCAGCGCTTCGCTGCCCTCAACCAGATTGAGCACGTTGACGCCGCCGTGGGTGTGATGCACAACCGGTTTGCTGAACCAGTGACGGCGGGTTTCGATAAATTCGCGTTCGTGCAGGCCGGTGCGTTCTTCACGCCAGCCGTCTCCTTCGGCTATTGGCTCGAAATGGTTGACCAGATGTTCGGTTACCCAGCGGGTATCGCGCTGCCAGTCGATGACTTTTGCGCCATGTTCCAGATGCACCGGGCGTGGCAGACCATCTAAACCCAGACGCCCCCAATCCCAAAGCTTGAAAGTGAAGATATACGGCGTGGCGCTGATTTCGAGCACCATCGCGCCGGCGCCGGAACAGTGCACGGTACCGGCCGGGATCAGGAAGTGATCGTGTTTACGCGCCGGGAAGCGGTTAACGAATTTCTCGTCATCAAACGCTTTTTCTCCACGCCGGGCGCTCGCAAGATCGTCGAGCATTTCCTGAGGATCGATACCTGTTTTCGTGCCCAGATACACCTCTGCGCCCGGTTCGGCTTCCAGCAGGTAATAGCTTTCATCCTGGGTGTAATGCATACCAAAGTGCTGCTGGATATATTCGGTAAGCGGATGCACCTGGAAGCTAAGATTCTGGCCACCAATGGTATCGAGAAAGTCAAAGCGGATCGGGAATTCTGCGCCAAAGCGCGCATGGACTTTTTCACCCAGCAGCGGGCGAGGATAAAGCAATACCAGATCCTGAGAGGGGATCTCGATCCGCACGTCGCCAAAACGCAGTAACAGGCTATTCTCCTCGGGCACACAGTCAAAACACCATGCGTAGTTTGGCTTTGAGGGATCGAGATCAAATTTGTCTTTCATCCATTGTCCGCCCCAGACGCCGGGATCGAAAAACGGCACTACGCGGAACGGCTGCCGCGTGGCTTGTTGCAGGGCGTGATGTAATGCTTCACCGCTGACCATCGCCGGGGCGTTTGCCGTATTGGTATCAAGCAGGAAGTCGGCGCGTTTGAGCAACGGCGTTTTATGGCGGTCAAATACGCGCCATTCAATGAAAAAGGCTCGCTTGTAGCGCCGCAGAATATCTTCGTTTTCGTTATTAGCGCCCCAGTTGCCCATCTCGCCGCTGCGGAAGCGCTGCTGAATTTCCCAGCGCGCTAAATCAGCGTAAACGAGAATGTCGCCCTGATGAATAAGCGAGGCGCCGGGACCGTAAATCACAATAATCCCGCTCGCTTCGTTTACTTCGCGCTGTGCCTGCGCCAGTTTATCGGGGCAGAAAAATTCGTGGAGCTGGTGGCAGGAAAGTACGCCGAACACGCGGTCATCCGTCAGATTTTGCGCCAGAAGATCGTGCAGATGCTGCTCGCTCAAACGGGCCACGTCGGCGTTGATAGCCAGAGCAGGTTTGAGATGCGCAATTAGCTGTGCGCGCAGCTCATCAGCGCGCACGCCGGGATAACAATCGATTGTCAGAACGACTTTTTCCCCGCTCTTCAACCGAGCCTGAATCGCCTGCGCAATGGCTTTCCAGCCAAGCCATGCCTGGTTTTCAAATCCCTTTATGCGTATTTCGGGATATTTATCGTACGTTGCGTGCTTCATAAATGGCTCCCTGATGTCGGTAGTTTAAGATTAATCGATTAACCTTATTTAGAAAGGGTGGTAAACGCGATTAACCCGCCATTTTTGGCAATGAGCGCCGAAATAAGCCATTAATTGTGATGGCTTTCACAGGTGGAAATGCAATTCTTTGGTTATTCGATTAATCTTCTTTATCGGTTTCGTTGGAGGAAAAAAAATGAGCACCGTCACCCTGGCCCAGGTCGCCCAGCGCGCGTCTGTTTCCACCGCAACCGTTTCTATGGTTTTGCGTAACCGAGGGCGGATTTCAAGCGCCACGCGTGAGCGCGTGCTTCTGGCGCTTGATGAACTGGGATACGTTTATAACCAGACCGCAGCAAACCTGCGCAATCGCACCAGCAACCAGGTTGGGCTATTGCTGCATGACATTACCAACCCGTTTTACGGTGAAATGACGGCGGGACTAAGTCAGGAGATGGAACGCCACGATCTGCTGCTGTTTCTGGCAAACAGCGAAGAGTCCGGCGTTCGCCAGCAGAAGTTTGTTGATTCTTTGATGCGTAACAATGCCTGCGGAATGGTGCTGTGCGCGGCACGTGAAACGCCGCCGCTGTTTTTTGAAACGCTCAAGCGTCGCAATATCCCGGCCATAATGGTGGTGCGCCCGCTGGATGACGTAGATTTTGATTTCGTGGGTACGGATAATTTTCTCGGCACACAGCTTGCAACGCAGCATCTTCTGCGGCTCGGACATCGCCATATTGCTTTTATCGGTGGGAGCGAAAATTCTATCAGCCGTGCGCAGCGTATTGGCGGCTACAGCAGCAAACTGCTGGAAAATCGCATTCAGCCAAAGAGCGAGTGGGTTATCTCTTCGGCTGCCAGCCAGAGCGACGGCGCCCGAGTGGCTGAAGCGCTGTTTGAACGTTATCCGGAAATCACCGCCGCGGTTTGTTATCAGGATATTGTGGCGCTTGGCGTTATGCAGACCTTACGCAAAATGGGGCGCATGCCGGGCAAAGATTTTGCGTTGATAGGCTTTGACGATGTTACCGAAGCGGCGCTGGTGCAACCCGCGCTGACAACGGTTTCGGTCGCTGCTAAAGAGATTGGTCGCAAAGCGGGAGAGCTGTTATTCAGCCGTATTCAGGGTAACGATGAACCCCCAAAGCGTATTATCCTGCCGCCAACGCTTGTCGTGCGTGAATCGTGCGGTTTTAAGTAGCCCCTGTTTTTATTGAGGAAATAATAGCTTTTACTGATAACTGCGGCGGTTTGACATAAATTTCTAATTATTGGTGTTTTCGGCTGGCGGCCTTTAGCGGGGCTGGTTAACCTGAGAATGTTTTGTAAGCAGATGACTAAAGAGAGTGAATATGATTGAAGCACAGCTCCGCGTCGCGATTGCGGGCGCGGGCGGTCGTATGGGACGGCAACTTATTCAGGCAGCCCTGCAACTGGAAGGCGTGCAGCCTGGCGCAGCGCTTGAACGCCCGGGTTCATCCTTGCTCGGTAGCGATGCGGGTGAACTGGCCGGCGTTGCGAAAACGGGCGTAATCGTCAGCGACAGCCTGGATGACGTGGTTAACGATTTTGACGTGTTTATCGATTTCACTCGTCCGGAAGGCACGCTGAACCATCTCGCATTTTGCCGTCAGCACGGCAAAGGCATGGTCATCGGCACGACAGGTTTTGACGATGCAGGTAAGCAGGCGATTCGCGATGCGTCGGCGGAGATTCCCATCGTCTTTGCGGCGAATTTCAGCGTAGGCGTGAACGTTATGCTTAAGCTGCTGGAAAAAGCGGCCAAAGTGATGGGCGACTACACTGATATCGAAATTATCGAAGCCCATCACCGCCACAAGGTGGATGCGCCGTCGGGCACCGCGCTGGCAATGGGTGAAGCCATAGCTCAGGCGATGGATAAAGATTTAAAGGATTGCGCGGTCTATTCGCGCGAAGGCTATACCGGTGAACGAGTGCCTGGAACCATTGGTTTTGCGACCGTGCGTGCCGGAGATATTGTCGGTGAGCATACCGCGATGTTTGCCGACATCGGCGAGCGCATTGAAATCAGCCACAAGGCGTCAAGCCGCATGACTTTTGCAAATGGCGCGGTTCGTTCCGCTTTGTGGTTAAAAGACCGAAAAACGGGTCTTTATGATATGCGAGACGTGCTTGATCTCAACAAATTGTAAACGTTATTACCCATCGTGATGTGGTTATTACAATCATAATTGTTTGATTGGCGGGGCAATATTTTATTGCCCTTTTTATTTTTCGCCTTATAGCTACATATCATCTCTAATGCTCCATAAATACCCTTTTTCCCCTCATTTTTTGTTGTTGATACGTTAATTTTGACCATCTGGTCCACTTTTACCGACTCGCAAAGACAAATATCTATTCTTCCTGCCTCGCAAACGATTACCTGTGTTAAGTTAGCTGTTCGTTTTGCCTGTTCATGCCTGTTTTTCTAACCAGAGCGGCAAAATACCTATAAAAAGTTCGTCTTAAGGTAGACTTTTATCCATCTTGTCCTTAGAATGCCGCCGTTTGTCAAAAATCCAAATGACAGGCTGTTTTGCATTTGATTCAGGCATGTGTTTTGAATTAATATGCGAATAAATTGAATGTTTATTCCCCTGGAGGACGTTTTGATTAAGTCAGCAATATTGGTTCTGGAAGACGGAACCCAATTCCACGGTCGGGCCATCGGGGCATCGGGTCAGGCAGTGGGAGAAGTCGTTTTCAACACTTCTATGACCGGTTATCAAGAAATCCTCACTGATCCTTCCTACTCCCGCCAGATCGTCACTCTTACTTATCCTCATATCGGCAATGTCGGCACCAATTCCGCCGACGAAGAATCCTCTCAGGTACATGCTCAGGGCCTCGTCATTCGCGACCTGCCGCTGATTGCCAGCAACTACCGCAATACCGAGGACCTCTCTTCTTACTTAAAGCGCCATAACATCGTGGCGATTGCCGATATCGATACCCGTAAGCTGACTCGTCTGCTGCGTGAGAAAGGCGCTCAGAACGGCTGTATCATCGCAGGCGACAGTATCGATGCTGCTCTGGCGCTTGAGAAAGCGAAAGCGTTCCCGGGCCTCAACGGCATGGACCTCGCAAAAGAAGTGACCACCAAAGAAGCTTATAGCTGGCAGCAGGGTAGCTGGACGCTTGAAGGCGAACTGCCGGAAGCGGCGAAAGAAGAAGATTTACCCTTCCACGTGGTGGCCTATGACTACGGCGTGAAGCGCAACATCCTGCGTATGCTGGTTGACCGCGGCTGCCGCCTGACGATTGTTCCGGCGCAGACTTCAGCGCAAGAAGTATTAAAGATGAATCCGGACGGCGTCTTCCTTTCCAACGGTCCCGGCGACCCGGCGCCTTGCGACTATGCGATTAGCGCTATCGAATCCTTCCTGGAAACAGAAGTGCCGGTATTCGGCATCTGCCTTGGCCACCAGTTGCTGGCTCTGGCAAGCGGCGCGAAAACCGTGAAGATGAAGTTCGGCCACCACGGCGGCAACCACCCGGTTAAAGATTTAGACCGCGACTGCGTGATGATTACCGCCCAGAACCACGGCTTTGCAGTAGATGAAGCAACGCTTCCGTCAAATCTGCGCGTGACGCACAAATCGCTGTTCGATGGCACCCTGCAGGGTATTCACCGCACCGATAAGCCAGCGTTTAGCTTCCAGGGTCACCCTGAGGCGAGCCCGGGCCCGCACGATGCCGCGCCGCTGTTTGACCACTTTATCGACTTGATTAAGCACTACCGTTCTACCGCCACTCTTTCCAGCAAGTAAGTATCAGGAGCCATAAAAAATGCCAAAACGTACAGATATTAAAAGCATCCTGATCCTTGGTGCAGGCCCGATTGTCATCGGCCAGGCGTGTGAGTTTGACTACTCCGGCGCGCAAGCGTGTAAAGCGCTGCGTGAAGAGGGTTACCGCGTCATTCTGGTGAACTCCAACCCAGCCACCATCATGACCGACCCGGAAATGGCCGATGCGACCTATATCGAGCCGATTCACTGGGAAGTCGTGCGTAAAATCATTGAAAAAGAGCGTCCGGACGCGGTGCTGCCGACTATGGGCGGCCAGACGGCGCTGAACTGCGCGCTGGAGCTGGAACGTCAGGGCGTGCTGGAAGAATTCGGCGTCACCATGATTGGCGCGACGGCCGACGCGATTGATAAAGCAGAAGACCGCCGCCGCTTTGACGTGGCGATGAAGAAAATCGGCCTCGACACCGCGCGTTCCGGTATCGCTCACACCATGGAAGAAGCGCTGGCGGTTGCCGCTGACGTGGGCTATCCATGCATCATCCGTCCATCATTTACGATGGGCGGCACCGGCGGCGGTATCGCCTATAACCGCGAAGAGTTCGAAGAGATTTGCGAGCGCGGTCTGGATCTTTCCCCAACCAAAGAGCTGCTGATCGACGAGTCGCTCATCGGCTGGAAAGAGTACGAGATGGAAGTGGTGCGTGATAAAAACGACAACTGCATCATCGTTTGCTCTATCGAAAACTTCGACCCGATGGGCATCCACACCGGCGACTCTATCACCGTCGCGCCTGCCCAGACGCTGACCGACAAAGAATACCAAATCATGCGTAACGCCTCGATGGCGGTGCTGCGTGAAATCGGCGTAGAAACCGGCGGCTCCAACGTACAGTTCTCGGTAAACCCGAAAACCGGCCGTCTGATTGTTATTGAGATGAACCCGCGCGTGTCCCGCTCCTCCGCGCTGGCCTCAAAAGCAACCGGCTTCCCGATTGCCAAAGTAGCCGCGAAGCTGGCGGTGGGTTACACCCTCGATGAGCTGATGAACGACATCACCGGCGGCAAAACGCCTGCCTCCTTCGAGCCGTCTATCGACTACGTTGTAACCAAAATTCCTCGCTTTAACTTTGAGAAATTTGTCGGTGCCAACGACCGCCTGACCACGCAGATGAAATCCGTCGGCGAAGTGATGGCGATTGGCCGTACCCAACAGGAATCCCTGCAAAAAGCGCTGCGCGGCCTGGAAGTGGGCGCAACCGGCCTTGATCCAAAAGTGAATCTGGACGACCCGGAAGCGCTGACCAAAATTCGTCGCGAACTCAAAGACGCCGGCGCCGAGCGTATCTGGTATGTCGCCGACGCGTTCCGCGCAGGCCTGTCTGTCGATGGCGTATTCAACCTGACCAATATCGACCGCTGGTTCCTGGTGCAGATTGAAGAGCTGGTGCGTCTGGAAGAGAAAGTGGAAGAAGTGGGCATCACCGGCCTGGACTATGACTTCCTGCGCATGCTCAAGCGTAAAGGCTTTGCCGATGCGCGCCTGGCGAAACTGGCCGGCGTTCGCGAGTCTGAAATCCGCAAACTGCGCGAACAGCACAAGCTGCACCCGGTTTATAAGCGTGTTGATACCTGTGCGGCGGAGTTCTCAACCGACACCGCGTACATGTACTCCACCTATGAAGATGAATGCGAAGCTAACCCAAACAATGACCGTGACAAAATCATGGTGCTGGGCGGCGGGCCGAACCGTATCGGCCAGGGCATTGAGTTTGACTACTGCTGCGTACACGCCTCGCTGGCGCTGCGCGAAGATGGTTATGAAACCATCATGGTTAACTGCAACCCGGAAACAGTTTCTACCGACTACGACACTTCAGACCGCCTGTACTTTGAACCCGTGACCTTCGAAGACGTGCTGGAAATCGTGCGCGTTGAGAAACCAAAAGGCGTCATCGTGCAGTACGGCGGCCAGACTCCGCTGAAACTGGCGCGTGAACTGGAAGCCGCTGGCGTACCAATCATCGGCACCAGCCCGGATGCGATTGACCGCGCTGAAGACCGCGAGCGTTTCCAGCATGCGGTTGATCGTCTGAAGCTGAAGCAACCTGCGAACGCCACCGTAACCGCCATCGAGCAGGCCGTAGAGAAAGCGGCACAAATCGGCTATCCGCTGGTTGTGCGTCCGTCCTACGTACTGGGCGGGCGGGCGATGGAAATCGTTTATGACGAAGCGGACCTGCGTCGCTACTTCCAGACCGCGGTTAGCGTCTCCAACGATGCGCCAGTGCTGCTGGACCGTTTCCTGGACGACGCGGTAGAAGTGGACGTAGATGCCATCTGCGACGGCGAAACCGTGCTGATTGGCGGCATCATGGAACATATCGAGCAGGCGGGCGTGCATTCCGGCGACTCCGCATGTTCCCTGCCAGCCTACACGCTGAGCCAGGAAATTCAGGACGTGATGCGCCAGCAGGTGCAGAAACTGGCCTTTGAGCTACAGGTGCGCGGTCTGATGAACGTGCAGTTTGCGGTGAAGGACAACGAAGTTTATCTGATTGAAGTGAACCCGCGCGCCGCACGTACCGTGCCGTTTGTCTCTAAGGCAACGGGTATGGCGCTGGCGAAAGTTGCCGCGCGCGTGATGGTTGGCCAGACGCTGGTTGAGCAGGGCATGACGAAAGAGATAATCCCGCCTTACTACTCTGTAAAAGAAGTCGTGTTGCCGTTCAACAAGTTCCCGGGCGTCGACCCGCTGTTAGGGCCAGAAATGCGCTCTACCGGCGAAGTAATGGGCGTCGGCCGCACCTTCGCAGAAGCTTTCTCCAAAGCGATGCTCGGCAGCCAGTCCACCATGCGTAAACCAGGCCGCGCGCTGCTCTCCGTTCGCGAAGGCGACAAAGAGCGCGTGGTAGACCTCGCCGCTAAGCTGCTTAAACAGGGCTTTGAGCTGGACGCCACCCACGGCACGGCTATCGTGCTGGGCGAAGCGGGCATTAACCCACGTCTGGTAAACAAGGTACATGAAGGTCGTCCGCACATTCAGGACCGTATCAAGAACGGCGAATACACCTACATCATCAACACCACCGCGGGCCGCCAGGCGATTGAAGATTCCAAGCTGATTCGCCGCAGCGCGCTGCAATATAAAGTGCATTACGACACCACGCTGAACGGCGGTTTTGCCACGGCGATGGCCCTGAACGCTGACGCGACTGAAAAAGTCATCTCCGTTCAGGAAATGCACGCGCAAATTGCAAAATAACTTCCTCTGATTAATCCTAAAACCCGCTCACGCGGGTTTTTTATTGCCTTTCCCACCCGTTAACTGAGGTTTTTAGCGGGTACGGCAGGTTTCGGAGAGTTCCGCATTTTCCGCTAAAGCTTGAAGGCTCTGCTAAAGTTTTGAGTCAGATAATGAAAATTGGCTACAAACAGGGAGAGCAACATGCAAAACAAAATTCTGATGGCTTCCGTATTCACCGCCGCGACGCTGTTTACCGTTGCGGGCTGTTCATCTAACCAGGCGGTAAAAACGACCGATGGCAAAACCATTATCACCGACGGCAAACCGCAGGTTGATGACGAAACTGGCCTGGTATCCTATAAAAATGCGGAAACCGGCCAGACCGAGCAGATCAATCGCGATCAGGTGAAGTCGATGGGCGAACTGGATAACTAATTCAGTTTTACCGACTTAACCCGCCAGCAATATTGACTATTAGCCTGCTGAATTACTGACTACACTCTCCTGCAGAAGAAAGCGGTAAAACAACAGGCTAATTCATGATTTTAATTATTTATGCGCACCCCTATCCGCAACACTCCCACGCCAATCGTAAAATGTTAGAAAGAGCCACGACGCTGCCTGACGTGGAAGTCCGCTCGTTGTACGAACTCTATCCCGATTTTAATATTGATATTGCCGCTGAACAGGAAGCGGTGAGCCGGGCCGATCTGATTATCTGGCAGCATCCGATGCAGTGGTACAGCATGCCGCCGTTAATGAAGCTGTGGATCGACAAAGTGCTTTCTCACGGCTGGGCCTATGGCCGCGGCGGCACCGCGCTGCACGGTAAAAATGTTATGTGGGCGGTGACGACCGGCGGCGGTGAAGGGCACTTTGAGCTGGGCGATCATCCCGGTTTCGATATTCTGGGGCAGCCTTTGCAGGCGACAGCGCTTTACTGCGGCATGAAATGGTTGCCGAGTTTTGCTATTCATTTCACTTTTGTTTGCGATGAAAACACGCTCGATGTGCAGGCAGAGCTTTACAAACAGCGTCTGGCTGACTGGCAGGAGACGAACCATGGATAGTCATAGCATGATTCAGGCGCTGATCTATCTTGGATCCGCCGCGCTTATCGTGCCTGTTGCGGTACGCCTGGGTTTAGGTTCGGTGCTCGGCTACCTGATTGCTGGCTGTATCATCGGCCCGTGGGGGTTACGGCTGGTCACGGATGCCGGGGCGATTTTGCATTTCGCTGAGATTGGCGTCGTGCTGATGCTGTTTGTTATCGGGCTTGAACTCGACCCGCGCCGGTTATGGACGCTGCGTGCTTCGGTATTTGGCGGCGGCTTCTTGCAAATGGCGACCTGCGGGCTGTTCCTCGGTTTATTCTGCATGCTAATGGGATTGCGCTGGCAGGTCGCTGTATTGATTGGCCTGACCCTTGCGCTTTCATCGACGGCGATTGCCATGCAGGCGATGAACGAACGTAACCTGACGATTTCGCAGATGGGACGCAGCGCTTTTGCTGTGCTGCTGTTCCAGGATATCGCGGCTATTCCGCTGGTGGCGATGATCCCGTTGCTTGCGAGCAGCGGCGCAACCACAACTTTCGCCGCATTCTCTATTTCAGCGCTGAAAGTGGCGGGGGCGCTGGCTTTGGTTGTTCTGCTGGGGCGCTATGTTACGCGCCCGGTATTACGCTTTGTCGCTCGCTCCGGCCTGCGGGAGGCGTTCAGCGCCGTAGCGTTATTCCTTGTCTTCGGTTTTGGATTGTTGCTTGAAGAAGCCGGTTTATCGATGGCGATGGGCGCGTTTCTGGCGGGCGTTTTACTGGCGAGCTCGGAATATCGTCACGCGCTGGAAAGCGATATCGAGCCGTTTAAAGGTTTACTGCTTGGGCTGTTTTTTATCGGTGTAGGCATGTCGATAGACTTTGGTACGCTGGCGGAAAATCCGCTGCGCATTATTGCGCTGCTGGCAGGCTTCCTGATAATCAAAACCTTGATGCTGTGGCTTATTGCAGGGTTGCTGAAGGTGCCGCGCAAGCAAGGCCGCTGGTTTGCCGTTCTGCTGGGGCAGGGCAGCGAGTTCGCCTTTGTGATTTTCGGCACGGCAAGAATGGCGCAGGTGCTTGACGACGACTGGGCGAAATCCCTGACGCTTGCCGTTGCGCTTTCCATGGCCGCAACGCCGCTGCTTTTGGTTCTGCTGAGCCGCCTGGAAAAATCAGCCAAAGAGCAGGCGCGCGAGGCCGATGAGATCGACGAAGAACAGCCGCGAGTAATCATTGCGGGATTTGGCCGTTTCGGGCAAATCGCCGGACGTTTGCTGCTGACCAGCGGTGTCAAAATGGTGGTTCTCGACCACGATCCGGATCATATCGAAACGCTGCGTAAATTTGGCACCAAAGTATTTTACGGCGACGCCACTCGCGTTGATCTACTCGAATCTGCCGGAGCGGCGAAAGCGGAAGTGCTGATCAACGCCATCGACGATCCTGACGCCAATATCCAGCTTTCGGAACTGGCGCAGGAGCATTTCCCGCATCTGCAGGTTATCGCCAGAGCACGCGATCTTGACCACTTTATCCGTCTGCGTCAGGCGGGCGTTGAGCAGCCAGAGCGTGAAACGTTTGAAAGCGCCCTGAAGGTGGGGCGCCGCGCGCTGGAAGGGCTGGGCGTTGGCGGCTATGAAGCGCGCGAGCGAGCCGATCACTTCCGACGTTTCAATATGCAAATGGTGGAAGAGATGGTTGCCGCAGTAGATATGCCAGCCCGCGCAGATGTGCTTAAGCGCACCAGCGCAATGTTGACCGAAGTGATTAATGAAGACCGTACGCATCTGAACGTCATTCAGCGGCACGGCTGGCAAGGTACAGAGGAAGGCGTTCATTCCGGAAAACTGACGGATGAGCCGCCGGCAAAACCTGAGAATTAAGACAATATGCTCCCTGACGGGAGCATTTTTTAGCTCAGCGCGACTTTAATGCCAAGCGCAACCAGCATTCCACCCAGCAATTTATCTACGATTTTCTGCGCTTTTGCGAGGCCAAGGCGCACCGGCGCGCTCTGGATTAACACCACAAGCAGCGGCCACCAGATAACCGAAAGCGCCAGGATCACGCCGGCATACCATAGTTTATCGAGCGTGTCTGAATTGACGCTCAGCACCTGAGTAAAAATCGACAGGAAAAAAAGCGTCGCTTTTGGATTTAGCAGATTGCATAGATAGCCCTGCAGAAAAGCTTTCCTGAGCGTAGTTTGCTGGCGGGCAATCTGGCTGACATCCATTTTGCTGCCGCTACGGGCAAACAAGGCGTGCAGGCCAACCCAGACCAGATACGCCGCACCAGCGTATTTCAACAGGCCAAACAGCCATGGGGTGGTGGTGATGACAACGGCAAGTCCGGCAACGCAATAGGTCATGTGAGTTGCTACGCCGCTTATCACTCCGAGGGAAGTCATCATTGCCGCCGGGCGCGTATAGCGCGCTGCATTTTTTATCACCAGAAAGAAATCGGGCCCGGGAGAGAGCATGCCCAGTGTGGCAATAGTGGCGACAAAGAGGGTAGTTTCCAGCATGACGATATCCAGCGCAGAGAATAAAAATGCACTATACCCCAGCCATTGCATAAACTTATAGCGGCGTCCGCAATGTATAAGCGCTTATTAAAGGAATGCCTCGGTGATTTTCGCTAACCCCTTGTTCGGGTTAGGACTGGCGAGGCGGCACTTTCTGCCCGGCGTAGCAGAACAAAAATAATTTTTGTCGTGAAGGGTAAGGGCAGTCGACGAAAGAATGCGCTTTACGTATAGTGGCGGCAATTTTTTCACCATCCTTGGGTTAATAGAATGATCAGTCTGATTGCTGCATTAGCGGTAGATCGCGTTATTGGCATGGAAAACGCCATGCCGTGGAACTTACCTGCCGATCTGGCTTGGTTTAAACGCAATACGTTAAATAAACCGGTCGTGATGGGACGTTTGACATGGGAATCCATCGGCCGCCCATTGCCTGGCCGCAAGAACATCGTTATCAGCAGCAAACCGGGCACCGACGCTCGCGTTGAGTGGGTCGGTTCCGTTGATGAGGCGATTCAAGCCTGCGGCGATGCGGAAGAGATCATGGTGATTGGCGGCGGACGCGTCTATGAGCAATTCCTGCCAAAAGCTCAGCGTCTGTATCTGACGCACATTGATGCGGAAGTGGAAGGCGATACGCATTTCCCGGACTACGATCCGGACGAATGGCAGTCGACGTTCAGCGAATTCCACGATGCTGACGAAAACAACTCGCACGGCTATTGTTTCGAGATTCTGGATCGACGCTAAATAAAAACCCGGTTATTCGCCGGGTCAGTTTGCTGAAAAAAGAAGGAAAAAGCGTGTTTTCCTTCTTTTTCGTTGATCTGCTGAAAATCAATTGATTGATTTTGCTTGTATTTTAAACGACCCCTTTAGCTTTTTAGCGCCGGCAGGTTTGTCGTCAGTCGCTGGTTTTTTTATGATGCTATGGCTGCTTCGCCATCGCCGAGATCGGCTTTACGATTCGATGGCTGAGTAAAATACGTTTTATCTTCCCAGCGCAGGCAGGTTAATTCGCCGCCCCAGCAGCAGCCGGTATCCAGCCCGTAAATTCCTTCCGGCGTTCCTTTGCCTTCAAGCGAAGCCCAATGACCAAAGATGACTGAATACGCATCCGTCACCGGACCCGGGATCGCAAACCACGGTTTCAGCGGCGCAGGGGCGCTTTCCGGCGTGTCTTTGCAATACATATCCAACTGGCCGTTCGGGAAGCAGTAGCGCATGCGCGTGAGCGCGTTAGTAATGAAACGCAAGCGGGCGAGGCCGGTAAGATCCTGCGACCAGTTGTTTGGCATATCGCCATACATCGCGTCGAGGAATAGCGGATAGCTGTCGCTTGACAGCACAGCTTCGACATCACGGGCGCAGGCGATAGCCGTATTAATATCCCACTGCGGTGTGATCCCGGCGTGCGCCATAACCAGTTTTTTCTCTTCATCGACCTGAATCAACGGCTGGCGACGCAGCCAGTTGAGCAGCTCATCCGCATCTGGCGCTTCGAGCAACTGTGAGACGCGGTCTTTCGGTTTATTACGGCTAATACCCGCGTAAACCGCAAGCAAGTGCAGGTCATGATTACCTAGCACGATGCGCACGCTGTCGCCCAGCCCGCGGACGTAGCGCAACACTTCAAGAGAGCCTGGACCTCGTGCAACAAGATCGCCCGTAAGCCATAAAATATCTTTTCCAGGCGCAAACTCAACCTGTTGCAGTAGGGCTACCAGTTCATCGTAGCAACCGTGAACGTCGCCAATCAGGTATGTAGACATCGTATCAGTGAATGAAGGCTGGAATGGCCAGACGGAAGACAGGAATGGCGACGCGGAAGGCCTCGCCCTGAGAATCGACCATTTCGTAATGGCCCTGCATAGTGCCCAGCGGCGTTTCAAGCACCGCGCCGCTGGTATAACTGTATTCGTTGCCTGGTTCGATATGAGGCTGGACGCCGATCACGCCTTCGCCCTGCACTTCAGTTTCATGGCCGTTTCCGTTGGTGATAAGCCAGTAACGACCAAGCAACTGCACCGGCGTTCGCCCCAGATTCCGGATGGTTACGGTATAAGCAAAGACGAAACGTTCGTTCTCCGGCGAGGACTGAGATTCGATATAAACGCTTTGTACCTGAACACATACGCGGGGCGAATTTAACATCGTTAACTCTCCTTCGGCTGTGGGTGCTCAGCCAAATAGTTTGCCAGTTGGCAATACTGGGCGACTGAAATGTTCTCAGCACGCAGAGTTGCATCTATCCCCAGCTCCGCCATGACTTCCGCGCTGAACAGATGACCGAGGCTGTTACGAATCGTTTTACGGCGTTTATTAAACGCTTCGGTCGTAATGCGGCTTAACACGCGCAGCTCTTTCACCGGATGCGGAATGGTTGCATGGGGAACCAGGCGTACCACTGCGGAATCCACTTTAGGTGCAGGTGTGAAGGCGGTTGGCGGCACTTCGAGCACCGGGATAACGTTGCAGTAATATTGCGCCATTACCGATAAACGACCATACGCTTTACTGTTCGGGCCTGCAACCAGACGGTTCACAACCTCTTTTTGCAGCATAAAATGCATGTCCGCAATGGCATCAGTATAGCTAAAGAGATGGAACATCAACGGCGTAGAGATGTTATACGGCAGGTTGCCGAACACGCGCAACGGCTGGCCGATTTTTTGCGAGAGCTCGCCAAAATCCATTGTCATGGCATCCTGCTGATAAATCGTCAGCTTAGGAGCCAGGAAAGGATGCGTCTGCAGACGGGCTGCCAGATCGCGGTCGAGCTCGATGACGGTCATTTCGTCCAGGCGCTCACCCACAGGCTCGGTTAATGCACCGAGGCCGGGGCCGATTTCTACCATCGCCTGGCCTTTCTGCGGGTTAATAGCGGAGACAATACTGTCGATAACGAACTGGTCATTAAGGAAGTTTTGTCCAAAACGTTTACGGGCAAGGTGGCCCTGGTGGACGCGAGTATTCATTGAGTATTCGTAATCATTTTGATGGCGAGATTAAGCGCCGTAATAAAACTGCCGACATCGGCTTTTCCCTGGGCTGCAAGTTCAAGAGCAGTCCCGTGGTCAACAGACGTGCGGATAAAAGGTAAGCCTAAGGTGATATTCACCGCTCGACCAAAGCCCTGGTATTTTAATACCGGTAAACCCTGGTCGTGATACATCGCCAGTACCGCATCGGCATGGTCGAGATATTTCGGCTGAAAGAGCGTATCAGCCGGGAGCGGACCTGAAAGGTTCATCCCCTGCGCGCGCATCTCGTTGAGCACCGGAATTATCGTATCAATCTCTTCTGTGCCCATATGGCCGCCTTCACCCGCATGGGGATTCAGGCCGCACACCAGCACGTGAGGCTGCGCAATACCAAACTTGGTTTGCAGGTCATGATACAGGATGGAGATTATCTGGCGTAATAAATCTGGCGTGATGGCATCGCTAATCGCTTTTAACGGCAGATGCGTGGTCGCCAGGGCAACCCGCAGTTCTTCGGTTGCCAGCATCATCACAACTTTCTCGCTTTGCGAGCGCTCTTCGAAGAATTCTGTATGGCCGATAAACGGAATACCGGCATCGTTGATGATGCCTTTGTGTACCGGCCCAGTAATTAGCGCTGCAAACTCACCGTTAATACAGCCATCGCAGGCGCGGGCCAGCGTTTCAACCACATAAGCGCTGTTACGCTTATCCAGTTGGCCGGGAACTGCCGGAGCATGCAAAGCGACTGGCAAAATAGTCAGCGTTCCCGCAGCCTGGCGAGCGGGAGGCAGGTCAGGTTGATAAGGCTGGAGCGTAAGTGGCAAACCAAGCAAAGCTGCTCTTTCAAGCAATAATTCGGGGGCGGCGCAGACGACCAGTTCAACGGGCCAGTCGCGTTGCGCTAGCGCGACGACCAGGTCGGGACCAATCCCGGCGGGTTCGCCGGGAGTGAGGGTCACACGAGAGATATTAGCCATTGCTGCCGTTAATCTTCACGTAAGCGCTGGCGCGCTGTTCCTGCATCCAGGTCTGCGCTTCTTCAGAGAATTTACGGTTAAAGAGCATGCGATACGCACGATCTTTTTGTGCCGCGTCAGTTTTGTCGACGTTGCGGGTATCCAACAGCTCGATTAAATGCCACCCGAAGGAAGAATGCACAGGCGCGCTGGTCTGGCCTTTATTGAGCTTCATGATGGCATCACGGAAGGCCGGATCGTAGATGTCCGGGGAAGCCCAGCCCAGATCGCCGCCCTGATTGGCAGAACCCGGATCGTCAGAGAACGCTTTCGCGGCTTTATCAAAGGTCGTTTTGCCACTCTTGATGTCGGCTGCGATTTGCTCAAGCTTCAGACGCGCCTGCTGATCGGTCATGATCGGCGATGGCTTAAGCAGAATGTGACGCGCATGTACTTCGGTCACGGAAATGCTTTGGGTCTGGCCGCGCAGATCGTTCACCTTCAGAATATGGAAACCGACACCGGAACGTACCGGGCCGATGACGTCACCTTTTTTCGCGGTAGCCAAAGCCTGGGCGAAAATCGATGGCAATTCCTGGATACGGCCCCAACCCATTTGACCGCCTTTCAGCGCCTGTTGGTCTGCTGAATAGGTGATAGCCAGCTTGCCGAAGTCCGCGCCGTTTTGCGCCTGAGAAACGATATCACGCGCCTGCTTTTCCGCATCGTCAACCTGAGCAGAGGTTGGGTTTTCCGGCAGCGGGATCAGGATGTGACTCAGATTCAGCTCGGTGCTGCTGTCGTTTTGACTGCCGACCTGCTGCGCCAGGGAATCAACTTCCTGTGGCAGAATGGTGACACGGCGACGCACTTCGTTATTTCGCACTTCAGAGATAGTCATCTCTTTGCGGATTTGTGCGCGGTACGTATTGTAATTGATACCGTCATAGGCCAGACGGCTACGCATCTGATCCATGGTCATTTTATTTTGCGCGGCAATGTCCGCGATAGCTTTATCAAGCTGCTCGTCGGTGATTTTTACGCCCATTTTCTCGCCCATTTGCAGGACGATTTGGTCCATGATCAGACGCTCCAGGATCTGATGGCGCAGCGTATTGTCATCCGGCAACTGCTGGCCCGCTTGTTGAGCGTTCAATTTTACCGATTGCATTAAGCCATCGACATCGCTTTCAAGGACTACACCGTTGTTCACTACGGCTGCTACTTTGTCGACCACTTGTGGCGCCGCGAAGGTAGTATTCGCCACCAGGGCGATACCAAGAAGCAGCGTTCTCCAGTTCTTCATACTTTTTCCATTAACTTAGTCGCAATGCGAAACATTTAGAGTATTAGTCAAAGTGAATTACATCGAGCTTTGATACGGCAGAATGTTGGAGCGCAACATCTGCTGCGTGCCCAGGCCATAGTTCGAACTCAGGCCGCGTAACTCGATGTTAAAGCCGAATACGTTGTCGTATTTGCTTTGGTTGTCTTCCCAGCCGTTAATTTTACGCTCGTAACCGACACGAATCGCATAACAGCATGAGCTGTACTGCACGGCAAGCATGGAGTCTGCCACTTGTTGCGCGTTAGTGTCGTAGTAGTAAGCACCAACCACTGACCAACGATCGACAACCGGCCAACTCGCCGTCATACCCACCTGCGAAATACCTTCTTTGTACTGGCTTGCAGTAGCAAAACTTGGCAGCGTCGCCTGAATGTATTCCGGGCTGGCGTAGCGATAGTTCAATTGCACAAGACGGTCGGCATCGCGACGATATTCAATCACGCCGTTGCCGGTCGCGACGTTATCAAGGCGCGCATCGTATTGCAGACCACCGCGTAAATTCCAGCGATCGGTAACACGCCAGTAGGTATCGCCAGCCCAGACAACAGCACCCGTCTGCTTATCCTTCTCCCAGTTGATATTATCATCGCCGGTACGCGACTGGGTGAAGTAGTAGATTTGACCCGCAGAAACGTTAAAACGTTCAATCGCCGCATCATCATAAACACGCGAAGTTAACCCGGTAGTCACCTGGTTGGCTGAGGCGATACGGTCAAGACCGCCATAAGTTCGGTCGCGGAACAGCCCGCTGTAATCGGATTGCAGCAGGGATGAATCGTAGTTATTGATATTGCTTTGGTCTTTATAAGGGACATAAAGATACTGAACACGGGGTTCCAGCGTTTGCGTCCAGCCTTCGGCTGAGTCCATATTCCTGTCGAAAATCAGCTTACCGTCCATTTTAAACTGCGGCAGGGTGCGGTTAACGGTCTCGTCCAGTCTGTTCGCCGCTGCAAGGCTTGATGCGTTATTTCTGACGTAATAGCGATACTCATCCAGATTGCTCTGCTGATAATGCGTCGCCATTACCTTAGCTTCGGTATTCAGACTTGCCCAGCCGTTGGATAACGGCAGGCTAATGGTTGGCTCGATATGCAGACGCGTCGCTTCTGGCAGGCTTTCATTCACGTTAGTGAAGTGAACAGCCTGGCCGTAGATGCGCGTATCGAACGGACCTATATCATTCTGGTAAAAGTTAACATCCAGCTGTGGCTCTGCACGGTATGAGTTACGTGTGCGCTGGGAATCAAAGACCTGGAACTGTTTGGTGGCTAACGTTGCGTCAAAGTTTTCATTGGCATAGCCGACGCTGAATTTCTGTGTTGCGTAGCCATCGGTGCTGGAACCGTACTGTGAAGTAAAGTCGTTAAAGTATTTATCATCACTGACTTTGGTGTAATCAACGTTGAAACGCCATACCTGATCCATTACGCCACTGTGACGCCAGTAGAATAACCAACGATGATCGCTGTCGTCTGGATTAACGCCCGATTCATTTTTGTATTCGTCGTCAGAACCCAGATAGTCAAACTCCATGAGGCCCGTACCCGCTACGGTCAAATAACGGAATTCGTTCTGCCATTGCGTCCCGCGTTTTTCCATATAATGCGGAGTAATGGTGGCATCAAAGTTTGGCGCGATATTCCAGTAATACGGCAGGGTGAATTCCAGGCCGTTGTTGGTACTGTACTTCGCATTAGGAATAAGGAAGCCAGAACGGCGTTTATCGCCGATCGGCAACTGCAAATAAGGGCTGTAGAACACCGGTACCGGGCCAAGCTTAAAGCGGGCGTTCCAGATTTCCGCAACCTGCTCCTCACGGTCCTGAATGACTTCGCTTCCGACAACGCTCCAGGTATTAGAGCCCGGCAGACAAGAGGTGAATGTCCCGTTATCCAGGATTGTATAGCGGTTATTGCCACGCTGTTTCATCACGTCGGCCGTGCCGCGGCCCTGGCGGTCAACCATCTGATAATCGCCTTCCCAGACGTTAGTATCTTTGGTATTTAAGTTGGACCACGCTTTAGGACCTTTCAGGATGACCTGATTATCGTCGTAGTGCACATTACCCAGCGCGTCGACCGTCCGTACGGGGTCGGGCTGTCCTTCAACCTGCTTCTGGTGCAGTTGAACTTCATCGGACTGCAGGCGGCTGTTGCCTTGCTGAATATCCACATTACCGGTAAAGACCGCGTTATCAGGGTAATCACCTTTCGCGTGGTCAGCATTAATCGTAACCGGCAGGTTATTGGTATCGCCTTCGATCAAAGGGCGGTTGTAGCTGGGTACGCCAAGCATACATTGCGAGGCAAGATCGGCAGCCATGCCTTGTTGGCTATAAAGCGCTGAGCCAATCAGGGTGGCCAGCAAGGTGGGAATACGTTTTTTCATACGTGTTATTCGTTGTTCCATCATCAATGGCTTAGCGTCGGCAAACGGTCAGAGACTAACTTACTCATCAACACAGCGCTAGTGTTAATCCTGCCCGTTCAGCAGCCTGCCGTTAGGCACCGCTATCAATGACGGGTATGATAAAGCAAATTCTAGCCGACAGCATGACGATTTGGGGAGTATATGCAGTATTGGGGTAAAGTACTCGGTGTCGCAATAGCACTTATCATGGGCGGTGGCTTCTGGGGCGTGGTCTTAGGGCTATTGATCGGTCATATGATCGATAAAGTGCGCAGCCGCCGTAGCGCCTGGTTTTCTAACCAACAGCAGCGCCAGTCTCTGTTTTTTAGCACCACTTTTGAAGTGATGGGGCATCTCACCAAATCTAAAGGACGTGTTACCGAAGCGGATATACAGATAGCGTCCCTGTTGATGGACCGAATGCAACTGCACGGCGACGCCAGAAGTGCTGCGCAGCATGCTTTTCGCGTCGGTAAAGAGAACGGTTATCCGCTGCGCGAGAAAATGCGTCAGCTACGCAGCGTCTGTTTTGGTCGTTTTGATTTAATTAGGATGTTTCTGGAAATCCAGATTCAGGCTGCTTTCGCCGATGGTTCGTTGCATCCCAACGAACGGCAGGTGCTTTACGTGATAGCGGAAGAACTGGGTATTTCACGCGTTCAGTTCGACCAGTTTCTGCGCATGATGGAAGGCGGCCAGCAGTTTGGCGGCGGCTACAGCCAGCAGCAGGGCGGTGGTTTTCAGCAGCAACAGCGAGGGCCTACGCTTGAGGACGCCTGCAACGTGCTGGGCGTGAAGAGCAGCGATGAACCAACGGTCATTAAACGCGCCTATCGCAAATTAATGAGCGAGCATCACCCGGATAAACTGGTCGCCAAAGGGCTGCCGCCGGAAATGATGCAGATGGCGAAGCAGAAAGCGCAGGAAATCCAGAAAGCCTATGATTTGCTAAAAACGGCGAAAGGGTTCAAATAAAAAGAGCGAGTGCGGAGGAAACTTCTTTTGTAGGTCGGGTAAGCGCAGCGCCACCCGACATAACAGGTGGATGGCGTTTACGCTCATCCACCCTACAAACCGCTAAAAGTCAGCCGGTGCGCGAAACGTCATTGGCGTACCGTAAGCGGGATGGGTAATGGTCAGCATTTCCGCGTGAAGTTGTAAACGTGGAGCCATTGCCAGAGCCTCCGGCGTCGCATAGAAACGATCGCCCAGAATCGGGTGTCCCAACGCTTGCATATGCACCCGTAGCTGGTGCGATCGCCCGGTAATCGGTTTTAAAAGGATGCGGGCGGTATTATCCGCCGCATACTCCAGCACCTGATATTCCGTCTGCGCGGACTTGCCGGTTTCATAACACACCTTCTGCTTAGGCCTGTTCGGCCAGTCGCAAATCAGCGGTAAATCCACCAGACCCTCTTCAGGCTGCGGATGACCCCACACCCGAGCCACATATTGCTTCTTCGGCTCACGTTCGCGGAACTGGCGTTTCAGCTCGCGCTCGCTGTCTTTCGTCAGGGCCACCGCAATCACGCCGCTGGTAGCCATATCCAGACGATGCACCGACTCCGCCAGCGGGAAGTCACGCTGAATACGCGTCATCACGCTGTCTTTGTGCTCATCAAGACGCCCCGGCACGGACAACAGGCCCGAAGGCTTGTTGACCACCATGATGTGCTTATCCTGATAAAGAATGACCAGCCAGGGGGCCTGCGGCGGGTTGTAGGGTTCCATAATCATTACTGGTGCGTCACAACGATCAGACGCAGCGCGTCCAGCCGCCAGTTAGCCTGCGCGAGGCTTTCAAGCACCTGCAGGCGGTTGCTTTCGATAGCTTCCAGCTCGTCATCACGAATGTTCGGGTTAACGGCTTTGAGCGCCTCGAGACGGGACAATTCTGCGCTAAGCTTCTCGTCCGCCTCTTCACGCGCCGCTTTAATTAACTCCTGAGCGGCCGCTTCCACTTTCTCTTCCGCTAATTGCAAAATTGCATGCACATCCTGCTGCACCGCATTCACCAGTTTGCTGCCGGTATGACGATTCACCGCGCTAAGCTGACGGTTGAAGCTTTCAAACTCCACCTGGCCTGCGAGATTGGTGCCGTTTTTATCCACCAGCATACGAACCGGCGTTGGCGGCAGGAAGCGGTTGAGCTGTAGCTGTTTCGGCGCTTTCGCTTCCACAACATACACCAGCTCCAGCAGCAGCGTGCCCACCGGCAGCGCTTTATTCTTCAGCAGCGAAAGGGCGCAGCTACCTGTATCGCCGGAAAGAATCAGATCCAGACCGTTGCGAATGATCGGATGCTCCCAGGTGACGAACTGCGCATCTTCACGCGACAGTGCCACATCACGCTCAAATGTTATCGTGCAGCCATCTTCCGGCAGGCCAGGGAAATCAGGCACCAGCATATGATCCGAAGGCGTGAGCACGACCATGTTGTCGCCGCGATCGTCCTGGTTGATACCGACAATATCGAACAGGTTCAGAGCGAAACTCACCAGACCGGTGTCGTTGTCCTGCTCTGAAATCGCTTCGGCCAGCGCCTGGGATTTCTCCCCGCCGTTGGAGTGGATTTCCAGCAGGCGGTCGCGGCCTTGCTCAAGCTGAAGCTTCAGCGCTTCGTGCTGTTCGCGGCACCGTTTGATCAGCGCATCGAAACCGTCGGTATTCTCCGGCGCGGCAAGGTATTCAATCAGTTGCGTGTAAACATTGTCGTAAATAGCTCGCCCCGTCGGGCAGGTGTGTTCGAAGGCGTCCAGCCCTTCGTGATACCACTGCACCAGCACCGCCTGTGCGGTTTTTTCGAGATACGGCACGTGAATCTGAATGTCATGCGCCTGGCCGATACGGTCCAGACGGCCGATACGCTGCTCAAGCAGGTCCGGATTAAACGGCAGATCGAACATCACAAGCTGGCTTGCAAACTGGAAGTTACGGCCTTCGGAGCCGATTTCAGAGCACAGCAGTACCTGAGCGCCAGTATCTTCTTCTGCAAACCAGGCTGCGGCGCGGTCACGCTCGATAATCGACATGCCTTCGTGGAACACGGCTGCCCGAATACCTTCGCGCTCGCGCAAAACCTGCTCCAGTTGCAGCGCGGTGGCGGCTTTCGCACAAATTACCAGCACCTTCTGGGAGCGGTGGCTTGTCAGATAGCCCATTAACCATTCAACGCGCGGATCGAAGTTCCACCAGGTGCCGCTATCGCCTTCAAATTCCTGGTAAATCTGCTCCGGATACAGCATGTCGCGAGCGCGATCTTCAACGGATTTACGGGCGCTCATAATCCCGGAGACTTTAATCGCCGTCTGGTACTGCGTCGGCAGCGGCAGGCGCAGAGTGTGCAGCTCGCGTTTCGGGAAACCTTTCACGCCGTTACGGGTATTACGGAACAGCACGCGGCTGGTGCCGTGGCGGTCCATCAGCATGGAAATCAGTTCCTGACGCGCGGCATCGCTGCCTTCACGATTGCTGTTGGCGGTTTGCAGCAGCGGTTCAATATCCTGCTCGCCGATAAGCTCGCTTATGGCGTTGAGCCGATCGTTGGTCAGATGGTTGCCGGCCAGAAGCAGCGCTACGGCATCCGCCACCGGACGGTAGTTTTGCTGTTCTTCAACAAACTGTTCGAAATTGTGGAAACGGTCCGGGTCCAGCAAACGCAAACGGGCGAAGTGGCTTTCCATTCCCAGTTGTTCAGGGGTTGCGGTCAGCAGCAGCACGCCCGGCACGCGCTCGGCGAGCTGTTCGATTGCCTGATATTCACGGCTCGGCGCGTCTTCGCTCCAGACCAGGTGGTGGGCTTCGTCGACGACCATTAAATCCCACTCGGCGTCGCACAGATGTTCAAGGCGTTGCTTGCTGCGGCGCACAAAATCAAGGGAGCAGATAACCAGTTGTTCGGTTTCGAACGGGTTATCGCTGTCGTGCTGGGCTTCTGCATAGCGCTCATCGTCAAACAGCGCGAAACGCAGGTTAAAACGACGCAGCATTTCAACCAGCCACTGGTGCTGCAAGGTTTCTGGCACCACGATCAGGACGCGCTCGGCGCTGCCGGCCAGCAGTTGCTGATGCAGGATCATCCCGGCTTCGATGGTTTTACCCAGGCCTACTTCGTCCGCCAGCAGCACGCGTGGCGCATGACGACGACCCACGTCGTGGGCGATATTCAACTGGTGCGGGATCAGACTGGTGCGCATGCCGCGCAGGCCGCTCCACGGCTGACGGTACTGCTCGCTCTGATATTTTCTGGCGCGAAAACGCAGGGCAAAGCGGTCCATGCGGTCGATTTGACCGGCAAACAGACGGTCCTGCGGCTTGCTGAAGACCAGCTTGCTGTCGAGGAAAACTTCGCGCAGCATCGTGCCGGCTTCTTCGGTGTCCAGGCGGGTGCCAATATAGGCGAATAAGCCATTTTCTTCTTTAACTTCATCAACTTTGAGTTGCCAGCCTTCATGGCTGGTAACGGTATCGCCCGGGTTAAACATGACGCGGGTAATAGGCGAGTCATTTCTGGAATACAGACGATTTTCACCGGTGGCAGGGAAAAGCAGGGTAACCATCCTTGGGTCTACTGCGACGACGGTTCCCAGTCCCAGTTCGCTTTCGGTATCGCTGATCCAACGTTGACCAAGTGTAAAAGGCATAAGATTTCGGCTCTATTATCAGTTACTAAGATTTGCAGGCAATAGCATAACAACCGCGCGCAAAAGTGGGCGGTGGTTGGGTAGTAGATGTATGGATGTTTCAGGAGGGCGCTATGGTACTGGAAGCAAACGCGTTCGTCACCGTCAAAATAGCCCTAATTGCCCTGTCATCAGTGTAGCAAAGTCATCCTCAAGGAAAGGTAAAATTCCTTCCGCCACCGGCTGGAGCTGGCGGGTGAGGTAGTGATCGTAATCAAGCGGCGAGCTCTGGTAATCCACCGGCTCGGGGCCGCTCATCGTCATGACGTATTTAATCGTGCCGCGGTTCTGATACTGAGGCGGGCGGCCAAGGCGCTGATTATGTTCATCGGCCAGGCGAGCGGCACGCACGTGCGGCGGCACGTTTTTTTGATATTCGCTGAGCGGACGGCGCAGCCTTTTGCGATAGACAAGCTGGTTATCGAGTTCGCCTGCCATCAGGCTGGCAATCGTCTCACGGATATAATCCTGATACGGCTCCTTACGGAACACCCGCAGATAGAGCGTTTGCTGAAACCGCTGGGCCAGCGGCGTCCAGTCCGTGCGTACTGTCTCCAGCCCTTTAAAGACCATGCGCTGCTTCTCGCCTTCCTGAATCATCCCCGCGTAACGCTTTTTACTGCCTTCTACCGTGCCGCGAATAGTGGGCATCAGGAAGCGGCAGAAATGGGATTCAAACTCGATTTCAAGCGCGCTGGTTAGCTGGTGCGTGTCCTGTAAATGCTGCGTCCACCATTCATTCACATAGTTGACTAACCGCTTGCCAATGCGTGCGGCATCTTCTTCTGAATGGGCTTTCTTTAGCCAGACGAAGGTGGAATCCGTATCGCCGTAAATTACGTCAAAGCCCTGGGATTCGATAAGCTCGCGGGTTTTAAGCATGATCTGATGCCCACGCATAGTGATCGACGAGGCAAGCCGAGGATCGAAGAAGCGACAGGCGCTGGTGCCCAGCACGCCATAAAAGGCATTCATAATTATCTTCAACGCCTGTGACAGCGGCTTATTCCCGTGGCGTTTGGCTTCGTCGCGCCCTGACCAGATTTGGCTGACAATCTCCGGCAGGCAGTGCGTGGTTCTTGAGAAATGCGCGCCAAGAAAACCTTCGACGGCCTGTTCCGGTTCGGGATGCGCCATGCCTTCAACCAGCCCCACAGGATCGATAAGGAAAGTACGAATAATGGACGGATACAGGCTTTTGTAATCAAGCACCAGCACCGAATCATAAAGGCCGGGGCGGGAATCCATGACGTAGCCGCCAGGGCTTGCCTGCGGCGGAACTTCGCCCAGATTCGGGGCGACATAACCGGCGCGGTGCATGCGCGGAATATAAAGGTGGCTAAAAGCGGCGACGGAACCGCCGTGTTTGTCCAGCGGCAAGCCGTTAACCGAGGCTCGCTCAAGCAGAAAAGGCATCAGTTCGGTTTTGTGGAAAATCCTTGTTACCAGCTCGCAATCCTTGAGGTTGTACTTTGCCAGCGCAGGCTTATCTTCCGCGAAGCGGCGGTTGATTTCGTCCATTCTGTCCCAGGGATTATCAATCGACTTGCCTTCGCCGAGCAGTTCCTGTGAAACAGCTTCCAGGGAAAACGAAGAGAAATTCCAGAAAGCCGACTTCAGCCCATCTATGCCGTCAATAATCGCTCGTCCTGGCAATTGCGCAAAAAACACCCCTTGTTTAAAGCCGTGTTCGCGCCATTCCAGTACGCTATTGCCGCGTCCGAGACGCAACGGAACCTGATAGCGTTCAGCCAGCTTTTGCAGCATACGCAGGTCGAACTGCACCACGTTCCAGCCGATCAGCACATCGGGATCGTACTGTGCGAACCAGGCGTTCAGTTTTTCAATTAACTGCGGACGGCTGGCAACATATTCAAGGGTAAAATCCAGTTGGCTGGCGTCGCCGTTTTCCGGGCCGAGCATATAGACAATTCGCTGCCCGCAGCCTTCAAGCCCAATGCAATACAGCTCGCCGTGCCGGTTGGTTTCAATATCCAGTGAAACCCACTTCAACGAAGGACGATACCCGGGGGCTGGTTTAAGGCGCGTTTCGGTTATCTCGCCGTTGCGTTCCTCACCGCTAAACCACACCGGAGCGGTGATAAAACGCTCCATCAAAAAGCGTTCCGGCGGGCGGATATCGGCTTCATAAACCTTTACGCCGCCGTCACGCAGAAGTTTTTCAAGGCGCATTAACTGACGATGCTGACGGCAATACAGGCCGCAGACGGGCTGGCGATGGAAATCCTTTAAGGGGAGCGGGGCGAGCCGATACTTGCTTTCGCCGGCAAGCAGACGCGCGGCTTCGCTTTGCTGCGACTGAGGAATAAACGCCACGGATTCCTGATACGGCAGGCGCACTTTAACCGGGCCATCGTCCGTTGCCAGCCAGAAATCCACCTCTGTACCATGCGGGGTGTCACGCCAGTGACGCGTTAACAGAAACCCCTGCCGAGCTTGCGACACGCTGTCATCTCTTAAAAGAAAAAGTGGTCTGATTATAGACCACTTTGCCGGCGTTTACTGCTTTTATATACAGTGTTTATTGCCCGTAATAAGCTTTCGCGCCATGTTTACGCAGATAGTGTTTATCCAGCAATGTTTGCTGCATATCGGGTAAATCCGGCGCCAGTTGGCGACAGAAAATGCCCATATAGGCCACTTCTTCAAGCACAATGGCGTTATGTACGGCGTCCATTGGATCTTTGCCCCAAGCGAACGGACCGTGGGAATGCACCAGCACGCCGGGCATTTGCTGCGCATCTATTCCACGTTCGGCAAAGGTTTTCACGATAACCTCGCCGGTTTGCCATTCATAATCGCCATTTATTTCTTCGTCGGTCATCCTGCGTGTGCAGGGAATGGCGCCGTAGAAATAGTCGGCTTGGGTGGTGCCGGTAGCCGGAATGGGTTGCCCGGCCTGCGCCCAGATGGTGGCGTGGCGCGAGTGGGTGTGAACGATGCCGCCAATATGCGGAAAATGCTGATACAGCAGGCGGTGGGTCGGCGTATCTGAAGACGGCTTCTTGTTGCCTTCAACCACTTCACCCGTTTCCAGGCTCACTACCACCATGTCTTCGACGGTCATAATGCCGTAATCGACGCCTGATGGCTTGATTACCAGTACGCCGCGCTCGCGATCGACCGCGCTGACGTTGCCCCAGGTCAGCGTCACCAGATTGTGTTCCGGCAGTGCCAGATTCGCTTCCAGCACCTGGCGTTTTAGATCTTCTAACATATTGAGCCCCAGGAATTACGTAGGGTGGATAAGCAAAGCGCCATCCGCCACTTTCATCTTATCGGCGGGTGGCGCCAGGCTTACCCGCCCTACAAAAGCGATGGAGAGTCAGCGCTTAAAGCTGTAATAAACCTCGTTCCAGCGCAGGGCGTCTTTGAACGCGGGCAGGCGGGTCTCGTTATCGATAACGGCGAGTTCGATACCGTGCAGTTCGGTGAATGTGCGCATGTCATCCAACGTCAGCGACTGGCTGAAAACGGTATGGTGCGCGCCGCCTGCGAGGATCCAGGCTTCGGATGCGGTCGGCAGATCCGGCTGCGCTTTCCACAGCGCGTTGGCGACCGGCAGTTTTGGCAACTGATGCGGGGTTTCTACCGCGTCCACGCAGTTCACCAGCAGGCGGAAACGATCGCCCAGATCGATTAGGCTCGCGTTTACCGCCGGGCCGGTTGTAGTAGAGAAAATCAGGCGCGCTGGATCGGCTTTGCCGCCAATGCCCAGGTGCTGCACATCAAGGATGGGTTTTTCCGCAATCGCGATAGTCGGACAAACTTCCAGCATGTGCGAGCCAAGCACCATGTCGTTGCCGTTTTCAAAGTTGTAGGTGTAATCCTCCATAAAGGAGGTGCCGCCGGCAAGGCCAGTCGACATGACCTTCATGATGCGAAGCAGGGCGGCGGTTTTCCAGTCGCCTTCTCCCGCAAAGCCGTAGCCCTGCTGCATCAGACGTTGAACCGCAAGGCCCGGTAGCTGTTTGAGGCCGTGCAGGTCTTCAAAGGTAGTGGTGAAAGCGTGGAATCCCCCGTCGACCAGGAATTTTTTCATCCCCAGCTCAATGCGGGCTGCGTCCAGCACGTTCTGACGTTTTTCGCCGTTTATCTGCGCGGCAGGCGTCAGGCGATAGCTGCTTTCGTATTCATCAACCAGAGCATTTACGTCGCCATCGCTGACGGCATTAACAACCGCTACCAGATCGCCCACCGCCCAGGTATTGACCGAGAAGCCGAATTTCATCTGCGCGGCCACTTTATCGCCGTCGGTGACCGCAACTTCACGCATGTTGTCGCCAAAACGCACCACTTTCAGTTGGCGGGTATCTTGCTTAGATACGGCCTGACGCATCCAGGAGCCGATACGCTTATGCGCCTGTGGATCCTGCCAGTGGCCGGTGACAACGGTATGCTGCTGGCGCATGCGCGCGCCGATAAAGCCGAACTCGCGGCCGCCATGAGCGGTCTGGTTCAGGTTCATAAAGTCCATATCAATGCTGCCCCACGGGATCTGCGCATTGAACTGGGTGTGGAATTGCAGCAGCGGCTTGGTGAGGATACTCAGGCCGTTAATCCACATTTTGGCGGGCGAGAAGGTGTGCAGCCACACCACCATCCCGGCACATTTATCGCTGTAGCTCGCATCGCGGCAAATCGCGGTGATTTCATCCGGCGTAGTACCGAGCGGTTTAAGAACCAGTTTGCATGGCAGCTTAGCTTCTTTATTCAGCGCATTTACGACGTGTTCAGCATGCTGCGTCACCTGGCGCAGCGTTTCCGGGCCATAAAGATGCTGGCTACCAATGACAAACCACACTTCGTACTGTTCAAAAATGTTCATCGTTATGTCCTTAAAGAGTCGTCGCAGCCTGCTTTACGGTTGATACCGCGGCAGGGGCTGAAGGGAGATAATGTTGTTCCGCGCTGATGGCCCACTGCTGATAGCGGCGGTATAGCTGTTCGAAACGCTCGGCGCGTTGCCCAATGGGTTGAAGGGTATTTTCGATTGGGCTTGCCATGGCCTGTTGCGCCTGCGAGATATCCACATGCTTGCCTGCGGCAACGGCGGCAAAAATCGCTGCGCCAAGGGCGCAGCACTGGTCGGAGGCGACAATCTGCAACGGACGGTTCAGCACGTCGCAGCACACCTGCATAATGACCGGGGATTTACGGGCAATGCCGCCCAGCGCCATCACGTTGTTGACCGGAATGCCTTGCTCGGTGAAGCACTCCATAATGGCGCGGGCGCCGAATGCAGTCGCGGCAATCAGCCCGCCGAACAGCGCTGGCGCATCGGTCGCCAGATTTAAATCGGTAATTACGCCTTTCAGGCGCTGGTTGGCGTTCGGGGTGCGGCGGCCGTTAAACCAGTCGAGAATGACCGGCAGATGTTGCAGAGAAGAGTTTTTGGCCCAGGCTTCGGTCAGCTCTGGCAGCAGTTGTTTTTTGCTGGCGTTGATTTGACTGCGCAGTTCAGGATGCTGTTGCGCCAGTTGTTCCAGCGGCCAGCCGAGCACGCGACCAAACCAGGCATACATATCGCCAAAGGCGGACTGCCCGGCTTCGAGCCCGATAAAATCAGGCACCACGCTTCCGTCCACCTGCCCGCAAATTCCTTTTACGGCGCGCTCGCCTACGGTCGGTTTGTCGGCAATCAGGATGTCACAGGTGGATGTGCCGATGACTTTGACCAGCGTATTTGGCTGCGCGCCTGCGCCGACGGCGCCCATATGGCAGTCAAACGCGCCGCCGGAAATCACCACGCTTTGCGGCAGGCCAAGGCGTTCAGCCCATTCGGCGCAAAGGTTGCCCACCGGAATATCGGCCGTCCAGGTCTCGGTGAACAGGGGGTAATCGAGGTTCTGGTTGATTATCGGGTCAAGGTCATCAAAGAAGCTGGCGGGGGGCAAGCCGCCCCAGTCTTCGTGCCAGAGAGATTTGTGACCCGCGCTACAGCGTCCGCGGCGTATATCCTGCGGAGCTGTGGTGCCGGAAAGCAGGGCGGGCACCCAGTCGCACAGTTCAATCCACGAAGCCGCAGCCTGGGCGACCTGGCTGTCCGCGCGGGTAACGTGCAGGATTTTGGCCCAGAACCATTCGCTGGAGTAAATACCGCCAATATAGCGCGAGTAATCATTTTTGCCGGGAGTATGGCAAAGACGGGTAATAGCTTCGGCTTCTTCGACCGAGGTGTGATCTTTCCACAGCACGAACATGGCGTTCGGGTTGTCGGCGAATTCCGGATTCAGCGCCAGCACGTTGCCGTTGGCGTCTATCGGAGCAGGGGTTGAACCGGTGCTGTCCACGCCAATGCCGCAAATAGCGTCGCGCTGCTCGGCCGTCAGCTCTTTCAGCACCGTTTTCAGCGCCCGTTCCATTGACTCAATGTAATCCTGAGGATGGTGACGGAACTGATTGCTGGCGGCATCGCAGTAGCGGCCTTCTTGCCAGCGGGGGTACCACTCAACGCTTGTGGCCAGTTCGGCTCCGTTTTCACAATCCACTGCTAAGGCGCGCACAGAATCGCTGCCAAAATCGAGGCCCAGCGCAATCGACATTTTTCCACTCCATACAGTCAAACACTCATGCAGTGAACAGTAGGTTTTGCAGCAAAAAAGGGTCAGGTCGTAATCGCTGTAGTTATGGATAAAATAGCTATGGACGCGCGAAATGTGACGCTCCGCAAATATTCCATGTGGACTTTTCTGCCACTGTTATAGACACTTTGGTTGTCTTCGTAAAAGTGTGTGATGACCCGTTAAAAAGCATAGGTGCTTGCAGATCGTGGCTTTATGATAAAAATCAGCCTGTTTGTTGAAATGCCGCCGGGGGCGATGAGGCGTTAAGCATGGATATGGACAAATTGTTTCTATTACCCTGACTGAAAAGCGAGCTTCATGATGCCTGAATTGCAAAACGATCCCCTGTTGCCCGGCTACTCTTTTAACGCACATCTTGTGGCAGGATTAACGCCTATCGAAGCGCTGGGGCCGCTGGATTTTTTCATCGATCGGCCGCTGGGCATGAAAGGCTATATCCTTAATCTCACCGTGCGTGGCGAAGGGGTTATCAACAATCAGGGGAAGAATTATGTTTGCCGTCCCGGTGATATGCTGCTGTTCCCGCCCGGCGAAGTGCATCACTACGGGCGCGCGCCGGACAGCAAAGAGTGGTATCACCAGTGGGTTTACTTCCGCCCGCGCGCCTACTGGCAGGAGTGGCTGAACTGGGAACCGATTTTCGCCCATACGGGTTTTTACCGTCCTGACGATGCGCACCAGGAAGGATTTTCACAACTTTTTCAGCAGATTATTGACGCAGGGCAGGCGGAAGGACGCTATGCGGAGCTGCTGGCGATTAACCTCCTTGAGCAGCTTTTGCTGCGGCGCATGGAAGTCTTGAACGCATCGCTCAACCCGCCGCTGGATAACCGCGTTCGCGATGCCTGCCAGTACATTAGCGACCATCTTGCCGACGGCCATTTCGACATTGCAAGCGTGGCGCAGCACGTCTGTTTGTCGCCTTCCAGACTCTCCCACCTGTTTCGTCAGCAGCTTGGCGTCAGCGTTTTAAGCTGGCGTGAAGATCAGCGCATCAGCCAGGCAAAGCTGCTGCTGAGCACCACGCGTATGCCGATTGCAAGCGTCGGGCGCAACGTGGGTTTTGAGGACCAGCTCTACTTTTCCCGGGTGTTTAAAAAGTGTACCGGGGCAAGCCCGAGTGAATTCCGCGCGGGCTGCGAATAGTCGCTATTATTTATTCATACAATTGTTGGCTTGACGCTGATGTAATCACTCAGGAGAATCGCCCACTCGTTTCTCGACGGATGCTTTATGGAAGCTTTGCTGGAACACTTTATTACACAGTCAGTGGCGTATTCGCTTATCGCGGTGATGTTGGTGGCCTTTCTTGAGTCGCTTGCGCTGGTGGGGCTGATTCTGCCGGGCACGGTCATGATGGCGGGGCTCGGCGCGCTGATTGGCAGTGGACAGGTTGGCTTCTGGCACGCCTGGGCGGCGGGAATTGTGGGCTGCCTGTTGGGCGACTGGATCTCCTTCTGGCTGGGCGGGCGGTTTAAAGGGCCGTTGCACCGATGGTCGTTCATGAAGAAAAACAAAGCGTTGCTTGATAAAACCGAGCATGCGCTTCATCAGCACAGCATGTTTACCATTCTGATTGGCCGCTTTGTTGGCCCGACGCGTCCGCTGGTGCCGATGGTGGCGGGAATGCTGGATTTGCCCGTCTCGAAATTTATCCTGCCTAATATCATTGGCTGCATCTTCTGGCCGCCGCTCTATTTTATGCCGGGCATTCTGGCCGGAGCGGCCATCGATATTCCTGCGGATATGCAAAGCAGCAGCTTCAAATGGCTGTTGCTCGGCGTGGCGCTGCTGGTGTGGCTGGCGGGTTGGCTGAGCTGGCGCTGGTGGCGCAGCGGTAAGTCAGGTTCAGACCGTTTGACGCGCTATTTGCCGCGTGCGCGTTTGCACTGGCTTGCTCCCTTAACGATAGCGCTGGCGACTGGCAGCTTTGTAGCGTTACAGATGCACCCGCTGATGCCGATCTACCTTAACATTCTCTGGAAGGTTCTAACGGGTCAGGCCTGACCCGTTTTTATCCCCAGCAGACCAGAAGCGCTCGCTTCGCCGCTTAGCAATGTTGCCGTGTCGCCATCCCAGGTGATGCGGCCATCCACCACCACCAGGCTTCTTTCGGCTATGCGTGCCGCATCTTCAATGCTGTGGGAAACCATTAGCAGGGTGAGTTGCTGCTGGCGGCAAACATCGTCCAGTAATTGCAGCATCTCCAGACGCAGCGCCGGATCGAGGGCGGAAAAGGGTTCATCGAGCAGTAAAATAGGCTGTTTACGCACAAGGCAGCGGGCAAGGGCCACGCGTTGACGCTGGCCGCCGGAAAGCTGTGAAGGTAAGCGATCCAGCAAATCGCCAATCGCCATCTGTTCGGCAATCGTTCCAAGGCGCTCTCGTTGTTCCTGATTGAGTTTCAGCCCAGGATTTATGCCCAGCCCGATGTTTTCTCGCACGCTTAAGTGATTGAAAAGATTGTTCTCCTGAAACAGCATGGAAACAGGACGTTGAGCGGGTGCGGTTCGGGTATGATTTTCACCGCACAAACTTATTTCCCCGTTTGCGGGTGTCAGAAAACCGGCAATCAAACTCAGCAGGGTGCTTTTCCCGGCGCCGCTTGGCCCCAGCACCGCAACGCGCTCGCCTGCCGTCACGTTAAGGGAGAAGCGCATCGGCAGGTGGCGATAAAGCCAGGTTACATCAGTCAGCGTTAGCATGGCGCCCCGGAAGTTTCTCAATCAAGGTGAATAAAGCAAAGCACAGCATCAGCAGGATAAGCGCGGTTACGGCGCCCGCCTCGCTACGATAAGATCCAATCTGCTGATAAAGATAGAAAGGCAGCGTGCGGAAATCGTCGTTGCCGAACAGCGCCACCACGCCAAAATCACCTATCGACAGCACGCAGGCAAAAGCCAGCGCCTGGGCCAGCGGGATTTTCAGCGCCCGAAGTTCAATCAAGCGCAAACGATGAAAGCCTTTAATATCCAGCGACTGACAAAGCTTGCCGTAACGTTCGGCTACATCAAGCATAGGATTTTCCAGCACTTTCAGCGCATAAGGAATGGCCATCAGCGCGTTGGTGAAAATCACTATACCGTCGGCTGACTGCGGCAGACCCACGGTATTGTTCAGCAGCAGGAAGAATCCCGTGGCGAGCACGATGCCCGGCATGGCAAGGATTAACATGCCGCTCAGCTCCAGCGTTTGCCCGGCAAATGCACGGTTACGCAGGCGCAATTCACGTGAACTCCACAGCAGCATCATGGTGATTATGACGCAGATGATCCCGGCTGCGATGGCTATTCTCAGCGAGGTAAATAGCGCCTGCCAGAGCATCGGCTGCGAAAGCACCGCGCTGAATCCGCTATTGATGCCGTCAATGATTACCGCTAACAGCGGTGGCAGCAACAGCAACAGCGCGAGGATGATTAGCGCGCCATCGCACAGCCTGCGGCGCAAATTGTCCTGCGGATCTCGCCAGCCCTGAACCTGACTTGTGCCGACGGGAATCGCTTTGCTGAGCCGCTGGCTGAGGAGCACCAGACCAAGACAGCAAATCATTTGCACCAGCGCGAGGAGTGCCGCGCGGGCAGGATCGTAGTCGTAGCTCAGCGCCTGGAAAATAGCGAGTTCGATGGTCGTCGCCTGCGGCCCGCCCCCAAGCGACAGCACCGTGGCGAAGCTTGCGAAGCAAAGCATGAAAATAAGCGCGGCGGCGGGCAGGATCTGGCGGCGTAGCCACGGCCATTCCACAAATCGGAAGAAATTCCAGCCCTGCATGCCAAGCTGTGCGGCGAGCTGCCGTTGTTCACCGGGAATATTCTCCAGCGCCTGCAACAAAAGCCGCGTGGCCATCGGTAAATTAAAGAAGACGTGCGCCAGCAGAATGCCCTGCAGACCGTACGGCGAAAAAGTCCATTCCACGCCCAGCCGCGCGCAGAGCGAAGCCAGCCAGCCAACGCGTCCGTAAACGCTCAGTATTCCAAATACGGCCACCAGTACCGGCAGCACCAGCGTCATCGCGCACAGGCGCAATAGGGCCAGGCGGCCAGGAAAACGGCGACGGTAGAGCGCGCGCGCAAGGAATATTGCCGGGAATACCGAAAGTACAGCCGAGAGAAACGCCTGCCAGAATGAGAAGCGCAGGACGTGCCACAGGTAGCTATCCTGCGCCAGCGCACGGATATCGCTTTGCGGCGCGTTAATCCACAGCGCCAGAAAAGCCGCCAGGGCTACTGCCACCACAAGCGTGGCGGCGAATAGCCCTGGAAACAGCCAGCCGGGGATTAGCGGCTGACTGCGCGAAGCCATGTATTAATCCAGCTTGCGCGGAGGTCAGAGACTTCCTTCGGCGTGAATTCCAGCGAGGTTTGTGGTTTTTTGATGCTGCTAAAACCTTCCGGCAGATTCACCTCGGTGACCGGGTACATCCAGTTGCCGGTTGGAATGGTGTTCTGGAAGCCCGGCTGGGTGATGAACTTCATGAATTTTTCCGCAAGCTCTGGCTGTTTGCTGGCTGCAAGGCGGCCTGCCACTTCTACCTGCAGATAATGCCCTTCGCTGAAATCTGCGGCGGCGTAGTTATCTTTTTTCTCTTCGATGATGTGGTAGGCCGGAGAGGTGGTATAGCTCAGTACCAGATCTCCTTCGCCTTTCAGGAACAGGCCATAGGCTTCAGACCAGCCCTTGGTGACGGTGACGGTTTTGCTTGCCAGCTTCGCCCACGCATCAGGCGCTTTGTCGCCATAAACTTTTTGCATCCACAGCAGCAGGCCCAGGCCCGGCGTGCTGGTGCGCGGATCCTGATAAATCACTTTCCATTTCTGGTCGCTTTCCACCAGTTCCTTCAGGCTCTTCGGCGGGTTTTTCAGCTTGTTTTTATCGTATACAAAAGCGAAATAGCCGTAATCGAAGGGAACGAATGTATCGCTCTTCCAGCCGCCGGGGATTTTCAGGGCGCTGGTATCGACGTTAGCCGGGGCAAAGAGTTTGGTTTGCAAAGCCGCTTCAATAAGATTGTTGTCCAGGCCCAACACCACGTCGGCTTTGCTGTTTTTGCCTTCCATGCGCAGACGATTGAGCAGCGATACGCCATCCTCAAGGGCGACGAATTTCAGTTCGCAGTTACAGTCAGCTTCAAATGCCTTTTTTACCGCAGGCCCCGGGCCCCAGTCAGCGGCGAATGAATCATAGGTATAAACGGTGAGCAGGGGTTTAGCGAAAGCAGGGGCGGCAACAAGTATGAGCAGCGGCAGTAATTTTTTGAACACTTTGCACCTCTTAAATTAGGGGTGGCAAAGGACTTTGAGCGGTAAGCCTCAAATCCCTTCGCCGGCGTTATCCGGATCAGGTTCGACGGGTATTATCTCAGCTCGGACAATGGTCCTGGCACCCCGTTGAGAACGCGCCATTGTAATGATTCTGTGAATGATTCGGAAGCGCTATGGTTCAGGCGGCGCAAACCAGGCGGATTTAAAATCGAACCAGCCGAGCGTGTTCATTCTTACGCCGCGCATACTGCGCTGGCCTTCGATGCGCAGCCAGTGGTGAATGAGCGGCAAAATATCATGTTTCTCAACGCGTTGCTGGCACCACTCCGGAAGCTTTAGTTCGCCTTTGTGCCACTTGCTGGTGTCCGTTTCCCAGTCAATGTCGATGCATTTTTGTATTAACGGCACTTCGTAGAGATGAGAGAAAAGTGAAAATTCCAGCGGCAGGGTGAAGTTGGCGCTGTTAAGCCAGATATCGCTGGCAGAATCGCCCTGATGCCACTCTTCGTAGCTTACTTCCTGTATCTGCAGATGGACGCCGTGTGCGGCGAGAAGCTGCGCCATAATATTGCCGATCGCGCGATGTTCTACGTGGTCGCGATAGAAGGTAAGGGTAAGGCTTTCCAGCCCGGCGGGCTTCACGCCTGCGGGCTGCGGGCGCGTATGGTGCCAGCGAGGAAGCAGGCCGTAGGCCGGGAACCAGTACTGCTGATTTTGCTCGCCTGCGCTATACAGAAGATGAATGGGAGCAAGCACATGGCTTACCCAGGCGCGCACGCCGTCATGGCTGCCGCGTGAAGAACGGCTATCGAACAGCAGGTAGTAGCAGCCCTCTTCCAGCCGGCTTTCTACCGCTTTTTCGCTATCCGGCATGCCCTGAAGCTGTACCGCGCAGCTCACCTCCTCGCCAATTTCCGGCAGCACCCAGAAATTCACCTCATCAATCAGCGCGCGATAACCGAAGTAGTCATCCCAGGCCTGAATCTTGAGCTGGTTATTGTTATTACGCACTACGGAATAGGGGCCGGTGCCCACGGGCTGGCGGGAAAAATTATCTAACGTTTGCCATTCGCGCGGCAGGATCATCGCGTTCACGCTGCCAAGCAGCCATGGGAGCCAGCGGTCCGGCTGGGACAGGTGAATGTCCAGCGTCCAGGCCGTAGGCGTGCTGATTTGATTAATGTGGGCATAAAGCGGCAGGCTGTTTATGCGCTGCAAAGAGGTCATGACATCCAGCATGTCCAGCTCGCGGCCATGATGAAAATGAATGCCGGGACGAAGATAAAAGCGCCAGTGTAATGGGGAAATTTGTTGCCAGTGATGAGCAATATCCGCTTCCAGTTCCCCGTTTTCCTCGTTTATCCGCGTCAGGCCGCTGAATATCTGGCGGGCAATATGCGTTTCTGAACGACGTAATGCGGAACCGGGCAGCAGATTTAACAGCGGGCGATAGTAGAGCACACGCAGAATGTGGCGGCCCTGGCGGAAGCTTCTGCCGAGGTGGGAAATGAGCATCTGTCGGACGGTGGCTTTGTCCCCCACGATCTGCACCAGTTGATCGATACGATCCTGTTCGAGAAGATCTTCGGCCCGCTGCTGCTGAAGCGCAAGGCCGGTATACAGAAATTCAAGCTGCGATCGTTTGCCGCGCCCAACTTTCGCCTTCCAGCTTAGCCAGCCTTTTTCCTGCATTGTATTCAATAGCGTACGCATATGACGGCGCGAGCAATTCAACAGCTCCGCCAGATCGTTGAGCGTGGTTTCTTGCGGTTTACCGTCGCAATATTGCCAAAGACGGATGAACTGTTGTTGCAAACGGCCAGAAGACATAAAAGGGGAACTCCAGGCGGAAACTCATCAATTTAACTTTCCCTATATTACGCCAATAATCATCAACGATGAAAGCGAGGAGGGGCATATGAAACGATCATCAGCCGCTGAGTTTTACCGAAATTACTTTGCCGCAACGAAATTCGTTGAGTCTGGATGGCTGGCTCGCCTGACAGCAGGGCAACGTCTGAGGATGCTCGAAGACTTAATGCAGTGGGAGGTTACAGCCCCAACGATCGGGAAACCCTGAACCGCCGACATCGAAGTGTGACTGAGTATTGGTGCTTTTCACCAGCCAGCAGATTATAACTGCTGGCTTTTTTAGTTTATGATTTCAGCACTTAACGCGCGTAATTTTAAAGGATCCCGCATGGCCTGGTTTCTCACTAAAAGACGACGTATCAATCCGGTGTACGCCGCTTTTATGGTAGTTGCTTTTATGATGGGTATCGCGGGGGCGCTCCAGGCACCGACTCTGAGCCTGTTTTTGTCGCGTGAGGTGGAAGTCCGTCCCTTCTGGGTTGGCCTGTTTTATACCGTGAACGCCGTGGCAGGTATTCTGGTCAGCCTGCTTCTGGCCAAACGTTCCGACAACCGGGGCGACAGACGCAAACTCATTATGGTTTGCTGCCTGATGGCGGTGGCAAACTGCGTGCTGTTTGCTTTTAATCGCCATTATCTGACGTTAATCACTATCGGCGTGCTGTTCGCCTCCATCGCAAATACCGCCATGCCGCAGATTTTTGCTTTAGCGCGTGAATATGCGGACAGTTCCGCGCGTGAAGTGGTGATGTTCAGCTCGGTGATGCGTGCCCAGCTCTCGCTTGCCTGGGTTATCGGCCCGCCGCTCTCCTTTATGCTGGCGCTGAACTATGGCTTTACCACCATGTTCCTGATTGCTGCGGGGATCTTTGTCATCTCGCTGGCGCTTATCTTCTTTGCCTTGCCTTCCGTTGCAAGAATTGAGCAGCCTGCCGACGTCGCGCTCACGCAGATCAGCGGCTGGAAAGATAAAAACGTGCGCATGCTGTTTATCGCCTCGATGCTGATGTGGACCTGCAATACCATGTATATCATCGACATGCCGCTGTGGATCAGCAGCGATTTAGGGCTGCCGGAGTCCCTTGCCGGTTTGCTGATGGGCACGGCGGCGGGCCTGGAAATCCCGGCAATGATTCTGGCGGGCTATTACGTGAAACGTTTCGGGAAGCGACGCATGATGGTGGTTGCCGTGGCCGCCGGCGTGCTGTTCTACGTTGGGCTGATTATGTTCCACAGCCGGGCGGCGCTACTGGTTTTGCAACTTTTTAACGCGGTGTTTATCGGGATCGTGGCCGGGATCGGCATGCTTTGGTTTCAGGATTTAATGCCGGGGCGGCCGGGCTCTGCTACAACGTTGTTTACTAATAGTATTTCAACCGGGGTGATTCTGGCGGGTGTTTTACAAGGGACGCTTGCGGAAAGTTATGGCCACTATTCCGTGTACTGGCTGATTGCCGGGCTTTCGGTGGTGGCATTGGCGCTGACGAGCCGGGTACAGAATATTTAAACGTTGTCCTGATAATAATGGGCAAAAATCAGATTTAAGCATCTGCGTTTTTCCCCCGGTGGTTAATCGCTTATCCTCCTGTAGAAAGCAAAATGACGATTATACAAGGAGTGTATTTCTATGGATAAATTGCAATTCCCCTGCGAGATATTCAAAACCCAAAAGCGTATGGATGACTATGGCGCGGACGATATGCGCTACGGCGATCTGTCGGAGGCGCAGCTAAAATCACAGTTTAATTTAACGGACGTTTCTTCAAGAGTTAATCCTTACACACTGACTAAAATTACCCCGTTTAATCAAATACGAATTTATGGCTCCCGCAGCGAAGATGAAAAGGTTAGCCGTCAGGAGTGCGCCGGCATCCTTTTTGATGAGTTTCGTTATTTATCACGTTCATTTTCTATGTATGGCCCGTATAAGACGCTTATTGAAAAGATGATCTCTCATATGCAGTACGGCAATGGCGCGCCGTTTACTGACCTGTATCTGGACGCGGCGTTGAAGGCGCATATTCTTAATGACAGATCGCCGGATAATAGCTCTCGTCTGCAGTTAAAAGCCGTTTTAGAGAAAAATATTGACTGGGAAAAGATGTGTTATCCGGAAAAATATAAGGACAGGTTACGGGACGCCATCATGAGTGGTAAGTTACCAAAATTTGATCGCTTTCAGGATAATTTTAACGGGATGGGTATCACCGTTCACGATACCTGGGCTACCGATATCACCATCAAATCGCTCCAGATTTCCGGCCATCGCTTCCGCGCGGTCGTACAGTATAAAATACAGGATCATTTTGGCCTCGATAAGCACGACATCCTGAATACAACCTTTAAAAAGCTCCGTTTTTTCCGTCTCTGGTTTGTGCTTCAGAGATACAACCAGCTTGGTTTTAAACCTTTTATCACCAATATGGAAGCGGTTATAGAGATCGTCGGAGAGCGTAATGAAAGCAAAAAGTAAAAAAATCCTTTCAGTGGTATTACTGGCTGGCAGCCTCTTACTGGGTTATTTTATCTGGCGAAGCCTCCGGCCGATAGAAATTGTTGCCGTGCATGAGGATGGACACTTCAGTTCTGTTTTAGTAAAAAACTTCCCGATTACCGATCGAGGGAAAATAGCCTGGTGGCTGGAAAATAAGAATAGGCTAAAAAGTCGCTATGGTATTCCTAAACCTGCATCTTATGGTAGTTATACTATTATTTTCTGGGATTTTGGCGAGGGCTACAAAGAAGAAGGGAAATATGATCGCATGTGTTTCTATGATATGCAAACGCCAAAAAACTGCATTGATAAAGAAAAATTTATGACTATCTACAAGTACAATGATGAAGAGCCCTTTTTCTCTTTCGATGGCAACAGATATCTGATTGGGAAAAACGGCGGGATAGTTAAAATGAAAAATAAGTAAGCCGTTTTGCGAAGGATTTGGTAAAAAAGATGCCGTGCGGCAGTGGAGATTACTGCATAAACGCCGGTTGTTTCTGTTTGTAGTCGGAAATAGCGAGTTTGCATAACTGTATATTATAGAAGAAAGGATGGTGTTGGCCTTGTGAAGGAGGATGTCCTGAATACAACGTTTAAAAAGCTCCGTTTTTTCCGTCTCTGGTTTGTGCTTCAGAGATACAACCGGCTTGGTTTTAAACCTTTTATAACCAATATGGCAGCCACCATAGAGATCGTCGGAGAGCGTAATGAAAGCAAAAAGTAAAAAAATTATCTTTATGCTGTTCCTGGCCGGCAGCGTCCTGCTGGGCTATTTTATCTGGCGAGCACTGCATCCGGCGCAAATCGTCGCCGTCCATCAGCGGAATAACTATAGTGATATTTTAGTGCGCAATCTCCCTTTTACTGATAAAGGTAAAATCAGGTGGTGGCTGGAAAATAAAAGCATAATAAAAGAAAAATATAATGCTCCAAAACCTGCGGAAGATGGTTTTTACGTCATGATTTTCTGGGATTTTGGCGAGGGGTATAAAGAGGAAGGGAAATATGACCGCATGTGTTTCTATGATATGCAAACGCCAAAAAACTGCATTGATAAAGAAAAATTTATGACTATCTACAAGTACAATGATGAAGAGCCCTTTTTCTCTTTCGATGGCAACAGATATCTGATTGGGAAAAACGGCGGGATAGTTAAAATGAAAAATAAGTAAGCCGTTTAGCGAAGGGTTGGGTAAAAAAGACGCCGGGCGGCAGGGTGACGGGCAGTCCGGCTGCGCCCCTCTCTTTGTAGGAAAGGGGCGGCAGTGGAGCTTACTGCATAAACGCTGGTTGCTTCTGTTCGTAGGCAGAAATAGCGCCTTCGTGCTGCAGCGTCAGCCCAATGCTATCCAGCCCTTCTAACATGCAGTGGCGGCGGAACGTATCAATATTAAAAGAGTACGTTTTATCGCCCGCTTTCACGGTTTGCGCTTCCAGGTCGACAACAAACTTAATACCCGGATTTGCCGCTACCAGCTTAAACATCTCATCGACTTCTTCTTCGCTCAGCGTGACCGGCAGAAGCTGGTTGTTGAACGAGTTGCCGTAGAAGATATCCGCAAAGCTTGGCGCGATGACGACTTTAAAGCCGTAATCTGTCAGCGCCCACGGCGCGTGTTCACGGGACGAGCCGCAGCCGAAGTTTTCACGCGCAAGCAGAATGGATGCGCCTTTGAATTCCGGGAAATTCAGTACAAATTCCGGGTTAGGCTGCTGGCCTGCATCGTCCAGGAAACGCCAGTCGTTAAACAGATGCGCGCCGAAACCGGTACGCGTAACCTTCTGCAAAAACTGCTTCGGAATAATTGCGTCAGTATCAACGTTTGCAGCATCCAGCGGAACGACCAGGCCGGTATGTTGGGTAAATTTCTCTGCCATGGTGTTTTCCTTTATTTCAACGTGCGGATGTCAGCAAAGTGGCCGGAAACAGCGGCGGCCGCGGCCATCGCCGGGCTAACCAAATGGGTGCGCCCGCCACGGCCCTGACGACCTTCAAAGTTACGGTTGCTGGTGGAGGCGCAGCGTTCGCCCGGTTCCAGACGATCGTTGTTCATCGCCAGGCACATTGAGCAGCCAGGCAAACGCCATTCAAATCCGGCTTCGATGAAAATCTTATCCAGGCCTTCTTCTTCCGCCTGCGCTTTTACCGGACCAGAACCTGGCACGACCAGCGCCTGCACGCCCGGTGCGACTTTACGGCCTTTGGCGACTTCTGCCGCGGCGCGTAAATCTTCAATGCGTGAATTGGTGCAGGAGCCGATAAAGACTTTGTCGATAGCCACTTCGGTTAACGGAATGCCCGGTTTCAGGCCCATATAAGCCAGCGCCTTTTCGGCAGAAGCACGTTCGACCGGATCGGCGAAGGATTCCGGGTTCGGAATATTTTCGGTAACGGAAATCACCTGGCCTGGGTTGGTGCCCCAGGTCACCTGCGGAGCAATCTCGGCGGCGTCCAGCGTGACAACGCTATCGAACTTAGCGCCTTCATCGGTGCTGAAGGTTTTCCAGTACGCAACCGCTTCGTCCCAGTCGGCGGCTTTTGGCGCATGCAGACGGCCTTTTACATAGTTGAAGGTAGTTTCATCCGGCGCAACGATGCCCGCTTTGGCGCCCATTTCGATAGCCATGTTGCACAACGTCATGCGGCCTTCCATGGAGAGAGCCTGAATGGCGCTGCCGCAGAATTCCACCACGTGCCCGGTGCCCCCAGCGCTGCCGGTTTTGCCGATGATCGCCAGCACGATATCTTTTGCCGTGATGCCCGGCGCTGCGGTGCCGGTAACTTCAATTTTCATGGTTTTCGCACGACCCTGTTTCAGGGTTTGCGTTGCCAGCACGTGTTCAACTTCGGAGGTGCCGATACCAAACGCCAGCGCGCCGAATGCGCCGTGGGTTGCGGTATGGGAGTCGCCGCACACGATGGTCATACCCGGCAGCGTAATGCCTTGCTCCGGGCCCATAACATGGACGATGCCCTGGTAGGGGTGGTTCAGGTCATAGAGCTCAACGCCGAATGCCTTGCAGTTTTTCATCAATTCCTGCATCTGAATGCGGGCCATTTCGCCGGAGGCGTTGATGTCTTTCGTCTGCGTGGAAACGTTGTGGTCCATGGTCGCGAAGGTTTTACCCGGCTGACGCACCGGGCGATTGTGCGCACGCAGACCATCAAACGCCTGCGGAGATGTGACTTCATGAACCAGATGGCGGTCGATATACAGCAGCGGGGTTTCGTCCACCGCTTCATACACGACATGCGCATCGTACAACTTTTGATATAACGTCTTCGCCATGATTATTTCCCCTGAGCCACGAAGCGGGCAATGGTGTCGCCCATTTCATCGGTGCTGATTGCTTTGCCATCGCGAGCTAAATCGCCAGTACGGAAACCTTCTTCCAGCGCAAGGTTAATGGCGTTTTCGATGGCCGCGGCGGCCTCTTCAGCGTCCAGGCTGTAGCGCAGTAATAAAGCCAGAGAGAGGATCTGCGCAATTGGGTTTGCGATATTTTTGCCCGCGATATCCGGCGCTGAGCCGCCCGCAGGTTCGTACAGGCCGAAGCCTTGTTCATTCAGGCTGGCGGAAGGCAGCATGCCCATCGAGCCTGTGATCATCGCGCATTCGTCGGACAGAATGTCGCCGAACAGGTTGGAACACAGCAGCACGTCGAACTGGGACGGGTCTTTAATCAACTGCATGGTGGCATTGTCGATGTACATATGCGACAGCTCAACGTCCGGGTACTCGTTGGCGATTTCGTTAACGATCTCGCGCCACATTACGGACGTTTGCAGCACGTTCGCTTTATCGATTGAGGTGACTTTGTTACGACGTTTGCGTGCGGATTCAAAGGCGATGCGAGCGATGCGCTCAATTTCAAAGCGATGATACACCTCGGTATCAAAAGCTTTTTCATGCATGCCGGTGCCTTCGCGGCCCTTTGGCTGACCGAAGTAAATGCCGCCGGTCAGTTCACGCACGCACAGAATGTCGAAGCCGTTTGCGGCGATATCGGCACGCAGCGGGCAAAACTCCTCCAGCCCCTGATACAGGCGCGCAGGGCGCAGGTTGCTGAACAGTTTGAAATGCTTGCGCAACGGCAGCAGCGCACCGCGTTCTGGCTGTTGTGTCGGCGGCAAATGTTCCCATTTTGGGCCGCCAACGGAGCCAAACAGAATAGCGTCCGCCTGCTCACAGCCTTCAACGGTAATCGGAGGCAGAGGATTGCCATGACGGTCAATGGCGATGCCGCCGACGTCATAGGAGCTGGTGGTGATTCGCATATCGAAGCGCGTACGAACGGCATCCAGTACCTTCATCGCCTGCGCCATGACTTCTGGGCCAATGCCGTCGCCCGGTAATACTGCTATATGATGAGATTTTGACATGTCACACGGTTTCCTGATTTTGTTCTTTATTCTGTTGTTGAGCTTTGCGTTGCAATTCTTTTTCGACTTCGCCTGCGCGCCAGATGTTGTTCAGCACGTGCACCATAGCCTTGGCTGATGACTCAATGATATCGGTCGCCAGCCCCACGCCATGGAAACGGCGGCCGTTGTAATTTGCTACGATATCCACCTGACCCAGCGCATCTTTACCGTGACCTTTGGCGCTTAAGCCATATTTCACCAGCTCAATGTCGTAGTCGGTGATGCGGTTAATCGCCTGGTAAATAGCATCGACCGGGCCGTTGCCATTCGCGGCTTCAGCTTTGATTTCATCGCCGCAGGCCAGCTTCACGGAGGCCGTGGCGATATCGTTAGAACCAGACTGCACGCTGAAGTAGTCCAGACGGAAATGCTCTGGTTCTTCCTGCTGTTTATTAATGAAGGCCAGCGCTTCCAGATCGTAATCGAATACCTGGCCTTTTTTGTCCGCCAGCTTCAGGAAGGCGTCGTACAGATTATCCAGGCTGTAGTCGCTCTCTTTGTAGCCCATCTCATCCATGCGGTGCTTCACTGCGGCACGTCCTGAGCGGGAGGTCAGGTTCAACTGTACCTGATTCAGGCCAATAGATTCGGGCGTCATGATTTCGTAGTTTTCACGATTTTTCAGCACGCCATCCTGGTGGATACCGGAAGAGTGAGCGAAAGCCCCGGTCCCGACGATGGCCTTATTAGCCGGCACCGGCATATTGCAAATTTGGCTGACCATCTGGCTGGTACGCCAAATTTCATGATGATTGATGTTGGTGTGCAGGTTCATGATGTCTTTGCGCACCTTAATCGCCATGATGACTTCTTCCAGCGAGCAGTTACCCGCACGCTCACCGATACCGTTCATCGCGCCTTCAACCTGGCGAGCGCCAGCGTGAACCGCGGCGATGGCGTTACCTACCGCCAGACCTAAATCGTCGTGGGTATGTACGGAAATAATCGCTTTATCGATGTTTGGTACGCGCTCGTACAGACCGGTGATGATATTGGCGAACTCAAACGGCATGGTGTAGCCGACGGTGTCAGGGATATTGATGGTGGTTGCGCCTGCGTTAATCGCGGCTTCTACTACGCGCGCCAGGTCAGCGATTGGGGTACGCCCCGCATCTTCGCAGGAGAATTCAACATCGTCGGTGTAATTACGGGCGCGTTTCACCATATAGATCGAGCGCTCAATTACTTCATCCAGCGTACTGCGCAGCTTGGTGGCGATATGCATCGGAGAGGTGGCGATAAAGGTATGAATTCGGAAAGCTTCCGCGACTTTCAGGGATTCCGCTGCGACATCGATATCTTTCTCTACGCAGCGGGCCAGACCACATACACGGCTATTTTTGATGTTGCGGGCGATGGTCTGTACGGATTCAAAATCACCAGGCGAGGAAACCGGGAAACCGACTTCCATAACATCAACCCCCATACGTTCCAGCGCCATCGCTATCTGCAGCTTTTCTTTTACACTCAGGCTGGCCTGCAGCGCTTGCTCACCATCACGCAAGGTCGTATCAAAAATTATGACTTGTTGGCTCATGTTATGGTCCTTGTTTTGTTTTAGCGCCGAAGTTAGGGGCATAAAAAAACCCGCGCAACGGCGCGGGTTTTTTCAGTCTGATGGCTTGAATCAACGCTTGATGTCGCCCACCAGTCTACCGCGCAAATAAGATGCGTTTAGTAGTAGAACTAGTAGGCGATAGGTGCGAATCATGTTTCAAGCCTCAAGTGTTTGCGATATGCATTTATTGGTACTTGATCTGCTTTGCTGTGTCAACCCTCAGCGGTTGATGGACGTTAGCACAGTCATAATCGGTGAATATCAGAAGTAGTCTATTATGCTAAAAAAAACGTAAATTTAAAAATATATGAATGGTGTATAAAACTGTTTTTTATTACGTAGAGAACTGCATGTTAATTGAAGTACTAACTGGTTAATAAACAAGATTTTTATCGCGCCTGCCTTTAATATTTTTAGCGATTGTGGATGTTTTTAGTTTTTTGAAGCATAAAGACATTTGCATATAGTAAATTCCTAAAGTGAGAAAAGGGTTGTTTTAAATATTTTATTAGTCCTTAAACTGTTATTCATCATGTGAATTATTGTACATTGGAGCGTTTTGTGATTTTATTGCCTGCCCGTAAAACCCTGTGTGGAAGCGCACAGGTTTTTCCATTCATTATGTGAAGTTTGTTGCAACAATAATACATTTGTTTGTGTCATGGATACCTGAGAAGAATGGTAGGGATTTTAAAACAATAGACCTGTCGATTGTTGCTATCAGTATATTTTTTAAGGTTGAAAGGAATTGCGTATAGTACCTTCCGTGCAGAAGGAACTGTCCTGTTACTGGAGTAAATCATGTCTGATGACTATATAGAGCGTCCGTCCGTCAACGACGGGAATAAATACCAGTTACGTACGGTAGACTTAAATTTACTGACCGTTTTTGATGCGGTGATGCAGGTACAGAACATTACCAGGGCGGCTCAATTGTTAGGAATGTCGCAGCCTGCGGTCAGTAATGCAGTGGCGCGCCTGAAAGTTATGTTTAACGATGAATTGTTTGTGCGCTATGGGCGCGGCATACAGCCTACTGCTCGTGCATTTCAACTGTTTGGCGCAGTCCGCCAGGCTTTGCAGCTTGTTCAAAATGAATTGCCAGGCACCGGCTTTGAAGCCGGTGAGAGTGAGCGTGTTTTTCAGCTTTGCGTCAGCAGTCCACTCGATAATTTACTGACATCCATCATTTTTAATAACGTCAGACAATCGGCGCCCAATATTCAATTGCTGTTTAAGTCCTGCTTAAATAAAGATATTGAACACCAGTTACGCTATCAGGAAACAGAATTCGTTATCAGCTATGATGAGTTTCGCCGTTCGGAATTTAGCTGTGTGCCGTTGTTTGAAGACGAAATGGTTCTGGTGGCCAGCCAAAAGCATCCTCGTTTAATATCAACGTTAAGAGACAGAGATATTTATAACGAACAGCATGCGGTGGTTTCTCTGGAACGTTTTGCTTCATTTAGCGCCCTCTGGTACCAAACGCCGCAAAGGCAAGCCTGTATTTCTTATCAAGGTATGGCGCTGACAAGCGTGCTTAATGTCGTCTCGCAGACGCAATTAGTGGCAATAGCGCCTCGCTGGTTGGCTGAAGAATTTTCTGAAAGTTTACATCTGAATATATTTGATCTACCTCTCAAGGAAAATACGCGTACCTGTTATCTGTCATGGCACGAGGCCGCTAACAAAGATAGAGGACATCAATGGATGGCTGAATTACTCACTGCTGTGTGCCGTAAGTAATTTCTAATGTTATCTGCATGAGCTGCCGGTCAAAAACAGGCCGGTTTTTCTTATTATTGTCTCTTTGCCAGCATTTTATGCTGTAGCACTTTCTGGCGGTCGCTTCGTAATCCATAAAATCTCCCTCGTTATTTAGATTCCACCTGTAATTCTCACGTTCATAACATATTCAGTAATAGTATTTGCTTATAATCAGGGCTTAACTCCGATATGTCGGCATTTTGTAGCAAGGAAGTTAAAAACGATGATGTGGCTGCGTAGTCAGGCGATTGCCTGCCCGATTTTCAACGGTTATGTTAGGAAGGAATCCCTAAAATAAAAAAGTCAGGCAGAGCGTAAGAACCTGCCTTAATGACCGAGCGGAAATGAATTCTGTCGTCAGTCAAAAACGTGAGCCTGGAGGCAAACCATGGAGATGTTGTCAGGAGCCGAGATGGTCGTCCGATCGCTAATCGATCAGGGCGTTAAGCATGTATTCGGCTATCCGGGGGGCGCTGTACTCGATATTTACGATGCGCTCCATACAATTGGTGGAATTGATCATGTGCTGGTACGCCATGAACAAGCTGCCGTACATATGGCTGATGGCCTGGCACGAGCAACCGGGGAGGTTGGGGTTGTGCTGGTGACTTCAGGGCCCGGCGCAACTAACGCCATAACCGGTATCGCTACCGCTTATATGGACTCCATTCCTCTGGTTGTACTTTCAGGTCAGGTCGCTACTTCCCTCATCGGTTACGATGCTTTTCAGGAATGCGACATGGTCGGGATCTCGCGCCCGGTGGTAAAACATAGCTTCCTGGTTAAGCAGGCTGAGGATATCCCAGGCATTATCAAAAAAGCGTTCTGGCTAGCCGCTAGCGGCCGTCCGGGACCTGTGGTGGTCGATTTGCCGAAAGATATTATGAGTCCTGCAAATAAGTTCCCCTATAGCTACCCGGAAACGGTGAGCATGCGCTCATATAATCCGACCACTCAGGGTCATAAAGGCCAAATAAAACGCGCCCTGCAGACTTTGCTGGGTGCGAAAAAGCCGGTGATGTACGTTGGGGGCGGCGCCATCACCTCCGCCTGTCATGCAGAGCTGCGTGAAGTTGCCGAGAAGCTGAATATTCCCGTTGTTTCCTCTTTAATGGGGCTGGGAGCGTTCCCGGGCACGCATCGGCAGGCGCTGGGCATGTTAGGAATGCACGGAACATATGAAGCTAATATGGTCATGCATAATTCTGATGTGATCTTTGGCGTAGGCGTAAGATTTGACGACCGCACAACCAATAACCTGGCAAAATATTGTCCGAATGCCACCGTGCTGCACATTGATATTGACCCAACCTCGATTTCGAAAACGGTCGGCGCAGATATTCCTGTCGTGGGTGACGCCCGCCTGGTGCTGCAACAAATGCTCGAACTGCTTGCCAACGAAGAAACGCTCCAGTCCTGTGATGACATCCGCGACTGGTGGCAACAGATTGAACACTGGCGGGCAAAACAATGCCTGGAGTTTGATCGGGAAAGCGGAAAGATTAAGCCTCAGGCGGTTATTGAAACTATCTATAAGCTTACCAAAGGTGAAGCGTACGTCACATCGGATGTAGGCCAGCACCAGATGTTTGCCGCGCTTTATTACACCTTTGATGAACCGCGTCGTTGGATAAACTCCGGTGGCCTTGGCACGATGGGCTTCGGGTTACCCGCAGCGCTTGGCGTGAAACTCGCGCTTCCTGAAGAAACCGTTGTGTGTGTGACCGGTGACGGCAGTATTCAGATGAATATTCAGGAACTTTCTACCGCGCTCCAGTACGGCTTGCCGGTGCTTGTGCTGAACCTTAACAACCGCTATCTCGGCATGGTTAAGCAGTGGCAGGACATGATTTACTCGGGCCGCCATTCTCAGTCTTATATGGAATCATTGCCTGATTTCGTCCGTCTGGCAGAGGCTTACGGGCACGTTGGTATCAGCATTACTCAACCTGATGAGCTGGAAAGCAAACTGGCGCAAGCGCTGGAAGCGGTAAAAAATCAGCGTCTGGTGTTCGTGGATGTCACGGTTGACGGGACGGAGCACGTTTACCCGATGCAGATCCGCGGTGGGGGAATGGACGAAATGTGGTTAAGCAAAACGGAGAGAACCTGATATGCGCCGGATATTATCTGTCTTACTGGAAAACGAATCCGGGGCGCTCTCCCGGGTTATCGGCCTGTTCTCTCAACGTGGCTATAACATTGAAAGTCTGACCGTCGCGCCAACGGATGATCCAACCCTGTCGCGCATGACCATACAAACTGTCGGCGACGAAAAAGTCCTCGAGCAGATAGAGAAGCAGCTTCATAAGCTGGTGGATGTTCTGCGAGTGAGCGAGCTGGGGCAGGGCGCGCATGTCGAACGTGAAATCATGCTGGTAAAAGTTCAGGCCAGCGGATACGGGCGCGAAGAGGTGAAACGCAGCGCGGAAATTTTCCGCGGACAAATCATTGATGTCACGCCAACGCTGTACACGGTTCAGCTTGCCGGCACCAGCGATAAGCTGGACGCTTTTCTGAATACGATTCGCGAAGTGGCGAAAATAGTTGAAGTTGCGCGCTCGGGCATCGTTGGCGTCTCGCGCGGCGATAAAATAATGCGCTAGTTATAAACGTGATCTGAGTCACAAGCCCGGTAATGGATATGGACTGCACCCCAAAAGTTGGATACCCAACTGAGTAAGGTGCAGTTTTTTATGGCAAAGCCAAAATATTCCCTCGAAACCAGATTAGCTGTAGTCAATCACTACCTTGCCGGAAAAGATGGAACAC
>NZ_JALHAP010000006.1 GCF_025215095.1 Dryocola boscaweniae | reverse complement strand
AAACTGGCGAACCTGTAGACAAGGAATGGGCGGAATACAGACAAAATTTGCGTGACATTAGTGAGCAAGCTGGTTATCCGTTTAAGATTCACTGGCCTGGGCAACCTTCCAGTTAAAACGTCGGTTTAGGAAGTGCGGCATTACGCGATGCATACAGCACAAGCGGCGACATGCTGTCAGTCGGTGATTTTGGAGTCGGCAGTAATACCATTGTTGGTGGTAACACTAACGGCAACATGA
>NZ_JALHAP010000008.1 GCF_025215095.1 Dryocola boscaweniae | reverse complement strand
AATCTTCCTGATGGTTCAGCATTCACCGGCCCGTCATGGAAATATCTTGCTGATAATATGCTGAACAAGAGCCAGAACCTTAACGACGTTGCCAATAAAGCGACCGCCCGCGCAAACCTCGGTTTAGGAAGTGCGGCATTACGCGATGCATACAGCACAAGCGGCGACATGCTGTCAGTCGGTGATTTTGGAGTCGGCAGTAATACCATTGTTGGTGGTAACACTAACGGCAACATGATGGCTAA
>NZ_JALHAP010000010.1 GCF_025215095.1 Dryocola boscaweniae | reverse complement strand
GCGCGCATCAGCCCCTGGGCGCGAGACGAGTTGGTCATCAAGCCCGGCCAGTGGCTATATGCACAAATCAAAAGCGTGTCGATAACCACCTGACCGATTATGTCGGATGGGGCGGTGCTTATCCACCGCTTTCTGAGCGCTACAGCAAGTACTTATAAATTGTTTCGGCAATGCCTGTTTCCAGATTGGTGCCGATCGCCACGTCCGCGCGGGCTTTAATGGCCTCGTCGGCGTTGCCCATCGCCAC
>NZ_JALHAP010000009.1 GCF_025215095.1 Dryocola boscaweniae | reverse complement strand
CTTTCTGCATCAGGCATGCCAGAAGGTACAACTGGAGGATATACAGTTCCAAGACCGAAATCCCCCACAGAAAGGATGCCCCCAGAAGCGCTGTATGCATCCCTTGTAGCACTACTTCCCAAACCGAGGTTTGCGCGGGCGGTCGCTTTATTGGCAACGTCGTTAAGGTTCTGGCTCTTGTTCAGCATATTATCAGCAAGATATTTCCATGACGGGCCGGTGAATGCTGAACCATCAGGAAGATTGA
>NZ_JALHAP010000011.1 GCF_025215095.1 Dryocola boscaweniae | reverse complement strand
TACACAGGTGGGCGATACCGCCTCCATCACTTCCCTGGACAGCTTAAGCCTGTTGGCTGGCAGCAACATCAATATTACCGGCGCGAATCTGGCGGCAGGTGGTGACCTGCTGATGAAGGCCTGGGGGATATCGCCGTTACCGCAAACCAGATTACTGAAAGCTACAGCCAGTCCGGCTTCCGGGGCAAAGACGCAACCAGCAAAGAATCTGTGACCCAAAGCGGCAGCACTATCACCGCAGGCGGAAAT
>NZ_JALHAP010000012.1 GCF_025215095.1 Dryocola boscaweniae | reverse complement strand
GCGGCGATAACGTCACCGTGTCGGCAGGCAATAACCTGCTGGTGCAGGGCTCGGCGGTGGTGGGCGACGGCGATGTGTCGCTGTCCGCCGGGAACAATATTGATATTGTGGCGGCGACCAACACCGATTCCACGTATCGTCTGAATGAGACGAAGAAGTCCGGCCTGATGGGCACCGGCGGGATTGGCATCACCGTCGGCAGCGCTAAATCGCGCCATGAGATGAACGAGGACGGCACCACCCAGAGCCAGAGC
>NZ_JALHAP010000015.1 GCF_025215095.1 Dryocola boscaweniae | reverse complement strand
AGCGGCGATAACGTCACCGTGTCGGCAGGCAATAACCTGCTGGTGCAGGGCTCGGCGGTGGTGGGCGACGGCGATGTGTCGCTGTCCGCCGGGAACAATATTGATATTGTGGCGGCGACCAACACCGTTTCCACGTATCGTCTGAATGAGACGAAGAAGTCCGGCCTGATGGGCACCGGCGGGATTGGCATCACCGTCGGCAGCGCTAAATCGCGCCATGAGATGAACGAGGACGGCACCACCCAGAGCCAGAGC
>NZ_JALHAP010000014.1 GCF_025215095.1 Dryocola boscaweniae | reverse complement strand
CCCTCGGCCTGAACTTTGGTGTAGCACTGACTGCTGACCAGATTGCCGCTCTCGACCACAGCATCCTGTGGTGGGAAGCGACCGTCATCAACGGTGAAACGGTGCTGGTACCAAAACTCTATCTTTCACCGAAAGACGTCACGGTGAATAACGGCAGCGTGATTGCCGGCAATAATGTCACCCTGAATGGTGGGAACATCACCAACAGCGGCAGCACGCTGAGTGCAAACAATAACCTGAGCATCAACAGCGACA
>NZ_JALHAP010000013.1 GCF_025215095.1 Dryocola boscaweniae | reverse complement strand
CGCGCCTGCGGGCTGGTTCTCAGCGTGACCAGATGGTCGCCTTTGCCCAGCTTCCGAATTTCCTCGTACTGAGCGCCTTTCTTCAGCGGGATCATCCAGTGCCGGTGTTCTCCCGCCAGATGCCAGGCGTTCAGTAGCCCCAGCGAGTAATAGCCTTTATCCAGCAATGTCAGTGTGTTATCACCGGTCTGGTTTATCAGCTGCTCCGCCAGCGTGTATTCACTTTCCTTCATCGTGCCGAAGGCGGCGGCCGTT
>NZ_JALHAP010000016.1 GCF_025215095.1 Dryocola boscaweniae | reverse complement strand
TTCATAGGAAAGCCTGAACTTACGTTCGGGCTTTTTTATTGCATGTTGCACATTAAGGGACGGGTGAGAAACCTCGACAGGGTTCGACAACAGGCTTCAGCCTGTTGGACAGCGATGGCATTTATGACAGCGCTGCCCGAAGGGCGAGTCCTCCGGACGAGTCAATCCCTCCCTCACCGCCATATTTCATAGGAAAGCCTGAACTCACGTTCGGGCTTTTTTTCGTTCTGAATCTCTTATCGCTCAAGGCTTAACCG
>NZ_JALHAP010000077.1 GCF_025215095.1 Dryocola boscaweniae | reverse complement strand
GATTATGGGAAATCCCCGCCCCGTTCGGCGTGGCGATATTCACCACCGGCACGCCGTTTGCCGCCCTGTCCATCTGCGTGGCGTTGTTTGCGGGCGTGGTGGCCGCAAAAGCCGGAAAAACAGGCTGCCCGGCAATCAGGGCACTGATGAGATAGCTCAGGAAGCGGCGACGGAAGGAAGCGGGGTGGCGATTATCCATAATCTTTTGTCCCTTAAATAACAGACGCGATGCGGCGGTGCTTTCCCTGAACGCAACAGGCACCGGACAGGCTGTTAATAAATATTCACAGTCTGGTATATTCTGAAATGGATATAAGATTAATCACAGTTAACGGAAGGCAGCAACACGCAGGCAATGATTTGAGATAATTCTAATGGCGTTAAAAATAACCCCCAGGGAAGAGGTTCTGAACAGCACTGCGAAAGTTGAAAAAATCAATCACCACCTCCCCAGGAGGTGGTTTAGAGGTGACAACAAAAGGGTTAACGGCTGTGCATCGCCAGGTCGCCCGGCAGGTTTTTCTGCATGCGATGCCAGATTTCCCCGCTTTCACGCCCATAGGTACGGACGGTATCAAACACCTGATCGTACAAGCCTTCTTTACAAATGGTACCCAGGCGATGGTAGAAACCTAACGCCAGGCTACGCGCTTCCGGACTTGAGAAATAATGACGGCCGATACGGGTATACAGCCCTTTCATGCCGTTTAAAATCAAACCGTAAATCGGATTGCCGGAGGCAAACGCAAGGCCACGGAAGATGCTGTAATCGAGATCGGCAAAGGCGTCAGCGTGATCTTCTACACGTTCTGCTGTCGCCAACACTTCCTGTGCTTTTTCCGGATGCTGGCGAATTGCCGTGCGGATAAAGATGGTCGCGATGTTCGTACGTACGGATAACAGATTATCAATAAGCTGCGGCACGCTGTCGTGGTCGAGGCGAGCCAAGGTTTCCAGAATGTTTAATCCTGAAGTTTCCCAAAAATTGTTCACTTTGGTTGGCTTACCGTGCTGAATAGTCAACCAGCCATCGCGCGCCAGGCGCTGAAGCACTTCACGCAGCGTAGTGCGGGTGACGCCAATCAGCTCGGACAGTTCGCGTTCAGCAGGCAAAATGGAACCCGGGGGGAAGCGGCTATTCCAGATGCTTTCAATGATGTATTCTTCCGCGAAACCCGCTGGGCTCTGCGCCTTAATGACCATAGTATGATTTCCATTACACAGGTTTAGCAAATTTGGCTCATCATACCAGATGCTCCACGCTCCAGATAGCAGGCCAAACCGCCATTTGCGGGATTGATGTTTAAATTTTCTGAAATAGCGACGCACGTAATATTTCCTGTGCCTTGATCGTCAGGCGGGGCGCGAGTAACCTGAAAGCAACTGTCGTACTCGTCACAATAATCTTTCGGAGAATGATTACTTCACCATGGAAATGTCCACTGGCCGTGCCCTTTATCGCAATTTTTTAGGCCAGTCCCCCGACTGGTATAAATTAACAATCCTTTGCTTTCTGGTGATTAATCCACTGGTTTTTTGGTTCGTTAGCCCCTTTGTCGCAGGCTGGATGGTGGTGGCTGAATTTATTTTCACCCTCGCCATGGCGCTAAAATGCTATCCCCTTCTGCCCGGCGGCCTGCTCGCCATAGAAGCGGTGCTGGTCGGCATGACCAGCGCGGAACACGTACGTGAAGAAATCGCGAGCAACCTCGAAGTTCTGCTGCTGCTTATTTTTATGGTGGCCGGCATCTATTTTATGAAGCAGTTGTTGCTGCTGGTCTTCACCAAGCTGCTGCTGGGAATTCGTTCCAAAATTCTGCTCTCGCTGGCATTTTGTCTTGCCGCGGCGTTTCTTTCCGCCTTCCTTGACGCGTTAACGGTTGTCGCCGTAGTAATAAGCGTGGCGGTCGGTTTTTACGGGATTTATCATCGGGTTGCATCTGAGGGCAACGATGAGAGAGACATCCAGGACGACAGCCACATAGAAAGCGACAATCGCTCTATCCTCGAACAGTTCCGGGCCTTCTTGCGCAGCCTGATGATGCACGCCGGCGTAGGTACTGCTCTTGGCGGCGTAATGACTATGGTAGGCGAGCCGCAGAACCTGATTATTGCCAAAAACGCAGGCTGGCATTTTGGCGATTTCTTCCTGCGCATGTCTCCCGTATCCGTACCGGTCCTTATTTGTGGGCTGCTGACCTGCGTATTGCTCGAGTACAGCAAAATTCTCGGTTACGGCGCGCCGTTGCCGGAAAAAGTGCGAGGCATTCTGCAAGATTTTGATACTAAAAGCGCTCAAAAACGTAGCAAACAGGACAACGTTAAGCTGGCGGTGCAGGCAATCATCGGCGTCTGGCTGGTTGTGGCGCTGGCACTGCACCTGGCTGAGGTTGGGCTGATTGGTCTGTCCGTGATTATCTTTACCACTTCGTTGTGTGGCGTGACGGATGAACATGCTATCGGTAAAGCCTTTAACGAAGCGCTGCCGTTTACCGCGCTGCTGACGGTGTTTTTCGCTGTAGTCGCGGTAATTATCGACCAGCAGCTTTTTGCGCCGGTGATTCATTTTGTGTTGCAGGCGGAGCCTCACGCCCAGCTCTCTTTGTTCTATCTCTTTAACGGCGTGCTGTCGTCCATTTCCGACAACGTGTTTGTCGGCACGGTTTATATCAGCGAAGCCAAAACCGCGATGGAAAACGGCATCATCGATCTGAAGCAGTTTGAGCTGCTGGCGGTCGCCATTAACACGGGGACTAACCTGCCCTCGGTTGCCACCCCGAATGGCCAGGCGGCATTCCTGTTCCTGCTCACTTCAACCCTTGCGCCGTTAATTCGACTCTCATATGGCCGCATGGTGCTGATGGCGCTGCCGTATACGCTGGTGCTGACGTTAGTTGGGCTGCTGTGCGTTGAGTTTACGCTGGTACCGGCGACAGAGTGGATGCTTCAGGCCGAGTGGATTTCTACGCCGGTCGCAAACGGGCTTGCGCACTGACGTAATTTTATGGGCAGTTCGCTGCCCTCAGGGATTATTCTTCTGATTAATATCGAATAATCACATATTTTTTGCGCTGCTACTGGCGCAAAAACCGAATTCGTTTACACTGCCGAATCACCGCAAATTGCAGGGAAACTGATTATGTTGCGATATTTAAACCAATGTTCACGTGGGCGTGGGGCCTGGCTGTTACTGGCTGTTACCGCTTTTGCTCTGGAAATGGTGGCATTGTGGTTCCAGCACGTGATGCTGCTGAAGCCGTGTGTTATGTGTATTTATGAACGTTGCGCCCTGTTTGGGATTATGGGCGCGGGAATTGTCGGTGCTATCGCGCCTAAATCGCCGTTACGCTACGGCGCGTTAGCCATCTGGCTGTATAGCGCGGGTAAAGGCGTTCAACTGGCGTGGGATCATACCATGCTGCAGTTGCACCCTTCCCCTTTCGTCACCTGTGATTTTGCAGCCCGCTTCCCGTCCTGGCTGCCGCTGGACAAGTGGCTGCCTTCGGTATTTGTTGCTACCGGCGATTGCTCCGTGCGTCAGTGGGAATTCTTGTCCCTCGATATGGTGCAATGGCTGTTAGGCATTTTCGCTGTATTCCTGATTATTGCCGTGCTGGTGCTGATTGCACAGCCGTTCAAACCGAAACGACGCGATCTCTTTAGCCGCTAATGACCCGTTTCAGGAGCCAGAAAGCAAAAACCCGCCTTGGCGGGTTTTTTTATTAATGGTCGCGTCGATAAAGCTTCCACTGATCAATCCGTTCACCGCTCGGCAATATACAATCACCGCGCTCGTCCAGATCCGTTTTCACCTTTCTCAGTTCGCCCCCCTTTTCCTTGCAGTAAACCGATGCCGGGTTCGGCATGCCGATAACCTCAGGCGGTTTGGGTGCAGTGGGTTCAGGCGACGAACAGCCGCTGAAAATGAACGCCCCGAGCAGTAGTGTTATTTTTTTCATTGTTCCTCCGTTATGGAGGCTGAATGTTAACAGTGCGGAAGTGGGGAAAGCAAAACCAGCGGATAAGCTCTTAGCGAGCAGCTACGTTATATTGATGAATCGCACTCATCGGACGATGCAGAGCATGCATTTCTGATTTACAGAAAATACAAACAGCGCCATGGGGATTTGTTTCTCGGACATCGTAGGGGGAGGTGCGATACTGTGAACCGCCACATGACGGACACTTAAATGTTAAGTACTGGATAAAAACCTTCTTTTCTTGTTATAGAGAGTACACCGTATCATAAAGATTTCACTTTGTACGATTTATTTTTGTATATTTTCACAATGCTGGTGGATCAGTCTGCCCACTCAGGTTTGTTTAAAATATGGTCCTGCCAGTCACGTACTTCGGACTCTTTCACGGCGATATGGCGCACGGAGATGCGTTCGCCGTGCATCGCAGCTTTTGAGCCGCTTAGAAGCGGGTGCCAGTCCGGCAAGCCCTTCCCTTCAGCCAACAGACGATACGCGCAGGTATGCGGCAACCATTCGAAAGTAGGCAGATTGTCGCGCGTAAGCTTGATGCAGTCTGGCTCATATTCAAAACGGCGCTCATAATTTTTGCACTGACAGGTTTTGATATTTAGCTGTTTGCACGCGACGTTGGTGAAATAAATTTCGTCCGTGTCCTCATCCATCAGCTTATGCAGGCAGCACTGACCGCAGCCGTCGCAAAGTGATTCCCACTCCGCATCGCTCATTTCGTCGAGTGTTTTACTCTGCCAAAAAGGTGCCTGTGTCATGTTGGTGCCCGCATTTGAAAAACAAGCTGCACCTTATAAACGCTGGGGATTAAAGATGCAAGTATTGCCGCCCTGGGGCGGCAATTTCATTATAGTACGCGGGCTTTATAACACGCGGGTAGAAAGGCTGCGTCCGTCGAAACTCACTTCCAGATTATCGCCGCTTGCCAGTGGACCTACGCCTTCCGGAGTGCCGGTCAGAATCACATCGCCCGCACGCAGGGTAAAGAAGCGGCTCATGTAGGCTATCAGCGGAACGATCTTGTGGATCATGTCGGCGGTTGAACCCTGCTGGCGAATCTCGCCATTCACTTTCAGGGCAATCCCTGTGTTTTGCGGATCGGCTGCAAATTCAGCGGTCGGGATAAAGCCGGAAATTGGACAGGAGTTATCAAAGCCTTTCGCTTTTTCCCACGGCTGCCCGGCTTTCTTCAGCTTGCCCTGCAAATCTCGCAAGGTCAGATCCAGCGCCACACCGTAACCGGCTATCGCTTTGGCTACGTGTTCTTCCGTCGCCTGTTTGAGCGTGGAACCAATTAAAATTGCCAGCTCGACTTCATGATGCACGGAGCCCAGCCCCTGCGGCAACGCCAGCGGCTGGCGAATATCGCACAGCGCGCTTTCAGGTTTAATAAACAGCACCGGCTCTTCCGGCGTGGCGCTGCCCATCTCTTTGATATGCTTTGCGTAGTTACTGCCCACGCACACTACTTTGCTGACCGGAAAATCCAGCAGCGCGCCCTGCCAGTTATGATGTTGATACATGCCTTTCCTCTGCGTCGTTGTGTTAACTGCATTTGATACTAGAGAAAAAAATCCCCGGTGAATACCGGGGAGCGAGCCTTATTGAGCGATTGTTTATCGTGCAATATTTTACTTAGCGATAGCATCAGCCATCGTACCGATGCTGATGGCAAAGTAGTACGAGCGATTCCAGCGCATGATAGTTCTGAAGTTGTTGTAGACCAAAAACGATCGACCCTGGTTATCGTCTGGCGTGACTATCCAGGCTCGTTGGGTTGACGCTGGCAGCTCTAACCCATCCGGTAATGTAACGCCCAGCTTTTGCCATTGCGAAACCGTTTTGCCCTGAGCCGTTTTGGTGCCGGCAAGTCCGGTGTTAAATCCTTCAGGCAACCTCACTTCCGTTCCCCATGCCCCGCCCGCTTCCCATCCTTCAGTCGCAAGATAGTTTGCCGTTGAGGCGAAAACGTCGCTGGTGTTAGACCAGATATCAATTTTTCCGTCACCGTCGCCGTCTTTCCCGTAGCGTAAATAGGAGCTCGGCATAAATTGATTCTGCCCCATCGCGCCTGCCCAGGAACCTTTTAATTCATCCGCGCTGACGTGGCCCCGATCGAGGATTTTTAGCGAGGCCATCAGCTCTTTGGTAAAGAAGGCTTCACGTCGCCCCTCAAAGGCAAGCGTTGAGAGCGCCGAAACAATGTCTTCCTTGCCCTGAATTTTGCCGAAGTTACTCTCCATGGCCCATAGCGCAACGATGTAATTACTCTGCACGCCGGTTCGTGCGCTCACAGATGTAAGCTGCGGTTGATATTGTTGATAAAGCGCTCGTGCCTGCTCAATTTTCGCAGGAGTAATGACGCGCGCCAGGTAATCATCCAGGGTGACTTTTTTCTCAAGCTGGTTCTGGTCAGATTTGATGACCCGGTCAACAAAATGGACGTTGGCGAACGCGGCTGTAATGGTGGCGTCGCTGATGCCCTGGCTGCGGGCTTGCTGCTTTAACGCTTCCACATAAGCGGGAAACTCTGCGGGGTCGCGTCCCTGTTCAGCAAGGGTTGTTGGGGTGGAAGATGCCTTAGGCTGAGCGGCAGCGGGAGGCGCTGCGGGTGTTACGGCCTCCGCGCTGGGAGATTTTGCGGCACAGCTGGCAAGAAGTAACGTGCTGACGGTTAAACAGATTGCTGAAGTATTCATCTACCCTCTCACGATTAGTTTGCTGCCGTTATGTTCCTCCTTTATGTATAGGAAAGATTTACCGCTTGTCCGAAACTTATTTTTTCGGACTTTTTTCCAGATGCATTTTTAACAAACTTTCCGGCGGCGGAGGCAGTTGCAAATAATAACCTTCATCTTTGAGCGCCTGTTTTACTTTATCGAAATCTGCATTCGCCAGTTTTTTACTGCCATCGAGCGGTAATATCATCGCCAGTTTTGGTTCGCCGAAACCTTTCATCAATTCTTCAGGTACGCGAGAGAAATCGTCTTTTTTTTCGACATAAAGATAAGTCTGGTCACGCTTGCTACTTCTGTAGATCACACAAAACATTTTTTTTACTCTATTTTCGCCGGATGGTGGCTTGCCTGAATATACCGGTGACTATACCATGCTTAATGTACTTCGGAATATCGTCCCACAAGCCGTGGGGATTGAAACTGAATTGAGTAAGGCCAGGATGTCAAACACGCCAATCGAGTTAAAAGGCAGCAGTTTTACCTTATCAGTGGTTCATTTGCATGATGCTCAACCCGAGGTCATTCGCCAGGCCCTTCAGGATAAAGTTTCCCAGGCGCCAGCGTTCCTTAAAAATGCCCCGGTTGTTGTAAACGTTGCCAGCCTCGATGGTTCCGTAAACTGGAAGAAAATTCAGCAAGCGGTAGCTTCTTCCGGTCTTCGCGTGGTCGGTATCAGCGGTTGTAAAGATGAAGCGTTGAAGCTTCAAATTGAACGTTCCGGACTGCCGCTGCTGACGGAAGGGAAAGAGAAAGCTTCCCGCGCCGTCAAGATTAATGAAGCAGAACCGGTAAGCGTGGTCGAGCCAATTGTTACGCCGATCACAAAAACGCGTTTAATTGATACGCCGGTGCGTTCCGGGCAGCGCATTTATGCGCCGCATTGTGATTTGATTGTCACCAATCACGTCAGCGCCGGTGCGGAACTGATTGCCGATGGTAATATTCATATCTACGGCATGATGCGCGGCCGGGCCCTGGCAGGCGCCAGCGGCGATCGTGATGCACAAATATTTTGTACAAACCTGGTAGCTGAGCTGGTCTCAATAGCGGGTGAATACTGGCTGAGTGATCAAATACCAGCTGATTATTATGGGAAAGCGGCACGCCTGCGTCTCGCAGGCGACATTCTCTCCGTTCAACCTTTGAATTAAGCCCTTTTAACAAGGAATTCCTTTATGGCACGCATTATTGTTGTTACATCGGGTAAAGGGGGCGTCGGTAAGACCACGTCCAGCGCGGCCATCGCTACGGGTTTGGCCCAGAAGGGAAGAAAAACCGTCGTTATCGATTTTGATATCGGCCTGCGTAACCTGGATTTGATCATGGGTTGCGAACGCCGGGTGGTCTACGATTTTGTTAACGTGATTCAGGGCGATGCGACGCTGAATCAGGCCCTTATCCGCGATAAACGTACCGAGCAGCTCTATATTCTGCCGGCATCACAAACCCGCGATAAAGATGCGCTGACACGCGAAGGCGTGGCCAAGGTGCTCGACGATCTGAAAAACATGGACTTCGAGTTCATCGTCTGCGATTCCCCTGCCGGTATCGAAACCGGTGCGCTGATGGCGCTGTACTTCGCCGATGAAGCCATTATCACCACCAACCCGGAAGTCTCTTCGGTACGTGACTCAGACCGTATCCTCGGCATTTTGTCTTCCAAATCCCGTCGCGCTGAAAACGGCGAAGACCCGATTAAAGAGCACCTGCTGCTCACCCGCTACAACCCGGGCCGCGTAAATCGCGGCGACATGTTGAGCATGGAAGACGTATTAGAAATTCTGCGTATTCCTCTTGTGGGTGTGATCCCGGAAGATCAATCGGTGCTGCGCGCCTCAAACCAGGGTGAGCCCGTTATCCTGGATGCTGAAGCAGACGCAGGCCAGGCCTATGCAGATACCGTTGAACGCCTTCTCGGAGAAGAACGTCCTTTCCGCTTCATTGAAGAAGAGAAGAAAGGTTTCCTCAAACGCTTGTTCGGAGGATAAGTTATGGCATTACTAGACTTTTTTCTCTCACGGAAAAAGAACACCGCTAACATCGCTAAAGAGCGACTGCAGATTATCGTCGCGGAGCGCCGTCGCGGCGACCGTGAACCGCACTATTTGCCGCAGTTAAAACGCGATATCCTGGAAGTGATTTGCAAATATGTGCAAATCGATCCGGACATGTTGACCGTTGTTCTCGATCAGAAAGGCGATGATATTTCTGTTCTGGAACTTAACGTTACGTTACCCGAGACTCAGGAAACGCCAAAGTCTGCCTGATTAAAATAAAAACCCCCTGCTTTAATCAGGGGGTTTATTTTATCTGCTTTAGTCTCGCGTTATTTATGAGCAGGCTATTTTTAAATAGCCTTTCATCTTTTTCTTATTTCAGCCGCCTTCCCTGTATTTATTTACAGGCATTTTGCGGATTATTAATAATCCGCCAGCAGCGTCTTAAGCTTGTCATTCAATAATTCGCCACGCCAGCCGCTGATTAATTCCGGGGCCGTTGTCCTGGTTTTTAATTGCCAGTGCCAGTTGAGCAACTGGTTAATCTGGCGACGCGAAGCAAGCAGCTCCGCACTTAAACCACTGGTTTCGCTGACTTCCTGAACTAATGCCTTAATAGCTTTAAACACTTTACGATAGCCCGGCATATCCACCAGATTGCTTAGCGGTGCCGGCCATTGCTCTTCCGGCAGCGCTTCGGCCTCGGCGACCAATGCCAACAGCGTTTTGCCGTGAAAGCGAATTTCGCTACCGCTCAGGCCAAGCTGATCTAATTCGCCCAACGAACCCGGCATGTAGCGCGCGACCTGCCAGAGGTGCTCTTCACGTACGACAAAGTTGACGGCCATATCACGCTCACGCGCTTTGCGCAGGCGCCAGGATGCCAGTTTCTTCAGGCAGGCAAGCTGACGGGTTCGCAACTGCCATGCATTGCCGATTTCACGCCACGCCTCTTCCGGATCGAGAACTTCCTGACGGCGATTCGCCATAAGATTGCATTCGTCCAGCGCCGCTTTCATCCAGCCCGCGGCTTCGGTTTCTTCCATAAGCTTGTGCGCGATAGGCAGCAGGTAGAACACATCTGCCGCAGCGTATTCGCACTGACGTTCGGTCAGTGGACGCGCCAACCAGTCGGTACGTGATTCGCTTTTATCCAGCGCGATGCCTGTGTACGCTTCCACAATAGTGGCAAAGCCGCAGGAAAGCGGGCGTCCGCTGAAAGCCGCAAGGATCTGGGTATCGATAAACGGATCCGGCAGCGTGCCAAACGTATTCAGAAATACTTCCAGATCTTCGCTACCGGCGTGCAGAAACTTAATCACCTTGCTGTCTTGCAACAGCGCTTTAAACGGCGACCAGTCGGTAATGGTCAACGGATCGATAAGGGAAATCTGCGTGCCGTCATACAACTGAATCAGGCCAAGCTGTGGGTAGTATGTACGCGTGCGGACAAATTCGGTGTCCAGCGCCAGAGCGGGCACCTGACGAGCGGCCAGGCAGACCGCAGCCAGCGCTTCATCAGTAGTAATCATATGGTAAGTCAAATTCGGTTCTCTTAGGTTTGCGCCCATAAAAAACGCCGGATTACCGGCGTTTCAGAACGCTGAATAAATTCACTGTTCTTAACAGTACCTAACAGCACTAGTAAAAACAAAGAATGAGATCGTCTGATTTGCCCCAAACGGCCGGAAACCACGTTTTAGCTGTTTGTCAGCGATATAAAAAGCCGGTAGTACCGGCTTTGGGGCGACTGATCCGGATCCCGGGCGTTATTGTTGATCGGTCCTGGCTACTTCGTCACGTAGTTCTCGTCGTAAAATTTTGCCGACGTTGGATTTTGGCAGCTCTTCGCGGAACTCAATCAGCTTAGGCACCTTATAACCGGTAAGATGGCGGCGGCAGAATATCACCAGGGCCTCTTCGCTAAGGGACGGCTCTTTCTTGACCACAAAAATTTTCACGGTTTCGCCGCTTGCCCCGCCAGGTACGCCCACGGCGGCGACTTCAAGCACGCCCGGGTGCTGCATAACCACGTCTTCAATTTCGTTTGGATACACATTGAAGCCGGACACGAGGATCATATCTTTTTTACGATCGACGATACGCATAAAGCCCTCTTCGTCCATCGTTGCGATATCGCCCGTGCGCAACCAGCCATTCTGCATTATTTCGTCTGTCGCATCCGGCCGCTGCCAGTAGCCCAGCATAACCTGCGGGCCTTTCACGCACAGCTCGCCCGGTTCGCCTGACGGCACTTCGTTACCTTCGTCGTCAATAATTTTCACTTCGGTGGAAGGAACAGGCAGGCCGATACTGCCGGTGTGACGGTCAATATCATGCGGATTAGCGCTAACAAGCGGCGCGCATTCCGTCAGGCCGTAGCCTTCCAGCAGATAACGACCGGTCAGCTTAACCCAGCGCTCCGCCACGACGTGCTGCACCGGCATGCCGCCGCCTGCGGAAAGATGCAGGCTTGAGAAGTCGAGCTGCTGGAACTCTTTATTATTGAGCAAAGCGTTGAACAGCGTGTTCACGCCGGTCATTGCCGTAAATTTATATTTGCTCAACTCTTTAACCAGGCCCGGAATATCGCGCGGGTTGGTGATAAGCAGGTTCTGACCGCCCAGATCGATAAACAGCAGGCAGTTCATGGTCAACGCGAAGATGTGATAGAGCGGTAACGCAGTCACCACCAGCTCTTTACGCTCGAACAGCAGCGGGCTGTAAGCCGCTCTTACCTGCTCCAGATTTGCCAGCATGTTGCGGTGGGTCAGCATTGCTCCTTTCGCCACGCCAGTTGTGCCGCCGGTATATTGCAGGAACGCCAGATCGGTATTGATAACTTCCGGTTTGATGTACTGCATACGGTAGCCGTTATGCAGCGCGCTGCGAAACGAGATGGCGTCCGGCAGATGGTATTTCGGCACCAGTCGTTTAATGTATTTAACGACAAAGTTAACCACCGTCCCTTTTGCCGCCGAGAGCTGGTCGCCCATGCGGGTCAGAATAACGTGCTTTACCTGGGTTTTTTCGACGACTTTTTCCAGCGTATGGGCAAAGTTCGAAACGATGACAATGGCGCTCGCGCCGCTGTCGTTGAGCTGATGCTCCAGCTCGCGTGGGGTATAAAGGGGATTGACGTTAACGACTACCATGCCCGCACGTAAAATACCGAACAGCGCAACCGGGTATTGCAGCAGGTTTGGCATCATTAATGCCACGCGGTCGCCTTTTTGCAGGCCAAGCCCCTGTTGCAGGTAAGCTGCAAAAGCGCGGCTGCGCTCTTCCAGCTTACGGAAAGTCATTACTTCGCCCATATTGACGAACGCGGGCTGATCCGCATAGCGCGCTGTCGCCTGCTCAAACATATCAACCAGGGATTGATAACGATCGGGATTAATCTCAGCCGCAACGTCGGCCGGGTAGCGGTTAAGCCAAACCTTCTTCAAGGATTCACCTCTGAATTTATTATTTGTCGTCATCACAACCCCAATCAATATACACATCGTTAACATAATATTAACTCAGCGTACCAGTTTAAGAATTAAGCTGATTTAAGGTTGCGAAGCGCATCACTCTTTTTTTTCATCCGTCCTGGACAAAAATAAACAGCGGCGAAGCCGCTGTTTAAAATTAACGGTAAAACAATAGGTTATTCGGTTACGATGGTCTGTACCTGCGCGGGGCCCGGGCTATACCAGCCTGCTCCGCCCCACATGCCATAATGACCGCGATACGGGTAAGGCCCGCCCCAGAACCAGGGATCGATAGGTTGTGGAGGCATGACAACCTGCTGAGTAACGCGCCAGCGTTTATAACCGTTGGCCTGCACCACCAGAAATTTATACGGCGTTTCGCCTACTTTGCCTTCGACTGTTCCCATAATAGGCCCGACAACCGTTACCAGTTGTCCCCGGAAATCGACCGGATCGAGGAAGCCATTCACATCTGCATAGATGCGTCCTTTCGAAGGTTCGCCCAGTTGAGGACGAGCGCCTTCATCAAGGCTCACCGTAGCGATTTCCAGCCGAGTTTTGCCCTGCCGGTTATCGATATTGACCACTCGCCCGCCAAAACGCGCTTCCTGGCCAACGTACAGCTCCGGCGCGTTCATCACCTGAACCAGATTCTGCTGTGGCGTTGCGCTGGTGCCTTTGATGGCATCCGGCACCGTCACACAACCGCTCAGCAGCAGCGTGGCGACGATGGTCAATATGCCGCCGTACTTCCTGACATTACAATCTGCCATACCCCATCTCCTTATACTGCGTTACGCGCCCTGGTAACGCTGAGTATCACTCTTTGCCGGGAAGTTTCTTCCATGTCACTTCGTTGCGCAGATAGACCGGCTCCGCATGTTCAACAGCTACGGTGCGGTTCGCCTTAAACGCCTGAATCGCCAGCGGCAACATATCTTCAGCCGTGGGGAGAGAAATCTGCCCGTCACGCACAACAACGCCGCTATTGATGGCCAGATCGGGCCATGCCTGCCAGCCTGTACCGACTGTAGCCCAGTCGCCATCAAGCTGCTTCAAACGTTCGGCAACCGCATCTGGCTTTAAGACCGCTTCGGTTTCTTCGCCGTGCCACGCGCCCTGCTCGTCCCGCTGATATTCGGCCCAGTAGACTTCGCCCATGCGCGCATCGATAGCGGCCAGCACGCGCGTTGCGCCGGTCAGACGCCATGCGCCCTGCGCCATTGTCGCAAGCGTTGAAACACCGATCATCGGCAGCTCAGCGCCCAGAGCCAGCCCCTGCGCAATGCCAATACCAATACGCACGCCGGTAAAGCTGCCCGGCCCTCGCCCGTAGGCAAGCGCGTTAAGCTCAGACAAAGAAAGCTCGCCCTGGTTCAGGATGTCCCGCACCATAGGCAAAATACGTTGGGTATGTTCGCGCGGGCAAAGTTCGAAATGGGCACAGGCTGTGCCGTCGTTATACAGGGCAACCGAACAGGCTTCTGTCGCGGTATCGATGGCTAAAATTCGCATGGACTGGCCAACCTCTGGCGAGAATCTAAGGTAATAAATAAGGTCAAAAATCGGCGCGCATCATACCATAGCCTGGCACAAATTACTGCGTCGGTGGGGAGTTAAGGAACTCGACTGCCCGATTTATATCCCGCGTGCGCGGCGTTGGCGGCAGGCTATTGAGGAATACCGCGCCATAAGGACGCATCACCAGGCGGTTGTCGCAGATAACCAGCACGCCGCGGTCATCCACGTCGCGAATCAGGCGGCCAACGCCCTGCTTAAGGGTAATAACCGCATCGGGAAGCTGAACATCATCAAAAGGATCGCCGCCGCGAATGCGGCAATCTTCCATTCGTGCTTTAAGCAATGGGTCATCCGGCGAAGTAAACGGCAGCTTATCAATGATGACCAGCGAGAGCGCGTCGCCACGCACGTCCACCCCTTCCCAGAAACTGCTGGTTGCCACCAGCAACGCATTGCCGGCGCTGACAAACTGCTCGAGCAGTTGGCCTTTGCTGGTTTCCCCCTGCAATAAAACCGGCAACGTCATGTTGGCCCTGAACTGTTCAGCCAGCTCACGCATCATGGAATGAGAGGTGCAAAGCATAAAACAGCGGCCGTTGTTGGCTTCAATCAACGGCTGGAGCATTTTTGCCAGATGGCGGGCCGCATGGGGCTGGTTTGGTGTCGGCAGGCCGCGCGGCACGCAGAGCAGCGCCTGGGTGGCGTAGTCAAACGGGCTCGCCAGCAGCATCGTCTCGGCGTTATCAATGCCCAGGCGGTCGGTGAAGTGGCTAAGCCTATCGTTCACCGAAAGCGTCGCGGAGGTGAATATCCACGTGCCTTTTTTCTGCGCAATCACCTCTTTGAATTTATCGGCGACCGATAGCGGCGTGAGCGCCAGCGTAAAGTTGCGGGAGTTGCACTCATACCAGTAGCTGTAGCCCGGTTGGTCCACGTCTTTCAGACGTTTAATACGGCTACGGTAAATTACCGCCCGCTCAAAGGCGGCATCCAGCAGCGCCGAGCGGCCAAGCGAAAGCTTCGCCACGTCATAACAAAGTTCCAGCGCATCATCTAACAATAACAAAGCGCGCTGAATAGCTGGCTGAGCGAGCAGTTCACGCAGATTGCCGCGATAGCCCGGATCGCCAAGCTGCAGACGGAAATCCTGCGTGCTTTGCGCCAGGCGGTCGGCGCTTTTCTGTAGCTGCTGGGCGTCGCGCACTTCGGTGCGGTAAGCAATGGAAATATCTTTCGCTAAATCCAATAGCTGACGGCTGGAGACCGACTGGCCGAAATACTGGCTGGCAATATCCGGTATTTGGTGGGCTTCATCGAAGATCATGACTTCGGCTTCCGGAATAAGCTCCGCGAAGCCGCTCTCTTTGACCACCATATCGGCAAGAAACAGATGATGGTTAACCACCACCACGTCCGCATCCATCGCCTTTTTACGGGCTTTAACGACGAAGCAATCTTTATACAGCGGGCAATCCTGGCCGAGACAGTTATCGTTGGTGCTGGTGACCAGCGGCCAGACGGAAGAGTCTTCCGCCACGTTAGTGCAGTTGCTGATATCGCCGTCAACGGCTTCGATAGCCCAACTGCGCAACTGGATCACTTCGCTTAACGTTTGCACAGGCAAATCTCCGCCAGCCAACGCTTGCTGTTCAAGTCGCTCCAGGCAGAGATAGTTTGAGCGCCCTTTCAGCAGCGCAAGACGCCCTTTAAAATCAAGGGCTTTAGCAACGGTGGGTAAATCGCGGGAATAAAGCTGATCCTGAAGCGCCTTCGAACCGGTGGAAATAATCACCTTTTTGCCGGAACGCAGTGCCGGTGCGAGGTAAGCATAGGTTTTTCCTGTGCCTGTTCCCGCTTCAACCACCAGTTCGCGCCCATCGGCAATGGCTTTGGCTACGGCCTGCGCCATCTCGCGCTGCGGTTCACGCGGTTTAAAACCAGGTATCGCCAGAGCGAGCTGACCGTCTACTGCAAAATCGTCCGTCACATTACCCCCAGGATTTATGCCCGCGATTATGTCAGCCCCGGCGGCGTTAATCCAGCGAGCTGGTGGAAGCGAGCCTGTGATTATGGCAGGCTGTCGGCATCATTAAGTAAGTTGATAAGGAAAATGTCATGAGTATTGTGCGTGTAAAACCAGAAGCGCGTATGTCCGATGCGGTTATCCATAACCAGACGCTTTACTACACCGGCGTGCCGGAAAACCTGGATGCGGATGCCTATGAGCAAACTGCCAATACGCTTGCGCAGATTGATGCCCTGCTGGCGGAACTGGACAGCGATAAGACACGCATTCTGGATGCGACTATTTTTTTACCCGATGCCGCCGACTTCGCAGCGATGAATAAAGCCTGGGATGAGTGGGTGGTGGCGGGACAAGCGCCCGTACGCTGCACCGTACAGGCGAAACTGATGAATCCGCGTTATAAGATAGAGATTAAAATTATCGCGGCGGTGTGAATCCAGCGTGATGATTGAAATACCCGGGGCGACCCTGGGGTGAGGCGTCCCTCCGGGAACCTAACCCCAGGTTTCCCCTAATATCGTGCTTATGGGCAAACCTTGTAGGGTGGATAAGCGTCAGCGCCATCCACCGCAAAAGTTAGTCGTCTTCTTGCTCTTCGTCCGGCCCATAACCACGATCTTCCTGGTACTCCTGAGCTTGCTCTTCTTCGTCTTCATCTTCAAAACGGGCGACGATCATTTCCCCGGTATGGGATGCGCGGATCTCCGCCGCCACGACAGTAATGGCTTCTCCGCTACTCATTCCCTGCGACATCAGTTCCTGAATACGCTCGACAGCCTGCTGCTGCTGTTCGTGGGACAGTGCTGGTAAACCTGAAATCATCGTAGACTCCTGTTACATTGCTTTAGGTTAATTATATTTCACGCCGCATCAGTTGATGCCTGTAAGTGGATTTTGTGGCAGGCTGGCGGCTTTTGTTTCAGGTTGTGGTTATGACGTCGCAAACTCCCGCTTTTCGCACTCTTCCCTGGCAGCCAGATGCTGTTCAACATTACTTTGCAACCCTTGCCGATGAACCCTGGGCGATGCTGCTGCATTCGGGGTTCGCCGACCATCCCCACAACCGTTTTGACATTCTGGTCGCCCAACCCCGCGCCACGCTGGTGACCTGTGGCGCACAAACAGCGCGTGCGGTCGATGGCTTAACGACAGAGCACCGGGACGATCCGCTGACTTTACTGCAACAGACGCTGGACAGTTTTGGGCTTGCGCCGCAATCCCATCCGGAGCTGCCTTTTCTGGGCGGCGCTCTGGGATTATTTGGATACGACCTGGGCCGACATTTTGAAAAAATCCCGCTTCTGGCGCAAGCCTCAGTGCGCACGCCGGATATGGCCGTGGGGATTTACGACTGGGCGCTGATTGCCGATCATCATCAACGGCGGCTTACGCTGCTGAGCTGGGACGACATTTCTGCACGCTTAGAGTGGCTGGAATCATTGTCTGCGCCGGTTCACGAACCTTTCCGCCTGACAAGCTCATGGCAATCCAACATGACGCGCGAGCAGTATGGACGTAATTTCCGCCAGGTACAGGAATATCTTCTGAGCGGCGATTGTTATCAGGTTAACCTTGCCCAGCGTTTCAGCGCTTCTTACGTCGGGGATGAATGGCAAGCGTTCCAAAAACTTAACGCAGCCAACCGTGCGCCTTTCAGCGCCTTTATTCGCCTGCCGGACAGCGCGATTTTAAGCCTTTCCCCGGAGAGGTTCATTTTGCTGGAAGGTAAAAAAATCCAGACTCGCCCGATAAAAGGCACCCTGCCACGTCTTGCCGATCCGCTTGAAGATGCGAAGCAGGCCGGGAAACTTGCCAGCTCCCCCAAAGATCGCGCTGAAAATCTGATGATTGTCGATTTGCTGCGCAACGACATTGGCCGGGTCGCGGTTCCCGGAAGCGTGCGCGTACCGGAACTGTTTGTGGTTGAGCCCTTCCCGGCAGTGCATCATCTCGTCAGCACTATTACGGCGACTCTTCCTGAAACGCTGCAAGCCACGGACTTGTTGCGCGCAAGCTTCCCCGGCGGGTCAATTACCGGCGCACCCAAAGTGCGAGCGATGGAAATTATCGAAGAGCTTGAGCCGCAGCGCCGCAATGCCTGGTGCGGTAGCATTGGCTACATCAGTTTCTGCGGCAATATGGATACCAGCATTACCATCCGCACCATTATCGCGGAAGACGGCAGGCTGTATTGCTCCGCCGGCGGAGGTATTGTTGCCGACAGCACTGAAGCGGCTGAATATCAGGAAACTTTTGATAAAGTTAACCGTATCCTTCCCATTCTGGAGAACTGATGCATGTCCGGCCCGTCCCTGACGCTAAATGACTTTTTATCGCGCTTCCAGATGTTACAACCCGCCAACGCACGCATGAGCGGCAATAAACGCCAGGCCGCCGTGCTGGTGCCGATTGTGCGTCGTCCACAGCCGGGCCTGCTTCTGACGCAGCGCTCGTCCCTGCTTCGCAAGCATCCCGGCCAGGTTGCGTTTCCCGGCGGAGCCGTAGACAGCACGGACGCCTCGCTTATCGCAGCGGCCCTGCGCGAAGCGCATGAAGAGGTCGCTATTCCGCCCGACTCAGTAGAAATTATCGGCATCCTCCCGCCGGTAGACAGCGTGACGGGCTTTCAGGTCACGCCCGTTGTCGGCATTATTCCTGCAAATTTGCCCTACCACGCAAGCGAAGACGAAGTGTCTGCCGTATTTGAAATGCCGTTAATGGAAGCGCTGAGCCTGGGCCGCTATCATCCGCTGGATATTCATCGCCGGGGCAATGCTCATCGCGTCTGGCTTTCCTGGTATCAGCACTATTTTGTCTGGGGCATGACCGCAGGCATTATCCGCGAGCTGGCTTTACAGATAGGTGTGGAACCTTGATCACCCTTTAATTCTTCCAAAGAGGCTATATTTAACAGAGAGTCTTGCTATGAAACGGCTGATATTAGGTGTTTTATCATTAATCATTAGTTTAATTCATGTGAATAGTTTACTCAGGTAAGCAATAAATTTTTAAACTAGCGACCAGCCATTTTTTAGCATCATATTTTACGAACGCGGTGCCTCAGAGGAGTTTTAGTGTGATTAGCATTTTCGACATGTTCAAAGTCGGCATTGGGCCATCCAGTTCCCATACCGTCGGGCCGATGAAAGCCGGTAAGCAGTTTGTCGACTCGCTGGTCGAAAAAGGACTGCTTGAGAGCACCACGCGTGTCGCGGTGGATGTCTACGGTTCGCTGTCTTTAACCGGCAAAGGCCACCACACGGATATCGCTATTATTATGGGTCTGGCGGGCAACCAGCCGGACACCGTTGATATCGACTCTATTCCAGGGTTTATCCGCGACGTTGAAGCGCGCGGCCGTTTGTGGCTGGCGCAGGGCCGCCATGAAGTCGATTTCCCAAAAGATAACGGCATGCGCTTTAGCAGCGATAACCTGCCGCTGCATGAAAACGGCATGACAATCCACGCCTATAGCGGTGACAAAGAGATTTTCACCAAAACCTATTACTCCATCGGCGGCGGTTTTATCGTTGATGAAGAGCATTTTGGCAAAGACGCCGTCGATGAAATCGTCGTGCCTTACTCGTTCAACTCAGCGCAGGAAATGCTCCAGCACTGTAAAGACACCGGCATGTCGCTTTCTGGCGTGATCATGCAGAACGAACTGGCGCTGCACAGCCGCAAAGAAATTGAAGAATATTTCGCCAACGTGTGGAGCACCATGCGCGCCTGTATCGACCGCGGCGTGAATACCGAAGGCGTGTTGCCAGGCCCGCTTCGCGTGCCGCGTCGTGCCTCTGCGCTGCGTCGTATGCTGGTTTCAAGCGACAAACTTTCTCACGATCCGATGAACGTGGTGGACTGGGTCAACATGTTCGCTCTGGCGGTTAACGAAGAGAACGCCGCCGGCGGACGCGTGGTTACTGCGCCAACTAACGGAGCCTGCGGTATTGTTCCGGCGGTTCTTGCCTACTACGATCATTTTATTGAGCCAGTCAGCCCAGATACCTGGATCCGTTATTTCCTGGCTTCGGGCGCAATCGGCGCGCTGTATAAAATGAACGCGTCTATTTCCGGCGCTGAAGTAGGCTGCCAGGGCGAAGTAGGCGTGGCTTGTTCAATGGCTGCGGCTGGCCTTGCCGAAATTTTAGGCGCAAGCCCGGAGCAGGTTTGCGTCGCCGCAGAAATCGGCATGGAACATAACCTCGGTTTAACCTGCGACCCGGTTGCAGGCCAGGTGCAGGTGCCCTGTATCGAACGTAACGCGATTGCGTCAGTAAAAGCGATTAACGCAACCCGCATGGCGATGCGCCGCACCAGCGAGCCTCGCGTTTCTCTCGATAAGGTTATCGAGACGATGTATGAAACGGGTAAAGATATGAATGCTAAATACCGCGAAACCTCGCGCGGCGGACTGGCAATAAAAGTTCAGTGTGACTGACCTCCCACGGCGCCTTTCAGGCGCCGTTTTTGCTTTAAATAAGCTGCGCTAATTTCTCGTCGCAACCGCATTCCCCCACTACACTTTGAGTGTTCTGTGTGCCGTTTTTGGTCGCAGTGCTGAGCAAAGGTGACCAAGGATGCAGACCGCGCAACGTATCATTAAAGGGTATCGTCGCAGACGCTTTATTGTCTGTGCTGCTATGGCCGTGCTGGTTCTCTTCCTGACGCTTAGCGTGCGGTACATCGCTGAACGTAACCTTAATGAGCAGCGAGTGCAGGGGTTCAATGAGCGAGCTATTATCACCATTGAGAACATCCTCGCACCGCTGGATGAGGTCAGCGCGGATGTCACCCGGCTTGTCGGCATGCCCTGCGAAGCAGCACTACTCAGGATGCGTGAACACGTAGCCAGGATGCAGACCCTAAGGTCCATCACCCTGATTAAAGACGGGGTGCTGTATTGTTCCAGCATATTTGGTTCGCGAAACGTTCCTGTTTCACAGCTTCAGCCTCGTCTGCCAGATTCGTCCCCTCTCCTGCTGCTTTCTACTGACAGCTCATTGCTTAAAGGTTCCCCAATCCTGGTTTCATGGCATCCGCTGGCCGATGGCAGCCAGAATGGCGTGATGGAAATCGTCAATATTGAGATGCTGACGGGTTTGATGTCTGAACCCGAGCGGCCCTGGGTTTCCCGCGCCGTGCTCAACGTAGCGGGCTCGCATCTGGAATACGGGAAAGGTTTGCTCGCACAGGTGAGCGTGAATAAGGGTTTGGTGAGCCACGAAATGGCCTCGGAAAAATTCCCGTTTTCTATTATCTCCATTGGCCCGTCGGCCGGAGATTTGGCGCTTAAAAATCTGCCCACCCAGTTCCCTTTGGCGTTAATCCTCAGCATGCTGATCGGCTATATTACCTGGCTTGCCACGGCGAACCGCATGAGTTTTTCGTGGGAGATTAATCTTGGCCTTGCCTCGCGAGAGTTTGAAGTGTTTTGTCAGCCGCTTCTTAACGCGCGAAATCAGCAATGTGTGGGCGTGGAATTGCTGCTGCGCTGGAATAACCCGCGCCAGGGCTGGATTTCGCCAGAGGTATTTATTCCACTTGCCGAACAGCAAAACTTAATCGCGCCGTTAACGCGCTTTGTGCTGGATGAAGCGGTGCGCCATCTTGATATGTTCCCGAAATCCCGTGATTTTCATATCGGCGTTAACGTGGCAGCCAGCCACTTCCACAACGGTGAAATTATTGGCGATCTGAAACGTTACTGGTTCCCGTCTAACGCCATTCAGCCGCTTATGCTTGAACTGACGGAGCGCGACGCGCTGCCGGATGTCGATCACCGCGTAGTGCGTGCCTTGCATCGCCTGGGGGTCAGTCTGGCTATTGATGATTTTGGCACCGGGCAGAGCTCACTGGCTTACCTTGAAACGCTGAGCCCTGACGTGCTGAAAATCGATAAATCATTCACCGCAGCAATTGGTACCGACGCGGTTAACTCAACGGTGACGGATATTATTATCGCGCTGGCGCAGCGTCTGGGCATTGATTTGGTGGCGGAAGGGGTGGAAACACCGGAGCAGGCGGAGTATCTGCGCAACCACGGCGTAGATATTTTACAGGGCTATTTGTTCGCACGCCCCATGCCGTTAAAAGAGTTTCCGCGCTGGCTTGAGGGCCGCTCTCCGCCGCCCCCTCACCACAATGGTCACGCTGTGCCTGTCATTCCTCTACACTGATTATTCTTCTTCATCATCCTGATGGGGATCACGCTCTTTCACCACGCGAACCAGGTCCACGCGGTAATCGTTGGCTTCCATTATCTGGACGCTCAGCGGCGCAAACTCAATGACATCACCCGGTTTTGGGATCTGTCCGTTGACCGCAATGATCAGGCCCGCAATCGAAGCAATATCTTCTTCGTCGTTGACCAGGTTATTAATATCCAGATGCTGCTGCAAAGCGTGCAGGTCGGTTGATCCTTTAACCAGCCAGCCGTCGCCATCACGAACGATTTCCGGCGTTTCGTCGGCATCCGGGAATTCACCGGCGATAGCTTCCAGCACGTCCAGCGGCGTAACCAGCCCCTGCACCACGCCAAACTCGTTGTTGACGATGACGAAGCTGCCGCGAGCACGACGCAGCACGCCCAGCAGGTTAATCGGGTCCAGCGTTTCCGGCACCACAATAGCCGGAGTTCGGGAGGCAATCGCCGTAACATCGGCACCTTTATCAAGCGCTACCAGCAATTCTTTAGCGCGCACAATACCGATGATTTCATCCAGTTCGCCACGACACACCGGGAAAAGGCTGTGCGGCGATTCCAGAAGCTGCTCACGAATTTCAGCGACGCTTTTTTGCGCATCCACCCAGGAGATTTCACCGCGCGGCGTCATGATGCTGCGTAGCGAACGCGAAGCCAAAGTCAGCACGCCGTTAATCATGTAGCGCTCTTCAGCCGCAAAGGCTTCCGCTTCAATCGGCGTGATGGTTTTGCTCTCGTCACGTTCTGCTCGTTCCTGACGTTTGCCATTCATCAGACGCAGGATTGCATCAGCAGTACGGGCACGAAGCGGAACGTTCGACTGATGACGAATAAAGTTATGGCGCGCAATCTGGTTGAACAGTTCGATGATGATTGAGAAGCCGATAGCCGCGTACAGATAGCCTTTCGGGATATGGAATCCGAAGCCTTCCGCCACCAGGCTAAGGCCAATCATCAACAGGAAGCTAAGACAAAGCACCACGACCGTAGGATGTTGATTGACGAAATTCGTCAGCGGCTTAGAAGCCAGCAGCATCACCCCCATCGCAATAATGACCGCAGCCATCATCACCGGCAGGTGGTTGACCATACCCACAGCGGTAATAACCGCATCAAGTGAGAACACCGCGTCAAGAACAACAATCTGCAGCACGACAACCCAGAAGCTGGCGTAGCCTTTTCCGTGCCCGTCGCCATGCTGGCGGTTCTCCAGCCGTTCATGCAATTCCGTCGTGGCTTTAAACAGCAGGAAAATACCCCCGACCAGCATGATCAAATCACGCCCCGAGAAAGTTTTATCCATAACGCTGAACAGCGGTTGGGTAAGCGTCACCATCCATGAGATTAATGACAACAAACCGAGTCGCATCACCAAAGCAAGGGATAATCCGATAAGTCTCGCTTTATCTCTCTGTTTTGGCGGCAGTTTATCCGCAAGAATGGCGATAAATACCAGGTTATCAATACCCAGTACGATCTCCAGCACGACAAGCGTCAACAAGCCCGCCCAAATTTGGGGGTCCATTAAGAATTCCATAACAAACTCCATCTGTTGGAATGACTAAACGGCACCTCGCGATTCGCGGGCGCAACACTTTGAATGGAATGGTTAAACGGACGGGGAACGTCGCGTTGCTGGACTGAGGCTACAGGCCGGGAAGTGAAAAGACGTCGGTGACGGTCCATACGGTGGGCTACTGCCCTGTACTCCTTAGAAATTAAACAAGAGCTCAACATTATCAGAGCAAAATGCCCTTTTGCAAAGATTTACCTGTCTTTGCAATTTTTATGTCACCTGATTCGGTCATATTTTATCCCTCAATTCATTGAATACGTAACAAAGTTAAATTACGGATCTTCATCACATAAATTATTTTTTCACTGTCTAAAATAATTCCGGTAAATGATTCGACTTTTCTTAACCCCTCATCTGAATCGATTCATGCAGTCGGGACAGATGCAAAAGAACATTCGTAAGGATGTTGCAATGACAAACACAGGAGGTAGCAAGTGACTATTGCTATTGTCATAGGCACGCACGGCTGGGCAGCGGAACAACTGCTGAAAACGGCTGAAATGCTATTAGGCGAGCAAGAAAACGTTGGCTGGATAGATTTCGTTCCCGGTGAAAACGCCGAAACGTTAATCGAAAAGTACAACGCGCAACTGGCGAATCTGGACACCGGTAAAGGTGTGCTGTTTCTCGTCGATACCTGGGGCGGCAGTCCTTTCAATGCGGCAAGCCGTATTGTCGTCGATAAAGAGCATTACGAAGTCGTGGCCGGGGTTAATATTCCGATGCTGGTCGAGACGCTGATGGCCCGTGATGACAACCCTTCCTTTGATGAACTGGTCGCGCTGGCGGTCGAAACAGGTCGCGAAGGGGTTAAGGCCCTGAAAGCTCAGCCTGTTGAAAAACCAGCACCCACACCTGCTGCGGCAGCGCCAAAAGCGGCGGCTCCGGCCAAGCCAATGGGTCCAAACGACTATATGAACATTGGTCTGGCTCGTATCGACGACCGTTTAATTCACGGCCAGGTCGCCACCCGCTGGACAAAAGAAACCAACGTAACCCGCATTATCGTCGTCAGCGATGAGGTGGCAGCCGATACCGTGCGTAAAACGTTGCTGACTCAGGTTGCCCCTCCTGGCGTTACCGCTCACGTGGTAGACGTCGCCAAAATGATCCGCGTCTACAACAACCCGAAATATGCGGGCGATCGTGTGATGCTGCTCTTTACTAACCCGACCGACGTTGAGCGACTTGTCGAAGGCGGCGTAAAAATTACTTCTGTCAATATCGGTGGTATGGCGTTCCGCCAGGGCAAAACCCAGGTCAACAACGCTATTTCAGTCGATGAAAAAGATATTGCAGCCTTTAAGAAACTGAACGAGCGCGGCATTGAGCTTGAAGCCCGTAAAGTTTCTACCGATCAAAAACTGAAAATGATGGATCTGATCGCGAAGGTGAAAAGTTAATTTCAGCCGGATTTACCTGATTCTGCGTTTTGCTCAGTTTTTACACTTAAGTCATACGTTTAAGGAGAAGTACAATGGAGATTACCACTCTTCAGATTGTGCTGGTGTTCATCGTAGCCTGTATTGCCGGTATGGAATCGGTTCTTGATGAATTTCAGTTTCACCGTCCGCTTGTCGCCTGTACGTTAATCGGTCTCGTACTGGGCGACATGAAAACCGGTATTATTATCGGCGGTACGCTCGAAATGATCGCGCTGGGTTGGATGAACATCGGTGCCGCCGTAGCACCCGATGCTGCTCTTGCGTCCATTATCTCAACCATTCTGGTTATCGCCGGGCATCAGGGCATTGGTTCCGGTATCGCACTGGCTATTCCACTGGCCGCAGCAGGCCAGGTACTGACTATCATCGTTCGTACTATTACCGTTGGTTTCCAGCACGCGGCGGATAAAGCTGCCGAAAATGGCAACCTCTCAGCACTCTCCTGGATTCACGTCTCTTCCCTGTTCCTGCAGGCAATGCGTATCGCTATTCCTGCCGTTATCGTTGCGATTTCTGTTGGCACAAGCGAAGTTCAAAACATGCTGAACGCCATTCCTGAAGTGGTGACCAGCGGTCTGAACATCGCCGGCGGCATGATCGTAGTTGTTGGTTACGCCATGGTTATCAACATGATGCGTGCAGGCTACCTGATGCCGTTCTTCTATCTGGGCTTCGTGACCGCCGCGTTTACCGAATTCAACCTGGTTGCTCTGGGTGTGATTGGTGCCGTGATGGCCGTGCTGTATATCCAGCTTAGCCCGAAATACAACCGTTCCGCTGCTGCCCCGGCATCGGCTGCTGGTGCTAACGATCTCGATAACGAATTAGATTAATAGGTGAGCGAAATGGTTGATACCACCAAAACAACGACTACCGAGAAGAAACTTACTCCGGGCGATATTCGTGGCGTGTTCCTGCGTTCAAACCTCTTCCAGGGTTCCTGGAACTTTGAACGTATGCAGGCGCTGGGCTTCTGCTTCTCTATGATTCCGGCCATTAAACGCCTGTATCCGGAGAATAACGACGCGCGTAAACAAGCGATTAAACGTCACCTGGAATTCTTCAACACTCATCCATACGTAGCCGCGCCGGTGTTGGGCGTTACGCTTGCGATGGAAGAACAGCGTGCGAACGGCGCAGAAATCGACGACGGTGCCATTAACGGTATCAAAGTTGGTCTGATGGGGCCGCTGGCGGGCGTAGGCGACCCAATCTTCTGGGGTACCGTTCGTCCTGTATTCGCAGCGTTAGGCGCCGGGATTGCCATGAGCGGCAGCCTGTTGGGACCCCTGCTGTTCTTCATCCTGTTTAACGCAGTACGTTTGCTGACCCGTTATTACGGTGTGGCATACGGTTATCGTAAAGGGATCGATATCGTTAAGGATATGGGCGGCGGCTTCCTGCAGAAACTGACCGAGGGGGCATCCATTCTCGGCCTCTTTGTCATGGGAGCGCTGGTCAACAAGTGGACGCACGTTAACATACCGCTGGTAGTATCAAGGATTACCGACCAGACCGGTGCGGTTAAAGTCACTACCGTTCAAACCATCCTCGATCAGTTGATGCCGGGTCTTGTGCCGTTGCTGTTGACCTTCGCCTGTATGTGGCTGCTGCGTAAGAAAGTGAACGCGCTGTGGATTATCATGGGCTTCTTCGTCATCGGTATTGTCGGTTATGCTATCGGCCTGTTGGGTCTGTAATTAAACCGCTGTGCAAACCGGGGCGCCTGCCCCGGTTTTTTATTTCAAAAGGGAGAGAGTTGTGATGACGTTAACGGATGTCGTACTGCTGACGTTTATCGTGTTGCTGCTTGGCTGGGCGATTTATGACGAATTGATTATGGATAAACTCAAAGGCAAGACGCGCCTGACCATCACCCTGCTGCGCCGTAACCGCATCGACAGCACAATTTTTGTGGGTCTGGTGGGGATCCTCATTTACAACAACATCACCACAAATGGCACCGCAATGACCACGTGGTTATTATCTGCTCTGGCGCTGGTTGCGGTTTATATTTCCTGGATTCGCCAGCCTAAGTTGTTGTTCAAAAATGAAGGTTTCTTTTTCGCTGGCGTCTGGATACTTTATTCCCGCATAAAAGAGATGAATTTATCTGAGGACGGGGTGCTGGTGATGCAATTAGAGCAGCGTCGCCTGCTTATTCGCGTTAAGAATATAGACGACCTGGAGAAAATTTATAAACTTCTCGTTGTCAGTCAATAGGTTAAAAACATAGCAATATCTATATTTTTTAACCACTCAGGCGAAATTAAAAACATAGCCAAAGCTATTTCCGGCTATTCTCTGCGCTTATTTATTAACGTTTTGATCACTTCTTCAATTAAATGAAAATCGTTATCATTTGTAGGGTTAAGCGTCAATATCAATTATTGTTTTAACTTCAAAAAATATGTTAAGGTTGCGCCCGTCGTTGGGGAGTAGCCGATTTTCACCTGCGTGAAAATGTACATGTCAACATACTCGTTCTAAGAACGTGGCGTGTACGACTCAGTAATGAGTAGGCGAGACCATAGGCACGTAACCATCGATCGTTGGGGATGGGTGACGTGTATATGGATATTCCCAACTGAGGCGCCGTAATGAATCTCTCTGCAACTCTCCTTCTCGCATTTGGCATGTCAATGGATGCTTTCGCAGCATCGATCGGCAAAGGTGCTTCGCTCCACAAACCTAAATTCTCAGAAGCGCTCCGCACCGGTCTTATTTTTGGCGTAATTGAAACGATCACCCCGCTCATCGGCTGGTGCCTTGGCCTGCTCGCAAGCCAGGTTGTGCTGGAATGGAACCACTGGGTGGCCTTTGTGCTGCTGGTTTTCCTCGGCGGAAGAATGCTTATTGAAGGATTCCGCGGTGAGAACGCAGAAGATACGCAGAAGTTGCAACGACATGGGTTCTGGCTTTTAGTCACCACCGCTATTGCTACCAGCCTGGACGCCATGGCGGTAGGGGTTGGCCTGGCGTTTTTGAAAGTGAATATCATCGAAACCGCGCTGGCGATTGGCTGCGCCACGATGATTATGTCCACTCTTGGAATGATGATAGGCCGTTTTATCGGCCCGATGCTTGGCAAACGCGCCGAGATCCTGGGCGGCCTGGTATTGATTGGGATTGGCTGCCAGATTCTCTACAGCCATTTCTATTTTTAATTTATCCCTCGCGTCGCCAGACTCGCACCACAAAATCAGTTTCGCAGGCAAATGCCGCTTCTGCTTTCAATGCTTCGCGGACTTCAGGGCGTGCGCGCCAGGCAAACGGCGTCATTTGCAGCAGCGCCGCGGCTTCTTCTCCCTTAAGCGTCATTGGCCAACTGATGTGCTGCGTTTGTTCCTCAACGAAACCTGGCAATGATTCAACCTCTTGCGAATGCAATAAAACTTCCTGATAAATCAACGCCTTTAGCTGCATCAGATGACGCGGTCCCGGCGTGGCGGTAATCACCACGCCGCCGGGTTTAACAACTCGCGCCAGCTCTTCAGCCTTGCACGGTGCAAAGATTCGTACCACAGCACCCAGACTACTGTCGCCAAACGGCAGACGATGGCTGGAGGCTACGCAAAACTGCACCTGTGAATAGCGCTTAGCCGCATAGCGAATCGCTACCTTTGAAACGTCCAGCCCCCAGATATCTCCCGTAAGCCCCGTTAGCGCCCCGGCAAAGCCTGCGGTGTAATACCCTTCCCCACAGCCAATATCCAGCAGCTTTTCAGGTGCAAAACACGTTAAAACCTGGCAAATAGCATCGCGCAGCGGCTGATAATGTCCCGCATCGAGAAATGCACGACGGGCCTGCATCATTTCAGTACTGTCGCCCGGATCTCTGGAGTGCTTATGCTGAACCGGCAGCAAATTCACATAGCCTTCTTTCGCCTTATCAAACTGGTGTCCCTGCGGACAAACAAAGCTTTTTTCCTGAGCGGCAAGAGGGGAATGGCAAAGAGGGCAAAGATAGGACATGGTGACTCCGGGTAACTGTAGAGGGCGCAAGTGTAACGCTTACGCCCGACAACGAAAAGCAGCTACGACGCTGGAGCCGCCGCGTTTGCCTTGTTTAGCAATAGCAGACGATCGTCGCCTGGCGCTAAACCATCCGGTTCGACATTTTCCAGGCGCAGCACATCTCCCATAATCTGACTAAATACCGGCGCTGAAACCGCCCCGCCGTAATAAGCCCCGTTGGAAGGATCGTTAATCACCACGGCCAGTGCAAAACGAGGATTGCTGGCGGGGGCAACGCCTGCGGTATAGGCGACATATTTGTCGATATATTTACCGTCATCGCCGATTTTCTTCGCCGTGCCGGTTTTTACCGCGACGCGATAGCCGCGCACGGCCGCTTTTGTGCCCCCGCCGCCCGGTAGCGCCACGCTTTCCATCATGTGTTCAACCTGATGAGCAATCTGCTCGGACATCACGCGTTGCCCGACAACCGGCGGGTCCACTCGGGTTATGGATAGCGGCCTGGCAATCCCAAAACTGCCGATTGTCGCGTAAACGTGCGCCAGTTGCAGCGGGGTCACCATTAAGCCATAACCAAACGAGAACGTTGCGCGATCCAACTGTCCCCAGCGCTGTCTGTGGGGTAACAAGCCGCTGCTCTCCCCCGTCAACCCCAGACCGGTAGGCGTTCCAAATCCAAAGCTTTTATAGGTATCCAACAGAGCCTGAATCGGCATGGCCAGCGACAGCCGGGAAACCCCGGTATCGCTCGACTTCTGTAAAATGCCGGTAAGGGTTAATTGCGGATAGAAACCTACATCGCGGATGCGGTGCCCGTCGAGCATATAGGGATGGGTATCCACCACGCTGTCGGGTTGAACGATCCCCTGCTTCAGGGCGGTCATAATGACCATGGGCTTAACCGTAGAGCCGGGCTCGAAGGTGTCGCTGATGGCGCGGTTACGGAAATCGTCCAGGGTTGCTCCTTCGCGATTATTCGGATTGAACGTCGGATAGCTGGCCATCGCCAGCACCTCGCCGGTATTCACATCGATGATTACCGCCGCGCCAGAGTCTGCTTTGTTCCAGGTAACAGCGTTGCTTAGCGCATCTTCCGTCACCGTCTGAAGACGTTCATCAATGCTCAAAATAATGTTGTGCGCCGGTCTGGCCGGGGTTTCTGTAATATTCTCAATCACGTGACCATAGCGGTCTTTGCGCACCAGACGCTCGCCAGAAACGCCGGTTAACTGGCTGTTAAAGCTCTTTTCAATGCCCTCGATGCCCTGATCGTCGATATTGGTAAAGCCCAGCAGGTTTGACGCAACGTGTCCGGCTGGATAAAACCGGCGAGACTCTTCACGCAGGGAAATACCCGGAATGTTTAGTTTATCGATCCACGCCGCTTGCTGAGGATCAAGCTGGCGAGCAAGGTAGATAAAACGACTGCGATCGTTGTGATGAATGCGCGCAGCGATTTCGCTCAGCGGGATGTGCAGCGCGTTGGCAAGCGCCTGCCAGCGTCGGTCAAACTGAACGCCGCCCTTTTCCATGATAATTTTGGGGTCGGCCCATACCGCATTAACCGGGACACTCACCGCCAGCGGGCGTGCATCGCGGTCTTCTATCATGCCACGCGGCACGGCGATGGTTTTTTCGCGCAGGGAACGCATATCTTCTTGTTTGACAAGGCTATCAGGCGAGACGATCTGTAACCAGGCCACCCTGCCCAGCAAAAATATCAGGCTTAGCAGAATCGCCAGACAAAGCAGTCCGAAACGCCACTGGATGAAATTGCCCACGAGCGCGGGGGTAATTTTCCTCACAATCAATCCTTATCAAAACTTAAGCGATTGAAAATTTAAACAGATTTTCGCGGCATCTCGTGCGGGAGGAGTGCTACATCCTTCGCAGGATTGCAACAAGAGGCAACGTAGGGAGGAGTTTGGTAATACTTTGAAAGGTATTGAGTTTATTTCACCCATTAAAAAGCCCCGCGTAAAGTGCGAGGCTTTTAACTCAATTAGGCGTTTTGGCGCCTGAGCCTAATTCAGCTGAATTAGATGGCAGTCACGTTAACTGCAGCAGGGCCTTTCTGGCCGTCCTGGATTTCGAACTCAACGTTCTGGCCTTCAGCCAGAGTTTTGAAGCCGTTACCCTGGATTGCAGAGAAATGTACGAATACATCTTTGCTGCCGTCAGCAGGAGTAATGAAACCAAAACCTTTAGACTCGTTGAACCACTTAACTTGACCTTTAATCTTTGCCATTTTGCAAATTCCTTAGATTGTTTTCTTCGCCCGCAGGCATAACTTAGATAAAACAGAGACGTTACTGCTTGAGGCACTAATATAAGGCTCGGCAGAGAAGCGGTATTCAACGACAACGTGTTTACTCAGGACTTCTTTACTGAAAATGCCACACATAAACAGAACTGTACCTCGTTTGACCCAAAGTGTTATCACATACAACGTAAACAATGGCAAGCCATTTTTAAGCACGTATCGATCTGCCGCACAGATTCCAAAAACTGACCATTTGTATGTAAAAAATCAAACAAACAGTTTATGAATAAAACACTTCACAAGCTCACGCTTGCCGCTGTGCCTGCAACGGCATGTCTCAGACAACTTTTTTACCATAGCTCAAAGACTTCACTTCGTCCAGGCGAAGTCTTAAAAAGTCGATAGCCGCATCATTATTCTTATGATTTTTAATGCATAACTATGCAAAAAATGAGCAATGCAAAGCTGATATTTCCGTTGCCAAAGGAGGGATTTTTCATTCAGGACCAAAATAGAATAAAGCTTGAACAGTTAGCCGGTAATATTGCACCAAAATAATGAAAGTTTAATGACAATGTGCTTCACCATGAGGCAATAAAAACGTTTCGCTATAATGTATTTCATAAAACTATTGACTGATTTTTTAGAAAAAATAAAACGCTAAAAGCTTGTGGTAATAATTAATACTTATTTTTAAATAAGGCCGAACTTTGGCCAATGACAAACGGCGTGAAGCTTTCGCTCTTCTCGCCAGCATCCGAGAGGGCCGCAAGCAGCTCCTGCGGCGGCAAATCCAACGGCTCGTCCGCAAGTTCGAACACTCCCCAGTGAATGGGCACAGTCATTGGGCGGCCAATCTGCTGCCATAATGCGACAGCCTGCTGAGGATCCATATGATGATTTCCCATAAACCAGCGCGGCGCATAGGCGCCTATCGGCACTGCGGCTGCGTCCAGCGGGCCTAAACGCAGCGCCATGTCGGCAAGATCGCTTGCAAAACCCGTATCGCCGCTGAACCAGAAACGTAGCCGCGCTGTTTCAATAATCCAGCCGCACCACAGGCTGCGATTGCGATCCCATAGCGACCTCATGCTCCAGTGCTGTGCAGGAACTGCGGTAACGGCCATCCCCTTCCAGGTTAGAGCCTGCCACCAGTCGAGCTCGGTTACGTGACGGATCCCGCGCCTTGTAAACCAGTTCTTTAATCCGAGGGGCACGAAGAAATTGACGTCGGGAAAACGCCTGACAATCTGGCGCACCGTGGCATTGTCGAGATGATCGTAGTGATTATGAGAGATAAGAACCGCATCAAGCTGGGGAAGCTCGTTAACGCTAAGCGAAACCGGAGTTTTACGCAGAGGGCCTGCAAAGGGAAACGGAGAAGCTCGCTGCGAAAAAACCGGGTCAGTAAGCAGATACTGCCCTTGCAAACGCAACAGCAAACTGGCGTGGCCCAGCCACCAGACGCGGTCATCATCGCCTGTTATATGGGCTTTTTGCCACCAGCGATCGATAAAAGCCGGGTATCCGCCAGTCGGAGGATGCGGGAGCCCCTGCGCCTTTCTTTCCTCACGCCAGCGCTTAACATCACCCGGCTGACGTTGCAGAGAATGCAAATTTTGAAAGCCATCGGGTAGATGGTGCGGCAGATCAGGATCGAACCAGGGATTTTTCCACGGCATACCTGCTCCTGAAGAAAAAAGGTGAACTGTCCGGCTAAACGCTACCGCTCTGCGACCAGACGAACAAAATCATCTTCTTCATCATCTTCTTCTGACGCTGCGGTCGCTTTTTTTTCTACTTCCGGCTCGTTCGCCTCACATAAACGACGCAGCAAAGCATTCTGACGTTTTTGCTGGTCGAGCAGTTCTTCAAGCAGCGCGACCTGCTCATTTGCACGGCTGCTGGCGCGATTAACAAAAAACCACAGTACCAGACCCACTAACAGCACAGCCAGGGAGACTGCCGCAGACGCAATGTTAAAAATACCAACGTTCAGTTCGTTCATCTTACCACCTCAACAAAACGCGTATTCTACACCTGCCCGGGCGCAAGGAAATCATCATAGCGATTAAAAATGCCTTTACCAGGGGATAAATTTATTGATTGTGCAGATCCCGCTGAAAAATTGTACATCCTGATCGCACATCACATTAACCATTTGGGTCCATAAGAGCAGGCAGGCGACGACAATCGCCGCCAGAATAACCCATCGGTACTTTTTCACTCATTTCTCCACTTCATCACCAATCTTCTTCCAGCGTACCACCGACAAATTAAACCTGACTTAACCGCCGCTGCATTTAACATTTAGGATTCTTGATATTGTTTGCGTTGCACAATCCACTACGCTTAGAGGCAGAATGTACACAGCAAAAAAATGAGGTTTGTATGCGTATGGTGATCCGCACCATTATTGTAATAGCACTTTTGTGGATCGGTTTGCTCTTATCGGGTTATGGCGTTTTGATTGGCAGCAACGAGAATGCCGCTGGATTGGGTCTGCAATGTAAATATTTAACCGCACGCAATGTCGTTACCGCTCAGTTCGTCCATACCGACAGCGGGATCATTGGTCTCACAAACTGTCCGGTTCTGCGAAAAAGCGATACCGTCATCGACAATGGCCAGTAATAAAAAACGCCGCTAAATGCGGCGTTTTTTTAACGTTCAATCAGAATGGGTAATCGTGGTAACCCATTTGTTCAGAGATAGTTCGCGCGGCATCGTGAAGCATCGCCACGTATTCATGCAAACGGTCTTCTGAGAAACGCAAAGTCGGGAAAGAAATACTCAACCCGGCAATCACTACGCCGAAACGGTCAAATACCGGGACGCCGATGCAGCGCAGCCCTTCTTCCTGTTCCTGATTATCTTCACCGTAACCCTGCTCGCGAACCTGGTCCAGCAGCGGAAGCAGTTCTTCGGTGCTCACGATCGTGCGATCGGTGCTGCGCGTATACTCCACGCCCGCAAGGATTTCTTTTACTTCATCCCGATCGCGCCACGCCAGCAGCACTTTACCAATGGCGGTGCTGTATAACGGGTTACGACGCCCAACGCGGGAATACATGCGCAGGTTATACATAGAGTCGATTTTATGGATATAGACAATACTGTCTTCATCCAGAGCACCTAAGTGAATCGTCTCTTTAGTCAGACGCGAAAGCTCACGCATCTGAATGTCTGCGCTGCGAATCAAATCAACGTTCTGTAGCGCGCGAGCACCCAGCTCAAACAATTTCAGCGTCAGAGAATATTTCTCCGACTCACCTTCCTGAGCAACGTAGCCCAGCGACTTCATGGTTTGCAAAAAGCGATAGACGGTGCTTTTTGACATCATGACGCGTTGCGAGAGTTCAGTGATACCAATTTCACGTTCTTCGCCAAGAGCCTGTAAGATGCCAAAAACTTTCAGGACAGAAGAGACAGAATCAGGTTGTTTATCCAGATCTGCGATTGCCATTAATCACCTCGATCGCATGTGTTTTATAAAAATCAGAACCGGTTTTTAGTATAAGTTGACGCCCGGTCTACCGCAATCTATCTATGCTATTTCGTTACAAATCTGCGACATATCCCAGAAATATCGATGCTAAAATAATTACTCATAAAATAATACCCATAAAGTCACATTATTCATATGGATAAAACTCTCTCCGACGGGCTTTCTGGCCCGCAGCGTTATGGCGCAATTTTCGCGATAGCTCTGGGCATTACCATGGCCGTGCTTGACGGCGCTATTGCTAACGTTGCGCTCCCGACCATCGCCCGGGATCTACTCGCAAGCCCCGCAGAATCTATTTGGGTAGTGAACAGTTACCAGATTGCGATTATTGTTTCGCTCTTATCCATGTCGTTTTTAGGCGATCTTTTCGGCTATCGCAGAGTTTATCAATGCGGCCTTGTGCTTTTTTGCCTAACGTCATTATTCTGCGCCCTTTCTACATCGCTTCCCATGTTAACCGTAGCTCGCGTGCTGCAGGGCTTTGGCGGTGCGGCATTAATGAGCGTCAATACCGCGCTGATCAGGCTTATTTATCCGCAGCGTTTCCTTGGGCGGGGCATGGGAATTAACTCCTTTATTGTCGCCGTTTCTTCAGCCGCAGGACCAACCGTTGCAGCCGCAATACTTTCCGTAGCCTCCTGGCAGTGGCTGTTCTTAATCAATGTGCCCATCGGGATTATGGCGCTTCTTTTAGCGCTGCGTTATTTGCCGCCTAATCAACAAAAAGCCCAGGGACAGCGTTTTGATATTCCGAGCGCCATCATGAACGCGCTGACTTTTGGTCTGCTTATTTCCGCCATCAGCGGCTTCTCGCAGGGGCAGTCAGGCGCGTTGATTGCCGGTGAGCTGGTCGCGCTCGTTATCATTGGCTACTTTTTTATTCGTCGTCAGCTCGCACTCCCCTTCCCAATTTTGCCGGTCGATTTATTACGTATTCCTATTTTTTCGCTCTCAATGGGCACCTCCGTCCGTTCATTTACGGCGCAGATGCTGGCGTTCGTCTCTCTGCCTTTCTTTTTGCAAACCGTACTGGGCCGCAGCGAGGTGGATACCGGGCTGCTGCTGACGCCCTGGCCGCTTGCCACAATGGTAATGGCGCCGCTTGCCGGGTATTTAATTGAGCGTGTTCACGCAGGATTATTAGGCGGGATTGGCCTGGCTGTTATGGCCGCAGGTCTGTTCGCTCTGGCGCTGCTGCCGCACAATCCGAGCGATCTGGATATCGTCTGGCGCATGATCCTGTGCGGTGCAGGTTTTGGGCTGTTCCAGTCGCCGAACAACCATACGATTATTTCCGCCGCACCGCGCCACCGGAGCGGAGGAGCCAGCGGGATGCTGGGCACGGCACGTCTGCTGGGGCAAAGTTCGGGAGCCGCGCTGGTGGCGCTGATGTTCAACATGTTCCACGAACATGGCACTCACGCCTCCCTTCTTCTGGCCGGAAGTTTTGCCACTCTGGCGGCGATCGTCAGCAGCCTGCGTTTGTCACAACCTCGGGTTCAGGCATAAAAAAAGCGTGCCGTTCAGGGCACGCTTTTTTGTTACTTAATCGCTTACTTCAGGTATTCGCCGTTACGCAGCGCTTCAATACGTTTATCCAGCGGCGGGTGAGTCATGAACAATTCGCTCATGGATTTCGCCTTACCGTTAATGCAAAACGCCATCATGCTGCTGGCTTCCTGCGGTTCGTAGCTGGTTTTCAGACGCTGAAGCGCGGCAATCATTTTCTCACGACCCACCAGTTTCGCAGAACCCGCGTCGGCGTGGAATTCGCGATGACGCGAGAACCACATGGTGATAATGCTGGCGAGAATGCCAAACACCAGTTCCAGCACCGTCGCAACGGCAAAGTACACCAGCGGGTTGCCATTGCTGCTCTCGCCTTCGTCACGGTTCCCGGACAGGAAGCCTGAGGCCACCTGAGCGATGATACGGGAAATAAAGATAACGAAGGTGTTCACCACGCCCTGAATCAGCGTCATGGTGACCATATCGCCATTCGCAATGTGGCTGATTTCGTGAGCGATCACGGCTTCAGCTTCATCACGGCTCATGTTCTGCAACAGGCCGGTGCTGACCGCGACCAGCGAAGCATCGCGACGGGCGCCGGTGGCGAACGCGTTGATGTCCGGCGCATGATAGATTGCCACCTGTGGCATGGCGATGCCCGCCTGTTGCGACTGACGGCGAACGGTTTCCATCAGCCAGCGTTCAGTTTCATTGCGTGGCTGTTCAATTACTTCTCCGCCCACGGAACGTAATGCCATCCATTTGGACATCAACAGTGAGACGATTGAACCGCCAAAGCCAAACAATACCGCCATGATCATCAGACCAGAAACGCTGCTTGACTGGATCCCCGTCAGGCTTAGCACCAGCCCGAAAACGACCATAACCGCAAGGTTGGTCAACAGGAAGAGCCCGATACGCATCATAATTTTCTTTTTACCTCGGTTTTAAAAATACGCACTGTGCGTTACCTCCACATCGTAGGGGCAAGCCCGCCATTTTCAAGCATTGCGAGGCCACAAGTGATTAATAATACATAACTTTACAATGAACGGAGACGGCGTTGACGTGGCTTGAGAAAGGTAAAAAAACGGGCACAATATCTTGTGCCCGTTGGGAGATTACTTCGCGGCGGCTGGCTGCTCTGCCGGCTTGCCCTGTTCCATTTTTGCAAGATCCAGGGCGATGTGCACCGTTTCATCAAGATACGGATCCGGCTCCTGGTAATCCTTCGGCAAATCGTCCAGTTTCTTCAGCGGCGCTTTGCCTTCGCGCTTGAAGCGGTCGTTAATGCGCGCCAGACGCGTGGCATCGTCTTCCTGATTTTCTTTCTCACGCTGGGCGAGATTCAGGGACACAATGTTGCGTTTTTCTTTCAGGGCATTGAAACGCTCAATGTCCTTCATGATGTACTGGAACTCAGGGTCCTTAACGATGCGGTCCTGATGCAGCTTCAACAACTCCGGCTCAAACGATGTCAGATCGCCTGTTTTAACGTAGGTAGCAGCGTTAATGCTGTCCCAAGGCAAGGCGTTATCCTCAAACTTCTCGCCGGTTTCCGTTTCCTGCGAGCCGGTTGGCATGGTGATATCCGGCGTGACGCCTTTACGCTGGGTGCTGCCGCCGTTGATGCGGTAGAACTTCTGAATGGTATATTGCACGGAGCCCAAAGCAGGCCATTCCGGACGCAGCATTTGATCGTAAATGCGATTCAGGGAGCGATACTGCTGCACGGTGCCTTTACCAAACGTCGGCTCGCCAACAATCAGCGCGCGGCCATAATCCTGCATCGCTGCGGCAAAGATTTCCGAGGCCGAAGCGCTGAAACGGTCAACCATCACTACCAGCGGGCCTTTGTAGTAAACCACGCCGTCGGTATCGCTATCTTCACGGACTTTACCGTTGTTGTCGCGAACCTGCACCACCGGGCCACCCGGAATAAACAGACCAGACAGCGATACCGCTTCAGTCAACGCGCCGCCGCCGTTAGAGCGCAGATCGATGATCACGCTCTTCACGTTCTGTTTTTCCAGCTTCTGCAGTTGAACCTTGACGTCATCCGTCAGACCAACATAGAAGCCTGGAATATCCAGCACGCCCACCTTGTCTTTGCCTATAGTTTTCACTGTCAGCTTCACGGCACGGTCTTCAAGACGAATACGCTCGCGCGTTAAAGTTACGATACGGGTTTTTGTTCCCTTACCGGCGGGCAGAATTTCCAGGCGCACTTTGCTGCCCTTCGGTCCTTTGATCAGCGCAACCACGTCGTCTAAACGCCAGCCGATCACATCAACCATCGCTTTGCCCGTCTGACCAACGCCAACAATACGATCGCCTACGGTAATCGCCTTGCTTTTCGCAGCAGGACCACCCGCTACCATAGAGTTGATAACCGTATAGTCATCGTCCATTTGCAGTACGGCGCCGATGCCTTCAAGCGACAGGCTCATTTCCGTGTTGAACTGTTCGGTATTGCGTGGAGAGAGGTAGTTAGTATGCGGGTCGATTTCATGCGCGAACGCGGTCATCGCCAGAGAGAAAACGTCTTCGCTGTTGGACTGCGCCAGACGGCGAATAGCAAACTGATAACGCTTGGTCAGCGTTTCGCGAATCTCCTGCTCGTTCTTCCCGGTCAGCTTCAGGCTGAGCTCGTCATACTTGACCTTACCGTCCCAGAGTTTGTTTAACTCCTCAACGCTTGTCGGCCATGGAGATTTACTGCGGTCAAGGTTAAAGGTGTCGTTACCGGTGAAATCCATCGGTTTTTCAAGCACCTTTAGCGCGTACTGATAACGTTCAAAACGGCGCTTTTGACCCAGGTTGTACAAATCGTAAAACACATCCAGCTTGCCTGAACGTAGCTCATCGCCAATCTGATTTTTACGGGCTGCAAACTGCTCAACGTCACCGGCAAGCAGCACGTTGTGACTGAAGTCGAGCAGGTTCAGATAGCGGTCGAAAATCTTAGCAGAAAAGTTTTGGTCGAGGTCGAACTGGCGGTAATGCGAGCGAGTAAAGCGCGAAGTTACGCGCTCACTCACCGTGGCATGCTGTGTCTCTTCCTTTAACTGCGGGATTTGGTCAGCACGCGTGATGTTCTCAACGGCCAGCGCGCTGCCTGCGAGAAACAACAGGCTAGCGACGGCCGTAAGCTTAAAGAGTTTGTTCATGCCCGGGTCTGGCCTCCGTTTCAGAACTGCAAGTGTTCTGCGCGTACAATCATAGCCATACCAGAAGTCAGCTGTACACGGACGCCATCTTTGGTAATTTCCAGTACGGTGGCATCCATCGCGTTGTTACCCGCTTTGACTTTAATTGCCTGTCCAACCTGCAGAGCTGAAATATCCGTAACTGGCGTGCGTTTTTCTTCGCGTGGTGCCTGAGCAACCGGCTTATCAGCACGAGGTTTACGTTCGGTTCCTTCTTTGCGACGTGGCGCCGGGCGTGGTTTACGCTCGCGACGAGGCTTGTCTTCGACAGTCTCGCCGTTTGCGATGGCGGCTTCACGTTTTTTCGCTTGCTGTTCGGCGCGCTGGGCCTGAACGCGAGCTTTTGCTTCTTCAAGCTGCTTACGGGCATGTTCAACGTGTTGCTCATCCAGCTCACCGCATGGGTTGCCGTCGAGATCGACGCGAACTGCGCCGACTTTGATACCGTACAGGTAGCGCCAGCTTGAAGTATAAAGACGTAACGCGGAGCGAAGCTGAGTTTTACTGAGGCTCATTTCGCCTTCAACGCGCGCGACCAAATCCTGGAAGATTCCAATCTTCAGGGGGCGAGCTTCACCTTCAGCGCTAAAACACTGTGGGAAACGCTCAGCCAAAAAGGTAATAACTTCTTTGCTGCTATTCAACTTAGGTTGATTTTCCATGAAATTTCCTGATTACAACGGAGTTGCCAACAAACCGCGGCATGAACAGGCGTCATTATAATGACGCTATCGGCAATTGCCACGTTATCCGTTGCTTATCATGCTATCGAGTGAAGAATTTTTTATAATCCGTAGCGGTTAGCAGATTTGAAAGCTGCGTAACCAGTTGGGATAAGCCCTGTTGGTCAACCGGCGTGAAGCGGCCGTATTCGGTGCTATCGATATCCAGAACGCCGATAACCTCGTCATTCACCACCAGCGGGAAGACAATTTCGGAATTACTTGAGGCGTCGCAGGCGATATGACCATCAAAAGCATGCACATCTTCTACGCGCTGAACTTCACCGGTTGAAACCGCTGTACCGCATACGCCTTTGCCCACAGGGATACGCACGCAGGCAATCTTGCCCTGGAAAGGCCCCAGAACCAGAGTATTTTCTTCCAGCAGATAGAAGCCAGCCCAGTTCACGCCGTCGAGACGTTCAAAAAGCAGCGCGCTGGTATTTGCGAGAGTGGCCAAAAAACTTGTTTCACCTGCCATTAATGCACTGAAATCGCGATTTAAATCCGCGTAAAATTGTTCTTTGTTCATTAAGTAACCATTTTGTTGTCTGACGCTACTGCATAGCATACTAAAATAAGCACTAAATGCGCTGTGCCACAAGGTGTATCATTTTGTGAATTACGATAGGCTTATATCAATAATTCCTATCACAACGAGATACCACATGCCGCACGGGTACTCCTGGCCGACGACGAAAAATGAAAATACACGCCATTAGTCAGGTTTTGCCGCAGGCAAGTTATCAGCGTTGCCACGAATGCGATACCCTTTTCTCTTTGCCTGCGGTGAAATCATCCCAAAGCGCCTACTGCCCGCGCTGCGACGCCAAAGTGCATCACGGGCGCGACTGGTCTTTAACCCGCCTGGCTGCGATGGCGATTGCTATGCTGCTGCTGATGCCCGTCGCCTTTTCCGAGCCCCTGCTGCGCATCTATCTATTGGGAACGAAAATCGACGCCAATGTTTTTCAGGGCATCTGGCAGATGACCAGACAGGGCGATCCCATTACCGGCGCTATGGTGTTGTTTTGTGCCGTAGGCGCGCCCACAACGCTTGTCGCCGCGCTCGTCTATCTCTATTTCGGCAATATACTCGGCATGAATTTGCGGCCGGTATTGCTGATGCTCGACAAGCTCAAAGAGTGGGTGATGCTGGATATTTATCTGGTGGGCATTGGCGTTGCATCCATCAAAGTCAAAGAGTATGCGTTTATGCAGCCAGGCGTGGGCCTGGTCGCCTTTGTGGCTCTTGTGGTATTAAGCCTGCTGACGATGATTCACCTGAACGTTGAGCAGCTCTGGGAACGGTTTTATCCCCAGCGCCCCGCGCGCGCGTTCAATGCCCAGCTACGCGTATGCCTCGGCTGCCATTTTACCGGCGTACCGGACGCTCGCGGCCGCTGCCCGCGCTGCCATGTACCGCTGCGTCACCGCCGCCGTCAAAGCCTGCAAAAATCCTGGGCTGCGCTCATTGCCTCATTAATGTTCCTGTTGCCCGCAAATTTGCTGCCCATCTCCGTGATTTACGTCAACGGCGCGCGCCAGGAAGACACCATTCTCTCCGGCATTATTTCGCTCGCCAGCAGTAATATCGCCGTAGCCGCAGTGGTATTTATCGCGAGTATTCTCGTACCGTTTACTAAGGTGATTGTACTGATTACGCTTTTGCTCAGTATCCATTTCAAGTGTGAGAGAGGGCTGCGCACGCGCATTTTGCTGCTGCGATTTATTACCTGGATTGGCCGCTGGTCGATGCTTGACCTGTTCGTGATTGCACTCACCATGTCGCTGGTTAACCGTGACCAGTTGTTGGCGTTTACTATGGGACCCGCCGCGTTTTATTTTGGCGCGGCGGTAATTTTAACTATTCTTGCTGTCGAATGGCTGGATAGCCGACTACTTTGGGACGCACATGAGTCAGGAAACGCCCGCTTCACCGACTGAAGCGCGAATTAAAACAAAACGCCGGATTTCTCCCTTCTGGTTGTTGCCAATTATCGCCCTGCTGATTGCAAGCTGGCTTATCTGGACAACCTATGAAGAACGAGGCACCACGGCCACTATTGATTTCATCTCTGCGGACGGCATCGTTGCCGGGCGTACGCCCGTGCGCTATCAGGGCGTGGAAGTGGGAACAGTACAAAGCGTAAGCCTTGGCGATAACCTCAATAAAATCGAAGTTAAAGTCAGCATAAAAAGCGACATGAAAGATGCGCTGCGCGATGAAACCCAGTTCTGGCTTGTGACGCCTAAGGCCTCGCTGGCAGGGGTTTCCGGTCTGGATGCGCTGGTAGGCGGCAATTACATCGGCATGATGCCCGGCAAAGGCGAGCCTAAAGATCATTTTGTCGCGCTCGACACGCAGCCCAAATATCGCCTGAACAACGGCGAGCTGATGATTCATCTTCACGCCCCGGATTTAGGCTCGCTGAACAGCGGATCGCTGGTTTACTTCCGTAAAATTCCCGTGGGTCGCGTTTACGATTACACCATCAGCCCTAATAAACAGGGCGTTACCATTGATGTGCTGATCGATCGCCGCTTCACCAGCCTGGTGAAAAAAGGCAGCCGCTTCTGGAACGTCTCCGGAGTAAAAACCAATATCAGCCTCAGCGGCGCGCAAATTCAACTTGAAAGCCTCGCAGCGCTTGTTAACGGCGCCATAGCTTTCGATTCCCCGGAAGGTTCCGGGCAGGCTAAAGCCGACGACGAGTTCGGGCTCTACGAAGATCTCGCCCACAGCCAGCGAGGCGTGATAATTAAACTCGATCTTCCCGGTGGTGAAGGTTTGAAAGCAGGCTCGACACCCCTGATGTACCAGGGGCTTGAAGTCGGCACGCTGACCAAACTCAATCTGATCCCAGGCGGCGCGGTGACCGGCGAAATGACGGTGGATCCCGGCGTGGTTAATCTCATGCGCAGCGGTACGCGCATTGAGTTACGCAGCCCGAAAATTTCGCTGAGCAATCCGAACGTCAGCAGCCTGCTGACGGGTAATACTTTCGAACTGGTTCCCGGTGAAGGTTCGCCGCAGGATCACTTTGTGATACTGCCGAGCGACAAAACTCCGCTGCAGCAGCCTAACGTTCTGACCCTCAGCCTCACCGCGCCGGAAAGCTATGGCATCGACGCGGGCCAGCCCGTTATCCTGCACGGCATTCAAATAGGCCAGGTGCTGGAGCGTTCTTTAAGCGCCAAAGGCGTGAGCTTTGCGGTCGCCATCGAACCTCAGTATCGCCATCTGTTGCAGGGCGACAGTAAATTCGTGGTAAATAGCCGCATTGACGTAAAACTGGGCATGGACGGCGTTGAATTCCTCGGGGCCAGCGCCAGCGAATGGGTCAGCGGCGGCGTCCGGGTGATTCCCGGCAGCAAAGGCGAGATGAAATCCAGCTACCCGCTGTACGCCAATCTGGAAAAAGCGGTCGAAAACAGCTTAAGCGACCTTCCTACCACTACCTTAACGCTTACCGCCGCAAGCCTGCCGGATATCCAGGCCGGGTCCGTTGTGCTCTACCGTAAATTCCAGGTCGGGGAAATTATCACCGTCCGTCCAAAAGCCAACAGCTTTGATATTGATGTCCATATCAAGCCGGAATACCGCAAGCTGCTTACCTCAAGCAGCGTGTTCTGGGCCGAAGGCGGCGCGCGAGTGCAACTGAACGGCAGCGGCCTGACGGTTCAGGCCTCCCCTCTTTCCCGTGCTTTAAAAGGGGCGATCAGCTTCGATAACCTTACCGGTGCGGGCGCAGGTTACGCCAAAGGCGACAAACGCGTGCTTTATGCGTCAGAAACAGCCGCCCGTGCGGTGGGTAGCCAGATTACGCTGCATACATTTGACGCAGGCAAACTCTCCGCCGGCATGCCAATTCGTTATCTCGGGATCAACATTGGCCAGCTTGAATCGCTCAATCTCACCGAATCGCGCAGCGAAGTGGAAGCGAAAGCGGTGCTCTACCCTGAATTTGTGTCGACATTTGCTCGCGGCGGCACCCGTTTCTCCGTGGTAACGCCGCAGATTTCGGCGGCGGGCGTCGACCACCTGGATACTATCCTCCAGCCGTATATCAACGTTGAACCAGGCCGCGGCGCACCGCGACGTGACTTTGAGCTGCAGGAAACCTCCATCACCGACTCCCGCTATTCGGACGGCCTGAGCATCGTGCTTGAAGTACCCGAAGCTGGCGCGCTGAGCATTGGCACGCCGGTGCTGTTCCGCGGCGTGGAGGTTGGCACCGTGACGGGGCTTACGCTTGGTAACCTGTCCGATCGCGTGATGGTCGGTCTGCGCATCAGTAAACGCTTCCAGCATCTGGTGCGCGACAGTTCGGTCTTCTGGCTTGCCTCGGGCTACAGCCTTGATTTCGGGCTGACCGGTGGCGTAGTGAAAACAGGTACCTTTAACCAGTTCATCCGTGGCGGCATCGCGTTTGCAACTCCGCCGGGCACGCCGCTTGCGCCAAAAGCGGAACCGGGCAAACACTTCCTGCTGCTCGAAAGTGAACCGAAAGAGTGGCGTCAGTGGGGCACCGCCCTGCCACGTTAAACAATGCGCCCCGGTGCTCTGCCGGGGCGGTTTATGCTACACTGCGCGCCTTATTTTTCTGTGGAACTCCCCAGTGGCTCAAACTCACTCCGCTTACCTGCCGCAATCCTTTCTTGACGTTATGCGCGATGCATTGCCTGACGGGCAATCGCTCGAGAGCTTTATCGAATACTGTCAGCGCCCGCTGCGCCGTAGTTTACGCGTCAACACGTTAAAGATTTCGGTTGCCGAATTTCTTGAACTCGTTGCGCCATATAACTGGCGGCTCACGCCCGTTCCATGGTGCGAAGAAGGTTTCTGGATTGAGCGGGAAGACGAAGAAAGCCTGCCGCTGGGCAGTACCGCCGAGCACCTGAGCGGCATGTTCTATATTCAGGAAGCAAGCTCTATGCTGCCCGTTGCCGCCCTGTTTGCCGATGGCAATGAGCCGCAGCGCATCATGGATGTTGCTGCCGCGCCGGGCTCGAAAACCACACAAATCGCAGCTCGCATGGGCAATCACGGCGCCATTCTTGCCAACGAATACTCCGCCAGCCGGGTCAAAGTTCTGCATGCCAATATCAGCCGCTGCGGGATTAGCAACGTTGCGCTGACCCATTTCGACGGCCGGGTATTTGGCGCCGCGCTGCCGGAATGCTTTGATGCGATTTTGCTCGATGCGCCCTGTTCCGGCGAAGGCGTGGTGCGCAAAGATCCCGATGCCTTACGTAACTGGACGCCGGAAAGCACCGCAAGCATTGCCGATACTCAACGGGAGCTTATCGCCAGCGCATTTCACGCTCTTCGTCCGGGCGGCACCCTGATTTACTCCACCTGCACCTTAAACCGTGAAGAAAATCAGCAGATCTGCCAGTGGTTGCTTGATGAATGGCCTGAGGCGGTTGAAATCGCTCCGCTCAACGACCTGTTCCCTGAAGCAGCAAAAGCCATTACGGCAGAAGGTTTTCTGCATGTCTTCCCACAGATCTACGACTGCGAAGGCTTTTTCGTTGCGCGCCTGCGCAAAACCGCGTCTGTCGAACAACTGCCGGAGCCGGGTTACAAAGTGGGCAAATTCCCGTTTGCACCGCTACATGGACGGCCTGCTGCAGACATTACCGCTTCAGCGGCAAAAGTGGGCATTAGCTGGGGCGATGAACTCAAGCTGTGGCAACGCGATAAAGAAATCTGGCTGTTTCCGGCTGAGATCGTACCGCTGATTGGCAAAGTCCGATTTTCGCGCATAGGCTTACGCCTTGCGGAACAGTACAACAAAGGTTACCGCTGGCAGCATGAGGCTGTTATCGCGTTGGTAAACGCGGACACTCCGCTTGCCTTTGCGCTAACAGAACATGAAGCGGACGAGTGGTATCACGGACGAGATATTTATCCCGAATCCGCCCCGCTAAACGACGACGTCGTCGTAACCTATCAAAGCCAACCCCTTGGGCTGGCAAGGAAAATCGGCTCACGTATAAAAAACAGCTACCCGCGTGAACTGGTACGAGATGGCAAACTGTTTGCAGGCTCTCGTTAATTCGTCACAAAAATAATCGTCTTTTATTTGGCACTTTTTGCACAATTGACTAGGCTCAAGTTTGGATGACCTACTGGTCATACCACATTCAGTGGACCACAGGAGAGCGAGATGACGAAAACTAACGTACGAATAGGCATCTTCGAAATTGAGGATGCTGAATTACACGGCGAGCAGCAGGGCGAACGAACGTTAAGCATCCCCTGTAAATCGGACCCTGACCTGTGCATGCAGCTTGATGCCTGGGACGACGAAACCAGTATTCCCGCCGTTCTGGACGGTGAACACTCCGTGCTCTATCGCCAACATTACGATCAGCAATCCGATGCATGGGTCATGCGCCTTGCCTGACCCAAGATGAACCCGTCCGTCAGACGGGTTATTTATTCCCTGGATTTCCCCTCTTCCCGCCATATCCCCTACAATTAAGCGAAACGGAGCGATTCAGAGGCGCTAATGTTTGCGTTGGTTTTATTTGTTTGTTACCTGGACGGTGGGTGCGACGATATCGTGGTTGACGTTTTTAATACCGAGCAGCAATGCCTGTATGCCATGGATGAGCAGCGGCTGCGTTACGGTGGTTGTTATCCGGTGGAAGATTTTATTGATGGCTTCTGGCGCCCCGCACATGAGTACAGCGACCTGTAACGATCACTGAACCTGAACCAGGGTGAGCTTGTTGCCGAACACCGCGCCGGTATCGATATAGTGCTGATTGTTGTAGTGAACCGCTTCTTTTAGCGGCGTATGACCGAAATAAAACTCATCGGCCCCGGTAATGTTCTCACCTTTTCCCAGCATATTTTGATTGAGCCGCTCCCGGCTCCAGACCAGCCGATGTTCATCCACCGGCTTGTTCCAGGCGTAATGAGAAGAAGGGTAATCCGCATGGGCAATAACAAAGGTGTGATCGTGCGTATGCAGTTCGATAACCAGCGGCAGCTCGCGGCAGTGTAGCAGCGCCTCGCGCACGCTTTGCTGACGTTCTTGCGGCAGCCCACGGAACCAGTCGCCGCCGTTCATCACCCACAGCATTCTGTCACCCAACTCAAGCGCATCTACCGCCATTTCTTCATGGTTGCCACGCACCGCCTTAAACCACCGCTTGTCCAGCAGCGCCAGACAGCCGGGGCTGTCCGGGCCGCGATCGATTACATCCCCGACGGAAATGACTAAATCCTGCCACGGATCGAAGCGGTGAGCCTTAAGCTGCGCGACCATTTTCGACAGGCAACCGTGCAGGTCGCCCACAATGTAAATGTGCCGCCAGTTTTCACCGTCGATACGCTGATACATAACGCCTCCTCCGGCTCATACCCATTTAATAAGTATAGGAGAGGCACGCACGCTATGCGGCAGGCTGGCGGATCAGCATCTGCACCTGTTTGCCATGGTAAGTAACATAGTGCTGGAAAGCGAAACCAAAGCGTCTGGCAAGATTAAGGGAACGCTGATTATCATCGTCAATAATGCAGCATACCGGGCCGGTGAAGTGACTATCGGCCCACTTTAAAATGGCCGCCAGCGCTTCTGTTGCATATCCCTTACCGTGGACCGCCGGAACGAGCGACCAACCGGCTTCCGGGTATTCCAGAGCGGGCGTAAGGTCGCGATGCGCGTCCTGAAAGCCAAACGAACCGACATAACGGCCAGAGGTTTTTTCAAACATCGCCCAGTAGCCGTAGCCTAACGCATGCCAGTGGCCGATATACCTTAGCAAGCGTCCCCAGCTCATCTCGGCGCTCTGCGGCTCCCCGCCGCCGATAAATTTAACCATTTCCGGATCGGCCCAACAGGCCGCAAGATCATCAAAATCATCCAGCGTAAACTGGCGTAATACCAGCCGCTCGGTTTCGAGCTCGGGCGCTTTCATCACTCTATTCATCCTTTCTTATCGTTATGGATTTTGCAGTCTTGCCTGCATGCTTACCCGGCAGACATAAATATAGGGGAAAGATGCGATGCGGCTTGAAAAAGCCGGCGATTAATCCTGAGATGCCGGTAACCCCCTGCAGGTTACCGGCTTAGCTTTAAAGCTTCCCGCTCAGGCGCTCATGAAAACCGGCGCTGCGGATATCAAGTCCGACGATGTTCACCTGTCCATCATAACGTTGATAACGAGTTTCGATGGCGTCCAGGACGGCGACCGTCGAGGCATCCCAGATTTGCGCCTGAGAAAGATCGATAGTTATCTTTTGTGGATCGTCAGCGTAGCGGAAGTGCTCAAACAAATCGTTGCTGCTGGCGAAAAACAGCGGGCCCGTTACAGTGTAACGCACGGATTGACCATCCTCCGAAAGCTGACGTTCGGCACGGACAACATGAGCAATACGGCGAGCAAACAGCATCATCGCAAAAATCACGCCTCCCACAACCCCTATCGCCAGGTTTCCGGTATAGACCGTTACGGCAACGGTAACGACCATGACCAGCGTTTCCGGCACCGGCATTCGCTTTAATGTCGCAGGGGACAGGCTATGCCAGTTGAGGGTTTTCACCGCCACAATCATCATGATCCCGGCCAGCACCACCATCGGAATTTTGGCCATCATATCGCTTAAGGCGGTAACCAGAAGCAACAGCACTAATCCCGCCGCTACGGTTGAAATTCTCGTGCGACCTTTGCCCAACTCTACGTTCACAATGGTTTGCCCAATCATGGCGCATCCTGCAATGCCGCCGTAGAACCCGGCGAAGATATTAGATAAACCCAGCCCCCAGCACTCGCGACGTTTACTTGATGGCGTATCCGTCAGTTCATCCACGAGCTTCGCCGTCAGCAAAGATTCCATCAGCCCCACGAAAGCGATGCTCAGCGCGCATGGCCAGATGATGCGTAGCGTATCCAGATTCAACGGCACCAGCAGCTCGGTCAACCCCGGCATCCCCGCCTGCATAGGCCCGGTGTCGCCTACGGTCGGAACTGAAAAACCCATCCAGATGCTGGCCGCAGTAATCACCACGATAGCCACCAGCGGAGAAGGAACCGATTTCACCACGCGCGGCAGCAGCAGAACGATGGCAAGCGTCAGCGCGAATAATCCCCAAACCAACGGGCTGTGTCCCCAGATGTGCGGAACCTGGGCGAAGAAAATCAGAATGCCTAGCGCATTCACAAACCCGGTCATCACAGACAAAGGAATATAGCGCATCATGCGCGCAAGTCCGGTTACCCCGAATAGAATTTGAATCAATCCTGCAAGCATCACGGCAGGCAGGATATAGCCCACGCCATATTGGTGAACCATCGGCCCGATAACCAGCGCGACCGAACCCGCCGCCGCGGTAACCATCGCCGGTCGCCCGCCCAGCACGGACATCGCTAAGCAAAGGACGATGGAAGCCACAAGGCTGACTTTTGGATCGACTCCCGCAATAACGGAAAACGAAATAACTTCGGGGATAAGCGCAAGAGCGGTGATCGCGCCAGCAAGCGATTCCCTTACCAGCAGGCGCGGCGAGCGCAAAACATAGCGAAGGGAGTTTTCCCGCGCGTGCATCTGAGTTTGAGTAGTTGTCATAATTTGGTCTTTGCAGGTTTATCGTTTTTATCGCCACGCCTTCAAGCGCGGCAGAATCAAGCCGGGCGTGATTGTACTGGCACATTAGTGAGGATGCTAATGAATGGCGAGCGATGTCATAAATTTCTCACGGACATCGTTTTATAGCGGAGCATATTAAAGTTGTTTTAATTTTAACTTACCGGGAAAGCGATAATATTCGCCGTCAATAAGACCAGATTACTGGCGTGAGAAGCATTATTAAAAAACTATAGACCGGCAGCTAATATACACCTCCCTGTGTCCGCAAGCGTTAAGCCGGGCTGCTTTGCCCAAGCAACATCAGCATGCCGGCAAGGGCATAATCTGTAGCCTGCACGATTACCGACTGGCAGTCCCCTTTGAAATGCGCTGATTTTATATAGGTTTCTGCATCAGGTAGCTGCCATGCAAACCATACGGTGCCTGCCGGCGTTCCGTCTTCTCCTCCTTCCGGCCCGGCGTAGCCGCTGACCGCAATACTCGCATCCGCGCCTGAAAGAAGTAACGCGCCGGCGGCCATTTCCGCCACTGTCTGACCGCTAACTGCGGTGTATTGATGAAGAGTTTCAGACCGGACGCCCAGCACCTTTTTTTTGGCATCGTCGTTGAAGGTCACAAAGCCTGTACCATAAAAACAAGGCGTATCTTCTACTGCGCATAAAGTCGAAGCCATGTGCCCGCCGGTGCAGGATTCCGCAGTCGTCAGAAATAATTTCCTTTCGATCAATAATCTTCCCAGCTCATTGGCCACTGATGGCGATGGTTCTTTCATGGCTGCATCTCCCCTTTTGTAACTGTCCAGAGGGGTGAAAAGGCCCCTGCATTAATGCCACCCCTAAGATGCGCTTTAAATGTGGGATAAGGTTCCAGACTATCGACTCCGTTCACAGGCGCTGCTGCTTTCTGATTTTCCACCGCGCGGGCATCCTGTAACCAGCCATGATAATTTTCAAAATAAGTCGCCATGAATGTTTTTCCTCTGCTAACAGTTCATCAGGTCTTACCGCAGGTGCAGCCCGGATCGTTGCATCAAATGTCGTTCAGCAAGCAAACAGCGCCCGTTTGGGAATAATAAAGAATAGCCAGGAATGATGAGCTGGGGTGCGTTTTAAGCAGCGACTGGCAACCGGGAAACCCGGTTAACGACCGCAACAAAAAAGGCCGCTTGCGCGACCATTTTAGAGAGCGAATTTATATGAGCTTAATTTTTACTTTATAACCTTCAAGGCCGGCCATGGTCTCGCTGGGAGTAAACTCAATTTCAGAGACTTCCATTCCCGACTTTTTCCGTAACTCGGCGATCTTTTTTGTGATCAGAGCGGAGATCTCCGCTTCGGCTTTTCGCTTCTGTTCCTCAATACTCATCTTTACCTCGTCTGGTTTCTTAAACGCATCAATGCGCCAGTAAGGTGACTGCAGATAGTTTGCTGTACTTACGCATAACTGATTATAAATAATAGACTAACTTAATCACAACCACTCAGAAATTATCGTCCATATCGGCGGCGCAGCGCCTTTGGCGATGACAGTAAAAAACCGCCCGAAGGCGGTCTGGTATTGATCTCATAATGCCTGCCGTTTTCGATAATCGTCATTTGCGGTTTCGCAGCGTTCATGAAGCCCGCATAACGCCTGGTCAAGCTTATGGGCAGGTATTGCCGCCTGAAATACCCTTACCGCGTCAATTACGTCTACGAAGGAAACAGATTTTAAGCAGGAAAAAAAACCAGCAGCGTAAACCGCTCATATAAAAGTACTGCTAATTCTTTCCGGTGAGGTTTCATTTTTCCGGCACGTCCCTCTTGTTGCCGGTAGAATAATCCGTCATATTTCTTACAGACAAAAAAAGACCGAATACGATTCCTATATTCGGTCCAGGGAAATGGCTCTTGGGAGAGAGCCGTGCGCTAAAAGTTGGCATTAATGCAGGCTAAGTCGCCTTGCCTCTTAAGAATAGATGACCGGCGCAGGTTTTCCAGTCCGGCACAAAAGTGTTCAGAAAAAAACCAGGCAGCAGGCGATTATTACAATGAAAACAGCAATAACCGGTTTACGGATATTGCTGTTTTTTTTGGCGGGGCAAAGCGCAGGGGGAATTAGCTACACAACTTCCCGGCTCGTTCAATAAACGGCGCCAGGCTCATTTTTTTGCCCGGGGCGTTAGGATCGTCAATCTGGATAACGGAAATGGGCTGCCCGGTTGTTTTACCACTTGCAACCTGCTGCTCCGCTTCGGCATTGAGCGGATACTGCATCAGCGTGGCTGGATTAATGGCGAACAAAGCATGATTCGCCCGGCAGCTCAACATCACCTCTTCGCGATTAAACGCCCACTTGTCTTTACCTACTTCAAAACGGCTGACCGTAATAATTTGTGGTGCCGCAAGGGCAGCGCCGCTGCAAGCCAGGAGTAACAGCGTCAGGATACTTTTTTTCATGAATCTCTCTCAGTCTTAATGCCGCTAAAACGGCTCCCAGGTAGCAAAGGCGCTCACCGCGAGAAGTACCGCTACCGACAAAACCACTTCCAGCCAGGTTAGCTGTATAAAACGTTGCTGCGCCGGGGTCGCCGCACCGGTAAAACGTGGCACCAGCACATAGCGATTAAACAGCGCTATTGTCACCATTACCGCTACAAGGGCAACCTTTAGCAGCAACAATTGTACATAGCGGCTCTCAAGCGGCAAAGACCAGCCCAGGATCATCAGGCTATTAACGACGCCCGTTACTATTACAGCCGCGACGGCAAGATGCCCATAGCGTGAAAAACGCATCATCGCTGTAATAGCCGCGTGCCGCCAGCGCGGCTTATGCGCCATCCGCATACACATTAGCAACGGCAACAACCCTCCAGCCCACCAGGCAGCGCTAAGCAGGTGAATGGCGTGATTCAGGCGCTGAATACCGCCCGGCAGGCCTTCGCGCATCGCGGCATGTCCTACGCCCGCCAGTAAGATTAACTGTGCGGCTGCAAGTATCAGCAATACGCTTTGCAGCGCGCGTGGCTTAAGTAAAAAGACCACAACCGTTATAACGCCAAGAGAAATCTGCCACAGCCAGACCGACCCAAACCGAGTCCCAAGCACGGCAAACCAGACTTGCGGATTAACGGTATCGGCCCAGCCGCTGCCCATTAACCCAGCCTGCGCGCCCAGCAATAGTATTGCGCTAATCAACGACAGCCAGATGGCAGGACGCCATTGTTTTGCCAGCCGCAGACTCAACACGGGTTTAAACGGCTGCGGCGCAAGCAACACGCTGCAAACGGTGCTGCCAAGCAGCACCATCAAAGCGGCGAAATGAACAAACCGCAGCGTGATATAGAGCGCCGATAGCATCTCGTTTTATTTCACGGCGAAGTGATAGGTTCCTTTAGTTTTGTGCCCGTCAACGGACACCACATGCCAGTCGACTAAATACTCACCGGGCTTAAGGGACTCTTCTATCGGCACGATAAGCTGTTTGTTGTCTTTCTCGTTGCGTTTAACCGCACCGGTTTTCACCGCGGCTTCCTGCGGGCCGGTGATTTTCACGCCGCTGAAATTTGGCTCAATTCCCTCGGAAAAATCAAGGGTCAGGGCCTGTGGCGCAGCCGTTACGGCAGCATCCGCAGCCGGGTACTGGGTTTTGAGATGTGCGTGTGCAAACACGGCAGGAGAAACGGCGATCGCAGTAAAAAATGCTGCTGCGGTCAGGATACGCGGGAGGGTGAAAGCCATATCAACTATTCCTTTTTATTATGTGAGACGGCGAAAGGATAACGCCGAGTGTTAACCAAGTCGAATTGAGAACAGCTATCAATGCATGTAAAAACTTGTCATCGGATTCATCACGCAGTACCTTCTGCCGTGACAAAGAAGGAGAATGCCATGAACTACAATCTCGCCGATTTACCCCAGGATGAAATGGACAAAGTGAATGTCGATCTCGCTGCTGCTGGCGTGGCCTTTAAAGAACGCTACAATATGCCCGTGATCGCCGAGGCCGTCGAACGTGAGCAGCCAGAAAATCTGCGGAACTGGTTCCGGGAAAGATTAATCGCTCACCGTTTAGCCTCCGTCAATCTTTCCCGTCTGCCTTATGAGCCAAAAGTGAAATAGTTCCACTCTCTTTATCATCCCTGCAATGTTGGCGCTTAGTTTTTTGTTTAGCAACCCTAAGCTCAAGCTCGCCTGCCATAGCCCGAGGCAAGAAAGGTTGGCATGGCATGGCCATTCCTTTAGGCTAACGTTTTGAGCATGTTCGAAGGCAATCTGGAGTCATTATGCTGCGCGTTATAGATACGGAAACCTGCGGGCTGCAGGGAGGCGTGGTGGAAGTTGCTTCTGTCGATATTGAAGGCGGAAGAATCGTCAACCCGATGAGCGATCTGGTACGACCGGACCGCCCCATTAGCCACCAGGCAATGGCTATTCACAAAATTACCGAAGATATGGTGGCGGATAAGCCATGGATTGAAGAGATCATTCCGCGCTATCACGGCAGCTCCTATTACGTCGCCCACAACGCCAGCTTCGATAGCCGCATGTTGCCGGATATGCCCGGTGAATGGATTTGTACCGTAAAGCTTGCCCGCCGTTTATGGCCGGGCATCAAATACAGCAATATGGGGTTGTATAAATCCCTGAAGCTTGAGGTGGAAACCCCGCCGGGTTTGCATCATCACCGCGCCCTTTTCGACTGCTATATTACCGCAGCCTTGCTGATTCGCATTATGGACGAATCGGGCTGGACGCCGGATCAAATGGTAACGATTACCGGACGCCCTGCTCTGGTGAGCACCATGATGTTTGGAAAATATCGCGGTAAAAAAATTGAAGAAATTGCGCAGGACGATCCGGGTTATCTGCGCTGGATGTTAAATAACATCAAGGAGCTCACGCCGGATCTGCGTATGACTTTAAGGCATTATCTGGAAGCGGAATAACCCATTATCCCGCACGTCCTGGCAATGTTCCCTGCGCCAGGGCAATCAAAAAGGCGTACTCCAGCGCCACCCCTTCATAAGATTTAAAGCGACCGGATTTCCCGCCGTGCCCGGAATCCATATCGGTACACAGCAGCAGCAGGTTGTCGTCCCGCTTGGTATCACGCAGTTTTGCCACCCATTTCGCCGGTTCCCAGTATTGCACCTGGGAATCGTGCAGGCCCGTGGTTACAAGCATATGCGGGTAAGCTTGCTCCGCAACCCGATCGTACGGGCTGTATTGCTTCATGTAGAAGTAATATTCCTCGTCCTGCGGATTCCCCCATTCTTCGAACTCACCGGTGGTAAGCGGGATAGATTCGTCCAGCATAGTGGTTACCACATCAACAAAAGGCACCTGCGCTACGACCCCATGGAACAATTCCGGACGCATATTGATAACGGCGCCCATCAGCATGCCGCCTGCGCTGCCTCCCATGCCGTACAGCAGATTTGGGTCGCCGTAGCCTTGTTGCAACAGCGCATCGCAGACGTCCAGGTAGTCGTTAAAGGTATTCATCTTTTTGAGGTACTTACCGTCTTCGTACCACTGCTGGCCCAGTTCTCCTCCGCCGCGCACATGGGCGATAGCAAATACAAAACCTCTATCTAACAGACTAAGACGGCTGCTGCTGAAATCTGCGTCCATGCTGCTGCCGTAGGAACCGTAGCCGTATACCAGCAGGGGATTTTTTCCTCGCTGGAAATGCTGGCGATGATAAACCAGCGAAACCGGCACCTGCACGCCATCGCGCGCGGTCACCCAAAGGTGTTCGCTGCGATAATTGCCGGCATCAAACCCGGGCACTTCTGTTTGTTTAAGAACCCGCCTCTCACCAGTGTTCATATCCAGCTCAAAGAGCGTGTCCGGCGTAGTCATGGACGAGTATCCATAACGCAGCCGCGAAGACTCAGGCTCCGGATTGTAACCAAGCCAGGTGACATAAGCCGGATCGTCGAAGGCAATCCCTGTTACTTCGCGAGTTTTGCGATTGATTTGCCGCAGGCTGGTCAGGCCGCGTTGACGTTCCTCCACCACCAGCCAGTCGGTAAACAGCGTAAAGCCTTCAAGCATGATGTTTTCACGTGGCGGAATAAGCACCTCCCACTGTTTTTCATCGCGGACTGTGCTGCGATACAAACCAAAGTTTTTACCTTCGCGATTAGAGCGTAAATAGAAGTTGTGCTGATAGTGATCGAGCGTGTACTCGTGGTCTTTGCGGCGCGGCGCAAAACATTGCGGCTCCGCATCCAGCAATTCAGCGTCCAGCAACAGCACTTCGCTCGTCGTAGCGCTGCCGAGGTGAATCAGAATGTAGTGCTGCGAAGTCGTTTTATGCACGCTGACGTAAAACGTGTCGTCTTTTTCTTCGTACACCAGTTGGTCGTCCGTTGAGGGATGGCCCACCGTGTGACGCCAGACCTGATAAGGCAGCAGCGTTTTAGGATGCTTACGCACGTAGTAAAGCGTGGAAGAATCATTCGCCCAGACAAAGCTCGTTGAAACATTGCTGAGCACCTCGGGATACCAGTTGCCGGTCTCAAGATTGCGAAAACGCAGCCCGTACTGACGGCGTGACAGATAATCTTCCGCCAGCGCCATTATCGTGTTGTCGAGCGTTATCGCCATCCCGCCCATGGTATAAAATTCGCTGTGGGCCGCACGGCGATTCGCATCAAGCAGGGTGTCCCACTCGTCCCATTCCGAAAGCACCACCGACTGACGCTGGTAAATAGCGTATTCGTTGCCCGCCTCGTATACCTGCCTGTAACGGTAGCCGTTCTGGGTATAAGGGGCAGAAACATCGTGTTGCGGGATACGGTCGACCATCTCTTTGAGCAGACGCTCCTGCAGCGCCTGCTGCGTTGCCATCACCTGCCGCCCGTAATCATTCTCCTCGTGCAGGTAATTGAGCACATCCGGGTTCTCGCGATCGTCGTCACGCAGCCAGTAATAGTTGTCGATTCTTGTGTCACCATGCTGTTGCAGGGTGTGAGGGATCTTTTGCGCTTTTGGTGGCATGTCATTATTCATTTTTAGTTAACACCCTGTAAGGGTGGCAAATTCAGACAGGCTTGCAAGCGGAACGTGAACTTTTGAGGAAAAAGCCGGGGTTATCCCGGCAGGCTTAACTTCTGTTTTTGGATGTCTTGCTCGATGCCTTCACGCACGTCCTGCGGGATCTTTAGCTCATCGCCTAAAGCATTGAGATAGCTGCGTTCCATGAAATGATCGACGTCGATTGCCGCGCAGCTCAGGAAGTAAAGTTCAAGCGCTTCTTCCTCGTTTTTCACATCCAGCGCCAGGCGTTTTAGATCGAGAGGCATTTCGATGGCTTCCTGAATCAGCGTGCGTCCCGCCCAGCGCGCCTGGCACCAGCAGTTTGCTTAACCCTTGCTCGTCAGCGGCTGCGCCGTTTTGTTGTTGCGTTTGTTGGCCGACAAGGCCGCTCTGGCCCAGCATAGACTGAATCTGTTGTAACCAATTATTCATGAGAAACACCCCTGGTTTATCGCTTAACTAGCTGAGAGTAAGCGAACAGGCGTCAAGAAGTGTCTGATTAGACTAAAGATGCGCAAAGAGAAACGCCGGAGGAACCGGCGTGTTTTTCAGGACTGGTAATCTGCGGTTCCGTCTTTGCAATCAACCACCACGGTATAATGGATATCGGTGTTCATCCCGCGTACCGTAAGCGGCACCTTCCATTGACCATTCTTGCCGGTAATCTCTTTGCTGTTCACCCAAATAACGGGATCGGCCTGACCGAGCTTTTCCCGCTCGTGCGGCCAGCGTACGATGCGGTTTTGCTGGTAGTCATTCTTGACGCTATCGCCAACAGCATCTGCATCCAGACCTTCGCAATTGGGAAATTTAACTTTGTTAGATTCCGCCGCGGAAGCGATAAAACTGGTGAGCAAACAGGCCGCACACAGCGCAATACCGATTTTCTTCATAGGGCTCTCCTTACGCCAGGTTGTTAAAGAAAGCCTGGTACAAAACCGTTATTGCGCAAGCCTTGACCTGACCCTATGCGGCCTTAGTGCGTTTACGTCCGGGATGTACTGTGATGTTGCCTTCAGCCGGCGCTTCATCTTCACCCGCTGCCGCCGCTTCCGGTAATTTACCGCTTCTTAATACCGTAGCGAGTACGTCTTTGTTTTCCGCCAGCCACATCGCCAGCGTGTCGCTCTGCCCTTCTTCAAAGGTGACAGGGCTTTGCGTAAGCCAGTCGCCTAACACTTCCGCCAGGTCGAGCATTTTGTCGTAAGCATCAGCATCCTTTTTACTGGCAAAAGACATTTTTTCTTGCCCCTCTCGCACTACAACGTATTTGATTTCAACCGCCATTTTGCAGCTCCGATTAACTGTGTATTTATACAGTATAGTTTTATTGCATTGATTCCGCAAGCGGGAAAGGCGCTGCGTACGCAAACGTTTTCGTATATACTGCGGCCGTTTATTTTATCACATCAGGTGAGCAGATTATGTCAATGTTGGGAACGGCCCTGCGTCCAGCGGCCACGCGCGTTATGCTGTTAGGTTCAGGGGAATTAGGGAAAGAGGTGGCTATTGAATGCCAGCGTTTGGGGCTGGAAGTGATTGCCGTCGACAGGTATGCGGATGCGCCTGCTATGCACGTGGCGCACCGCAGTCACGTGATTAATATGCTTGACGCCGCGGAACTAAAAGCTCTGGTGCTGGCGGAAAAACCTGATTTTATCGTTCCCGAAATTGAAGCTATCGCCACCGACATGTTGATAGAGCTTGAGCAGCAAGGCCAGCGTGTCGTGCCCTGCGCTCGCGCGACGAAACTAACCATGAACCGCGAAGGCATTCGCCGCCTTGCGGCGGAAGAATTATCTCTGCCAACCTCCAGTTACCGTTTCGCTGACGCCGAAGCTGATTTTCTTCAGGCGGCCGAAGAAATTGGCCTGCCCTGTATCGTTAAGCCAGTGATGAGCTCCTCCGGCAAAGGGCAAAGCTTCGTGCGTACCCGCGAGCAGCTTGCTAAAGCATGGGAGTATGCACAACAAGGCGGACGCGCGGGCAAAGGCAAAGTTATTGTAGAAGGCGTGGTGAATTTTGATTTTGAAATAACCCTGCTGACCATTAATGCTGTGGACGGCGTGCATTTTTGTGCGCCCATCGGCCATCGTCAGGAAGACGGCGATTACCGCGAATCCTGGCAGCCGCAACAAATGAGCGAAAAAGCTCTCGCTCGCGCACAGGAAATCGCCGAGAAAGTTGTGGTCGCTCTGGGAGGCTATGGCCTGTTTGGGGTGGAGCTATTTGTCTGCGGCGATGAAGTGATTTTCAGCGAAGTCTCCCCTCGCCCGCATGATACCGGGATGGTTACGCTTATCTCGCAGGATCTGTCAGAGTTTGCCCTGCACGTGCGCGCATTTCTCGGTCTGCCGATTGGCGATATTCGTCAGTACGGCCCGGCGGCATCCGCGGTTATTTTGCCTGAGCTAACCAGCGATAACGTGAAGTTTGGCAATGTCCATGCGGCGGTAGGTGCGGGTTTGCAGGTGCGTTTGTTCGGCAAGCCGGAAATCAACGGAAAACGTCGGATGGGAGTGGCGCTGGCAACGGGCAGCGATATCGAAAATGCGGTAGAGCGCGCGGTTCAGGCTGCGGCGGCAGTACAGGTAAAAGGTTAAAAAACCTCTCCCGGAAAGGGAGAGGCTTCGGCGGATAGCGCTGGTGCTTATCCGCCTTACGCAACGGCAGTTTGAATTACGCTTTCGCGCCTTCAACCGCTTCGCGAGCAAGCTTAGTGATACGATCGTAATCGCCTGCTTCCAGCGCGTCCGCCGGCACCAGCCATGAACCGCCGATGCACAGCACGCTTTTCAGCGCCAGGTAATCGCGGTAGTTAGCCGGAGAAATGCCGCCGGTCGGGCAGAAACGCACGTTAGCGAAAGGCCCCGCAATCGCCTGCAGCGCTTTGGTGCCGCCGTTAGCTTCCGCCGGGAAGAATTTGAACTCTTTTAAACCGTAATCCATGCCCAGCATCAGTTCAGAAACGGTGCTGATACCCGGAATCAATGGAATGGTGCCTTCAGTCGCAGCTTTCAATAACGGTTCGGTCAGGCCCGGGCTGATGGCAAACTGCGCGCCAGCTTCGGTTACTTCGGCCAGTTGCTGAGGGTTGAGCACGGTGCCTGCGCCGATAATGGCTTCCGGCACTTCTTTTGCGATAGCGCGGATAGCGTCCATTGCACATGGCGTACGCAGAGTCACTTCCAGCACGCGAACGCCGCCAGCAACCAACGCTTTCGCCATCGGCACAGCATGTTCCAGTTTATTCACTACGATAACAGGAACGACCGGACCCGTTTTCAGGATCTGTTCCGCGGTTGTTTTCCAGTTTTTCATCTGAGCCTCTTAAGCCAACTTTATAATTTGTTACCGCCGCGGCATTCGCCGCAGAGGTGCTTAAAATTTAATGCAGGTCGCGCCCTGTTCCGCGCCTGATAACTGCTCACGCAACGCGCCAAAGAGTTCACGACCCGTCCCGACGCGCTCGGCGCTCAGGTCAGGATGGAAGGCGACGCGTTTCTCAAGCTCGGTTTCTTCAACCAGCAGCGTAAGTTCACCCGTCTGTCCATTGACGCGAATCATGTCGCCATCCTGAACTTTTGCCAGCAACCCACCATCGTAAGCTTCCGGCGTGACGTGGATGGCAGACGGTACTTTACCGGATGCGCCTGACAGGCGTCCATCGGTAACCAGCGCAATTTTGAAACGGCGGTCCAATAATACCCCAAGTGGCGGCATAAGTTTATGTAATTCTGGCATGCCGTTCGCTTTAGGTCCCTGATGACGCACAACAACTACGCAATCGCGATCGAGCAGGCCGGCTTCGAAGGCCGGTAACACGTCGTGCTGGCTTTCAAAAATCACCGCTGGCGCTTCAATAATCTGGTTTTCAACCGGCACGGCAGAGGTTTTCATTACGGCGCGGCCAAGGTTGCCGCTCAGTACTTTGGTGCCGCCGTGTTTAGAGAAAGGTTTGTCGACGCTTGCGATAACTTCGCTATCCAGTGCCTTTTCGGCGCCTTCACGCCAGGCCAGCCGGCCATTATCAAGCCAGGGCTCCATGGTGTAATGACGCAAGCCGAAACCGGCGACGGTGTTTACATCTTCATGCAGCAAACCACCTTTAAGCAGTTCATGTACCAGCACAGGAACGCCGCCTGCTGCCTGGAAGTGGTTGATGTCGGCCGGGCCGTTTGGATACAGACGCGCAAGAAGCGGCACGACATCAGAAAGATCGGAGAAATCATCCCAGTTAATGATGATGCCTGCCGCACGCGCCATCGCCACCAGGTGCATAGTGTGGTTGGTGGAGCCGCCCGTCGCCAGCAGGGCAACAATACCGTTGACCACAACCTTTTCGTCGACCATTTTACCCAAAGGCATCCACTCGTTGCCGTTACCGGTCAGGCGAGTGACCTGTTTTGCGGCGGCGGCTGTCAGTTCATGGCGCAGCGGTGCATCCGGGTGAACGAAAGAAGAACCCGGAAGCTGCATGCCCATAAATTCCACAACCATCTGGTTGGTATTGGCGGTGCCGTAGAAAGTACAGGTGCCCGGCGCATGGTAAGAAGCGGCTTCGGATTCCAGCAGCGCGTTGCGGTCAACCTTGCCTTCTGCGTAAAGCTGGCGGATACGCACCTTTTCTTTGTTAGCAAGACCGCTTGCCATCGGGCCTGACGGTACGAAAACCGCAGGCAGATGACCAAACGACAGCGCGGCCATGGCAAGCCCCGGGACAATCTTGTCGCACACGCCAAGGTACAACGCGCCGTCGAACATATTATGTGACAGGCCGACGGCGGCAGACATGGCGATGACTTCGCGGCTCAGCAAAGAAAGCTCCATGCCGTCCTGACCCTGGGTTACCCCGTCGCACATTGCCGGGACGCCGCCCGCGACCTGCCCGACCGCACCGACAGAATGCAGCGCCTTGCGGATTTGATCCGGATAAACCTCATAAGGCTGATGCGCAGAAAGCATGTCGTTATAAGAGGTAATAATCGCGATATTGTTACGCAGCATACTTTTCAGCGCTGCTTTATCTTCCGGCTGGCAGGCGGCAAAACCGTGGGCCAGGTTTCCGCACGCCAGTTCCGAGCGATGAACGGTGTTGCTCTTCGCTTTTTCAATGCGCGCCAGGTAGGCTGCACGGGTTTCTTTTGAGCGCTCAACGATGCGCTGTGTTACGCGTAACAAATTAGGATTCATAAAATACCTCATAAAGTGGCTGCCATCGCGGTGCGCTGGAAGAAGAAATCGACGGCTGTTTTATTACTGAATCAGCCGCTATCCATGGCATCAGGGCAAAATCTCTGCGGCTAGTGTAAATAAAAAAGCCCTGCTGGTGAATCCAGTCAGGGCTTTTAATTACAAAAAGTTCTACCACGTCTGAGTTAGATCATGTTACCGGTAAACTTAACTCTCTTTACGGGCGATTTTCACGGCTTGCTTATTCGAACTCATTCCATGAACGGCCATCGCGGGTAATCATCGCAACGGAAGCTACCGGCCCCCAGGTTCCAGCCTGGTAAGGTTTCGGCGCATCGTTATCCGCCGCCCACGCTTCAGTAATGGAGTCAACCCATTTCCAGGCTTCTTCCACTTCATCGCGACGCACAAACAACGCCTGAATCCCGCGCATGGTTTCAAGCAGCAGGCGCTCGTAAGCATCCGCCAGATGGGATTCATTGAAGGTTTCCGAATAGCTCAGATCAAGCTTGGTGGTCTGCAGGTTGTGTTTGTGATCCAGACCCGGCACTTTGTTGAGCACCTGGATATCCACGCCTTCATCCGGCTGCAGACGAATAGTCAGTTTGTTCTGCGGCAAATCCTGCCAGGAATCTTTAAACAGGTTCAGCGCCGGGCTCTTAAAGTACACCACAACTTCTGAACATTTAGTCGGCAGACGTTTGCCGGTGCGCAGATAGAAAGGCACGCCGGCCCAACGCCAGTTATCGATATCAACCCGGATAGCGACGAACGTTTCTGTACTGCTCGACTTGTTCGCCCCCTCTTCTTCCAGATAGCCAGGGACTTTTTTGCCCTGCGCAAAACCGGCTGTGTACTGACCACGCACAGTTTTTTCACGCACGTTTGAGCGATCGATACGGCGCAGGGATTGCAACACTTTCACTTTCTCGTCGCGGATATGGTCGGCGGTAAGATCGGAAGGCGGAGACATGGCAATCATGCAAAGAATTTGCAGCAGGTGGTTCTGAATCATGTCGCGCATCTGACCGGCCTGGTCGAAATAGCCCCAGCGCCCTTCAATCCCCACTTCTTCAGCCACGGTGATTTCCACGTGATCGATAGTTTTGTTATCCCAGTTATTGGCAAACAGGGAGTTAGCAAAACGCAGCGCCAGCAGGTTGAGCACCGTTTCTTTACCCAGGTAGTGGTCAATGCGGTAAACCTGGCACTCTTCAAAGTACTCGCCAACCTGATCGTTGATTTCCTGAGAAGTCGCAAGGGAGGTGCCGAGCGGTTTTTCCATTACTACGCGGGCTGGCTTGGCGTTCAGTTTCGCTTTACCCAGCCCTTTGCAGATGGCGCCAAAGGTGCTTGGCGGCATGGCAAAATAGTTAATGGTGACGCGCTTTTGCTGGTCGAGCATTTTACCAAGGGTGGTAAAAGCTGAAGTGTCGTTCACATCCAGATTGCAGAAATCAAGACGGCTGCTCAGTTTGTCCCACAGGCTTTCGTCGATCTTTTCTTTCATGAAGGTTTCAAGCGCTTCGCGTACCACTTTGGTGTACGCCTCTTTGCTCCAGTCAGCGCGGCCAACGCCCAGAATACGGGTTTCAGGATGGATCTGACCCGCTTTTTCCAGTTGATACAGGGATGGCAGCAGTTTTCGACGCGCAAGGTCGCCTTTTGCACCGAAAATCACCAGGTCACATGCCTGAGCTGTCTGTGTTACCGCCATGTCGTTCTCCTCGTTTCGGGTATCTTGTACCGGGTCGCTCTTGTAATTTAATTACAAAGCAATGTAGCGCCTTAGATGAATTTACGTAAACAACCGGGGGTTGTCCGATCGTGCTCAGGACGAAAATTCCGCCGCAGGCGGGCTTTTTCGTCCCTAAGTGAAATTTAATAACGTTTTTCCGTTCACCAGGATCTTATCTAAAGTTAGATGCCGATCATGTAATGAAAAAAAACAACAAGTTCAAGCCGGATTGCTTGCCTTTTAAGGGGTAGGCAGGCGTATATTCTTGCTAAAACCTGTCTCGGTTTCTCCGCTTTCAGAAATCGACAAAATCCATGAGTGTCTGTCAATTATGAATATGCTGGAAAAAATCCAGTCACAACTGGAACACCTTAGCAAATCAGAGCGTAAAGTCGCAGAAGTGATTCTCGCTATTCCGCAGGACGCTATCCACTCAAGTATCGCCACTCTTGCCCGCAACGCGGACGTCAGCGAACCCACGGTTAACCGGTTTTGTCGCCGTCTGGAAACAAAAGGCTTTCCGGATTTTAAATTACATTTAGCGCAAAGTCTGGCGAATGGAACGCCTTATGTAAACCGGAATGTTGACGAGGATGACAGCGTTGAATCCTATACCGGTAAAATCTTTGAATCCGCGATGGCAAGCCTCGACCAGGTTCGGCAATCTCTTGATATGGCGGCGGTAAATCGCGCGGTTGATCTCCTGACCCAGGCAAAAAAAATCGCCTTCTTCGGGCTGGGCGCTTCCGCCGCAGTCGCCCACGACGCCATGAACAAATTTTTCCGCTTCAACGTGCCTGTTTTCTATTCTGACGATGTTGTCATGCAGCGTATGAGCTGTATGAACTGCAGCGAAGAAGACGTGGTGGTGCTTATTTCGCATACCGGGCGTACTAAAAACCTTGTTGAGCTGGCGCAACTGGCACGTGAAAACGACGCCATTGTACTGGCAATTACCTCGGAAGGATCGCCTCTCGCCCATGAAGCGACCCTTTCTTTGTTGCTTGATGTGCCTGAAGACACCGACATTTATATGCCAATGGTATCGCGCCTGGCGCAGTTAACCGTGATTGACGTCCTGGCAACCGGTTTTACTTTGCGCCGCGGCGCGAAATTCAGGGATAACTTGAAGCGAGTCAAAGAAGCGCTCAAAGAATCGCGTTTTGATAAGGGGCGGTTCGCGCCAGGCGATAATCGCTAAGTTTTAATAACAAAGCTGTAACTTTTTAGATCGTTCGGTTAAGTTGTCCCCTTGCGCAGTTACGCGCCCCTGACTTACCGAGTTTTTTGTTCACGCAACACCAAAGTTGTTTCAGTCAACGGAGTAATACATGTCCAGACGGCTACGTAGAACCAAAATCGTTACCACTTTAGGTCCAGCTACCGACCGCGACAATAATCTGGAAAAGATTATCGCAGCCGGCGCCAACGTGGTGCGAATGAATTTCTCCCACGGCACAGCAGAAGATCACCAACTGCGTGCGGATAAAGTTCGTGAAATTGCCGCGAAACTGGGTCGCCACGTCGCTATTCTGGGCGACTTGCAGGGCCCTAAAATTCGTGTGTCGACCTTCAAAGAAGGCAAAGTCTTCCTTAGCATCGGCGATAAGTTCCTGCTTGATGCCAACCTGGGAAAAGGCGAAGGCGATAAAGAAAAAGTGGGTATCGACTATAAAGGTCTGCCTGCCGACGTTGTACCTGGCGACATCCTGCTGCTCGATGATGGTCGTGTGCAGTTAAAAGTGTTGGAAGTCCAGGGCATGAAAGTGTTCACCGAAGTCACCGTCGGTGGCCCGCTGTCCAACAATAAAGGGATCAACAAGCTTGGCGGCGGCCTGTCTGCAGAAGCGCTGACCGACAAAGACAAAGCCGACATCGTTACCGCTGCGAAAATCGGCGTCGATTACCTGGCCGTCTCCTTCCCGCGCTGTGGCGAAGACCTGAACTACGCCCGCCGCCTGGCCCGTGATGCAGGCTGCGATGCTAAAATCGTTGCCAAAGTAGAACGTGCAGAAGCCGTATGCGATGAAGCGGCAATGGACGATGTTATCCTCGCCTCTGACGTCGTTATGGTCGCACGCGGCGACCTGGGCGTTGAAATCGGCGATCCGGAACTGGTGGGCATTCAGAAAACCCTGATTCGCCGCGCGCGTAAACTGAACCGCGCCGTGATCACCGCGACCCAGATGATGGAGTCGATGATAACTAACCCAATGCCAACCCGTGCCGAAGTCATGGACGTGGCAAACGCCGTGCTGGATGGCACCGATGCGGTCATGTTGTCTGCGGAAACCGCAGCAGGCCAGTATCCTGCCGAAACCGTGGCGGCAATGGCTCGCGTTTGCCTGGGCGCTGAAAAAATCCCAAGCATCAACGTTTCCAAACACCGTCTGGATGTCCAGTTCGACAACGTAGAAGAAGCGATTGCCATGTCTGCGATGTATGCGGCAAACCATCTGAAAGGGGTTACCGCTATCATCACTATGACAGAATCTGGCCGCACAGCGCTGATGACTTCGCGTATCAGCTCCGGCCTGCCGATTTTCGCCATGTCCCGCCACGAACGCACGCTAAACCTGACCTCGCTGTACCGCGGCGTAACGCCGGTGTATTTTGACAGCGCAAGCGATGGCGTAGCGGCAGCCAGCGATGCCGTTAACCTGCTGCGCGATAAAGGCTACCTGGTGTCCGGCGATCTGGTTATCGTGACTCAGGGCGACGTGATGAGCACCATCGGCACCACCAACACCACGCGCATCCTGTGCGTTGAGTAAAAATCAGCGTGAAGAAAAAGGGGCCAACAGGCCCCTTTCTTATTTTTTAGGAAACAGCTCTTTGCGCCGGTAGGGTTCGATTTCCCCCTCTTTACGCGTTTTCAGCAGCTTCAGAATCCAGGTGTACTGCGCAAGGTTCGGGCGGACGAAAATTTCCACCTCTTCATTCATGCGACGGGCAATTCTGTTGTCGTCAGCATCCACTAAATCGTCCATCGGCGGGCGAATAAAAATATCCAGACGGTGAGTTTTACTGTTGTAAACAGGAAACAGCGGTACGACCCGGGCGCGACAAACTTTCATCAGGCGGCCAATCGCCGGAAGCGTAGCCTTGTAGGTCGCAAAGAAATCCACAAATTCACTGTGCTCAGCGCCGTGATCCTGATCCGGCAGGTAATATCCCCAGTAGCCCTGGCGTACAGAACTAATAAAGGGTTTAATGCCGTCGTTTCGCGCATGCATGCGGCCGCCAAAGCGGCGGCGCACCGTATTCCATACGTAATCGAACAGCGCGTTGCCCTGATTATGGAACATTGCGGCCATCTTCTGCCCGTCAGCGGCCATCAGCATCGCCGGGATATCTACCGCCCAACCGTGCGGCACCAGGAAAATAACGTTCTCTTCACGCGCTTTTAGCTCATCGATGATTTCTTTTCCGTGCCAGTCAACGCGCTGCATGACCTTCTTCGGATCGCGCAAACCCAGTTCCGCCATCAACACCATTGCCTGCGGGGCGGTAGCAAACATTTCATCAATGATGGCTTCGCGCTCGGGCTCGGGCAGCTCAGGGAAACAGTAGAGCAAATTAATCTGCGCACGGCGACGCGCGCTTTTCCCGAATCGTCCGGCGATGCGCCCTACTTTTCCTAATAGCGGGTCACGCAGCGACGGTGGCAACAATGCCAGCCCTGCAAAAGCGCCAACGCCCAGCCAGGCTCCCCAGTAGCGAGGATGCCAGAAGGCTTTTTGAAATTCGGGAATAAATTCGCTATGACTTTTTTTTGCTTTTTCCATGCAGGTTCTCAGTACAGCATCAAATCATTGATGATATGAATTTAGACGTAGTTTAGCGGGGCAAGTGCTGGCAGACAAAAGAAAAAGCCGGCGCCCTGACGCCGGCTTTCCATTTATGCGCGTGGTGAGTGATTAATCAAAGCGCAGTTGCGGAACCACTTCACGCACCTGAGCCAGGTAAGTGCGGCGGTCCGAACCGGTTAACCCTTCTGTACGCGGCAGTTTCGCCGTCAGCGGGTTTACGGCCTGCTGGTTGATCCACACTTCATAGTGAAGATGCGGGCCAGTAGAGCGGCCCGTGTTGCCGGAAAGCGCAATGCGATCGCCACGTTTCACTTTCTGGCCCGGTTTCACCAGCAGTTTTTTCAGGTGCATATAACGCGTGGTGTAAGTGCGCCCGTGGCGAATGGCAACGATAAAGCCCGCCGCACCGCTACGTTTTGCCATCACCACTTCGCCATCGCCCACCGCCAGCACAGGCGTTCCCTGCGGCATAGCAAAATCAACGCCTTTGTGCGGCGCGATACGTCCGGTTACCGGATTAAGACGACGCGGGTTAAAGTTCGAGGAGATACGGAACTGTTTTACCGTCGGGAAACGCATAAAGCCTTTCGCAAGGCCTGAGCCGCTACGATCGTAGAATTTGCCGTCTTCTCCGCGAATCGCATAATAATCTTTGCCGCTGCTGCGCAGGCGAACACCGACCAACTGGCTTTGTTCACGCTTGCCGCCCAGCATTTCGCGGGACATCAACACGGAAAACTCATCGCCTTTCTTCAGCTTGCGGAAGTCCATCTGCCACTGCATCGCTTTGATAACAGAGCTGATTTCAGCGCTGGTTAAACCAGCGTTCTTCGCGCTGCTAACAAAACTTCCGCCAACGGTGCCTTTGAGCACGCTGTTAACCCAGTCGCCCTGCTGCATTTCGCTGCTGAGTTTAAAAGTGCTGCCGGAACGGTCATAGGTACGTGTTTCGCGGCGGGACATTTCCCAGGTCAGACGTTGCAACTCGCCGTCTGCGGTCAAGGTCCAGGAAATCTGCTGGCCAATTTTCAGGTTACGCAGATCTTTATCGACGGCGGCCAACTGGCTGATGTCGCCCATGTCGATGCCGTACTGATTCAGAATGCTGCTGAGCGTATCGCCGGTTGACACGACATATTCATGGACGCCCGCCTCACCTGAGGTTTTATCGTCCAGCTCATCCTGCGGAATGGCATCATCGCCTTCGTCAAGCGTCGGCTGGTCAATCGGCTCACTGGCCTCGGGCAGTAAAGAACGAATTTCGCTCTTTTCAAGTTCGATGGTTTTAATGACGGGGCTGGCTTCTGGATGATAAACATAGGGCCGCCAGACGGCGACCGCTAAAGTAAGAACTGTAAGTGACCCCAGCATAATGCGGTGGGGCCGGGACAGATTGTCAAAAGCCAGGGCGACAGAGCGGGCTATCTGTTGCACGTATTCACTTCCTCGTTAATCTCCTTTCAGGCAGCTCGCATACTGATTCGCAAGCCCGGTCAAAAACTGCATATAGCTGTCTTTACCGAGCGCGACGTCGATGCCCAGCGGATCTAACGTACCTGAGCGGACGCTAGTCCCACGGGCAACGGCGTTAATTACCGCTGGCCTGAACTGTGGCTCAGCAAAAACGCAGACCGCTTTATGCTCAACCAACTGTGTTCTGATTTCATGTAAACGCTGCGCACCGGGTTGGATCTCAGGGTTGACGGTGAAATGGCCAAGCGGCGTTAATCCGTAGTGTTTTTCAAAGTAGCCATAGGCGTCGTGAAAAACGAAATACCCTTTACCTTTTAATGGTGCGAGCACGGTACCGACCTGCTTATCGGTGGTGGATAATCCTGACTCGAATTTCTGCAGGTTGGCGTCAAGTTGGGCTCTATTTTGGGGCATAAGTTCCACTAATTTATCGTGGATTGCAACCGCTGACAGGCGCGCTATCTCAGGCGAAAGCCAGATATGCATATTGTATTCACCGTGGTGGTGATCTTCCTCACCCTTTTCAGCGGAATGGTCATGTCCATGGCCTTCGTGATCGTCATTATCGTCGCCTTTCATGAGCAACGGTTTGACGCCGCCCAGCGCCGCAAGTGTCACTTGTTTTTGTTGAGGTAACTGGCTGACGGACTTCTGCATGAATGCTTCCATTTCCGGCCCGACCCAGACAACTAAGTCCGCGCCCTGCAAGCGTTTTACATCAGAAGGACGCAGTGCATAATCATGCTCGGATGCGCCATCGGGAAGCAAAACTTCGGTGGTAGTTACGCCGTCGGCAATGGCGGCTGCGATAAATCCAAGAGGCTTGATGGAGGCGACCACCGCAGCCTGAGAAGGCAGCACAGCGGCACCCCAAAGTGCGGCTGAAAGACCAGCGAAAAGAAGTGTGTTTTTATGTAACATAATGCGACTTATCATCGTTGTGAATATGAGAAGTGTGATATTATAACATCCGCTAACTTCTGCAACCCCTGAAATTGTCATGACAAATTTGGTATCACTTGAAAATATTTCCGTCTCGTTCGGACAGCGCCGCGTCCTGTCTGATATTTCACTCGATCTGAAACCGGGGCGTATCCTTACTCTTCTGGGCCCAAACGGCGCGGGGAAATCCACGCTCGTGCGCGTAGTGCTGGGGCTGGTAGCACCTGATGCCGGCGTCATCAAGCGCGACCGCAATTTACGCATTGGTTACGTGCCGCAAAAACTGCATCTTGATGCCACGCTGCCGCTGACGGTAAATCGCTTTATGTGTCTGCGGCCCGGCGTAAAGAAAAGCGATATTTTACCTGCGCTAAAGCGTGTACAGGCCGCTCATCTCATTGATGCCCCTATGCAAAAACTCTCCGGCGGCGAAAATCAGCGGGTTCTGCTGGCCCGAGCGTTGCTCAATCGTCCGCAACTGTTGGTGCTTGACGAGCCGACCCAGGGCGTTGACGTTAATGGCCAACTGGCCTTGTACAACCTGATTGACCAGCTTCGCCACGAACTCGATTGCGCGGTGCTGATGGTCTCTCACGACCTGCATCTGGTGATGGCGAAGACCGACGACGTGCTGTGCCTTAATCATCACATCTGCTGCTCCGGCACGCCGGAAGTCGTCTCTATGCACCCGGAATTTATTTCAATGTTCGGTCAGCGCGGCGCTGAACAACTGGGCATTTATCGTCACCACCATAACCATCGTCACGATCTTACCGGACGCATTGTTCTGCGCAGAGGGAATGGCCAGTCATGATTGAATTGTTGTTGCCCGGCTGGCTTGCCGGGATTTTGCTTGCCTGCGCGGCAGGTCCGTTAGGCTCGTTCGTCGTCTGGCGTCGGATGTCCTATTTTGGCGATACGCTCTCCCACGCATCTTTACTGGGCGTAGCATTCGGCCTGTTGCTGAACGTGAATCCTTTTTATGCCGTGATCGCCGTAACGCTGATGCTGGCGCTGGGTCTGGTTTGGCTGGAAAAGCGCCCTCACCTGGCTATTGATACATTGCTCGGCATTATGGCGCACAGCGCGCTGTCGCTGGGCCTGGTGGTTGTCAGTTTGATGTCGAATGTCCGGGTTGATTTGATGGCGTATCTGTTTGGCGATCTGCTTTCGGTAACCATGCCGGACCTGATTGCTATCGGCCTGGGCGTGGCGGTGGTCACTGGCGTGCTGATATGGCAATGGCGCAATCTGCTGTCCATGACAATTAGTCCGGATCTCGCACACGTCGACGGCGTGAACCTGCAGCGGGTAAAAATGCTGCTGATGCTGGTGACGGCGCTGACCATTGGCGTAGCCATGAAGTTTGTCGGCGCGCTGATTATCACTTCGCTGCTGATTATCCCGGCGGCAACCGCCCGCAGGTTTGCCCGCACGCCGGAACAGATGGCAGGCTTTGCGGTTATCGTGGGTATGCTTGCGGTAACAGGCGGGCTGACTTTCTCGGCATTTTACGATACGCCCGCCGGGCCTTCAGTCGTATTAAGCGCTGCGGTGCTATTTATTCTGAGTATGACGAAGAAGACTGCAGCGTAAAAAAGGCGCCTGAGGCACCTTTTTTACGGCTGTGCCGGAGGCACAATCCCGAAGTGGGTCCAGGCTCTTGGCGTCGCAATACGTCCACGTGGGGTACGCTGTAAAAAACCCTGCTGGATCAGAAACGGCTCAAGCACGTCTTCGATAGTTTCCCGCTCTTCGCCAATGGCTGCCGCCAGGTTATCCAGCCCAACCGGGCCGCCGAGAAACTTATCAATCACCGCGAGCAGAAGCTTGCGGTCCATATAGTCAAACCCTTCCGTATCAACATTGAGCATATCCAGCGCCTGGGAGGCAATGTCGGCGCTGATGGTGCCGTCGTGGCGTACTTCGGCAAAATCACGCACGCGGCGTAATAAACGGTTAGCGATACGCGGCGTACCGCGCGCGCGTCTGGCCACTTCCAGCGCGCCGTCTTCGCTCATCTCAAGCCCCAGCACGGCTGCGCTGCGCCCAACAATGTGCTGAAGGTCAGCTACCTGATAAAACTCCAGGCGCTGCACGATACCAAAACGGTCGCGCAGCGGCGAAGTTAAAGAACCCGCACGGGTGGTTGCGCCAATCAGGGTGAACGGAGGCAAATCGATTTTAATTGAGCGGGCCGCCGGACCTTCGCCAATCATGATATCCAACTGGTAGTCTTCCATCGCCGGGTAAAGCACTTCTTCAACAACCGGCGAGAGGCGGTGGATTTCATCAATAAACAGCACGTCGTGCGGTTCGAGGTTGGTCAGCATCGCCGCCAGGTCCCCTGCTTTCTCAAGCACCGGGCCGGAAGTGGTACGCAGGTTCACGCCCATTTCATTGGCAACAATATTCGCAAGCGTGGTTTTACCTAACCCTGGCGGGCCGAAAATTAACAGGTGATCGAGCGCATCCCCTCGCAGCTTCGCCGCCTGGATGAAAATTTCCATCTGCGAGCTGACCTGCGGCTGGCCGACGTAATCCGCCAGAAAACGCGGGCGAATGGCGCGGTCAATTAATTCATCCGGGGTGATAGTATCTGGCGATACCAGACGGTCTGCTTCAATCATCCTTCAACTACCTCAGGGGCTTCAAAGTGCGGCGCGGAGCGCTTCACGGATCAGGGTTTCGCAATCGGCGCCAGCGCGGCCCACTTTGCTCACCATACGGCTGGCTTCCTGAGGTTTATAGCCCAGTGAAACCAGCGCGGCAACTGCTTCCTGCTCCGCATCGTCCGCCGCACCGTTGTCTGGCGAAGTGAGCACAAGGTCTGCCGCAGGAGTGAAGAGATCGCCATGCATGCCCTTGAAGCGGTCTTTCATCTCAACGATTAAACGTTCGGCGGTTTTCTTGCCTACGCCTGGCAGCTTGACCAGCGAGCCAATTTCTTCGCGCTCAACGGCGTTCACAAACTGCTGCGCGGACATACCTGAAAGGATCGCCAGCGCCAGTTTAGGGCCAACGCCGTTGACTTTGATAAGCTCGCGGAACAGGGTGCGCTCCTGTTTATTATTAAAACCGTACAACAGTTGGGCGTCTTCGCGCACCACAAACTGGGTAAAGACTACCGCTTCTTTGCCGGTTTCCGGCAGTTCGTAGAAACAGGTCATCGGCATATGGACTTCATACCCTACGCCACCCACTTCCATTAATACCAGCGGCGGCTGTTTTTCCAGGATGATGCCTCTGAGTCGACCAATCACGTTGTGCTCCTGCGTTTAGCGGTTGTGCCAAAAATTGCGCTTATCATATAAAAAAGGCTGGATACATATCCAGCCTTATCTTCCTGTTCAGCCAGGGTTATTTTAGTCGGCCCCTCGCCAGATTGAGTCTTGAGTCGCTCATCTGCATTGAGTTTTGCGTGACGTGGCAGTGCGTGATGGCGATCGCCAGCGCATCCGCCGCATCCGCCTGCGGGTTGGCTGAGAGTTTCAGCAGCGTGCGCACCATGTGCTGCACCTGGCTTTTCTCAGCGCTCCCGATTCCGACCACCGTCTGTTTAACCTGACGGGCAGCATATTCAAACACCGGCAGCTCGTGGTTGACCGCCGCAACGATCGCAGCACCTCGCGCCTGGCCGAGCTTGAGTGCAGAGTCGGCATTCTTCGCCATAAATACGGATTCGATGGCGAAAAAATCCGGCTGAAACTGGGTAATGATTTCGCTCACCCCCGCGTAGATAAGCTTCAGACGCGAGGGTAAGTCGGTCACCTGAGTACGGATGCAGCCGCTACCGAGGTAGCTTAACTGACGCCCCGTCTGACGGATGACGCCATAACCTGTGACACGTGATCCCGGGTCGATACCGAGAATAATCGCCATTACAGGGTAGCCGCCACCTCGTCGGAGATCTCACCGTTGTGATAAACCTCCTGCACGTCATCGCAATCTTCCAACATGTCGATAAGGCGCATCAGTTTTGGCGCGGTTTCCGCATCCATATCCGCTTTGGTGGATGGGATCATAGAAACTTCCGCTTCATCGGCTTTCAGACCGGCGGCTTCCAGCGCGTCGCGCACGGCGCCCATCTCTTCCCAGGCGGTGAACACGTCGATTGCGCCGTCTTCGTATGCAACAACGTCATCGGCGCCCGCTTCCAGGGCCGCTTCCATCACGGTGTCTTCATCCTTGCCCGGCGCATAGGAGATAACGCCTTTTTTGGTGAACAGATAGGCTACGGAGCCGTCGGTTCCCAGGTTGCCGCCGCATTTATTGAACGCGTGGCGCACTTCCGCCACGGTACGGTTACGGTTATCACTCAGGCATTCAACCATCACGGCTGAACCGCCAGGACCGTAACCTTCATAAATGATGGTTTCCATGTTCGCGTCTTCATCGCCGCCCACGCCGCGCGCAATCGCACGGTTTAAGGTGTCGCGCGTCATGTTGTTGGATAACGCTTTATCGATAGCGGCACGCAGACGCGGGTTAGAGCCCGGATCGCCGCCGCCCAGACGGGCAGCCGTGACCAGCTCACGGATGATTTTAGTGAAAATTTTACCGCGCTTGGCATCCTGTGCCGCTTTGCGGTGTTTCGTGTTGGCCCACTTACTATGACCTGCCATAACAATCTCCAAAAGCGCCTTTTTCAGGCGGCATCAATTACAAACTCTTCAATCGCCTGCCGATTGCTCCATGATTTAGTCATGGCCGCCGCCTCTTTGGCGTCGGCCCAAACCCAGGCCAGATGTTCGGTAATGGTTATCTGGCGTTCATGAGGCAGCGCAAGGCAGAACCAATATTCTGTATTGCGCGTAATGCCCGGCGCGTAGCGATGACGCAAATGTGCAAAAATCTCAAACTCAACACAACGCTGACAGTCGACTAAGGCCAGTTGCTCGTAAGCAGCATCAATAGCGACCTCTTCCTTTACTTCGCGAAGTGCAGCATGCAGCGCGCTTTCACCTTCTTCCACACTGCCGGTAACCGACTGCCAGAAATCCGGATCGTCGCGCCGCTGTAACATCAGCACCCGTCCGGTATCCTGCGCGAAAATCACTACCAGTACCGAGACGGGACGCTTAAAGGCCATCTTATTCTTTCTCAGCCTTTTTAATCACCGCCACGCCCAGTTCAGCCAGGGCCTGCGGGTTCGCGAAGCTTGGCGCCTCGGTCATCAGACAAGCTGCCGCGGTGGTTTTCGGGAAGGCGATAACATCACGGATGTTATCGGTTCCGGTCAGCAGCATGGTCAGGCGATCCAGACCAAACGCCAGGCCCGCGTGCGGAGGCGTGCCGTACTTCAGGGCGTCCAACAGGAAGCCGAACTTCTCACGCTGGTCTTCTTCATTAATGCCCAGAATGCCGAACACGATCTGCTGCATCTGTCCGTTGTGAATACGAACGGAACCGCCGCCCACTTCATAACCGTTAATAACCATATCGTAGGCGTTGGCCACGGCTGCTTCCGGGTCCGCTGCCAGTTGCTCAGGCGTCATATCTTTTGGCGCGGTGAACGGGTGGTGCATCGCGGTCAGGCCGCCTTCGCCGTCGTCTTCAAACATTGGGAAGTCGACAACCCACAGCGGCGCCCAGGCGCTTTCGTTGGTGATTTTTAGATCCTTGCCAATTTTCAGACGCAGCGCGCCGAGCGCATCAGCAACAACTTTCTTGTTGTCTGCGCCGAAGAAGATCATGTCGCCATCTTGCGCGCCGGTGCGGGCAAGAATTTCTTCCACGATTTCGGCATTCAGGAACTTAGCCACCGGGCTTGTAATGCCTTCGATGCCCGCAGCGCGTTCGTTCACTTTGATGTACGCCAGCCCTTTCGCGCCGTAAATCTCAATGAACTTGCCGTACTCGTCAATCTGTTTGCGGCTGATCTGTGCGCCACCTGGCACACGCAGCGCAGCCACGCGACCTTTGGCATCGTTAGCCGGGCCGGAGAAAACTTTAAACTCTACGTCTTTTACCAGATCGGCCACGTCCACCAGCTCCATCGGGTTACGCAGGTCTGGCTTATCGGAACCGTAGCGACGCTCGGCTTCTGCAAAAGTCATTACCGGGAAATCGCCAAGGTCGATGTTTTGCACATTCAGCCACAAATCGCGAACCAGCTTTTCCATCACTTCGCGCACCTGAGGGGCGGTCATGAAGGAGGTTTCTACGTCGATCTGGGTAAATTCAGGCTGACGGTCAGCACGCAGGTCTTCGTCACGGAAGCATTTAACAATTTGATAGTAGCGATCGAAACCGGACATCATCAGCAACTGTTTGAACAACTGCGGGGACTGCGGCAGCGCGTAAAATTTGCCTTTATGCACGCGCGAAGGCACCAGGTAATCACGCGCGCCTTCCGGCGTTGCTTTGGTCAGCATTGGGGTTTCGATATCGAGGAAACCGTGGTCATCCATAAAGCGACGCACGAAGCTTGTGATTTTGGCGCGGGTTTTCAGGCGATTCGCCATTTCCGGACGACGCAGATCCAGGTAGCGGTACTTCAGACGCGCTTCTTCGGTGTTAACGTGATTTGAGTCGAGCGGCAGTGATTCTGAACGGTTGATGATGGTCAAATCGGTAGCGAACACTTCCACTTCACCGGTAGCCATATCTTTGTTGACGTTTTTCTCGTCACGGGCACGCACGATACCGGTGATTTGAATGCAGAACTCATTACGCAGTTCAGAGGCAAGCTGGAACGCGTCCTGACGGTCCGGGTCGAAAAACACCTGCACGATGCCTTCGCGATCGCGCATATCAATAAAGATAAGGCTACCGAGGTCACGACGACGATTGACCCAACCACACAGCGTTACTTGTTGTCCCACATGGGATTGATTGAGCTGCCCGCAATATACTGTACGCATGAGATATCCCTTAAATTAGCCGCGCGCTGTTTGTTACCCGCAACTCAGGCAACACATTGGCCGCTATTTTTTGTCTGTCATACTGGATGAAAAAAGGGGGCTATTATACTGGAAATAATGCCCGGCGATAAGCCCGATGCGACTGACTGACGCGTTTCAAAGCGCCTTGTTTCGTCAAAACTCACAAAAATTAACAAAAAGAGTAAACTGTGCAACCCCTGTTCCGTCGTAAGGTATTCGCCGCTAACCTATTTTGAACCGGAGTCACCTATGTTTGAACTGAACGCTTCTCGCACCGCGCTGGTCGTTATCGATCTGCAAGAAGGTATCCTGCCGTTTGCCGGCGGGCCTCATTCCGCGCCGGATGTCGTGGCACGCGCAGCTAAGCTTGCAGAAAAATTCCGCGCCAAGGGCTCACCTGTGGCGATGGTTCGCGTGGGCTGGTCAAAAGATTTTGCTGAAGCGCTAAAACAGCCTGTCGATGCGCAAACCGCGGCTCACGCGCTGCCTGAAAACTGGTGGCAGTATCCGGCAGCGCTTGGCAAACAAGACGGCGACATCGAAGTCACTAAACGTCAGTGGGGCGCGTTTTACGGCACCGACCTTGAGCTACAGCTTCGCCGCCGCGGCATTGATACCATCGTGCTGTGCGGAATCTCTACAAACATCGGCGTGGAATCCACGGCCCGCAACGCCTGGGAAATGGGTTTCAATCTGGTGATTGCCGAAGATGCCTGCAGCGCGGCAAGCAGCGAACAGCATCAGGGCAGCATGACGCATATTTTCCCGCGTATTGCTCGCGTGCGCAGCACCGAGGAGATTCTCTCCGCATTATGATTTACCTAGGCCTTCCACAATGGTCGCATCCTAAATGGGTGCGCCTGGGCATCACCTCTCTTGAGGATTACGCTCGCCACTTTAACTGCGTGGAAGGCAATACAACGCTGTACGCTGTTCCCGGCGCTGAAACGGTGCTGCGCTGGCGCGAAATGACCGACGATGATTTTCGTTTCTGCTTTAAATTCCCGGCGACGATTTCTCACAACGCAGCGCTGCGTCAGTGCGACGATCTTACCGCTGATTTTTTGTCCCGCATGTCGCCGCTCGCCAACCGCATTGGGCAATACTGGCTGCAGCTTCCCGCCTCGTTCGGGCCAGAAAACTTGCCGGCTCTGTGGAATTTTCTCGATACGTTACCGAAGGATTTTACCTACGGCGTTGAAGTGCGACACCCGTCCTTTTTCAATAAAAGCGCTGATGAACAGGCGTTCAACCGCGGCCTACATGAACGCGGCGTGAATCGCGCGATCCTTGACAGCCGTCCGGTTCACAGTGCGATACCGGACAGCGAAGCCATCCGCAAGGCGCAGAGTAAAAAGCCTAAATTGCCCGTTCACGCATTGGTTACCGCAGAAAATCCGCTGGTGCGGTTTATCGGCAGTAATGACATGCAGCAAAACCTGACCATGTTCGACGTGTGGCTGAAAACGCTGGTGAAATGGGAAGAAAAAAGCACGCCTTACCTCTTTTTGCATACGCCCGATATTGGCCAGGCGCCCGAAATTGTTCATACGCTGTGGCCTGGCCTGCAACAGGCTTTCCCTGATTTGGGCGATGAACCCGCCATCCCGCAGCAAAATTCTCTTTTTTAGGGATAGCGACAGCCCGGCGTTTGCACTGCTATCATAGCGCCCGTGCTGTAACTGTCTCTAAGGAAGTGGGTATGGTAAGCGCGCTCTACGCCGTGCTGGGTGCAATACTGCTGATTAAATTTTCTTTCGATGTTGTTCGTATGCGTCTGCAATACCGCGTCTCTTATGGCGACGGTGGTTTTACCGAACTTCAGAGCGCTATTCGTATTCACGGCAACGCGGTGGAATACATTCCCATCGCCCTGCTGCTGCTATTGCTGATGGAGATGAACGGCGCTGAAACCTGGATGGTGCATGTCTGCGGCATTTTGCTGATTGCCGGCCGCCTGATGCATTATTACGGTTTCCATCACCGCTTGATCCGCTGGCGCCGCTCCGGCATGAGCGCCACCTGGTGCTCGCTGTTGCTAATGGTGCTGGCTAATCTTTGGTATATGCCGTGGGAGTTGGTTTTCTCGCTGCATTAACGCAAAATACGCCCCTTTCGAATTTCCGGATTTAACGTTATGTCTGACCGCGATACGCTGTTTTCCGCCCCTATCGACAAACTGGGCGACTGGACCTTTGATGAACGCGTGGCTGAAGTGTTCCCCGATATGATCCAGCGCTCGGTGCCAGGTTACTCCAATATCATCTCGATGATTGGCATGCTGGCCGAGCGCTTTGTGATGCCGGGCAGTCAGGTTTATGACCTGGGCTGCTCGCTGGGCGCGGCAACGCTTTCGGTGCGTCGTAACATCCAGCATGACGGCTGCAAAATCATCGCCGTCGATAACTCGCCAGCCATGGTTGAGCGCTGCCGCCGCCATATCAATGCGTTTAAAGCCCAGACCCCGGTCGAGGTGATTGAAGGCGATATCCGCGATATCGTCATCGAAAATGCGTCTATGGTGGTGTTGAACTTCACGCTGCAATTTCTTGAGCCGGACGACCGCAAGCTGCTGCTGGAGAAAATCTACAAAGGACTAAATCCTGGCGGCGCGCTGGTGTTGTCAGAGAAGTTCAGTTTTGAAGATACTGAAGTGGGCGAGCTGTTATTCAACATGCACCATGACTTCAAACGCGCTAACGGTTACAGCGAACTGGAAATCAGCCAGAAGCGCAGCATGCTTGAAAACGTCATGCTCACCGACTCCGTTGAAACCCATAAAAAACGCCTGAAACAAGCCGGTTTTGACCATGCAGAACTGTGGTTCCAGTGTTTTAACTTCGGCTCATTAGTCGCCCTGAAATCAGGAACCCCTGCATGATCGACTTTGGTAATTTTTATCAGCTAATCGCCAAAAGCCCTCTCGCTCCGTGGCTGGAAACGCTGCCTGCGCAAATCGCCACCTGGCAGCGCGAAAATCTGCACGGGCAGTTCAAGCACTGGTACAACACCGTGGAGTACCTTCCAGAGCTCACGCCGTATCGTCTTGATCTGCTGCACAGCGTTACCGCCGAATCGCAGGCGCCGCTAAGCGAAGGCCAACGCCTTGGCATTGAAAAGCTTCTGCGCAACCTGATGCCGTGGCGCAAAGGGCCCTATTCGCTTTACGGCGTGAATATCGATACGGAATGGCGTTCCGACCTGAAATGGGATCGCGTACTGCCGCATATTTCTCCGCTTGCCGGGCGCACCATCCTGGACGTGGGCTGCGGCAGTGGCTATCACCTGTGGCGCATGATTGGCGCAGGTGCGCATCTGGCGGTAGGTATCGACCCGATGCAGTTATTCGTCTGCCAGTTTGAAGCCGTGCGCAAACTGCTTGGCAACGATCGGCGCGCTCACGTGCTGCCATTGGGCATTGAGCAACTCCCGGAGCTGAACGTATTTGATACCGTTTTCTCGATGGGCGTGCTTTATCACCGCCGCTCGCCGCTTGACCATCTTTATCAGTTAAAAAGCCAGTTGGCTAAAGAAGGTGAGCTGGTGCTGGAAACGCTGGTTGTGGAAGGCGATGAAAATACCGTTCTGGTTCCGGGGGAACGTTACGCGCAGATGCGCAATGTGTATTACATTCCGTCCGCGTTGGCGCTGAAGAACTGGCTGGAGAAATGTGGTTTTGTGGACGTGCGTATCGTCGACCACTGCTACACCACAAGTGAAGAGCAACGCCGCACCAGTTGGCTGACAACAGAATCGCTGGCTGATTTCCTCGACCCGAACGACAGTACGAAAACTATCGAAGGCTACCCTGCCCCTCTGCGCGCCGTATTGGTGGCTCGCAAACCCTGAATATCAATGCCAGCTATAAAGGCCGCAATCGCGCTGAGAGATCCCCACAAAATCAGCGCTAATAAACCAGCACCATACTTCGGTAGGTTCTGGCGAGGTGGCTGAGAACGGTATCCAGTACCGTTCGTGTGAAAATTAGCGGAGAGTGTCGCAGGATATTCTCCGCTAACGTCAGATACGAGATAACCCGTCGTGACTTAACAGTGTTGGCCTGATATCTCAGATGTAATGCTTTATTTTCAGCGTGATAACCCATCAGCCACAGCACTATTGTACTCAGTGTTGCCAGCAGGCTCAGTACCAGCATACGTCCCGCTGAGCGACTGTAACTGGCGCGAAGTCCGAACCCAAAACGTTCACTTTTTTCGTCCCTGAAGTTCTGCTCTGTTTGCATTCGCCGGCTGTATAACTCCATGATTTCTCGTGGCTTATCGTTTGTACTACTGAAGAGCAGCTACGGCCCTTTTGCTGCTGACCGCGCGTCTTTTATTTGTGAGGGTCTGATAATACCTGTCGTCTGAAACCAGTGTTCACCTTTTCTGTCGAGACGCAGATGAATATTTCCCCTGACCCGGCCGACAAAATCCCAGCCGAGTGATTTGATATGCCGGAACCACGCATTCTGGAAGCCTGTATCCGTAACAATGATGACTCTGGACTTCGGATTGACATCTTTGGCCAGTTCATCAAGGAATACCTTTTGTATCATCGTGTTATGTTGCTTTCCTGACGAAACAACCTTACTTAATAATGGAATGGAACGACCATCACAAAGCAGACTGGCACGGAGCATGTGGTTCTCCTGTGAAGGGTAGCCGCTTCAGTCAACAACAATGACACACAGTGATAACTGTCGCGTCAGCATTGAAATAATATTTTTAAATCATGGGGATATTGTTTTGAAGCGATTTATTCCCCAGAAGGCGATCAACGCGTTTGATCTTATTTTTAACCTGAGCACGCCCCGGCAAAAAACGTCCGATACTGGTCAGCGTCAGTGATGCACCATTGAGCAATGCTGCTATTGCATCAAGCAGAGCATTCTGTCGGTATTTGTGAAACGGCGCTAAGGCATTCTGGAAGAAGTTCTGACATATTTTACGAGCAGGCATAGAGGTGATCTCGTTGAATTGGTTGCACAATCAGTAGATCGCAAAACTCTATGCCTGTCTTTTTTCACCCGTTCATTACTGGGGATTCCTCAGCGCAATCGCGGCCTTTTGTTTTTATGCTCCAGCCTAACCCGGAGACCTGCTTAAGGGCATCAAGAACTTTACTAATCCATAGCCAGCGGAGTTATTGATCATAAAATGTAAATTTCCGCCTTTAGGCCAATTAGGATTATTCTTAAAACCATCAGAATAACCCGTTGTTAAAGCAAGGAGGTTTCTTATTTAAAAGCACTGATTATTTAAATAACGTTAAGCAAGTAAAGATATTGTTAGCCACATGTTCACAAGAAAGTTCCTAAAGCGCCCTCTGGCGAATAAAAATAACATCCCCTTGTTAATTTTTAATAATTTTACTTAACGGATATTTTATTCATTTATGCTTCACTAAAATGAATTGTTGCATATTATCTATTTTTGCTTAATATTGAACACGCATTTCATATGCAAATTAAAGATACCGTTAGAATAAACATACTTTATCGCGAAATTAATTTAGCGTTATAAAATAGATTAGAAATCAAACATCCCACGACGGAACGAAATCTCGTTAACAAGGAAGAGCTGCCGGTAGACATGTTTTGTCTCAATATAGCGTCACGTCTGTCCAGCAGGGGATACAAGTTAATGAAGAGATTATAAATGAAATCACAGTTTCGTATTATGGCATTAATGTTATCCACATTAGCATCTGGCGCAGCTATTTCTGGAGCATCGGGCGTTAACGTCAATCCCGGTTCTGATGCCGGTACGCAAAGCACTGGCGGCCAGGTCCAGTTCACCGGTTCAATCACCGATACCTCCTGCAACATTGATACGGAAAGTGCCAACCAGACGGTCGACTTAGGTAAATGGTCAAGCAGCTATTTTGGCGCCGCCGGCACCGAAACAACGAAAACCCCTTTCCATATTAAAGTTCAGGACTGCCCTGACTCCGTCACTAGCGTTGCCGTACTCTTCGACGGTAATCACGACGCAACGGATAAAAATATGCTGGCTATCGACTCGGGCGCAAATGCCGCGACCGGCGTAGCGATCGAGCTTTATGAAGCCAGCCGCAATCAAAAAATCAATCTTGGATCGGTCACTGAAGAATATCCAATTAACGCCGGCAGTACCGGCAACGACGGAACAGCTGACCTCACCTTCTATGCTGATTATCGCTCCACGGCTGATGACGTAACCGTGGGTGACGCTAATGGCGTAGCAAACTTCAATATGGTTTACAACTAAGTCGTTAATGAGCAGGGGTTCACCTGCTCACTTCTCCTGTAATATTTATCCAGCGGCCAGGTATTTATGAATCGTTTTATCGCGAGCATTGCTATTCTATTTTCTTGCTTATCCTGCATGGCGCATGCAGGAATAATAATGGGTGGCACAAGAGTTATTTATCATGCAAGCGATCGGGAAGCATCACTCTCGGTGACTAACGCTGATACCCATACTCCTTATTTAGTGCAGTCATGGGTGGAGAATGATGCGGCAAGCAAAGGAGAACGCGCCCCGTTTGTGGTAACGCCACCGCTGTTTCGCCTCGATCCCGAGCAAAAAAACCTTTTGCGAATTAATTTCACCGGTGCGCAGCTGCCGTACGATCGAGAGTCAGTGTTTTGGTTGAATGTGAAAAGTATTTCGCCATCACAAAAAGGTAACAGCAATAAGCTGCAGGTTAATATTAAATCAAAGTTTAAGATTTTTTATCGCCCTACTGGACTGGCGGGCGATCCGGCGACGGCCTGGCAAAATCTGCAGTTCCATATCAGCGGCAAGCGCTTAATTGCCAGCAATCCAACGGCCTATTTTATTTCCTTCTATTCAATAAGCGTTGCGGGTAAGGAGATTGATGAGCCCGGAATGATTGCTCCGCTGGCCAGTAAAGAGTGGCCGATCGAGAGCTCAGGCCAGGTGAAATGGCGCGCTATTAATGACTTCGGCGGCATCACCGACTACGCGCAGCGTTGAGCTACTTTGAACCTAACTCGTCCGGCGATGCACCTGTGAAAAAACAGACGTTAATAAACTCACACGGGTATTCACTGCTGCATACCCCTTCTCCAGGCACCGCTCTCCTGCTGGCCACTATGCCAACCGCTCTTATGCTGATGAGCCACAGCAGGCTGGCGCTGGCCGATGATTACTTTGACCCCGCGGCGCTGGAGTTTTCCGACCGTCAGCAAAAAACGGCGGACCTACACTATTTCTCAAAAGCGGGCGGACAACAGCCCGGTGCCTACCAGGTTAGCGTAGTGGTTAACGATCAACAGGTCAGCCAACAAACCGTTGAGTTTACGGAGGATGACGGGATATTAAAACCCGTATTGACGCCCGCTCAACTGGCTGAATTCGGCGTAAACGTCAGCGCGTTTTCATCTTTTAACCAGCTCCATGAAGGCGAGTCCTTTACCCGCATCGAGCGCTATATTCCTGATGCGAGCAGTAAATTCGATTTTATCGGGCAGCGCCTTGTCCTGAGCATTCCGCAGGCGGCAATGAACGTACAAAGCCGCGGGTATGTCGATCCAGCCCGCTGGGATGATGGTATTGCGGCCGCGTTTGTTAACTACAGCCTCACGGGGTCGCAAACTCATCAGCAGGAAGGCGTGATAAATTCGAACTATTTAAATTTACGCAGCGGCATCAACCTCGGCGGCTGGCGTTTACGCAATATTTCCTCGCTGATGTACGATAAGCATAGCCGCTGGCAATCGCAAAGCACCTATCTGCAGCACGATATTAAAAGCCTGCGCAGCCTGTTTCGCGCTGGCGATACCTATACTACCGGCGACGTATTCGACAGCATCCAGTTTCGCGGCGTCCAGCTGATGTCCGAAGATGAGATGCTTCCGGACAGCCAGCGCGGCTTTGCTCCCGTGATCCGCGGCATGGCGCACAGCAATGCTAAAGTCACGGTTTCTCAGCACGGCTATGTCATCTATGAAACCTACGTGGCCCCCGGCGCATTTGCGTTAAAAGATCTCTATCCTACGGCTCAAAGTGGCGATCTGGAGGTGAAAATCACCGAGAGTAACGGCTCGGTAAGGACCTTTACCCAACCCTTCTCCGCCGTTCCTTTCATGCTGCGTGAGGGACGCAGCAAATTCAGCGTCAGCGCCGGCCGCTATCGTTCAGGCCTCAACCAGTCGCGCACGCCGCAGTTCGTGCAGTCAACGCTGTTTTACGGCCTTCCCGCATCGTTTACCGCCTCCGGCGGCGCACAGCTCGCCCAGCAGTATCAGGCTTACGCCCTCGGTATTAGCCGCGGATTTGGAGAGCTGGGTTCACTTGGTTCGGACGTCACGTTTTCAACGACAAGCTCACCTTCCGGTAAACGCTATATCGGGCGCTCAGTACGCGCGCAGTACCAAAAAGATTTTAATCTGACGGGCACCTCTATAAGCCTTGCCAGCTACCGCTACTCCTCCAGCGGTTATTATGACTTTAGTGAGGCGGTCGCGCTGGAGGGCGATAATAGCTTGGTAGACAACAAGAGAAGCCGGGAAGAGTTTTCAGTCAGCCAGTCGCTCGGCGGCTGGGGCAGCCTTTCCGCCTCGATTTATTCGCAGGAATACTGGCATTCACAGGGACATGACGAAACTCTACATATTGGCCTCTATAGCGGCTGGAAAGGAATATCCTGCGGTCTTGGCTACTACTACACGAAATCGTCGACAAAAAATGAAGCGGATCGCTCCCTGTCTCTTAACGTCAACATCCCGCTGGGTCAATGGCTGTCTGAAAACTCCGTCAGCTATAACATGACTTCCGACAATACCGGCCATACTTCCCAGCAGGTATCGCTTTATGGCTCGCTGCTGGAGAACCATAACCTTTATTATAACGTGCAGCAGGGCTATGGAAATAAAGGCCAGGGTGCAAACAGCGGCGTGGGCTTTGATTATCATGGCGGCTACGGCACCACCCAGCTCGGTTATCGATACGATAACCGCAACAAACAGCTGACCTGGGGTGCTTCGGGGTCGATTGTCGCTCATGCACACGGCGTCACGTTCGGACAGACTACCAGCGACAGCTTTGCCATCGTGCGTGCGCCCGGCGCGTCGCATGTCGCTATTCAAAACGGCAGCAACATCCATACCGATTCGCGCGGTTACGCCGTGGTTCCGGCACTGACGAACTGGCGCAAAAATGACATCACTCTGGATACCAGCACCATGGATGGAGAAACGGATGTTGAACTGGAAAGCCAAACGGTAATTCCCGGCGGCGGGGCGGTGGTATTAGCAAATTATCAAACGCATATTGGTTACCGGGTGCTGTTTGCTCTGCGTGACAACAACGGCCCGCTACCCTTCGGTGCCAGCGCGCATCTTATTGCACAAAGTGAGGATGACGGAAAGCCCGCCAGCGGCATGGTAGCCGACCGGGGTGAAGTCTATCTGAGCGGGATCCCTGACGAAGGCACTATCGAAGCAAGCTGGGACGAGCAGAACGTCACACGCAGGTGCGTTACGCATTTCAGCATTCCTCCTGCGCAGCAGCATAACCAGATCAAAACCGTCGACGGCATTTGCCTCTAAAGGATAAGCATGAAAAGTCTCATTCGTCTCGGATGCATTTTGCTTCTGGCGGGGTGTTACAGCCAAAGCAGCCTTGCGGAAAATTGTAACGCCAGCGCAGGGCAAACGACCATTAATACGCAAAACATAACCTACCTGCCCACGCTGCCGGTTAATAGCCAAATGACAAGCCAGATGCCGGATAACGGCGGCGGGGTGCACTTTAGCTGTGATTTACAGATGCCCACAGCAGGCTGGAAACGGATTGTCTATCAGCAGATGGACACCTCTGGTGCGGGCACAGTCATCAACGGACACCATGTTTATGCGACGAAGCTTGAAGGGATCGGTTATTCACTTGGGTTTCAGTGCAACGGTGGAAGTATTCGATACATAGATGGCTCCAGCGCTCCCGCCGGAAACGAGTCCACCACCGTTTGCGACAGCTCGCAGCTGCCCGGTATGCTTACGCAGCGCGAACTTACCGTGAAAATGTATATCACCTTTTTTAAAACGGCTGATGTAACGCTGGCAGGCGGAAACCATGAAAACGTCGACGCGCAGCCGCAGGTTGGCAAACTTTTTATCGAGCAGCAGGCGGCCGGAACGGAAGGAACGATAGTCAGCTCGCCGACAATCATCGATCTTGCAGCGCTCAACGTCGACATTGGTTCCAGCGGCAGCTGTCAGGTCACCACATCCAGCATTAACGTCGGCCTTGGCACGGTAAATAAAGCCGAATTTAAGGGGGTAAACACTGTTGCCGGCAGCCTTCAGTCCTTCGCCATACCCATCTTTTGCTCTATCCCTACGGACGTGAAAATTGGCTTCTTCGGCGTCAGCGCTGACCCGGCCCTCTCTGATACGCTAGCCCTGAACCAGGATGCGCAGGCGGCTAAAGGCGTGGGCATCAGGCTTAGCTATGGCAATAACGCCGCGCCTGCGCCCGCTGCCGGTACCGCCGTAAAGCTAAACGAAGCCAGTAACCTTCCCGTGCTGAAGCACATCACTGCCAGCAGCGCAGGCAGTGCCGAAAAGATTAATTTTGCAGCCCAGTACGTGCAAACCGGCGAGACGATATCCCCGGGCAAGGCCAACGGCATAGCGACATTTACGCTGATTTATAATTAGCGGCGATGCACAGGCTGCCGGGGAGGTTTGCAGAAGCATTTAGCTCGGAGCCTTACGCAGCAGTCTCATTCATCCCTGCTGTCGCAGGCCCCCCAAAATACATAAAAAAAGCCCCGGTAAAGCACCGGGGCCTGGTACGAGCAAACATCACATTGGGCGACATGATGCGCGGTTAAAAACTTTTAGCGGTCAGGCTGCCGTTTTTGCGGCAACCAACACGGCTTTCATTGCCGCCACCACGTCGCCATCAACGCAGTAGCGATTAAACTCATCAGCTTCGGCATCCGCACTCATCGAAACCCCCGCCTTGCGGTAACGCATCACCGAAGCAACGTTCTGGCCTGCGGAGCTGTGCACCTCATCAATCCCTTGTTCCACGAACTTTTGCAGGTTGCTCAAACGCACCCCAGAGCCTGCCATAATGATTGGAGCACGGGAATGCTGTTTTAGTTCCCTAAGCAGTGAAAGTCCTGATTCAGCGCTCTGCTGCTGGCCGGACGTAAGGATGCGCGCAACGCCCAAATCCGTTAGCTGTTCCAGCGCCTGAGTCGGGTTGTGGCACATATCGAAAGCGCGATGGAAGGTAACGGCCATGCCGCGGCTTGCATCCATCACTTGCTTCATACGTTCAACATCAACATGCCCTTCTTCATCCAGCATGCCGATAACCAGGCCCGGATAGCCCAGCTCACGCACGAAGGCGATATCTTCGAGCATGGCGGCGAACTCACGCTCGGTGTAGCAAAAATCGCCGCCGCGAGGGCGAATAATGGGGTGTACGGGAATCGAAACTAGCTGTTTTACCTTTCGCAGCACGCCTGCTGAAGGCGTTAACCCGCCTTCTTTAGGCGCCGCGCATAACTCAATGCGGTCCGCTCCGGCCTGTTCAGCCGTCAGGGCACAATCGATGCCATAACAGCATATTTCCAGCTTAGCCATTGATTACTCCTTAAAAAAACTTCTGCTATGCGGTTGTCTCATTGGGTCAGAATGATAACCTGAAACGATGTTCACAAAAGGGTAACTTATCATGGCATTCAATTTCGACGAAGGGATCGACCGGCGTCACAGCGACAGCGTGAAGTGGAATAAATATGGTAACGACGTGCTACCGATGTGGGTGGCCGATATGGATTTCCGTTCGCCGCCCTGCATTCTGGATGCCATCCATAAGCGCGTGGAACACGGCGTTTTCGGCTACGGCGACAGGCCCCATGCGTTAATCGACGTGGTGGTCGAGCGCATGGCCAGCCGCTATCAGTGGCAAATAAAACCAGAATGGATTGTTATCCTTCCCGGTATTGTCGCCGGGCTGAACCTCACCGTTCGGGCCTTTACCGAAACAGCCGAGACGACTATCGCGCCAACGCCGGTCTACCCGCCCTTTAAAAAATCCTCCGCCTTCGCACAACGTTCGCAGATTAACGCCCCGCTTCGGCTCGATAAGGGCCGCTGGATAATGGATTTACCGTCGCTTGCGCCTTCACTCACCGGCAAAGAGAAATTGCTGATGCTGTGCAATCCGCAAAACCCCGGCGGCACGGTTTATCGCCGCGAAGAACTTGAGCAGCAGTTGGCCTTCGCTCAGCGCCATGATTTGATCGTCTGCTCCGATGAAATTCATTGTGATCTGGTGCTTGAACCCGGCGTAAAACATATTCCGTTTGCCACGTTAAGCGCGGACGCTGAGCAGCGTTCCATCACGCTGATTTCACCGTCCAAAACGTTCAATATTGCAGGCCTTGGCGCTTCAGTCGCTATTATTCCCAACCCGGAATTGCGCAAGCGCTTTAACCGAACGCGCGACGGCATTGTACCGAACGTGGACGTGCTGGCATTAACCGCAGCAACCGCCGCCTGGCGTGATGGCGAGCCGTGGTTACAGGAACTGCTGGCGTATTTACGTCGCAACCGCGACAGGCTGGTCAGCGCCGTCAATCACATTGAGGGACTGAAAATGACCTCTCCGGAAGCGACCTATCTGGGATGGGTAGACGCAAGCCGGTTGGCGGTTGATAACCCAACGTTATTCTTCCAGAAAGCCGGACTGGGCTTCTCGCCCGGGGCTGATTTTGGCGAAGCAAAATTCGTGCGGATAAACTTTGGTTGCACGACGGCAACGCTTGAAGAAGCAATCAAAAGAATGTCGGCGGCGGTTAACGCTCTGTAAGCGCGTCCCGCCGCGCGAAATTATTCCTGCTCGCTGGCAACGATCTCTTCAATACTCCACGGATGGAATTTGACAGTAACTTTCCCGTCGGTAACCGCAAGCGTTGGATTCGGCAAACGCTCGCGCTCCCCTTTCGGCGAGCTGGTCTTGACGGAAATTCCCGTCTGCCGCAAACCGGCATCGGACATTAAATCCAGCGCGCGGGCATTCAGCGTTTGCGGGTCGCCCGGCAGCACAATTTCAACATGCTCCCAGCCTTCGTGCGGATAGCGTTTCTCGCCCGGCCACGGCAGCTCGACAATGGTAAATTTCCAGTGCTCAACGCAGACAGGTTCGTCGAGGCGGAACAGGCAAATAGGCCGATCGTTGATGATATTTTCCGACAGCAGCGTCCCACATTTTTCAAAGCCGTTACGCCAGCGCTCCGCCGTAGCATTCTGATGACAGCGCAATGAAATGTGATCGGCGTCAAGGGACGCAAACTCCAGATCCAGGCGCGTGGCAAGTTCCGTTAACGCTTTTGTAAATCGCGGAAGATCCGCTGAAATATCATTCAGTTCTTCAATTGTCTGCCAGTTAGCCATGACGTCGTCCTTTAAGGTAGCGAAGGGGGGCTAATCTACCTTTTTCCGGCAGCCTCACCAACACCCCTTATGCGCTGAAATGGATGAATGGTTATTCACTATACCGTTGATAATAGTTCAGGGCGCGCAGGGCAAGGCTTTTGCTGACGAAGGCGGATAAATAAAGTTATACTTACGCCCTTATTTTATCCCCCACGATACGGCTGCGGTAACGACACGGCAGCCCTTAGCAAAATGTAAGGTATCCCGGTGAATATTCAGGCTCTTCTCTCAGATAAAGTCCGTCAGGCCATGGTTGCCGCAGGTGCGCCTGCGGATTGCGAACCGCAGGTTCGTCAGTCAGCCAAAGTCCAGTTCGGCGACTATCAGGCCAATGGCGTGATGTCCGTTGCCAGGTCCCTGGGCAAGCCGCCGCGACAAGTCGCAGAGTCCGTTATCGCTAATCTGGATCTGACCGGGATCGCAAGCAAAGTTGAAATCGCAGGCCCAGGCTTTATCAATATCTTCCTTGACCCGCAATTCCTCGCTAACAGCGTCGATGCGGCCGTCGCCTCCGACCGCGTCGGCGTGAATGCCGTTGCGCCACAAACCATTGTCGTCGATTACTCCGCGCCAAACGTGGCAAAAGAGATGCACGTCGGCCACATCCGCTCGACGATTATTGGCGATGCGGCGGTGCGTACCCTGGAATTCCTCGGCCATAAAGTTATTCGCGCAAACCACGTGGGCGACTGGGGCACGCAGTTCGGCATGCTGATTGCGTATCTTGAAAAACAGCAGCAGGAAAACGCCGGTGAAATGGCGCTGGCCGACCTGGAAGAATTCTATCGCGCGGCGAAGAAACACTACGACGAAGACGAAGCCTTTGCGGAACGCGCGCGCGGTTACGTGGTGAAGCTGCAGGGCGGCGATGAATACTGCCGTGAAATGTGGCGCAAGCTTGTCGACATCACCATGGCTCAGAACCAAAAAACCTATGACCGACTCAACGTTACGCTGACCCGTGACGACGTGATGGGTGAAAGCCTTTATAACCCAATGCTGCCGGGCATCGTGGCGGATCTGAAAGAAAAAGGTCTGGCGGTGGAAAGCGAAGGCGCAACCGTGGTCTTCCTGGACGAGTTCAAGAATAAAGATGGCGACCCGATGGGCGTTATCATCCAGAAAAAAGACGGCGGCTACCTTTACACCACCACCGACATCGCCTGCGCAAAATACCGTTATGAAACGCTGCATGCGGACCGCGTGCTCTACTTCATCGATTCCCGTCAGCACCAGCACCTGATGCAGGCGTGGACCATCGTGCGTAAGGCTGGCTACGTGCCGGATTCCGTTCCGCTGGAACACCAGATGTTCGGCATGATGTTAGGTAAAGACGGCAAGCCGTTTAAAACCCGCTCTGGCGGTACCGTAAAACTGACCGATCTGCTGGATGAGGCAATGGAGCGCGCGCGCAACCTGGTCGCGGCGAAAAATCCGGATATGCCTGCCGCCGAGCTGGAAGCTCTGGCAAACGCGGTCGGCATTGGCGCCGTGAAATACGCCGATCTGTCTAAAAGCCGTACTACGGATTACATCTTCGACTGGGACAACATGCTGGCCTTCGAAGGCAACACCGCGCCGTACATGCAGTACGCCTATACCCGCGTGCTTTCCGTGTTCCGTAAAGCCAATGTGAATGAAGCCGAACTGCTGAAAGCGCCGGTCGTTATTACCGAAGACCGTGAAGCGCAGCTTGCCGCGCGCCTGCTGCAGTTCGAAGAAACGCTGAACGTTGTCGCCCGCGACGGCACGCCGCACGTGATGTGCTCTTACCTGTACGATCTGGCGGGCCTGTTCTCCAGCTTCTACGAACACTGCCCTATTCTTACCGCAGATTCTGAGCAAGCCCGCGACAGCCGTCTGAAGTTGGCCCTGCTGACGGCGAAAACCCTGAAGCTGGGTCTGGATACGCTGGGTATCGAAACTGTAGAACGTATGTAACAGCAAAAGACCCGCCGTCCTTAACGAACGCGCGGGTCTTTTTATTTCTGGCGAATAATTCCACGCGCCGAACGCGTCCAGAAACTGTCAAAAAGTCCCATCACCGGATAATCGCTTTCCATTATTTTCAAAGCCTGTTTCACTTCTTCTAATGCCAGCGACTGGTGATAAAGCATATCGTAAAAGGTATGAATCAAATCCTGCTGGTATTTTTCCAGGGCGAGAAAAGTTTTCGACGTCGCGTTGATGCCCGCAGGCACCGCACGATTCCCCTTTGCTATCACAAAAGGCGGAACATCCTGTACTACGGCGGACCGATCGACGATGCGGGCCCCGACGCCCAGCACGCAAAACTGATGAATGGCGCACATAAAACCAATCCGGGCTTCGTCATCCAGCTCAACGTGTCCCGCCAGCCCGCTATTATCGCCTATCTGCGTGCCATTCCCGACAACGCAGTCATGGCCGATGTGAACGCTGTCAAGGAAAAGGTTGTCGTTACCGATAAGGGTGGCGCTACGTCCCTGAACCGTACCGCGATGAAAAGTAGCATTTTTCCCGATCTGATTTCGATCGCCAATCACCAGGGTGGTCGGTTCGTTTGCGTACTTAAGATCCTGATTCACTTCGCCAATGGAAGAGTACTGGCCGAAAGTATTGTCACGGCCAATGGTTGTCAGACCGTTGATAACTGAATGGGAGCCGATAGCGGTTCCCTCACCGATAACAACGCCCGCCGCAATCACGCAGAAAGGGCCAATGGTGACATGCGCGCCAATAATGGCACCGGCTTCCACCAGGCTGCTGGCGGCTATCCGGGCTAAGGAAGAAATGGACATCGGGTGATCCTGAAAAGGTACAAAAAGAAGAGGTAATAACCAGGAAGGGGCTTATCGAATCGAACAAGCATATTGAAATACCGGCACGATTACGCCTTATATATTTTCTTTATTTTTTGAACTTAACCGGGAAGGCCGGATGTCGGGTGGCGCTCACGCTTACCCGACCTACGGGCTGGTATCGTTGGATAATTTATGTCGGGTGACGCTTCGCTTACCCGACCTACGGGATCGTGATGGGATGAGCGTTTTGTAGGGTGGATAAGCGAAAGCGCCATCCACCGCTACGTTTACAGATAAATACGCAGATATTCGCCCAGACAAAGAATCGCCATCGCCTGGCCGTAAGGCATGGAAGTCAACGGGATCTGGCGATAGAAATCCAGGTTGCCGCCCATCCCGGTACCGAAGGAAACCTGTAACAGCTCGCCTTGTGGCGAGATATTTTTCACAATGCCCTTCATCGCCTTTTCAGCCACGTCTTTATAATCCTGGCTGATATAGCGCTTACGAATGCCTTTCAGAATGCCATACGCAAAGCCTGCGGTTGCCGAGGCTTCCAGATAAGAATGCGGATCGTCTAGCAACGTATGCCACAGACCGCTGTCATCCTGGCAGCGGGCAAGCGCCGCCACCTGATTTTCCAGCACCTGAACCAAATAACGGCGCACCGCGTTGTTTTCCGGCAAATCCACCAGCTCCAGAAAATCAGGGATCACAATGGTCAGCCAACTGTTGCCGCGGGCCCAGCGGGCGTTAGCAAAGTTATGATTGCCTTCATAACTCCAGCCGTGAAACCACAGCCCGGTTTCTCTGTCCATTAGGTTTTGTACGTGCAGCAGGAACTGGTAGGTCGCCTCTTCCACGTATTCCGGGCGATTGAGCAGCTTGCCAATTTTTGCCAGCGGCAGCACCGTCATCATCAGCGTGTCATCCCACATTTGCTGATGGTTTTCTTCCGCCAGGGTAATGTGCTGCATGCCGCCGTGCCGGGTTCGCGGCATTTCATACATCGCCCACTCGGCCCAACTCTCCAGCCACGGCAGATAAGCAGGATCGCGCGTTTCTTCGTAGCGATAAGCAAGCGTCAGGAACGGCGCCATAGTGTTAACGTTTTTGGTGGTCGCCCCTTCTGCGAAACGATCGGCAAACCAGCCGTCGATAATCTCGCGCATCTTCCCATCGCCCGTCTGGCGATAATACTGATACATGCCGTACAGCCCGACGCCGTGAGTCCACTCCCAGCCCGCCCAGCCTTTGGTATCTATGACGCGGCCATCGTCCAGGCGCAGCAGGAACTGGCCGGTCTCATCTTTAATATTGATAAGGTTATCCGTCACCTTATGGATCAGGTTCTTCAGTTCATCCCGGGCGATGAAGCGCTCCGGCTGGCGCAGTTTTGGGCTGTGCCTGACGGGGTAAATAATCATTAGCTTAACCTCTGAGTAGCGTTCGAATTTGAGTTCATGGCTGCGGCCTGTTTCAGGGTCGGCGCGGCGGGTTTGTGGTGGTTGAGGTAACCAATATTGTTGTTACCCCAGAGATTTTCATACGGCATCCCCGCCAGCATTTCGACGGTTGCGCGGGCTTGCGGGGTGATGTCTTCCGGCACCGCGCGATTGGCGACGCGCATTTTCGCCGTCTCTTCACGCAGCACGCTGTGCGTTTGCAGATTGAGTTTAAAGCGCAGGGAAATCAGGAACCCGCAGGCCAGCACGCCAACCGTGCCGAAGCTCAGAATCATTAAAATGGTATGGCTGACCGCCGCAGGCTGGGTCGCCTGGCCGGACACAAAACCGGAAAGCTGCATTACGATGCCCACCAGCATGACCGCGCCGGCCTGAGAAGCTTTACGCGTCAGCGTCATAATGCCCGCAAAGATCCCTTCCCGACGTTGCCCGGTAATCACTTCATCCACGTCAGCGATATAGGTATAAGTATTCCACGGCACATAGTTAATGCCGCCACGGCCCAGGCCCGCAATTGCGGAAACCAGCAGCAACAGCGAGAACACATCGCTTAAGCCTGCGTAATACAGCAGGGCGTAAGAGATGGAGCTCAGGCCGAACAGCACGACGACCATGCGATACGACGGCGCCGGGCCATATTTGATGCACAGCGGGATCATGCCGATAACGGCGATAAACTGCAGAATGGCCATGGTGCCCAGCAGGTTAGAGGCAACAGACGCGCTCTGCATCAGCACGAACACCACGTAATAGGTAAAGACGGCGTTGAAGACGTCCTGCGCGATATAACCGCCCAGATACATGCCCAGATGCTGGCGGAAGATTTTAATACGCAGCGTGGAGGTCAGCTCAACGTTCAGGCGCTTCATGCTCTGGGCGAAAGTCAGCGTTTTCTTCTCTTCCTCAGCGCGCAGCGCGGCTTCCGTCCACTCAGCGCGCGGACGCTCCCAGGTGAAGAACCACACCATTGTCAACACGATGGCGCACAGGGTCGCAAACACCAGGCTTGCGTAGAAGAAAGAAACCGCGTTGTCTTTCCCGAAGTGATTCAGCAGGATGCCCGGCAGGAAAGCCGCCAGAATAGCCGAAAGCTGCGCCATCGAAATTCGCGCGCCTGAGAATTTGGTTTTCTTTTTGAAATCATCGGTCATCTCCGGCACCAACGTTTCGTAAGGCACCAGAATCATGGTGTAAACCACATCAAAAATCAGGTAGGTCACCAGGTAATACCAGTAGCTCATCTCCCCAACCCACATAAAGCTGTAGCTGAAGACCAAAGGTATACCGAGCAGAATAAAGAACTTACGGCGACCAAAGCGTTTACCCGCCCAGGTGGAGCCGAAGTTATCGGTTAAATAGCCCATCAGCGGGCTGACCACGGCGTCAAGCACCCTCGCCATCGCGAAGATGAAGGTTGCCTCGATAGGCGTAAGCCCGCAGAAGGTAGTATAAAAATAGAGCAGCCAGGCCGCGGTCAAGGCTGTCGTCCCGGCCCCCAGGAAGTCGCCTGCTCCGTAGGAGAGATAATTTACAAGACCAATTTTACGTTTTTTCATTGCCGTCCACCCCGTTGCTTTTGTTATGGGAGATTGCAAGTCACGGCCCCAGGCGGGCCTGCGAGAAATCTTTCACGGCTAAAGTAAAAGTAAGGGGCGCGAGAAACCTTTTCGTTTTTGCCACCTCTTTGCAGATGCTGGCAAAATTACAAAGAGTGTCGGCATCCGCGTCCCGTTTATAAAACATGGGTTTATTTTTATCAAAAGAGAGGACTGAAAATGAGATGTGAAGACAAAAATGCCGCAACGAATGTGCGGCATTAATGATGAATAGCGAGCGGCGCTTTAACGGTAGTTCACAATCACCTGATTGCTCTGCACGCGCAGCGGGGGAAAAAGTTTCCCGCCGCCGGGGACTTCCCAGACAAACCGCAGCGGCTCCCCGGCTGCCACATTGGTTAAGCCACGCGTGGTTCCGCTCTGCCCTTCGATGGGCACGCAGCGCGTGACCGAACAAAGCCTGACAAGCAGGCCGCCCGGCGTCGGGCCGTTCAATTCATAACGCCAGGCGACAAGCGTCATCGTCCCGCTAACGGGTTGTGAGGGTGCCAGCGCCCGCGAGGAAGCAGCGACGCCGCGGTTGCTGAGCGTAGCCCCCATGCCGCTTGCCTGCCAACTGCCTTCGCCGGCGGCCTGGGCGAATACGGGCAACAGCAAAAGCGCCAACAGCGAACGCATTATTTCGCTCCTATGGTCGCGGTCATGCGGATGTTGCGGTTGTCGGAAAGCTCAAGGCTTGAAAGCACAACCAGTTGCGGCAGGCTGCGGCGCAGGAAGCGAGCCAGCAGCGGGCGCAGCGCATGGTTAACCAGCAGCACCGGCGGCGCGCCCAGCATCTCCTGACGGTGTAAAGCCTCCTGGCTTTGCTCCAGCAACCGGTCCGCAAGGCCAGGCTCCAGCCCGCTGCCGCCTTGTAGAGCTTGCAGCAACAGACGTTCCAGCGCGGTATCCAGGCCGATAACCTGCACTTCGCCAGTGCCGGGGAACCAAAGCTGGGTGATGGCGCGGCCTAAGGCTACGCGCACCACGGCGGTTAATTCATGAGGATCGCTTTGTATCGGCGCATGTTCGGCCAGCGTTTCCAGAATCGTTCGCATATCGCGAATCGGGACTTTCTCGGCGAGCAGATTCTGCAGCACCTTATGCAGCGTGGTCAGCGTGACGACGGCTGGCACCAGATCTTCCGTCAGTTTCGGCATCTCCTGGCTTACGCGGTCAAGTAGCTGCTGCGCTTCCTGACGGCCAAAGAGTTCAGGCGCGAACTGCCCAATCAGGTGGTTCAGGTGGGTCGCGACAACCGTACTTGCCTCAACGACGGTAAAGCCCTGGATCTGCGCCTGCTCTTTGAGCGCGCTTTCAATCCAGGTCGCCGCCAGACCAAAGGCCGGGTCAATCGTCGACTCGCCAGGCAAAGTTCCCGCCGCAGTGCCCGGATTAATCGCCAGCCAGCGCCCCGGATAAGCGTCACCGGCGCCGATTTCCACGCCCTTCATCAGAATGCGGTAGCGCGCCGGCGGCAGGTCCATATTGTCGCGAATATGCACCACCGGGGGCAGGAAGCCCATATCCTGCGCGAACTTCTTACGAATACTGCGGATACGTCCGAGCAGCTCGCCGTCCTGCTGGAAATCCACCATCGGGATCAGGCGATAGCCCACTTCCATCCCCAGCGAATCTTCAAGCTGGACATCGTTCCAGGTTGCTTCCACGGCCTGCGGATTTTCCTGCATTTTTACCGGGGGCGGCGCTACTGGAGCGGTCATCTGACGTCCGCGCATCCACCAGGCCAGGCCCAGAAGCGCTGCGGTAAACAGCAGGAACACAAAGTTTGGCATGCCCGGCACCATGCCGAGCAAACCCAGCACGGCTGCGCTTAACAGCATTACGCGTGGGTTGTTAAACAGTTGGGTAACCATCTGCTCGCCGACGTCCTGATCGGTCGCCACGCGGGTCACGATAACGCCCGCCGCGGTGGAGATAACCAGCGCCGGGATCTGTGCGACCAGGCCATCGCCGATAGTCAACAGCGTGTAGCTTTCCGCCGCAGCGCCCACGGCCATATCATGCTGCAGCACGCCGACCAGCAGGCCGCCTACTACGTTAATCGCCATGATCATAAGCCCCGCCACGGCATCGCCGCGCACGAACTTACTCGCCCCGTCCATCGAACCGTAGAAATCCGCCTCCTGGGTGACTTCGGAACGGCGCTTTTTCGCTTCGTCTTCGCCAATCAATCCGGCGTTCAGATCCGCGTCAATCGCCATCTGTTTGCCCGGCATCCCGTCAAGCACAAAGCGCGCGCCAACTTCTGCGATACGCCCTGCACCTTTGGTGATAACCATAAAGTTGATGATCACGAGGATGATAAACACCACGATACCGATGGCGAAGTTGCCGCCCACAAGGAAGTGACCGAAGGCTTCAACCACGCGCCCCGCAGCGCCCGCACCGGTATGGCCTTCCATCAGGATGATACGCGTTGACGCCACGTTCAGCGCAAGGCGCAGAAGCGTGGTAAACAGCAGAATGGTCGGGAATGCGGCGAACTCCAGCGTTTTCTGGGTGAACATCGCCACCAGCAGCACCATGATCGACAGCGCGATGTTAAAGGTGAACAGCAAATCCAGCACAAACGCGGGCAGCGGAAGCACCATCATCGACAGGATCAGCAGGATAAGTATCGGCCCGGCAAGAATTTGCCATTGCCCGGATTTCATACTGGCAGGCAGACGCAATATAGCGAGCAGATTAGCCATCGGTGTCCTTCTCATTCGCAAAGTCCAGTGCTTCTGGCACCGGTAGATTTTCAGGTTTTTTCGGGATTAAGCCGCCCGCCACGCGCCAGCGACGCAGTTGCCAGACCCACGCCAGCACTTCCGCAACCGCAGAGTAAAGCTGCCCCGGGATTTGCTGGCCTATTTCGGCGTGCCGATAAAGCGCACGGGCAAGGGGCGGTGCTTCAAGCACCGGAATACGGTTTTCATTGCCAATTTCACGAATGCGCAACGCGACAAGGCCGGCGCCTTTAGCCAGCACCCTCGGCGCACTCATTTTTTTCTCGTCATACTGCAGCGCCACCGAATAGTGCGTCGGGTTGGTGACGATAACGTCCGCTTTCGGCACATCGGCCATCATGCGGCGGCGCGCAATCGCACGTTGCTGCTGGCGGATACGCCCCTTCACATGCGGGTCGCCCTCCTGCTGCTTATATTCGTCGCGGATATCCTGGCGACTCATACGTAACTTTTTAATATTGCTAAAAATCTGGAAGAACACGTCGAATCCCACCATCGGGATCAGGCCCATCACAATCAGCAAACCGCAGGCCGCCACCATATCCAGCGCATGGCGCAGCGCGGCAACGGGAGGTTCACTCATCAGCCGCATCATATCCGGCCAGTTGTGCCACAAATACCAGGCGGTTACCGACCCTACAAGCGTGGCTTTCAGGAAAGCCTTCAAAAGCTCAGCGCCCGCCTGCGCTGAGAATAATCGCGCGAGACCCGGAATAGGATTTAGCTTACTGAATTTAAAAGAGATGGATTTACCGCTAAACAGCAGCCCGCCCAGTAACATTGGCGCGGCAATCGCCACAATCACCAGCCCGCCCATCAGCGGCAACAGCGCCCAGACGGCTTGCTTAATGAGCAAACTTATCTGATTCACAATCAGACGCGGGTCGTTAATGATGTTGTGATCGAAATGCAAACCGGCGGACAGCATAGCGGCAAGCTGGCGCGCCAGCGGTTCGCCGCCCATCCAGATGATGCTCAGGCCAGCCAGCACCATCAGCAAAGAGGTTAATTCGCGGGAACGAGGGATCTGCCCGTCCTCACGCGCTTTTTCAAGTCGGTGGGGCGTGGGGGCTTCTGTTTTTTCCTGGTCGCTCTCTTCAGACACCGCATCAGTCTCGTGGCCGCAATTTCTACGACAGCATGCCAGAGCCGTGAACGGCTAATGGGGGGAAAATAAGGGGATTTGTATGTTTGTTTTGACGTTAAAACAAAGGCACCCTCTTTTGCAATGCAAAAGAGGGTGATGAGGATTCGCAGGGCGGATAACGCAAGCGTCTTCCACCGCCCAATTAAAACCCTAAGCTGTCCAACAGATCGTCAACCTGATCCTGGCTTGCGACCACGCCTGCGGCGGTAGCGTCCATTTGCGGACCGTTGAGCAGACCTTCGTTAACTCGCTTAGCGCGCGCGTCCGGCTCCGGCATGTTCTCCAGCAGCACCATTAACAACTGGCGCTCAATCTCCTGGATGACATCCATCATGCGCTTGATAACCTGACCGGTCAGATCCTGGAAGTCCTGAGCCATCATGATTTCCAGCAGTTGCGCGTTGGTGAAGCTGGTGTGTTCCGGCACGCCCGAAAGATAATTACGGGTATCGGTCACCAGCTCTTTCGCATCACTTAACTCAATAGGATTTTCGAACCAGGCGTCCCAGCGTCCGGTTAGCGCTTTCGCGCCGGACTCCAGTTTGTTCTGGTGCGGCTGAGAAAGCTCGACGCAGTTCAGCGCGCGTTCGGCGGCCTGCGCGGTCATCTGCACTACGTAGTCCAGACGATCGCGGGCGTCAGGAATCGCTTCCGCCGCTTCGGCAATCGCCTGATCCAGACCGAGCTCGCGCAGGCTGTCGCGCAGCATACGGGTCAGGCTGCCAATGCGCGCAATGATATCGGTTGGCGACTGATGTAACTCCATCGCCGGGTTTGTCGATGAGTGCATATGCCCCTCCTTACATGCCAAGCTTTTCGAAGATTTTGCCCAGCTTCTCTTCAAGTGTCGCGGCGGTAAACGGCTTCACAACGTAACCGCTGGCCCCTGCCTGTGCTGCTGCGATGATGTTCTCTTTTTTCGCTTCCGCAGTAACCATCAGTACCGGCATGGCGGCCATTGCGCCATTTGCACGAATGGTTTTCAGCAGCTCAAGACCGTCCATGTTAGGCATGTTCCAGTCGGAGATAACAAAACCAAAACCGCCAGCCTGCAGCTTGTTCAGCGCATCCACGCCATCTTCCGCTTCTTCTACGTTGTTAAAACCCAGCTCTTTAAGCAGGTTACGTACGATGCGACGCATGGTAGAAAAATCGTCCACCACCAAAAACTTAAGCTCTTTGTCTGCCATAAAATTCGGGCTCCTTTATTAAATGCGTATTGCCTGTCCGGCACTAATTTTCGCCAGCATTTGCTGGCTTATCTGGCTTAAATCGACCACTTCGCTGACGCCACCGCTATTGATGGCCTCACGCGGCATGCCGAACACCACACAACTTGCTTCATTTTGGGCCAGAGTCCAGGCTCCGGCCTGGTGCATCGCCAGCATTCCGGCGGCACCGTCATTACCCATTCCGGTGAGGATCACGCCCACGGCATTACGCCCGGCAAATTTCGCCACCGAATGGAACAGCACATCCACGGCCGGGCGATGCCGGTTCACGGGCGGGCCGTCATGTAATTTGATTTGATAGTTTGCGCCGCTGCGCGACAGCTCCATGTGTTTATCACCGGGCGCAATATAGGCGTGTCCGGGCAATACACGCTCGCCGTCTTCTGCTTCTTTCACCGCAATCTGGCACAGCTTATTCAGACGCTCGGCAAAAGAGCGCGTAAAACCTGGCGGCATATGCTGCGTTATCAACAACGCCGGGCTTGAAAGCGGCAGCGGCTGCAGCACGTGACGAATCGCTTCCGTACCGCCGGTAGACGCTCCGATGGCAATCAGCTTTTCGGAGCTCAGCAACGGGCCTGCTTTTAGCTGAGCGGGAGCCGCCGTGGGGGCGCGCGCTGCCAGTTTCGCTTTCGCCGCGGTACGGACTTTTTCGGCGATCGTTTCGCTGTAAGCGAACATGCCTTCACGAATGCCCAACTGCGGTTTGGTGACGAAATCTATCGCCCCCAGTTCCAGCGCGCGTAACGTTACCTCCGAGCCTTTCCCCGTAAGGGATGACACCATCACTACCGGCATCGGACGCAGACGCATCAGTTTTTCGAGGAAGTCGAGGCCGTCCATGCGCGGCATCTCCACATCAAGCGTAAGGACGTCCGGATTAAACTTTTTAATCAGATCGCGGGCGACCAGCGGGTCCGGCGCTGTGGCAACCATTTCCATGTCGCTGTGACTGTTAATAATTTCTGTCATGATCTGGCGCATCAGGGCGGAGTCATCAACGGACAGCACTCTTATTTTTGTCATGATCTTTCCTTACTCAGCCCATAGACCGTCTGACCACGCAGCCAGAACTCACGACTGAGGTTACTGAAATTCTCTGAATGTCCGGCAAACAGCAATCCGCCAGGTTTTAACAAAGGCACAAAGCGGCCTAAAATGTCCTGCTGTGTCGTCTTGTCGAAATAAATCATGACGTTGCGACAAAAAATAGCGTCAAAAGGACCCGGCACCGGCGCCTGTTTATCCAGCAGGTTAATGGTCGCGAATTCAATGTGGCTAGCCAGTTCGTTTCTGACCCGCACCAGCCCTTCGTGCGGGCCGGTTCCACGCATGAAATAGCGCTGCATTTGCTGGGGAGAGAGCGTTTTCAGCTCTTCCTGGCGATAAACGCCGCTTTGCGCCTTCTCTAACACCTGGGTGTCGATGTCGCTTGCAAACACTTTCCAGCGACCCGGCGCCATCCCTAACACATCGGCGAGCGTGATAGCGATGGAGTACGGCTCTTCGCCTGTGGAAGCCGCGGCGCTCCAGATGCGATATTCGCCGTTGCGCTTGCGAGCATGATCGGCAAGCACCGGGAAGTGATGCCCTTCGCGGAAAAATGCCGTCAGGTTAGTGGTCAGCGAGTTCACGAACGCCTGCCACTCCGCGCTGTTGGCATTCGACTCCAGCATGCCCAGATAACGCCCAAAATCATCCAGGCCTAAAGTGCGCAGGCGGCGAACCAGGCGGTTGTAAACCATGTCCCGCTTGTGGTCTGCCAGCACAATCCCGGCGCGTTGGTAGATCAATTGACATATCCGACGAAAATGCGTGTCGGACAGCGGTAGACGCTGTGTCATCTGTAACATTAATGACGTTTGTCCTAAGGACTGGGGTGATGTCATAGCGCCTTCTCAGTCACAATCAGGGGGTGGCCAGCACCCCGGAGGTTTCGATTTCCCCGGTTTCACGTTGGTTATCAACGTTTGCCAGATTAAACACAGAGACTACACCGGTTAAGTGTTCAGCCTGGTTGGCCAGCGCTTCGGTTGCGGCTGCCGCTTCTTCTACTAAGGCGGCGTTTTGCTGCGTAACCTGATCCATCTGGCTTACTGCCTGAGCGACCTGCTCAATTCCCCGGCGCTGTTCGTCCGACGCCGAAGCAATTTCTCCCATAATGTCGTTCACCTGCGTCACCGAGCGCACGATTTCAGCCATGGTAGTGGCTGAGGTATCCACAAGCAGCGAACCCTGCTGTACGCGTTCAACCGACTCTTCGATCAGCACTTTGATCTCTTTTGCCGCCTGAGCGCTGCGTTGCGCCAGATTACGTACTTCGCCCGCTACCACCGCAAATCCGCGGCCCTGCTCGCCTGCGCGTGCGGCCTCAACGGCGGCGTTCAGCGCCAGGATATTCGTCTGGAAGGCAATGCCGTCGATTACGCTTGTGATATCGCCGATCTTCTGCGAACTTCCGGCGATGTCATGCATGGTGCGAGCCACGTTTGCGGCCTGCTGCCCCCCCTGCTTCGCCGTATCTGCGGCGCTGCGAGAAAGCTGTGCCGCCTGGCGAGCATTATCGGCGTTCTGCCCGACGGTAGCCGTCAACTGCTCCATGCTGGCGGCGGTTTCAGCAAGCGAAGCCGCCTGCTGTTCGGTACGCGCAGACAGGTCGTTATTGCCCGCCGCAATTTCGGCAATGCCGGTATGCATGGCGCTGCTGCCGGCCCGCACTTCGCTCACCGTTCCTTTCAGCGAGTCCTGCATATTCTTCAGGCTGTGGAAAATCTCAGAGATTTCGTTACGCCCGTAAACCGCAATCGGCTTCGCCAGATCGCCTGCGGCAATGCGGTCAAAGTGATTACGCACAATCGCCAGCGGCCGCACGATCATCTTGCGCGACCAGGCGAGCGAGCCCAGCAGCATCAGGATGGCGATCACCGTCACGCTGCCGAAAATCACCGCGGAAATATGGTAGTTTTTCTGACTGTCGCCGCTGGCCTCGGCCACGATATCGTTGATGCTTTGCTGCCAGGCGTTAAAGTTAGCGTCAAAAATATCCTGCGATTTTTGCACCGGCGCGCTCAGGAAATCGGAAAGCTGATTGCTCTCAAGCCAGGTGGACTGGTGCTGCAAATCATCGCGATAGGTGGCGTAACTTTGCTTAGTCGACGCCATCATCTCCTCGCCTTCTTTACTGGTCGGCGGGATTTCCAGAAACTGGTTGAACAGCATGTCGGCCTGCTTCAGGCTGCCACGCGCGTTCGCCATCAGACGCTTAATATCTTCCGGCGGGTAGCTCAACGCGGTTAGCGTACCGGCACGGCTTAAGGCGGTGCTGGCCTGCAACAGGGCCGCACGGCTTTGGGTTAACGTATCGCGCTGTTGATTACTAACCTCGACCATCCTGAGATTTTGAAAATCGTCACGAAAAGCCCAGAAGGACAAACCATTACTGCCAATCTGCAGCAGGCCGCAGAGGATCAAAATTAAAAACAGACTGGTCGAAATTCGGATACGGTTTAACATCAAAGCTTCCCTCGACCGGCACGTCTGCCGGCATTTATTAGTGGTCAGAAATGGTGATTAGAATGTTTCCCAGTTATCGTCCCCGCCAGCGACTGCCGGTTTACGCGGGGATAAAGTCGTAGCGCTGGCTGTCGCGGCAACAGGTGCGGCGGTAATACGTTGAACCCCTTCGGCTTTTAGTCGGAAAGCCGCAACGGACTGAGTAAGCAGGCTGGCCTGCTCTTCGAGCGCCGCCGCGGCAGAAGCGGATTCCTCAACCAACGAGGCGTTCTGCTGGGTAACGCGATCCATTTCTGAAACGGCGAGCGCAACCTGGTCGATACCGCGGCTTTGCTCGTCGGAGGCAGAAGCGATTTCGCCCATGATGTCGGTTACGCGGGTTACGGCGTTGACGATATCGCTCATGGTTTCCCCGGCGCTTTCTACCAGCACGGAACCGGTATCTACGCGGGAAACGGAATCTTCAATGAGGGATTTGATTTCTTTGGCGGCCTGCGCGCTGCGTTGCGCAAGGTTGCGCACCTCGCCTGCCACGACGGCAAACCCGCGCCCTTGTTCCCCGGCGCGCGCGGCTTCTACCGCAGCGTTAAGGGCGAGGATGTTCGTCTGGAAGGCGATGCCGTCGATAACGCTTGTGATATCAGCGATTTTCTTCGAAGAACCGGCGATTTCATGCATGGTCTTCACCACGCCATCAACAACTTTTCCGCCGCGTGATGCCGTTTCGGAGGCGCTTAATGCCAGTTGCGAAGCCTGACGAGCATTTTCGGCATTCTGCTTAACGGTGGCGGTAAGCTGCTCCATGCTGGCTGCGGTTTCTTCAAGCGAAGCGGCCTGCTGTTCGGTGCGCGATGAGAGATCGTTATTGCCCGCCGCAATTTCGGTGGCCCCGCTGTAAATCGCATCTGAACCTTCGCGCACGCTGCCTACGGTCACGATTAGCTCCTGCTGCATATGCTGGACGCTGGCCGTCAGCTCGCTGATTTCGTTACGCCCTTGCGAAAGGATGGTCTGCGTCAGGTTGCCGTTGGCAATTTCACGGATATGGCCGATAACGACGGCAAGAGGTTTCAGGAGAATATTGCGGATCCCGAACCACACCAGCACGATGACCGCAGCAAGGGCTAAAGCAAGGCCGCCCATCTGCCATTTGGCAAAGCTGTAATCGTCATTGCTGGTCAGATAAGACTGTTCGTAGATATGTTCGTTAAGCGCAAGGTAGCGCTGAAAAGCTTTCTCAAGCGCGTTTTGTAAGCCCTGCGTGGGCTGTGCGAAATAGGCATCCAGGTTGCCGTTTTCCAGAAAGCCGATGAGCTCGCTCAGCGCCTGATGATAATTCTGGTAGTCATTATCAACGCTTTTCACTACCCCTTCCATTTCCGCAGAGATAGCCGGCACCTGCCTGAAGGCTGCGTAATGTTTGACTGACTGGGCAAGCGTCGCTTTGGCGCTGTTGAGTAAATCAGCTTTGGCCGCGCTCTGACCGTTGCTGGCGTCGAGTAACGAACGGGCTGAAGAGCGGCTGAGGTTGATGCGCGTTTGCAGCATCAGATCCCAGGCATAATGCAGCTCGGATTGTTGAACGCGCAACTCACGGGTAACCCTGGAGTTGTCGTTATTATCTTTTAAAGCGTTAAAAAACATTCCGCCCGACGTGAGCTGCAGCAGCGCAAACACTACCAGCACCATCATCAGCATGGTGACAACGCGAATACGGTTCAACATATAACACCCTATGAATGACTTGTTATCGATGTTATCGGCATCCACCTGGGGAACTTTACGTGAAATTAGGATGCGTCTTATGCCGCTCTCCCCTCGCCTTCTTAACAAAAACAATAAAAAGTAAAAAAATGTTGTAACCGCTGGCGCTTTGCTTCAGTTTATTGCCGGTGCATTTGTTGGACAATTATAAAAATTACATATCCATCAATAAGTTAAAAAATTGTTAACCATAATCATGATGAGGGTTATTACGTAAGTGGCAAGTTCAAATAAACTCACGCTGTTCATTATCTTATTTATGATCGCGGGGATTCTAAGCGGGGCGGCAATTCACGAATATGCCGCCGCCGACACCATCAAAAGCTACGCCGACAACATCACGCTGTTCACCGATATCTTTCTTCGCTTGATCAAAATGGTTATCGCCCCGCTGGTGTTCAGCACGCTGACCGTCGGCATTATGAAAATGGGCGAAACCTCCACCATCGGCCGCATCGGCGGGAAAGCGATGGTGTGGTTTGTTTCATCCTCGGTGCTGTCCATTCTGGTGGGGTTGTTTATCGTCACCCTGCAACATCCGGGCGCCGGCATGAACCTGGAAGCGCCGGTCGGTGACGTGCAGACCGGGCTTGCGGTTAGCGGCATGTCGCTGAAAGGCTTTATTTCCCACACCATTCCGACCAGCATTGCCGGAGCGATGTCCGATAACGAAATTCTGCAAATCGTGGTGTTTTCGATGTTCTTCGGCATTGCCGGCGCGTCCCTTGGCGAGAAGTTTAATGCCCCGCTGGTTGCAGCACTTGATGTGGTTTCGCACATTATGCTGAAGGTCACGGGCTATGTGATGTATGTCGCGCCGCTGGCCATTTTCGCCGCCATCTCCTCGGTGATCGCTACGCAGGGTCTGGGTATTCTGCTCAACTACGCGTCGTTTATCGGCGGGTATTATTTAGCCATCGTCCTGACCTGTATGGTGCTGATTAGCGTCGGCTATATGGTGCTCAAGCGCGATATCTTCCGCCTGCTGGCAATGTTAAAAGATCCGGTGCTCGTAGCCTTTACCACCAGTTCCTCCGAAGCCGCCTACCCTAAAACACTCGATCAGCTCACCCGCTTTGGCTGCTCACGCAACATCGCCTCGTTTGTGCTGCCGATTGGCTATTCGTTCAACCTGGTCGGGTCGATGGTGTACTGCTCGTTTGCCTCGATGTTTATCGCCCAGGCATACAATATTCACCTCTCCTTCCCGGAAATCGTGGTGCTGATGCTCACCCTGATGCTGGCTTCCAAAGGCATCGCCGGGGTGCCGCGTTCAGCGTTAGTGGTGCTTGCGGCGACCATTCCGAGCTTCAATATTCCTGTGGCGGGGATTTTATTGCTGATGGGCATCGACCATTTCCTGGATATGGGACGTTCTGCCATTAACGTGCTGGGCAACGGCGTGGCAACAGCCATGCTGTCGAAAAACGAAGGCTTGCTGGAGGAAACTACTGCGGTTGGGGATGAGATCGAGGCTTGATAGCTAAAGTTAAAGGCGGATGGCGCAAGCTTATCCGCCCTACGAAAATTTGTAGCGTGGGTAAACGATCAAGCGATCGGCAATTTGTCGGGTGGATGAACGAAGCCATCCACCGCATAAAGAGTGCTTAAGCCACGCGGCTGGTCGCCACATCCACCAGCGCCATTTCTTCGCTGTTCAGCAGCTTCTCGATATTCACCAGAATCAGCATACGTTCGCCAAGCGCGCCGAGGCCGGTCAGGTATTCGGTAGAGAGCGTGACGGCGAATTCCGGCGCCGGGCGAATCTGCTCGGCGGTGAGCGACAGCACGTCAGAAACGCCGTCCACCACAATACCTACCACGCGCTGCCCCAGATTCAGTACGATAACCACGGTGTTTTCGTTGTACTCAACGTCGCTCTGATCGAACTTCACGCGCAGATCGAGGATCGGCACAATCACGCCGCGCAGGTTGGTTACGCCTTTGATAAACGGCGGCGTGTTGGCAATACGAGTGACCTGGTCGTAGCCACGGATTTCCTGCACTTTCAGGATGTCGATGCCGTACTCTTCGTCACCGAGAGTAAACACCAGGAACTCCTGTCCTGATGGCTCCCCGGTCAATTTTGTCACATTGGTTAATCCGGTCATTTTGGTACCTATTTTTAATCTTCAGGAAAGGGCGGCAGTGCCGGCCAGACGTTGTTCACGGTTTAAATTTTGCAGCGCGGAAACATCCACGATCAGCGCAACGCTACCGTCCCCAAGAATGGTGGCGGCAGAAATTCCCGGCACTTTGCGATAGTTACTTTCGAGATTTTTCACTACCACCTGGTGCTGGCCAATTAATTGATCGACCAGCAGCGCATAGCGGCGTCCCGCGCTTTGCAGGATAACGACGATGCCCTGAGTCGCTTCGGTTTTCGCCCCGTCCACATCAAAGAGTTTCCACAGTTCGACCAGCGGCAGATATTCCCCGCGCACTTCAAGCACGCGCTCGCCGCCCGCCAGCGGATGCAGATCGTCATCCTTCGGCTGCAGGGATTCCATCACCGCGTTGAGCGGCAGGATGAACACTTCATCTGCGACTTTAACGGACATGCCGTCAAGAATGGCAAGCGTCAGCGGCAGCAAAATACGAATGGTGGTGCCGGTGCCAGCTTTGGACTGGATCTCAACGTGGCCGCCCATCTCCTGGATATTTCGTTTCACCACGTCCATGCCAACGCCGCGGCCTGAAACATCGGTGACCTGCTCAGCGGTAGAGAAGCCCGGCGCAAAGATCAGCATACCGACTTCATCGTCAGACATGTTTTCGTTGACCGCCATTCCCTGCGAAAGCGCTTTCGCAAGAATTCGTTCACGGTTAAGACCGGCGCCGTCGTCAATCACTTCGATGCAGATGTTGCCGCCCTGGTGTTCAGCCGATAGCGTCAGATTGCCCACTTCGGATTTACCGGCAGCGCGACGTTTTTCCGGCGACTCAATGCCGTGATCGAGGCTGTTACGCACCAGGTGCGTTAGCGGATCGATAATGCGTTCGATAAGACTTTTGTCCAGTTCGGTGGAGCTGCCCAGCAGCGTCAGTTCCACCTGCTTGTTCAGCTTACCGGCCAGATCGCGCACCAGGCGTGGGAAACGACTGAATACATACTCCATCGGCATCATGCGAATCGACATCACCGATTCCTGCAAATCACGTGCGTTACGTTGCAGTTGTCCCATGCTGGTGATCAGCTCGCCGTGGTTCACCGGGTCCAGTTCGTTAGAGCGCTGGGCCAGCATCGACTGGGTGATAACCAGCTCACCCACCAGGTTTATCAACTGGTCGACTTTTTCTACCGCCACGCGAATGCTTGTGGATTCGGCTACGCGCGCCGCTGGTTTCTCAGCGCGAGCAACAGGCTTCGCCGCCGCAGTTGCCACTTCGGCCACTGCGTCAGGTTTTGCTGCGACCACCGCCGGAACCGTTTCTTCCACGACTTCCACAACGGCAGCGCTTGCTGCCAGCGGCAGGAATTCAATCTGCTCCGGCTCGATCACAAAGCACAGCACGGCGGTGATGTCATCGGCGCTGACGCTGGTTTCAAGCGTGGCGGTAACCGAACCCTCGCCCTTTTCGATATCGCTGAGCGTGCCGAGATTCGCCAGCTCTTCGAGAAGCAGATCGCGTTCGCTCTCTTTAAGCCCGCTGATGGCGACGCGCAGTTTGCCGTCGTTTGCGGCGGCCCCGGCTTTAGCCGGCGCCTGTGTTTCAACGACGGTCAGTTTAGCGGGCCCGGCTGGCGCTTCGCCTTTGGCTTCAAGCGCCAACTGGCGCAGCGCTTTACAGATATAGTCGAAGCTCTGCGCGTCAGGTTCCGTTGAGCTTTTATAGGCATCCAGCTGTTCTTGCATAATATCTTTGGTTTCCAAAAACAGGTTGATAATGTCGGTGTTAAGTTGCATTTCGCCGCGCCGGGCCTCGTCGAGCAGGTTCTCCATTAAATGGGTGGTTTCCTGCAATACGGAGAAGCCGAACGTGCCGGCGCCCCCTTTTATCGAGTGGGCTGCGCGAAATATGGCGTTCAGTTGCTCTGAATCTGGCGCTTCGGGAACCAGGTCCAGCAGGTGTTGTTCCATATCGGCCAATAGCTCGTCGGCCTCGTCAAAAAATGTCTGGTAAAAATCGCTGATATCCATACTCACGCTATCACCTCGTACCTGGTTGTGGCGGTAAAGTGGACTGCGCCGGAGCCACGGCGGCAGGTTCTTTCAGAGTGCTTAACGGCTGATTGTCGCTCTCTGCGTTTTCATGCACGATGGCTTGTTCGGCTTGTTTATTCAGCACCAGCAAGCTGATGCGTCGGTTTATTGCGTCTTCCGGCCCGCGGTCGGTCAGGCGCATCGTGGAGGCCATGCCCACCACGCGCAGCACTTTTCCGTCAGTCAATCCGCCGTACATCAGCTCGCGACGTGAAGCGTTCGCGCGGTCAGCGGAAAGCTCCCAGTTGCTGTAGCCGCGTTCGCCCATGGCATACGGCAGGTCATCGGTGTGGCCGGAGAGGCTAATTTTGTTTGGAATATCATTGAGCAGCGGCGCGATGCTGCGCAGGATATCGCGCATGTAAGGTTCGACTTCCGCGCTGCCGTTTTTAAACATCGGGCGGTTCTGGCTGTCGATAATCTGAATGCGCAACCCTTCCTGAACCAGGTCAATCTGCAAATGAGGACGCAGCGCCCGCAGTTTCGGGTCCGCTTCGATTAGCTGATCGAGCTGGTCGCGCAGGCGTTTGAGGCGGCTGGTTTCCATGCGTTTTTTCAGCTCGTCAATGTCCGGATTTTTTTTCACTTCGCCCTGCTGCTGGGTCACGTCGTCGCCGCCGCCGGGAATCGGGCTTGAGCTGTCGGCGATACGTTGCCCGCCGGTTATCGCGGCGCTAAGCGGGGTTTTAAAGTAATCGGCAATCTGCGCCAGCTCTTTGGGGCTGGAGATGGAAATCAGCCACATCACCAGGAAGAAAGCCATCATGGCGGTCATAAAATCCGCGTAGGCAATTTTCCAGGATCCACCGTGGTGTCCGCCACCGTGGCCTTTGTGCTTGCGTCGTCTTACGACAACAATGGGATGGGCCTGATTCTTCATACTTCTTCTTCCGTAGCGCGCGCCTGTGCATTTGGCGAGCGGACGGCACGAACGTGTTCTTCAAGCTCGACAAAAGACGGACGCTCGCTGGAGTAAAGCGTTTTACGACCAAACTCTACGGCGATTGGCGGCGCGTAGCCGTTGAGGCTTGAAAGCAGCGTCACCTTGACGCACTGCATCATCTTGGTCGTTTCAGCGCTTTTTTGGCGCAGCACGGTCGCCAGCGGCGAAATAAAACCGTAGGCCAGCAGGATGCCGAGGAACGTTCCCACCATCGCATGCGCGATCAATCCACCGAGCTCAGCCGCCGGTCTGTCGGCCGATGCCAGGGCATGTACAACCCCCATTACCGCAGCGACAATACCGAATGCCGGCAGCGAGTCGCCCATTAATGCGAGGCTATTTGCCGGTATTTCCGTTTCGCTTTCATGGGTTTCAATTTCTTCATCCATCAGCGCTTCAATTTCGAAAGTATTCATATTTCCGCTGATGATCAGGCGCAAATAATCAACGATAAAATCAAGCATTACGGCGTCGGCTAAAATACGCGGATAGCTGGCAAATATTTCACTTTCTTTAGGATTTTCAATATCGCGTTCAAGCGAAAACATCCCCTGCTGGCGAGACTTCGCCATCAAACGATAAAGCAACGCCATGAGATCCATATACATGCTTTTGGTGTATTTCGAGCGGCGAAATAGCAGCGGCAGAGCTTTAAGCGTGCTCTTAATGGCCTTGCCATTGTTACCCACGATAAATGCACCGATACCCGCGCCACCGATGATGACAAATTCTGCAGGTTGATAGAGCGCGCCCAGGTGGCCGCCGGTCATCATATAGCCGCCGAATACTGTCCCGAGTACGACCAGGTAACCTATTAATATCAGCACGAGTCAGTCCTTCTGCTGTAGTGTGTGGCGAGGACTTACAGGAGAGCGGCTTTGGCTCCCGGTACAGGGCAAAAAAAAGCAGCGGTAATTGCTTACCGCTGCTGGAGTGCTCGTACACACAGGGCCTTGTTACATGGCCTGTTCTACCTGTTCATCCAGCAGTTGTGGAATAATATCGGCAGTATTTGTAGAAAGTTTACGTCTTTTTACCGCTCGTGATGGCGGCTGGCACAAACTGCAGGCGAAGCTGCCCACAGGCTGATGAGCATGGGTAATAAAATTGCCGCCGCAGCAGTTGCAGCGGCTTAACTGGAGCATCCCGCTTTCGACAAATCGCACCAGCGTCCAGGCGCGAGTCAGCGCCAGAAGCGGGCCTTCAGGCTGTGAAGGACATTGTTCCAGATACAAACGGTAAGCTTTGATCACGGCGTCGACACCGCGGCATTGTCCGCTACGCAGGAGGAATTGCCATGCGTTGCAGAACATCGATGCGTGGATGTTTTGCTCCCAGGTCATAAACCAATCCGTGGAAAAAGGCAGCATTCCTTTTGGCGGTGGACTGCCGCGAAGCTCTTTATAAAGCTTTATCAAACGACCGCGGCTGAGCTGCGTTTCGCTTTCGAGCATCTGTAGTCTGGCGCCAAGAGTAATAAGCTCCATCGCTAACTGAATGTCGCGTGCTTCCTGGACAATGCTTTTCTCGCTCATTTTGTTACGCCCTTTTTTTCTTCGGTGCCTCGTCGCTGACTGACACCTCATTTAATAAGCGGGTGGATAACAAAATACCCGTATGAATTTGCTGTAAATCATCCACACGCGAGTCTTGCGTTAAACGGTTAATAGTCTGGTTGTCATTAAAACGGAACTGACAAATCAACTGATTGGTCTCCGCTAATTTCACCATTTGCGGCAGCGTTAATTCTCTTAAGGTGTTCGCCATATCTTCGGCAACCCCTAAACGAAACATAGCCGAAGCTTTATCCTGACTAATAAGTCTTTGCGCAAGCAATAAATAGGACAAATTAATGTCGTAAATATGTTTTAGCAACTCGGATGTATGCATTTTTCCCATCCCGAATAACCAACTATTATTGTATGCGGTTGAACCCGCACCCCGTGATGTCGCCGGGCAAACCCGGTAAAAAAAGTGAAACAATCGTTACGGCCAAAAATGCATTAGTTGATGTTGCGTTCCGCCAGCGGCACCGTTATGTAAGGTCACAGCCGCTTCTTTGTCAGATCGCTTAACGTCTTTCTCAATTTTCTTACAAAAAACTAAGATTTTTCCTAATTCGTGCGAACTCTACTCGTAGCACATAGCACATACAATGCAGCCAACTGCGATTTTAGAATTTATGTGACGCAGATCACAAAAATTCATCATTTGTAACGAGCAAAACCATCAGCCAGGCTTTTCAATTGAGTGTTTTTTAGTCAAATCAGGAATTTCCTGTTACCCGAGCGGGGAATAGCTTCACTTTTGAACAACAAGCCTATGACTTTTCAAACATTTCGCTGCGCTTTATAAATCGCAAACTGTTAGGTGGATCACACCCCAGGTTTACATAACAGCGTAACCTTTTATTAATCATGCAGTTACATTAAGTGAATTTTGAATTTTAACCTTTAATGACCATTGCATATGCGCTAGTTTCGTCGCGAAACTATCCCATTTTGGCATTAAAAATAATTCTAAAGTTTGATGGCTTATTCGCCCTTTTCTGCTACGGATTTGTGTTGCAAATTCATTACATAAGAATAACTGAACTATTTTCATGAGCAGTCTCACATTTCTTATGGTTACCATCGTTGCGTAAATGTTAAAACTAGAGTAAGAGGTTTGTTAGCAGTGCGCCCATTGCGTTACAGGAGGAAGGCATGAGTTACACCCATGTATTGGTTGCTGTCGCCGTAACACCGGAAAGCCATCGATTAGTACAAAAGGCCGTTTCCATCGTTAAACCCGTAAATGGGCGTATCACATTGATAACACTGGCTTCCGATCCGGAAATTTATAATCAGCTCGCCGCGCCGATGATGGAAAACCTGCGCGAACTGATGTTAGAAGAGACGCATCTTTTCCTGGAGGAACTGGCAAATAAGGCGGGTTATCCCATTGCAAATACGGTGATCGCAACGGGTGAGCTCAGCGAACATATTCTTTCGGTGTGTGAGAAACAGGATGTGGATTTGGTGGTCTGCGGTAACCACAATCAGAGCTTTTTCAGCAAAGCGATTTGTTCTGCAAAAGCGGTGGTTGCGTCGAGCAAAATTGATGTGCTGCTGGTGCCGCTTGTCTGAGAAAAAACGGGGACGATTGCACTCGCCCCACGGAATGCACAACTAAAAGGCGGACAGCTTGAGCGCCGTCCGCTTTTTATATCATCATGCTAATTTTGGGAAAGTCGCCACTTTCTGCTGTAAATGAGACGCATCGCTACGCGGCGTTACCTGCTTTAGATCGTCCACAAACCTCTCCTGCCAGCGGTTAATGTCGTTACGACAAATCACTTCCATCATTTCGCTATGGCGTGAAATTCGCTCCGCTAACGGCATGGTTAATGCCCTGTCGAGCGCGCTCGCAACGTCATCTCTATCATAAGGATTAACAATTAGTGCGGAGGTCAATTCATTAGCCGCACCGGCGAATTTTGACAAAACCAGCACCCCTGGGTTTGCCGGGTCCTGGGCTGCAACGTATTCTTTTGCCACCAGATTCATGCCGTCGCGCAGCGGTGTAACCAGACCGACTTCGGCATAGCGAAAGACCTTCATCAGCAGTTTGCGGTCAAAATGCTGGTTGAGGTAATAGAGCGGCGTCCAGCCCAGTTGGCCGTATTTGCCGTTGATGCGCCCGGCTTCAGTCTCAAGCTGGTGGCGGATATCCTGATAGGCCTGCACGTCTCCCCTTGAGGTTGGCGCAATCTGGGTGTAACGAATTTTGCCGTGATGCTGCGGGTAGTTTTCCAGCAGCGCTTCAAAGGCCAGGAATCGCTCCGGCAGGCCTTTGGAATAATCGAGACGCTCAACTGAGAATATGTTCTTTATATTGCCCAGTTCCGCCTTGAGCTGCACCAGTTTCGGCGGCAACGGTCCTTTGGCGTTCTGCGCAATCTCTTCAGGCTCAATACCAATCGGGTAGACTTCTGTCCGGAACGATTTGCCGAAGGCCTGGTGCTGGTGCTTACCTTTGCTTTCAAGGCGCGTCAGGCTCGCCACGCAGTCGAGGAACGCCAGGCGATCGTTTTCAGTCTGGAACCCCAGCAGGTCGTAATCGCACAGCGCTTCAATCAGCTCTTCGTGCGGCGGCAGCGCGTTAAACACTTCCGGCGTCGGGAAAGGGATGTGTAAGAAAAAGCCGATGCGATTATGCAGCCCCTGCTTGCGGCATTCGGAAGCAAAAGGCAGCAGATGGTAATCGTGTATCCACAGAATATCGTCTTTCTCTACCAGCGGTTTGAGCTTATTTGCCAGCAGCTCGTTTACCCGCGCGTACCCTTCCCAGGACTCACGCTGGAAATCGACCAAATCAAGGCGATAGTGGAAAGCGGGCCACAGGACCGCGTTAGAAAACTGCAGGTAATATTGTTCGTAATCTTCCTCACACAGATTAAAGGAAGCCCATGTAATGTTGCCGCGTTTGACCTTTTTTAGCGGCGCATCGGCATTGCCGATCTCCCCGCTCCAGCCAAACCATAATCCGCCCGCTGCTTTCAGCGCGCCCAGAATGCCAACGGCCAACCCGCCAGCTCCCGCTTTCTTATCATCTGGTGGTGCGATGCGATTAGAGACTACCACTAAGCGACTCATAATCTTCTCCCCGTAAAGTTTCTGTCTTTTGTTGTTCTTCTATATGGTGTGTAAGTTTGCCCAGCCAGTGGTAAACCATCCTGACATTGGCAAGGCGATATGTTGCAAGGGTTTCTCCCGCGCCGACTTTGACCGTTACTCCTCCCAGAGCATTGACCTGCTTAAAACCGGCTTCATCGGTAAGATCGTCACCGATAAAGACCGGCGTACGGCCCAGAAACGGCGCTTCCTGCATAAAGGCGCGAATAGCGGCACCTTTGTTGATGCCCAGCGGTTTGAGCTCGACGACACACTTCCCTGGCTGCAAAGCCAGTTCCGGATAGCGTTCGGTCAGCGTTTGCGCCAACAGCATGATTGCCTCTTCTGCTTCCGGCGCCTGCCGGTAGTGAAGCGCAAAGGCCATGCCTTTGGCTTCAAGTTCGGTACCCGGCAAAGCCGCCAGAGCCACAGAGAGTTCCTCATGCAGCGTTTTAACCAAGGGTGCCGGCAGCGTCACGATATGGGTTTTATCATTGATATCGCGGCGCTCCGCCCCATGAACCCCGGCAAGAGGAAAATGGAATGGCGTGGCCAGCTTATCGAGCTCGGCCATGGAACGCCCTGAGATCAACGCCAGTGCCCCATCACTCATCACGGACATTTTTTGCAACAGCGTACGTACCGCTGCCGGTATATAGACCTGGTCCGGGTGCGGTTTGATTTCTGCCAGAGTACCATCGAGGTCAAAGAAAAAGGCAAGATTGCCGGAAAGTAAAGGCGGTACAGATACGACTTCAGCCACCTGTGGCTCCTCCTTAAAGGGATAAAAATTGTCACCGATCCGGTAACTTAAAATTAAAATTAGCCATGTAAGTATAGACAGGGTGACAGGTGTCGCAATTTTATAAGAGAAATCGCCAGCCCTTGTGGGGGCTGGCGTTGCGATTAGGAATCATCTGAAGTTGCGATGCGGAAAGATTAAACCGTACGTTTGGCCTTCTGTTTGTAGCGGTCGAATATCACCGCCGCCAGCAGGATCATACCGCGCACTACGTACTGCGAGAACGGAGAAATATTTAGCAGGTTCATGGCGTTTTCCACCGTCCCCAGAATCAGAATACCCGCCACCACGTAAGAGATTTTGCCAATCCCGCCTTTGAGCGAAACGCCGCCCAGTACGCAGGCTGAAATGACAATCAGCTCATAGCCGATCGAGGTCATCGGCTGTCCGCTGGTCATGCGCGAAGCGAGGATAATGCCCGCCGCTGCGGAGACCAGGCCCGACAGCACAAAGATAATGATTTTGGTCCGCACTACGGGCACGCCCGCAAGCCGCGCCGCCTCTTCATTCCCGCCAATCGCCAGCGTGTTTCGCCCAAAAGTCGTTTTATTGAGCAGGAAACCAAAAATTATCAGACAGCCCACCGTCAGCCAGATCGGCGCAGGCAGGCCGAGCCAGTTGGCGTAGCCAAGCGTAAAGAAACGCTCGTCTTCGATGCCCACCGCTTTACCGTCAGAGATGATATAAGCCAGGCCGCGCACAATTTGCATGGTGGCGAGGGTGGTTATCAGCGCGTTAATTTTCAGCCGGGCGATAACAAAACCGTTTATCAGACCGCTTAGCACCCCAAGCAGCAACCCTGCCGCAACGCCAATCCACAGGCTTTCGGTCATGTTAATGACCACCGCCGTCGTCACGCCCGCGCAGGCGATAACCGACGCCACGGAGAGATCGAAATCACCGGAAGCCAGGCAGAACAGCATGCCGCAGGCCACCATGCCGGACATCGAAATCGCAAGTCCCAGCCCCTTCATATTGATAAAGGAAGAGAAGTTCGGCACGAAAATGGCGCAGCCGATAAACAGCACCGCAAATACCACCAGCATGCCGTAGTTATCCCAGATGCGCCCAAGGCTTACAGATGACTTGCTTGCGCCGCCGGATGCCGTGCCCGTACCGTCGGATTTAGTTAATGAAGACATTTTGTTCCCCTTACTCATGCTGCACTCGCACTGGTTTTAGGCATCGCCAGACTCAGCGCCTGCTGCTCGCTGGCCTCGCCATGCAACAACTCGCCGGCAATTTCACCTTCGCGCATAACAATGATGCGGTCCGCAAGGCCCAGGACTTCGGGCAAATCGCTCGACGCAAATAGCACCGCCACGCCCTGAGCGGCCAGGGCGTAAATTACGTTGTAGATTTCATGCTTCGCGCCCACGTCGATGCCGCGCGTAGGTTCATCAAGCAGGCAAACCTTCATCTCTTCGGACAACCAGCGGCCCAGAATGGCCTTTTGCTGATTGCCGCCTGAGAGATTCATAATTAGCTGCCCGGCAGACGGCGTTTTGATATTCAGCGAACGGATATGGGAGGCGGCGTTTTCGCTTTCCCACAGGTTATTAATCAGGCAGCCCGCGCTGATATGCTTACGGCGCGCGCTGATGTTGATGTTGTCCCGTACCGAATGCACAGGGATGATGCCGTCGGCCTTGCGGTCTTCCGGGCAAAGCATCATCCCGGCGCGAATGGCATCGCCGGGTTTCTTGATGGCGATGGCTTCGCCGTCAATCCACACCTGTCCGCCCGTAATGCGCGTTCCGCCGAATAACCCTTTCATGAGTTCGCTACGCCCGGCGCCCACCAGACCAAACAGCCCAACGATTTCGCCGCGGCGCACGTTAAGGGAAACTGGCGTGCGCACGCCTGGCGCTTTCACCTCATCCAGCCGTAGCCGTTCCGGGCCATGCTCGCGAGGCTGCCAGCCATAAATATCGCCCAAATCGCGACCGACCATCGCCTGCACCAGCGAATCGTGATTCACCTGCTGCATGTCATCAAACGTGCGCACGTAGCGTCCGTCTTTGAACACGGTAATCGCATCGCTCAGCGCAAAGATTTCCTCCATGCGGTGCGAAACATAAATAATCACCCGCCCTTCCGCGCGCAGTTCGCGAATAACGCGGAAAAGGTTGTCAATTTCACGGCGTGAAAGAGAGCTGGTTGGCTCATCAAAGGCGATAACTTTGGCGTTACGCGCAAGCGCCTTGGCAATTTCCACCATCTGCCACTGGCCGATAGAAAGATATTTAAGCGGCGTCTGAGGATCGATATCCAGACCCAGGTGTTCAAGCTGGAGCCGCGCTTCGTAATTGAGCAGTGAGCGGTTCACGATACCGGCCTTATGCGGGATCTGGCCGAGATAAATATTCTCGGCAACCGACATTTCCGGCACCAGATGCAGTTCCTGATAGATTATCGCCACGCCTGCGTTGAGCGCCGCAGTGGTATCGCTAAAAACCACCTCTTCGCCGCGCAGAATGATACTGCCCTGGCTTGGGGCATAGTTTCCGCTGAGGATCTTCAGCAGCGTGGATTTACCGGCGCCGTTTTCTCCCATCAACGCGTGTACCTGCCCGGCATAACAGTCAAAGCTGATATCCTGAAGCGCTTTCACGCCGGGGAAGGTTTTGCCTATGCCACGAAAGGAAAGATACGGTGTTTGTTGTTGCATGATTGACCCTTTACCTGATGTCGGATGGCGCTATGCTTATCCGACCTGCATCCCGACCTGCGTAATGCGGATATTTTGTAGGGTGGATAAGCGTAGCGCCATCCACCGCCACCTCCGGCCATCCGCCCTTACTTACCGCCCAAACCTTTTTTAGCCAGCTCTTCTTTGAAGTTATCGCGGGTGATCAGCACCACGTCGGTTACTTCGGTGAATTTCGGCGGCTCGGCATCTTTAGTTACCCAGTTGTAGAGCATTTCGCTGCTCTTATAACCGTGTACGTCCGGGCTTGGCAGCAGGGAACCGTAGAAACCGGTGGCCTGCGCTTTTGACAGCTCGCTCACCGCGTCCACGCCGTTAATGCCCACGCCAATCACGTCCGGCGCTTTAAAGCCCTGGCCTTCGGTGGCGCGCACGCCGCCCAGCACGGTGTTGTCATTCATGCCGACAATCAGCCAGTGTTTCACTTCAGGATGCTGAACCAGCATGGAGTTGGCGGCGTCAAACGCGCCGGGGATATCGTTAGATTTGGTTGGCACTTTGTAGATCTGTTTTTCCGGGAAGCCCACGGCTTTCAGCGCTTCCATCGAACCAGAAGTACGGCGACGCGCCGTATCAAGTTCATCGGCGGTTATCGCCATGACGGCCGAGTCTTTTACATCCCAGCCGCGTTTTTGCATCTCTTTATACAGCTCCTGTCCCTGACGCTCGCCGATTTTGGTCGCGGCCATCATCACCAGCGGCACGGTTTCCATCGGCTTGCCTTTCGCGGTGACAAACTGGTCATCTACCGCAATGACTTTCATGTCGTAGCTTTTTGCTTTGGCGATAATCGCTGAACCCAGTTTTGGGTCCGGGGTGCAAATCACGAAACCTTTAGCGCCGCTGGCGGCCAGGCTGTCAATGGCGTTAAGGGTCTTTTCGCCGTCCGGCACGGCAATTTTAATCACTTCAAAGCCAAGATCTTTCCCGGCTTTATCAGCAAATTTCCATTCAGTCTGGAACCAGGGTTCTTCGGGCTGTTTTACCAGGAAACCTAATTTCATGGTCTCAGCGATAGCGGATTGTGACATAACCGCTGCGAAGCCGATGGCTGCCAGCGTTTTAGTAAATTTGTGCATGCGTACTCCAGATCGATTTTTTTATTCGTAAGGTAAGGTCGATTTAAAACAAGCTTTTAGCATCGGCGGTTTTTGCAACCTGAGCTGGAGATAGTTTTAGCGGGAAATTAATAATCCATAGGAGAGCAAAATCACACGGCAGAATTACAGTAAGGTCGTGCATAGATTCAGCAATTTAAGCCATAAAAAGGGAGGGTTATGTATGATGAATTAATTACAGATAAGCAGAATCGTCCATAAGGTTAGCCAGCGCGTCCCTGCGGCCTGGCTGCAGCTACCACAGCGTATTTATGCCTTCGCGGCTTCCCGTTACCGGGTCCTTGCCAGGCCGAGGAACTTTGGCGATATTTTCTTTCACTTCAGCAAGCTGCCCCGGCTGGTCAAGGTATTTATCCGGTGAAAATCCGTCGGGATAGGCCCCCACGCACATGAAATCTTCCGAAGCCTCAATTTGTTTGTGCCCTACGCCTGCGGGAATCAGCACCGCATCGCCGCGAGAAATATCGACGACTGGCCCGGCTTCGCCGCCAAACTGAATCTTCGCGCTGCCAGCGAAAACGCCCAGCGCTTCGTGCGTATTAGAGTGAAAGTGCGTGTAGGTAAAAACGGGATAGCGCCAGCGCGGCGGCCAGCCATTGCGGGCAAAAAGATGTTCAAAAGCTTCGGCGAGGTTTTCTTCGTGGGAGACATGATGATAAAGCACAAGCGGCAGCGCACTGTTTGGCACGCCGCCGCTCGCCTGGTTTAGAGCCAGAGTTTCCAGTTCAGTCGCCATTTCTTTCTCCTCGGTAAATGAGTAAGTATAGAAACGACTGACATAAACAGCCTATTCATCACCAGGGATAATAAATATGCTCTGCGTGATCGCGTGCCGAGGCTTCATCTCCTTCAAGGCGGGCCGCAACGGTCAGGGCAAAATCAAAAACTTTCCCTAAGCCTTTGCCGCTGATTAAATTTCCGTCCTCAACCACATCAGCATCGACATACTCGCCGTCCGTGACCTGCCGCCACAAATCGCCGGAGCAAACATAGCGGCGGCCTTTTAGCAGCCCGTTGCCGCCCAGCACCCGCGCCGCGGCGGAGCATATCGGGCAGATAAACTTACCCAGTTCGTCATGGCGGCGAACAAACTCGACGACGCTGGCGCTTTGGGCGAGAAACACGCTGCCTTCGGGCCCGCCGGGCAACACAACGGCGTCGAAAGTGGCGTCAAAGCTCTCACTCAGCATGGCATCAGCCACCATCGGGATAGCGTGATAGCTCACTACCGCGCGGGTATCCACGCAGGACAGGGTTTGAACGTTAATCTTCAGCCGACGCAAAATATCAATGGTAACAATGGCTTCCGCTTCTTCAAAACCGGGCGCCAGTAACACGGCAACGCTTGACATGGCCGCTCTCCTTTGCTCAAAAAATTACCAGTAGGGATACCAGACCTGGCGTAAACGCGCCAGCGCTTCGAGGTAGAAATAGTCGCCCCAGCTACAGCACTGATCGACCCCTTTACCGCTCGCCATATGGTAAACCGAGTGTTTGAGCAGCCCTTCGGTTGGCTCGTCGTCGCCTGCCAGATAATTTTCGGTGAGCGATGACACAATGCGCAGCGCCATCTCTTCATAGTGGGCGCGATGTTCGTCCAGAGTCGGCAGCGCTTTTACCAGCTCCAGCAGGCCGCAGGCCGCGATGGCTGCCGCTGAGCTATCACGAACCGCATCGGTTCCCAGCAGCGCCAGATCCCAGTGGCAGACATCGTCTTCCGGCAGGCGATTGATAAAATAATGCGCGAGGCTGCGCGACAGCTCCACCATGTTTTTATCGCCGGTATGTAAATAGCTGAGCAGGAAGCCGTAAATTCCCCACGCCTGCCCGCGCGACCAGCACGACGTGTCGCTGTACCCCTGATGCGTATTGCCAAAGCGCGGCTCGCCGGTTTTCACATCCATATAAAAGGTGTGATAAGTCGAAGCATCCTCACGGACGATATAGTTCGCCGCCTGTTCCGCATGCGCGGTTGCCGCTTGCGCATAGCGCTGGTCGCCCGTTTGCTCGCTTGCCCAGTACAGCAGCGGCAGGTTCATATTGCAGTCGATGATCATCCTGCCCTGCTGTTCCGGGTCGTTCAAATCGCCCCAGGCCTGGATAATTTTCGCCACCGGGTTAAAGCGTTCCATCAGTGTTTCTGCCGCCAGTAGCGCAGATTTGCGCGCGGCTTCGTTTCCTGTCAGCCGCCATGCGCTCACGCAGGAGAGCGAGTACAGGAAACCGAGATCGTGCGTCGCGGTATCAATACGTTTTTCGATGCGCTCCGCAAACGACGGCAAGTAGCGTTCGGCTGCGGCGCGGTATTTCCCATCGCCCGTCATTTCCCATGCCAGCCATAGCTGGCCCGGCCAGAAGCTGGTTGTCCACTCCACGTTTTCGGTGCGCGGCCAGATACCGTTTTCACAGGCTTCGCCGGGGAATCTGTCGCCAAAGGCGACGATGTTTTTATCAAGCTTGCGCGTGACGCGAGCCAGCGCTTCATCAAGCCTGCGGCGAAGCTGTAGCCTGTCGATCTGATGCAGTTCAATGGGGCGCAGGGCTTCGGTAATTACTGTTCTGGTCATAACAACTCCTGAATTAGTGTTTGGCCGGTTCAACCGGGGCGGCGCCCAGCGTTGGGGAAAAGTTTCGGGACTCGTCGCGTTTCGACTGGCAGCGCGAGAGAGTGAAAGCGGAAATTAAGGTAAACAGCAGCGCGCAACAGCCCATCATCAGGTAGGTATGCTCAAAGCCGATTTTGTCGTAGAGGTAGCCTGCCGGAGGGGCTACCACCACTGAGCCGACATAAATCATCGCCTGGTAGCCCAGCAGGTACATAGTGGCGTTGATTTTCTTGTGGAAATGTTCGGCGATGTATTTGAAGACGGAGATCAGCAGCAGCGAGATTTCGATGCCGTAAAGCGGCTTAATAATCGAAATAATGACCGGGTCGGTGGTAAGGCCGGAGGCAATCAGGCGAGCCCCTACCACACAGCCGCACAGCAGCAGCCCCCGTTTTGCGCCGTAGTGGTTAACCAGCAGCGGGATAAACATCATCATGACGAACTCGGTGCCGGACTGCACGGTGCTGAGGTAGCCATACCAGGCGTTGCCCTGCTCTTTGGTATCAAAGAATGAGACGAAGTAGCGCGGGAACTGCTGCTCGGCGACAAACATCATCCAGGCCACGCCCGCGACATACAGGCTGAACATCCAGAATTTGCGGTTTTTCAGCAGCATCAGCACGTCGGCAAAGACGATTTTGTTTGCTGAAATAACGTTGTTATTACGTAGCCGATCGTCGCCAATCTTCAGGCTAATCAGCACCAGCAGCATCAACACGGAGGTCGCGCTGCTGACGAGGAAGTTCGCCAGCGGGGTGAAGTTAAACAGCAGTCCGGAAACCGAGGCGGCCATGGCCCAGCCGAGCGATCCCCACATCCGGATGCGGCCAAACTCCAGCCCGTATAAGCGGCTGAAACGGTCGGCGTAGGATTCGGATGCGGCAACGCCTGCATACCAGCCAAGGCTGAGATAAAGCGCCCCGATGATAATGCCCACCGTGGTATGGCTTAACAGCAGCGGTTGATAAACGGTGACGAAGAACGGCGCCATCAGGGCCGATACGGCGCAGACAAAATAGAGCAGCCATTTGCTCATGCCGATTTTGTCCATGATGTAGCCGTAAACCGGTTTTAAGATAACGGCGAACACGCCGTTAATGGCAAATACGCTGCCGATGGTGATGCTGTCGAGGCCAACCTTTTGGCTGAGCCACAGGGCGTAAAGTCCGAAGCTCGACGACCAGGTAAAGAAGTAAAGGAAGATAAAACTGCTCATTTTTATCTGCGCGGTGCGCACGGGCGTTGAAGTCGTCATACGGATATCTCCGGCAAATCAGTCAGGGTCAGGCGTTTTTCATGGTTAGCCGTCACGAGGCGTACAACGTCATCGCGGATGATGGCCTGCGGGCAAAGCTGCGCGTTGAAGTCTGCCGACTCTCCCGCCCAGACGGCGCTTATCAGCAGATCTTTTCCTGCCGTTAGTTCTCCGCGCAGCAGCGGAACAGCCGCACGTTCGGCAAACAAAACATTGCTGTTTGGCGGCGTTAAGAGCTCTTCGCCGCGACGAGAGTGGGGACTGAGACAGAAAATGGCGCTGATATCTGAAGCTGTGGTGAGCTGGCAACTGCCCGGCCCGGTTTCGACCAGGGGGTGCGGACGATTAGGCTGGCTAAAGCCGCCCTCTGCCGTATCAAGATTTCGCGCTGAATGAATGTGATGCACGCGCACCTGCCAGTCGCCGAGCGGCAGCAGCCAGGTATCAATAGTCACGTCATGCCAGGGCTGCCAGCGACTGTAAATCATGCCGTCCGCCGTCTTAACACAGGCGCAGTCGCGTCGCCCGCGCCAGTAATTATCCTTTTCGGACAGCAGTAACATTGAATCCGCAGCGGCGTGCGAAAGCCCGTAGCGGCCGCGCTCGACGGTAAATCCAAAGCGGGTTGAATAGGCAAACTTGCAGTATTTGGCTTCGGTATTGACGAAGTTATTCAGCTCAAGCTGGCCGGAAGTGAGCATCCATAAATGACCGGGTTGGCGCACCAGAATCTGATCGGCCTGCGGAATGCTGTGCTCTGCGTTAAGCGCCGGCAGCGATAATTCCTGCGCCTGCCAGAACGGATCGCTATCGTTAAGCGCCAGCACCAGCATGGTTTTCAGTCCCCAGTAGGGGGAACCCGGCGCGTTGTAATCTTCCGCCATGATCAGGTTCGGGTAGCTATACCCCACGCTTAACACGCCGTCCCTGTCGAACAGCGGCTGCTTCATCCACCAGCGTAAATGCCGCAGCACGATCCCTTTGACGACCCCTGGCGAATACACCTCTAAACCTGCGAAAGCAGCCGCGCTCCAGAATGCCGCCTGGGCAAAGCGGTAAGTCAGGCTGCGGCCAAAGGGAACGGCAGCGCCGTCCTCAGCGAAGAAGTGGATAAAGTCAGCGGCGAAAAGCGTTGCCCGGCGGCGTAGTTCAGCGCAGCGTCCCGGGTCTGCTTTCTCCATCAGCTTCGCGTAAATCAGCCCGTAGAAGTGAAAGCCCATGGAAATATAGTAATCACGCGGACGACCCGGCCCGTCGGAATACCAGCCTTCGCCAAGATAATAGTGTTCCATGGCGGCAAAATGCTTTTCCAGCGCCTGCGGATGGGTGGCCATACCGGCCTTGTGGAAACCAACCTGCACCAGGATCGGGAAGAAATGCCAGTTATTGTCCGGAATCGCCTGGCTTTCGCTCTGTTTTAGCCAGCGCCAGAGATGAGTTTTTTCCTGCTCGTTGAAATGCGCCAGCACCGTTTCATGAGCCAGCGCCAGCAGTAAACCATAGGCGGCCATTTCCACAATGCGCTGATCGTACGGGTCGACTTCTCCCCAGTAATCCGCATGCTGGGGGTTGGTGCCGTTTTTTATCGCCTGAATATAAAAAGAAAACTGTTCCGGCTCACTTCCACCGGCAAGTAAAGGCGTGACGCCCCACAGCAGCCGCGAGAAAGTTTCCATATTCGCCACCCGCTGCCCGTAATGCGCCGTGAAGTTGGCGAGATCCACCCGGCTGGCGTCTTTTTTAAAAAATGGCGTTACGGCATTCAATAATTCATTAATCAGTTGCCGGATATCATTTCGGGACCGCAAAGGATTGGCCAGCGTAATATTTTCAGGTTGCAAGATGTCCTCCCGTCAATAACGAGAATCAGATAAGTTATTGTTATTGGGCTCTTCTACAGAGATGTCGGTGACGTCGGGGCAAAGAGTAGCCGCTTTTAAATCCTGCACCGAGTGAGCAGGCTCACATTTTTAAACCGCCATTTCATTTTTACTGGATTTTTTGTTGCGCGGCGGTAATAAATTGCAAACCGTGGCGTAAAAATTTAAATCTATTGTCTTGAGGAAAAATGAGCGAACCCCAATTGCTTGAGCGAATCACCCTCGACAGCCGGGTTATTTCCTTCAACCGCATGTGGTCGACTAGCGCGGCTTACTATCACTGGCATCAATGTGTGGAGCTGCTCTATATCTCGAAAGGCTACGGTATTGTGGTGGTGGATAATCAGCCTTACACCGCCCGCCCCGGACGTTTGTTCATCTTTCCGCCGTTTCGTCTGCATAAAGTACACGTAGATGACAGTGAGAAAAATCAGTACCACCGCACCACCATGCATATTGAACAATCCGTGGTAGAAAGCGCGCTGAATGGCTTTCCTCGCCAGCAGGGCCAGTTTGCTGCGCTTGCGGCAAGCAACGTTCCCGCGCAGGTTTATGATTTAAGCGAGCGGGCGGAATTTATGGAAACGATCCTGGTCCAGTTTGATAGCCTTGATGCCAGCAGTCAGATGTCCGCCAGCGAAGTCGCCTTTCTGGTGATGCAAATCATGGCCTTTTTACCCGCCCAGCCGCAGCCTTTCGTACCTAAACCGCAGACGGTTGCCTCGCGTATTATGAACTGGGTGGAAAATCACTATTCCGAGAAATTCTCGCTGGACGAGCTGGCCTGCGCCATAGGACTTTCGCGCAGCTATACCTCAAGAGTGTTCCGCCAGCAGACAGGGGGCAGCATTCATGAATATCTGCTTACGCGACGAATAAAACGCAGTTGCGATCTGCTGCGCACCACCGCAAACAGCATCGATGAGATTGCACTGGCGGTAGGCTTCAGCGAAGTGACGTATTTTATTACCTGTTTTAAAAAGATGATGCACCAGACGCCGCTGCAGTACAGAAAGGCGAGCCGTCAGCGTTTCCCTGTTTAGTGTCTGAATCATTTCTTCTTAAAGCGGCGAAAGCTTAAATTTATTTAAAATTGATGCAGAGCAAATAATCTCTATTTCAGCGAATGTCGAGAATAAGAGAAATATATCCCTGCGTTAACTTCCTGCAAGAATACCCTTGCGAAATTCACCGCGACGTCGATTAATAAATTATTCCGAAACCTGAAAAGATGTAAGAAAGGGTAAAACGGTAAATTTAAGAGTTTGCTGCATACCTTAAAAGAGGTATTCTTTTTACAAGCTCCGATTTACCTTAAATTCTGGGTATTGTTCAGGAAGAACAGCGGCTTACTACTCTGTCGTTATTCATATAACACGCGTTTTATTTCGCACGTGTATGTTTATTCAGTCGAACAGATAAGGAGATTATTATGGCGGTCCCGGGAATGGTTCAGAAACTTAACGAACAAATGAACGGTGGATTTTATACATCAAATCTTTATCTCCAGCTTAGCGCATGGTGCGTTGAAAAAAATTTAATCGGCACGGCGGCATTTTTGCGTCACCAGGCACAAAGTAACGTCACACAAATGATGCGCGTATTTAATTTTATGAAACAGGCTGGCGGCAATCCCATTGTTGGTGAAATAGAAACGCCGCAAAGCAAATGCGACTCGCTTGAAGCCTTGTTCCAGCAAACTCTTGCCGATCATCAGCAGCGTAGCAAAACCCTGACTCAGCTTACGGATGAAGCTAAGGCCCTGAACGATTACAGAACGCTGTTCTTTTTGCAGTCCGTACAAAGCGAGCAGCAGCAGGACGGCTTGCTGCTCAATACTCTCCTTGATGAAGTACGTAACGCGCGCAAAGCCGGCCTGTGCATGGCGCAGACCGACCAGCACCTGACTAACCTGGTCTGCCACCAGCAGCACTGAGCAATGTATTTTCCGGGTAGTGCTTACCCGGCTCGCGCCGGGTTTTTTATTGTTGGATGTTTGACGTTAAAGACGGAACTGATTTACCGCAACGGCCAGATCGCTTGCCTGGCCGGTAAGCGCTGCGGAAGCCGAGGTGGACTCCTCCACCAGCGCCGCATTCTGCTGCACCATTGTATCAAGCTGCACCACCGCTATATTTATTTCGGCGATGCCTTTCATTTGTTCGTCCGCCGCCTGGTTAATCTCAGCCATGATAGTGGTCACCGATGAAACGCTGCTGACGATTTCCTGCATCGTGTCGCCGGTTTGATGCACCTGTTTTGCCCCCGACGACACGCTAGCCACCGTGGTATTAATCAGCATTCTGATCTCTTTGGCCGCCTCTGCGCTGCGGCTTGCCAGGTTGCGGACTTCGTTTGCGACGACGGCAAAACCTCGACCCTGCTCACCTGCGCGAGCGGCCTCCACCGAGGCGTTAAGCGCAAGAATATTGGTCTGAAAAGCGATACCGTCGATGACGCCAATGATATTGCCAATTTTCTCCGACGCCGCTTCAATGGCATTCATGGTCTGAATCACATCACGTACCGATGCACCGCCGCGTTGCGCAACCTGGGCGGCTGACAGCACCGCCGAATTCGCCTCGCGAGAGGCGCTGGCAGAGAGCGCCACGGTAGAGGAGATTTGCTCAAGCGCTGCGGAGGTTTGCTGCAAACTTGCGGCAGCGGACTCCGTGCGGGATGAAAGGTCGATATTCCCGGCGGCAATCTCTTGCGAGGCAATGCGCACTGATTCGCTGCTGCTGCGAATGGATTTCATCACTACCGCGAGCTTGTCCACAAAACGGTTAAACGCACTGGCAATTTGCGCCACCTCGTCTTTGCCGTCCACTTTAAGGCGCCGGGTTAAATCCTCCGTGCCATCGGCGATAGAATCCATGGCTTCGCGCACGCGAATCAGCGGGCCGATGCTGCGTCTTGTAATCAGCGTGACGATAAGAGCAGCAAGCGCAATCAGCACAAACAGCGATGCCGTTGACGTCCACAGTAACGAACGCATGCTTGCGGTGGCTTCCGCTTTATCCATAGCCACGACGATAAACCACGAGGTGCCCTTTACCGGCATAGCGATCATAAAGGTCGCGCGTCCCGCGATATCAGCCTGAACAGGTATTCTGGACTGCAGCAATTGCGCAAGGTTAAGGCCTGGCGCGATTTCAGAAAGCGGTTTTAGCGTCAGCGATTCGTCTGCATGCGCGATAATTGTGCCGTCAGCGTCCATCAGCATGCCGAAACTGTCTTCAGTAGGATGAATGGCGCGCACATTGGCAATCACCGCGTCCATATTAATGTCCCCTTCCACTACGCCCAGCAACTGGCCGTTATCAATGCGCGGCGCCGCTACGGTGACAATCAGTTTACGCGTCGTGACATCAAGATAAGGATTGGTCACCACCGCTTTTTTAGCTTCCACGGCCTGGATATACCACGGGCGCGAAGTGGGATCGTAACCCGGTGGGATCCCTGACGGATCGGACGAGATATCCCTTTTATCCGGATAACCTATATCCACATTCATAAAATTGCCGGAGGCGGCAATCTGCGTTAATAGCGGCACAGGATCGGCATCGGTAACGTGCGGCACAAGAGAGGCGATTTGCGACACTTTAGTTTCAATCCACTGATCCACCGTCGCGGTGTGGCTTGCGGCAAGCGAAGTGAGCGTGTTGTTGATGGATTTCGTGTTAGCTGAGTTGCTAATCAAATAATTAATAAAGGTATTTACGGATAATGCACATACCACAATTAAGACAGTGGCGATCAAAATTCTGCTGCGAATGGAGTTAAACATGCTTTGCCTTCCGGGTTAATTACTCATTCACGGTAATTAACGGCCAGCCCCAAAATAACTTTAATTATTTACGCCAGAAAAACAGAAAATAAAACATTATAGATCATATATTTAGACGAGATAATTATATAGAAACCCTTGTGGAAATAATCAGCGCCAGAATATTTTTAAGGTGCTGTTTTATAAAGTTCTGATGTTATTCCCTGCTCTATTTCGGGAATGTATCGGGAAGATTTCAGGATTGGCTATTCAGGACAGGTGAATAATTAAAATCCGCCAACGCGCAGGCGCCTGCACAATGGCAAGCGCAGCGCCAGCCTGCACATTGTTAACAAAATGTTATATCCATCTGTTTTTATTATGTTTTAACAAATCAGATCTGTGTCTCAATGAGTAACCTTACAATTTGCAATGCTTTGCGCATTAGAAAATTTTAAGGAATTACCATGATAGCCTTTGAATTCATCGTCATCATTTTATGTCTGCTGGTTGGTACCCGCTTTGGCGGGATGGGGCTGGGGTTAATCAGCGGTATCGGACTGTTTATTTTAACCTTTATCTTTGGTCTCGAACCGGGCAAGCCACCGGTTGACGTGATGCTTACCATCCTCGCCGTTATCGGCTGCGCCGCCACGCTGCAAACGGCGGGCGGCCTGAACGTAATGATGCAGTTTGCCGAGCGCCTGCTGCGTAAACATCCTCAACACATCACCCTGCTCGCCCCCTTCACCACATGGACGCTCACTTTTCTGTGCGGTACCGGGCATGTGGTCTACACCATGTTCCCGATTATTAGCGATATCGCGCTGAAAAAAGGCATCCGCCCGGAACGCCCGATGGCCGTGGCTTCTATCGCTTCGCAGATGGCGATCACCGCGTCTCCTGTTTCCGTCGCCGTGGTTTCGCTGGTCTCTATTCTGGCGGCGGGCCATGGGATTGGACGAGCGTGGGGCATCCTTGAAATTCTTTCAGTCTCCGTTCCCGCGTCGCTCTTTGGCGTGCTGATTGCCGCGCTCTGGAGTCTGCGTCGCGGTAAAGATCTGGCAGACGACCCGGAGTTTCAGGCAAAAATTGCCGACCCAAAACAGCGCGAATATATCTATGGCAGCAGCGAAACGTTGATGAACCAGACCTTTCCAAAACAGGCTTATTGGTCAACGTGGATTTTCTTCGCCGGGATTCTGGTGGTGGTTTTGCTGGGCGCGATGCCGCAGATGCGTCCCGCCTTTGAGGTGAAAGGCGCCATGGCACCGCTGTCAATGAATCTGGTTATCCAGATGATGATGCTGATTGCCGGCGCGGTAATGCTTGTCGTGTGTAAGGTGAACGCGACGGCTATCTCAAATGGCGCGGTATTTAAAGCCGGGATGGTGGCGATTTTCTCTGTCTTCGGCGTGGCGTGGATGAGCGATACGTTTTTCCAGGCGCACCTTGAAGAGCTGAAAATGGCGTTGCAGGGCGTGGTGCAAAGCCATCCGTGGACTTATGCCATCGTACTGTTCCTGGTATCAAAACTGGTTAACAGCCAGGCTGCAGCCCTGACGGCGGTCGCCCCGATGGGCCTGATGCTGGGCGTAGAGCCCAAAATGCTGATTGCTTTCTTCCCCGCATCCTACGGGTACTTTGTGCTGCCGACCTACCCAAGCGACCTGGCCTGTATTGGGTTCGACCGCTCCGGCACTACGCGTATCGGCAAGTTCATTATCAACCACAGCTTTATCCTGCCGGGTTTAATCGGCGTGAGCTGCGCCTGCGTGGCGAGTTACCTGCTGGTAATGACGTTATTTTAATGGCCGATAACGGCGGGTGGCGCAAGCGCCATCCGCCATACCGCTACTGAATTAATGCGCGTCTTTTTGCGGCGTGAACTTCAGTTCGATCAGCGCAATGGCTTTCTGAATCGCACGGCGTGTCACCGGGTCAGCCGCGGCAGGATGAGTTGCGAAATCAATCGTCTTTAGCTGGTTAGCCATTTTTTCACGCACCTCAACCGGGGCGATAACATCAATCACATCCAGAATTTGCTTAATCACCAGTTGGCAGGCGACCACGTCGGAAACCAGTTCCCGATCGGCAGATAATTGTTCAGACATTTTTCTCTCCTGTTTCATATTGCGCGCCATAGTACATGCGCCATGAATCACGAGGCAACAATCCATTCCGGAAGCCATCTCGTAAATCATTCAACGGGAAAAACCTGCCAACAGGCGATACGGGCATCAACGAGCAAAGTGAAGCGTGAACGCATTTTTGCCCAGGCTGGTAATGTTCGATTCACCTCGCAGAATCTTATTCCCGTAGCGGCATCAAGAATATCCATTCATTAAATGAATGGAATAAGAAAATGGAACCGCGATCTCATTAAAGACATTGCTTTACGTCAGATTACAAAATCGGTGACCGCCATCACAATCATTCATCCTGTATCACTTTATAAGAACTCATCTTCTAAAAAATATAAAACATGGGTTCAAAAATATGGCAATAAAAAGCGGAATACCCGGACACGAACGGCCGGTGCTGTTGCGACATCAATTAGCTTACGGGGGCGGCAACCTGCTGGGAAGCGGCGCGCTGGCCATCAGCGGCGCATGGTTACTCTATTTTTACACCACATTTTGCGGGCTGACGCTTCTTGAAGCGTCGTTTATCTTCTCCGTCGCCAGCATCATTGATGCCATCAGCAATCCGCTGATGGGGTATTTAACCGATAACTTTGGCAATACCAAACTTGGGCAGCGCTTTGGCCGTCGCCGTTTCTTCCTGATGATCGGTATTCCGTTGATGATGTTCTACCCGCTGCTGTGGGTGGAAGGTTTTGGCTTTTGGTATTACCTGTGCACCTACGCCATTTTTGAGATTATCTATACCTCGGTGATGGTGCCTTACGAAACGCTGGCGACAGAAATGACCAGCGATTTCACCCTGCGTTCTAAGCTAACGGGCTATAAAGCCATTTTCGGCAAGCTGGCCAACTTCCTCGCAGCTTTTATTCCGGGGCAATTTATCCTGCTTTACGGCAAAGATTCCGCCCAGCCATTCTTCCTGACGGGCATTACCTATGGCGTTATTCTGTGTGTCGCCATCGCCTGTCTTTATTTCTCCTCCTGGGAGCATGCCCGTCCGAAGGAAATGGTGCATAAAGCGAAAACAACGCTTCTCAAAACCCTGACAGGCCTTGCCGCCGATATGCGCTCCACTTTCCATTTACGCGTATTCCGTAAACATTTAGGCATGTACCTGTGTGGCTTCGGCGCCGAATGGCTGTTCGCTTCCATCTTCACCTACTTCGTGATTTTCGTGCTGCAACACGATCCGGCGATGGTTGCGGGGCTTAATAGCCTGAATTCGATTCTGCAGTTAATTTCGACCGCGGTGTTTATCGGCATCTGCGTGAAAAAGGGCTTTAGCAAACCGTACATTATGGCGCTGGGCATCGTTATTTTCTCGGTGGTTTGCTACACCTCGCTGTACTTCTTCCACCTGCCGGTGCACATCGCCACTGTTCTTATGTTCGGCATCACTATTCTGTTTGGTCTGGGAACAGGCGGCGTTTATTACATTCCGTGGACGGTTTACACCTTCCTTGCGGATGTGGATGAAGTCTTTACCGGCCGTCGTCGCGAGGGAATTTATGCGGGCGCGATGACTTTCTCAGGCAAAATTCTGCGCTCAATTATCGTCTTCACTATGGGCTCTATCCTCAGCTTCTACGGCTTCCAGTCCAGGGCGCACGTGCAGTCGGAAAGCGCGGTTAATGCGATTGCGATTGTCTTCTGCGTGGGCGTGGTGATTCTGGCGCTGGCGGCGGTAGTATTCAGCACACAAATGAAGCTGGATCGCAAAGCGCATATGATTGTGCTTGAAGAAGTTGCGCGTATCAAAGCAGGCGGCAGGCTTGAAGATATCAAACCGGAAGTGCGGGTGGTTATCGAAAATCTGGTCGGTCACCGCTACGAAGAGTGCTGGGGAAACAGCAAGCTGTTTAAAGACTCGAACGAGGAAACCGTGGTTCGTGAAGCTGTTTCGCATTCATGATGCTGAATTGCAGATACAAAAAACCTGCCTCGGCAGGTTTTTTTATCGTCAAACTTTCTTAGAACATCGCGCCTGGCGGTACGTCTTTGAATGTTTTGCAGTAGTTTTCGAACATACTTTTCAGGATCTTGCGCAGTTTCATAATGTACTCCGATTTTTATTTGTACAGGTGTTGCTCGTTATGCGACCTATAATATGACTTCCATCACATAAATCAATCATTTTGTGATGCATATCACATATATCAGGTGTGGTTTTTACAAGCTGTTCACATAAAACCAATTGCAAATCCAGCACTTAACTGATTATCTGTTTCGGTAATTTTTTAAAACATTATTTTAATTTCGAGCGGCAACCATGTCTGACAACCTCTCTTTTGCACAAAAACGTGGTATTTCACTTACCGCGCTGCTGGTCGCTGGCGCATTTTTTATGGAATTTCTCGACGGAACGGTTATCGCCACCGCTCTGCCGGAAATGGCGCGCACTTTTGGCGTGGACGCCGTGGACCTGAATATAGGCATGAGCGCCTATCTGCTTACGCTTGCGGTGCTTATTCCCGCCAGCGGCTGGATAGCCGACCGTTTTGGCGCGCGTAAGGTCTTTACCCTGGCGCTGGGTATTTTCACCGTCGCCTCCGTGCTTTGCGGCCTCGCCAACAGCCTTGAACAATTTGTTGCGATGCGTGTTTTACAGGGCATTGGCGGCGCGTTGATGGTGCCGGTAGGTCGCCTTGCGGTATTAAGGACGACGCCGAAACACCAGTTGATTACCGCCATAGCGACATTGACCTGGCCTGCCCTGGTCGCCCCTATCATCGGGCCGCCGCTGGGCGGCTTTATCACCAGCTATGCTTCATGGCGCTGGATTTTTTACATTAATCTTCCGCTCGGTCTGGCGGCGATGGCGCTGGCCTGGCGGCTAATTCCGGATGTTCATGATGACGAGCGCCGCCCGTTTGACGGCATCGGGTTCGTCAGTACCGCAATCGCCATGATTTGCCTTGTCTACGGACTGGAGATGCTGGGCGAAACCAGCATCAACGCAGCCGCCACGGCAGCTTTACTGACGGCGGGAGCGGCGGCGCTGTGGTTTTCACTCCGGCATTTCAAACGCGCAGCCCATCCGATGATTCGACTGGATGCTTTGAAGGTGCAAACTTTCGGCGTCACAATGTATGGCGGCTCTCTTTTTCGCACCTCAATCAGCGCCGTGCCGTTTTTGCTGCCGCTGTTGTTTCAGGTGGGATTCGGCATGGATGCGTTTCACTCCGGGCTACTGGTGCTCGCGGTATTTGCAGGCAACCTGACGATGAAACCCGGTACTACGCCGCTTATCCGCGCGCTTGGTTTTAAAAAACTACTGATCATTAACGGACTGCTGAACGTGGCCGCCCTGCTCGCCTGCGCCTTCCTTACGCCGCATACGGCGATGTGGCTGACCGTTGTTATTCTGTTTCTTGGCGGCCTGTTCCGTTCGATGCAGTTCACCGGCATCAGCACGCTGGCTTTTGCGGATATTCCCGCCGGGCAAATGAGCTATGCCAATACGCTGTTCAGCACGGCGACGCAGCTTTCCGTTGGGCTGGGCATTACGCTTGGCGCTATTGGCATCAGGCTGGGAGAGAAAATCAGCGGGTGGCTGGGTCTGAGTACGGTGCCCGGTATCAGCATTAAAATCTCGTTTGTGCTGATTACGCTTATCTGTCTGATCGGGCTGTTTGATTTACTGCGTCTGCCGCGCACGGCGGGCAGTTCAGTTTCGAATAAGAAGTGATGCAAAGAAGGGAATAACACAAAAACGGCCAGCAAATGCTGGCCGTTTTATTGCTAATTAAGCAAGGATTTCGCGAACGAACGCTTCAATCTCTTTGTTCTGGCAGTTTTCGAAGAAACACTTCTGGAAACGCTCGCCGGAAACGGCTGTTTGCACCAGTTCGCGATCGATTGCGCGCAGCGTATCAAGGTAGTTCTCTTTCACCACGGCCGCTTTGACCTGGTTCAGGATGCCTGCGTTACGAACCTGCGGCTCTTTACGCTCAACCGGGTAGCCTTCGCCTTTACGGCCGGTGAAAGCTTTTTCGAAGATGTAACGTACGTTCAGCTCAGCGCCCCAGCCAAAGCCTTTGGCGAAAGGCAGCGACAGCGCGTTGCCGTTGTTAATCTGCGAGAAAAGAAACGCGTCAGCAGGATCGATGCAGTAGCCGCAAACAACGCCCGGGTGAATGTTCAGGGACATCAGCGCGCCCTGGCCCGTACCGCAACCCGTCACCACAAAATCAACCGCTTTTGCGTTCAGCAAAATGCTGGCCATAATGCCCAGGTGGATGTAGGTCAGATGGTGATCCTGCTCATCGCTCATGCCAACGTTATAAACCGGATACTCTTTTTCAGCCGCAACCGCCTGCAACTCTTTAAGGATGATGGCGTTTTTGCCTGCCTGACTGTTTTCCATCATCAGTGCAATTTTCATTCTTTCGTCTCCTGATTGGGTCACGGACATTTTCAGGGTGAAAAGCCGTGATAAGTAGTCGTGGTGAACTGCCTGTATGCGCTAACCATACTATCTGGCAAACATACTTTCAAATTTAATGAAAAATTGTTTTAAAAAATTAAGATGCGCTCACATTTCTACGCTTCTTCGCCGGAGTGAGTAGAAGGGTTTGTGGCTAAACAGGCGATACGCGAGCGTCACAAGTTGTCTGGCAGAAAGACAAAGGCGAATGTCCCCTTCTCTTAAAGGCTAAAATTTGTCTTAGGGATTCGTTTTGGCGTGATTTTAAATGAAATTTTTTGGCTTTATGCTGCGGAAGATTTTCAGCATTTAAGACGTGCTACCATGCAAAAAAGTGCCAGCCGAGGCTTACTATCATGCAGCGTTCATCTCTATTTATTGCCGTCCTTTTATTGAGTGGTTGCACCTTCAATAAAACCCCTGAACCCGTTAAAAGCAGCGAAGTCGCAGGCGTAGTGCGTCTTGGATTCGATCTCGCTCCGCTGCAAAAAGCGAAGGTCGATACTTTTATCGCGCAGTCCACCGCCAGCCATCAATGCCAGCAGTGGGGCTATATCGCCGCCTTCCCGTATGGCGAACCGATAAAAACCTGCAGCCTGAGCAGCGGCGCTTTGTGTTTAAATCAGAAAGTGACTCTCGAATACCAGTGCCGCGGTATCGGCATGGAAAAATATCTTCGGGATCAACTGGTGGTGCAGTAATTTTTTAAAGGATGCTAACAGGTGAATAATGACATTTTATAAAGCCGCGACAGCAGGCCTGATCGCCCTTGCGCTTGCGGGTTGCGTACAGCCGGCGTCTGTAAAGAACGCGGCTACGGGCATTTGCCCGACAGAAAATACGATGACGCAAACCACGCTTTATTTTGGCCTGAGCCGTCCGGCAGGCGCGGATATTACGGCGAAAGAGTGGCAAATTTTTATCGATAATGACGTCACGCCGCGTTTTCGCGATGGGTTAACGACATTTGATGCCAAAGGACAATGGCTCGGTAACGACGGGAAGCTGGCGCGGGAGCAAAGCAAAGCGCTGATGCTGATTCACTCTAGCGGCAAAGAGAGCGAGTCAAAAATCGAAGCGCTGCGCGACATTTATAAATCACGCTTCGCTCAGGATTCTGTGATGCGTGTCGACCAACCTGTTTGCGTTCAGTTCTAAAAAAGGCGGGAAAACCCGCCGTTTTTTACTTCAGAGAACCAGCCCGGCAAAGGCCGCCGAGAGTAAGCTCACCAGCGTGGCCCCGTAAACCAGACGCAGACCAAAGCGCGAAACCGCATTTCCCTGCTGTTCGTTCAGGCCCTTAATCGCCCCCGCCACAATACCGATAGATGCAAAGTTAGCAAAAGAAACCAGGAAAACGGAAAGGATACCCAGACCGCGCGGCGTCAGCCCCGACATAACCTTTTGCAGCTCAATCATGGCGACAAATTCGTTCGCCACAAGCTTGGTCGCCATAATCCCCGCCGCCTGCAGGGCGTCCTGCTGTGGAATACCCACCAGCCACGCAAACGGATAGAAGACATAGCCAAGCAACTGCTGGAAGCTTAACCCGAAAATAACGGAGAACAGCGCGTTCAGGGCGCTGATAAGCGCGATAAAACCAATCAGCATCGCCAGAATAATCATCGCGACTTTAAAACCCGCAAGAATGTACTCGCCCAGCATTTCAAAGAAGCTTTGCGCTTCGTGCAGCTTTTCAAGCTTCACTTCCGGTTCATCTTCCTGTCCGCGCGGATTAATCACCGACAAAATGATAAAGGTGCTGAATACGTTTAGCACTAAAGCCGCAACGACATATTTCGGCTCAAGCATTGTCATGTAAGCCCCGACGATGGAGAGCGAAACCGTGGACATTGCGGTGGCGGCCATTGTAAACATGCGGCGCGAGCTGAGATCGCCCAGGATCTGTTTGTAGGCGATAAAGTTTTCCGACTGCCCAAGGATAAGCGAGCTTATCGCATTAAAGGACTCCAGCTTGCCCATGCCATTCACCTTCGACAGCAGCGTGCCGACAATGCGAATGACCCAGGGAAGAATGCGCAAATGCTGCAAAATGCCGATAAGCGCGGAGATAAATATTATCGGACACAGCACGCCAAGGAAGATAAAAGCCAGACCCTGTTTGCTCATGCCGCCAAAGACAAAGTCGCTGCCCTGAGCGGCAAACGTCAGTAAATGGCCGAAGAATCCGGACACGCCATTAATAACGAACAGGCCGCTGTCGGAGTGCAGAAAGAAGAACGCCAGGGCCGCCTCAATGACGATGAGCTGAATCAAATAACGCAGACGAATGGTTTTGCGATCGAAACTGACCAGCCAGGCAAGGGCCAGAATCACGATGAGTGCGAGAAGAAAGTGAAGAATATTCATGAGACTTATAATTTTGAAAAAACGTATTTAGCCACAGCGCCGACGGCAGGTAAATGCCACCGTTAAGATTATTTATGCATATGATTTTCCAATCTCTTCATAGGCTTAGTACGAGCAAGGGCAAGTTTATGTGCTTTTTACATTCGCATAAGAAAAACCGCGCCGCTAAAAATATTATTTTTTAGCTAAAAGAGAATGAATGTTAATAGCATTATTCAGGCTTGCTGATAAAAAAGAATAATATTAGCAACCATTCTCATTACAATAAATTAATTAACAATCTATTTGCATTATCGAAATTAAAAAAATAGAGTAGCGCCTCTGTCGGATCGCAATTAAATGGAGCGCGCTATGTTGAAAACAGAAATGGTCGAAAAACTTAACGAACAAATGAACCTTGAGCTGTATTCTTCTTTGCTTTATCAGCAGATGAGCGCATGGTGCAGCTACCATAGCTTTGAAGGCGCGGCCGCCTTCCTGCGCCGCCACGCTCAGGAAGAGATGGAGCATATGCAACGCCTGTTTGCCTATCTGGCCGACACCGGAAATATGCCGCGCATTAACGCCGTACCAACGCCATTTAACGAATATTCATCACTGGACGCTTTATTTAAAGCGACTTATGAACACGAGCAGTTAATTACCAGCAAGATTAACGAACTGGCTCACGCGGCGATGACTTCACAGGATTATCCAACCTTTAATTTCCTGCAGTGGTATGTTGCCGAGCAGCATGAAGAAGAGAAACTGTTTAAATCCGTGCTGGATAAACTTAGCCTGGTCGGTAAAAGCGGTGAAGGCCTCTATTTCGTGGACAAAGAGCTTTCCACGCTGGATACCCAGGCCTGATTTGCAGCGATAAAGATTAAATCAAGCCGAAGCGCTTTTGCGCTTCGGCCTGTTTTTACTGCTAATGCAGATTTGAGTGCTGCTTGTTCTGCCAGTAAGCAAACACGCTCAGTGCGGCAGGTTTTATCTCTTCAATGCTGTCGATGAACACTTCATGCGACAAAGCATCAAGCTCATCAAACTTCTCTTCCAGCCCGTGCAGGGCAATAGGCTTAAGCATCGCAAGCAGTTCTTCAGGCAGCGGCTCGACATCCCACAGCATCACGCCACGCATATAACCAAAGCACCACTCTTCCACGATGGTGAACTCCTGCTCTTCAACAATGCTGGTGCCGAATAAAGGTTCGTACTGTTCCGGATAGCCGCTCAGGCGTTCCGCAATATCGTTTACATGTTTGAAAGTAAGCTCAACGAATTTTTTTAGCTCGTCCTCAGACTCCCACAGGGGCTGGTCTCCCTCCCCGCCCCAGAATGCCGCAAACGTCGCTTCCGGCCCCACCTCTTTTGGCCCGGAGAGAATGGCGGTCAGCATGCCGTCCATTTCTGCGACATCCATAATAGAACGCTCGGTGGCGTGCCTGAGCAGCACCTCATCAAGCCATTCAATCTCTTCTTCTGTTAATGGTCCCTGGTTCATCATCTGGACTCCTGTAGTGAAGGGTTTTCACGCGAGCTTGTCGGTGAGTATTAGAAATAGTAGGAAAGATCGCTGGAAAGGGATATTACAGGCAATAAAAAACCACCCGAAGGTGGTTTACACGACACTGCTTATCATTGATTTTATTCTTATTTTCCCATGGTGCCCGGGGCGGGACTTGAACCCGCACAGCCATAAGCCGAGGGATTTTAAATCCCTTGTGTCTACCGATTTCACCACCCGGGCTCGGGAAGAAAGTGGAGGCGCGTTCCGGAGTCGAACCGGACTAGACGGATTTGCAATCCGCTACATAACCGCTTTGCTAACGCGCCAAAACTTTTTGCCTTTGCAGGCTATAACAGATGAACTCTGCTACATAAATCTGGAGCGGGAAACGAGACTCGAACTCGCGACCCCGACCTTGGCAAGGTCGTGCTCTACCAACTGAGCTATTCCCGCAAATATGTACAAGTGAAGTTGGTTGCTAATCACTTGATTTTATTATCATCCGACAAGCCATGCTGCCGTTCGATGCGTTGCATTCTACTTAGATGACGCAATGAGTCAATGAAATTTTCCTGCACCGCGTTTCGTTTGCTGAATTTTGCGCCGCTTAGATCACGGTTCGAGCAAATCACCGCGTGCGGCGGCTAAATATTGGAACATGGACCAGAAAGTTAATACCGCGGCAATAAAGAACAGACCGATGCCGGTGTACTCAATCCACATGTTCGGACGCCACAGCATGCCAATTAAAGCCAGCATCTGCGCCATGGTCTTGGTTTTACCGATCCACGACACCGCAACGCTGCTGCGCTTGCCGATTTCCGCCATCCATTCGCGCAGCGCAGAGATAATAATTTCGCGGGCAATCATGGTCGCGGCCGGAAGGGTGACCCACCAGGCGTGATAGTGTTCGACCACCAGCACCAGCGCTACGACGACCATCACTTTATCCGCTACGGGATCGAGGAACGCCCCAAATCGGGTGCTTTGATTCCAGCGGCGGGCGAGAAAACCATCAAACCAGTCTGTAATGGCTGCCAGCCAGAAGATAAAAGCACAAAGGAACGGCGCCCAGATGAACGGCAGATAAAAAGCCAGCACAAAGAATGGGATAAGGAAGACACGAAACAGAGTAAGCAACGTTGGGATATTAAATTGCATAGTGCCGGATAACTGTCTGTCGTAAGTGGGAATTGTCCCTATGTTGCTACAGCGGCCTCAATGTTTCAACGAGTAGTAGATCTTTTCTGCCAGCTGCTGCGAGATACCTGGCACTTTTGCGATTTCTTCCGCGGTTGCGTTCATTAACGGTTGCAATCCGCCCATATACTTCAACAACATCTGACGACGTTTTGGCCCGATGCCTGCAATGGTTTCCAGCGAGCTGGTGTTTTTCACTTTGGCGCGTTTTTTCCGGTGGCCGCTGATGGCGTGATCGTGCGAATCATCGCGGATATGCTGAATAACATGCAGCGCCGGAGAATCCGGCGGCAAAGAGAAGCCTTCCCCTTCCGGTTCAAAGAAAAGTGTCTCAAGGCCCGCCTTGCGGTCCGTGCCTTTGGCCACGCCCAACAACAGCGGATGATTTTTATCCCAGGGCACGTCCAGTTCAGCAAACACCGTTTTGGCCTGGCTGAGTTGCCCTTTTCCGCCATCGATCAAAATGACGTCCGGAATTTTACTTTCTTCAATGGCTTTACCATAGCGGCGGCGCAGGACCTGATTCATCGCCGCATAATCATCCCCAGGCGTGATACCAGCGATATTATAGCGCCGGTATTCCGCACGCACCGGACCGTTTGCATCAAACACAACGCATGAGGCCACGGTCTGCTCGCCCATGGTGTGGCTGATGTCGAAACACTCCATGCGTTTAATTTCCGGCAGCTTCAGCACCTCCGCCAGCGCCCTGAGACGTTGATGGATGGTGGATTGCTGAGAAAGACGGGTGACCAGCGCCGTGGCGGCATTGGTGCGCGCAAGCTTGAGATAGCGAGCGCGATCGCCGCGTGGTTTGCTCTGGACGTTAATACGCCGTCCGGCCATCTCGGAAAGCGAATCGGCCAGCAGCGTTTTGTCCGGTAACGTGAAGTCGAGCAGAATTTCTCCCGGCAGGGTTCGCATCTGGCTGCCCTGCAGGTAAAACTGACCGACAAACGTCTCGACCACTTCCGCAAGTTCGGTGCCGCCGGGCACTTTCGGGAAATAGCTGCGGCTGCCAAGCACTTTGCCCTGGCGGATAAACAGCACGTGCACGCATGCCATACCGCTGTCGAATGCTACCCCGATAACGTCCAGATCGTCGCCGGTATTGGAAACAAACTGCTTTTCTGTAATGCGTCGCACGGCCTGAATCTGATCGCGGATACGCGCTGCGGCTTCAAACTCAAGGTTTTTACTCGCCTGCTCCATGCGTTCGATAAGCTGCGTCAGCACCTGGTCGTCTTTGCCCGAGAGGAAAAGACGGACATATTCAACCTGCTGCGCATAATCCTCTTCACTAACTAACCCAGCCACGCACGGCCCGAGGCAGCGCCCAATCTGATATTGCAGACACGGACGGGAACGATTGCGATAAACGTTGTTTTCGCACTGGCGGATGGGGAAAACTTTTTGCAGCAGCGCGAGGGTTTCTCTTACGGCATAACCGTTAGGAAACGGCCCAAAGTATTCGCCTTTGGCATGTTTGGCGCCACGGTGCAGGGCAAGACGCGGATGGGTATCGCCGCTGAGAAAGATAAACGGGTAGGACTTATCATCGCGCAGCAGGACGTTGTAGCGCGGCTGATACAGTTTAATGTAGTTGTGTTCGAGCAGCAGCGCTTCGGTTTCAGTGTGGGTGACGGTGACATCAATATGATGAATAAGCGCTACCAGCGCTTGGGTTTTTCGGCTCGACAGATTGCTTCTGAAATAGCTTGCCAGCCGCTTTTTTAAATCTTTGGCTTTGCCGACATAAATAACCGTACTGCTGGCGTCGTACATACGATAAACGCCAGGTTTGCTGGTAACGGTTTTGAGGAAGGCCTGAGGATCGAAGGTTTCACTCACTACTGATTAACGTCTCCGCGTTGAAGAGCCCATGACGAATTGCCAGATGCGTCAGCTCAACATCGCCGCTGATATTAAGTTTACTAAACATGCGATAGCGGTAACTGTTGACCGTTTTCGGGCTCAGATTAAGCTGCTCAGAGATCTCATTGACCTTCTGGCCTTTGGTGATCATCAGCATAATCTGTAATTCGCGCTCAGACAAACTGGCAAACGGCGTTTCCGTTTTTTCCGGTTCAATCTGGCTTAGCGCCATCTGCTGGGCGATATCTGAAGCGATATATCGCTGGCCGGCATTCACTGAACGAATAGCGTTAACCACATCCTGGGGAGCAGCGCCTTTGCTCAGATAGCCAGAAGCGCCCGCCTGCATAACTTTCGCCGGCAGCGGGTTTTCCGTATGGATGGTGAGCATGATGACTTTAATGTCTGAAGAGTAACGTACGATTTTACGTGTGGCTTCAAGACCGCCGATGCCGGGCATATTCATGTCCATTAAAACCACATCGACCGGGTGAGCACGGCACCATTTCACGGCATCCTCACCGCAATTTGCTTCACCAGATATCTTGATCCCTTTGATATCTTCAAGAATGCGACGTATCCCTGCGCGCACCAGTTCGTGGTCATCAACAAGAAGAACGTTGATCAAAGGATAACTCTCCAGAAAAGGGATAACGCTGCTAAAAATTCAGGTGCTTATATTAACGGTTTTTTCAGGAACTTTAAAATGCAAAGAATGGAGAAAGCGGGATTACTCGCAATTTTCGGAAATATAATTTTACAGTGTTCAGCGCAAAGAACGCCGCCGGAAAAGCGGTTTACAAAGTGAAGCAAAATGCGGCGAGTGGTTAAAAAATCCAATAAATAGCAGATATAAAAGGATTACCGTCGCCCGCAATCTTACTTTTTATTAACCTTTAATAAACGAATCATAAACATCCCCACGATAAGCCACGGAATTATGCTTATTATTGCTTTACAGACGGCCGGTAAAAGAAAGCACAAACGCGCGTAAAATCTGAAGATGTACGTAACCACTAATAAAATGGTCAACCCGTATGCTATACTCCGCCGCCTTACAAAACCGTTGCGCCGAATGACGGTGTACTAACCGAGACTTGAGGAAAATAAATGAGCACTCCTGATTTTTCCACCGCTGACAACAGTAGCGAACTGGCTATTGAAGTCACCTGCCTGAAAGCGATGTTAACCCAGATGCTCAAAGCGATGGGCCAGGTTGACGCAGGTAAGGCTATTATGAAAATGGAAAAGCAAGTCGCTCAGATGGATGACGCGGCGCACGCTGAAGTGTTTAGCAATACCGTTAAGCAAATTAAACAAGCTTACTGTCAGTAACCGGCAGGCAACGGCGGAATGAATTTGTTTTCATCCGCCGTTTTATCGTCTGGCACGCAGAACGGCAACTCGCTCAGATTATCCCCATCGCTGCCGCATAACAGGCAATCTGCGTTTTATTGGGCGCGTTAAATTTCTTCTGCATATTTTTCTGATGAAAATTAACGGTATTTTCAGATATCGATAAAATGATGGCGATTTCCGCCGACGTTTTCCCCTCCCCCGTCCACTGCAAAATTTCCAGTTCGCGTTTGCTGAGCTTCATCGTCATAGCGTCAACGGAAGGATCTTCCAGCCGTGCAAGCGTCATCAGGCTCAGTTCGGCAAGATATTGCAGACGAGCGTTCAGCTCATCATCAGGCAATAATTTTCCTTTTAGCGATGAACGCGACACCGACAGCAGCCCCGCAGCTCTTGAAGGTGACATAACGCATTGCGTGATGCCCCGCCGCAGGCCGTGATCCCGCGCCGCATCCCAGAACTCTGGCGTACCGGCAAAAAGTTCGTCATTCCACGGCAGGTAGCCACGCATGAAATTTATCGGCTTTAGCACCGGGTCGATCGCAAAATAATTCTCGGCCTGGTAATGGTCAAGCCAGGCCTGTGGATAGGACGAAATCACCGTGGTTTTGGGGCGGGTAAAAGGCACGGGGTGGCGAACGCAGAACGCAAAATAGTCAAATTCTAACGACTGAGTATGTTGGTGAATCGTTGTGGTTATTTCACAGGCTTCGGTAATAGACTGGAAAGTATTAAGCGTTTCCCGTCGCCAGCTAAAAAAGTCGCAATCCGGCATTGTGTCTGGCGTATCTCCTGAAACCTAATCATTCAAAAATTGAATGTGCAACGCTAACACATTTAATAAACATATTTATAAGAGTTATCGACCGACGGGTTTGTTTCTTTAAGTAAAGATTAAAATTACTCTTTTTGTGCGCAGAAAGTTATCGATACAGCATTTTGTGCCTGGGTTATGCAGCGCATTAATATCGCTATTTGTGTGGGTGTTTGAATTTTATCCCTGGTTTTCTCCTTGCGAAGAAAACCAGGTTCGGACGTTACTGCGTCAGAAATTTCTCCAGAAACTGCTTAGTACGCGGTTGCTGAGGATTTGCAAACAGCTCGCGGGCCGGGCCTTGCTCCACGATACGCCCCTGATCCATAAAGATCGCCCTGTCCGCCACATCGCGCGCAAAGCTCATTTCATGGGTAACAATAACCATCGTGCGCTTTTCCTGCGCCAACTGGCGAATGGTGCTTAGCACTTCGCCCACCAGCTCGGGATCCAGCGCCGAGGTGGGTTCATCAAACAGAATAACCTCCGGGCGCATCGCCAGCGCGCGCGCAATGGCCACGCGCTGCTGTTGTCCGCCGGAAAGGCGCCGCGGATAGCTGGTTTCTTTGCCGGTCAGCCCGACTTTTGCCAGCAGCTCACGTGCGCGCTCCGTCGCCTCTTCCTTTGGCTCACCTTTTACGATGACCGGACCTTCAATAATATTTTCCAGCACCGTGCGATGCGGAAACAGATTAAAGCTCTGGAAGACAAAACCTACATGCTGGCGCAGTTCGCGCACGCGGTTTTTCTGTTTACTCAGGGAAACCGCGGCATCAATAGTGATATCGCCAACCTGAATAGTTCCGGACTCAGGCTGTTCCAGCAAATTAATGCAGCGCAGCAGCGTGGTTTTACCGGAACCGCTTGGCCCGATGATCGCCACTACTTCACCGGGTTTCACTTCCAGATCGATACCGTGCAGCACCGTCTGACCGTGGAATTTTTTCACCAGTTGTTTTACGTCGATGGCACTCATTTTGGCTCCCTGTCCTGGCGGTTTAGCTGATTTTCGAAGTAGTTTTGCAGGGCAGAAAGCACCGTTGCCATTACCCAGTAAATCAACGAAGCGGCGAGATACATGGTGAACACTTCAAGCGTGCGCGAGGTGATGAGCTGCGCCTGGCGGAACAGTTCGGGCACCTGAATGGTCGCCGCAAGGGAAGTGTCTTTTACCAGACTAATGAAACTGTTGCTAAGCGGAGGCAAAGCCACGCGAGCTGCCTGAGGCAGGATGGCGCGACGCAGAGTTTGCCAGGGCGTCATACCAATGCTTGCCGCCGCTTCCCACTGCCCTTTCTCGATAGAAGAGATGGCCGCACGCAGCGTTTCAGAAGCATAGGCCGCGGTATTGAGCGACAGCCCAATCATGGCCGCCGGAATCGGGTCCAGCTCGATGCCGAACTGTGGCAGACCGTAATAAATCATAAAGAGCTGTGCTATCAGCGGCGTACCACGAAAGATCGACACGTAAAAACGCGACAGCAGAGAAAAAGGCAAAAACGGCGACAGGCGCATCAGCGCCAGCAAAAATCCGAGGATTAAACCGAAGAACATGCCGCCAATACTAAGCTGCAGCGTGAACACGGCGCCCTTGAGCAGATACGGCGCCGAATCCAGCACCAGTTGTAGGCTTTCTTGCATACTTAAATTACACCCTGTCTGTTTCTTATTATGAGTTACACATGCGGATGGTAAGCGAACAGCGCGGGCGCCCCACCGGTATGCACAAAGATTATCGGCCCTTCGTCTTTAAAGCGTTTTTGCGCCACGCCGTCAATCAATCCCGCCATCGCTTTGCCGGTGTAAACCGGGTCAAGCAAAATTCCTTCAAGCCGCGCCAGCAGTTTAATGGCCTCCAGCCCCTCTTCGTTCGGCGTGCCGTAGCCTGGAGCAAAATAGTCATCCCAAAGGTGGATGGGGGCGGATGCGGTCAAATCTAACGAATGCGCCACGGCCTTTTGCAAAGCTTCCACTTTTGGCAACTGTTGAGCGATGGTGCGGGAAACCGTGACGCCGATAAGGTCAACATCCGGCATAACCTGCTCAAGCCCGACGGCCAGCCCCGCGTGCGTTCCCGCACTGCCGGAAGCCACAACAACGGATGAAACGTTCACCGCCCCTTCGCACTGCTGGGCAATTTCCAGCGCGCTTTCAACATAACCAAGCGCGCCAAGGGCATTCGAACCGCCAACCGGGATCACATAAGGCCGAAACCCCTGCGCTTCAAGCCGCGTGGCGATATCCTCAAGCTGCTGGTCGGGCGCGTGCAGCGCATCGCACATTTCGATTTCAGCATCAAAGAGATCGAGCAGCAGTCGGTTGCCGTTAGTAAGGTAGTTGTCTGCACGGGTCGCAATAGGATTTTCAAGCAGGGCCACGCATTTAAGGCCGAGCTTTGCCGCAACGGCTGCGGTCTGGCGAACGTGGTTTGACTGAATTGCACCGGCCGTCACTAGCATGTCGGCCCCTTCGCGCAACGCGTCGGCCGCCAGAAATTCCAGTTTGCGCAGCTTATTGCCGCCCATCGCCAAAGGCGTTGTGTCGTCACGTTTGATGTAAATTTCGCGACCAAGGTAATCAGAAAAACGCGGCAGATACTCAAGCGGCGTAGGGCCGCCGATAAATTCCAGACGCGGAAAACGTGTCAGGTTATGCAGTGACATGAGCTACTCCATTAAAACCGGTATGAAAATTTCACATCCCTTCATTATGTACCAGCACGGATAATTCCCGACCATTACACATAAAAAAAGGTGCTGTTATAAGCACCTTTCAGAGATATCCATCGGTTATTTGGTTACGTCAGCGCCAAACCATTTTTCGGACAGTTTTGCCAGCGAGCCGTCTTTTTGCATGTCAGCAATGGCTTTGTTCACCGCATCAACCAAATCTTCGTTGCCTTTACGAATCGCAACGCCCGCTTCCTGACGGGAGAACGGTTCGCCCGCTACGGCCAGGGTATCTTTGGTTTTCTTCACCAGGTCGAGAGCGGCAAGTCGGTCAACCAGAATGGCGTCGATACGGCCAACGCGCAGATCCTGATATTTCGTTGGGTCATCGTCATAAGTACGAATGTCTACGCCCTGCACGTTTTCACGCAGCCACTGTTCGTAATTGGTGCCCAGACCCACGCCGACTTTTTTCCCTTTCAGGGAATCCGGCCCGGTAATGCTGCCTTCGTTGCCTTTTTTCACCAGCGCCTGGATACCGGAAACGGTATACGGCGTTGAGAAGTCATATTTCTTCTTACGCTCGTCCGAGATGGTGACCTGATTAATCACCACATCAATACGTTTGGAATCCAGCGAAGCCAGCATGCCGTCCCATTTGGTCGGTTTCAGCGCCGCTTTGACGCCGAGGTGCTGCGAGAGCTGCTCGGCGAACTCAACCTCAAAACCGGTTAATTTGCCGTCGTCGCCCTGGAAACTGAACGGAGGATATGTTCCTTCCAGACCCACCAACAAGGTGCCGCGCTCTTTGACTTTATTGAGTAAATTTTCCGCAGCGAAGGTTTTTACGCTTGCTCCGGCAACCAGTGCCACCGCCAGTACGCCCATCAGCGCCTGACGTCCCACTATTGCTAATTTCATAGTTACCCCAGCTATCAATAATTTGTTGTAGTGTAGCGACTTAGCTTTGAGCGTCAAAACCAGTCCGCTACAACTTATTCCATATTAATATATATCGGAAGTGATATGACTTTCCTGGTATGAGGCGGACGCCTCCAGGAGCTGTACCTGAAACTGCCAGTATTTACGCAGCGCGATACGGTAGTTATTGGTGCTGGTTTGTGGAAGCCAGGCATCCAGCGTGTCGTCAAGAAGGCTTTGCAAGGAAGAAGGCGCAGGAATGTTCTGCTCAGAAAGATGATTGCCCAGGCGACGCAGGCGAACAACATACTCACGAATGGTGCCATGGCTCATCTCGGTTTGCTCGAACAAATACTGCTTAAAACCGATAATATCAAAATAATTGCCCTGTTCTTTGCAGTGCAGGTCGCCGCAAAAACGGCACAGCGCCATCCACTCCTGCTTTTCCACCTGCCAGGCGGCATCATCAATGAGCGTATCAAGTTGCGCGATGGTCGTTTTATTCACGATTTCACCACGGCAGGTAAGCGTAATGCGATCTAAAAGCTTGCCGCAATGCGCGCAGTGGGTCTGTGTGTGCTTGAAATCTTTAAGGTAGCGGCTTAGAGGCCGTCTTTTTGGTTGCTGCACCGTCATGATAATTTCCAGGTGGTGAGATAATCGTGCGGCACTCCCTACAACTTACCCAGCTTGGTGCGTAAGCGTTTTATCGCCTGGCTATGCAACTGACTCACCCGAGACTCCCCCACTTCCAGAACGGCGCCAATCTCCTTGAGATTCAGCTCTTCCTGATAGTACAGCGTCAACACCAGTTGCTCGCGTTCCGGTAGCGCTTCAATCGCATCCATCACGCGGCTACGCAAATTACTCTCCAGCAAATGCTGCAGAGGATTCGCCTGCTGGTGCTCCTCGGTGACCAGTTCGATACTGTCGCCATGCTCTTCACGCCACTCGTCATAAGAGAAAAGTTGGCTGTTGTTGGTGTCGAGCAACATCTGGCGGTATTCGTCGAGCGGGATATCCAGTCTTGCGGCCACCTCAGTTTCGGTGGCGTTGCGTCCCAGCTCTTGCTCCAGTTGACCAATCGCTTGCGCGACACCGCGTGCGTTACGCCTGACGCTGCGCGGCACCCAGTCACGGCTGCGCAACTCATCAAGCATCGCCCCACGAATGCGCTGCACCGCGTAGGTAGTAAATGCCGTTCCTTGCAGGGCATCATAGCGATCGACTGCATTCAATAATCCGATGCCACCCGCCTGTAGCAGATCGTCAAGCTCCACACTCGCCGGCAGACGAACCTGCAGGCGCAACGCTTCGTGACGCACCAGCGGAACATAACGCTGCCACAGCGAGTGTTTATCCATCACACCTTCAGAGGTATACAGTGAATTCACGATAAACAGCCCTGCGTTAGTTGAGTTATCGGCATGATTATCCGATTCTGGAGGGGTTTTAATCGTCAGAATAGTGGACTAAATGGGGGGTTATTTGAGGGTTATGGGTAACAATAATAAGAAAAAACCCCGCCGGGCGGGGTTGGTCAGGTAATCAGGCAAAAAGCGATTAGCCCTGCAGCAGAGACAGAATTTGCTGTGGAACCTGGTTAGCTTTGGACAGCACGGAGTTACCGGCCTGCTGGATGATCTGCGCTTTAGACATGTTGGACACTTCGGTCGCATAGTCGGCGTCCTGAATACGGGACTGCGCTTCAGACAGGTTGGTAGTGGTGTTGTTCAGGTTAGTTACTGCGGAATCCAAGCGGTTCTGCACAGCACCCAGGGAAGAACGGAATTTGTCAACCTGAGCAATGGCTTTATCCAGCAGAGCCAATGGATCGTTGGTGGATGCACCAGCAAACTCGTCTGTGACACCAACTTCTACATTAGTGGTTCCCGCAACAGTAGCCGCATAGTTTTTACCTTCAACGGTGACGAATCCTGCCGCTGCTCCAGTATCAGAGGCATAAGCCATTTTAACTGCAACACCACTCTGAGTCGCTTCTGCTCCACTTGCAGTTTTGTACTCTACATCAGTTGTATCCAGTGTAACTTCACCATCCGCATCCATTTGAGCTGAATAGTAATCATCACCAGATTTAACTACATACTGGCCAGTCGCATCACCATTTGCGTTCAGAACGTTATGGAAGGTCAGACCAGAAGTGTCAGTGATACCCAAGGTTGTTGCAGTATCAGTTGCGAAAGTAATAGCTTTCGGTGCATCTGTACCAGCCTGAGCAACTGTCGTGATAGCATCGCTTACATTCAGAGCACTACCATTTACAGAGAAACCTTTCAGGCCCAGAGCGGAAGAATCGATTTTCTGTAAGTCAATAGAGATAGTCTGACCATCATTTGCGCCAACCTGGATAGACATTTTACCGTCTTTAGCCAGCACGTTCACGCCGTTAAACTGGGTCTGGCCGGATACGCGGTCAATTTCTTCCAGACGGGATTTGATTTCGTCCTGGATTGAAGACAGGTCAGATTCGGAGTTAGTACCGGTGGAAGCCTGAACGGTCAGTTCACGAACACGCTGTAAGTTGTTGTTGATTTCAGACAGCGCGCCTTCAGTGGTCTGCGCCAGAGAGATACCGTCGTTAGCGTTACGTGCAGCCTGAGTCAGGCCTTTAATGTTAGAAGTGAAACGGTTAGCAATCGCCTGGCCCGCAGCGTCATCTTTCGCGCTGTTGATACGCAAGCCTGAAGACAGACGCTCAATTGAAGTAGACAGAGCAGACTGGTTCTTGTTGATATTGTTCTGAGTGATCAGCGAGAGGCTGTTGGTATTAATGACTTGTGCCATGATTTATTTTCCTGTGTTCAAATCTACGGGTTACGTGATTGGGCTTCCACCCTTCGGCTCTGCGCCGTTAAACCTGTTATCGTCTGGTCATTCACAACCTTTAGAATTATTTTCACCCTCGCCAATATTTTTTAGCGTCAGAAATACTCTTTTCCCAAGCCGCTATTCCCGCCATTAAAAAAAAGTAATTAATCGTAAACTTTACGCCGTTCAGGTCGATAATCCCGGTATTCATTCTACGCATCGATATATTAAGGAATTTATATGGCAAGTATTTCAACGCTGGGAGTCGGATCGGGCCTGGATTTAAGTAACATTCTGGACAGCCTGGAGGCAGCGGAAAAAGCCACGCTAAAGCCGATAACGACTCAACAGACTTCCTATACCGCCAAACTGAGCGCTTACGGCACGCTGAAAAGCGCGCTGGAAACCTTCCAGACCGCCAATGCCGCGCTGAATAAAGCAGATTTATTTACCGCTACGTCAACAACCAGCAGCAGTACGGCGTTCAGCGCCACCACTACCGGCAGCGCGATTGCCGGGAAATATACGATTAACGTGACCCAGCTTGCGCAAGCGCAGACGCTGACCACTAAAAATACCCAGAGCGACAACAAAACGGCTATCGCCACCAGCGACAGCGTGCTGACCATCCAACAGGGCGGCGGCAAAGACCCGATAACCATTGATATCAGCGCGGCCAACTCGTCGCTGACCGGCATTCGCGACGCCATCAATAATGCCGATGCAGGCGTCAGCGCCAGTATTATCAACGTCGGCAACGGTCAATACCGTCTGTCTATTTCCTCTGATGATACCGGCAGCGATAACGCGATGTCCCTGAGCTTTAGCGACGGTAGCGATAGCGCTCTGCAAGCCTTTATGGGCTACAACGGCACCGGCACCGATGCCAGTAACGGTATGGAAGAGAGCGTTACCGCACAAAATGCCGAGCTGATGGTTAACAACGTCAAAATCGTCAACAGCAGCAACACCATCAGCGATGCGCTGGAAGATATCACTCTTAATCTGAACGATGTCACCACCGGCAACCAGACGCTGACCATTACCAAAGATACATCCAAAGCTGAAAAAGCCGTCAGCGCTTGGGTCGATGCCTATAATTCGCTGCAGGACACCTTCAGCAGCTTAACTAAATACACCTCCGTGGATGCCGGAACAGACAGCCAGGACTCCAGCAACGGCGCACTGCTTGGCGACTCTACCCTGCGCACTATCCAGACTCAGCTAAAAGGTCTGCTTAGCAATACTTCGGGCAGTTCAACGTTCAAGACGCTGGCACAGATTGGTATCACCTCAGATCCGAGCACCGGCAAGTTAGAACTGGATAACGACAAACTGGAAGCGGCGCTGAAAAAAGATGCTTCCGGGGTCAAAGATATGATCGTGGGCGACGGAAAAACCACCGGCATCACCACTTCCATCGGCAGCAATCTGACCAGTTGGCTCTCAAGCACCGGCATTATCCAGGCGGCAAAAGACGGCGTGAGCAAGACGCTGAACAACCTGACCAAGCAATACAACGCTGCCAGCGATCGTATCGATACATTAGTGGCGCGTTATAAAGCGCAATTTACCCAACTGGACGTGCTGATGAACTCGCTGAACTCCACCAGCAGCTATCTGACTCAACAGTTCGAATCTACCAGCAGCTCCAGCAGCAACAGCTAATTAATTCAGGAGAAGACATGTACGGCGCAAAAGGCACGCAGGCCTATGCAAAAATCGACGTTGAAAGTGCAGTCATGAGCGCCAGCCAGCAACAGTTGCTTACCATGCTGTTTGATGGCGCGCTCAGCGCGTTAGTACGCGCGCGTCTTTTTTTGCAGGACGGCAACCTGGAAGGGAAAGGCCTTTCCCTTTCCAAAGCCATTAATATTATCGAAAACGGTCTTAAAATCGGGATCGATGAAACAAGCAGCGATGAGCTGACGCAGAATCTGTTTGCACTCTATGCTTATATGGTGCGACGCCTCCTCCAGGCAAATTTACGTAATGATGTCAGCGCGATCGAAGAGGTCGAGAATCTGCTGCGAAACATTGCCGATGCCTGGAAAGATGTTGCTCAAACGCCTAACCGGATTCAGGACGCAGTCTAATGAACCACGCACCGCAACTGTATACCCTCTATCAGCAATTACTGGAGCAAAGTAAGGTGATGCTGCGCAACGCCCGCGAAGGACTGTGGGATGAATTAATCGCCAGTGAAATGGATTACGTTAATGCGGTGCATGAACTGACTCAACTCATGCGCGACATCAAGCCTTCAACGCAGTTACAGGAACAACTCCGCCCGATGCTCCGTACCATTCTGAGCAACGAAAGCGAAGTTAAACGTTTACTGCAGGCGCGCATGGACGAACTTGCAAAACTGGTGGGGCAATCTTCCATACAGCAGTCTGTGCTGAGCGCCTACGGCAAACAGGGAGGGCAAATCCTGGCGCCGCGGGACAATCTGGACGTAACCCCCTGACCCCCCTGATTCCCTGAGGTGCGGCGAAGAGGGAACTTTTTCGCACCAGGCATTTTTAAACATTTCATCCATAATTGAGATCCCTGTGTCATGGAGCTCGACTATGCGTAACCCGACTTTGTTGCAATGCTTTCACTGGTACTATCCCGGCGGCGGTGAGCTGTGGCCTGAGGTTGAAGCACTGGCCCCTAACCTCAATGAAATCGGCATTAATATGGTTTGGCTGCCTCCGGCTTATAAAGGCAGCTCCGGCGGATACTCTGTCGGCTACGACGTTTACGATCTGTTCGATTTAGGCGAGTTTGATCAAAAGGGCAGCGTCGCGACCAAATACGGCGACAAAGCGCAGCTTCTGGCCGCCATCAAAGCGCTCAAAGACAACAACATTGCGGTATTGCTCGACGTTGTGGTGAACCACAAAATGGGCGCGGATGAGAAAGAACAAATTCGCGTTAACCGCGTCAATGAAGAAAATCGCAATGAAATCGACGACGAAGTCATCGAGTGTGAAGCCTGGACGCGCTACACCTTCCCTGCCCGCGAAGGCAAATACTCCCAGTTCATCTGGGATTACAAATGCTTTAGCGGCATAGACCATATCGAAAATCCCACCGAAGACGGCATATTTAAAATCATCAACGATTACACCGGCGAAGGCTGGAACGAACAGGTGGATGACGAACTGGGTAATTTCGATTACCTGATGGGTGAAAATATCGACTTTCGCAACCGCGCCGTGACGGAAGAGATTAAATACTGGGCGCGCTGGGTGATGGAAGAAACCGGCTGCGACGGGTTTCGTCTGGACGCCGTCAAACACATCCCTGCCTGGTTCTATAAGGAGTGGATAGAACATGTGCAGGAAGTGGCTGAAACGCCGTTGTTTATCGTCGCCGAATACTGGTCGCACGAAGTCGACAAGCTGCAGGAATATATTGCGCAGGTTGACGGAAAAACGCTGCTGTTCGATGCGCCGCTGCAGATGAAGTTTCACCAGGCTTCCCGACAAGGAAGCGAATACGATATGAGCCAGATCTTCACCGGCACGCTGGTGGAGGCGGACCCGTTCCATGCTATGACGCTTGTAGCCAATCACGATACCCAGCCGCTGCAATCCCTTGAGGCTCCCGTCGAGTCGTGGTTTAAGCCCCTCGCCTACGCTTTAATTCTGTTGCGTGAGAACGGCGTTCCCTCCGTGTTTTATCCCGATCTGTTCGGCGCAAGTTACGACGATGAAGGCGGAGATGGCGAAACCTATCATATTGATATGCCGATAGTTGAGCACCTCGATGATTTGATTCACGCTCGCGAGCGCTTCGCCCACGGCGTGCAAACGCTCTATTTCGATCATCCGAACTGCATTGCGTTCAGCCGCAGCGGCACCGATGAAGACCCGGGCTGCGTGGTAGTGCTATCGAATGGCGATGAAGGCGAAAAAACCCTCGATCTTGGCGAAAATTACGGCAATAAAAACTGGCGGGACTATCTGGGCAACCGGGAAGAGACCATCACAACCGATGAAAAGGGTAGCGCAACGTTTACCTGCAACGGCGGCAGCGTGAGCGTGTGGGTAATGGAGGACGTACTGTAAGGTGATTTGTTGTCCTCCCTTCACGGCTAAGGGAGGACAATTCCTTTGACCGCGACGAAGCCGCAAAATTTACCCTAAGCTTAAATTCACGGATAAGCCTTTTGGCTATCAGCATGAATTTAACGAGAAGGCTGTAGATGAATTTTATAACCTGGACCGCCGCGTCTGGCGCTTTGTTGCTGTTGATGTCGCTAAGCTATGGCTGGATAAGCCGCAGCGTCGTTCCTCTTTTTGGTCTTTATCTGCTGGTCGGCATTGTTTGCGGTCCCTGGGTTCTGAACCTGCTCAACATTGATATTTTCAAATACTCCACCATCATCGCCCACGTTTCCGAAGTGGCGATGGCGGCTTCGCTGTTTATGACCGGGCTTAAAATCCGCATGCCGTTCCGATCGGCGGGCTGGAAAATGGGCGTACTGCTGGCTGGCCCCGCCATGTTATTAACCGTGGGCAGCATTATGCTTGCCGCGCATTATCTGCTGGGAATGAACTGGCCCATATCTTTGGCCTTTGCGGCGATCATCGCCCCCACCGACCCGGTTCTCGCCAGCCTGATTGCCATTAACGATGCGCGCGATGACGACAGCCTGCGCCTGTCGCTTTCCACCGAAGCGGGGATGAATGACGGCACCGCTTTACCTCTTCTTGCGCTGGCGCTGATGTTCGCTAACAGCGGCGGTGAGATAACCTCCTCTGAAATTGCTCACTGGTTCACGATTGAAGTGGTATGGGCGCTGGTGGCGGGCGTCGTTATCGGCTACCTGCTGGGGCACGCGGTCGGGCTGATGGCCACTCATTTCCGCTATACCCAGCGCGAGTTTGCTTCTAGTGATTTTATTGCGCTGTCGTTGATAGCGCTTAGCTACGCCATTGCCCTGGCGCTTGGCGCCTCGGGCTTTCTCGCCGCCTTTGCCGCAGGGGTTGGGCTAAGACGCGCGGAAATTAAAGTTCAGCGGCATTTCCCGGAAGAAAGAGAGGAAGAAAACGGTACGGCGCTGCCGGCTGAAACCATGGTCAATCCCCACCAAAGACACGCGTTTTCTGAAACCACGCGGGTAAAATCGATGGGTCTGGTCATTGGCGATGCCCTCTCTTTTGGCGACACCGTCGAGCGTCTTTTTGCCGCCGCGCTTATCATCATTCTTGGTATCACCCTTGCCCAACACTGGCAGCCCGACGGCCTTCTTATGGCGGCGCTGCTCTTTGTGGTCATTCGTCCGCTGGCGGTTTACGCGGTGACCTGGGGGGTTTCAACGCCCGCTTATCAGCGCATGGCTATTAGCTGGCTCGGAATACGCGGCATAGGCAGCCTGAACTATATCGCTTATGCCTGGATGCACGGTATGCGCGGCGACGAGGCGAATTATATGATGGACTGCGCGCTGACGCTGGTGGTGGCAAGCGTTATCGTGCACGGTATTTCCGTCAATCCGTTGATGGCGTTACGGCGCAAGAAAATGCAGTAGATCGCGGGGAAGCAAAGGGATATTTCCCCTGAGCGATGCATCCGGCTCAGGGGAAATGGAACGCTAGCGAAGCGGTGTGGGGAGCGGATTTTTTTCCAGGTAATCAGCACATTCCTGGGTTGGGCGATCCACGCGTTTGAGCGTCATGCCCGCATATTCCAGCGTTTCCCCCTCGCGCTCAATATCATAAACCTCACGCTTTGCGGTGACGTTATACAGGGAATCTGAACGCAGCATCAGTTTGCCCGGCAGAGCAATCACGCGTTGCCACTGGCGGCAATCAAGCGTATCGCCTTGCGGCGTAACAACCAGGGTGGCAATGGCTTCCGGGCTAACCATCTCGCTTTGCGGCCCTTGCGTCTGCCAGTAACCCGCAAGCCCGGCCGGGGCCGGCGCTTTCACCACTTCACGATAATCATCGACCTGCACACAACCACTCAGGGCCAACAACACCGCTAAAACAACAATCTTCTTCATCGTCTATCCTGACTGCGGAGAAAAAATAATTTTGGCATTAAAGCACTTAGCCTGCCAGTGTTGCAAAGGAAACATCACGGCTGCCTGACGGACGCCTTAATGACTAAACCCGGAGGCGGCGCGTTTGATAAAGATCATAAAAGAATGAAGTTTTTATAATGTGCTGGCACAGTCGTTTGGGAGGGCAAGAAAAAATGATTTAATACGCGCCTCCTTTCACCACCTTCTGAGTTCAGAGGCGGCACATGTCCTGGCAACAATTCAAACAGCAATATCTGATCAAATTCTGGGCGCCGATGCCTGCGGTTATCGCAGCCGGTATCCTTTCTACCTACTATTTCGGCATTACCGGCACCTTTTGGGCCGTGACGGGGGAGTTTACCCGCTGGGGCGGACAGCTTTTGCAGCTTATGGGCGTGCATGCCGAAGAGTGGGGCTATTTTCGGCTTATTCATCTGGAGGGCAGCCCGCTGACGCGCATCGACGGCATGATGATTATCGGCATGTTCGGCGGCTGCTTTGCCGCAGCGCTTTGGGCCAATAACGTTAAGCTGCGCATGCCGCAGCACCGCATCCGTATTATTCAGGCGGTTGCCGGCGGAATTATCGCCGGATTCGGCGCACGTCTGGCGATGGGCTGCAACCTGGCGGCATTCTTTACCGGCATCCCTCAGTTCTCGCTCCATGCCTGGTTCTTCGCCCTGGCGACAGCGTTGGGTTCATGGTTCGGCGCACGTTTCACGCTGCTGCCGATGTTCCGCATTCCCGTTAAGCTGCAAAAAGTCTCTGCCGCCTCGCCATTAACGCAAAAACCCGCGCAGGCAAAACGCCGTTTCCGCATCGGCATGCTGGTGTTTATCGGCATGGTGGGCTGGGGCGCATTAACCGCCATGAACCAACCGAAGCTGGGGCTGGCGATGCTATTTGGCGTTGGCTTTGGCCTGTTGATTGAACGCGCGCAAATCTGCTTTACCTCGGCGTTTCGCGATATGTGGATAACCGGCCGCACGCACATGGCAAAGGCAATCATCCTTGGCATGGCGGTGAGCGCCATCGGCATCTTCAGTTACGTGCAGCTCGGCGTTGAGGCAAAAATCATGTGGGCGGGCCCGAATGCGGTGCTGGGCGGCCTGCTGTTCGGCTTTGGCATTGTATTAGCGGGCGGCTGCGAAACCGGCTGGATGTACCGCGCCGTTGAAGGCCAGGTGCACTACTGGTGGGTTGGGCTGGGCAACGTTATCGGCTCCACCCTTCTTGCTTATTACTGGGACGACCTCTCCCCTGCTCTCGCCACCAGTTGGGATAAAGTTAACCTGTTAACTACCTTCGGTCCGCTGGGAGGATTGCTGGTCACTTATTTGATGCTGTTTGCCGCCTTCGCGCTGATAGTCGGCTGGGAGAAGCACTTCTTCAGACGCAAGAATATCGCCGCCAGTCAGGCCATTGAGGAAAATGTATGAGTCAGAATATCGTGCCGGATTTCCGTCTGGATATGGTCGGCGAGCCCTGCCCTTATCCGGCGGTTGCAACACTTGAAGCCATGCCGCAATTAAAGAAGGGGCAGATTCTTGAAGTCGTCAGCGACTGCCCGCAGTCAATTAACAACATTCCGCTGGATGCCAAAAACCACGGTTATACCGTGCTGGACATTCAGCAGGATGGCCCGACGATTCGCTATTTAATTCAGCGCTAAACGGTGAGGGGGAAACCCCTCATCTTTTTTCTGCAGCTAAAACCTGCGGGCCTACACCTGCATATTCATCACTTCGGAATACGCGGAAACCAGCTTGTTACGCACCTGAATTCCCATCTGCAATGAAACAGATGATTTTTGCAGATCGACCATCACATCATTTAGCGCCACGCCCGGCGTGCCGAGCGCAAATTTTTCCGCCTGCGTACGCGCTGCGGTTTGCGTATCGCTGATGCGCCCTAACGCCGCCTGCAGTTCGCCCGCAAAGCTCACTTTTGGGTCGCTGTTTTGCACCTGGTTACCCGCAGACAGCGCGGTAGCCTGTAGCTGCTGAATAACCCCTTCAATCCCCTGAATTGCCATTTTACTGCCCCAGTTTTATTGAACGCGGCAAGATTATCACCTTGTCAATAGGATAAAGGCGTTAAATAGGTGCAAAAAATAGAGCTAATTCAGCCATCGAAAATTCTCGAAAAGAAAATAATGACTGCGCCATCTATCTGGAACTTTTGTCGTGTTTGTCGACCCGGGAGCTCGTTTTGTTCACTGTTTATACGAATTATTCTCTCCATGCTAAGCCGCGAGGTGCGCAATGACTGCAGCCGCGGCCCAGGCACAAACATCGCCAAACAAAGCTCAGGAATGGCTCTCCCGCCTTCGCGCAAACCCTAAAATTCCTTTAATCGTCGCGGGCGCTGCGGCTATAGCCATTATTGTGGCCTTAGCTTTATGGGCTAAACAGCCTGACTATAAAGTGTTGTACAGCAACCTGGCCGATCAGGACGGGGGCGCTATCGTCACCCAACTGACCCAAATGAACATTCCCTATCGCTATTCCGATAACGGCAGCGCGATAGAAGTCCCCGCCGATAAAGTTTATGACCTGCGTCTGCGCCTGGCTCAACAGGGGCTGCCTAAAGGCGGCGCCGTGGGCTTTGAGCTGCTGGATAAAGAGAAGTTTGGTATCAGCCAGTTTAGCGAGCAGGTTAACTATCAGCGCGCGCTGGAAGGCGAGCTTGCCCGCACCATCGAAACGCTCGGCCCGGTAAAAAGCGCGCGTGTGCACCTCGCGATGCCTAAACCTTCTTTGTTTGTCCGCGAGCAAAAATCCCCTTCTGCCTCCGTCACGCTGAACCTGCAGCCTGGTCGTGCGATTGACGAAGGACAGGTAAGCGCCATCGTGCACATGGTTTCCAGCGCCGTAGCGGGTCTGCCGCCGGGCAACGTGACGCTTGTGGATCAGGGCGGACATTTACTGACGCAGTCCAATACCGCCGGACGCGATTTGAATGACGCCCAGCTTAAATACTCTGCGGACGTGGAAAGCCGTTACCAGCGCCGTATCGAATCCATCCTTGGCCCTATCGTTGGCACCGGCAACGTTCACGCCCAGGTTACCGCGCAGATCGATTTCGCTAATAAAGAACAAACCGAAGAGCAGTATCGCCCGAATGCCGATCCGTCGCAGACCGCGATTCGTTCACGCCAGTTAAATCAGAGCGAGCAGGTCAATGGCCGCAACCCAGGCGGCGTGCCGGGCGCGCTGTCTAACCAACCTGCGCCGCCAAACAACGCGCCGATTACCACCCCTGCGCAGCCTAACCAGGCTAACGCCGGACAGGCCCAGTCTGCTTCGACCTCCGCGCAGACAGGCTCCAGCAACACCCAGCGCGACGAGACGACCAACTACGAAGTAGACCGCACCATTCGTCATACCAAACTCAACGTGGGCGACGTCCAGCGTCTGTCCGTTGCCGTGGTGGTGAATTACCGTCAGCTTGCCGACGGCAAGCCATTGCCGTTGACCAACGATCAGCTCAAGCAAATCGAAGACCTGACGCGCGAAGCGATGGGTTACTCAGAGAAGCGTGGCGATACGCTCAACGTGGTGAACTCGCCGTTTACCGCAAGCGAAGAAACCAGCGGCGAGCTGCCGTTCTGGCAACAGCAATCGTTCTTCGATCTATTGCTCTCCGCGGGCCGTTGGTTACTGGTGCTGCTTGTTGCCTGGCTGCTGTGGCGCAAAGCCATCCGTCCACAATTGCAGCGCAAAGCTGAAGTTCAGAAAGCGCAAACTGAAGCGCTGAAACAGCGCGAAGAAGAAGATGAAGCCGTCTCCGTTCGCCTGAGCAAAGACGAACAGCAGCAGCAGCGTAAAGCTAACCAGCGCCTGAGCGCCGAAGTGATGAGCCAGCGTATCCGCGATATGTCTGATAACGATCCGCGCGTCGTTGCGCTGGTTATTCGCCAATGGATGAGTACCGAAATATGAGTATTACCGGAACAGAAAAGAGCGCCATTCTGTTAATGACTATTGGCGAAGACCGCGCGGCTGAAGTATTCAAGCACCTCAGCCCACGGGAAGTGCAGCACGTGAGCGCGGCGATGGCGAACATCCGCCAGATTTCCAACAAACAGTTGACCGACGTGCTGGCCGAGTTTGAACAGGAAGCGGAACAGTTCGCAGCCCTTAGCATCAACGCCAACGATTACCTGCGTTCGGTGCTGGTCAAAGCGCTGGGCGAAGAGCGTGCTTCAAGCCTGCTGGAAGACATTCTCGAAACGCGCGAAACCACATCGGGTATGGAAACGCTCAACTTTATGGAACCGCAGAGCGCGGCGGACCTTATTCGCGACGAGCACCCGCAGATCATCGCCACTATTCTTGTGCACCTCAAACGCGCGCAGGCAGCCGACATTCTGGCGCTGTTCGACGAGCGTCTGCGCCACGACGTCATGCTGCGTATCGCAACGTTTGGCGGCGTACAGCCAGCGGCGCTTGCAGAGCTGACCGAAGTGCTCAACAACCTGCTCGACGGCCAGAACCTCAAGCGCAGCAAAATGGGCGGCGTAAGAACGGCTGCGGAAATCATCAACCTGATGAAAACGCAGCAGGAAGAAGCGGTTATTACCGCGGTTCGCGACTTCGACGGCGAGCTGGCGCAGAAAATTATCGACGAGATGTTCCTGTTCGAAAACCTGGTCGAAGTGGACGATCGCAGCATTCAGCGCCTGCTGCAGGAAGTGGAATCCGAATCGCTGCTGGTCGCCCTCAAAGGCGCCGAACAGCCGCTGCGCGAGAAGTTCCTGCGCAATATGTCGCAGCGTGCAGCGGACATCCTGCGCGACGACCTCTCCAACCGTGGCCCGGTTCGTCTGTCTCAGGTGGAGAACGAACAGAAAGCCATCCTGCTTATCGTTCGTCGTCTGGCCGAAACCGGCGAGATGGTAATTGGCACCAGCGAGGACACCTATGTCTAATTCGCTGCCCTGGAAAATCTGGACGCCGGACGATCTGATGCCCGCGTCCAGCCCGGTGTTTGAAAGCCTGATGCCGCAGGAGATTTCATCAGAAGAGCCGCGGGCGGAACGCGAGCCGGATTTGCAGCAAACCCTGGCGATGATGCAGATGCAGGCGCATGAGCAGGGTCATAAAGACGGTTACGCCGCAGGCCACACAGCAGGGCTTGAAGAAGGCCGCAAAGCCGGTTTCCAGCAAGGGATTGAGCAGGGCATCAATGAGGCCAAACAGCAGCAGGCTCCCGTTCACGCCCGTATGCAGCAGTTGGTCAGCGAGTTTCAGCACACCCTTGATGCGCTCGACAGCGTTATCGCCTCGCGCCTGATGCAAATGGCGCTTGAGGCCGCACGCCAGGTTATCGGCCATACGCAGGGCATTGATAACTCAGCGTTGATTAAACAAATTCAGGGGTTGCTGCAGCAGGAGCCTTTATTTAGCGGCAAGCCGCAACTGCGCGTCCATCCTGACGATTTGCAGCGCGTGGAAGAGATGCTGGGCGCGACGTTAAGCCTGCATGGCTGGCGTTTGCGCGGCGATCCGAGCCTGCATCAGGGCGGCTGTAAAGTCTCCGCCGATGAGGGCGACCTTGACGCAAGCGTCGCAACGCGCTGGCAGGAACTTTGCCGCCTCGCCGCACCTGGAGTTCTGTGATGACCGCCCGGCTAACGCGTTGGCTTAACTCGTTGGACAGTTTTGAAGAGCGCATGGCGAAACTGCCTGCCGTGCGCCGCTACGGCCGCCTGACTCGCGCAACGGGCCTGGTGCTGGAAGCGACAGGTTTACAGCTTCCCCTCGGCGCAACCTGCATCATCGAGCAGCACAGCCGTGAAGTGGAAGCCGAAGTCGTCGGCTTTAACGGCCAGAAACTGTTTCTGATGCCGCTTGAAGAAGTGGAAGGTATTTTGCCTGGCGCACGCGTTTACGCGCGTTCCTCAAGCGAGGATGGATTGCACAGCGGTAAACAGTTGCCGCTCGGCCCGGCCCTGCTTGGCCGCGTGCTGGATGGCAGCGGTCGCCCTCTGGACAGCCTGCCCGCTCCGGAAACCACCACCTACGGCGCGCTGGGCGCGGCTCCCTTTAACCCGTTACAGCGTACCGCCATCGAAAATGTGCTGGACGTTGGCGTGCGACCAATCAACGCGCTGCTGACCGTTGGACGCGGACAGCGTATGGGGCTGTTCGCCGGTTCCGGCGTCGGTAAAAGCGTACTGTTGGGCATGATGGCCCGTTACACCCAGGCCGACGTCATTGTCGTCGGCCTGATTGGCGAGCGTGGCCGCGAAGTAAAAGATTTTATCGAGAACATTCTCGGCGCCGAAGGCCGCGCACGTTCGGTGGTGATTGCGGCACCTGCGGATGTTTCTCCGCTGCTGCGTATGCAGGGCGCGGCTTACGCCACGCGCATCGCCGAGGACTTCCGGGATCGTGGTCAGCATGTATTGCTGATTATGGACTCCCTCACCCGCTACGCCATGGCGCAGCGTGAAATCGCTCTGGCGATCGGTGAGCCGCCGGCAACCAAAGGCTATCCGCCTTCCGTCTTCGCCAAGCTTCCGGCGCTGGTGGAACGTGCCGGTAACGGCATTCACGGCGGGGGGTCGATCACCGCATTTTATACCGTACTGACCGAAGGGGATGACCAGCAGGATCCTATCGCGGATTCCGCGCGCGCCATTCTTGACGGGCACATTGTTCTTTCGCGTCGTCTCGCCGAGGCGGGGCATTATCCGGCAATTGATATTGAAGCTTCGATTAGCCGTGCCATGACCTCGCTGATAACCGATGGGCACTATGCGCGAGTGCGCAATTTCAAACAGTTGTTATCCAGTTTCCAGCGTAACCGCGATCTGGTAAGCGTGGGCGCCTATGCCAAAGGCAGCGACCCGATGCTCGACAAAGCCATCGTGCTCTGGCCGCATCTGGAAGCCTTTTTGCAACAAGGCATTTTTGAACGCAGCGGCTGGGAAGATGCCTGCGCGGCACTGGAGCTTATCTTCCCGACGGCTTAATGAGAGGTAACCATGAGCCAAAGCACAGCACTGGACACTTTGCACGATCTCGCCGAGAAAGAGGTGGAAAACGCGGCGGTACGTTTGGGTGAAATGCGTAAAGGATTTCAACAGGCGGAAGAGCAGCTCAACATGCTGATTAACTATCAGTTTGAGTACAGCACTAACCTGAACGACAGCATGAGCCAGGGCATTGCGAGCACGCGCTGGCAAAACTATCAGCAGTTTATCCAGACGCTCGAAAAAGCCATAGATCAGCACCGCCAGCAGCTCAACGCCTGGACCAACAAAGTCAATCAGGCGCTGAATTTCTGGCAGGAGAAGCAGAAAAGGTTACAGGCCTGGCAAACCCTGCGCGAGCGCAAAGCCGCCGAGACGTTGCTTGCTGAAAACCGACTCGATCAGAAACAGATGGATGAATACGCCCAGCGGGCGACACTGAGGAAAGGCGAATGATCACATTGCCCCTGGTAAACACCACTTCCGATATCGATAGCGGCCTGAGCGCCGCCGCATCCGGCGTGGGCGAAAAAGGACTGAGTGACGATTTTCTGAATTTGTTCAGCAAGGCGTTACCGGGCCAGGTCACGCTTGCGGACGGCAAAACGCTTTCGCTCAGCGCCGCGCTGAACAAAGTCGCAGGCAAGAATATCAGCGCGCAGGACGAAGCGGCTGGCAAAACACCTCTCGCAGCCCTGCTCAACGAGCTGAATCTGGACAAGCCGGAAGCGCTTTCGGCCCTGCTGGCAAACGTGGGTAAAGCCACAGAACAGGATAAGACGGCGCAAACAGACACGGGAAAAGAGGCCGCGCACGATCTGAGTAGCGCAGATATGCAGGCGCTAAGCGCGCTCTTCGCCATGCTGCCGCAGCCCAATACCGCAACGCCTGCTGCAACATTGACCACGGCGACCAGCCCGGAGACTGACGAAACCGCATCTTTGAGCGCACTGCTGACGGGCAGCGGCATGCAGCAAAAAACCACGCAGGGCCGCGCCGATGACCGCCTGAACGCTGCGGGCAAAACCCAGCCGGCCGACACAACCTTTGCCGCGAAATCCGTTGGGCAGGCAGCCGGTCAGACTCAACTGGCGGCTAATGACAATGCGTTGCCGGTCGTCGCCGTTGATAAAGACAGCCGCGATAACGCTATCAGCAATAACACTACGCCGACGCTTAGCATGCCGACCATCAGCAGCGCAACGGTCAGCACGCCGGTAAGCACGCATATCGCAACGCCGGTTGCGCCGCAGATCAGCGCCCAACTGGGAAGCCAGGAATGGCAACAGGCGGTAAGCCAGCACGTGACCTTGTTCACCCGCCAGGGTCAGCAAAGCGCTGAGCTGCGCCTGCATCCGGAAGACTTAGGTCAAATCCAGATAAGCCTCAAGCTTGACGATAATCAGGCCCAACTGCAGATGACCTCTCCGCACAGCCACGTGCGCGCCGCGCTGGAAGCGACGCTGCCCGCGTTACGCACGGCCCTTGCGGAAAGCGGGATTCAGCTCGGCCAGAGCAATATCAGCAGCGAAAGTTTTGCTCAGCAACAGCAGCAGTCCGGCCAGCAGCAACAGCAATCACAACGCTCCGCGGGCGCCTTCCCTTCTCTGGGCGGCGAGGCTGAATCTCTCGCCGTTCCTGCAAGCGTGCAGCGTCTTGCCTCGGGTAATAACGCCGTGGACATTTTCGCCTGATAATTGCAACAAGGTGTAAACGGCAGAGGTAACAACAAATATCCCGTGTTTTCCAGGCTTTGATGGCCGGGCGACACGGGATAATCGCACCATAAAGCAGTACCGATACAGGAATAAAGCGTGATATGACTGACTTCGCTCAGACCAAAGGCCGCAAGCGCTCCATCTGGATGCCGTTACTGGTCCTGATTACACTCGCCGCGTGCGCTACCGCCGGTTATAGCTACTGGCGGATGCAGCAGCAACCGGCCACAGCTCAAGCTGACAAACCAGAGCCGCCGCCCGCCCCGGTCTTTTTTGCGCTTGATACCTTTACCGTTAATCTCGGCGATGCGGATCGCGTGCTGTATGTCGGCGTGACGCTGCGCCTGAAGGACGATGCGACTCGCCAGCGCCTGAGCGAGTTCCTGCCGGAAGTACGCAGCCGTTTGCTGCTGCTGTTTTCCCGCCAGGATGCCACAGCCCTTGCCACCGATGAAGGCAAGCAGAAACTGGTAGAAGCGATTAAAAATACGCTGGCGCCGCCGTTGGTTGCCGGTCAACCCCAACAGGTAGTCAGCGACGTGCTGTATACCGCCTTTATTTTGCGGTAGATCATGGGCGACAGTATTCTTTCACAGGCCGAAATCGACGCGCTGTTAAACGGCGACGCCGATAGCAGCGAAGAGCCGAAAGCCGGGGCGGCGAGTGAAACCGACATTCGTCCCTACGATCCTAATACCCAGCGCCGCGTGGTGCGTGAACGCCTGCAGGCGCTGGAAATTATTAACGAACGTTTTGCTCGTCAGTTCCGTATGGGGCTGTTTAACCTGCTGCGTCGTAGCCCGGATATCACCGTCGGCGCGATCCGTATTCAGCCCTATCATGAGTTTGCGCGTAACCTTCCGGTGCCGACCAACCTCAACCTGATGCACCTTAAACCGCTGCGCGGCACCGGCCTGTTCGTCTTTTCGCCAAGCCTTGTGTTTATTGCGGTAGATAACCTGTTTGGCGGCGACGGCCGTTTCCCGACGAAAGTTGAAGGCCGTGAGTTTACCCACACTGAGCAGCGCGTGATTAACCGCATGCTTAAACTGGCGCTGGAAGGCTACAGCGATGCATGGAAAGCCATTTATCCGCTTGATGTGGAATATGTGCGTTCCGAAATGCAGGTCAAATTCACCAATATCACGACGTCGCCTAACGACATCGTCGTGAATACGCCGTTCCACGTGGAAATCGGCAACCTGACCGGCGAATTTAATATTTGCCTGCCGTTCAGCATGATTGAGCCGCTGCGCGAGCTGCTGGTGAACCCGCCGCTGGAAAACTCCCGTCAGGAAGACCAAAGCTGGCGCGATACTCTGGTGCGCCAGGTGCAACATTCTGAGCTGGAACTGGTGGCGAACTTCGCCGATATCCCGCTCAGGCTTTCACAAATACTAAAACTAAAACCTGGCGACGTGCTGCCTGTCGACAAGCCGGATCGCATTCTCGCGCATGTCGACGGTGTACCGGTGCTGACCAGTCAATACGGCACGCTAAACGGCCAGTACGCCTTGCGCGTCGAACACTTGATCAACCCGATACTGAATTCGCTGAATGAGGAACAGCCCAAATGAGTGATACTAATCAACCGTCCGACGACAATGCAGGCTCCGTGGACGATCTGTGGGCTGATGCGTTAAACGAACAGAAAGTCTCCAGCAAAAGCACCGCAGACAGCGTGTTCCGCGCGCTGGAAAGCGGCGATGTGGCAGGTTCAATGCAGGATATTGACCTGATTATGGATATCCCGGTCAAACTGACCGTGGAGCTGGGCCGTACCCGCATGACCATCAAAGAGCTGCTGCGCCTGTCGCAGGGGTCCGTGGTGGCGCTCGAAGGCCTGGCCGGCGAGCCGCTGGACATCCTGATCAATGGTTATCTGATTGCACAGGGTGAAGTCGTGGTCGTGGCCGATAAATACGGCGTGCGTATCACCGATATCATTACGCCGTCGGAACGTATGCGTCGCCTGAGCCGTTAAGCATGAAAACCCAGACCACCGTCCAGCAACAACCTGCCGTCAATTCCAGCTCGCCTTTAGTTCAGGTGAGCGGAGCATTAACGGTCATCATTTTGTTTATTTTGCTGGCGGCCTGGCTTGCTAAACGGTTCGGCCTGACCGGCAGAACCGGCGCCGCAAAAGGGCTTAAGATCAGCGCCGGTTGCAGCCTTGGCCCGCGCGAACGCGTCGTGGTTGTGGATGTGGAAGACGCCCGCCTCGTGCTGGGCGTTACCGCCACGCAAATCACCCATTTACATACTCTTCCACCCGCGCCGGCAAGCGTTGATCCCAAACCTGTCGAGCCGGTGGATTTCCAGAGCCTGATGAAAAATTTGCTTAAACGTAACGGGAAAGCCTGATGAAACGTTTTCTCTCCTTCTCGTTAATGGGTTTTCTGGTCAGCCTGCTGTTTGTTACGCCGCAGGCGCTGGCGCAGCTACCGGGCCTGGTAAGCCAGCCGATGCCAAACGGCGGCCAGAGCTGGTCGCTGCCGGTTCAGACGCTGGTGTTTATCACCTCGCTGACTTTCCTGCCTGCTATTTTGCTGATGATGACAAGCTTCACGCGCATCATTATTGTGTTCGGCCTGCTGCGAAACGCGCTCGGCACGCCTTCCGCTCCGCCGAATCAGGTACTGCTGGGCTTAGCGTTATTTCTGACCTTCTTTATTATGTCGCCGGTGTTCGACAAGATTTATACCGACGCTTATCAGCCGTTCAGTGAAAACAAAATTGAGATGCCGGAAGCGATTGAAAAAGGCGCTCAGCCGCTGCGCGAGTTTATGCTGCGGCAAACGCGCGAGGCGGATCTGGCCCTTTTTGCCCGTCTGGCTAATACGCCTGCGATGGAAGGCCCGGAAGTAGTGCCGATGCGCATTCTGCTGCCGGCGTATGTGACCAGCGAGCTGAAAACGGCCTTCCAGATTGGCTTCACCGTATTTATTCCCTTCCTGATTATCGACCTGGTTGTCGCAAGCATACTGATGGCGCTGGGAATGATGATGGTACCGCCTGCAACCATTGCCCTGCCCTTTAAGCTCATGCTCTTCGTACTGGTTGACGGCTGGCAACTGCTGGTCGGCTCGCTTGCGCAAAGCTTCTACAGTTAAGGTAAAAAGATGACGCCTGAATCGGTCATGATGATGGGCACCGAGGCGATGAAAGTTGCCCTGGCGCTCGCGGCACCGCTGTTGCTGGTAGCACTGGTGACCGGCCTGATTATCTCTATGCTGCAGGCGGCGACGCAGATTAACGAGATGACCTTATCGTTCATTCCAAAAATCCTTGCCGTCTTTGTGACAATGATTGCGGCCGGCCCGTGGATGCTCAATCTGCTGCTTGATTATATGCGCACGCTGCTTACCAATTTGCCGACGATAATTGGATGATTCACGTTGATAGCGACCAGTGGCTGAATTTGCTGAGCATGGGCTTCTGGCCCTTGCTGCGCATCCTGGCGCTTATCAGTACCGCTCCTATTCTCAGCGAGCGGGCTATTTCGAAAAAGGTAAAAATTGGCCTTGCGCTGATGATCACCTGGATTGTCGCCCCTTCGCTTCCCATGAGCAACGTGACGATTTTCTCCGCGGCTGGCTTCTGGCTTGCGGCGCAGCAAATCTTAATCGGCATCATGCTGGGCTTCACCATGCAGTTTGCTTTTGCCGCGATTCGTACCGCAGGCGAGATTATCGGCCTGCAAATGGGCCTTTCTTTCGCTACCTTCTTCGACCCCGGAAGCCGCCTGAATATGCCGGTGCTGGCGCGCTTTATGGACATGCTGGCCATGCTGCTGTTCCTGACTTTTAACGGACATTTGTGGTTGATTTCGATGCTGGTCGATACCTTCCATACGCTGCCGATTGGCGGCGATCCTATTAACAGCAATGTGTTTATGGCGCTAACCCGCGCAGGCGGGCTGATTTTCCTTAATGGTCTGATGCTTGCGCTGCCGTTAATTACGCTTCTGCTGACGCTTAATATCGCGCTGGGTTTGTTAAACCGTATGGCGCCGCAGCTTTCCGTATTTGTGATTGGTTTTCCGGTCACCCTTTCGATTGGCATGTTGGTTATGGCCGCATTGATGCCGCTTATCGCGCCTTTCGCTGAACATTTATTTAGTGAAATATTTGATTTACTGGCGGATATAGTGAGTGAAATACCGGCTAATTAACCCTGTTCTTTGCGCAGTCTCTCTGAGGTTATTCCTAAAAAGTTTTTCTAATAACATCCACCAGGATATATCCGCTGCGGGATATTAGATTTTACTTATCTCACAGTTCACAATATTTACTTTACTTTGAGAACATTCCTGGCAAATTATACATAACTTTACGGGATAGTAATCCCGCCTGAAAATACTTCCATAACGTCATTTAACTGCAACTCAAGCCAATGGCTGGAAAGCATTTTCCCTGCCATTTTACTTGAATGGGAGGAAATGTGCGGAAGTGCTGGCAGGGGGAGTTTCGTAATGGGGGACGCTCGACAGAGTGGCCAAAGGATATCGAAGCTGTTCGGATGATACACTTAGTGAGGGTTTGCTATGTCAACGATTATTATGGACTTATGCAGTTATACCCGACTGGGGTTGACCGGCTATCTGGCTAGCCGCGGGATAAGAAAACGACAAATTACCGATGTTGAAAGCGTAGAAGAACTGGCCCAGGCATGTCAGACCCAGGCACCCAGCGTGGTGTTTATTAATGAAGACTGCTTTATTCACGACCCGCAAAGCAGTCAGCGCATTAAACAGATCATTAATCAGCATCCCGGCACGCTGTTTCTGGTTTTCATGGCCATAGCGAATATTCATTTCGATGAGTATTTGCTGGTAAGAAATAATCTTCTTATCAGTTCTAAATCCATTAAACCTGAATCGCTAGACGAAATTCTCGAAGAGTATTTAGCAAAAAATGCGCAATGCATTGGACATATTAATCTACCCACCCTTTCATTGAGTCGCACCGAATCGAGCATGCTGAAAATGTGGATGTCGGGACAAGGTACCATTCAGATATCCGATCAAATGAACATCAAGGCCAAAACCGTGTCGTCTCATAAAGGAAATATTAAGCGGAAAATAAAAACGCATAATAAGCAGGTGATATATCATGTGGTGCGCCTCACCGATAATGTCACTAACGGTATTTTTGTTAATCTGCGTTAATTTTTAGCTTACTTCTGCCCTACAACTAACAATAATTTCAGAAATCAAAGACGCCCTCGGTGTTCTCCAGCAGTAGCGGAGAAGGCCGGGATGAGGGCGAAAACCTGGCCTTAAGTCATCCTTTAGCGTTCAAGCTGCTCAACAAAAATCCCGTCAGGATGCCCCGTCTCGTTAAAGAACCAGATCCCCAGCGGGTAATCCTCAAGCGAGACCAGATACATGGTGCCCTCGCTGAACTCCTCCACGGCCAACACTACGCCAGGTCGGCGAGGGCCGCCGTCGGTCTTTACGGTAACACGATCGTTGATATTCATAACAAAAGCCTCCAGATTCTTTGTGCCCAGTGTAGATCAAAAAGGACTCATTCGCATTGCGCTCAGCCCCTTTGGGAAGCATTTAGTTAAGCCGTCTATACTTAAGATTGTTGTCCTGCAGGAGGATAAGGCATGAAGAGCGCAAAAGAGTTCAGCGAAACGGCGCATCGCGACGTCGACGTCGATGCCCTGCTGGCGGCGATCAACGAAATCAGTGAAAGTGAAGTAAGGCGTGCAGATAGCGAGGAAGATCCGCACCGGGTCAGCGTCGATGGGCGGACATGGCATACCTATACTGAGCTTGCGGAAGCGTTTGAACTGGATATTCACGATTTCAGCGTCAGTGAAGTGAACAGATAAAAAAGCATCCCGGCCGGGGAGCCGGGATGTAAAAGCATTATTCATGCAAGAAGCATTTGAAATTCGCTACATCAGGAAATCTGATGTCGCAGTCCACCTTACTGCAAAATTTTTGTAAGACAAGGATAGATTTTTGAAATGAATATTTACCACACAACATATTCACCACACTTTTTCTTCATAATTCCCCGGCGTCGCTAGCTTTCCGGAAACGATCCCGATTTAGCGAAGAGATCGCTCCGGTATTTATTTGAGATTAATCCTAACGAGGGTCCCCGATGCCATATCTGCACGACTCGCTCCTTATCGTCTCCGATCTTGACGGCACCCTGCTGGATCATAATACCTACCGCTGGGAAGCCGCAAGCGGCTGGCTGGGGGTGTTTAAGCAACGCCATATCCCCCTGGTCCTGTGCAGCAGCAAAAGCGCCGCTGAGATAATGGAATGGCAAAAAGAGCTGGGCATCCCCGGGCAGCCGTTTATTGCTGAAAATGGCGCGGTGGTGCAACTTGATGAACGCTGGTCCAGTAGCGATTATTTTCCCCGGCGCATAGCCGGCATTCGTCACGATGAGCTAATGAATTGGCTAAACGATCTCCGCAGCCAATATGGGTTTAAATTCACCTGCTTTGCGGATGTGGATGAAAACACGCTGAGCGGATGGACGGGACTAACGCATAAACAGGCGACGCTTGCGCGTTTTAGAGAAGCGTCGGAATCCTTTATCTGGCGGGATACCCCGGAGATGTTCAACGCTTTTGCGGAACGGATAGCCGACCTGGGTCTGATGCTGGTTCAGGGCGGGCGCTTCTGGCACATCATGCATGCACAAAGCGATAAGGGCCAGGCGCTGCGCTGGCTTTATGAGCAATACCGGCAAAACGACGGAAAAACCTATATCACGATAGGCCTGGGCGACGGCCCGAACGACGCCCAGCTACTGGATAACGTTGATTACGCCGTGGTGGTAAAAGGCTACAGCCGTAAGCCCGTGATTTTACGCAACGATAATCCTGAGCGCGTCTATCACAGCCTTAGCTATGGGCCGGAAGGCTGGAAAGAAGGGCTGGATCATTTTATTCCTGCTGAGTAGCCCCGCCTTAATTGCCCGCGCAAACCTGTTTTTGTGGAGAAAATAAAGACAATGATAAAGCAGAAGTTAACCACCCTCTGAGGTCTTTTGAAGCGGTTAATGACACGCTGCATCGCATTTCCCGTCACTCACAACGCTCCCTGGCGACAACTTAATTTGATCGCTGATTTTTCCACAAATGCCCTGATATTTTATCCCCGGACACAAGGCGGGTATTATGCATAAATTCACAGGCCAGCACCCAGGATGGTCATAAGGGTAATTTTAAATCGAGGATTTCGCCATGACGGTACTGAATTCGCACCAGGCGTTAGTCATTTCACTGTGCGAATGGATAGAGGATCATTTGGGTTGCGGCATCGCGTTGCCTGAACTGGCGTTAATCTCCGGGTTTTCAGTGTGGTATATGCAAAGCGTTTTTCGTGCAACCACGGGGATTGCGATCGGTCGGTATATCCGCGAGCGGAAGCTCACTGAGGCGGTATATCGGCTGCGTGAAACAGATCTTCGCGTGCTGGATATAGCCGTTGAGTTTGGCTTTAACTCCCAGTCGCAGTTCACGACGCTGTTTAAGAAGTATTACGGCATAACGCCGCAGGCCTGCCGTCAGAATCCGCACTTAAAGCTTCGTCTTACCCCACCGCTTCTCCTTGCAGCCGCAAACGTGGCATAAAAAATACCCGGTGATCACCGGGTATTTCTGCGTTTATCCTTGCTGCTGCGCCCTCGTAGCCGTGGGTGCCAGGTCATCCTCGCGGAAGGCCTCGCGTTTCACGCCATAACCGTCATACCAACGACACTCCACCATGCCACTGGAAAACCCGGTAACAATCATCCTTGGGCCACCATTCTTAGGCTGGACTTCATCGCTGACCACATAGACCATAACTGCCTCCTGTATCAGGGGTGAAAACTTTTACAGTTATAGTCAAAAAGCAGCATTTTTGCCCAGTCAGAAGCGCAAATTTATGCAAACGGTTAATGCGAAGCTTTGCCGCGCAGGTGGTTTATGCCGTTTACAACCAGTAAAACTATCGCGCCGACGATAAAACCAAGCACCAGATTAACCAGCGTCGGCGCGAGCAGATGAATTACCCCGCCCGCTTTTTCGGCCCAATGTTCAATCGCGTGGTGTAAAGCAGGAATGCCGTGAACCAGAATTCCGCCGCCGACAAGGAACATCGCCAGCGTGCCGACAATCGACAGGAACTTCATCAGCCACGGGGCCAGCGCAAGCAGCGCTTTACCGATGCCCTGCGCCAGTTGCGAACGCTTTTCCGCAAGCCAGTAGCCCAGGTCATCAAGCTTGACTATCATCCCAACCAGCCCGTATACCCCCACCGTCACCAGAATCGCAATGCCGGATAACACCAGCACCTGATTTAGCAACGGCGCATCGGCTACGATGCCGAGCGTAATGGCGACAATTTCAGCCGAGAGAATAAAGTCGGTGCGTATAGCGCCTTTAACCTTATCTTTTTCATAAACCATCGGGTCCTGTGCGGCCACAGCATCAAGCCGCGCTTTTTTTTCTTCAGGCGTCTCCTTGTGTTTACGAGCCTGAAAGCTGTGAACGACTTTCTCTACGCCCTCGAAACACAGGAACGCACCGCCAATCATTAATAACGGCGTTATTGCCCAGGGCGCAAAAGCGCTGATCACCAGCGCAAGGGGCACCAGAATAAGTTTATTGAGAAAGGAGCCCTTCGCAACCCCCCACACCACCGGCAGTTCGCGGTTGGCGCGGACCCCAGAAACCTGTTGAGCATTGAGCGATAAATCATCACCTAATACGCCAGCGGTTTTCTTCGCCGCAAGCTTCCCCATCATTGAGATATCGTCCAGCAGCGTGGCGATATCATCAAGAAGCGTTAATAAGCTACTTCCAGCCAAAATCATCATCCTTTTTTGTTGGTTTGCTTCTCAGTATGGAGCAAAACTCAGCACACGAAAACAAAGTCATATGTCAACGAAAATTAACAAGATAATAACAAGTAAAATACTCGCCAGGCTGATAGTTTTGACGTTAACTATTAGCTCGTCAAAGCAATGTCGTGAGGGAGTATGCGCGTTCGTTCAGGTCAATTATTACCGCTGATCGCAGCGCTTTTTGCGCTGTATATCATTTGGGGCTCAACCTATTTTGCTATCGCCATTGGGGTCAAAAGCTGGCCACCGTTTATGATGGCTGGCGTGCGTTTTATGAGCGCAGGCGTGCTGCTGCTGAGCGTGTTGTTATTGCGGGGCCATAAGCTGCCGGCAATAAAGCCGATGTTAAATGCCGCGTTGATTGGCGTGCTGCTGCTCGCCGTGGGCAACGGATTTGTCACAGTTGCGGAACATCAGCACGTTCCCTCCGGTATTGCGGCGGTGATGGTGGCTACCGTGCCGCTGTTTACCCTGTGTTTTAGCCGCCTGTTTGGCATCCCGACGCGCAAGCTCGAATGGCTGGGTATAGCCATTGGTTTAGCAGGCATCGTCCTTCTTAACAGCGGCGGAAATCTGAGCGGCAATCCCTGGGGCGCAATTCTTATTCTGATTGGCTCGCTGAGCTGGGCGTTTGGTTCTGTCTATGGCTCACGCATTGAGTTGCCAGACGGCTTAATGGCCGGTGCAATTGAAATGCTCGCCGCAGGCTTTGTACTGCTTTGCGCCGCAGCGCTGACCGGCGAACGTCTGACGACTATGCCAACAACCGCGGGCTTCCTGGCCGTAGGCTATCTGGCGCTGTTCGGATCGATTATCGCCATCAGCGCTTATATGTATCTGATTCGCAACGTCGCCCCTGCGGTGGCAACCAGCTACGCCTACGTTAACCCTGTGGTGGCAGTGCTGCTCGGAACCGGATTCGCTGGAGAAAGCCTTTCGGCCGTCGAATGGCTGGCGCTGGGCGTGATTATTTTCGCCGTTGTTCTGGTGACCCTGGGGAAATATCTGCTGCCCCCAAAGCCGGTAGTGCGAGTGTGTGAAACAGAGGAATAATCAGGATCCGGGTGGCGCCTGCCACCCGTCGTCATCGAGCGCATGAATGCCGAGCGTATCAATCTGGGCATGATGGCCGCCGCTGAAAACCCACTCTTCCAGCCTTTCCGTCAGGGCGTTATCGCTTAGCTTTTTACGTCCTCGCAGCGCGCATTCCCAGACCAGCAGCACGCGCCAGCCTTCACCCAGCAAACGCCGAATATCACGTTTATCGCGCTCAACGTTTTTGCCTATTTTCTCAAGCCAGAATTCCGTGCGCGTGGCGGGCACTTTAAACAGATAACAGTTGTGATGATGCCAGAAACAGCCGTGGGTAAAGATAATGCAGCGGTGGCTATCAATAATAAAATCGGGGCGACCGGCAAGCTGCTCATCCTGTACGCGAAAATCAAATCCGCATTCGATAAGCAATCCTGCCAGACGTTTTTCGATGGCCGTGTCGCGTGTGGCAATGGCGCGCATATTTTTGCTGCGCACTGCTTTGCTGTGAACATCAGCCATTTCTCCTCCGTTTAGCGTTTTTTCACGGCCTGTTTGATTTTATCTTCCAGCAGTTTCGCCACGGCGGCAAAGGCAGGAACCACAACCGAGTTACCGAACTGGCGGTAAGCCTGGGTATCCGAAACCGGAATACGGAAAGCTTTTCCCTGCGGCGCTTCAAAGCCCATCAGCCGCGCACATTCACGCGGCGTTAAACGACGCGGGCGACGGACCTGATTTTCCGCATCGTTAAAATCCTGTTCGCCAAGCGCTTTGTCCCATCCCCGGTCAATAAGAATTTCGGCGCCGTCTTTGTAATAGCGCGCCGAAAGCGTTCTTGCCACGCTCGCCGGATTGGTGGGGTCTACCAGGCCATAGCCAAACCCGTTGCCTTTTGCCTGATGCTTTTTAGCGTAATTGTAGAGATATTTCCAAAGCGTAGGCGTGAGGATGTATTTCGCATCCACCGTCGGCTCAAGAAGCTCGCCAAAGGTTGGGCGGCGCGGCGGGTATAAAGCATCCAGCGCACGCAGCGTGAAATCCTGATGCAGGTTGAGATCGCGGCGAAAACCCACCAGCACAATGCGTTCACGGTGCTGCGGTAAAAAGTGCTTCCCGTCGATAATTTTAGGGTCGTTCGCGCCTGTAACGGCCGCATCGGCGACTTCATAACCCAGGCTGTCGAGCGTTTCCATAATGATACGGAAGGTGTTGCCCTTATCGTGGCTTTTGAGGTTCTTGACGTTTTCCAGCACAAAAATCGCCGGACGTTTGGCATCAATAATGCGGGCAACGTCGAAAAACAGCGTGCCCTGCGTTTCGCAGGCAAAACCGTGGGCGCGGCCCAGCGCATTCTTTTTAGATACGCCGGCAAGGGAAAACGGCTGGCACGGGAATCCCGCCAGCAAAACGTCGTGATCCGGCAGCGTCGCCCGGATATGCGCCGCGGCTTCCTCGTCGCTAAGATCGGTACGGTCGCTTTGGGTAATATCGCGTATATCTTCGTTGAACTGATGCTGCCCGGGGTCGCAGTACCAGTTGGCTTTGTAGGTCCTCACCGCGTGTTTATTCCACTCGCTGGTAAACACGCACTGCCCGCCAATAGCTTCAAATCCGCTGCGGATACCGCCGATACCGGCAAACAGGTCGATAAAACGAAACGCGTATTTCCCGTGATGCTTCGGCGGAGAAGGCAGCATGCTTTGCAGCATCGTGACTTCTACAGACGTTAAGGCGCGCGGGACAGACTTACGGTTATACCAGCGATTAAGTGATTCGCGCGTCCAGTCGCCGCTGACCTGGCGCAGGCGGTGCGCGACGGTTTTCTGATCGTAAATCTCAAGGATTCGGCTGACCAAAGCATGGTCTTCTTCCTGCTGATGCTGTTGCTGGCGTAAAGCCTGTTCTGAGAGTTGTTCTGCAATCGCGTCAAGGTCGTTCATCAAGAGCCTTCAAAGGGAAAATAAAGTGCAACTCTATCACTGATTTGACCCAGAAAGAATGAAAAGGCCCGCGCGGAGCGGGCAGGCGGTTAACGCAGCGGGGAGAATCGCTCAATCACATCGTTGTCGAGTTGATGATATTCGCCTTTCAATTCGGCACACAGCTTCGCCATGTAATGCACAAGAAAATCAGCGTTATGGCGCGCAAGCCTCCTGCCCGCTTCGGTTTGCATCGTCTCTGGCAGTTTCAGCAGCTTTTTCTGGAAGTGATCGAGCGCATAAGTGGCGTCGTCCAGCTCGCGCTGGCCTGCGAGCGGATCTTCGCTGTCAAACAACGGCCGCCCCAGCGCGCCGGAGGTGTAAAACACGCGAGCAAGCCCAATGGCGCCTAACGATTCAAGCCTGTCGGCGTCCTGAACAATTTTTGCTTCCAGCGTTTGCGGTTCCACGCCCGCGCTAAAACTATGGGCGTGAACGGCATGGGCCACGGCATCATACATTTCATGAGGAAAGTCAGGAAAATGAGCGTCGAGGATACGTAATGTTTCAAGCGCGGCCTGCGTTGAGGCCAGGTGCCGCTCCGGGTGGTTTTTAGGCAAATTTACGATGTCATGAAAATAACAGGCGGTAAGCACCACTAAACGATCGGCTTCCGTACCTTCCATAATTCGCTGCGCGGTTTTCCAGACGCGATGGAAATGCGCTACATCGTGGGCCTTATCATCCTGCAGCCAGTTGCCGTGCAGGTACTGCTCAAAACGCGCTTGCCAGTGGGCTATCGGCATACGTACTCCTCGTTTCGTTGCTAAACCCTGTACCTAATATGAGTACAGGATCACAAAATTAGCAAGAGACCGGCAGTTTGTCAGAACCTTTATTCCCGGTGAAAATCACTACGCGGGCGCGTATACCAGGCGACCCAGCCAAGCACGGCGGCCACCGAACCGAGCACGAGCAGCCCCATCAACGCCCCCAGCAATTTTCCACCTAACGAGCCCATTTCGCCGCCCGTCACGCTGCTGACAACCCAAAAATACCGCGCCATTGCCCAGACGATATACAAACAAAAGCCATAAAACAGCCACAGCGCTATTTTTCCACCCGGCGTACGGGTTGGTTTCGCATCCTTAACGTTCGACATAGCCATCTCAATTTAAAAACAGGGGAATGACGGTAGAACCACCGCTCTCAATGTGATTTTTATCACATTTTTATTGCAAATCAACAGGCGAAAACCTCATTTTATAATCTGAGTAAATCTTTTAGCGCCAGGCGATTAATTATTAATCACTGATAAAACAACAGCTTTAAGCTTAATGACTTACTCACAAGGCATGAACAAGGAACAGCGACGCGCCAAAACATATAAAATCTCAATGAGTTTGGGTAAAAAGCAGGCATAGTAAATAATTGTGCGGGCTCAGCTCACTTGTGACCCCTGTCGTTGAAGTGATTTTCATTAAGTGCTTGAATATTCGCTTCGAGAGGAAACTCCCCGTTATTTTCATTTCTGTTCAAACGATGACTTTGCGAGCAAGAAACATGATTAGGTGGCCCTGGAAAGTAAGTGATTCATCCACTGTCTCAGCTTTGCCGTGGGAGCAGGCTTTCGCTATTCCCGTACTGGCAGCGCTCACCCCTGTCGAACAACAAAAGCTTATCCGCCTTGCCGATCGTTTTTTACAGCAAAAACGCCTGGTTCCGCTGCAGGGTTTCGAGCTGGACGAGTTGAAAAGCGCCCGTATCGCGCTGCTGTTCTGTCTTCCTGTGATGGAGCTTGGCCTGGAATGGCTGGATGGCTTTCATGAAATACTCCTCTACCCTGCCCCTTTTGTGGTGGATGATGAATGGCAGGACGACATTGGCCTGGTGCATAACCAGCGCATGGTTCAGTCCGGGCAAAGCTGGCAGCAAGGGCCTATCGTGCTGAACTGGCTGGACGTTCAGGACTCCTTCGACGCCTCGGGCTTCAATCTGATTATTCATGAAGTCGCCCATAAGCTGGATATGCGCAATGGCGACCGCGCAAGCGGCGTGCCGCTGATTGCGCTGCGCGATGTTGCAGCCTGGGAGCACGATCTTCACGCCGCGATGAATAATATTCAGGACGAAATCGATCTGGTAGGGGAAAACGCCGCCAGCATTGACGCTTACGCCGCCACCGAACCGGCAGAATGTTTCGCGGTGCTTTCGGAGTATTTTTTCAGCGCGCCAGAGCTGTTTGCGCCGCGCTTCCCGTCACTTTATCAACGCTTTCGCATGTTCTATGGCCAGGACCCGCTACAACGCCTGCGCAGAAGCGAAAACCCCCATGAGCCTGACGGTAAAACGGTGCATTAATTCAACAAGTTGATTTTAATTTGCTCATTTGAATCAACGCGTTATTTTATCCATTGACTCTTTTTAAGCGCGAGGCTACTATTCGCCTCGTTCACACGATTCCTCTGTAGTTCAGTCGGTAGAACGGCGGACTGTTAATCCGTATGTCACTGGTTCGAGTCCAGTCAGAGGAGCCAAATTTGAGAAGCCCGCTTAAGGAAACTTAAGCGGGCTTCTTGCATGGTTTTTGCCTGGAAGTAACTGAACGAATAGTATGTACAGCGCCGACAGGGATCGGGACCTGCGTTAATCAACGCTGACCACACCAACCGTAAGCAGGATATTGGCATATCGCCGGGTTTCCCCGGTGGCAATCACCAGCAAAGTATCTGATGATTTCGCCTGCGTATAAAAATCCTCTCGGCTTAGTCGGGAAAAAGCCGTATCGGACGGCAGAATACGCTGATACTCCTGCTCAATCGTATTGTTAAAATCGGCTGGTGACGACATTAATGCCGCCTCTTCGACATTAATATAGCTGAGTAATTTCTGAAGAATAAAAGGACTTTCTATCATACCCGGTGCAAAATTCAGATAGACAACGGTTGCTCCCGGCGATGAGTTAGTAACAAATGAATAGTTGCTGTCGGCGATTAAAATTTTGGCTTTATGGCCGCATTTGGCCAGGGTACTTAATAATTGCGGATGAAGGATTGCAGATTTAATCATATCAACTCCATTAGAATTTACTTTGCCCTTGTTAGCCGATGAAAAAATCAAGGGCGTATTCCTTATTGACTACATCCGATAAACGCCGCCATTAATATCAATTGTGGCGCCTGAAATAAAGCCATCATATTCCGATGCCAGGAATTTAATTAACCGCGCAACGTCTTCCGCATTACCCGCTCTGCCCAACGGGATTGATCGCACCGTCTCGTCGGCGGAAACCTTCGTAGTATGCACATTATGGAACTTAGTGCCCAGAATCAATCCCGGCGCAACAGCATTAACCCGAATGCCGTACTGGCCAAGCTCAGCGGCCAGGGAACGCGTCCAGGTCAGGATAGCCCCTTTGGTGGTGGAATAGACCAGCGAGCCGGAATGTCCACCGGCGCGACCAGCCAGCGAAGCGAGATTGATAATGCTGGCACCTTCGCGGGCCTGTTTCAGATACGGTAGCGCGCTTTGTGTGACGTTAAACATGGTCGTCATGTTAACGTCAATAACCGTCTGCCAGAACTGCCGATCGATTTCACCAAGCCATTTTCTGCCCACCAGCCCGCCGGCATTATTTACCAGGATGTCGATCCCTCCCAGAAACTCTGCGGCGGCAACCGTACACTTTTCGGCCTCTTCATTATCGGTGAGATCGGCCTGTCCATATGCCGCTTTTTGTCCCAGCGAGACGGCCAGGGCAGCCAGCTCTTTCGCCCCGGAATCATCGCTGAAATAATGCATATAAATATCGCAGCCTGCTTCAATCAGCGCTTTTGCCGTTGCATTGCCAATTCCCTGCCCTGCGGCTGTAATAAACACACGTTTCCCGGAAAGATTGCCCATACTTAACCTCACGAAGTATTTTACGTTTATAACGAAATCGTTAGCTGAATGATGACGAATATTATCCGTCCTGCATTCAGGCAACAGAAACCTCTGTCCATTGTCTGGTTATTAAAACCTGCGCTTTTCGGCAATATTCTTCCGCCGTTAATAATATTTACCGAATATGCTGTTTCTCGCCTTCGATAACGGATTGGCGGCTGATTAACTTCGGCGCAAAAAGAAACGCCTCAGGTGCCAGGGACGGATTTTCAATACGCATAAGTAAACGTTTCATCATCATATTGACCATCTCCGTTAACGGCGGAATAACCGAACTCATCGGCGGCTGAACTAAATCCGCCAACGGAATATTATCGATACCGATAACCGAAATATCCTCTGGTATACGTATCCTGGCATCGCGTAGCCCTGCCATTAAACCAATCCCCAACGCATCATTGATGGCCACGATGCCATCCGGCACCGGACATGCCTGCAAAATCTTTGCCGCCAGCGCCCGGCCCAGCTCCGTCATTTCCGCATCGCCGTAAGCGAACTTTGCGGTTCCCTCAATGACACGCGCGCTTTGCTGAAGGCCATGCTCCTTCGCGGCGACAAAAAAACCTTCAATCTTATGCGAGCGGCTTATCGTCAACGAACTTTCCGTCACAAACACCAGCTGACGGCACCCGCGCTGGATTAAATGTTCCGTTGCCAGACGGCCAGCCTCGACGTTATCCATTGAGACGCTATCAAACGGCGGATTGCCGTTCAACGTATCACGGGACATCAGGCTATCGTAGTTGACCATCACGAGACCCTGACGGGCAGCCTCGACAAAATGGGGACGGTCCATCGCGGTGGCGACTACAATCACCCCCTTCACGCCATGCGCAAACATATCTTCCAGGAAGGCGCGTTCTTCATCTGCCTGACGGTATGTGTTTCCTAATAACACACGATACTGGCTGGCTTTTGCAGCCCGATCGATTTCCCGCGTCAACATCGCAAAACTGGGGTTAACAATAGAGGGCACCAGCAGGCCAATCATTCTGGTCTGGCCGGTTTTAAGCTGCTGAGCAATGCGGTTCGGCTGATAATTAAGTTCAAGCATAGCCTGGCGAATACGCGCAAGTGTCTCAGGACGCATCTGGTCAGTTCGATTGTTCAGTACGTTAGAAACGCTGCTGACTGAAACCTCCGCGTGGTTAGCGACATCCCGAATATTAGCCATATGCTCCTCATTCTCCATTATTTGTATGCTGGCAGATCAAACGCCGCCCATCCTGACAATCACCGACCGGGCATTAATAACCCGCCAGACCCGGCAACCATGTGGATATCGTAGGGATCAGGGCGATCAATATGATTCCGAACAAGGAAACCAACAGATACTTTACCATCGGGCGAATCACATTTTTCATTTCAACGCCGCAGATAGCGCAGGTTGTATACAATCCAAGCCCAATCGGCGGCGAAAATAAACCAAATCCCATCGCCAGAATCATCACGATACCGAAATGCAAAGGATTAAAGCCCAACTGTACCGCAATCGGCACCAGGATGGGGGCAAAGATAATCAATGCTGGCGCACCTTCCAGTACCGCACCGAATACAATCAGAATGACGATAGTCAATAAAAGAAATATCCAGCTTCCCTGCGACTGGCCGATGCTGACCAGCAGTTCAGCAATCTGCTGCGGGATCATCTGGATGGTCAGCACATAAGAAAGGCTTGTCGCACAGGCAACGATAAACAACAGCACGCCAGACATTGCAGCAATATCGATGAACATTTTCACAGTGGTTCGCAAGGTCAGTTCGCGAAATGCCAGCCGGCCAACCACAACTGCATATACCACGGCAAATGCGGAGATTTCCGTTGAAGTCGCGATCCCCATCATCACGCCGCGGCCAATCATGAAAATCATCGCCAACCCCACCAGCGCGCCTAACCAGAGCTGTAGCCGTGGACGCATCTGTGGATAGGCGTCTTTGATGTTGATCTTGCCGCCGAAACGATTAGCCGCAATCAGCATCAGTACCAGCAGACAGGCGGCAGGTATCAGCCCGGCGATAAACAGCGCGCCAATTGATATATTTGCCACAAACCCCAGCACAATCAGATTGACACAGGGCGGAATGGTTTCTGACACTACCGCTGAAGCGGCGAAAACCGCGGCTGCCTCGTTACTGTCCTCTTTAGCCCGGCGCACGGCAGGCATCAGCACGCCACCGACCGCAGCAATATCCGCCAACTTCGAACCGGAGATTCCCGAAAAGAACGCCATTGACAGCACGGTGGTCATATTCAGGCCGCCGCGAAAGCGCCCCATGCCGCGCACCACCAGCTCAACCAGGCGCGTCGACATGCCATTGTGCTCCATTGCTGCTCCCGCCAGCAGGAAAAACGGGATTGCCAACAGAACAAAATGATCCACCCCGGCCACCACCTGCTGTGAGAAGAACACAAATGGCAAAGTAGGATCGCAGATAAAAAATACCATCGCCGACATACCCAGCGTAAAGGCAATCGGCACGCCGGCAATAATCCCCAGCAGGAAACAGATAAACATTAATCCGGCAGCCGCAGTAGCCGGATCGGCCATCAGCGACAGTTTCAGCCAGCCCAGCACAACCAGCAGCGCAATGCCGGCACCGCTTAGCAGCACCACTTTCATGCGCTCCTTCAGCGCATGCTCCAGCGCCCCCAGCATCATCACCACCGAACCGATAAGCACCGGCGCGATCGAGATGATCATCGGCAGACCCGTTTCCGTAGTCTGGTAACGCGACACCTGTAACAGGCTGTAGCTGGACATGGTCAGGCCAACGGCAACAAGGAACAGCACCCAGCGGCTGGCATGGACAACGTATGGACGGACAGACCCAGGAATAAAGCGCAGGAACAGATCCACGCCAATATGTCCGCCGCGCCCGGTTGAAGTCGCGACGCCAAAGAACACCAGCGCAATCATCATTGCGCGCGCCGCTTCTTCAGCCCATTCAAGCGGAGAATGCAGCACATAGCGCCAGATGACGGAAGCGGAAACAACCAGAACGTTAACCAGCAAAACGAGACCGCCTGCCCAGGCGGTCAGCGTCGTCAGCAATTTATTCAGCCGGGAAAGGTAATCCAGCAACCCGGCCTGTTGTTTAATCAACATAGATCTTTCTGCCATTTTCAACCTCGTTATCGCTTTCCCGTCCATCGATTCTTAAATTGCCGCTGGCAATAAAGGAATAATCCGTCACTCATTTCCTGCCGCAGTCACGTCAGCAATCACGCTTTTCATCAGCGGATATTTAGCCAGGAAGGCTTCCCAAACCGGCTTAACGTCATTTCGCAGAATATTACGATCGATATCGTGGAAGACCATTCCAAGCGACTCCAGCTGCTTGACCGCCTTTTTTTCAATCAGAGAGGACTGCTGGCGCTCATACTCGGTCGCTTCTTTTGCTGCGGCCAGGAATTCCGGGCGTAGCTTCTCCGGGATTTGCTGGAAGCTATTTTTATTCATGGCGATCATAAGCGGGTTATAGCTATGCTGTGTGAGGCTGGCGTTTTTGGCGATTTCATAAAACTTATTCGCCAGGACGGTAGTTGAGTCATGTTCCAGACCGTCAATTACCCCCATTTGCAGGCTGGAGTAAACCTCTCCGCCGGGCATCGGAATTGCGACAGCCCCCATATGATTAATGGTGGCGATAAAATTCGGCACTGGTAAAACTCGGATCTTCAGGTTTTTCAGATCTTCCGGTTTTTCAACAACTTTTTTGGTATAGACGTTGCGTGCGCCCAGGTTGAAGGGATAGCCGATTACCACCACATTCGCTTTTTTAAGCATCAGGTCGGAAAGGGTTTTGCCCGCCTGACCATCCAGCGCTTTGCCTACCTGATCCCAGTCTTTAAACAAATAGCCTAAATCAAGTACGCCGATCTCTGGCACCATTGTTGACCAGATAGAAGTGCCGGAGATCATCATATTGATAGCACCGATACGTACCTGCTGCGCGGCATCAGCTTCCTTGCCCAGCATGGCATTGGGGAAATAGTTGAGCTTAATTTCGTCTTTCAAAAGCGGATTTTTTGCGATATTCGCCTGCAGGCGCTTAAACCAGATGTAGTGAGCAGAGTTGTCGTCTGCTGTCAGTGATGAATAGACGCGCAGGCTAACAGCCGCCTGCGCCATATTGTTGATACCGCCAGCCGCAAGCAGCATAGAAGCCGTCAGCGTGCCGATAAGGGTTTTACGTAAGCCGGATCGTTGAATATTCATTAAGCCATCCTTATAAATACTTGATTTATAATTTCTTTATGATTTAAAAAACATCTTTTCGAACAAGGACTGGTGCTTTTTTCTTTCTTCTGTAACGTTACACTAAAACGTTACAGAAGAACGTATAGGGGAAAACAGCTTTAGGCAACCCTGCCTGATAACGGGAAGTAAAATATGTGAGCGGGGATAAAAAATGAATGTAAAAGGCGGTGAAATTGAGTTCGCCGTTGCGACTTTATGCGCCCGGCGAGGAAGGCCCGCAGGCCTTCCCTGCGGCTTTACTTCAGCGCAATGCGCGCCACGCTATCCGCTCCTTTAGTCGAACTGTCTTCGTTAAAGGCCTGTTTAAGAGAAACATACAGCGCTTCGCCGTCGGCTGAAACCAGCAGGCTGTTCGGGCTGGTGTCGAACGACCAGCTATTTTTCACCGCATAGCTGGTGGCATCCAGTTGCAGCACTTTTTTCGACTCACGCTGGCTGATGTAGATCTCATTGCGTCTGGCGTTAAACTTGATCCCCAGCGCATCGCCCTCAATACGCTTAATAACTTTGCCGCTGTGTATATCAAATACCAGCGTGGTTTTCGCTTTGGAATCGTCGGTGACGAACAGGCGACCAGTGGCCGGATCTTCCGCCATGTTCAGGAGCAGGTACTCTTTGCCATCGCCCGGCGTCCAGCGCTGCTCAATTTTGTGGCTGCGTGGATTGATGACCAGAATCTCTCCCCCGCCATTAGCGGCATAAATGCGTTCGGTCAGCGGTGAATAGATCAGGCCCGTCACCCATTTCCCGGCGTTTTTAATGGTGGTTTTGACTTTAAACGTTTTGGTATCGATAACGTTAATGAAGCCGGGATCGGCCACACGGCCGACGTACAGCTCGTTGCCGTGCAGCAGCATTTCACGTGCGCCAATCGCATCGCCGTCTTTATCTTTTCCACCGCCCAACGCCAGGCGTTGCAGCACCTTGCCGCTGTGCGCGTCCACTTTGGACACGCTGCCGTCCAGCGAATTGGTGGTATAGAACGTGTCGCCTTTTTCATCAATCGCCATGCCGAAGTTTTTCAGATCGGTATGGGTCTCGCCTTTGGTCGCAAGAGTAGTCGGGTCAAGGCGATACAATATGCCGCCGTTCACCTCTTTAAAGCTCTGGGCGCTGGCAACATACAATGCACTGGCGGCCGAAGAATACGCCAGTTCATACAGCCCATCGCCTAATACACGCAGCGTTACCGCCTGAGCGACCGGCTTTGCCGCAGCGGCAGCTACCGGAGTTTCAGCTTTTTTGGCGGGCGTCTGACAGGCCGTCAGACTCAATGCGGCAACGACCGCTGCCGCAACCGCGGCTTTACGCGAACTGAAAAACGATTTCATTCTGAACTCCATTAGGGAAGAACGGTTTCCGTAAGGCGCAGCCCTATGGAAAGGCCGAATAAAGAATGAGAATCATACTCATTAAAGAAAACTAAGCAAATCAACGCCGACGGCCGTCGGTCAAAGGCGCATCCGTCGGCTGCAGAAAAACTAAATTACTCCGCCGTATCCCCTGTTTTTATCCAACAAAGACGCGAAATAAGTGAAAACGTTAGCAACTAACGGGTCGATATTTCAATCAACTCTTTGATTCATATTATCTTTACAAATACTTACACATTTAAATGAAACCTTTTTCGATTTATTAAAGCAAATGATTATCATTAGCCTTCTCAATTTATACGCTTCTCTATTTTATGTGCCTCGCAATGGCGGATTTTCTCCCGCTATTTCGGCGTCACAACCCATAACAACAGAAGCGACACAACAGCAGCTCACGCTTATTTTGACGGGAAATATTATGTCTTTGAATCGCAGGGAAACTCGCGCCGAAGCGCGCGCCTGTGGCATCCGTAAAATATTTACGGTGTCATTGCTGGCAATGGCGGTACATGCTCTTTTGAACCCGATGCTGGCGCATGCAGCCGAAACCAGTACTGCTACCGCCCCCGGCGATGACCAGCAGGATATGGTGGTGTACGCCAACGATAACGACACGGCGGCAGACGAAAAACAGGACTATCAGGTAAAAACGACGCGTGCCGGCACCAAACTGCTGCTGACGCCACGCGATGTGCCGCAATCGGTAAGCGTAGTGACCCAGCAGCGTATGCAGGATCAGCAGTTGCAAACCGTTACCGATGTGCTGAATAACACCACCGGCATCACCAGCAACCTGGTCGACAGCGAACGTTCAGAGTATTATTCCCGCGGCTTCAAAATCACTAATTTCACCTTTGACGGCATTCCTACTTCGGTTGGCGACGCGTGGAACTACGGCGATGCCGCTTCGGACACGGCAATTTATGAGCGTATCGAAGTGGTACGCGGCGCCACCGGCCTGATGACCGGCGCAGGCAGCCCATCGGCTTCCGTTAACATGGTACGCAAGCATGCGGACAGCAAATCTTTTACCGGCAGCGTAAGCGCCAGCTATGGCAGTTGGGACAAACAACGCTATGTCGCCGATGTTTCTGCTCCGCTGAATGACACCGGCTCGGTACGCGGGCGCGTGGTGACCGGCTATCAGGATGGAGATAGCTGGCTGGACCGCTACCATAAAAGCAAAAAATTTATTTACGGCGTGGTGGATGCGGATATCACCGAGCGCACTACCCTGTCGCTTGGCTACGATTATGAAGACGCCGACACCGGAAACCCTACCTGGGGCGGCCTGCCGGTGTTTTACAGCAATGGTTCACTGACTCATTACGACCGCAGCCTGAACTCCTCCGCCGACTGGGCCAATTACCACACCAACGCGCGCAAAGCGTACGCCGACCTGGTACATAATTTTGATAACGGCTGGAGCTTCCACGTTAATGGCACCCACGCGGAAAACACCTTTAGCGATAAGCTACTGTATGTGATGGATTATCCGGATCAAAGCACAGGTGAAGGCGTGACCGGTTACGGCAGTATGGACCGCGGCAAGCGTGAGCTTACCTCGGTCGATAGCTATGCCAGCGGTCCGTTCAGTTTGCTGGGCCGCCAGCATCAGTTGATGGCTGGTATCAGCTACAACCGCCAGCACAACGCCACCTCCAGCCAGGACGGCATTACCGACCCCGATAACTACAACATCGCCGCAAGCGACATGGGCGCGTTTAACAATAGCTGGAATGGCAATATTGCCGAACCGCAATGGCAGGGCTGGTATACAAACGCGGATGATGTGATTCGCCAGAAATCCGCTTATACCGCCGCGCGTTTCTCGCTGGCCGATCCGCTATCGCTGATTGTCGGGGCTCGTTATACCCAATGGAGCACCAACGGCAGCAGCGGCGATATGGAAAAAAATAACATCACGCCGTACGCGGGCCTGGTGTACGACATTAACGATACCTGGTCGGCCTATGCCAGCTATACCTCAATCTTCCAGCCGCAAACCTATCGCGACAGCGCCGGCAGCTACCTGTCGCCGGTGACCGGAAAAAGCTATGAAACCGGCCTGAAATCCGCCTGGCTTGACGGCCGGCTGACCGCCACCGTCGCGGTGTTCCGTATTGAACAGGACAATGTCGGCACCGAAGAGAATGGCGTTTATGTTAATAACAGCAGCGAGCAGGCCTATTACGCGACCAAGGGCGCGCGGAGTAAAGGAGCGGAGTTTGAGCTCAACGGCGCGCTCACCGACAATCTGCAGTTGACCTTTGGCGCGACACGCTATGTCGCGCGCGATAAAGATGGCCGCTATAACCCGGACCAGCCGCAAACCGACCTCAAGCTGTTTACCCGCTATCAGTTGCCCGGGTTGCCGGATCTGGTCATCGGCGGCGGCATCAACTGGCAGAATCGCGTGTTTGAGGATGTCAGCGCACCGGATGGCAGCACCCAGCGCGTTTATCAGGGCAGCTACCCGCTGGCTAACCTGTTCGCACGCTACCAGGTCACCAGGCAGGTGGCGGTACAGGCAAACGTCAATAATCTCTTTGACCGTACCTACTACACCTATATGAATAACTATGTTTACGGCGAGCCGCGTAATTACTCGGTTAGCATGTCTTATCAATTCTGACGGATAGCCGCCGCGCCCTGAATTAACAGGATACGGCGGCTTTGCTTACGTTCTTTTAAATTGAAGCCCGGTACGCTTTGAGTCGGGGGCCACGCCCCCGCTCCCCCGCCTGACTAATTAAGCGTATGGGGAGGAAACCGTTTGTTCTAAGCGGAACACTTTCACCATTTCACGCAAATGCCGCGCCTGTTCGTTGAGCGAGGCCGCCGCCGCTACAGACTCTTCCACAAGACAAGAGTTCTGCTGCGTGGTGGTATCAATCATGCCGATAGCGGTATTGATCTGCGAAATGCCTTCCGTTTGCTCCTGGCTTGCCTGTTTGATTTCACTGAGAATACCGTCCATCTCCTCAACGTTGCTGACCATGCCGGTAATCTGCTGGTTTGCCGTCTGGACCAGATCCATCCCTTCGCGCGTTTGCGAAGTTGAATTCTCAATCAGGGTACGGATCTCACTGGCGGAAGAAGCGCTTTTTTGCGCGAGCTGCCGTACTTCGCCTGCAACAACGGCAAATCCACGCCCGTGTTCGCCAGCACGCGCCGCTTCAACCGCAGCATTGAGCGCCAGAATATTGGTCTGGAAAGCGATGGAATCAATCAGGTTGATAATGTCAGACATGCGGTTAGACGTGTCGTTAATCAGGCGCATTTTATTGGTCACCTGGGTCATCATCTGCCCGTTTTTCTTCACTACGCTTGCGGTATCGGCAGAAAGACGTGTGGCGACATTGGTATGGTCGTAGGTATTTTTTACCGTCGAGGTAATTTGTTCCATAGACGCCGCGGTTTCTTCAACGGAGCTGGCCTGCTCTTCGGTACGTGCCGCCAGATCCTGATTACCGGCTACAATTTGCGCCGCCGCTGAAGAAATGCTCTCGGAGCCTTTTTGCACCTCGCGCACAATCTCCTGCAGACGAACTTTCATTGCCATCAGCGCGTGAAGTAAAACGCCCGTTTCATCGCGATGGTGCGTATCGATACTGCGGGATAAATCGCCTTCGGCAATGGCCTGAGCGAATTCAACCGCCTGGCCTAAAGGACGTGTAATCGAGCGGACAATAAACCAGCCGGTCAGCGTCGCAAGGACGATACTCAATAGCGTAATCAAAATCAGCAGCGCGCGGTTAGTGTGATAATCCTTCTCCACTTCCGAACCTGCGGCGCGCATTTGCTCATTCTGAATGGCGATGAGCGCCTGAACCTTCGCTTTGTATTTTTCCTGCACCTGAACGGTGGTTGTCATCATCTCCTCAAGCGCAGCCGCCCGGTCGTTGAGCTGCACGGCCTGTAAAATTCGGAAGCGGGAGTCCAGATACTCTTTGCGCACCTCGGTAATTTCACTGAGCGCCTGGCGCGATCTTTCATCTTGTCGCGCTTTGCTCAGGTTATCGAGCAAGCCGGTGATACGCGCGCTGAGTTCGGTCAGGCGCTTTTCGGAGGCTTCGCGAAACGTTCCTTTATCATCAAGCAGCATTAGCTGTTGGACGTTAATAAAATCCTGGAAATTTTCAATAAGCTGATTGGCTTTTACGGTGGTTGGATAATCATCCGTAATGATGGACTGCATCCCGTTATTTGCCTTATTCAGGCTAAGCAGAGAGAGGCTGGAGCTGAAAATCATCAGCACAATAAAGAAGGTGAAAGCCAGGGTTAATTTGGTGCGAATTTTTACGTCATGTAAAGACATATCTACTCCCTTTGGGTGAATTTTCCTTATCAATGGAGGTCATCACCCGCTGTGTTATCGATGAGGTGAACAAGAAAAAAACGAATACGGTAAACCGCTGAAGGAGATATCGGACAAAGGGAGAGTAACTTTATGAATTTGATCGGTTTTTCTTTACAAAAAACAACATTCGATAGTTAATAACTATTAATTTACGTTAATCGATCAGTGATTGGAAATATTGAACACTTTTGCAACCTTAATCTTTCCCGTAAATAAAAACGCCCGGTCTCTATTCCCGAAGCGAAAAATCGTTCAGCAATATAAGCCGGGCGCCACTCGTTTATTTATTAATAAACAATTAACATTGTCTGTTAATTTTTATTACATAAAGCAAATCAAATCTGGAAATCGATAACCACTTCGTCGGACTCCAGCGCCAGCCGCTTAATTTCCTCCACCGACAGCTCCGGGTTGCACAATTCAATAAAGCGCCAGACGTAATTTCGCTGTAGCTGCCCGCGCTTTAGCCCAAGCCACACGGTGTTGGCATCAAACAGGTGTCGCGTATCAAGACGCACGAGGCTTCCCTCTTCACCGCTTGCCTGATCGGCCACCAGGCCGATACCCAACCCCAGCTCAACGTAGGTTTTCACCACGTCCGAATCCTGCGCGCTGAGCACCACGTCCGGCGTTAAGCCACGGCGAGAAAACGCTTCATCAATGCGCGAGCGGCCCGTTATTCCCTGCCGATAGGTGATGAGCGGCCAACGGCTGATGTCGTCAAGCGTAAGGGGACTCGCATGGATTAGCGGATGCCCGGCGGGCACCAGCAGACTGTGATACCAGCGGAACCAGGGATAAGCGACAAGCGTAGGATCGGTGCTGAGACGCTCGCTGGCGATACCAATATCCGCCGTGCCGCTGTGCAGAAGAGCTTCTATTTCTTGAGGCGTGCCCTGAATAAGTTCGAGACGAACTTCCGGGAAAAGCGCGCGAAAAGCTTTGATCACCGTCGGCAGGCTGTAGCGCGCCTGAGTGTGCGTGGTGGCGATAGTCAACACGCCGCTTGTGTCGTTGGTAAACAGATCGGCAAGGCGACGAACGTTGCTTGCCTCGTTGAGAATGCGTTCGGCGATAACCAGCAGCGCTTTGCCCGGTTCGGTCATACCTAATAACCGTTTACCCCGGCGGATGAAAATCTCGATGCCGAGCTCTTCTTCCAGCTCGCGGATATGACGGCTGACGCCGGATTGCGAGGTAAAAAGCATGTTGGCGACTTCGGTGAGATTGTAATCTCGCCGCGCCGCCTCACGGATAATCTTAAGTTGCTGGAAATTCACTTTACCCCCAGGGCATCGCTGTTCTTTACACCATTGTTAAAGTCACAGCGCCTGTGGAACAAATAATAAAAACCAGCAACTTATTCCTTTTAGCAATAAGCCGTCATTAACTGACCAGCATCAGTTCTGGATTTTCCAGCGCCGGCTGCGTTACCAGCGACATAAGAATATCTTTTACCGCCTGGGCCTGCGGGGTAAGCGATAAACGCGCCGACAGATTGATGGACAACGGCAAATTGAGCGAAGGACTGGTGATGCGAGCCATCCAGCCGTTCGCGGAACCTGACAGCGAACGCGCGGCAGATTCAGGCAGCACCGTCACGCCCATTCCGCTTGCGATTGCAGCGGTCAGGGTAGAAATGGACTCGATCTCACCGATAATTTTCGCCGTCAGGCGACGCAGAGAAAACGCTTCGTCCACGCGCTTACGCACGGCGCTGTAGTCACGCGGCAGGAATAGGTTCATTTCGGCTACCGCCGCGAGATCGACTGTCTGACCTGGACAGTCGCGGGTGCCGACCAGAAACAACTCCTCTTTAAGTAACGGCTGGCTGATGATGCCCGCCGTCGGAGAACGGTCATACAAGACCGCCATGTCAAGCTGGCCGCTTAACAGCTTGTCATTCAGGGAAGAACCGCTGTTTTCATGCAGATAGACCAGGACGTCCGGCAATTCCGCACGCACAGCCTGAAGCAAAGGCATAATAATTGACGAGGCCGCCGTTCCCGGCGCAAGGCCGATTGAGACCTGCCCGCTCAGCGTCTGGCCGACGTTGCCAACCGCCAGTTGCGCCTGCTCACACTGACGCAAAATCGCCCGCGCATGGGTATAAAGAATCTTCCCCGCTTCCGTCGGGGTCACACCGCGCTTGGTGCGAATTAATAATTGTTGGCTCAGTTCCCCTTCAAGGGTAGCGACCTGCTGGCTCAGCGCCGGCTGCGCAATATGCAGCACTTCAGCGGCCTGGGTCAGGCTACCAATATCGACGATTTTTACGAAGTATTTCAGTCGTCTTAAATTCATTTTGCCTCCTTCACGGAATGCCAGTGCCAGTCTCGGCTGTGATGTCGTGAAGGGAATTGCAAGATACTTGCCACTTTTTCACAACGTCGGGCCAGATGGTCTAACCGGCTGGATTATAAGAGGAACTGATGAAAACGCTCGACTCCATTACTGAAACAGCGGTTTGCTTATGCCCCAAAAGGGGTATGCGCGCACCAGCGTGGTGCAGGTAAATGCGAAAAGCTTATTACCATCCCGCTCGTCGTTTGGCAGAAGATACGTCGTTCGTAGGCAAGCATCTGTACGTTTAGCTCCGTTTGACTGTTTTATCAGCAAACGAACCGCAACCGTTATTTCAGGCTTTGACAAGCCAAACTCGTGCCGTTAATATGCGCCCCGTTCACACGATTCCTCTGTAGTTCAGTCGGTAGAACGGCGGACTGTTAATCCGTATGTCACTGGTTCGAGTCCAGTCAGAGGAGCCAAATTTAAGAAGCCCGCTTAAGGAAACTTAAGCGGGCTTCTTGCTTTCTGTCGACGGGCTTTCCTTCCCATAGCTCTGCCACTTTCAGGAAGGAACACGAAACCGCATGATTAAATGCACGGCAGCTAACTTTTAACGTCAAGCCGGTTGCCGCTGCATCTCTCCGTCAACTATGATCGTATCAGCCATTTCAGCCCCTCCTTTTTTCTGCTACTTCCTGTAAGGTCCTTTGATGTCCGACAATAAAATGTCCTCGCTGCGCCAGAAAGTATGGAGAAAGCACCTTCCCCGACTCGTCCACCGGAATACGCGCCCGGAAAATCCCTATAACTACTACAGTGTGCATCTGGTTGATGTCGCTAACCATCGCTATCTGCTGGAAGATTATCAGGAAGGTTTCGCTCTGCTTACCCGATGGGATTATAAATCGCACGGCTACACCGAACGGCATTCAGTATCCATTGCAGAGCTTGATGAAATGCAGGTGGAAATCATCCACCATCGCCGCTACGGACCGGTAAGCTTTGCTGGCATTATTGCTTTTACCTTTAATTATTACACCCGCTTTGCGTATGCCAAATCTCTGGCGAGCCGCGGGAAAGGTAAACTCGTTTCGGCATTTTTCGGCAATAAAGAGCTTAAAAGCCGCGATCGCATCGCGCTGCTGAACCTGCTGGTAAATGAATATATTCAGCAGCCGCCTTCGCAGCTAAACAGCGGCGTTACGGTCAATGAAGTGATTGAGATGCTGTATGGCAGGCTGTGGTATAAGCACATCCGCAATGAAGAGTTTCGCCGCAAAGTTACGCTGCTGCTGAAGTCGCTGGTAATAACGGACGATCTGCTGCTGCGGGATGAGCGCTATTTTGTGCAGCCAAAATCCGTGGCCACCATTGCGGAGCATGAAAAAGAAGAGCGGCGTAATAAGCAGCAGATCAAAATCCAGAAAAATATTGTTCGCCTGATGCTGGTAATTACCGCCGCCACGCTGCTGATAACGCTGGTGTTGCTGGCAATGGCGGGCGTGGTTGATTTACATAAAATCTGGGTTTACATCACCAACTTAAAGCCTTTTCGCATCCTGTTTAAACTCATATAACGGCCGCTTCAAAGATGCGTTCCTGACGGCGCTTCGCACTCCCCCCTTCCGTTCTCCCACGGCCATGACATACTAGATTTACCCGCGTCACCGCCGGTACGTCCGGAAGAAGGAGAACTAATGAATAATGACGCTACAAACCAGGGGCTAACGCCCGAGCAAGCGCTTGATAAACTCGAATCCCTTTTTGATAAAGCAGTGAACGCGCTGCGCGATGCCATCGGCACCTATACGCGAGAAGGCACGTTGCCCGACACGCTCGCGCGAGCGGCAGGCTTATTTGTCTATCCGGAACTGCGAGTTAGCTGGGACGGTACGACCACCAGGCCTAATAAAACCAGAGCCTACGCACGTTTTACCCATTCCGGCAGTTACACCACAACCATTACCCGCCCCGCACTCTTTCGCGCTTACCTCACTGAACAACTTACTCTGCTGCACGAAGATTACGGCGCACAGATTGAAGTGGGACCATCGCTGCATGAAATTCCTTATCCCTACGTGATTGATGGTTCCAGCCTGTCGCTGGACAGGTCGATGAGCGCGGATTTAACCCGTCATTTCCCAACCACCGAGCTTGCGCAAATTGGCGACGAGACGGCAGACGGCCTGTTCCATCCAACCGAGTTTTACCCGCTTTCCCATTTTGATGCGCGCCGCGTGGATTTCTCGCTGGCTCGCCTGCGGCACTATACCGGCACGCCGGTCGAACACTTTCAGTCGTTCGTGCTGTTCACCAACTACACCCGCTATGTGGATGAGTTTGTCCGCTGGGGTTGCCAGCAAATACTTGATCCGGAAAGCCCGTATGTGGCGCTCTCCTGCGCCGGCGGCGCCTGGCTGACTGCCGACACCGAAGCTCCCGAAGAAGCGATTTCAGACCTGGCGTGGAAGAAGCATCAGATGCCCGCCTGGCATTTAATTGATGCAAAAGGCAGCGGCATTACCCTGATTAACATCGGCGTTGGGCCATCGAACGCTAAAACTATCTGCGATCATCTGGCCGTGCTGCGCCCGGATGCCTGGCTGATGATCGGACACTGCGGCGGGCTGCGCGAAAGCCAGTCGATTGGCGATTATGTTCTGGCGCATGCGTATCTGCGCGACGATCACGTTCTGAACGCCGTGCTGCCGCCGGATATCCCCATTCCAAGCATTGCAGAAGTGCAGCGCGCGCTTTACGACGCCACCAAGCTGGTGAGCGGCATGCCGGGCGAAGAGGTTAAACAGCGCCTGCGTACCGGAACCGTGGTCACCACGGACGACAGAAACTGGGAGCTACGCTATTCCGCATCGGCGCTACGCTTTAACCTGAGCCGGGCGGTCGCTATCGATATGGAAAGCGCAACAATCGCCGCTCAGGGTTATCGTTTCCGCGTTCCGTACGGCACGCTGTTATGCGTTTCTGATAAACCTCTTCACGGTGAAATTAAGCTGCCGGGCCAGGCCAACCGCTTCTATGAAGGAGCGATATCCGAGCACCTGCAAATTGGTATTTGCGCCATTGATTTATTACGTGCCGAAGGCGAGCGCCTGCATTCACGTAAGCTGCGCACCTTTAATGAGCCACCTTTCCGTTGATAAGAAAAGGAACTGCAATGCAATCAACTTGCCCGCTGTCTGCGTTACGCAACCTTCTGAAAGCACGCGAGCTTGACGGTATGCTAATCCCTCGTGCCGATGCACATCAAAGCGAAGACTGCGCGCCGCATGACAATAAGCTGGAATTTATAAGCGGTTTCACCGGTTCGGCGGGACTGGCGCTGATCCTGGCCGATCGCGCCCTGCTTTTTGTTGATGGACGCTACCAGGTACAGGCTCGCCATCAGGTGGACCTCGAAGCCTTTGAAATCCATCATCTTCACGAAGAGCCGATTCATCTGTGGCTGCGTGATAACCTGCCCGCAGGCAAACGCATCGCTTTTGAGCCGCTGTTGATGGTTAACAGCCAGTACGAAAACCTGCGCGCCAGCGGTTGTGATTTAGTGGCGGTCAATGACGATCCGCTTAACGATATCTGGCCTGCTCGCCCGGCGGCGCCCTGTGGGCTAATTAAGTCCATGCCAGATGAAATCAGCGGCGAATCCTCGGCTAACAAACGCCAGCGGGTTGCGGCCGCGCTTACCGCGGCTGGCGCAGATTATCTTGCGCTCACTTTGCCGGATAATATCGCCTGGCTACTGAACGTGCGCGGTTCGGATATCGCCATGAACCCGGTGCCCCACTCTTTTGCGCTGGTGAAGAACAATGGCGACATTGAATGGTTCGTTGCCCGCGAAAAGCTCCATCAGTTAAGCGATGAAACGTTGTCCCAGGTGACGCTCGCCAGCCCTGAAGATTTCCTGAGCCGCTGCGAAGCAATCGCCGCAGATAAGCGCATCTGGCTGGACGGGGATTACGCGCCGGTTGCGGTGCGCTTTGCGGTTGAAGCGGGTCATGGCCGTGTTATCTGGCAGCCGGACCCGATAACGCTGATGAAAGCCAATAAAAATGAGGTCGAGCTGGCTGGCTATCGCGCAAGCCATATCGACGATGGCGCAGCCTGGGTGAACTTCCTTGCCTGGCTGAGTCACGAAGTTCCCCTGCGCGAAGCGGCGGGTAATCCGATTACCGAGCTTGAAGCGCAGGAAAAGCAGCTTGAGTTTCGCAAACTTTGCGATAATTTCCAGCAGCAGAGTTTTAGCACTATTTCCGCTGCGGGCAGCAATGCCGCAATGTGCCACTACCACTCCTCGCCTGAAACCAACCACGCTATTACCGGCCACGAGTTTTATCTTAATGATTCCGGCGGCCAGTACACGAACGGCACTACCGATGCCACGCGCACGTTAAGCTTCGGGCAGGTAGATGCGCAGCGTCGTCTGCACTATACGGCGGTGCTAAAAGGCTTTCTGGCGCTGATTACCCTGCAATTTCCGCAGGGCGCTCAGGGTCATCAGCTTGATGCGTTCGCCCGCCGTCCGCTCTGGGAGCTGGGGCTGGATTACGATCACGGCACCGGACACGGTGTCGGCCACAACCTGCTGATTCATGAAAACCCGCATCGCATGGCGAAGAAGGTGAACCCGTGGCCGCTGCTGCCGGGCAATATTCTCACCATCGAGCCGGGCTATTATCTGGACGGAAGCCACGGCATTCGCATTGAAAATCAGGTGGAAGTGGTGGCCTCACAGCCGGGATTCTGCAAATTCGCATCCCTCACGCTGATCCCTGTCGATCTCAGCGCTGTTGATCTGTCGCTGCTTAACGAGCAGGAAATCGCCTGGCTGGATGAATATCATCTGTGGGTACGCGAAACGCTTTCGCCGCGAGTGAGCAGCGAAGCACGTCCCTGGTTGTTTGAAGCAACCGCTCCCGTGCGCGCCCGCCTGGCCGGTTAAAGCTTTAAGGGCCGTAAAAAACGGCCCTTTTTATTGATTTGCTGTAAAAATCCGCAATCAAACGCAATTAGCCAAAACAGCCTTTGACAACCCGGGTACACCTCGTTACTATGCGCCCCGTTCACACGATTCCTCTGTAGTTCAGTCGGTAGAACGGCGGACTGTTAATCCGTATGTCACTGGTTCGAGTCCAGTCAGAGGAGCCATATTTAGAGAAGCCCGCTTAAGGAAACTTAAGCGGGCTTTTTGCTTGCTGTTGTCCCGTTTTCCGCTTTAGTTACTCCCCTAATCCTTAGTTTCTTGTCTGACAAGCTTTGCGATACCCCTCCCTGCGGGTATATTAAAAATCCCCAATTAAATTCATGGTTGATATTTATGGTTTCGGTGTACATGGATGGTAAAGAGAAAACTTCGCAGCTCAAAGACTGGAAATTATGGTATGACGACAGGAAAGGTGGGCTGGTTCTCTCCTGTATTTACCACTCCGGCAAAAAATATAACCGTCCATTAGAAGATTGCGAGATTATTCCGACTAAGCCCGAGATCGGTTCCCGGCTGATTAAGAAAGGAAACGCAGAGGTTCAGACCATCGAAAGCGCAATAACCTACGGTGGGAAATATACCGTTGTTTATTATCCCGGTAACGCCAGACCCTACTGCATGAAGACTTCAGAGATTGACAAAATCACCGAAGCGCCAGCAAACGAAAAAATAATTTTTGATTATTTTAACCGTGTGGCTCAGGCCCGCGTGGCGTATTCGTCAGAAGACAAAAAACACATTGCTGAAAGCGTGGTGCGCCAGTTGAATAAAGTTCTGCCCTGCCATCCGAACTCTGTGTTGCATGCTTATTGCACCGGGAAAAACCAGCATCGAGACCCTCTACAAAAACTGATCTATCCCTTTGGAATTAATGAAAGCCAGTTGCAAGCGGTTGAGCAGGCGTTTTCCTCACAGATAAGTCTGATTGAAGGCCCACCAGGCACCGGAAAGACGCAAACCATTTTAAATATCATTGCCAATATTCTGCTGAATAATAAATCGGTTGCCGTACTCTCCAATAACAATTCGGCGGTTGATAATGTCTATGAAAAATTAGAAAAAGCGGGATTAAATTATCTCTTTGCCAGATTAGGCAGTTCGGATAACCGAAAACAGTTTTTCTCCAGCGTTCCACTTGGGCTACCGGAGGCGCCTGCCAGTCAGCCAAAACTTGAAGATATAGAAGCTAACGGGCAAAAATTAAAAAACCAGCTCATTGCAAGAAATAAAGTGGCACAGTTGCAGGCGGATATAGAAGAGTTACTGATTGAACAAAAATATCTGCATGAATGGCAGCGCGAGCAAACTTTTCCTGCCTCTCAACTCATCAAGAATCAGCGTTTAACAGCCGATAAAGCTACCGATTTAATGGCATGGTTGCACTATCTGGCTGAGCATCCTGTTACGCTCCGGGATCGCCTTGAATTGCTGTTCCGATTCAGAATCTGGCGTATCAAAGCCATCAACTCCCCCGCAAAGCGACAGCGACTCATTCGCGAACTCCAGCTTTATTTCTATAAAAAGACGCTTGAAAGCAAAAAAGCCGAGCTGGATGCGCAACAAAAAATATTGCAGGAAGGCCAGTTCGAGACGCTGCTTAACAGCCTGACCAGCGCTTCAATGGACTACCTGAAAAACCATCTTCATCAGCATATTACGGATCGGCAACCGTTTGACGAAGCGCGCTATCTTCAGGAGTTTGATGCCTTCCTGGCGCGCTACCCAATAATCGGTAGCAGCACACATTCTATTATCAACTCCCTGCCCACCCGAAAACTTATTGATTTTGTTATTATCGATGAAGCATCCCAGCAGGATATATTACCCGGCATTCTTGCGCTCGGCTGCGCACGAAACGTTATTATCGTTGGCGACAGAAAACAACTGCCCCACGTTCCAGTGAAAATTGATATTCCGGCTCCGGCTGAGTATTACGACTGCGTCAGGTATAGCCTTCTTGGCTCGATTGTGGGCATCTTTGAACACGGGCTTCCCACGTCGTTGCTCAAAGAGCATTATCGCTGCCATCCAAAAATCATTCAGTTCTGTAATAAACAGTTTTACGACAACCAGTTGATTCCCATGACCCAGGACAAAGGCGAGCAATCCATGTCGCTGATTATTACCGCTAAAGGTAATCACACCCGAAAATTCACGAACCTGAGAGAGCTGGAGTCGTTAGGACCACTGGAGTGGGACGAAAAACACAATCGCGGCTTTATCGCCCCCTATAATGCGCAGATTAACCTTTCGAAAAAGGTGCTTCCTGAAGATTTTATTAAAGCTACGGTGCATAAGTTTCAGGGACGGGAATGTGACGAAATTATCTTCTCTACCGTACTGGACAAAAAAACCGCCCACGGAGATAAAATCGATTTTGTGGACGATCCACACCTGGTAAATGTCGCCGTATCACGAGCTAAAAATAATTTCACTCTTGTCACCGGAGACGAGGTCTTTACTATGAAGAATCGCCATATTGCCGCACTCGTCCGCTACATTGAATACTACGCGGATGAGAGTCAAATTCAGCGCGCACCGGTTGTTTCAGCCTTTGACCTGCTCTATAGCGAATACGATCGTTCCCTGCAAAAGCTGCAGGCACGGCTAAATCCTGGCGATTCTAAATTTAAATCAGAACAAATAATTGCAGCATTGCTACGGGATTTACTGACGAAACCAGACTATCAGCTCATCAAATTCCACACCCAGATTCCACTCGCTCAGTTAATTTCTTTAGCCAACAATGTGCTTACAGCCCGGGAAGTTGAATTTGTTAACCAGCAGGCAAGCTGCGATTTCGTTCTTTACTTTAAAGTGGGAAAAACACCGCTGGGGGTTATCGAGGTTGATGGCGGCTACCATGAGACGCCTGAACAAGCCGAACGCGATCGCGTCAAAGACAGTGTGCTTGGTAAAAGTGGCGTTCCACTGCTGCGCTTAAGCACCGTAGAGAGCAGCATTGAAGACAAACTTGCAGCCTTCGTAGACGATTGTCTTAACCACTTCACCGAGAAACACATCACTGACACAGCCGTTTGATAAAGCCCTGGCGGCGCTAAAAAAGTACCCGCTATTTATTTTCCCCCTGATTCTGAACAGGATCAGGGGAAGGGAGCTTTTAGCACTCGGTCAAAATCTCGCTGAAATCGAGGCGTGATTTTGGCAGCGCGGCGTTAAAGTCTTCCACGCTGCGATAACCAATCGGTACAATCACAAGGCTTGTAAAGCCCTTCTCACGCAGCCCAAACTCTTCATCCAGAATACGCGCGTCAAAACCTTCAATCGGTACGGCGTCAATATTCAATGCGGACACGCCCAGCAGGAAGTTACCAACGTTCAGATAGACTTGTTTTTCCATCCAGTGCTGCGCGTCTTTCAGATCAAAACGGTGCATATTCACAAAATAAGAGCGGCCTTTTTGCTGCCCTTCCATCGCCTGCTGGCTTGCAAAACGTCCATCGGCATTCTCTTTTTCCAGCAGCGTAAACAGGTGCTTTTCATCAATAGCCGTTTTGGCGCAGAACACCACTACGTGGGATGCATCAAGCACTTTGCGTTCGTTAAAGACATAAAAACCGGAGGTGGCTTTTGCGATACGCGCTTTAGCTTCGTCCGTACTCGCCAGAATAAAATGCCACGGCTGCGAGTTGGTGCTCGACGGGCTCAGGCGCAGCAGATTTTTCACTTTTTCGATATCTTCAGCGCTTATTTTTTTAGCACAATCAAAAGCTTTGGTTGAATAGCGTGAAGACGCTGCATCAATAATATTCATGATTATTCCCTGAATTAGTTAACATGAGCCGCAAGAGACTCTTCGCGGTTGGAACCTTTCGAGCATGTTACAAGGAGAGGAACCATCGGGAAACAGCCCATAAAAAACAACACTTATACTCGGGGAGTGAAAATGCTCAGGCTGGAAGACCTAACTTTGTTTGTCAGGGCAAGCGCGCTAAACAGCTTTAGCGATACGGCGCGTGAGGCGGGTTTGCAGCCAGCCCAGGTGAGCACCGCCATAAAACGGCTGGAAAAAACCCTCAACGTCCGCCTGTTTGCCCGCTCCACGCGCAGCCTGAGGCTGACGCCGGAAGGGGAAAACTGGCTGCCCTATGCCATTCAGGCGTTACAGGCGCTTGAAGCGGGTTATGAGCAGCTTCAACCGGCCAGCGATGAAGTGCGCGGCGTGCTGCAAATTGCCGTGCCTTCCGATTTGGGGCGCAACCTGCTGCTTTCGGTTTTTCAGGATTTCAGGCGTCAGCACCCTGCCCTGCAGCTAAAAATCCTCTTCTCCGACAGGATTGCCGATGTGTTTAAAGATCCGGTTGATGTCGCTTTTCGCTACGGCATTAACGAGGATGCATCCTACGTCGCCCTGCCCCTCGCCCCCAATAATCGCCGGGTTTTAGTTGCTGCGCCTTCTTATATTGAACGCCACGGTGAACCCAAAACGCTAACCGATCTCGCCCACCACAACGCGCTGACTTATATTCTGCGCGGACGAGTTTTTGATAAATGGACGCTCGTTCAGGACGGCAATATGCATCATATCGCCGTAAAAGGCAGCATGATGAGCGACGATGCGGAAGTCATTCGCCGTTTAGCGATCGAGGGGGAAGGTATTGCGTTTAAGTCCTGGCTGGATGTGAGCGAAGACGTCAGTGCCGGTCGCCTGAAAGTATTACTGCCGCAGACGCAGGGAGACGTGGTGCCGCTCAATCTGATTTGTCCTCACCGCAAACAGTTATCCGCCACGGTGCGTTTGCTGCACAAAGCGGTGAAACAGCGCTGTGACGCGCTGCTTCAGTCACCCTGAGCGCACAAAATGAGCTAGCTACTCAACGTTCAGCCCGGGAGCTGCTCCGCTGATATTTACCGGCATCCCTGAACGGCGTTCCAGTTCATTGGTAACGCGGAGCATATCAACGCCTTGTTCCTTCATCGCCGCGCTAAGCGAGGATGTTAAAGAGAGCGGCACTTTGTTGGTGGATTCAAATTCGCTACGGTTTCGGGATAACGGTTCATGAACTTCAAGCCAGCGGCTGCCATCCGGCTCGGTAGTCACCTTCACGGGCTGGTCAATAAGCTGAACGCGCGTGCCTTCCGGAACGTTATCAAACAGATATTTGATATCGTTATTGCGCAGTCGAATACAGCCCTGGCTAACCCGCAAACCAATGCCAAAGTTGGCATTGGTGCCGTGTATCGCATAAAACCTGCCAATATAAATGGCGTAAAGCCCCATAGGATTATCCGGCCCGGCTGGCACGTAGGCCGGGAGGCTTCTTCCCTCTTTTGCATACGCGCGTCGTGTGTTCGCGGTAGGCACCCAGGTTGGCCCCTCCTGTTTGCGCTCAATCCGGGTAACCCAGTTGCGCGGCGTTTCTCGTCCCGCCTGGCCGATGCCTATCGGGAACACCTCAACCGTGCCGCCTTCCGGCGGATAATAGTAGAGCCGCATTTCCGCAACGTTAACGACAATGCCTTCGCGCACGGTATCCGGCAATATTAGCTGCCCGGGGATAACCAGCTCCGAACCCGCATGAGGTAAAAATACATCCACATCGGGATTGGCTTCTATAAGGTTGCTCAGCCCCTGACCGTGCTGCTGCGCAAACGCCTCAAGCGGCAGTTTGTTTCCCTCGGGAACGGTAATTGTCAGCGGGCTGCCCACCAGACGACTGCCTTCCGGCGGTAACGGATAGCTAACGGCCAGCACGTTCTGGCTGGCAAGCAGAAGCAGTAAACTGCAAAACGATTTCAGGTGCATGTTTTTACTTCCCGGACATAAGCGTTTCGCTAAGCGTAGACTTTTAGCTGCTGTTTTGCCCGGTTGCCGGCACAACCGTTACAGGCTGTTTTTCCGGTCGCGGGTATTTTTTCAGCCAGCGTCCGCTTACCATGCGCCAGTAGAAGAATACGCCGCGAACCGTCCAGTCGAGGAACATCCCCAGCCAGACGCCCACAACGCCCATCCCCAGCACAATCCCCAGCGTATAACCTGCCACAACGCGGCAACCCCACATGCCAAGCATCGAAACCCACATGGCGAAACGTGCGTCGCGCGCGCCTTTCAGCCCGGCCGGTAAGACCCAGGAAGCCGCCCAGATTGGCATAAACGCGGCGTTAAGCCAGATGAGCACTTTGACCACTTCTTTTACGTCATCCTCACGCGTATAGAACGAGGCGAACAGCCCGGCGAAAGGCGCGGTTCCCCAGGCGATAATCGTCAGAAAAATGGTCGATAACCAGAAGACATGGCGCAGTTGCCGCTCCGCCTGGCCAATCTGCCCTTTGCCTAAACGCCTGCCAACGATAATGGTTGAGGCTGAGCCCAGGGCGTTTCCCGGCAGGTTAATCAGCGCCGCAATCGAGAAAGCGATAAAGTTACCGGCGATGACGTTGGTGCCCATACCGGCCACGAACATCTGCGTTAACAGCTTGCCGCCGTTGAACAAAACGGATTCGATACTGGCGGGAATGCCGATGCCGAGCACTTCCCAAAGGATATTGAGCTTAAGCGGAGTAAAGTAACTTTTGAGCGAAATACGCAGCGCCGGGTTAAAGCCGATCATCAGCACGTAGATAATGCCTATCGCGCCGATGTAGCGAGAGATAGTCAGCCCCAGCCCGGCACCGACAAATCCCATTCCTTGCCAGTCGAAAAGGCCGTAGATCAGCACGCTACTGATCATAATATTGAGGATATTCATCCCGCCGTTAATCAGCAGAGGAATTTTCGTGTTCCCCGCCCCGCGAAGCGCGCCGCTGCCGATTAGCGCGATGGCCGCCGCCGGATAACTCCAGACCGTGGTTTGCAGATAAGAAAGCGCCAGCGCCTTCACTTCCGGCGTTGCGTCGCCAGCAATGATATTCACGATGTGCTCACCGGCCAGGTGAATGCCAATCGCCAGGAACAGCGCCACAATCGTCATCAGCACCAGAGACTGGCGCGCTGCCGCTCGCGCTCGTTTTGGATCGAGCTTGCCGAGACTGAAGGCGACAACCACCGTGGTACCAAGATCGATTGCGGCAAAAAATGCAATGATCACCATGTTAAAACTATCGGCCAGCCCCACGCCCGCCATCGCCTCTTTACCCAGCCAGCTCACGAGGAAAGTGCTCAGCACTCCCATCATTAACACACAGGTATTTTCCAGAAAGATAGGCACGGCAAGGGGAGTAATTTCGCGCCAGAAAAGCGTCCGATAGCTTTTTCTGTTGGTATACCAGCGAGTTTTCTCAACGCGCTGACGTAGTACGGCATGTAAGTTCAAGGGTGACCTGTGAGAGATGTGAAACCACATTTCAAATAATGATTTACAATCGCTTATCCTGCAAAGTATTTTTTGCTTCATCCCGGCTAAAAAGACGACAAAACGCTGAGAGAAACCGCAAACAGCGCCAACAGGCTGATTCAGGATTTGACAAACCAGGCGCACTCGCTAAGATATGCCGCACTACGATTCCTCTGTAGTTCAGTCGGTAGAACGGCGGACTGTTAATCCGTATGTCACTGGTTCGAGTCCAGTCAGAGGAGCCATTTACTTGTTTTCATGCATCCTTGCGAATCCCTATTTGTACGTTGATTCAACAGGTTAGCGTGAAAAACCTTCCCGATGCGTTTCTAGTTTTCCCTCCGCATCGGGAAAAAATGGTGGTCAGATTTGGGGTCAGGTTGGTTCGATAATGGAGTGACCCCCAAATGTCTCTTAACGACTCAAAAATCCGCAACTTAAAATCATCCGCTAATCCCTTCAAAGTTTCCGATTCACACGGTCTGTACCTTTTGGTTAATCCAGGCGGTTCACGTCTCTGGTATCTCAAATATCGTATCAATGGCAAAGAGTCTCGCCTCAGTTTAGGCACTTATCCCGATGTATCGCTGACCGATGCCCGGCAACAGCGCGACGGCATCCGCAAACTGCTGGCTCTAAATATCAACCCGGCGCAGCGACGTGCCGCTGAAAAGGCGGCTCGTTCACCGGCAAAGAGTTTTAAGACTGTGGCGCTGAGCTGGCATCAAAGCAACAGAACCTGGTCGGAGAACCATGCTACCCGCCTGCTTGCCAGCCTGAACAATCATGTTTTTCCGGCGATCGGTAATCTGCCGATAACGGAACTGAAAACCCGACACTTCACTGCCCTTCTGAAAGGTATTGAGGAAAAAGGTTTGCTGGAGGTGGCGTCCCGCGCGCGGCAGCATCTGTGCAATATTATGCGTTACGCTGTTCAGCAAGGATGGGTTGAAAACAACCCGGCGCTGAATTTAGTTGGCGTAACGGCTCCGCCGGTCAGGCGCCATTATCCGGCTCTGCCGCTGGAGCGCCTGCCTGAACTGCTGGAACTAATTGAAAGCTATCGGCAAGGCCGGGAACTGACCCGACTAGCGGTACTGCTCACCCTGCACCTGTTTATCCGGTCCAGCGAACTGCGTTTCGCAAGGCCGGGAACTGACCCGACTAGCGGTACTGCTCACCCTGCACCTGTTTATCCGGTCCAGCGAACTGCGTTTCGCAAGGTGGAGTGAAATTGATTTCAGAAACAAGATCTGGACCATTCCCGCCACCCGCGACGCGATTGCCGGCGTCCGCTACTCCGGGCGTGGCGCGAAAATGCGCACGCCGCATATCGTGCCGCTGTCCCGGCAAGCCATCGACGTTCTGAAGCAAATTCAAGCGATTTCAGGCCATCTGGAACTGGTGTTCCCCGGCGACCATAATCCGTATAAACCAGTGTGTGAAAACACGGTCAACAAAGCGCTGCGGCTGATGGGTTATGACACCAAAACGGATGTCTGCGGTCACGGCTTCCGGACGATGGCCTGTAGCGCCCTGATGGAGTCCGGCCAGTGGTCGCAGGATGCGGTTGAACGCCAGATGAGCCACCAGGAGCGCAACAGCGTGCGGGCGGCCTATATCCATAAAGCCGCACATCTTGAAGCCCGCAAAGCGATGATGCAGTGGTGGTCGGATTATCTGGATGCATGCCGGGATAGATTTATCCCCCCCTATGTCTGGCGCTGATGGGACAAAGCGTAAGGTTGTCTTATCATTAAATCCTGCAATTGACGCGTAAATTAAAAGCAGATCTGGCCAGTTAATGATCTGCTTTTCTTCTGCTCCAATAATCAGAAAAAATCACTGCAGACGAACCCATACCTTTAAACACATCTCTACCTCATAGCAAATCAGCAGTCTCAGGATCTGATCGGGAACTCACGCGGATTAAATTCTTACCTGCCAGAAGCGCTACGCGTTCCCTGGACATGGGTTCAACCTGGCTCGTCAGATGCATCCTGTATTTTAATCCCTGCCTGTAAAGCCCCCCTTCCGCATGACAAGGCACAGCAAATACCTGGTAAGTCTGTCAGCTATTTCTGCTATCTCCTTCCTCTCTTGCGTTATGCCCGGAGTACAGCTAATTCGGCTCCATAATCCTCGCAAGGTAATTTATTCCTGAGAAAACTTTAGCGGACACAACCCGCTTACCCGGCTCCCAGTCCTTTACGCTTTGCCATATCAATAAACGCACGCAGCTTGGGCTGAGCCTGTGTTCTGGCCGGGAAATAAAGATATACGCCGGTGGTCGGCTGGATAAAATCTCTCAATACTGACTCAAGACGTCCCTCAGCCAGATCGTCAGCGGCCTCAATGTCAGCCACATAAGCAAGGCCTAAGCCCTGCCGGGCGAACGACAATAACGACGCACGGTCATTGACGACGATACGGCCTGGCATATCCACGAAGAAATCACGGCCGCTGCGATTGAATTCCCACCGATGCCGTTGTCCCGACGAGACAAAGCGGTAAATGAGGCCTTCATGCTGCGTCAGTTCTTCAGGATTTCGGGGCCGCCCGGCCCTCGCCAAATAAGCTGGTGAGCCAACCACGGACCAACGGAGGTCCGGTGTGAGTCTCACGGCCACCATATCTTTCTCAACCGTTTCTCCTAACCGGATACCGGCGTCATAAAGCCCGCTCGCCAGATCAACCGTTCCCTCATCAATCGACAGCTCCAGCGTGACCTCCGGATAAGCGCGGCAATAATCCGGTACAAATGGCTCAACGAGCAACATCATTGCAATACGTGTCATGGTCAGGCGTAAGGTGCCCGTCGGATGCGTCTGGTAGTTTGACAGATACGCCAGTGCATCGCCGATTTCAGCGGTGGCGGGCTGGAGACGCTCAAACAGCGCGAGGCCGGGCTCCGTCAGGACTACGCTACGGGTTGTTCGCTGGAACAGCACGACACCATGTCGCTGCTCGAACTGCTGGACAGCCTTGCTGACCGCCGTCGAAGAAATGTTCAGCACCTGCGCGGCCCGGGTAAAACTCAGGTATTTAGCAACGGTGAGGAACGGAATGATACCGTCGAGTTGATCTTTTTGCATTGCTAATTATAAACCCTGAGTTGATAGCCCATCCCGCTTTACGCAGTTTATCAACCTAATCCCATAAAGTAACCTCGTCTTTCATCGCACGGCAATTGTTGCTCCAACCGCAGGGAGGATAGTGCTATGACCGTTCGTACCTGGATTATCACCGGCGTCAACAGAAGCTTTGGCCGACGACGGATGAAGGAACAGCTTCTAAAACGTGGTGAACGCGTTGCCGGAACCACCCGTAACAGGAATTCATAAATCAGTCTGGATAAAAAAATGAGGATATCACTATGAAAATAATCGATACCGGGCGACGCGCCATCCTGTCCATTAGCTTCGCCGCAACACTATTTGCGCTGTTCTTCGCACCGCTGGCATTAGCACAAAACGCGACGGATACAACCGCGTTGAACAAACAGAAAGTCGAGGCGGCGCTGACCGCCTGGAGCCGTGGCACAGGCAGCGTCCTGAGCGTTCTGTCGGAAGATATCAAGTGGACGATTCCCGGCCACTCACTCATTGCTGGAACGACCGTTGGCAAGGACGAACTGAATGCGAAAATCAATGTTCCCTTCGGAGCCCGCTTTGCCCGGTCAAATGACAAATTCCGCCCGGTCACTATCAAAGGCATCTATGGCGACGGAGACATGGTGATCGCGTACTTCCAGGGGCGTGGGATTGCCAACGATGGCAAGCCTTATGTCAACAATTACGCGTGGTTTCTCAAAATGAAAGACGGCCTGGCCGTCGAGGGAACCGCGTTTTTCGATAGCGTTGCGTTCAATGATCTCTGGACGCGCGTGCCTGTCAGTAATTAAAGGACGCGAATAATGGTATCCCCCGCCATAGCTCAGGTAAGCCGTCCGGGAGGGACTACATGGCTGCACGCCGCACCGGGCCCTATCAAGACGAGGCCACTGCAATATGCGCGCCGCTGTACAAGTAGTCTGAATATGCTGGATGACAGCGCGATACTTTCAACTGTTAGGAGAAATATATGACTCAACGTACCTGGTTCATCACCGGCGTGAACAGCGGCTTTGGCCGACTGATGACGGAACAACTTCTGGAGCGTGGCGATCGTGTTGCCGGCACCGCCCGCAAGATGGATGCATTAAGCGACCTGCAGGAAAAATATGGCGATCGGCTCTGGCTTGAACAGCTTGATCTGACCGATACTCCGGAAATTTGTCGCGTCGTCGATGCGGCTTTCGCCCACTTTGGCCACATCGATGTGGTGGTCAATAATGCCGGATATGGCCTGGTTGGCGCGGCCGAAGAATTGCTGGATGAGCAGATAATCCATCAACTCAATACCAATGTGGTGGGCTCAATACAGGTGGTACGCGCAGCATTGCCACATCTGCGTGCCCAGGGAGGCGGCAGGATCCTGCAGCTATCCAGTATGGGCGGACAGTGGGCCATGCCGGGTCTTTCGCTGTACCACGCATCAAAATGGGCGGTGGAAGGCTTCTTCGAATCCACGATGCAGGACATTGCACCATTCAATATCCAGGTAACCCTTATCGAACCGGGCAGCGCGCGCACTGAATTCGCCGCGAACAGCGCGGCCATTTCCCCAGCCATGGACGTCTATGCGCAAACCCCCGCCGGTGCGGTGCGGCGCGTCATTGAGCCGGGCTTCAGAGGCCAGCCGGGGGATGCGGCGAAGATGGCGCAAGCAATGATCGTCTCGGTCGATCAAGTCCCCGCGCCGAAACGCCTTGCACTTGGCTCAGATGCCTACAACAACATAAAAGCAGCCCTCACCGAACGGCTTGCCGCACTGGAAGCGCAGAAGGATATTGCCTTTTCCACCGACTTCCCGGCCTGATTAACCTTTAAAGGATTGGATATATGACACAGCGAAACGGATTATCACCGGTATAAGCAGCGGCTTCGGTCGCCATTTGACCGAAGCGTCGCAGGAACCTTCCGCCAGTTGAACAGGGTGGATGATTTGAAGTCCCGTTACGGCGATCGCTTGTGCTTGACTACCCTGGACATTACCTACACCCCGGACATTCACCATATCATTGAGCAGGCCTTTTGCGAATTTTCATCAAAAACGCTTTGTGTCTTCACAAAGCGTACCCCATTAGCCCACACAGGCTCCTGCGAAGCCAGGAGACATGTATGTTATTTCCTCGCCATAACCGCAGAGCACCGCTCACCTGCCGGGAATAGACATAGAACATGCCTCCCATTAATACTACAAACTTAACACGCGATTTGGCTGGTGAGTTCAATGGCATTACACACAAATAAAAGAGAGTCTCTACAACAAAAATGAAAAAGCTCTATCACAAGTGATATATCCGAAACGACAAGCGAATACCTCATCTCCTCCATTCATATTAATTTACCTTTAAAACAACAAGTTAAAAAATCACACCTGCCCTTATAAATTGGCATGAGTCATGCGTTATACGTTTGGCGGCAAATAATTTTATTTGCCAATATCACTCCAGATACAGCAAAGGAAAAGATATGACTGGCATGGGTAGTAAGCTAAAACAGAGGCTCTCACAGAAAGACATCCTGATTGCTCCTGGTGCGCATGATGTACTCACCGCAAAGATAATTGAAGACACAGGTTTCGAAGCTGTTTATATGACCGGTTATGGTTCAGCCGCCAGTATTCTGGGACAGCCCGATGTCGGCCTGCTGACACAGGTTGAAATGGCGACACGCGCCAGGAATATTGTTGAACGCGTTAATATTCCCGTGATCGCTGATGCTGATACCGGTTTTGGTAATGCCATTAATGTCATCCGCACGACGCGTTTGTATGAGGATGCCGGGGTGGCCATGATGCAGCTTGAAGACCAGATTGCGCCGAAAAAATGCGGCCATATGCTGGGCCGTGAAGTTGTCCCGCCTGAAGAAATGGTGGGAAAAATACAGGCAGCCTGCGATGCCCGCCGGGGCGATATGTTAATTATGGCCCGGACCGATGCTCGGACAAACTATGGCCTGGACGAAGCCATTCGTCGTGGCAAGGCTTATGAACAGGCTGGCGCGGATGTACTTTTTATAGAGTCTGTGGAATCGGAAGAAGAGATGCGGATCGTGACCCGAAGTTTCAACGTCCCGGTGCTGGCGAATATGCTTGAACATGGACGGACGCCTTTGTTGCCGGCGCCAAAGCTGCAGGAAATCGGTTACCGGCTGGTCATCTTTTGTGTCGCCTCAGTGTATGCCGAAGCCTATGCCGTAACGGAATTGATGAAAACATTAAAACAACACGGCACCACCGAAAGTTTCCTGCCCAAAATGATCCCTTTCGAAGAGTTTAACCGATTAACAGGATTGCCGGAAATTCGTCTCGCAGAAGAAAAATATAAAACCGGGCGAAAAGCCAGTTACTGATAATTGAAAAACAAGAAATGACAGATGGGAAGGGGTAGCTCCTCTATCTGTCATTCTTATCAGAGAAATAATAACACTCTCTGGTTATCCTACTTATTGAGGTTGAAATGAGCACGTTAAGAAATTTAAAAGTACCCCATTTTCATTGGTGGGTAATGGCGCTTATTTTTATTGTTTATACGGTAGAATATGCCGACCGGGCAAATATTGGTTTTGCTTTACCCCTTATGCAACAAGAATTTAATCTGGATAATACTCAGGGTGGTTTACTGGTCAGTTTATTCTTTGCCGGATATGCCATAATGCAAATCCCGGTTGGTTTTTTAATAAAAAAATTCGGCGTCAGACAAATTTACACCCTCGGTATTCTTACGACTGCTATATGTACCGGCCTGATGGGTCTGGCTGATTCAATTATCCACCTGAATATCCTGCGCTTTCTGGTAGGTGTTAGTGAAGCGGCTGTGGTTATCGGTTCTACCGTTACCATCAACAATTGGTTCCCTGAGAGGGAAAAAGGAACGGCAACCGGTATTTTCCTGGCCAGTTCCAACATGGGACCATTGGTCGTCCCATTAATAAGTGCCTGGATATTGATGAACTTCGACTGGCGCTATATTTTTATCTTTTTTAGTGTTCCGGGAATTGTACTCGCTTTACTTTGGATTGTGATGGTCAATAATAGTCCCGAGAAAAGCCGCTTTGTTTCCCGTCAGGAACTTGATTATATTCGCAGCGGCGTTTCAGCAAAAAAAGTCAAAAAGGTCAGAGAGTACAAAGCAGTATGGCTGGATAAAATCATCAGAACACGGCATTCCGAAATCCTTACCAGTACGCGCCAGTGCTTCGGATGCTGGGATATTTATGGTGCCGCTCTGGGTTATTTTTTCATGGTTGGAACCGTCGGCGTATTGATGTCATGGTTACCTAAATATCTTCTCCAGGAGCAAGGGTTTTCAATGATGAATTCCGCTTACCTGGCAGCAGCACCCTTTGTTGGTACGCTGTGCGGTAATCTGCTAGGTGGATGGATATCGGATAACCTGTTGGGGAAACGCCGCAAGCCCATGATGATGGTCAGTGCAATTACTACTATTGCGTCCATGCTGCTTATTGTGAATGCTCCTGCCACCCAACTTATCCTGACCGTGCTATTTTTTATCACCGGATTATTCCTGGGCCTGGGTTATTCGGCGTTTTCAGTTTACGCAATGGGAAGAGTGGATAAAAAGACGTATCCCATCGCCTACGGCATAATCAATATGGGTGGACAGCTGGGGGGTATGTGTATGCCTTTTATCGTTGGTATGATCCTGGATCATTATAACTGGAGCATGGTTTTTTTCACTCTGTCGGTGGGCGCCATGTTATGTCTGCTTTTTGTCTGCACAATTACAGAGCCACTGCCTGACGGTCAGCAAAAGGAAACAGACCAGACGTTTGTCACAGGTCATAAAATCGCTCATTGACATACCGTTTTATTCACAAGGTAATGGGGCACAGCATCGCCCCATTTAGCTTCCTTTTACCGGGATGCTGGAAATATCAGGATATCCACTTTACAGAAAAGCCCCCCTAAAACAGGAACGGCAAAAGCTTTATCCCTCTTTTTCCCTTAATTTACGCCACATACTCATTTTACTGATGCCCAGTTTAGTCGCTACTTTTTCTTGATCATTATTGTAAAGTTTCAAATAAAAAGAAATTATCTGCCGCTCAACATCTCTCACGATACCTTTTAAATGTTTTATTTTAAGATCTACAGTTATAGTTCTGCTCGCTTCAGGCGCATTATTCAGATCCTTTATTTTGAAACCTGTTAGCTCAAGTATTTCAAACCATGAAGCCCCGGGAAATCCTTTTGATAATAAAGACAGCCGCTCCAGGATAAACCTGAGTTCACGGACATTCCCTGGCCAAGGATATGAAGAAAACACCTCCAGAAAATTCTGTACCTGCTGCTCTGAATCAGGTTCTTTCAAAAATTTTTTTACCAGATATTCCACATCACCATCACGCTCACGCAGAGGCGGGACGGTTAATGGTAATACATTTAAACGATAGTAGAGATCGCTTCTGAAGGTGCCTGCACTTGCCATATCATCAAGCGATCGATTAGTTGCGCCAATAATTCTGACATTAACCGGGATGAGGTCTTTCCCGCCAATACGCATGATCTCATATTCCTGAAGCACCCGTAATAAACGGCTTTGAATGGAAAGGGGAAGCTCACCAATTTCATCTAAAAATAAGGTTCCTTCATGTGCTAATTCAATTAACCCTTCTTTCCCCTCTCGTTTAGCTCCCGTAAAGGAGCCACCTTCATAACCAAATAATTCACTTTCAAGTAGATTTTCGGGTATCGCGGCACAGTTTATTGCTACAAAAGGGTCGTTTTTCCTCAAGCTGTGATTATGAATACTCTGGGCAAACAGCTCTTTTCCCGTACCCGACTCGCCATGAATCATCACCGGAGAATGAGTTTTAGAATAAATTTCAGCCAACTTTATAACATCACGCATATTATCACTGTTTGTAATAATATCAGCAAACTTATATTTCGCAGTAAACCCTTTCTTTATTATTTTTCCGCGAATTTTACGTTCAACGCGCTGTATTTGAGGAGTATCAGTAAACGAACAAACAACACCGATACATTTATTACCCATAAGAATAGGAACCCGGCTCGTAATAATAGACGTATTACCAATTTCCTGTAACTCCCTGATCTCTGGAGACTTTGACAGCAAAACCTGATTAATTCGTGTATTCTGGATAACAGTATCAACCTGCTTACCAATAATCTGACTTTCTTCTATACCAAATATTTTCTGCGCAGCTTTGTTAAAATATTGCACAGCATTATTTTCATTGGTGACGATGATCCCTTCCGTAATAGAAGATAATATCATTTCAAGCCGTGCCATATGCATATGCTTACGTTTTGTCGTTTCAACGATTGCCAGTGCTTCCCTTAAAGAACTGTTTACCGATTCAACACCATTTTCTATAAGAATGCATTCCATATTGTATTGCTGAGCAATTTTGGCTGCCGGGCTACCACCTATAATGGTTTGATAGTTTTCCTCATGGCATCTTTTAAGATTTTCGTTAATATCCTGTTCCGTTGAAAAAGTGAACTCATCAATAACCACATTTAATGCCTGAGCAACTAAATCCACCTCAGGCAAATAGTTTTCATAATTAAAAAATGCAATTTTTTCCCGGTTATTTTTAAGAGGAATAAGTGATTTCAGTAGATCTGCTGCCGAAATGACGATGCGAACAACAGGGATTGTGGTGGATTTTTCAATATAATCCGCCGTTCCACCACGACTCATGATGACATCGTAAAATTCCGGATCAAGGTTTTTAGCAATGTTAGACGCCTTTCCCAGACTGCCATGATAAACATGACAATTAAACAACCCGACGCATTGTTCAGTAACGATTGTACCCAAACTCGGATATGGCGTTATGAGCGCTAAATTAGGCAGAGTTTTAGAAGGCATAAAAAATCCTCACGCTGTTTAATATTAATCATTCATATCATATGTGATATGAATTTCACAAATGATACAAACAAAAATATTGATACCCCTCTCGATATAAAATATAAAACTTTATATATCAATACGTTAAATAACTACCGTCATTTTTTATTTTTTGGCATGGAATTTGTAACCATTTAAGCGCAACAACGGTAATCACTTACCAAATATCCATATTGTCAATGTAACTGTAGAAGGAATTAAAGATGGAAAAGCAGGCAGGAGTAATGAGCGGCGTACGCATTCTGGATTTAACCCGAGTATTAGCAGGACCTTATTGCGGCATGATGTTAGCGGATTTTGGCGCTGACGTAATCAAAATTGAAATGCCAGGAAAAGGTGATGATTCTCGTGCTAATGCCCCACAAGTGAATGGGGAAAGCGCTTATTTTATGAATCTCAATCGAAATAAGCGCGGTATTACTCTTAATTTAAAAACTGACGAAGGTCGAAAAATTTTTCTGGACATGGTTAAAGAAAGCGACATTGTCTTAGAAAATTATCGCCCCGGTGTGATGGAGAAACTGGGACTGGGATATGAAAATCTCAGGAAAGTCAATCCGGCCATTATTTATGGCGCTGTCTCGGGGTTTGGGCATACAGGCCCATATTCTAAACGTGCCGGTTATGACATTATTGGCCAGGCGATGAGTGGTCTCATGAGCACAACGGGCTGGCCTGATACCCCCCCTACGCGCACCGGTACTGCGATTGCAGATGTTGTTGGAGGTATGAGCTGCGCTATTGGAGTACTGGCTGCATACGTAAACCGACTGAAGACGGGGATTGGCGAAAAAGTTGATGTCTCGTTGGTCGATTCAATGGTTTCCTCATTAGAAATCATCAACATTATTTATTTATGTTCAGGAAGGATACCAACCCGTATCGGAAACCGTTATGAATCAATCTATCCTTATGATTCATTTCAGGCAAATGACGGCTATGTCATCATTGCCTGCGGCAATGATAAACTTTTTGGACTCTTAAAAGACACAGTACAAATCCATCAACTGGACAACGAAAAATTCAGTTCCAATATTAAGCGTGTCGAAAATCATGCTGAACTCAAGTCTATTATAGAATCCTGGACACGAGACCTGTCTATTGATCATATAGTGGAACTCTTACTGGCTGCAGGCATACCGTCAGCCCCGATCAATACCATCGATCGTGTTACTAAAGATCCTCATATTGCTGTTGCCAGGGAAATGTTTGTTGATATTGAACACCCGGTAGCGGGTAAAACAACATTAACAGGTAATCAGGTAAAATTTACTAATAAAAAAGCGACAATAAGAACTCCGGCACCTACGCTGGGGCAGCATAATTATGAAATATTGAAAGAGTTGTTTAATTACTCTGATGAAAAAATTGATGAATTAATCAATAACGGAATACTGTAAGGATTATATAAAATGTCAAAATTTATCCAGATTACTGAAGTAGGTCCCCGGGATGGGTTTCAGAACATAAAAAAACCCATCCCTACAGACTTAAAAATAAATATCATTGATCAATTAATTAAAACCGGAATTAACAAAATAGAAATAACTTCTATGGTGAGTCCTAAAGCTATTCCTCAGCTGGCTGACTCTAAAGAAGTCATCGCCTATGTTTTAGAACATCATAAAAATATTACTCCATTCGTTTTAGTTCCTAATGTGCGCGGAGCTCAGTTAGTTTATGACGCGGGTATCAGGAATATAAATTATGTCGTCTCCGTCAGTCCTGAACATAACAGAGCCAATATTAACAGAACGCATCAGGAATCTTTAGATGACCTGTATAAAATCAGGCATGAATATCCTGAACTGAATATCACACTTTCTTTGGCCACTGTTTTTGGTTGCCCGTTTATCGGTGAAACAAGTATAGACAGCTTGCTGGATATTATTAAATTTTCTGACGACCATGAGATCAAATCATTGACTTTATGCGATACCATCGGTGTAGCGAATCCGTTTCAGACGTCACATATTTTGCAAGCCATTAGCCAAAAATTCCCCTTAATGGATGTTGGATTACATATGCATAATACGCATGGTATGGCTTTGGCAAATATGATGGCAGGCCTGCAAGCAGGCGTCACGCGATTTGAAACGGCCGTCGGCGGCCTTGGCGGATGTCCTTTTGCTCCCGGGGCGGCGGGCAACGCAGGCACTGAAGACGCAGTCAATTTATTTAACCGAATGGGCCTCCAAACCGGCATTTCACTTGAACGATTGCTTGAGGTAGTAAAAATAGTTCGTGATCATATCGAACCTAATTTACTGAGTAGTCTGTCCCGTGCAAGAACCTATAGCGAGTTCGACTTTTGCAGTGCAAAAATATAAATAACTCACCGGGATTAATATTATGAATATTTCCTCTGACACTACAAAAATGTCTCATTACAGATGGTGGGTAATGAGCTTTATCTTCATTATCTATACTATTGCAAATGCAGACCGTGCTAATATTGGCTTTGCCATTCCATTTATTCAGGAAGAATTCCAGATGTCAAATACAATGGCTGGTCTCTTGATTAGCCTTTTCTTCGCTGGATATTCCTTTTTTCAAATTCCAGCAGGATTTTTGATTAAAAAAATTGGAATGCGAAACGCTTTTACCCTTGGCATGCTGCTGACCTCGTTTTTTACTGGCATGATGGGTATCGTTAATAATATATTTATATTGAAGATACTCAGATTTCTAGTCGGCGTAAGTGAATCTCCGGTGGTAATCGGCTCCACCGTGACGATTAATCAATGGTTTCCCGCCAAAGAAAAAGGGACTGCGACAGGTTTATTCCTTGCGGGTTCAAAAGTTGGTCCTTTGATTGTACCTCCTATTTGCGCATGGATTATTATGACATTAGGATGGCGATATATTTTTGTTTTTTTCGCCATACCGGGTATTTTGCTTTCTATCTTCTGGTATTTTATGGTCAGGAACAAACCCGAAGAAAGCAAATATGTTAATGAAAAAGAAGTTGCCTATATTCGTGACAACTACCCTGAAAAGAGTGCAGATACATCGACTGGACATAAAACTACTGAGTTTAAATATTGTTGGCTTGATAAGCTTATCCGGACTAAACAGGTTGTTGAACTTTCAACATCGAGAGAAGTTTTTCGGTGCTGGGATATCTACGGTGTTGCCTTAGGTTATTTTTCAATGGTAGGTATTGTCAGCGTTCTTATGTCATGGTTGCCAAAATATTTAATAACAGAGAGAGGTTTCGATCTTACCAGTTCCGCCCTGTTAGCGGCATCTCCTTTTCTGGGAAGCGTCTTAGGAAACTTTTTCGGAGGATGGCTATCCGATAGATTGTTGAATAAGAGGCGTAAGCCACTAATGCTACTCAGCGCCGGCGCGACTATCTTCACAATGTACTCATTGGTCTATGCACCGGAAAGCAAGTATTTATTAGCATTCATGCTGTTCATCCTGGGTCTGATGCTCGCTCTTGGTTATTCAGCCTATTCCGTATATGCAATGGAACGTGCGGATAAAGAGACTTACCCCGTTGCTTATAGCGTAATCAACATGGGAGGACAGCTCGGTGGAATGTGTATGCCTCTTATCGTAGGCGCTACTCTGGATGCTTATAACTGGAACACTGTTTTCATGGTGATGACAGGATTCTGTGTTCTGTGTTTCCTGTTGGTATCAAGTGTGGTCGAGCCTTTAGCTAAAAATGTGAAAGTCGTTTACGGTTAATCTTTCATAGGGGGTCATTCAGGCCCCCTTTTTGTCGATTCCCCTAATCTTCAGGGTTAACCTGACACTTATGAGTATCCTATCCACAGAAAGACGAGGGAAGTCATCTATTGTATAGACAAATACGCCCACGGTTTTGCAGCAGTCCAATTCGGAATATTGGCTCATTCTCAAAAGGTGGTCATTCTTTTTTTTCAATAAAATAATTAGCTTATAAAAGGAGGTAAATCATGTCCAAAAAAAAACTCCATCATCCATGTCAAGAATAGAGTATCTGACTGGGTTACCATTCGAGAGGCTGTTAAGTTAATAAATAAAACAACTGGTGAAAAATTGAAAGACAGTGATATTTACCGTCATGCTTTACATGGGAGGATTTATATTTCAATATATTTCCCATCCCCTGTTATTTTAAGAAAAATTAAAACCATCAACCAGAAATTAAAACTAGCGCCAGTAGAAAACTCTTTTATATCAAGACTGTTTTTTCTCGACAAGAAAGGCTTTATTACAGGGGGAAATTTAACTTTTAGTACTGAGGGAAGATACATCTATCCTATACAGCGTGTCATTGACACAACATTATCCGGTTTTGAATTCGTTTTGATACAGAGATTACTTGCCAGCTCTCTTAAGATTCCATTACCTTTAACAGGAGCGAATGTGAGCAATTATGGTATTACAGTTACCTTAGGTGGGGATACATTTCAAATATTCGAAAAAATGACATGGCAGGAAAAAATAAATCAGGGAATTATGCAACTACCTGAGAATTGCTTATCTGAGTTTTTTGCACAGAGCTCATCCCAGGTAATGTATCGAAAAGAACGTAGAGGATATTTCCCAATTCATAATTTGCCAGAAGATGCCTGTTTTGTCATTCGACATGCCGAACTTGAAAAACTAATCAATATGTCATTCACAAATAAAACAACATCCCCTTCCGCAACGCGAATATCCACACCACTATCCCGTCTGTTCTGGCTCGCCTGTAAACATAATAAGGAGATCAGCCCCCTAATGAGACAGCCTTATAAGCTTCTGTCCATCTTTGAGCAATGGGCTTCAGATGATGGCATCACAGACCGGCTCAGCGGAGACACGCTGAAAACTGCACTGGAGCGAGGTTCTCCGTCATCCTCTTCATCATCAAAATAATATGATAGTTATCTGTCAGCACAAAAGTCCGTATTAAGGACAACGACATCCGTAATACGGGCTTAACCACTTCCCTGCCTCTCCCTTCCTGTGTTTTTTTGTCCTCTCCGGACCTGCCCCGTTTATTTCCGACACAGGAGAAACTCATGACTTCACATCAGTTATTGCGTCTGAGACAGGTTGAAGAAAAAACCGGTCTGAAACGCTCACAGATTTATCTTTATATGAAAAGTGGAGCCTTTCCCCGCTCAATCAAAATTGGCCCCGCCAGCGTGGCCTGGCTCGAATCTGAAATCGATGAATGGATAAACCTTAAATTAATCCGCCGTTGAAAACGTTTAAACGTGAGGAACCCTATTATGATCCCGTCACTGAATTACTCCATATTAACAGACGTTCTGCACGCACTGAAAGAAGGCAACATTCGTCGCTGCGAAACCTTGGGATTCACGTTCGACGAAATGAACGCTCTCAATCAATTGTCTCTGGACGAACTCTTTACCCTGAGTCGAACATCAGCGCCGCTCATGGATATCTCTGTACGCCATGACGTATTACGTCAGTTGCTGATACTGTCCCATCAGGAGGCACTGCGTCAGCAACTGATTAATCGGGCTATTCGTCTGGGTGGCTCTATTGCGTTGCTGAATCAGTATTTTGGCCTCACCTCCAATGAAATCTGCGTGCGTCGCCGCTTGCTGGGCGTCGCTATTCCGCAAGGCAGGACGCCCATTCCGGATGAACAAACCGATGCCGAGATCTGGCGGCAATGGCAAAAACACCGCGTGGAGAACCTCGAATCACCCGAAGCATTGACGGCGATGATGCAGGTCACCGAGGCGCTGTCCACGCCGACGGCAGGGCCTTCACTTACCAGCGTCTGGAACCGCATCACGCTTTGCGAACGGGAAGCTTCGGACAGGAGGGCGTCGCATGCCGGATGAGATCGATCGCGACCAGGAATTTAACGAGCAGCGGCTGGAAGAGATGATCGAACAGAACCGTTTCAAACCTGCGCCCACGCCATCACTGTTGCATTGTCGTTTCTGCGGCAAGCCCATTCCCGAGAAACGGCGGCAGACGTTGCCGGGCGTGACGACCTGCACGCAATGCCAGGCAAAACTTGAACGCCGTCAGCGCTGAAAGCAATATCGATTACGTGCGGAGAACAAGGCGTTTCCGCACGTATTTTATTTCTCCTCAGCAAGAACATCCTGATTTTTAATATTGGGAAGCGTGTCGAAAAACAAAAACCGAACAGATTTTCATAAAAAATTTACCCGCCAGATAAAACTCAAAATCATATCAAGATAATTTCGCGTCCTTTTTCTTTTATTTTCCGATTTGATTTTCTTGTTACCCGCCGGAATCAGAGAGCGCACCCTGACCACGCCGATATTTGCTGGCGATGTTCAGGACGTTTATTTCACCGGGCCGGGATTGCCTGAATACGCTCTTTAACAACCGGGTTCGGGCTGTCACACAACCACAATTCAGGGTGCCGCTGAATATTCTCGCTGACCCGTTAAAACCGGAATGCAGGATCGGGATGTGACCAATGTTTCATGCGCTTTTTATCAGAGGAAAAATCATGCGAAAACCCATTTATCACGTCTTTGTCACGCAGGAAAGTCAGCCCGATGCGCAGGGCGAAAAAAGCACCTACTGGACAAAAGTCGGCGTTGCCTTCGCCCATCACGGCAAATCCGGCCTGAATGTGGTGTTCACACCCGGCATCGCCGTCTCCGGCAAGCTGGTGTTGCTTGAACCCAGAGAGGACAACACTGCGCCGCAAAATATTGCCGCCGATTAATACGCTTCCCGTTCCTTTCTGTCGCAACCATCCTACATTTTACCCTTCTGAGGCCGCCATGCTTTCCACCACCGCCTTTCTGGCGGCGGCCATGCAGTGCGCCGCCAGCGTTCACCCGACCACCGCGCTCGACATAGCGAGGGTGGAATCCGGTTTTCACCCTTACGCCATCGCGGAGATAGTGCCGAAGCATGAGCGCGCGCCCGGCGACCATGGGGTGATTTCTCATTATCCCGCCGACAAGGCGGACGCCGTCGGCATCGCCAGGCGGTTGGCCGCGCAAGGTCGCCGCTATTCGGTCGGGCTGATGCAAATCACCAGCACCAATTTCCGTCACTATGGCGTTACCGCACATGAGCTGTTTGATCCCTGCATCAATCTGTCGGTCTTCGAGCGCATCCTCACCGACTGCTACCGACGCGGCGGCTCCCTGAAACGCGCGCTCAGTTGCTACTACTCTGGTGACTTTGATACCGGCCAGCGGCCGGAAGCCGCCTTTGACGACACTAGCTATGTCCAACGTATCGGCTATGCCGTCCCGTCGACGCGGGAAGAGAAACAACGCCCCCCAACCGAAAATGCCATCCCGACAATCCATTATCCCACCGTCGTCCTGCGCGGCGACATGGCCGATAACGCCACACCAGCGCCACCGTCCGTGCGCTACCCGAACGCCGTTATGCGCGGCGCGTTACCCGTCCCTGAGATTCATGAGGAAAAATGACGATGAGAAAAGTCAAATTCTGGTCTGCTGTTACCGCCGTATTACTTTCCTCGCGCGTGCTGGCAGCCGACGGTGGATTCAATAAAGCCAATGAGACGCTGAGCAACACCTCCACCGGCCTGCTGGGGCTAGCCGCCGTCACCATCACGCTGGCGACCATGTGGATCGGCTACAAGGTGCTGTTCGACGGCAAGAGCCTGCATGACATGCGCAACGTCATTATCGGCGCCATCCTGATTGTCGGCGCGTCGGGCTTCGGCGCCTACTGGGCCGCGTAGGGGGAGCCGATGACCACGCTGAACAAGGCGTTGACGCGGCCCGCCGCCATCATGGGCATTCCCCTCGTGCCGTTCGTGATCGTCAGCGGGGCTATCGTCCTGCTGGCGGTTTACCTCAGCTATTACCTGGCATTGCTGCTGCTCCCTGCCTGGATGGAAATGAAGGCCAGGGCCCGTAAAGATATCCACTATTTCGGGCTGCTCTGGCTGGCGTTTAAAACGCGCGGCCAGTGGGCCGCCAACCGCTATTTTGGCGCCAACGCCATCCTGGCTAACCGCTATGACGCCGTCGATATTGCGGAGTTTACCGACAAGATGAAATTAAACGCGCGCATCACGCTGGATAAATACATTCCGTATTCCTCCCATATTCACCCTCACATCATCAGCAACCGGCACCGGGATTTGGTAGCGACCTGGGAGCTGGGCGGCACCGTTTTCGAATGCGAGGATGAACATCATCTCACTTTTCTGGCGACCCACCTGAATAACCTGATCCGGTCGTATGAAGGGCAGCCGGTCACTTTCTATATTCACCGTATCCGGGAACCCTACCAGGATGCCTTTGCGGCGCAATCGGGCATTCCCTTTGCCGATGAGGTGACGGAACTGTACTACCGGCCCCTCAAAGACAAACCGCTTTGGCGACACCGGTTATTCTTTACCGTCTGTTTCGCGCCATTCTCGTCGCTGGAGAAAAAGGTGCTGAGCCGACAGCCGGTCGGCAAAAGGCAGGCGGCGCAGGATAACGCCCTGAAGGTCATGCTTGAGCACTGGGCGTCATTGAACGCCGCCTTATCCCGCTATACCGCGACGCCGCTGGGCGTTTATGAAGCAAACGGGCGGGTGTACTCCTCGCAGCTTTCTTTCTATCACCGGCTGCTCACTGGTAAATGGCAGAAGGTAGCGGTCACGCGCGCGCCGTTTTACCACCAGCTCGGCACGGCAGACGTGTTTTTCACCACCGATACCGCCGAATGCCAGACGGTAGACGGCTCCCGCTACTTCCGCAGTCTCGAAATCAAGGACTATTCGCCCGAAACCACCACGGGTTTACTGGATGCGCTGCTGTACGCCGAAAGCGAGTATGTGCTGACGCAGTCCTTTACCTGCTTGGCGCGCGATGAAGCGCAGAACCATATCCGGCTGGCGGAAAAACGGCTGAACTCGGCCGATGACGATGCTCTGTCGCAGCGCGAAGAGCTGATTGTGCTGCGCGATCTGCTCCAGTCCGGGCATGTGTCATGCGGCAAATACCACTTCTCCCTGCTGGTTTCATCCGCGAGCGCCGACCGGGTGGTGAAGGATGCCACGACGCTGGCGCAGCCCTTCGCCGACCTCGGCATTATGACGACGCTCTCCACGCTGTCGTTACCCGCCGCCTATCTGGCGCAACTACCGGGGGTCTATACCCTGCGGCCCCGGCTGGTGGCCGTCAGCAGCCAGAACTATGCCGATATGGCGAGTCTGCACAACTTTCATCCCCACAAGCGCGACGGCAATCCCTGGGGCGAGGCCATCGCTATCCTCACATCGCCAGGCGGCGGCGGTTATTACCTCAATCTGCACGACAGCCAGGCCGGACGGGATGACTTTAACGAGAAAACGCCGGGCAATACGGCGATTATCGGGAAAACCGGCTCGGGGAAAACGATGCTGATGACCGTGATGCAACAACTGATGCAGAAATACCGCAACCCGGCGACGTTTGCCGCTTCGGCCACCATCAAGCGGCTGACCACCGTTTATTTCGACAAAGACCGGGCGGCGGAGATGGCGATACGCCAGATGGGCGGGCGTTATTTTCGACTCCGTACCGGCGAGACCACCGGGTTCAACCCGTTTTCGCTGGTGCCGACCCGACGGAACATCAACTTTATCAAGCAACTGGTACGAATGCTGTGCCGCCGCAACGGCAAGCCGCTCGATCCGCGCGACGAAGCGCGTATCAGCGCCGCCGTGAACACCATCATGCTGGACTACCCGCCGGAATACCGCCGTTGCGGCATCACACGACTGCTGGAAGTGCTGCCGGAGCCGCCGACCCAGGCGGCCCGAGTCAATGGGCTGCGCATCCGGCTGAAACAGTGGGCGCAGGGCGGCGAGTTCGGCTGGGTATTTGATAACGAGGCGGATACGTTCGATATCAGCGATATCGATAACTTCGGCATCGACGGCACGGAGTTTCTGGATGACGACGATATCCGAGGGCCGATTACCTTTTACCTGCTGTATCGCGTCACCAGCCTGCTGGACGGCCGTCGGCTGGTAATGTGTATGGACGAGTTCTGGAAGTGGCTGGCTGATGTGGAATTCTCCCGGTTCTCGCTCAACATGCTCAAGGTTATTCGCAAGCTGAACGGCATCTTTGTCCCCGCCACCCAGTCACCCGACGAGATCGTCAAGCATCCCATCGCCCCGGCGATCATCGAACAGTGCGGCACACAGATTTTTCTCGCCAACCCAAAGGCCAGCCATGCGGACTACGTGGAGAAAATGAAAGTACCGGAAAGCGTGTATGACATCGTCAAAAATCTGGATCCGGGCGAGCGCTATATGGTGATCCTGAAAACGCCGTTGCGTGCCGGCGAAACCCGGCCATTCGTGACGATGGCGAAAATGGATCTGTCGGGCCTGGGGAAAGTCACCAAACTGCTGAGTGGGAGCGAAGACAACCTGAAAATCTTCGATGCCCTTTATCAGGAAGGCATGAAGCCTGAAGCATGGAAAGCGCAGTTTCTTGAAATGGCTATCTGAGAGGTGATAACAATGCGTACCCGAAACACCGTGCTGGCGTTAGCACTCTTTCTCTCCACTCCGGCGTTCAGCGCCGGGATCCCGGTTTTCGACGGCGTGCAGAATACCGAATCCATTAACCAGTGGGTGCAAAAACTCCAGCAGTGGCAGGAAACCGTCACCCACTATAAAAGCGAGCTTGACGCCTACAAGCGGCAATTAGCCACGGCGACGGGCGTGCGGGATATTCAGGGGTTTCTTAACGAGGCGAGAAACCTCAAAAGCGATATTGATAACCTCCGCAAAAACGGCGTTTCACTGGATGATCTGCTGACCAATCAGGGCGGCGCCTATTCTTCCGAGCTTCAGCGCTTGTATGGAAAATATCAATCTTTCGATACCTGTAATCAGTCCAGTTCCTCGCCGCGTTATCTGGATAGTTGCAAACAGATCATCCTGAATCAGGCGGTGGCGATAGAAAATACGTCCGACGTTGAAAACAAGATCGCCGGCACGCTCAACGATATCGCCGCATTATCCGACCGCATATCGAATGCGCAGGATTCTAAAGAGTCACAGGACCTGACTAACGCCGTGGCGGCCAGAAGCGTACAATTGAATGCGTTGACCAGCCAGTGGGAAATATCCGTCAAACAGGCTGAGCAACGCTCCAACCTGTTGGCCCAACAGCGGCAAAAAGCATTTGATGAACAGCAGCTCGCCGCGCCCGTTCCTGACTTTAATGATTGAGAGGGCAAAAATGAAAACGTCACTTTACCTATTCCCGATTATTTCAGGCGCCTTGCTTCTGACGGGGTGTGATAATCCTAAATCAAAGCAATGGTATAAAGAACATCAAGATGAGATGAACACCCGATATACGGCCTGCGAAGCGTCTGGTGAAGATTCCCAGGATTGCAGAAATGCCCGTGAAGCGCGATTTGAACTCCGTCAGGAAAATGCCAAGGTTCCCGATTTGAATTAAAGGGGTAATCTATGTCAGGTGGTATGTTTGTTGGCATGAACAACACGATCACTGACGGTTTACATGCCGTACTGCGGGGACAAACTTCCGTGTACGGCGATATGATAAGCGTTATCGCCGTCAGCTCCTTCACGTTATTTGTCACATATCGGGGTTATCAAACCCTGGCCGGAAAACTTCAAACGCCTCTAGAAGATGTCATTTGGGATGTCGGGCGCATGTTACTCATCATGACATTCGTTTTAAATTTGGGGGGGTGGCTGGATCTCACTATTTCGGCCATTAACGGATTAAAAGATGGCGTCAGCGGTGATGAAAATGTCTGGGTGTTGCTGGATACCGTCTGGATTAAAGCGCAAACCATCGGGCAAAAACTCTATCAACAGGATGACGCCGCCTATGTGAAACTCAATGGGGGGCTTGCCGAACTTCTGGTCTGGGGCGGCGCTATTGTTACCTTGCTATTCGGTTCTGCCGTTAACCTTTTAGCTGAACTCACGATAGTGTTAATGACTACCACCGCCCCACTTTTTATCTTCTGCCTGCTGTATGGTTTTTTGATTCCCATGTTTAATAACTGGCTGAAAATCATATTCACCGTCATCCTGACGATTCTATTTTCGGCGTTGTCGATCCGGATCGTTATTAACTATCTCAATGGCATATTGGATAAGGCGGTTAATTTCGCTGATAACGCCAATATTATTACGCTTGGCGTTCAATGCTGTGTTGCCGGTATTATCTCCGGCATCATCATTTTCTTCTCGGCAAAAATCGCCAGCGCACTCGGCGGCATCGCCGTTCAGGCCGTGTTACAGGGCGCGGCCATGAGCGGTATAAGCGGGCTGGTAAAAAGATCCCCAGGCGCGGCCAAACCGACGCTGAAGGCCGGTGCTGCCGGCGCCCGACTAGCGGCCAAAGGCGGCGTTATGGCGGGCCAGCTTATTGGTACCGGCGTGAACAACACCGTCACAGCCTGGCAAAAACGCACCGCCGCAATAGAGAGCATGAAGCGTTTCAACCAGCAGCGTAACCGCTGATCCTTCCCTAATCCACATATCCACATTGCGCCGTAGCGATCGCTGCCGGTGCGACATCCCTGTATCCGTCAAACAGAGGAATCGATATGAAATCCAGCCTCTTCCTGCTGATGCTATGCGCACTCACGGGCTGCGCGCAGCATAACGACAGCCTGCCGCCGGTATCCGGCGACGTTCAGCCAATGAACTCCCCGGCCATTATTCAGGAGCTGACAAACCATGTCCGAGGTTAACAACATCATTGATGCATCCAGAAGCTTTGAATCGGCCATTCTGGAAAAAGACATTCGCGAGAAAAAAGTGGCCTGGCTGATGGCGGCGGTCGGATTTGTTCTGGCCGCAATGGCGATTGCAGCCATTATTATTCTGCTGCCGCTGAAAACCACCGAAATCGAACTTTGGTCGGTGGATAAACAAACCGGGCGTTATGACTATATGACCCGCATTAAAGAGCGGGATATTGCCACCGAAGCATCGCTGGCGCACGCATTGGCCGCAAATTATGTCAAACGCCGCGAAGGCTATAACTATTTTTCCCTTCAGCGCGATTATGACGACGTGCAGTTATTCAACAGCGACGACGTGAATAAGGATTATCTGGACGGATTTAACGGCGACATGGCGCCGGACGTTATTTTCAACAAAGCGGAATATGTCGTCGCTATCGACATTATTTCCAACGTTCATGCGCCCGCCACCGCCCCCGACCGTCTGGCGACGTTACGCATCAAGCGAACCATTCGCCGCGTTGCGGATAATTCGGTGAAAACCGATGTCTGGAATATCCGCCTGACCTACCGCTACCTTCCTCGTAAACAACTGACGGACAGCCAGCGTGAAGTGAACCCGCTGGGGTTCATCGTCACCAGCTACCAACGCGATAAAGAGTTAAGGAGCGAATGATGCTGAAAACAATGCTGACCGGTGTTTTTTTCCTGACGGCATTCGCAGCCTGGGGTGCGGCGACGCCGCGCGGAAGCGCATATGACAGCCGGATGCAGAACGTGTCATATAACAGCCAGAACGCCACCGTTGTGAACACCCGCCCCGGCTACGTCACTACGCTGCTATTTGACGACGATGAAACCGTTATCGACGCGCAGGCGGGTTTTCCCAAAGGCTGGACAGTAACCAAGAGCGATAACCGGGTGGGCGTCAGCCCCAGCCCCATCACCCAGCCGGTGACCGATGCCAACGGCAATAACGTCAGTCAGGTGTTCCTGCCGACCGCGAGGGACTGGAAAACCAACCTTTTCGTCGTGACGTCAAAACGCGATTACAGCCTGGAGCTGAACGTGCTGGAGCACGACTCGCCCGCGCAGGCCTTCGTTATCCGCTATCGCTATCCGGCTGAAGCCCGCCGGCAATCCGTCGCAGCCAGCGCCGCCCGCCTGAAACAGCTTCAGGAAATACAGGAAAAGCAACAGATAGCGGCGGCATTTCGGCAGGCCGCCACGCCGCGCAACTGGTATTACACCAAACGGGTGGCGGAAGATTCGGCGTCCATTGCGCCGGACTTCACTTACGATGACGGCCGCTTTACCTACCTCGGCTTTTCGCCCGCCAAAATCCTGCCCTCCGCCTTTACGGTCGTTAACGGCCGGGAGCAGGCGGTGACGCCCCTAGTTGTCAGCCAGGGCAACTACACCGTAATGGTGGTGCGTTCTCTGTCGCCGCGCCTGGTGCTACGCTACGGCAATGCGGTAGTCGGGATTGAAAACACGGCATTCGGCGACGCGACCGTGGCTAACGGTGACACCGTCTCCCCCGGCGTCACGCTGGAGGCCAAATGACCGATAAATCTACCCCGGAAGACGCGCAAAAAACCACGGCCGAGCTCGAAGCCGAGGCCCGCAAACGCGCCCGCGCGGCAATGGCCAGCCAGACGCCGGAGCAGAAAACGCCCCCCGGCCAGCCCGAAGTCACGCGTTTTCGCAAAAAAACCGGCCGACGGACGCTGCTGGTCAGCCTGCTGAGCCTGACCTTACTGATGGCGCTGGCGCTCGGCGGCGACCATTTTCTTGGCATGCTGAAGAAGGATGAGAATAAAACGGCGGAGACCGCACCGCCGTCCTCATCCGGCGCGGCACGCAATGAGCGCAAAAACCTCGGGCTGGACAGCAATCCATTCGGCCTGTTCGAACAGGGGAAATCGGAAACGCCCGCCGACAGCCGTCAGGCTCAGGACGAAGTGTCGCCGTTACCACCTGAGCCGCCCGCTTTAAACAAGGCCGCCGCACTGGCGAACGGGATGAACAACGCTCCGGCGACGACTCAGCGCAGCAATACAAGCCCGAGTCAAAATGGATCGCCCGGCGATGCAGGCACGCCCAGCCATCCGGCAACGTCAGACGCCTATACGCCGTGTCAATCGGTGATGGTCAAAGGCAGCGACGGCCGGCTACGCTGCCAAGACGCCGACACACCGGCAACCGGAGACGACAATCCGGGCGTGGCGAAAATCACTGGCGTTCAACGACTGCCCCTCGATCCGGACCTCTATATCCCGGTTGACCGCTATATTCCCTGCTCAATGATGCGGCGCTTCGTGTCCGACGTGGGCGGCACACTTTCCTGCCTTATCAGCGAGGACGTTTACAGCGCCAGCAACCATGTGAAGCTGATCCCGGCGGGCACCATCGCCAGGGGCATTTATCGCACCGGCGCGCTGCAACACGGCCGCAGCCGGATGTTTGTCATCTGGACGGAATTGCGCACGCCCGGCCAGCTACAAATTCCCTTGATCGATACGCAGGCTAGCGGCCAATTAGGTGAAGCCGGTATTGCCGGCTGGATCGATACCCATTTCTGGGAACGGTTCGGCAATGCCCTGATGCTGAGTACCGTACAAGACGTGGCCGCTGCGGCGTCGGATTCGGCACCGGGCAAAGACCGCAATACCGACTACACCGAAAACACCCGCGCGGCCACGGCGGAAATGGCGAAAACGACGCTGGAAAACAGCATCAATATCCCGCCCACGATGTACCTGAACCAGGGCGATGTGATCGGCATCATGACCGGTACGGATATCGATTTCTCTTCTGTCTATCAACTGCGGCTGAAAACGAGGTGGTATGCGCGCTGACAACCTGTCTCTTGAGTTCATGAAAAACCGGCTGTTCGGCGATTTTCTGCCGCTGGCAGGCCTGACCGAAATCGCCATTAACCGTCCCGGCGAGATCCACACCAAAATACGCGGAAAATGGCAAAGGCACGACGCCCCGGTTACGCTGCGTCAGTGCTACGCTTTCGCCAAAGCACTGGCCTCCTGGAATGAGGACAACGTGGATGATACCTCGCCGATCCTGTCCGCCACGCTGGCATCGGGCGAGCGTATCCAGACCATTATTCCCCCGGCCTGCGAGCGCGACACCGTTTCCATCACGCTGCGCAAGCCCTCATTCGAGCAAAAAACGCATCAGTCCTGGATAAACGCCGGTTTTTATCACCGGGTGACCGGCAAGGAGCAAACGGAAAGTAAAGAGGATGAACTGGCCGGTTACTATAATCGCGGGGAGATCCCCCGCTTTATCGAAAAGGCGGTTGAATACGGTAAGACGCTATTTATCGTCGGCGAAACCGGGTCGGGTAAAACCACCTATATGAAAACGTTGCTGCACTATATTCCGCCGCATCTCAGACTGACCACCATCGAAGACAACCCCGAAATCCGCTTTTACCGCCACGCCAATTATGTCCATCTGTTTTACCCGGCGGACGCCGGGGAGGATGCCATCGTCAGCCCCGGCAGGCTGATCCGGGCCAATTACCGCATGAATCCGGATCGCATTTTGCTGGCGGAAATTCGCGGAAAAGAGGCCTGGGACGCGCTGAAAATCGTCGGCTCCGGCCATGAGGGACTTATCACCTCGATGCACGCGGGCAGCCCTGAAGCCTGTATTGAAGGGATCATCGACCGCTGCTATGAACATCCTGACTGCCAAAATATCCCGTTTTCGGTACTGCTGCGCAAGGTGCTTAACAGCGTGGACGTTATCGTCAGCGTCGATATTCACGGCGATATTCGCCGGATGGGCGCGATTTATTTTAAACATCTTCATCTGAACAGCATGAAGGAGGTCTTTAATGAGGCGAACCGTTGAAACTCTGTATGCCGGTGCGGCGCTGGTGATGCTCTCCGGCTGCGCGTCGCCGCCAGAGCCCGTTCAGCCCGCATGGGATAAACCCGATGCTGCCGTTAACGCCACGCTCCCGCAGTGGTCGGAAAACCGCATTGTCATACCGTCTCCCGACGTCGATAGCCGCTGGTCAACGTCTATCGTTTTCAGCCCTGAAGCCATATATTCGCCCGGCGTCTGGTATGCCGTCGCGCATTCAGAAAAAATTGTCGTCAATACGCCCGATGGGACGAGTTATTTCAGGGCAAAGTCCTGGCTGAGAAAATACGGTTATCGCGCCGTCGTAACTTACCAGCCTAAAGCAACTGACCGCCTCGCCAGTCATTCCACCGCGATTTATTTTTACCGCTGAACTCGACGGTCATCCACGTTCGCAATTCACCCGACCTTTATCTTCTGCAATAAAAGGATACCACAATGAAAAATACCGTTATCGCGGCGACGCTCCTGTGCCTTGCCGTCGGCTTTTCCGCTCCGTCATTTGCGGCCGATCCCTGCGAAGTTGTGTTGCGTCTGTATGGCAAAGCCACCGGCAACAGCGGCGGCAGCCGTGATTGTGGCGTGAAGTCTGGATTACTATTCGTCATGCATCTCAGGCAGAATCATGAGACGGCCTGTCAGGAAAACGGGGGCACATTGGAGAGGTCCGTACTCGCCGCACCGAATGTCATTCCCGTCAGTTCTTCGGAGACATCCCAAAGCCGAGCGGCCACATTGATGTCCAGCGCTCGCTCAGGAATCTTTGCGATCGCAGGTGAACCTCGCGTTTCGCCGAGTTTGTCAGGACCGTAATAGGTCCCGCCTTTCGCCTCCGGTGAAGTGGCGGCGAAAAGTGTAGGCAGTGCGCCCTGGGCTGCGGGCTGAAACATGAACCAAAGGTACTTTCGCCAAAGCCCCAGTACGCTATTCGGGCCCGCTCCGTTCGGCAGCAGGTCTGTGCGGGAAATACCCGGATGAGCTGACATGCTGGAGATACCCCAACCAGCCGCATCGCTTCTGCGTTGCAATTCCAGGGCAAACATCAGGCAGGCCAGTTTCGACTGCCCATAAACAGTCATCGGCTTGTATTCGCGTTCCGCTTGCAGGTCGTCAAAGTTGATCGAGGCATCGCGGTTGCGACTGGCGATGCTGGAAAGGGTAACGACGCGAGGATTGTGGCCGTTGCGCAATAGGGGAAGCAGTTGGGCGGTCAGAGCGAAATGACCAAGGTAATTCGTGCCGAGCTGCAACTCAAAGCCATCGTCTGTGACCTTGCGTTGCGGAGGCATCATCACAGCAGCGTTGTTGATGAGAAGATCAAGGCTTTGCCGCTTTGCCCGCAGGCGTGATCCGAAGGCCGTGATGGATTCGATGTTGGCAAGATCGAGCACTTCGAAGCACACGGACGAGTCGGGCGCGGCCTGGCGAACTTTCGCAACGGCCTCTTTCCCCTTGGCCAGGTTGCGGCCCGCAATGATTACCTCCGCTCCGGCAGCGGCGAGAGCAATGGCGTCCTCAAGCCCGAGGCCGCCAGTACCCGTGACGACGGCCGTGCGGCCGCTTTGAGACGGTATGTCCGATGTCTTCCACGTTGTCATGATCTTGCCCTTCAAAGGTTGTGAGTGTTACACTAGGTGCACACATTAATGCACTCAGTGCATTTTCGCAAGAGGAAAATTACGTGACGTCGGAATTCATTGGCCGTCCCCCTAAGGAAGGCCGGCGCGAACGAAAGCAGCGCGAAACGCGGCTGCGCATCATCGAAACCGGATTGAAGCTTTTTTTGGCTAACGGGTATGACGGCACAACGCTCGACGCCATCGCTGAGGAAGCCGGGATCTCCCGGCGTACCTTCTTTTCCTACTTCAAATCCAAGGAAGACATCGTCATTGCCTGGCAGGCAGGGGTATGGGATGCAATGAGAGCGGAGCTACTCAAAGTGTCACCAGATGAAGCCCCATTGGATGCGGTGCGCAAGACGATGGTCAATCACGTATCCCAGTACGAATCCAGCAAAATGATTGCCATCGACCGGGTGATGCGTGCGAGCGAAGCACTCATGGCACGAAAACAGGCCGCTTATGCAATGCAGGAAGAATCGCTTTACGACACCTTGTGCGAAGTGTGGCGGCAACCAGAACGTCGTTCCTCCCTACGCATCGTTGCGATGGTTTCCATTGGCGCCATGCGCCTTGCCCTTGAAGCCTGGGGTAAGCAAAGTGGCAAGCGACCGGTAGCTAAATTACTGGAAGAGACTTTCGCAAATTTGAAAGCCGAGATATGAACTAGCAAGATTGAGTCGCCGGCCTTTTGCACGCCCGTTCCATGGCGAGGCCGGTACCGCGGCAGGGCTGGTTCTTTGGCTACCGCTATAACGCAGCGAAGTTTCCGAATTTTCATATCTCTTGCTCGCCATTCGGATTCGTTCTGCACTTAGAACGGAGATGCGGCTTACGGCGTGAGGACGATGCGGCCATTGAGCGAACGGCTTTCCATCCGTTCGTGCGCAGTAGCGGCCTTTTCGAACGGAAGCACGTCGATCGCTGTCTCGCCCAGCCCCGAAACAACCATCTTCAACGCGGCTTCAAGCGCGGGACGGATCACATCTGGATGCGTGGGTAGGTAGGCACCTGCATTGAATCCGGACACGGTCGAACTGGCCAGCCAGAGGTCGTTGGTCTTTACATGGTGTTCCCAATCACCGCTGGCATTCCCAACGACGATGAGCCGACTACCTGGCTTCATCAACGCGAAGCTGTGGCTGCGGACTGCGCCACCGACAGGGTCGATGATGATGTCGAACTTCTCGTCACCGAGAATTCCTGGCAATTCGTTGGAATCGACGATCCGGTCATAGGGTAGCTTCGTGTCCGCTGCGGCATCCAGCTTGCTTGGGCGTACCGTACCCACCACACGAGACGCACCGAGCTGCCTGGCAATCCCCGGGAACGCAGCGGAAAGGCCACCGAGCGCGCCATGAATGAGCACGCTCTCGCCTTTGGATAGATGCGCAACTTGAGTCAGGGCGACATGCGCCATTGCCGCGTTGGGTATGACCGCGACAGCGAGAGCCGGATCTATGCCGGCGCCTTCGATCGACACGACGCCGCGCACCGGGGCGATGTATACGGAGGCATAGCCGCCGATGCCAGTACCCGCTGACATCGAAACGACCTGCTCGCCGACCGTGAAGCCGGTGACGCCCTCGCCAAGCGCACGCACCCTACCTGCCACTTCAAGACCCGGAATGAAGGGTGGCTGAGCCATTCCCGGTACGTCTTTGAAATGCCCCTGACGGAAGAAGACATCGACAAGCCCAACCGCAGCATGGGTGACGTCGATGGCGATTTCACCTGGACCGGGTGTCGGATCGGGCAACTGCGTAACGACGAGGACGGTTGGGTTTCCAAACTGGGTGGCTTGAACGGCCTTCATAGGACTTTCCTTTGCGAGACGGTTTGTGGGAACGTGCGCCAACTTTTAACGCACTCCTTGATGCGTTAAGTGGACGGTAGCATGATTCCTCGTGTAACGCACGTTAAGATGCGTTAACATCGAGGCATGAGAGAGAGAGCCCGTTCAGTCGAAGATAAGCAGCAGCGTTCCGAGGATTTGCTCGACGCAGCCGAGTCCCTTGCCCAAGAACTGGGAGGCGTGCGCTTCGTGACGGTCGCGGCGGTTACCGAGCATGCGGGCTTGCACCGAACGGGCGTGCGGCGCTATTACGCCAACAAGGAGGAACTGTTCCTCGAACTGGCGGAGCGTGGCTGGTACCAGTGGCGCGATGCGATCAGAGCCGGGTTGTGTAATCAGACGGGCCTGGAGTCGAAAGATGTTGCAGAAGTCGTTGCCGATACCATCACTTCTCTCCCGGTCTTCTGCGACCTCTTAACCCATGTGACGCTGAGTCTGGAAGGTAGTGTGGACATGGAGCGCGCTCGCCGCTACAAGACTAACGCGTTCGCCGCCCATGACGACATCGTGGCCGCGCTGGTTCAGGCCAGCAGTATGACCACCGAACAGATACAGAATTTGCTGGCGACGACGATCATGCTGGCTGCCGGTTTCTGGCAGGTATCACATCCGACGCCGACGCTCGCTCGGCTATACGAACAAGTACCGGAATGGGGGCACGTTGCACTCGACTTCGGCCCTCGTCTCCGTCATCTGCTTCAGGCCACCGCTGTAGGGCTTGCGGGAATGGCCGCCCCGCGCTCGGGGAACGTTTCAAAAAAGCGAGGGAAGCGGGAATGATCCGGTTGGCATCAGCTTGCTATCGCTGGATACATATGTAGTAACAGAGGGGTAAACGGTCAGGAAATGGTTATGCCTTGTGGCCGCCCGATTTCCCACGCCCCCCACGGACGCGCACCATGGCGGCGAGCTGTTGGCCCAGCAGCTGTTCGATCACCGGCTTCCACGGCACTAGCGAGAAGGCCATGCCGCCATCGAGCGTAGCGTCGCCAGCAGGTTTTCCGCGAAGCTGACGGTACGGGCCGAAGCGTCGGGCACCAGCAGGCAAGGCACCTCAAAGTCGGCGGCGATGCGCTTCTTCTTCGCCAACAGCTTCAACCCGGACAAGGTGTTTACTATGCGCCGGGATTTTTTTCACACAGTGCGCCAGCGCAGATCCGGCCGCCGTCAGTCAAATATTATCGCGCTTGGGTCGTATAAGCGGCTGACCAAATCCCACGAACGGATAAAAGGAGCGATCGCAATGAAAGCCTCTCAATTCCTGCCGGATATGTTCTGATTACTCGTCAGTCCTGCCGGTGAAATTCAATCCATAAGATTGTTAATTCCACCGGTTCACAAACATCAACCGCTAAAAATAATAACAATGCACGCAGACAACGATTTTCGGCGTTTAATTCCATGCTCAGTCATGGAATTAAACGTGGCATGAGGCGAGTAAATTCAATTTCGCAGAAATGGCTAATTTGCGTCGCCGAACCCACCGGCGAGCGTTCACCCCCAGGTGAACCGAGCTGGCCGGGGGGAGCCGAATAAATTTCGCCGCCCCAGCGAGCGAAAAGCTATCGCCCACGATAGCGGTTTATTTGGGGGGCGCAGCCCCGCACACCGTCGCGGCTAAGTCTCCGGCAAAAAGCCGGTAGCGTGACGCGACCACCCTCTTTGAAGGCGTTTTCCCATTTTTTCGCTTGGCCGGAACGGACAAAAGAAAAAATAGGCGAAAAACGGCGTCTCAAAGGGGGTGGTCGCGCGTAGCGGGCGACGGTGTGCCGCCGTTGACGTTGGGGGTTTTGCCGCGGCGTCCAGCCGCGACATTACCCCCATGTGACATATCATAAGGGCGTCCAGCCCGCATGAACTGGCGCACGCCGTTTGGTGCAGGGGAGCATGCTTTCCTGCACATGGCCGCATCGCGGCCACCTTCTCCGTCCCTGACGTTCGCCCCGCCTTTTCGCCCAACACCGTGGGGCGAATTAATGGGGCGACGTCATGGGGCCAACTGCTGATGAAGGAGGCATCGTGATTTTGAATAAGCTGGCCGTTTCACTGTCGCCGATAGTGAATGGCGCGCTGAACTTCATGGCTTTTATGCAACAGCATCAGCTGATGCTGGCGCTGTTATCGGGGCTGACGATGCCGTTTTTCGCCTCGATGAAAAGCGATGAACGGCAAAAAGCCCCGCTGTGGCAAAAGCTGATTATTGCTTTTTCCCTGCTGTGTTTTCTTTCCGGTACCATGGGGCCGGTACTTATCTGGATTTTCCAGTGGCTTTATCAAGGGCGGGTAGTCGCCAGCATTCCCGTTCTGGCATGGCCGGTGCTGATTATCTTTACTGTATCGGGTTTTATTTTGCATATTCTGCTGCGAAGGGTATTAACCCCTGAATTAGACAAAATAAAGAAACACCTCGTGAGGAAAACCACGCTTGAACGGGAATTGCGCACCGATGTCCGCACGGTAAAATCCCTGCTGCCGGAAACGCTGCATTATGACCCGCTGGATTATATCGACCTGAACAAAGGGTTATTTATCGGCATTGACCGAGATATTCAGCCGATGTATTTGCCGTTAAAAGACTGGCAAAAACAACACGCGGATATTATCGGCACCACCGGTGCCGGTAAGGGCGTTGCCACCGGGATATTACTTTATCAAAGTATTCTGGCCGGTGAAGGCGTATTTGTGATGGACCCCAAGGATGATGAATGGGCTCCGCACCTTTACCGCAAAGCCTGCGAGGATGCCGGTAAACCTTTTGCCCTGATTGACCTGCGAAAACCCCAATACCAGTTAAACCTGATTGAAGAGATCACCGCCGATGAACTGGAAGAGCTTTTTGTTGCCGGTTTCAGTCTGGCGGAAAAAGGCCAGGAGTCGGACTTTTACCGGATTGACGACCGGAAAGCGGCACGAATAGCCGCGCAGTTTGTCACCCGTAATACTGCCTCAACCATTCGGGATGTGTATAACGGAGACTACGTTCAGGGCATTGCAGATAAAATAAAAGCCTTTTTCGGGAAAATTGAAGAGCTGGCTTTACTCAATGCCATTAATGCCCCCACCGGATTTTCGCTTAATAGGATATTTGAAGAAGGCGGTTGCTGTTATGTGATTGGCTCAATGCGCAACAGCAAAATCATTACCGCTCAGCGCATGTTGCTGGTTCGCCTGTACCAGTTGGCAGAAAGGCGCGAGCGAGTGAAAGACGTTCCCCGCCCTATTGCTATTTATCTTTCCGAGCTGAAATACCATTTATCCAGACCCGCGCTGGAAGGCTTAGGCGCGGCACGCGATAAAGGCGTGCATATTATTATGGACCATCAGTCGATTGACGATTTAAAAGACTGCCCGGCAGATTTGAAAGGGGACGCTGTTGTCGGCGCTGTCGTTGAGAACGCCAAATTCAAACTGGTTTACCGTGTCATGGACCCGGATACCGCTGAATGGGTGGCAAGGATGTCCGGCACCATATTAGTCGATGATGAGGTCCGCAAAGCGAAAACCGACGCCGTGCTGACAGAGACTATCGACGATGAACGCACCATCAGGCAGGCCGAGCGTTTTTTTACCGACAGCAATATGATCCTGAACCTACCCGATTTTGTCAGCTTCATCTTCACGACAAAAACACTCCCGTCGGCCTCTCTGATTTCGCCCATCAGGGTGAGAAAACGCGAACTGGAGATCTGCACCGTGTCGCCCGCCATTGCCGCCACCGCCGCAACGGTAAACATCGCCCTGGATTTTAACGAGGAGGAAACATCCTCCGTATCCGTATCAATGCCGGATATCACCACAACGTGGCCCGATCTTTTTTTTGATGAGGTGGGCGAAAAAGACACGACAACACCGAATACCAACAAAGAAGAAAACCCGTCATTGCTGGATTTTTAAAGGGGAAATGATGCTCATCACCGCATACAGCGAACGCCAGACGCGGCACCGCGAAAAAATACAACGACTTCTGAATTTTCTGAAAGAAGAGACGTACAGTGACTTTAAAACGCTGATGCTGCTATTTGGCTTCAGAGACCATAAATCGCTATATTCCCTGCTTTCAAAAGTCGAGGGCATGGGGTTAATACAAAAGCACGTCCTGGTATCGCGCACCATGAAAATTTCATTGTGGGGCATAACCAGTGACGGACTGGCCGTTGTGTTAACTCCCGACGATGTGCTTTTCCCGGCGCGGTTTGAGCCTTCAAAAATTACCGGCTGGACGCTGGAGCATCACCTTGATAATCAGGCAGCCCGCATCACCCTTGAGAAAAAAGGCGCGTCAGGGTGGATCAATGGCGATCGCACAACCTTCCTCAGCCGGTATCAGGTCGGTCATCGCCCGGACGGGTTGATCACCCTGCCCGGCGGCACCGTGATCGCTATTGAGACCGAGCGTCGCCTGAAAACCAGAGCCCGTTATCAGTCGATCATCGCCAGCCATTTACTGGCCCGGACCCGTAAAGACTGGATTTACGTTTTTTATATCGTGCCCGACCCGCAGAAAAAGCGCGGTCTTGAACGGCTGTTTGACAGTATCCGGCACGTCATCGTTAACCATCAGCACATCCCGCTTGAAACCCGCCACCGAAATGTCTTCCGCATCTACACGCTCGACGAGTTGCAACGGCTGGATTTAGGCAACTGCATATAGTTGTTCTGTATCACCAACTGCCCCAATCAGCCCACCAGCAGCGCAACGACCGGAAGTAATGCCCTACCGAAATACTCCCCAACATCAGAACAGACAGGAGTCCAGAATGAACAGAAAAACTGACCGACTTTCGGACGTACTAACCGAAATGAGCGCAAAAGCGCTGGTGACATGGATGACGCATTCCGCATTGCAGGACATACCGCGCGAAGCATTACTGGTTCGCGGCCACGATTTTGTGTACGCCCTGCACGCAAATTTTGTGCTGCTACGTGATGTGCTGTCAGAAACACTGGAAGATATTGAGCAGCAGAGCCATGAACTCGAAGAAAGACTGGATAGCCTGGAACAGCGGCTGCAGACGCTTCAGAAAGATACTGATAATTTGTATTAACTCAGACTTGACCTGACACAACTACGACACAGGGCCAAGCCTAATTTGACAGGCAGCTCTGTGCCAAAAGCGGACCTTTCCAAGTAGAACTTAGATTACGCCCCTATCAGAAAAAGTCGTGTCAGTGGTCTTACTTACACCGCGTGTTTAATTCTCGGCATTATTAGGTATAGGGGTAATTATGTTCAGTTCTGCTAGCAATGAAGGATTTGTGGTTATGCTGAAAATTATTTCACCGTAGAATGTTTTGAATCGCTACGGCATACCTCATGACTATTTGAAGTAATCTATAGAAGTGTTAACTTATTGTATGTTAAATTTACTATTTTTAATATAAAGCAACTGGATGCGAAGATGAATACTGCCTTACCAAGATATCTGTCGATTATTAGCACATTACTATTCCTAAGTGCCTGCTCTGCGGTGCGAGACACTTCTGACAGGGCATACGTATATGATCAAGAGCATAGTATCGCCTGGAATATCATCAATTCTTCCGGCATGGATACTTACAGAGATGCACAAGTCACCCCATCTCAAAAATTAATGTACAGCCGTACTGACTACGATTTTTCTTTCCCTGAACTGAGAGATGATAACTTAAATGAAAGCTCTCTATCGTTAACTCCACTACTTCAATATATCCCCACTGGTATGGGGGCAGAAGACTGGCAAAGTGACGGGATCCTTGCATGGATTCCTACCGAGCTAGCGTCCTCTCCAGAGGTCGCATCTCAGATACTGTCTGATACGCTCGAACATGCCGTTTTAGAAACCTTAAAAGAATCTAAAAAAGTACATGGGGATTTTCGTAAAGGGGAAGGATATAATGATTATCTAGGGAAATACGTTTTTCAGGTTAATGCGTCCCGTTATCTGGCAATCCAATTCGCAGATGAGTATGCCGGGTGCGAAGTTCATAATAATAAATATTTTGACGCTGCAATAGCAAAACTTCCAGATTGTACCTTGTATATTAATTTCCACGATCCAGAGAAAATTGTTCGCACACCTGATTTCATAAGTAAAAATATTACAGGTAAAAGTTATCTCATAAGACATGATGGAGTGAATGCAAGTTTCATTAGTCCGATCTATAGACAAATTACCAGTCGCGCCAAAACAAATGCTGTTCGTCTTAATTATGCTTTTGCTCAACAACTCAGCCGTCATCTTCCTGCTTGGGTAATAATTTATATTTCTCCTCATGAGGACAGTGGTATGCCTGCGGTGGCATTACAGGCAGGGAAAGTACATTTTTTTATTCGGAGTGAATAGTTTCAAGATAAAGAGAGCAGGAGTTATCAATAGATACAGACCTGCTCTCCGTTGATTCACACGTAGCAACTTAAGTAATTCCATCATCTAAAACAGTTACCTAATTCCGCTCCTCGCTCTCAGCAGACCTTCAGCGTCACGTGTTTGCCTGCTGTGTGCCAGAAGCGGATGTAGCTAACAACAGTCTTATATGTATTTCATGACCAGTCTGCAGAGTATACATTTCGTTGATAGCCCTTAACCCTGAATATTAATATCAATCCGTAATGGATGCGATAAAACAGAGTCTGAGCGGGTATCAGGCGAAAAGATTAATAATTATGACCTCCCATGTATAATGCCATCTGAGTCGTCATATCTTGGTCCCTGTCAATATTGACCTTGTCATCAAAAAAATCCAGCACAAAGAAATGATCAGTTTGCGGTGGTACAACCTTAGAGTAAAAGCAGAAGTACTCATTGTTCATTTCATATTGTAAATTTACAGAAATTTTTTTAATTTTTTTGTTTTTCACTAAATCCATAAACATTTTATTTAAATCTGACCTTTTGCTTTCCTTGTCATCATCTTGAAGTTTGGGGTCAAAGTAGCGTATGAAGCAGTTTTCAATAATCCTACCTTCATTATCAACTTCAATCTCATCCAATTGAGAATTTGAAATATTAAACATCATATTGTAGTTATTATTCAGAGATATAACTCTTGGGTTAAACAAACTAAAATAAACAAAAAAATCATTATCGTCATTTGAAACACTATACAGCATCTTCGATAAGCCACGGTGAATGAAATCAACAGGACGCCTATGCGGATGACGTGTATATCCTACGTAATGCACTTCAGTATGGATGCCTAAATCAATGTGATTTTCTTTCACGAAGTCATGGACTGAAATCACAAGTGAATTGCCATCTTCATGTTCAATGTAGAGAAACTTTTCAGTTACTCTAACATTTGGCGTTATTTTTATTTCCCCATCCTGAGTAAGCTTGCGAAAGAAATATTTCACCCGAAACTTTCGCTCCTCTTTGCCAATCAACAGAGTGAATATTATATTTTTTGTGAAAGGGTTATACCTAGGCTTCCTCTTGGTTGAAAACCTCACTTTCTTTCTTGAACCTAAGAAATAAATAAATCTCTTTTCACAGTTTTCCCTCACATGTTTCTCGATGGCGCTGAGATAGTTTTTTATTATCTTATTTGTTCTGATATCATAGGGAGGATTAATCATCATATCATACCAGATGCAATCGGTGTTTATGAGATCTATCCACCATGACTTATCGGATTGTGAGTAGGCCACGTTAGAGTTTATAAAATCATAGTTTCCGCGAGTCATAAAACGCCTTATCACGTAAAAAAATCACCTAACCATAGATTGAGTAGCAGACGGTTCGCAAACCATTGCTTCCGTTTGTGCCCTGATATTTTCATAATTCATTAGTTGGCATCCCTACATCTTTAGGCTCACATGTCGGCCACTAAGCCATCAGGCCCCTGCCGAAAGGCCGAAAGGAGCATACCGGAGCTGCCGGTTAGCGCAGTCGTGCTAAAAACCTGGTCCACAGGATGTCCGCAGATCGCTCTTAACTGACTGCCATATATGGTTGTGTGCTGTACGAGAAAGCCGTACGGCGATATGAGCTAATGCAGTTAACCACATGGAGTTACTACACATCAATCCCTCCTTGGGGTTGTCTTAATTCCACTGCAGGAACATGACTGTTCGGTGCTCGCCCTGTCTGCGCTCCGCCTCACTCATGTCCCTACAGCGTTACTGTTTTAAACGGACCCTACACGCAAATCCGCATTCCTTTGCAGTGCATTCCCGATCAAAGCTTATCCATCAAATAACGATGAGCTTTTGATGCCGCGCTGGCGGCCTTGAAAATATAGCGTTTGTCGTTCTTCAGTGCTTTCAGCCAGGAAGCAATATAACTTTCATGCTGAACCTCTCCAGCGATACCCAGATTCGCCATCAGGAACGCGCTTCCCAGCTCGGCGATCAACTCCTCAAAAGCATAATCCTCACTGCCAAACCTCCCTTTCATTTCACGGTTCAGCCGACTTGATGCCCCGCTCCAGTGAATCAGCTCATGCAGGCCGGTGGCGCAGAAATTGGCGGCATCAGAAAAAAGGTACCGTTCCGGCAGCCAGATTTCATCGGTAGAGGGTTGGAAAAAGGCATTTTGACCTTTCTCAATGATGGTTGCACCACTGTTACGGAAAAGCGCTTCCGCACGCGGTAAGGGCTCAAAGGTCTCTGCCGGGCAAACTACTTCGTAACTCAGAGGCAAACCATCAATTTGCTCAACATTGAACACGGTGAACGTCTTCAGCATCGGGATATAGTCAGTTTCTCCGTCGTCATTTTCCTTTTCCAGCGTGGTATAGAAAATGGCGGTAGTGCCGTGTTCTCCCTTGCGTACCTGAGCGCCTTCCGCTTTTGCCTGTTTGTAGGTCATCCAGCGTGAATCACTGAATCCCTGTTTTGAGGCGCTGCACCATAGCAACATGATATTCATTCCACTGTAAGCAGCACCAGTCGCGTAGTTTGAAGGTAATCCTGACATGCCCGGTACGCGCTGCCACGGGCAGGACCACGGCTTAACGCCTGTTTCAAGGGCAGAAATGATGCTGTCAGTGACTGTCTGATAAATATCAGTTTTGGTTTTGGAAAATTTCGTTTTTGAGGAGCCTGACGGATCCAGCGGGGATACGCTGGTCGCCGCTGCGGTGTTAGGGGCGCTAACCTGGGTATGCAGGGAAATAGTCATGATTTTTTCTCCGTCAGTGGTGTGATTTTCGTCTTCGTATCGCCTGACGGTTCGCTTTCCCGACATCGTTCCGTCCCGCAAGGGCGCAGCATGCGTGCTATTTACCCTTGCGGGACGGGTTGTGTTGGGAAAAGATTGGCCGGAAGCTGATACGGGAACGGAAAGCACACGGGAGAAAAAACTGACCCTGCATAGCCGGGCGTAGCGCCCCTTACTCCGCTGAGGTGAAAAGGGCTGAGTGCTGATGTTTAGAACTCGAATTTAGCTGTGTCAGTTCAGACATCAGTTGGCTGTAATCGAGGTAATACACGCCAAGTCTGACATTCTTATTTAGCGCAAGCGAACGTCAGAAATTACAGGCTGGGTGTAAAGCAGGCCCAAAAGGCTATGTCTCCTGTAGAATGGTGAATTCTGCCCATAAAACAGATAGTTTTGTCTGTCAGCACATAGGTTCTGTCCGCCCTGTAACTATTTAGATAATGGCTTTATGGATAAAAAGAAATGGGTAAATTTGGCCATGTTTTAGTTTTAACCCTCACAATATAGAAGTATTATTTTAAGATTAATCTACTTCCCCTCCTTTTCCTCGCCATTCTTTCGGCGTATGCGAAAAATCATGTTTAAGGTTATTGCCCATGGAGTTATGGATATTTATAGCGGCGATTTACGTAATTTACTTATTGTTTTTCAAAAAGAAAAAGAATAAATCCGCAGGAACTTATGCCTCCAAAACCGTGAAAGCGCCACCTAAAGAATGGCTTGCTGATATCAAGAAAAAAGAGGCTGTTGTGAGAAACGATGACAGTGAAGATGATGTTCTGGCGAGCTTTACGTTGAGCGGCGATCGGAGTGTCGATTACAGAGCAGCAACGATTCAACGTCAGAGCCCTTCAAAAACGACGGGTACTTTGGCTCGATGGGTGCTACCTGGTGAGGTGACCATTGTAGGTGGTGTGGAGATCACCGGTGGTTACTTCTATTTAGGTCAGCGGATGAAGCCCACCGGGCAGAGCTTCAGCGAGTATTATGATGATAGCACTGAGGCATCATTAATTGACGACACGCTCAACATTTACCCAAAACATTATCTTTACGAAGATAGTTCATTGGGATATTGGCCCAGTTATTCCTCGCTTTCACCTGATGCGCGCGGTGCGTATCTCAGTTGGCTGTCCAGCGACAGGCGTGACGCCTCATGCCCAGTAGGTTACGTTTTTATCTATCTGTATGGCCTGGAGAGAAAAGCACTGGTTGACAGCCGGGATGGTAATACACCTGACGCTGAGTTCCGCAATCTGTTTAATGAAGTCTACCGGTTAAGATCGGTATTCATTGAGAACCGCTCCTTCCGGAATTACTCGTCCCAGTTACTTGAAGCAATGTCTATTCTGCGCCCGGACATTGGTCTGGTCGCAGATCTTGGCCAAGGTTCGAGTTTCAGCAATCTTATGCTGTTTAAGTTAGCTTTGGCAAAGGCTGTGGACGCTGGAGTTCCTGTATCAGCCGATCTGGCGCTGAGGTGGATAATAAATCATACAGAGTATGCGTTACGAACTCCCGCCCGCCGCTGCGCGAATGAATTTGCTGCGCTTTTCAAACGGCGCTATACCCTCAAATACGGTGAGGGGATGGTTGTCAAACCTAATAAAACACGACTACGAATGGATTACACACCAGCAAGCCCCAGTCTGCGCGGCTTTCGTCTTCCTGTTCCAGACTTGCCTGACCCTAGTGCATTGAAGGGCCCAGTCCAGAAAATCATGACACTTGCAGAGATCTGTACAGATGAACTGGATGCTTACAGCCGCTACCTTGGCAGAAAAGGTACGTCAGAAAATGACACTGCTGCAATTATGTTGCTGCCTGTGGAAATCATTAACGAAAGCGCTGGAAAAGTTTTAAATACATTCAAACGCTGGGCTGATGAAGTGATCGCGAGTCGCAAGGGGTTAACCACCGCTGCTGACTTCTGGGTACACATGGGAGCCAATTGCCCGGCAAAAATTAATAAAAAAGAGGCCGACCTGATGCAAGCCTTTGCCCTGAAAATGGGCTATTGCCTGGCACCGGATCCGTTTTACCACCATGTGAAAGCAGAAGCTGACGGCGCGCTGGTTTTATTTGCCGCTAGTGAGGGTGCGCGCTTCTCACCATCTCCGGCATTTCTCTCAGCGGTAATGACACTAAGACTTGGGTCAATAGTAGCCTTAACCGACAATAGCCTTGATCAGGCCGAGCAGAAAGTGCTGGAAAATGCGATCGACCATAATTCTGGCTTTAGCGAAAATGAAAAACGCTCCTTACATGCGTATTTGACGTGGCAGCTTCATACCCCGGCCAATATGACGGGAATGAAAAATAGAATAGCGCCGCTGAGTACGATGGAAAAATTAGCAGTAGGTAAGGTTATCGTCGGAGTAGCCTGCTCTGATGGGAGAATTGAGCCTGCCGAAATTAAACAGTTGGAAAAGATTTATTTGAGCCTGGGACTGGATCCATCAACTATTTCCGGCAACATCCATCAGCATTCGACGACAGAGGTAATCCCGCAATCGTCCGCATCAGCAAGTCTTGGGGCCACTGAATTCACGCTGGACGCCAACGTACTGGCCCACCATGAGTCGGCAACAAACGATGTTCGTAAATTACTTAGCGCAATTTTTACCGAGGACGAGCCGGAATTTCGTGAGAGCGCTCCCGTAACCGGGGCGCAAGAGGGTGGCCTTGACAGTGCACATAAACAACTCTACCACAGCCTTCTGGAGAAGAAGCAATGGCCCCGGAAAGAGGCGACAGAACTTTGCGAAAATCTTAATTTGATGCTCAGCGGTGCGCTTGAGGTTATCAATGACTGGTCCTATGCAGTGGTTGATGCACCAGTAATGGACGATGCCGATGATGAGATCTGGGTAGACCTGGAAATTGCCAAAGAACTAGAGGGATAGTTGATGTCTGTGACACGCATAAGAGTTAAAGAACGGGATGCTATTATCCAATCACTGAAGTCTGGTGTAACGCCAAGAATAGGCATTCAGCACATCCAGGTGGGCCGGATGAATGAGATAACGGCCCTCCACAAGGATATTGAGCGGATAGCGGACGGCGGCGCAAGCTTCAGACTTATCATCGGTGAATACGGATCGGGCAAAACGTTCTTTCTGAGCGTGGTACGTTCTATTGCACTTGAAAAAAGGCTGGTAACAGTCAGTGCAGACCTTTCCCCCGACAGGCGCATTCACTCATCGGGAGGTCAGGCGCGCAATCTCTACTCAGAGCTTATGAAAAACATGTCCACCCGCAACAAACCTGATGGTAATGCGTTACTCAGTGTTGTGGAGCGGTTCGTCACGGAGGCGAGGAAGGAGGCTGATGCGGATGGCGCTCCAGTCTCGTCGGTTATTCACCAACGCCTGGCTGCTCTGTCAGACATGGTGGGGGGATATGACTTTGCTAAAGTCATCGATGCCTTCTGGCGCGGACATGAACAGGATAACGAGACGTTAAAATCCAATGCCATTCGCTGGTTGCGGGGCGAATACACCACAAAAACCGATGCCCGCAACGATCTCGACGTCCGGACGATTATCTCAGATGCCTCGTTCTACGATTCATTGAAGCTGGTAAGCCTGTTTGTTCGTCAGGCAGGCTATGCCGGATTACTGGTCAACCTCGACGAGATGGTAAACCTTTACAAGCTGAACAACACTCAGGCGAGGACGGCGAACTATGAACAGATCCTGCGGATCCTGAATGACTGTCTGCAGGGCTCTGCCGAAAATATTGGTTTTGTTCTTGGAGGCACGCCCGAATTCCTGTTTGACCCGCGTAAAGGACTCTACAGTTATGAGGCGCTGCAATCGCGTCTGGCGGAAAATCGGTTCGCTCAGAAAGCAGGAGTGATTGACTACTCGTCACCCACGCTACATCTTGCCAGCCTCACCCCAGAGGAATTGTATATTTTACTGAAAAATCTTCGCCATGTTTATGCAGGCGGAGAGCCCGAGAAGTATCTGGTATCGGATGATGCACTTACCGGTTTTCTGCACCACTGCAGTAAAACCATAGGGGATGCTTACTTCCGTACCCCCCGAAATACCATCAAAGGTTTTCTGGACATGCTGGCCGTGCTTGAACAAAACAGCTCGATAAACTGGCAGACGCTAATCTCGGGTGTGGCAATTGAAGATGACAGGCCCAGCGATATGGATGACAACATTGCACAGGATGAAGATGATGATGACAGCCTGGCCAACTTCAAATTATGAGCAGCGCTTACGATAGTCTCGATCCCCGCGTTCGTAAGTGGGTTTATAAGCAGGGCTGGTCTGCATTAAGGCCCCTGCAAGAGAGCGCTATCCCGGCCGTTTTAGCCCGTGACCGGGACGTGCTAATTAGTGCAAGCACTGCAGCGGGTAAAACAGAGGCTTTCTTTCTGCCTGCCTGTTCAGCAATTGCAGGTATCACTAACGGGTTTGGTATTGTTTATATCAGCCCACTTAAGGCGCTGATTAATGACCAGTACCGTCGTCTTGAGAGCCTGGGCGAGGCGTTGGATATGCCGGTGACTCCATGGCACGGTGATGTACCACAAAGCAAAAAGAAGAAAATCCGCACTAACCCGTCTGGCATCTTGCTTATTACACCGGAATCACTTGAGTCTTTGCTCATAAACTCATCGGGCTGGCTCAAACAGGCGTTCTCGCCATTGGCCTACATTGTTATTGATGAGTTTCACGCTTTTATTGGTTCTGAGCGCAGCATGCAACTACTCTCGCTGCTCAACAGAATTGATCATGTGCTGGGACGTCATGCGAATCCGGTTCCCCGCGTTGCATTGAGTGCTACGTTAGGAGAACTGGATAAGGTGCCTGAACTGTTGCGTCCGGATAAGCGATTGTCCTGCGAAACTGTGACAGACAATAATAGCTCGTCCACACTGCAGGTGCAGGTCAAAGGCTATCTCGAGCCAGTGACTAAAAAGGGAGAAGAACCTCAACGCTCAGCAGAAGAACAGGTCTGCGCTGACATCTTCAGACTCTGCCGTGGCGACTCCCATTTAGTCTTTGCAAACAGTCGAAAGCGCACTGAAAGCATTGCGGCGACGCTGAGCGACATGTGTGAGGAAAATGTTGTTCCGAATGAATTCTTTCCCCATCACGGATCCTTGTCCAGGGAATTACGCGAAACGCTTGAAGCCCGCCTACAGCAGGGGAATTTGCCCACAACAGCAATCTGTACCATGACGCTTGAGCTGGGTATTGATATAGGTAAGGTGCAGTCAGTTATACAGGTCACTCCTCCGCATTCTGTCTCCAGCTTGCGTCAGCGTATGGGCCGGTCAGGGCGACGCGATTCTCCATCAGTTCTGAGAATGCTGATCTCTGAACAAGAACTTACCGCAACCAGCAGCATTGTAGATCACTTGCGGTTGCAGCTTGTCCAGTCGATGGCGATGATCAGATTGATGATCTCTAAGCGATGGTTCGAACCGGCAGATACTCGCCAGATGCACTACTCCACACTGCTGCACCAGATTCTTGCGATCACCGCGCAATGGGGCGGAGTTCGAGCCGATCAACTTTGGACGCAATTATGTCATACAGGTCCGTTCCGAAACATTGACGTAAATGATTTCAAAAATCTGCTCAAGCATATGGGGACAAACAGCCTGCTGACACAACTTGCTAGCGGAGAAATGGTTATCGGGGCTGAGGGGGAAAAACTGACTAACCATTATACGTTTTACGCTGTGTTCAATACTCCAGAAGAATTCCGCATTGTCACAGGAAATCGAACCCTTGGCACAGTGCCCGTGGACTCCCCTCTTCTGCCTGACCAGCATATAATCTTCGGTGGACGACGCTGGAAAGTGATTGAGATTGAGGTGGAAAAAAAAGTTATCTATGTTGAAGCGACCAAAGGAGGCCAGCCGCCACAGTTTAGTGGTGGGGGTATGTCTGTACATGATGTTGTTCGCCAGGAGATGCTCACTATCTACAAGGAAAATGATTACCGCATCACCATAGGTAGTAAGAGAGTCGACTATGCAGATGCCACCGCCAGAAGCCTCTTTGCAGAAGGCTGTAACAACTTTAAGCGTTACAATCTACAAAATTCCCATTTTATTTCCGACGGCCAGCGTAGTTACATTCTCCCCTGGATGGGGGATAAAGTCGTTAATACAATAACGGCCTTGCTCATGCGTAGCCGCTTCAAAGCCAGTTCATTTGCAGGTGTTATAGAGATAGAGCATGCAAGTTTATCATCGGTTCAACATGCGCTAAAAGAAATGCAGTTGACTGGCTTGCCTTCAGAGTCTGAGCTCGCTGCAGATGTTCCAGAAAAATATCTGGATAAATATGACGATTATTTGCCGGAGTCCTTGCTTACGAAAGGATATGGAGCAAAGGCGTATGACATAGAAGGCACGCAGATCTGGCTACAGAAAAACATGCTGTAATCTATTCTCATAATAATGGGCGTAAAGAAATTATTTACACCCTTATTATTTGCTCGCTGATGTTTTATTTCCCTGTAGATTTACTCGGTTTTAGCCCCGGTGTGTTACCGGGAGTATCCTTATTATCACGCCGACGTTTATCTGGTTTGCCTGTCGATTTAGCAATTGGTTTAGGACCAGGTTTAAGAGCCATGATAGTTATCCTTTAACGGTTTAAGAGGGAAGCCCTCTACATCGATATGTGGGATGTAATAACAGTTTTCAATCGAGGTGAACTGCCTTCCAGCGATTAACTCGCTATTTTGTGAGCTATGTTCAATATTGGCACAAAACTGCCCATGGCAAGAACGTGGTGCATGACCCTCGCCAAAAATCTTGCCCCATTCAGAAACAGAATTCCGGCATGATAAATGCTCCCCGAAACGGATGTAGGACCGGTGAAAAAGTCACGATCTATCGAAGAACAGATTGTCTTTGCTCTGAAGCAGGTCGAGCTGGATATGGCGGTGCGGGAGTTCTGCCATAAGCTGTGGCAGGTCACTTTTTTAACATGGGTTCTTCATGCTGATTTTTTTCATTGGCTAGCTAAATATTAATATTTAGAAAAGGCTGCTCAATTAGCAGCCCGTGGCATTACAGTTTGAAAAACTTATCATCTTGAGATAGCTCCAAAATGATGTAACGTTTATACTTTTGGTAATCTTCTTGAGCTAACTTATCAGACAGCATAGATACAATATGTTGCCCTGATAGTTTAATCGACTCGTCAAACATTTTGCGAACGTGTTGAATATCGATTTCATCAATGGAATCGTGCATTACAAAGTTAGGCCTTAAAGCTTGTTTATCACAAACGGTCTTAATGTATGCCAAGTCAAACGTAACAACTTCAAGTCTCTTTAGCCCGCCTTCGTTGTTTGACTCTACATCGTCTACATGCGGGGTGCATTCACCTTTTTCTTGATCTAAATGGAGACTGAAGTTGTACTCAACACCATAAAAATCAAGAGTGTAATTTTTGAAGTTTTCGATGTATTTCTCTTCAAATGAGGTTACGTTGCTAAGCTCAGTTTCCAGTTCCCCTGACAACTCAGTTAAGCTTTGCCTTTCAAGTACCAGTTTTGAATCGATATCATTTTTCTTGTCAATGATGGCTGTAAGCTTAGCTAACTCTTTGTCTAGCTTACCAATCTCCTTCATTGTGTCAGAAATCTCTTCTATTTTCTTTTTTGACTTAAGTTCGTCGAAAAGGCTCTGCTTCTTATTATTTAACTTACCGAATTTTACAGTTACTTCTTCATGTTTCTCTTGAAGCTCATCTAACCCATCAGAAACAAATTCACGCTTAGTAATTAGAAGATGCTCATGGAACGTAAGTGCTTGTCGATAGTCCTCAAGCGTGGATTCTATCTTAACCGATGCGTATTCATAAATTGTCTGTAACTCATTTAGCAAATAATGCTGTGCGTTAGCCTTGAGTATTTCATTAGTTTTGAAGATGTTTTTTATCTTTAAATCTAACGATAGTATTTCTTCAGATAAGGAGTTTTGCTCATCATCAATCGCGTTGATTTTAGATACGATCTCTAGCTTATCGATCCCTTTTTCAGACGACAAGAGAGACCTTTCCAACTTAGTAAGTTCTCGTTTTATTTTGGATATCGAACCGACAATCTTGTCTTGAGAAATAACGCTATTGAATGCTTTCAGGTTTCTTTCATAACTTTTGATAGTGGTTTTTAACTTATGGACTTTAGTGAGTATCTCTGTGTCATTAAAGTTAAACAAATATAAAAAAACAGTGTTTACATCCGACTTGGAAACATTTCTACCGTTATCGAAGTTAACTGTCTTTGTCATACGATGTTGAGTTGTTCGAAAGAATTTCGGAGCAAGCTTTCTGATTGTTGGTTTAGTGGAATAAACGTTGAATATACTACCCATGATATGATAAATGTATTCTTTGCTTGTTACTTCGCTCCCATTCAAAATGTAGTTTTGTAGTTCTGCATCAGTAGAAAGTCTACGTTTGATGACGCTGCATTGATTATCTAAACCTATATATTCTAGTGATACATACACTTCACTATCAGTAAAAAGTTGTTCAATCTCTTGTTTTGGTGTTTGAAACTCATCGTCAATATAGATAGGATTAATTGACCCATCAAACAAATAGTCTAGAATTCTTCCTAAGGTAGATTTACCTACGCTATTGCCAGGTGCATCAGATTCTTTTTTGCTTGTAATGATGTTTAAGTTGTCGAAAAATGGTATCTCTCGTCTTACTTCACCGTCTATCTCTAAGATAAATCTAAGCAACTTCATTGATAAAAACCTCTTTGCCATCGTAGCCAATAGCAGAAATAATGTACAGCCAGTCCAGCGCTAAAATTATGTGGTCTACAGAAACAGAAAGTTCTTGGGTCCCAACTTTCATTAGTTGAGTGATCGTAATACGTTCTCTTTTACACCCATGAAGTTTTTTAAGAATAAAGCCACCGATGTAAAGCACGTTCATCTCTGGATGAGAGCCTTTAATTGGTAGCATTATTAGGATTCTCCAAGACACAGCATTCAACAAATGCATGTGCAACAACAACGCTTAGGCCAATTTCTACTTGTTCTTTGTATTGAGTAACATTAGCTGAATTGTAAACGAACTTTCTCAGTTGTTTAATTACATCGCTGATGATTTCGTCAGCATGCTGTCGTACTTGTGCTATGTCTGGCTCAAAAGAATCGATTTCATACTTCTCAAGTGAATTGCAGTACATTTCATTCAGCAACTCCATAGCTGACTGTTTTCCGTTGATTATGTTTTGTTCTGCAAGAAAATAGGCTCTTTCAATATGAGATGAGTATGATTTGTATCGTAAGACTATACGACGTTTGGTATTAAGCATATTGTGTTCTATTTTTATAGCAACACTAGCAGGAAAAGACCGATCACTGCGGTCAATCTTCACTTTAGCTGACGCAATATCACCAATGATAACGTTGATAATAGAGTCGACATTGTTTTCTGGAGCCCCCACATTGTAGAAGTCCCCTTCGATCTTTTGAATGTCAAATCTTGTTTCACACATAGACAAACCCAAGAGTATTATTTGTTGTAAATAAAATCGCCTTTTATTACACCTTGGTTAAAGTTATTTTTACCATGTTGATGCACTTCTTGATAGTTATCGTGAATATCATTTTGTTCGAATTTAATTATTTTTTGTTCAAGACTTGTATTCTGGATCTTTAACTCGTTATTAGATATTTCTAGGGAAGCGTTATTTTGCTGAAGAGTATTGTTTTGGACCTTTAGATCGTTATGCGTGATGTTTAGATCATTAAATTTATGTTTAATATTGGTCACATTATTTTTTTGGACAAAGGCATAGATGCAACTGACGACTGTACATGCCCAAGCGATAGCCACAAAATGTGCACTGCCAAAGATTTCCCAAAATTCTTGCATTTGTTATCTCGACTTATAGCCATATGAACATACATTGTACAATTCATAAGTGTAGTGTTCCACTAAAAGGTGCATAACTCGCTAATAAATATAAAAGTGTTCATCTAGTCACCAATCTGTTTCACATTAAAGCCAGAGCATCAAAGAACTTTGGTTGTTCTGGCCTTCCCCCCAAAAACAGTCCCAGCATGAACTGAGGTATTCGGTCTTTTGACCCGCTGATTCGCTACGGGTTCAACAGACGCCTCAGAGTCATTTAAAACGACTTAAAAAGAGTCGTTCATGAGAGGTAATCAAAGTGATAGTGACCTTATCAGAACCTACGGCGAACAAATAAAATCCTTATTCGATACGCTTCCGGATGCAGACCTGTTCAAATCACTTCCAGGCATGGGGCCGTGTATGAGCCCCAGAATGCTTGCAGCATTTGGTGATAACCGCAACCGCTTCAACAGTGCCGAAGAAATTCAAAACTACGCAGGCATCGCGCCAGTAACCGAATGAAGCGGTCAAAAATCCGGGGTACGCTGGTGTTGACAGTGTGCGAGATTCGTCCGACAGACATTCGTGGAATGGACTGCGAAGACTGTTAACGCATCATACTGGGCAAAACTTTATTACCAGGGCCAGCGAGAAAAAGGGAAATCGTATCAATCAGCTACCCAGGCTCTGGCGTTCAAATGGATGAGGATCATTTACCGCTGCTGGAAGACCAAAAATCTGTACGACGAAGCTACATATTTGCTGGCACTGGAAGCGCGAAAGTCGCCCTTACTGAAGCCGTAAAAAGCTTGTTGAATGTCTCAGGACATGAAGCGGACATTAAACCAATAAATAATCTGTTCCCTTTTCCGCTCTGGTGAAAATTACTACTTGCTCACTAACCAATAGGCTCTTGTTGCACCACCTTGCATGGCGTAAGAGATTCCGAATGACATTAGATCTGCGAGGTGAGCATCGATTGCAGCGTTGCTTATTCCTGGTTGCACGCCCACGACAGTGAATCCAAGTTGAGTTGCCCGAGTGGCTTCAAGTCTATCCTTGAGTGTCTGCAGATCCCCCACTACAAACCTTGACGGCGACTTAAAACGTTGACCCATTCGATCCGCCATATGCGCAAGAAGCACAGATACATCGCAATAGAAAACGGATTTCACTAACTGGCCAGCGACTTCGTACACATCATCCACTCGCCCCCCGCTGGGAGCGCCTCCTGCTCCTTTACAGTGGTACAATGCGATGTCCACGTCACCATTGGTTTCCATGGTTACCGCTATATAGTCGGCTGCCTCTCCAGAACGGTGGTCGTAAAACAATGCGACTACGTTAGGGAGGGCAAGCAGGTACTGTTCGAGGTGTTCCTGTACAGTCCTTTTACCCTGTAGCTCTGCGCGCTGTTCCCGTGCTTTTTCAGTGTCGTTGTCGATTACAAACTCGACCCTGATTTCGCATTCTTCCCAACCAATGACCTGCGTATCGTCCTTTGTAAGCGAAACTGCCTGTAACTGTGGTGCAAGCATTAAATTCAGCCCTTCAAAGGTAGATTTATCGGAGGTATAGAACATCGGCGGGTGTTCACTCAACCAGTCAGCTAACGGCATCCATAGATCGTTAGCTGATTCGATCTCCAAACCCATATTCTGATCGAGCAGTGCCACCATTCTCCCCTGAGGAGAAAATCGCATATTGGCACTCGCTTCCTCTGAGTGAAGGCTGAAGAGCAATTGGGCTTCTAAGGGTCTGCAGTCAAAGTCTGCCAGGTCCCATTCAGTGAGGCGGCTATAGAGCGGGCGTTGATCCTCAGGGCGACGAATCCTAATCCTCGGATTTGTCTTGAATCCTGCTCTGGGCCAGGTCCCTGCTATCACTAGGTCTGGTAGCCTCTGCAACGTCGTAGCCGAACGAATAACATCGAGGCGTGTTTCAGAGAAGGGAGCATTGCCAGCGAGTCGACCATCTAATCGAGCGACCCACTGATAAAATTCTGCTATAGAGAGGCGCTGATTACTCCAAATACGCGAGCTACTGCTAGCTCCGATGGTTTCTTTTTCTCCGCCACTCGATCCGCTTCCAAAGAAGTGCCCTTGAGCATATGCCCGGCTATCACCAGCCGTTACCGCACGTTCCGCTGCCGGCCCTGTTAACGTTCGGTATGTTTCGCTTTGTGAGTTGAATGTCGTATTTTTTAGTCCGACATTGAAGAATCGGACACCCTCCAAACCAGCTCTCGCACGGCTGGTTTCCTCGTAGCTCAATGACCGATAACTCTGAGGGCAAACCATGTCCATCAGTCCCAAGTAGATCTTTTCTGTTCTTCGGGTAGAGCCGATATAGCAAAGTTGGGAGTCCGCAAAGTATAAGAGCAGAAAAGCATCATGCCGAATGTTCACAAGCACATCGGATGTGGCGAAATTTGGTGGATTTTCGTCGGAGGTCAGGATTAGTGTCAGGTCTCCATCATCTGACGCCCATTGCTTCACTACTCGCAGGTCACGCCCCAGGGTTTCTTTTATCTGAGTGAAGATTGGAGGTGTGGAGCAACGGAACACGCAGACGTGCGCATAGAGCTCGATTGCTAAAGGGGACACTGCATCGTAGTTTGATTCGGCAACTCGCCGCAGCCTGAGCCGCTCAACCATTTCTAACTCAGCAGCATCGCCTGCCATCTCTGCTTGAGCTGCAGCATCTATCATACTCGCAAGATCTACCCCCTCCTTAAGAAGAGCGCTAGGCGCCTCCAGAACTCTTGGGAGCGGCGCAATTAATGTCGCCTGGCCGGTTGCCTTATCCACCCTAGCGAAACGCCCAATGAACTGAATTGTCGGTACCAATGAACGATGTGGAGTGTGTAATGCGGCCACCTTCAGTTTCGGAAAGTCGTACCCCTCCCCGAACATATCTACACACACGATCCCCTGCAGCTCCCCACTGACCAAACGCTGCTCGCAGCGATCCTGGGTACGCTTCGTGATCTTACTATCCACCGCTTCAACGTTGACCCCTAGCGCTTGATAGATTGGAACCAAAGCCCTGGCTGCATTGATCGTTGCTGCTCTCACAAAAAGGCGATGATCATGCCCTGCAGCTAAGTCCTGATGCAGTTGGTTTACAGCAGTCTCTGCAATGACCTGGTCAATATGATGATCATCAACCGTGTTTTGAATAGGCGCAGCTCGGAAGGCGACGGGATGAAACGCCCCTTCATCTACGGCCTTCATTACCGGGTAGCGGTAGACCAGCTTCCCTGGAATTACTTGGCCATCGCGGCGAAAGGGCGTTGCGGTCAGAAATACGAACCGGGCTTTCGTGTAGTGCTTTAAGTACGCAGCCCATGTATTCGCAGGAGCGTGATGGGCTTCATCAAATACGATCAAATCGAACAAGTCTGGCGAGGCGCCAGGTGCAACCGCTGGTGAAGAACTACTTGGGGTCGAAACCACAACATCGTGGCTCTCTAAGACCTGCCAATCTTCCTCCGATTGAGGTCTCCCTTCATGTCGGAGCACCGATGGGTTAGCAAGATCCGCCGGGATAGCACCAATACGCTTTAGTGTAGAAAGCTCCGCAAAGTGCGATGATACCTGCTTGCGTAGCGCATTAGATGGCTCAACAACGAGCACTCGTTTTGACTGAACCAGAAACGGCAGGGCCATCATTACAGATGTCTTACCGTACCCAGTGGGAAGGCAGATTATCGCCGGGTCAGCATAGACCGAGTAATGCGCCATTGCAGCATGCAGGGAACCAAGTTGACCTGCGCGAAAGCCTTGGTTGGGCAGCAACTTTTGTGCGGCTAGATTCAGAGCACCATTCGAATCCCTGAAAAAGTTAGGCATCTTACCCTCGCTTGCTGACGAAGTTTTAACGTAAAACGGCTTTTTAATAGAGTTTCGGAAGCGTCGTCATATCCAGTTTCGCAATCTATTACTCCTTACACTAACGCATAGCATGGCATTGCGCCACTTCCTAGCATTCTACAGTTTTGTATACAAGGTTGGCTGCAGGGTTAAGTCTGAGCCAGAGAACCTAGAAAATCTGCTGAGCGTCTGCTTTTGGCACAGAGTAGGCTGTTCGAGGTCTTTGGACAGAATTTCGCTTCGAGCCAACTTTTTGATGCTCGTTCTAGCTATCCTTCCTTTGCAGAGAACATCGTAGAACCATCAACACATGAAGCGAAGTGTTTAAACCTGCTTTAAATAACCAATAACTATTGGTGGTCAGTTTGGTGGTCTTGACAGAAAAGGAATTCAGGTTTAGCTTACTTATTAGCCAGTTATAGGCAAAGGCGATCCCAGTCAGAGGAGCCATATTTGAAAAAGCAGACGTCCACGGGCGTCTGCTTTTTTCGTTTTAAATCCCTTCCCCTGCCTATTGCCCCCCATCTGAACCGCTCGCCGCGTTCTGATACCAATAGAAATTTGAGGGCCTCCCTAAAGATACGTCTAGCCCGTTCGTGAAGCGCTTGAAACCGTTTTTTTGTAGCAGGCCGCTGTCATCCTGGACTTTGATAACACGTTAACAAAATGTGATCCATGATCAAAAGTAACTAACAAGTTTGTTACTTTATATAATACATGAACTAGGGTACTGCGACTCGTTACTCAGATAACAGGCGTATATCATGGCAAGAAAAATTACGTTAAGACACTATCTCACCTACGGTTCAGGCGACTTTTTTGGTATGGGAACGACGGCGCTAACCGGCGCATGGCTACTGTTTTTTTATACTAATTTTTGTCATTTAAGCGCGGTTGAAGCCGCATCGATCTTCGCCATCGCGCGCGTTTTTGACGCCATCGCCAGCCCGTTAATGGGCTACCTTACCGACAACTTCGGTCATACCCTGATGGGGAAAAAGTTTGGCCGCCGGAAGTTCTTTATTTTATTAGGTATTCCAGCAGTATTTTCCTACTGCTTTATCTGGGTCAGCGATATGGGCTATCTCTATTATTTGCTGACCTATCTGGTTTTCGAGCTGGTCTACAGCATGGTGCTGGTGCCTTACGAGACGCTGGTTCCGGAAATGACCGACGATTTCAAAAAGAAGACGCGTTTCTCGGGCGCAAGAATTTCCTTCGCCCAGCTATCTTACATCATCACGGCGTACCTGCCCGCCATGTTCTTTGGCTGGTACGGAAAAGATAATCCCGATGCGTTTTTCTATGCCGGACTGGTGATTGCCGTCATCTGCGCGGTCGCGCTCACTGTGGTTTATTGCAATACCTGGGAAAGAGAACGCCCATCCGAAGAGCAGGAACCGGCTGCCGCGTCAGGTTCTTTACTGAAGAGATTTTTCAGCGATGCGCTGTCAACGCTGAAGGTTAAAGCATTCCGCACCCATCTGGGCATGTATCTCGGCGGGTTTATCGCCCAGGATGTATTTAACGCCGTTTTTACCTATTACGTTATTTATGTCCTCTTCCAGACCGCCACCGTCTCCTCGGAACTGCTGGGCATAATGTCCATCATGCAACTGATTGCCGTGCTGTCCATGATCCCGCTTTGTATTCACTGGGGTCCTGCGCCCGCCTATCGTCTTGCGGTTGGTTTTTTTGCGCTAGCCTGTCTTACCTACGGTTTTTTATGGCTGGGCGATTTCACTCATATTGCCGTGTTGATGCTGGTGTCCGCGGTAGCGGGCTTCGGGCGAGGCGGAATCAACTACATTCCATGGAACACCTACACCTATATGGCCGATGTCGATGAAGCTATTACCGGTTTGCGGCGTGAAGGGATTTTCGCAGGCGTAATGACCATGACGCGCAAAGCTTCACAGGCGGTTGCGGTCATGATCGTTGGCGTTCTGCTGCAGCTGGCGCATTTTAACCCCGGTCAGCCTCATCAACCGGAATCAGTGCATTATGTTATCCTGGCGGTGCTTAGCCTTGGCACCACGCTGCTGTTAGCGGCCGGTTATCTGGTTTCGCGCAGCTTCACGCTTAATATCAAAACGCACGCGGTTTTGCGCCAGGAGTGCGACAGAATGCGTCTGGTTGGTGGACCAATAGCGCCGGTCAGCAAAGAAAACCAGCGCATCCTTGAGGATATTACCGGTTTCGCTTATCAGGATCTGTGGGGAAATAATAAGGTTTCACGCCTTGGCCGTCAGACAACGAAAGGTATAATAAATTTATCTAAGTAAAAAAAACCGGAGAAGAGACGGTTATCCTCTTCTCCGGTACGCTGTGAAAGCTTGCTGGTTTATTAAAAATAGATTACAGCGCGACCACGCGATAATTGGCGCTTTTTAATTCGCTAATCTGCTGCATATCAATATGGGACAGATTGAAATCGAGAATAGCAAAGTTATCCTTAATGCGTTCCGGATTAGACGACATGGTGTTTGACTGTATGCCCGACTGCAAAATCCAGCGCAGAATAATCTGCGCTGGCGTTTTAGCATAGCGTTTAGCCAGCGTCTGAATAAGCGGATATTGCAGCGCTTCTCCACGGGCTATCGAACAATAGGATGAAAGGGGAATGTTCGTTTCGACCGCGGCCTTCAGCAACTCGCTTTGATCCAGTAAAGGATGAAGCTCCACCTGATTTACGATTAACGGCGTGGCGATCGCTCCTCGCGCCTGCGCCATCTGTACAGGCGAGAAATTACTCAAGCCGATGTGCTTTGTCAGGCCATACTTCTGCGCCTGTTCAAGCAAACGCAGCGTTGCGTCAAAATCTTTTTTGGGCGGGCTATGGAGCAGCAAAACATCAACCTGCTCAAGGTTAAGCGCCTGCAGGCTTTGCTCGACCGAAGCCATAAAGAGGCTGTTATGGTAATTCGCAGACAGCACTTTCGTCGTGATGCAAAGCTCGCCGCGCGCGACAGGATAACGGCTTAGCACCCGGCCAATTTCCCGTTCGTTATTATACATCTGCGCCGTATCAATCGCCCTGTAGCCAATCTCCAGCGCATATTCTAATGCAGATGTTAACGCTTCGTTCCGCAGCTTATAGGTGCCAAAGCCACGGATAAACTCTGCCCGATAAAGGATATTCATTTTTATTTCCGCAAAGGATTCGGTTTAACGACGAACAGGCTGACTCGCGGCCAGACGCCAGAGCGAAGCAATATTAAATGCAGCCGACTCCAGCAGCGTTGCGGCTTCACGCAGCGCGCGTTCATAAGAGATAACGCCGGGAACCAGCGAAAACGCCGAGTTTAAACCAAGCTCATGCAATGATTCATAACCGCTGCCGAGCGAACCGGCGAGCGCGATACTCGGACAGCCCTGCGCATGAGCGCGGCTGATAACCCCGGCAGGTCCTTTACCGCTGCTGGTCTGGGCATCAAGACGCCCTTCGCCAGTGATTACCAGGTCAGCCTCCCGCACTAACGCATCGAAATGCAGGGTATCGAGTACGATATCAATACCGCTGTACATTTCGGCCTTCAGCACGCCCTGCAGCGTGGCGCCCATCCCGCCAGCCGCGCCGCCGCCTTGCAAACCGGCGATATCATTCCCGGACTGCTTTTTGAGAATGCTGGCGACCCGGGCCAGGTTGCTTTCAATCCGTGCCGCCGTCTGCCCGGTTACGCCCTTTTGTGGGCCAAAAATCGCGGTGGCGCCCTGTTCGCCGAGCAAAGGATTGTTCACATCACAGGCCAGTAGCAGCGAAACCTGCGCTAATCTCGGATCGAGGTCGGAAATATCAATAGCAGCCAGATAGTCAAGGCCACCCGCGCCCCAGGGCACTTCTTCGCCCACGGCTGTCGTACAGCGGCAGCCAAGCGCCTGCAGCATGCCGATGCCGCAGTCATTAACAGCGCTGCCGCCAAGCCCGATAATGATTTTGTTGACGCCGCGATCCAGCGCGGCCCTGATAAGCTCCCCAACTCCATAGCTGGTAGCGAGCAGCGGATCGCGATCTGCTGGCGCCACCCACTGTAGTCCACAGGCGGCGGCGACCTCAATAACGGCCGTGTTTCCATCGCCCAGCAGACCATAAAACCCGTTAACCGGGGCTCCCATTGGACCGGTCACCGGTACGGAAACGAGCTTTCCGGCAGTAGCGTTAACCAGAGCGTCGACCGTCCCTTCTCCGCCGTCGGCTATCGGTAATTTCAGGCACTCCGCGTCGGGTATGGCCCGAAGGAGTCCCCGCTCGATAGCGTCAGCCACGGCGCTGGCTGACAGACTCTCTTTAAATGAGTCCGGGGCAATAATGATTTTCATGATTTATTCACCTGCCTAAATTCAGAAACGGGGGATCAACATGCCGCCATCGGCGCTAATCACCTGACCGGTTAAGTAGGGCATGCCGCCGCTGGCAAGGGTGGTGACTATCGTGCCAATCTGGCCTGGCGTACCAAGCTTCGGCAGCAGGGTTAACCCTTCATCCACGCGTTTTTGGTACATTTCCAGCGAAGGCTGCGTCATTTCCGTCACGATAAGCCCCGGCTGGATATCAAAAACCTGCGCCCCTGCTTCGGCGAGACGCGCTGCGAATAGTTTCGCCACCATGGCGGCCGCGGCTTTGGACACGCAGTACTCGCCGCGATTGATCGAAGCCGCCGAGGCGTTTGATGAAGAGACCACGATAAGGCTGTAATGTAGGTCAGGATCGCAGGTGCGGGAGAGCAGGCGTCTGGCAAAGGCCTGGCACAGGAAGAACGTAGCGCGGGCGTTAACCGCCTGACAGCGGTCGTAGCTTTCCGGCGTGACATCAAGTAAATCACCGCGGCTGGTCACCGACACCCCGGCGTTATTAACGAAAGTCGTCAACGAACCCAGCGCTTCTTCAGCCTGCGCCAGCATCCTGTCGTGCTGGCTGATATCCGCAACGTCTCCTGGCACGGCAACCGCTTTGACGCCCCAGCCGGTAAGCCGCTCTACGGACGCGCGTAACGCCGCGGAATCCTGATAATCATTCAAAGCAATATGAAAGCCAGCCTGCGCCAGCTTCGCGGCGATTTCAAAACCAATACCGCGAGCCCCGCCGGTGATAAACGCAACCTGTCGTGTATTAACCGTCATTTTTTCGTTCCACTGCTGATTGAGAATGTGAAGAAATCATAGCGACACCGATCGACGATTGTAAATAAATAGTTACTTACAAACTCCAAATATGGGATCTGCGTATTGCCATATGGCCAGCCACGCGATCGGCGGCAAGATCTTTGTGACTGATATCCCAAACGTAAGCAAAACAGGCGGGCGATAAAAACTAAGCTTAAATACATTTAAATCATAAAGTTAAAATAAAAAAATGCTAAAACCGCATACGAGCAACCTTTTATAAAACCGCACTGAGAGCCCCTTAAAATAATAAATAAAAACAACCTGTTAACCGGATTTCGGGATAAAAAAACGACCGGTAAAAAACCCTTAATTCGTTCAATTGCCAACGGTTAACCTGGGTGATATATCATCAATTTGTAAGTAATTAGTTATTTACATGTTAAGCGCAATTTACCCGATCCCTTACCCCCGAAACCCTAAAAGACAGGAAATATCGCTATGTCATTTATTAAAAAATTCGTTGAACAAAGCGTGATTAGCCGACGTGAATTCCTGCTGAAAAGCGCCCTTGGCATCGGCAGCATGGCGGCGATGCCACTTATCAGCCCTTTCTCTAAAGCGATGGCGGCTGAAGGGGGCAATTTTACCCTGGCCTGGGGATATCGTGACCCTGACAACTCTTACTGGAACGCCATCGCAGCGGGCGGACAATCCTATGCGAAGACGCAAAACTCACCGATGGTGAGCCTGATTAACGGCGGCAATAACGAGAAAGTTCTCTCGGATATTAAGGCGCTGCTGTCCAAAACCGAGGGGCGGCTGGCCATCGGCTGCGATCCTAACGACGCCCCTAACGCGCGGGCAGTGGTCACCGCCTGCCAACAGCGCGGCGCTTTTATTACCACTATCTGGAATAAAACCGACGATCTGCATCCCTGGGACTTTGGCGACAATTACGTCGCCCACATCAGCTGGTCCGATTTCGAACCGGCGCAGCAATGCGCGCAGTTGCTGTTTGACGCGATGGGTAAAAAAGGCGGCATCGTCGGATTAGGTGGAATTGCATCAAACGTGCCGGCGATTGAACGTAAGGCAGCGCTGATGCATAAGCTGAAAGAAAACCCGGATATCAAACTGCTGGACTGGCAGGACGCGGACTGGAGCACCTCGAAAGCCAACGACATGATGTCTACGATGCTCACCCGCTTCGGGGATGATATCAAAGGCATCTTCTCATCTAACGACAGCATGACGCTTGGCATTATCGAAGCCCTGCGCGCAGAAGGTCTGGCGGGACAAATCCCAATAGTTTCCTACGATGGCACGCCGGACGCGGTCAAGCTGTGCATCAGCGGGGAAATTCTGTGCACCGTCAGCACCGACCCGTACTGGGCTGGCGGCATTGCGCTTTCGCTGGCGCACCACGCGGCTATTGGCAGCTTCAAGCCTTCCGCTGAACCCCATGAGCATCGCGAGTTTTATGGTCCGACGATCATGATTACCAAAGACGATGCGCAGAAGTGGTATCAGGAAAATATTGTTAATACCCCCACGGTCGACTGGAATAATTTCTGGCAAGAATCAAAGGGCCCTGTCCAGTATCGCAAATTATAGTTTTGCCCTTAACCGAATATTTTCCGTGAAGGCGTTATAAATACAATTCGTGAAGGTCGAATATGTCATCACAATCAAGCTATAAAGAGCTTTTGCGTAAATGGGCGCCGTTAATAGTATTGCTGCTGCTTTGCGCCATTATCAGCATTATTTATCCCGGGTTTTTATCCGTACGAAATTTCTCGCGTTTACTGACCGCCAGCGCCGCCCCGTTGATGATTGCCATCGGGGTGACGTTTATCATTATTATGGGCTCGATCGACCTTTCCATTGAAGGCATTATGGCTTTTTGCGGCTCCATGCTGGCAATCATTATGGTGAAGCTGGGCGGCTTTAGCGAATTAGGTTATTTTGCTATTCCGGCCGCCATTATTATTTCAGCCGCCTGCGGGCTAATAAATGGTCTTATCCACGTTAAGCTTAAAATCCCTTCGTTTCTGGTCAGCCTCGGGGTTGGCTTTAGCTTAATTGGCGTCACTATGGTCATCACTAAAGGGGAACGTATTCCCCTTCCCGACCCGGTATTCAGACTGCTGTTGACGGAGCGTATTTTCGACTTCCCGCTTATGGTCTATCTCGCCGCCGCGGCCCTACTGTTTGCCTGGTTTATTCAAAGCTATACCGCGCTGGGGCGTAATTTTTATGCGGTCGGCGGCGGTGAACATCTGGCCTATGCCTCAGGTTTATCAGTGAAACGCATTCGCGTACTCGGCTTTGCCCTTGCCGGCGTGTTCTACGGGCTGGGCGCGGTATTTGCGGTCGCCCGTTTAGGGTCTGTCGCCAGCAATCTGGGCGACGGTTATACCTTTATCGCCATCACTTCCGTGGTGGTCGGCGGCACCTCTCTAATGGGCGGCAACGGCGGTGTATGGCAAAGCCTGATTGGCGTACTCATCATCAACGTTATCAACAACGGCATGGTGCTGGTCGGCTTCCCGACCTATATCCAACAGGGCGTTTTAGGCGCGTTAGTTATTATCTCGGTGGCGCTGGTCACCAATCGTAAACGTCTGCAAATAGTGAAGTGACGATTATGCTTGAATTCAAAAATGTTGGTAAATCGTTTCCGGGTGTCCTGGCTTTACAGGATATCAACCTGACTATTAAGCCGGGAGAAATAGTCGGATTAGTGGGCGAAAACGGCGCCGGAAAATCCACCCTGATGAAAATTATTTACGGCGCCTATCAGCACGATAAAGGTGAAGTGCTGATCAACGGCAAACCGGTGGTATTCCGCTCGCCGCGCGATGCGATGATGAACGGCATTGGGATGGTATTTCAGGAGCAGTCGCTTATTTCCAATCTTAGCGTGATGGAAAATATATTCCTCGGATTCGAAAAGCCGTTTAAAAAACTTGGCGTCATCAACTGGAAAAAAATGGCCGCCGCCGCCAAAAAGCAGCTGGCGAAGGTCAAGCTTGATATCGACCCGAAAACTATCACCTCCGAGCTTTCGTTTACCCAGCGCCAGCTGGTTGAGCTGGCGAAAGTATTGACGCTTGAGGAAAGAAGCAGCGGTCATTTAATTATTTTACTCGATGAGCCGACGTCAGTATTGCCCGCCCAAGAGATAGAGCTGCTGTTTGAGTTGGTCAGGGAATTAAAAAACCGCGCCTCTTTTATTTTCGTCTCGCACCGCATGGATGAAGTGATGGCGCTTTCCGATCGGATCTACGTAATGAAGGATGGACAAATAATGGATATGGTCGCCCGCGACCAGTTTGATGTGAACAGCATTCAGCGTCAGATGGTCGGTCGCGACATAGATGAACGCTATTATCGGGAGCATCGTAAGCACGGTATTAATAAAGAAATCGCGCTGGTCGAGTTAAAAAATATTTCGCTGTCGGGGCATTATCAGAATGTCTCGCTCGCCTTACATGCAGGCGAAGTGCTGGCGCTGGTCGGCACCGAAGGGGCTGGCACCGAGGAGATTATCCGCTCTGTTTTTGGTCTGATGCAGCCGGATCAGGGGAAAGTCATCCTCAACGGAAGGCCGGTAAATAAATTTAATCCAACCTACAGCATCGCTGAGGGCGTGGGCTATATCCCCCGCGAGCGCAAAATCGAAGGCATTGTTGAAGGCATGTCGGTGGTGGAGAACATTACCCTGGCAAACCTGCAGGACTACTCCTCCTCCGGTCTGTTGCAGGTGCACAACGAGCGCAGGCTGGCCAACGAGTGGGTTAAAAAGCTGTCGATCAAAACCGCCAATATCGATACGCAGTGCAGCAAGCTTTCCGGCGGCAACCAGCAAAAAGTGGTGCTGGCTAAATGGAGAACCGCCGGAGCAAAAATCATTTTGCTAGACCACCCGACCCGCGGCCTTGATATCGGCGCTAAAGAGGATGTCTATGACCTGGTACGCGATTTCACCGATGAGCAATGCGGCGTGATCCTGATAGCCGACTCGCTGGAAGAGGCCATTGGTCTTGCCCATACCATCGCTATTTTTAAAGATGGGCGGCTGATGCATCAGTTTACCGGCTGTGAACAAAAGCGTCCGGAGCAATATGAATTATTACAGCATTTCGTCTAGGTTATTGAGGCATATTTCCATGAAAATCACCCGAACTGATTCATTAGCGCTGTCTGCGATAAATAATCCCGGCAGCCCGAAACGACCTCAATTAACGGCGCGTGAAAAAATCACACGTTATTTACCCATACTGACCCTGGTAGTGTTGGTGGCCTTAGTCAGCCTCTATAACCCGGACTTCCTTAAACCTGGTAATCTCTTCCAGCTGCTGCAGGACGCCTCTACACTATTTATTATGGCGCTGGGGATGACCTTTGTTATTTATATTGGCGGTATCGACCTCTCCGCGCAGTCTATTGCCAGCATGTCAACGGTAGTGCTGGTTATTTTGCTTTCGCAAATTGGCGTGCTGGCTATTCCGCTCACGCTGGCCATCGGCGCGCTGTTCGGCGCGATCTCCGGCTGGGTTCATACCCGTTTTAAAATATCCTCCTTTATTACCACCTTAGCCGTCGGGGGGATTGCCTATGCTACCGGACAGGTTATTTCCGGGCAGCGCGCGTTTTATATTCCCGGAGATATCCACAGCAAAACGGTGGGTTGGATGACGACCACCGTCTTTACCCTGCCTGCAGAAATCATTATTGCCGCCGCGCTGCTGCTGGTGGCATTGCTGATGGAAAGAAGAACCGCGCTGGGACGCCATATGAAAGCGGTTGGCTCTGGCGAATCCGCCGCGCTCGCCAGCGGCGTAAAGGTAGTGAAAGTAAAGATTGTCACTTTCGCTATTGCTGGTGCCTTTTCCGCCGCCGCCGGGGTACTGCTGGCGACCCGCCTTTCCGGCGCGTCGCCGACTATGGCCGACCAGTTCCTGTTACCGGCGATTGTCGCAGTGCTGCTGGGCGGAACGCCTCTGACCGGCGGCGTAGGCGGCGTAGTGAGCACGCTTATCGGCACGCTGATCGTGGCCGTTATTCGCACCAGCATGACCTACCTGAACGTTGAAGCGCAGGCGCAGCAAATTTTCTTCGGCGCGCTGATGATTGCGGCTATCGCCATGACCATCGATCGCTCAAAAATTTCCACCGTTAAATAACCGAGAGCTGGCCATGATTCCTGAGTTAATGAAAGCAGCGGTGCTGACGGCGCCCAAAAAATTCGAGATACAGCAGGTTCCCGTTCCCGCCTATGGCGACGATGAGGTGCTAATTCGCGTCACCCAATGTTCCATCTGCGGTACGGATGTTCATATTTATAACGGCCATTATTCCCGGGATAAGCTGCCGTTAATTCCCGGCCATGAGTTTACCGGAGAAATCCTTGCCGTTGGCCGCAATGTCTCTACCCTGACGCCGGGGCAGCGCGTTATCGCCGATATCAATATCGGCTGCGGACACTGCTTTTACTGTCGCCGAAACGAGCTGCTGAACTGCCCGGAGATCAGGCAGCTTGGTATTCATACCAACGGCGCCTTTGCGGAGTATGTTGCCGTCCCGGCCCGCCTGGTGATTCCGTTTGGCGACGCTATCCCGGATAACATTGCCTGTCTGACGGAACCCTTCTCCTGCGTGGTTCGCGCCAGTAAAAAAATTGGCCTTAAGATCGCCGAGTCGGTGGTGGTGATTGGCGCAGGACCGGTCGGCAATATGCATATTCAAATGGCGCGTTTGCTGGGCGCCGCACCCGTTATCGCCGTTGAACTGAATCCCCAGCGGGCTGAACTGGCCAGACGGTGCGGCGCCGATAAAGTCATCACTGAACCGGAGCGCGCGCTGGAGCAGATAAAACAGTTCACCGAAGGCCGCGGCGCCGACGTGGTTATTGAAAGCGTCGGGCATCCTGAGCTGTATAAACAAGCGCTGACTTTTATGCGCCCCGGGGGACGACTGCTGGCCTTTGGTCTGACGGATGCCGAAACTGAAATCGCCATTAAACCGCTGGAGATTATTTTGCAGGAGCAAATGATTCAGGGCAGCGTGGCCGGGATGGGGGAAGATATGCACCAGGCGCTGCATTTACTGACGCACCAGCGCTTTATCACCTCCCCCTTCTGCGAAGCAGTCCACCAGCTGGAAGATATTCAGCAGGTCTTTTCCTCCCTGTTCGCTAATCCGCAGCATCTAAAAATTCAGCTACGAATCGCGCAGCAGTGAAGCCTTAGCTGACGTTTAAGCTGCTGCAGAAGCAAAAAGGTGCTCTTTAAGAGCACCTTTTTTATATGGCATCTTTCCTCAGGCTTGCCGGTCCGCCGGCGTCGGTGCGCCCTCATCAAGCAGCCCCTGCTTTTGTAGCGATCGCCAGAAATCATCCGGGATCGGCGCGGCAATCCACTCCAGGCAGTTTTCCAGCTGCGCAACGTTACGGGTGCCGGGAACGATGGTCGGCACAGCCGGATGGGCCAGAACGAACTGCAGCGCCGCCGCCGGCAGGCTTACATGATAATCACGACAGACGTTTTCAATTTTTCTGACCTTTTCCAGAATCGCTTTACTGGCCGGGCCATAGTTATATTTGGCGTTCTCAACGGCGCCGGTGGCAAGGATGCCGCTGTTAAACCCACCGCCGATAACCACCGCCGCATTGCGCTCTTCACACAGCGGCAGGAACGCTTTTAATGCCTCCTGCTCCAGCAATGTATAGCGTCCGGCCAGCAGGAAGCAGTCAAAATCGGCTTCCTTCAGCGCCGCATGGCACACTTCCCATTCGTTGACGCCCATTCCTACGGCTTTAATAACGCCTTCAGCCCGCAGCTGCGCCAGCGCACGCCATGCGCCTTCCATTGCCTGACGAAAATAGTGCGGCTGCTTATCGCCGTGGGTATAAAAATCGCAGTCGTGAATAAAGGCGATATCGATATGCTCCAGCGCCATGCGCTGCAGGCTGTCTTCAATGGAGCGCATAGTTCCTGAATAAGAGTAATCAAAAATCGCCTCAAACGGCAGCGGGTTGACCCATACCCCGGAGTCGATCTCGCTGCGTTTTTTAGGTTTTAACAGGCGACCCACTTTGGTGGACAAAACATATTCATCACGCGGATACCAGCGCAGCCCGTGCCCCACCCTTGCTTCGCTCAGGCCATGGCCATACATCGGCGCAGTATCAAAATAGCGCAGGCCGCTGTCCCAGGCCTGATGGATCATGTTTTCTGATTCCTGCTCGCTGATGGGGCGAAAAATATTGCCAATCGGCGCGGCGCCGTAGCCCATTGCGGTGACCTGAATATCTGTACGACCAAAAGCATTTTTCTGTGATGGAACCATCTGTTTGCTCCCGCGTTAAGATGACGTTAATTAACTAACAAGATAGTTATAACAGAGACAATGTTGTGAAAATGTTATCTGGGTAACAAAGCGCCATTAATTACGTTGATCCTTTATTTCTTTTCTGCGATTGTAACTAAATAGTTACTTTATTGCGTAGTGTATGACAAAGAGGATAGCGAGAATGCATGGCAAACTGAAAAGCGTCGATCAAGCCGTTGCTTTGATTAAAGATAACTCAACCGTTGCCTTCACCGGATCGGGAGGTGGTCTGCTGGAGTCGGACTATGTCATGGCGGCCATCGCGACGCGCTATCGTGAAACCGGACACCCCCGCAATCTCACTCTTATTCATGCCTTAGGCATCGGCAACGGTAAGGGATCGGGCCTGGGGCGTCTGGCTATCCCGGGGCTGGTAAAAAGGGTCATCGGCGGGCACTGGTCCTGGTCATCCGAGCTACAAAAAATGGCGCGTGATAACAAAATCGAAGCCTATTGTTTACCCACCGGGATAATCATGACGCTGTATCGCGAAAGCGGCGCCGGTCGTCCGGGCGTCATTTCAAGCGTGGGCCTGGGGACTTTTGTCGATCCGCTTATCAGCGGCGGAAAGTGCAACGATATCACCTGCGAAGATATCGTTTCGCGCATCGAACTCGACGGTAAAACCTGGCTGCATTACAAGCCGTTCAAGGTAGATGTGGCGGTGATTCACGGTTCACAGGCGGATGTAGTCGCCAATATTTCCACCAGCGAAGAGCCGGCCGAGCTGGATACCTACGCGGTGGCGTTAGCTGCGCACAATAATAACGGCATGGTGATAGCTCAGGTGAAATCGACCGCCAGCGAACACTTTGTGCCAGCCCGTAAAGTGACGGTACCCGGTGTGATGATTGACCATATCGTGGAATGCCCTGCGCAGTGGCAGAGCTATCTTGCCGAATACGATCCGGCTATTTCCGGTCAGGTCGCGCCGCCGGATGAATATCCGCTCGAAGAACCTGTGGAAGGCATTCGCCGCCTGATTTCAGGGCTGGCGGTGCGTGAACTGCAACCCAATATGCGCGTCAATTACGGGTTCGGTATTCCCGGCGGCATCTCGGCGATGGCGGAAAAATCCCTGGTAAGCTCCTGCTGGCAGATGGTGGAGCAAGGCATTCATAACGGCCAGCTTCTCGATGGCGCGCTGTTCGGCGCGGCAAAATATCCGCACGCCATCGTCAGCTCTCTCGATCAGTTCGATCTGTTTTGCGGTGGCGGTCTGGACATTACCTTTTTGGGAATGGGCGAAATGGACGCCGAAGGCAACGTGAACGTCTCGCAGCTTGGCGATACCATCGTCGGGCCAGGGGGCTTTATTGATATTACCTGCGGAGCCAAAAAAGTGGTCTTCTGCGGCACCTTCGAAGCAAAAGGTTTGCAGGTTTGCCAGCAGGGCGACCGTTTACAAATCGAATCTCACGGCCAGATCCCCAAGCTGGTGCAGAAAGTTCGACATATCACTTTCAGCGGGCCTGAGGCCATAAAACGCGGGCAGGAAGTGCTGTATATTACGGAACGCGCCATTTTCAAACTGACGGAAGAAGGCGTGGAGCTGATTGCGGTGGTCAGCGGGGTTAATCTTGAAGAAGACATTTTGCAGCGTATGCAATTTAGTCCAAAAGTCATTCACCCCGCCACTGTATCTCTCTGAATTGTTAAGATAATGCGGGTATCAGGGCTGTAATATCCGCATTATCGTTTCGACGTTGAAATCAAGGCGCTGTTGCAGGGAATCCGCATCCATGAAATTGCGGTCAAACAAAATGGCGCCGGTATATTTGTTATTAAAGTAATAATAATTTACCGCCGCTATGGTAATCACCAGTTGCTCAGGATCGACACCCGCTCTGAAAACTCCCTGCTCAACGCCGCGCTCAAGAATACCCTGCATTAACGTCACCATGGATTTCTGCGCGGACTTAATCGCCACCGATTTTTTCAGGTGCACGGCGCGATGAAGATTCTCGCTGTTTACTAGCGTCAGAAACTCCGGGTTTTTCAGGTAGTAATTCCAGGTAAATCTGACCAGCGTTTCGACCGCTTCCTGCGGCTCCAGGCTTTCGAGATTTAATTTTTTTTCAGCGGCGCGAATATCAAGATAGGAGTCTTCAACGACCTTCTGAAAAAGCTGCTCCTTGCTACCAAAATAGTGATAAATCATTCGTTTATTTGACTTCGACTTTTCAGCAACAACGTCAATACGTGCGCCGCCGAGCCCTTTTTGCGCGAACTCTCGTTTAGCTGCTTTCAGGATCCGGTTTTGTGTCGCAATAGGGTCGCGGACCTGTGGTGTTTTTTCAGAAGCTGATTTAATCATTACATCATTTTGGTTGCGGATCTGGCTGATGATTAACCCTTACTCATTGGCGGAAATCAAGAAAAATTTTTGCGTAATATTCTTTCTGCAAGCCGCTTAACAATTTCATTACAAGGGACGGCGATTCCTTATCCAAGGCAAAAACACCGTGCTAACATATGTAACTATATAGTTATATAAATTTATTTTTATGGTTTTAAAACAGTAGGATAAAAGTAACTAACATTCTTTTTATCTTGCCAGCCTTCAGCACAAACCGCGCAGAATGACCATTAACACGCACAGGCTCTTACCGACCGGTAAGGAATGCTATGAACTATGGGAAAGAGGATTATGAGCAATACATTTCATCATGTAGACGTTAACCACCCTTTGCTGCCTGAAAAAGCACGTGAATTTCAGATGTTCATCAACGGCAAATGGACCAAGGGTCATAGCAGCGAGAATTTTGTCCGTAAAAGCCCGGCGCACGATATTGTGGTTAGCACCTATCCGGCCGGAACCGCCGAAGACGTTGATGACGCGGTAAAAGCCGCCCGCGAAGCCTTTGACTCCGGCAAATGGTCACGTATCAGCGGCGGCGCACGGGCAACGGTTATGCTGAAAACCGCGCAGCTCATTCGTGAGAACCTGGCCGAGCTGGCGCTGCTCGAAACGCTGGAAACCGGTAAGCCCCTTACCCAGTCCCGCGGCGAGATCCAGGGCGCGGCGGATATCTGGGAATATGCGGCCGGGCTGGCGCGCAGCGTTAACGGCGACAGCTTTAATAACCTCGGCGACAATATGCTGGGTCTGGTTACGCGCGAACCCATCGGCGTAGTCGGCGTTATTACGCCGTGGAACTTCCCTTTCTTTATCGGCGCGGAGCGTTACCCCTATATTCTGGCGGCGGGCTGTACGCTGGTGGCGAAAGCCGCCGAAATTACCTCCGGCACCACGCTGCTGCTGGCGGGTATTCTTAAAGAAGCGGGCCTGCCCGACGGCGTGTTTAACGTCGTTACCGGCAGCGGTTCGGTAGTGGGTCAACGCATCACCGAGCATAGCGACATCGATATGGTGTCCTTTACCGGCTCCACCGCCGTCGGCCAGATGGCCCTGCAGGCTTCGGCAAAAAACATTAAGCGCCTGGGGCTGGAGCTTGGTGGCAAAAACCCGCAGGTCGTTTTCGCTGATGCCGATATGGACGCGGCCCTCGACGGCACGTTATTTGGCTTCCTGTTCAACACCGGACAGTGCTGCGTAAGCGGCAGCCGTTTGCTGGTTGAACGTTCAATCCATGCGGAATTCTGCCGGAAGCTGGTTGAACGCGCGAAGAAAGTGCAAAGCGGCGACCCGCTAAACGAAAGCACGCAGATTGGCGCGATTATCACCGAGAAACACTACCAGACCGTGCTGGGCTATATCGAGCAGGGAAAAAAAGAGGGAGCCCAGCTGCTTACCGGCGGCAGCGCGGTTAAGACAGACAAAGGCCTGTTTATCGAACCCACCATTTTTGATGATGTTACCCCGGTGATGACCGTTTTCCGCGAAGAGATCTTCGGTCCGGTGCTTTGCGTAACGCCTTTTGACAGCTATGAAGAGGCCATCAGGATCGCCAATGATACCTGCTACGGGCTGGCGGCCAGCGTCTGGACCTCCAATCTGGATAAAGCGGTACAGGGATTCCGCGATCTGAAAGCGGGCAGACTGTGGGTGAATACCACTATCGCCGGCGGCCCTGAACTGCCTTCCGGCGGCTTTAAGCAATCGGGCATCGGACGTGAAAGCGGCAGCTACGGCCTTGATGAATATACCGAAATTAAATCCGTGCATATCCAGTTAGGCAAGCGCGCCAAATGGCTCGCTGAATGATTTTTGGGCAGGGGATTAAACATGTACGACTTCATTATTATTGGCGGCGGTTCGGCGGGTAGCGTTCTCGCGTCACGCTTAAGCGAAAACGCCGACTGTAAGGTATTGCTGGTTGAGGCAGGCCCGAAAGACAGCAACCCTTATATCCATTTGCCCGTCGGCTTTAGCAAACTTACCGCCGGGCCGCTGACCTGGGGTTATAAAACCGTATCCCAGCCTCAGCTTGGCAACCGGGAACTGCTGTTTGCTCAGGGGCGCGTGCTGGGAGGCGGCAGCTCAATCAACGCCGAAGTGTTCACCCGCGGCACGCCCGCGGATTACGATCGCTGGGCCGCGGAAGAAGGCTGCGAAGGCTGGTCGTTTGCCGATATTCAGCGCTATTTCATTAAATCCGAAGATAACGATACTTTTTCAGATGCCTGGCACGGCTCGGGCGGACCTCTGGGCGTTTCCAGCCCGGTCAGCGCCAATCTGATGAGCAAAACCTTCAGCAAAGCCTGTCAGCAGGCGGGTCTGCCGTATAACCCTGACTTCAACGGCGCCACGCAGGCTGGCTGTGGCCTGTATCAAACCACAACCCGCAACGCCCGCCGCTGTTCTGCAGCGGTGGGTTACCTTAAAGACGCGGGCCGGCGCGGTAACCTCACCATTAAAACCGGCTGCCATATTTCACGTCTGATAATTGATAACAATCGCGCCGTTGGCGTGGAGATTTATCAGGATGGTAAGCGCCAGCTGCTGCACGCCAGCCGCGAAGTTATCGTTAGCGCTGGCGCTATTGGTTCGCCTAAGCTGCTGCAACTTTCGGGCATTGGCGCGGCGGATGAGCTGACGAAAAAAGGGATTTCGGTGGCGGTGGATCTGCCCGGCGTTGGGGAGAACCTGCAGGACCATCTTGGCGTCGACCTGATCTTCGAACTTAGCAACGCCCTTAGCTACGACAAGTACAAAAAGACGCACTGGATGCTGTGGGCCGGGCTGGAATATATGCTGTTCCGCAAAGGGCCGGTGTGTTCGAATATTGTTGAAGGCGGTGCGTTCTGGTATGCCGATAAGCAGTCCGTTAATCCGGATACGCAAATCCATTTCCTGGCGGGCGCGGGCGTAGAAGCCGGTATCGAACCGGTGCCTTCCGGTTCGGGCGTCACTATCAACAGCTATTTTCTGCGTCCGCGCAGCCGTGGCCGGGTGATTTTGCGAACCGCAGACTCCAGCGATGCCCCGCTTATTGACCCCAATTATCTCAGCGATCCCTACGATCTGAAAATGACCATTGAGGGATGCAAGCTGATGCGCAATATCATGCAGCAAAGCGCGTTCTCGCCCTATATTCGCCGTGAGCATATGCCCGGCAGCGAGGCGCAAAGCGACAAGGATCTGGAAAACTACATCCGCAATTTTGCGCGCACCTGCTATCACCCGGTGGGAACCTGCAAAATGGGAATCGACGAGATGGCGGTCGTCGATACGCAGTTGCGCGTCCGGGGTATCGAGGGGCTGCGCGTGGTGGACTCCTCGGTGATGCCAAGCCTGGTCAGCTCCAATACCAATGCGCCGACGATTATGATTGCAGAGAAAGCAAGCGATCTGATTATCGCGTCGAACTGATCACAAATTGCTGCCCATGTGCTTATCCATGGGCAAAAATCGGTTGATTAAATAACTAAATAGTTATTTACTTAAATTGAACAGAACATGTGAAAACATCCCGAGAGGTAGCGATGAAAATTCTCGTCCCCGTTAAACGCGTTGTCGATCATAACGTAAAAATCAGGGTTAAAAGCGATGGCAGCCAGCTCGATCTGGCCAACGCGAAAATGGCGCTCAACCCTTTCTGCGAGATTGCGGTTGAAGAAGCCATTCGCCTGAAAGAGAAAGGGCTGGCCAGTGAGATTGTGGTGGTGACTATCGGCCCGGACATCGCCCAGGAACAGCTGCGCAGCGCGTTAGCCATGGGCGCCGATCGTGGATTGTTAATCTCCACCGAGCAGGCCCTTGAGCCCATTAACCTGGCGAAGCTGCTGGCGAAAGTCGTCGAGCAGGAACAGCCGTCGTTAATCCTGATGGGGAAACAGTCTATAGACGGCGACAACAACCAAACCGGGCAGATGCTCGCCGCGCTTTGCGGCTATCCGCAGGGAACCTTCGCCGCAGAAGTTGGCATTGATAATAACCGGGCTATCGTTACGCGTGAGATTGACGGCGGCCTGCAAACCCTGTCCCTGTCGCTCCCGGCCATCATCACTACCGACCTGCGTCTTAACCAACCACGCTATACCTCCCTGCCCAACATGATGAAGGCCAAGAAGAAGCCGCTCAGCATCAGGCCGGTTGAGGAATATAACCTTGAACTACGTCCGCACACGACGCTGTTAAAAGTAGAAGCCCCGCCGGCGCGCGAGGCAGGCGTACGCGTCGATAGCGTGGATGAACTGTTGAACAAGCTGAAAAACGAAGCGAAGGTGATTTGATATGGCTACTCTACTTCTCGTCGAACATGACAATAACCAGCTCAACGCGGTGACTTTTAACGCCGTCAGCGCCGCCCGGGAGCTTGGCGGCGACATTACCCTGCTGGTGGCGGGCGAAAATTGCCGCGCGGTAGCGGAAAAAGCGGCGCGCATTGAGGGCGTGTCAAAAGTATTGCTGGCGGACAACGCCGCCTGTAAAAATCAGCTGGCTGAAAACGTTGCCGCACTGATTTTCTCACTGCGTGAGGGTTACAGCCATATCCTCGCCGTCGCCAACTCAAATGGTAAAAATATCCTGCCTCGCGTAGCGGTCCTGGCCGATGTCGCACAAATTTCCGACGTTATCTCGGTCATCAGCCCCAGCGTCTTCAAACGCCCAATTTATGCAGGCAGCGCCATCGCCACCGTCGAGAGCCACGACAAGCTGATGGTGCTGACCGTGCGTGCCTCCAGTTTCCCGGCGGCTCAAAACGGTGAATCCTCAGCGCCGATTGAAGAGGTAAGCGATGTCGTTAACCAGCCGGGTGCTGACTTCATTAGCGAAGAGCTGGCGCAGTCAGACCGTCCTCAGCTAGCTACCGCGCGCGTGGTGGTTTCCGGCGGTCGCGCGCTGGGCAGCCGCGAAAACTTTGCGTTGATCGAACAACTTGCCGACAAACTGCACGGCGCGGTCGGCGCATCGCGCGCGGCCGTTGACGCGGGCATGGTCGCCAACGACCTGCAGGTTGGACAGACCGGTAAGATTGTTGCGCCGGATCTCTATATCGCGGTGGGTATCTCTGGGGCGATTCAACACCTGGCGGGGATGAGTAATGCCAAAGTCATCGTTGCCATTAACAGTGACGAAGAAGCGCCGATTTTCAAAATCGCGGATTACAGCCTGGTGGGCGATCTGTTCGAGATTGTCCCGCAGCTGGTAGCAAAGCTCTGATTACCAAGGGGCAGGTAACGAAAGATGGAGGTTATGGTGGAACGTGAAACGATGGAATTCGACGTCCTCATCGTCGGGGGCGGCCCTGCCGGGCTGTCGGCAGCCTGCCGACTGATGCAGATGGCGCAGCGCGAAGAGCGCCAGTTGAGCGTTTGCGTTATTGAAAAAGGCGCCGAGATAGGCGCGCATATTCTTTCCGGGGCGCTGTTTGAGCCTCGGGCGCTCAACGAACTCTTTCCTGACTGGCAACAGCTCGGCGCGCCGCTGAACACTCCCGTCACTGAAGACGAACTGTTACTGTTACGCGATGGCGAAAAAGCCAGGAAGATCCCCGCCGCCTTTATACCTGCTCCGATGCACAACGAAGGTAACTATGTCATCAGCCTGGCGGATTTTTGCCGCTGGCTTGCCCGGCAGGCCGAGTCGCTGGGGGTGGATATTTTTCCGGGCTTTGCCGCCGCCAGTATTCTCTATGATGATGCGGGCGCGGTAGCTGGCGTCACGACCGGCGATATGGGCCTTAATGCCAAAGGGGAAGAAAAACCCGGTTTTACGCCGGGTATGAACCTGCAGGCGAAATATACGCTCTTCGCCGAAGGCTGCCGGGGCCATCTTGGCAAGCAGCTAATCGCCAATTATCAGCTTGATGCCGGTTCCGATCCGCAGCATTACGCGCTTGGTATTAAGGAACTGTGGGATATCCCGCCGGAAAAAAGCCGTCCCGGACATGTTATACATGCCTCCGGCTGGCCGCTTAATGACGAAACCTCGGGCGGCAGCTTTCTCTACCATACGGAAAACAACCAGGTCGTGGTTGGGCTGATTGTCGATCTCAACTACCGCAACCCCTGGCTAAGCCCGTTCGACGAGTTCCAGCGCATGAAGCACCACCCGGCCTTTAGCGAAACCCTAAGCGGCGGGAAACGTATATCTTACGGAGCGCGCGCCATTACTAAAGGGGGCATCAACGCGCTGCCGAAAATGCATTTTCCTGGCGGGTTGCTGATTGGCTGCGACGCGGGAACGCTAAACTTCGCCAAGATCAAAGGCAGCCATACGGCAATGAAAAGCGGGATGCTGGCGGCAGAAGCGGTGTATCAGGCCTTAGCGGCTACGCCCGATGAGAAAAGAGATCTTAGCGATTTCGCGCAGGCGTTTAGCGACTCATGGCTTGGAGAAGAGCTGCGCCAGTCGCGTAATTTTGGGCCGCTCTTGCATCGTTTCGGTACGGTGCTGGGCGGCGCATTCAACTATATCGAGCAAAACTGGTTTAAAGGAAAGCTGCCGTTCACTTTGCACGACAGGAAAGCGGACAATCTGCAGCTGCGTAGCGCTAAACAAAGCACGCCAATCAGCTATCCGAAGCCGGATAACCAACTTAGCTTTGACAAGCTCTCTTCCGTATATCTGGCTAATACGTCGCATGATGAGGATCAGCCGTGTCATCTTAAACTGAAAGATGCCGGGCTGTCCGTGCGGGAAACGCTGCCGCTTTTTGCCGAGCCGGCGCAGCGCTATTGCCCGGCGGGCGTTTATGAAATCATCACTCTTGAAGGCAAACCTAAATTGCAGATAAACGCGCAAAACTGCGTGCACTGTAAAACCTGCGACATTAAAGATCCATTCCAGAATATCGTCTGGACGGCGCCGGAAGGGGGAAGCGGCCCCAACTATCCTAATATGTGATGTTGCAACTTTCAGCCCCGGCAAGCGCCGGGGTTTTCTTTGCGTGCGATATCCACCCTTCCCTCTGCCCGCCCCGCATTACACGTAAAAAAAGCACCCCGTCAGGGGTGCTCAACCTTCTTTATCCGGCGCTACGCCAGTAGATTACGGCCGATAATCATGCGTTGGATCTGGTTAGTACCTTCATAGATTTGGGTGATCTTAGCATCACGATACAGACGCTCCACCTCAACGCCGCGAATATAACCGCCGCCGCCAAAGATTTGCACCGCATTACCGCTGTGAAGCACCGCGACATCGCCAGCAAAGCATTTAGCCATCGAGCAGGCAATTGACGTATCCGGCGCGTCGGTGTCAATTTTATACGCCGCGCTGTGCACCAGCAGACGCGCGGCTTCGGTGTCTTTGGCGATATCCGCCAGCATAAACTGCACGCCCTGGAAATCAGCGATCGGTTTACCGAACTGTTCGCGCTGTTTCGCATACTCAATGGCCGCTTCAAGCCCGGCGCGCGCAATGCCTACCGCCAGCGCGCCGATGCCCACGCGGCCTTTATTCAGTACGCTCATCATAATATGGAAGCCGCGGTTTTCAGGCCCCAGCAGCGCCTGGGCCGGCAGTTTTACCTGGTTGAAGTGTAACTCGCCGACCTGCGAGGAGCGCTGCCCCATTTTGTGTTCTTTTGCGCCACGGGAAACCCCTTCGCGGGAGCAGTCGACAATAAAGATGCTCATACCGCGGTGGCCGGCGTCTTTATCCGTACGCGCAAGTACAAAGGCGACATCGGCTACCGGCGCATTATGAATCCACAGCTTGCTGCCGCTCAGCACCCAGCCGTCTTCGGTACGCGTAGCGGTGGTTTTAATGCCCGATACGTCAGAACCGGCGCCGGCTTCGGTGATGCAATAAGCGCCTTTAATCGACGCGCTTAACAACCCCGGCAGCCACTGCTCGCGCTGTTCAGCATTCCCATATTTTGACAGCAGCGTTCCCAACAGCTCCACCAGTCCACACTGATCGGCGATGGAGGCATAGCCACGGGACAGCTCTTCCATTACCACGGCATAGGCTACCGCGTCCAGGCCCACGCCGCCGTACTCTTCCGGAACGGTGATGCCAAAAAGCCCCAGCTCGCCCATTTGCTGATATATCTCACCGGCAAAGCGTTCTTCACGATCCAGCTCTTCCGCCTGAGGGCGAATCACTTCGTCGGCAAACTTGCGGGTCATTTCGCGGATCTGTTGATGGGTTTCAGTCAAATACATGGTCGTCCTCCTGCCAGCTATTGGTCACATCGCTGCCCCGCAGCGATGCCTGAATATAATAAATAACTAGATAGTTACTACAATGGATGGATATTGATGTCAATCCTGTTAAATAATTGTTGTTAACTCTCCGACAATTATTCACATCAAAAGCGGTAACCCGGCTACGGGAAGCAGCCCGGGTTATCACTCTAGCCTTTTGTAACTTGACTTTTCATGGGTCGGAAAGTAAAGATAACAAGTAACTAAATAGATACTTAATGAAGGGAAAAAACATGCTGAATATTCATCTGCCAACGCCTGAGGGCATCATCGCTGATTATCGTCTGGTGACTACAGAAGAACGCGCTATCGCTATCTCACCTGCTTTTAATCGTATCGCCTATGCCGCCGCACACGTGGTCATAGATCCTCAGCACCAGGGAGCGGACTGGCTAAAAAACCCGCGCGTCGACTGGGATTCAACGCTGGCCTATCGGCATCATCTCTGGCGCCTGGGATTCAATATTGCCGAGGCGATGGACACCGCCCAGCGCGGCATGGGAATAAGCTGGGACATCGCCAGGGAGCTGATTGTCCGTACGCTACAGGAAGCGAAAACGGTGCCGGGCGCCGACCTTGCCGCCGGCGTGGGAACCGATCAGCTGGAGGCGGCCGAGGCTACGACGCTTGCACAGGTGATTGCAGCTTATGAAGAACAGATGGAGCTGGTGGAAAAACACAACGGGAAAATTATTCTGATGGCCAGCCGGGCGCTGGCGAAAGCGGCAAAAACGCCGCAGGATTATCTCGCCGTGTATAACCGCCTGCTTGAACAAAGCAAAGATAAAATTATCCTGCACTGGCTGGGCGATATGTTTGATCCGGCGCTGACCGGCTATTGGGGTTCGACGGAGTTTGAAACCGCAGCCGATACTGTGCTTGAGATCATCTCAAATAACATTGATAAAGTTGAGGGCATTAAGATTTCGCTGCTGAGTAAGGAAAAAGAGATCGATTTCCGTAAGCGCCTGCCATCACAGGTAAAAATGTTTACCGGCGACGATTTTAATTATCCGGAGCTGATCGAGGGAGAAGATGGCTATTACTCGCATGCTCTATTAGGCATTTTTGACGCCATTGCCCCGGTTGCCGCGGCCGCGCTCAACGAACTGGCGCAGGGCAATAAGAGCGAATACTACCGTCTGATGAACCCAACCGTTCCCCTATCGCGGGAAATCTTTAAGGCGCCGACGCAATATTACAAAGCGGGTATTGTGTTTCTTGCCTGGCTCAACGGTCATCAGCAACATTTCACAATGGCGGGGGGAATGCAGGCCGCGCGTGAAATTAGCCATTATGCCGAGATTTTCCGCCTGGCAGACCAGGCCGGTCTGCTGCAGAATCCTCAGTTGGCCACCCAGCGCATGCAAAGTCTGCTTAAGCTTTATGGCCTGTAAGCGCTGAAACTGCCGAGGTTAGTTTTCCCAGGGTTCAATACTCTGGGAAAATACAGGCGCTAACCAAATTCAAGGTGGCGCTGTTTACAAATGGCGAGCACCTCATCCGGATCCCGCTGCCACCAGTTGTTCTGTGAAAAAATTTCCACTTCATGCAGACCTGTATAGCCCATCGCCTCTACCGCCTGACGAAAGCCCCTGATATCTATCACGCCATCGCCCATCATCCCGCGATCCAGCAGCATATCTGTCGTCGGGGCCAGCCAGTCGCAAATATGAAAGGCCAACAGCCGACGCAGCCCCGCCCGTTCAATCTGCTGCTGAAACTGCGGGTCCCACCAGGTGTGATATAAATCAACCGCGATACCCAGTCCCGCATCCCCTAGTTCGTCGCACAGATCGTTAGCCTGCGCCAGCGTGTTTACGCATGCGCGCTCGGCGGCATACATGGGATGCAAAGGTTCAATCGCCAGCGGCATTCCCAGCGGGCGCGCATAGTCCAGCAGTTCGCTTAAGCCATCGCGCACCTGCTGCCTGGCGCCGGGCAAATCTTTGGAGCCGGCAGGTAGCCCGCCCACCACTAGCACCAGACAAGGCGCGCCAAGTTCAAGCGCTTCATCCACCGCCCGGCGATTATCCAGCGCTTTCTCACGACGTTCCTCGGGCGTGCTGCCGGGGAACATACCGCCACGACAGTAGCCGCTAAGAATCAGGTCGTGGTGGCGGATAAGACGCGCGGACGCTTTTAATCCCAGCGCCTGTACCTGGTCGCGCCATGGCGCTATACCGCGGATCTCATGCCGGGCGCACCCTTCAATGATCTGATCGAGTTTCCATCGCTGCCGCACCGTTGCGGTATTGAGGGACAGTTTATGGCTGTCGGGTTGAGTCATCTCTGTTACCTCGCTGTTTTCTTTGCCGTCAAATCGCAAAGTCCTGCCGACGGAAGAATTATTTTTGTTAACAAGGCATTGTAGAAATTAAGAGAGTAGATAAACACGATCAATATCACATAACTAACCAGTTAGTTATAAACAATCATAAGATTTTCGAAAAAAGGAGTAATTTTAAAACGCGTATGGCAAGAAAGGGTTTCGAATATGTAGTCACTTTTGAGTAATTTTTAGCTGTTTCGCCGCAGGATTCTGAATCGCCATGGATAGTCTAGATACTTCCGAGCCGTTGATAATATTGGTTTTCATATTCTGTCGGTGACATCTGATCGCTCGAACCATGCCGACGCTTACTGTTATAAAATATTTCGATGTAATCAAAAATATCGCTGCGCGCTTCTTCCCGCGTTCCGTAGATCTTGTGTACTGACTGCCCTGGTCCGAGTGTGTAGTGGATCGGTAATTAAGGACACCTCGAAATCCTGTTAATGTTAAAACAGTGAACATGAGGTGATGCATGATCAAAACTCGTCGGACTAAACGCATATTTTCTCCAGAGTTCAAACTCAAAGCTATCGAACAGGTTGTTAAATATCAGCGAGATGTTCGGGAAGTCGCGCAGGCGCTCGAACTCAATCTTCACCATTTGCGCAAATGGATACGGCGTTATAAGCAGGAACTTCAGGGTATTGAGCCCACCGGCAATGCTATTACACCAGAACACACAACAGATGATCGTCGATGCCCCCTTTCCCTTCACACTGCTCTCCCCGATTGATAGAGTGCGCGTAGGATACACCTGCCCAAGTATGATGCATGTAACGTTTTAAAATATGTGAATCTTCATTATTGCCGTCACCCGATTAACACATTCAGCAAAGACAGCTCAAACTATCTATATGTAACCTACAACTATTGGTGATCAGTCTGGTGGTCTTGGCAGAAAGGGAATTGAGGTTTAGTCTATTTATCAGCCAGTTACTGGCAAAGGCGATCCCAGTCAGAGGAGCCATATTTGAAAAAGCAGACGTCCACGGGCGCCTGCTTTTTTCGTTTTAAATCCCTTCCCCTGCCTGTTGCCCCCCATCTGAACCGCTCGCCGCGTTCTTAACCATCAGGTGACGGATATTAGAGAAAATATTTTATTGGTTTAGGTTTTGTTCAAACAGGCTGTGGAATGATTGCCCCTTTTCTTCTTGCAGGCTAAGCGATCATCATGCCAACTAACGCACCGTACACAGGCGAGTATCCGCTCTGGAACCCCTTCTTGCGTACCGACATTCTCGCCGGGCCTGGCGCCGCTGGTTTTATGCGCCACCGGTGCGTTCTGTCCTGCAAACCCTATGAAAAAAAATATCTTACAGGCAAAACAGAAACGGTAATTAAAACTGATGCAAACTAAACGTAATCATTTTTTTGATATTCTGCGCATCGTGTCAGTGCTTTTTGTGATCGCCTCACATTACGGCTATATGTTTGACAATAGTCCGACAATGACTTTTCCCCGAGAATATCTTACCTCCGGCATTGGACGTCTGGGTGTGTCATTTTTCTTTATGATATCTGGTGCGCTGGCCTGTTTGTCATTACAAAAATATGCCACGCGTGAGTATTATGTGCGCCGTATATACTCGGTACTGGTTCCTTATAATATCGTTTATTTCGCTATGGCAGTATTATTCCTGGTGCTGGGCGCCTACTTTTCTTATCCCGGAGATCCTCTGCGGGAGATTTTTATATTTAATAATCGCTCATTAACCGAATTGTTACCTTCTTTGTTTGGTTTTGATCACTACCTGCACGGCGTATATGGCCTGAATACACTCTATTTTACCGGTGAATGGTTTATTGGCTGTATTATCGTATTGTATGCCCTGTCACCATTAATTTATTACGCCATGACTCGCCATCCGCTACTGACCATGGCCGCCAGTATAATTATCACTCTTTTGGCTTATAACAAAAGCATCCCAAATCCCTACTGGTCAGCCCAGGTACGCATCAGTGATTTTACCTTTGGCATGCTGTTTATTCACCTGCAATCCCAAATCATACGGTATATCCGTATACTTGCGCCCTTGAGTGTACTTACCGTGGGTGCGGGTATCCTCATGGCTTACATCAGTCACCAACCGATACGTCAGATACTATTCCCTCTCGCTCCGGTAAGCCTGTTATTTGCTGCGGCATTCTTTTTTATTGTTCTGGCAATATATCTATTAATCTCTCCTTTAATTAATAAATTTAACGCTGGACAGATATTACTTAATATAGCATCACGAGCTTATCTTATTATGCTGCTACAGCATGTGATGATTATTTTTGCCAGTACTAATGTGGATATGTCCATACTGAATGGAAAGCAAGCTGTTCTTTTATTCCTTGCGATTCTATTTTGTATCGAACTAGTGTCTCGCCTGCTTAAGCCGCTGACAGTAAAAAGTGAACGTCTGCTTCTGAACTGGACATACGCCAGGCGTACAGTTTAGTTTCGCGTTAAACACACTGCCGTATGCTTTTTAACATGGCGTCTGCTAAATGCGACCATCTGTCCTACACTTTTAGCGACAAGCCCCATCAGGCAACACAGTGCAGAGGACATTATGGTATCACTACCTTTTACTCGCTCACTGCGGTTTACAACAGGCACCGAACTGGAGCTTCAGTTGATAAACAGGCACGATGCCCGGCTGGTAGATAAAGCTGATGCGGTGCTGGCGGACATGGAAAACAGTCAGCAAATAAAGCATGAGCTAACCAAGTCGATGATCGAATTAAACAGCTCGGTACACACTTCGGTGCTGGAACTGCATAAAGAATTATCTTTTTTAGCCCGTAACGTCAGGGAGGTCGCCTGGCAACACGGTTGCGATGTGACGGGAGGCGGCCGTCACCTGGACGGCGACTGGCGGGAACAGGTGATAAGCGATCTGCAGCGCCATCAAAACCTCGCCGTACGCTATGGCTATATCACTAAAATGGCCTGCGTGTTTGGCCAGCATATTCATATTGGCGTTCAGGATGGCGATGAAGCTATTTATCTCTGCCATGCGTTAATTCCGTATCTTCCTCATTTGGTCGCGTTAAGCGCCTCATCGCCGTGGCTTGACGGCGTGGATACTTCTTTTTCAAGCTCCCGCTTTACCGGACAGAACGCCTTTCTGAACAGCGAGCTGATTGAGAATCTTTATAACTGGGAAGAATTTACCGCCTTTTATAATGAGATGGTCGATATCGGGATAATTAAAAGCATCAAAGATATCTACTGGTACGTCAGGCCGCAGCCGGCTTTAGGCACCATTGAGATCAGAATATGCGACATGCCGTTGACGATTTTTCACGCTGCGATGTTAACAGGCTATAGCAAAATACTGGCTCAGTCTCTGTTGGCGAACCGGGTAAACATCGTCAAAAAACATCATGCCATTGAGAAATATAATATATTTAACGCCCGCCGCGATGGTTTGCAGGCCAGTTATGTCAGCACGCTGAATAATCAACGCCAACCGCTGGCCAGCCATATGCTGCACACCGTGGAAAACCTCTCATTGTTTACCCACAATGATGAGGATAATTACGTCCTGCAATACATCGCGAAATACGTAAAGAAAGGCGCCAATGACTCGGACAGAATACGCAGCATGATTAAGCGGGCGATGGATTTAAATACCGTGATGGAAAGAATGCGAAAAATGCTCTTATCCGCGCCAAAGAGTTATAAAAAGTAATATTTATAAGGGCCGAAATAAAATGATTCGGCCCTTTTCGCTTTAACGCAATATATGAACAATTGCGCTCTAAAAATAACTACTTGCTACGGCTGGCAATAATACCCTCCGCCACATTACGCGGGGCTTCGGCATAATGATGGAACTCCATATTGTAAGTTGCGCGCCCCTGGGACATGGAACGCAAAATGGTTGAGTAGCCAAACATTTCTGAAAGCGGCACATCAGCGCGAATGATATGGCTGCCGAGCCTTTCATCCATGCCCTGTACCATACCGCGCCTTGAGGAGAGATCGCCCATCACGTTACCGGCGTACTCCTCCGGCGTTTCCACCTCTACGTGCATGACGGGTTCCAGAATGACCGGGTCGGCCCGGCGCGCGCCCTCCTTGAAGCCAAAAATGGCCGCCATTCTGAAGGCCATTTCCGAGGAGTCCACGTCGTGATACGAGCCGAAAGTCAGCGTCACTTTGACGTCCACCACCGGATAACCCGCCAGCACGCCGCTGTTCAGCGCTTCACGAATGCCTTTTTCCACCGAAGGTATAAATTCACGCGGCACGACTCCGCCTTTGGTGGCATCTTCAAAGGAGAAGCCTTTGCCCGCCTCAAGCGGCTCAATGGTTAGCACGACGTGGCCATACTGACCTTTACCGCCCGACTGCCGGACAAACTTCCCTTCCACCTCTTTCACCGTTTTGCGCAGGGTTTCACGGTAGGTAACCTGTGGACGCCCGATATTCGCCTCCACGCCAAACTCGCGCTTCATTCGATCGACGATAATTTCCAGATGCAGCTCGCCCATGCCGGAAATAATAGTCTGCCCGGATTCTTCATCGGTATGTAACCGGAACGACGGATCTTCCGCAGCCAGCCGCTGTAGGGCAATGCCCATTCTTTCCTGATCCGCCTTGGTTTTTGGCTCAATCGCCAGCGAAATTACCGGCTCCGGAAATTCCATACGTTCCAGTGAAACGACGGCATTTGGATCGCAAAGCGTGTCCCCCGTGGTGACATCTTTCAGCCCCACGCAGGCGGCGATATCCCCGGCACGCAGCTCATCCACCTCGTGCCGGTCGTTGGCATGCATTTGCACGATGCGCCCGATACGCTCTTTCTTCCCTTTTACCGGGTTGTACACCGAGTCGCCTTTTTTAAGCACGCCGGAGTAAACGCGAATAAACGTCAGTTGCCCCACGTAGGGGTCGGTCATCAGTTTGAATGCCAGCGCGGAGAAGGGTTCGCGGTCATCCGGATGGCGCTCCACCGTCTGTCCTTTCTCATCGATGCCCTGAATAGAGGGAACATCCAATGGAGAAGGCATCAGTTCCACAATAGCGTCGAGCATGCGCTGCACGCCCTTGTTTTTAAAGGCGCTGCCGCAGAGCACAGGCTGAATTTCACCGGCAACGGTGCGCGCGCGCAGGCCCACAATAATCTCTTCTTCGTTCAGTTCGCCCGTTTCCAGATATTTATCCATCAGCGTTTCGTTGGCCTCTGCCGCAGCCGAAACCATTTTCTCACGCCATTTTTGCGCGGTTGAAAGCAGCTCTTCGGGTACGTGGGCATAGTTAAACGTCATGCCCTGCGTTGCGTCATCCCACAAAATAGCGCGCATTTTGATGAGATCTACCACGCCGGTGAAATGGTCCTCCGCGCCGATGGGGATGACAATCGGCACCGGATTAGCTTTCAGCCGGTCAATCATCATCTGCACTACGCGGAAAAAGTCTGCGCCCTGACGGTCCATTTTGTTGACGAACGCCAGGCGCGGCACATGGTATTTGTTGGCCTGCCGCCATACTGTTTCGGACTGCGGCTGAACGCCGCCCACGGAGTCGTACACCATTACCGCGCCGTCGAGCACGCGCATGGAGCGTTCCACTTCAATGGTGAAATCGACGTGTCCGGGAGTGTCGATAATATTGATGCGATGCGGCTCGAAGCCTTTATCCATACCGGACCAGAAGCAGCTTACCGCCGCCGAGGTAATTGTTATCCCGCGTTCCTGCTCCTGCGCCATCCAGTCTGTCGTTGCTGCGCCATCGTGAACTTCGCCCAGTTTATGGCTCATGCCGGTATAAAACAGGATGCGCTCGGTAGTCGTCGTTTTACCGGCATCGATATGGGCGGAAATACCAATGTTGCGATAGCGTTCGAGGGGGATGGGTCGGGGCATGATGTGTCCTTAGTCTGTTTGACTATGAGCGGCAGGATTTGCCGCTGTGTGAATGTTGTCGACATCATAGTACAATTGTACGAGTATATTCGAACCATTTTATCTATAGGTAAATCTCACAGGGCTTAGGTATATTACCGGGCCGCAAAAGCTAAGCAGAAACAGGAAGAGTATGATCGCCAATCACCCCGAACGAGAACAAATCCGCCTGGAAAATGTGCTTTTTGCGCTGGGCAACCCTTTGCGGCTGGATATCGTCAGAACGCTGGCGGAACGGGGAGAACAGGCCTGCGGCACGCTGCGTAAGGACGTGGCGAAATCAACGATGACGCACCACTGGCGCGTGCTGCGCGACAGCGGCGTCATCTGGCAGCGCCCACAGGGGCGCGAAAATCTGATTTCCCTGCGGCAGGAAGATTTGAATGCACGTTTTCCAGGCCTGCTGGATACGCTTTTACGGGTGATGCAGGCCGAGTGAAAATCGGTGGATGGCGCTTCGCTTATCCACCCTACCTGAGTCTGGAATTTTGTAAGGCGGGTAAGCAAAGCGTCACCCGCCCTATAATTTTTTGCTGCTAAATATCTTCAACTTTTCGATACCGCGATGGCCAGATCTGCTCAGGGGCGATACCGAACTCAGCAGCAATCAACCTTTCGCCCTTCGGCCAATGCCGTTTCAAAGCATTCGCTAAGGTCGATGAAGCCAGTCCAGCCTTTCTTGAAACAGCCGCCAGTGAAGTACCCTTCTTCTTAATCTCTGCGATAACGTCAGCCGGATGCCAGTCATTACATTCCATGATCTTTTCTCCTTCACGTACATTTAAACCCCATTGTTCAGGAACTCTAAACAACTACGATGTTAAGTAATGCTAAACACTAAGTCAATACACATAATTAGTGGTGACTTATGGTTCCCTCCAGACTTAAAGCAGCTCGTTTACGTGCAAACCTAACTCAGGAAAAATTAGGTGTTTTAGCAGGCATAGAAGAAGCAACAGCACGTTCACGTATATCGCAATATGAAAGCGGTATACATCGCCCGACGTTCGAAATGATGTGCGCCTTCGCAAAAGTGCTGAATGTACCGGAAGGCTATTTCTATACTGTTGACAATGAATTTGCTAAACGGTTACTGACGGCTTATGAAGATTGGATTTTCAGCGAGAATAAAATTGAAAATTAAATAAACATGTATTCAAGCATATAAATTTGAATGAAGGGGATTTTGACGATTTTAACAACGGCAAGTTACCAAAAAGATTTGAATATCACTTTACAAGCTCAGTACATTATATTGGAGGAAAAGCGCCTAACCTTAATGCTATTCAAAAAGGGAGTGGGTTGAGAAATTCATTAATACATTCTTTTTCAGAGAAAGAAATTAGTGCGGCAATGTTAAACAAGCATTCAAAAGAAATAAAGAATGCTTAATATATCTTCAGGAAAAATTAACAGGTGTAGACACCTTTACTAAAAATCATATAACCTTCGGTTCACTTCTTCCTGGCGGTATTTATAGCAATCAGATCGAGATGACAGAGGAGCAAAAAATTCGCGTATTGAGTGGTAATTACAAGAGTAGCTTTAAAGTCTATATTGATAACAGTAATTATTGAGTAAATAACACAACCTTATTGTTATTTTGTAAGGCGGGTAAGCAAAGCGTCACCCGCTAAATTGGGCTAGCTCTGCGGCAGCACAATATTACTCTCGGCCAAAGACCCCATCTGGTTATGCATCGCGCAGGCGGCATCCACGAGATGCATCGCAAGCGCGGCTCCGCTACCTTCGCCTAAACGCATGCCCATATGCAGATACGGCTCCAGATCCAGATGCTTCAAAGCTAGCCGTGCGCCCTTTTCCGCCGACAGATGCGAGGGAATGAGGTAGTCGCGCACGCCGGGCGCAATACGGCAGGCGGCAAGCGCCGAGGCATAAGAAAGATAGCCATCCAGCACCACCGGCAGGCCAGCCGCTGCGGCGCCAAGCATAACGCCGGTCATGCCGACAAGGTCGAATCCACCGACTTTGGCCAGCACGTCAATGCCGTCTTTTGCGTTGGGTTGGTTAACCGCCAGCGCCCGGCGCACCACGTCAACTTTGTGAGCTATTCTGTCGCCCGGTAAATTTGCGCCCATGCCAACCGTGTTTAGCGGATCGCTGTCGGTAAATACGCTGACCATCGCTGCCGCGGGCGTGGTATTGGCCATACCCAGCTCGCCAACCCCAAACAGCCGCACGCCTTCCGCCGCTTTGGCGAGAGTGAGCTTTGCCGTTGCCAGAAGCAGATCTTCCGCCTGCTGGCGCGACATCGCCGGGCCTTTAGCAATATTGCCGCAGCCGCGCGCCACCTTCATGCTCAGCACCCCGGGAAGCGGTTCGCTGTCAACGCCGACGTCTACAACGGTCACATCCGCTCCGGCGAGCGCGCCCAGCACACATATTCCGGTATTGTGGCGCGTCATATTCATAGTCTGAATCGCAGTAACCTCCTGCGGCGCAGCCGCCACGCCTTCTGCGTAAACGCCATGGTCAGCGCACATGACCAGAATCGCTTTGCGACTCGTGTCCAGGCCATTTTTCAAGCCCGGCATTCCGGCGAGCTGTACGGCGAGCGCCTCCAGCCGTCCCAGGCTGCCCTGCGGTTTTAACAGGCCGTCAATATGCTGCTGCGCGTTTGCCATCGCGTGACTATCCAGGGGGGCAATTGCCGCCAGAAGCATAGCCAGTGTCTGCATTTATTTATTCTCTGAAGGGTTGGTCTGCCGCTACAAAAGCGCCAGCAGGAAAATCACTTCGCCAAGTTCGATGGCGGCCCCAAGCGTATCGCCTGTCTGCCCGCCAAGCGTCCGGCGCAGCATCCAGGCCAGTACCGACATGGCGGCAAGCGTAATAGCGAAGGCGAATAACCCCGTCGCCGGGACAAGCAGCAGGCTCAGCGCCGCTCCGCCCGCAAGCGTCAGCGCGGTTTGTTTACCGCTTACTTTGCCGATAAAAAGATTGCCTAAGCCCTTTTCTCTTGCGTATTTCTGGTTGTACATCAGCAGCACGGAAGCGCTGCGCCCGGCAACGGAGGCCGCGGCCAGCACCGCCAGCATATGGCTGCCGCGCAGGGAAAGCTCGCTGACGACTAACACCTTAGCGACAATGACGATAATCAGCGCCAGCCCGCCATGCGTGCCAAGACGGCTGTCGCGCATGATTTCCAGCATACGTTCGCGGCTGCGCGCGGAAAACACGCCGTCGCAGGTATCGGCCAGGCCGTCAAGATGAAAACCGCCGGTCAGCAGCGCCAGCGCCAGCACGTAGGCCAATGCAGCCAGCGGCAAACCGCACCACGGCTGCAATACAACGAAGACCAGGCCCGCAAGCGCGCCTAACAGCAATCCCACGAAGGGAAAAGTGATAATACCGCGCACGTATTGATCCACTTCCAGCCCTTGCGACCAGCGGCCAGGCACCGGCAAACGGCTCATAAATTGCAGCGTGGCGAAATACAAACGGAAGATCATTTAATTTTGACTCCAATTCCTGAGACAACCAGCCAGACTTCCTCCGCTGCGAGCGCCAGGCGTTGATTTACGCGCCCGGCTATATCGCGAAAGTGACGGGCCAGGCGATTTTCCGGCACGATGCCCATGCCGACTTCGTTGGTAACGAGATAAACCGGTGCCGGGCTTGCCGCACAGGCAGCCAGCAGCACATCGATTTGCTGGTTAACCTGCTGCTCGACAGACACAAAATCCCATTCGTCTTCAGGCGCGCCGCCCGCCGCATCGAACATAATATTGGTGATTAACGTGGTGATACATTCCAGCAGTATCGCCTCCTGCGGGTCGTTCTCAGCACCGATAACGCCGTTCAAATCGCGGTATCGTTCAACGGTGCGCCAGTGTGCCGGACGGGCGTCGCGGTGGTGCTGAATGCGGGCCGCCATTTCCTCATCGAAAACTTTCGAGGTGGCGATGTACAGCACGCGCTCGCTTGCGGCGGCCAGCCGCTCCGCATGGCTGCTTTTGCCGCTGCGTGCGCCGCCGGTAATCAGATACATGATTGCTCCTGATGCTCGTGCATGATTTTATAAATGCTTTCGATATCAATGTATTCACGCATGGCGTCGGCGAGAATATCGAACTGCCGCTGTTTGTGCTGCTGATAATCAAACGGCTCGCCGTCCCACGCCTTCAGCCCTTTTCGCTCGCGCAGAGCGTTGAGCAGCGCACGGGTAAATTCACCGTTATCAAACACGCCGTGCATATAAGTTCCCAGCACGTTGCCTTCGGCGTTTACCGCACCCTCTGCGCTGTCGTAAGGGAGAGCGTTGCATTCGTTCAGGTGGGCAAAGGATTCAACGCTCGGGCCGCGCTGCGTTTCACCCATATGAATTTCGTATCCCTCCAGCCTGAGCGCCGCGCAGGCGCTGAAGATGCCAGGCAATGCCGGAAGCGTTTTGCCTGCTACGCGAGTTGTGGTTTTCGAGCTTGCGAAACGGGTAACCACATCGAGCAGGCCGATCCCCGGCATTTCCTCCAGCCCGGACTCCACCGCATCGAAGATATGCTTGCCAAGCATCTGGTAGCCGCCGCAAATGCCCAGCACCGCGCCGTTCGCTTGATGATGCGCCAGCAAGGCTTGCTCAAAACCGTTCTCACGCACCCAGCGCAGGTCGCTTAACGTATTTTTGCTGCCGGGAAGAATAACAAGGTCGCAGCCCTGAAGTTCATGCGGCTGGCTGACATAGCGCAGGCGCGCGTCCGGCTGGGCCGCCAGCGCGTTAAAGTCGGTGAAGTTGGACATATACGGCAGTTGAATGACCGCGATATCCAAATCCTTTGGCGTCCGGGCATCGTATTTACCGCGTTCCAGAACCACGCTGTCTTCATCTTCCAGGTCCACTTTCAGCCACGGCATTACGCCCAGCACCGGCACGCCGGTCAGCGCTTCGATCTGTTCGATGCCGGAATAAAGCAGCGCTTTATCGCCGCGAAACTTGTTGATGATAACGCCTTTTACGCGCCGCTTTTCATGTTCGGGCAAAAGCGCGAGCGTGCCGTAAATCGCGGCAAATACGCCGCCGCGGTCAATATCCGCCACCAGAATTACCGGACATTCGGCCAGTTCAGCCATCCCCATATTGACGATATCGCGGTCGCGTAAGTTAATTTCCGCCGGGCTGCCAGCCCCTTCGAGCACCATTACTTCGTATTCGGATGCAAGGCTGCGGTAAACCTGCTGAATCCGGCTGCGCAACCGGGGCTTGTAATTGTGATAAGTGACCGCGTCCATGTTGGTCGCGACTTTGCCCATCAACACCACCTGCGCTTTGCAGTCGCTGGTGGGTTTTAACAGCACGGGATTCATGCGCACATCCGGCGCAATGCCGGCGGCTTCCGCCTGGAATATCTGCGCGCGGCCCATCTCTTTGCCGTCTGGCGTGATGCCTGAATTAAGGGCCATATTCTGCGATTTAAACGGCGCGACCCGCAGTCCGTCCTGAACGAAAATGCGGCACAGCCCTGCCACCAGCACGCTTTTTCCTACGTCCGAAGCGGTGCCCTGGATCATTACGGCATTGCCCATCATGCCTCCTGTTTAGTTTTAAGCCGCGCCAAAGGTAAACCAGCGCAGCAAGGCAAAAAACGATAACGCCAGCACGCAGCCAGCTTCATTAACCCATGTATGAAGGTTATCAGGTTGCCGATCCAGCGCACCGGATGGGGCCAGGTTTGCGCATCGCCAAGCCAGTAATCCAGCAGGTTGCTGTCGCCCAGCCAGTAACGTCAACGCTCACTCTTTGTCAGGATTACGAATAATTCAACCGCGTACAGTGTAAAACTTCAGGACGAGAAAAGTATTGCACTATAACAAGCCGTTACGTGTTTTCGCATCCTTGCCGCGGACACAAAAAAACCGCCGGGTAGGCGGTTTTCAGGATTCTGTTCACTAAAGCTTATTCAGGCTTCAGTTCACCCATCGCTTTAAGTTTTTTAGAAATTTCGCGACGCTCTTTGGAAAGCTCGGCGTTTTTGATGATGTAGTCATCAACGCGGTCTTCATAGTCGGTCTTCATGCTGGCGATGATGCCCTGAATAGCTTCGATGCTCATGCCCGGCTTGATGTAGTCGCTCAGGTTATCGAGGAGCAGAACACGTTTTGAGTTGTCACGGATCTTTTTCTCAACGTCCTGGATTTCACGTTGCAGTTTGTTCTTACGACGGAACAGACGCACAAATTCCAGAACATCCTGGAAAGAAGGCTTAGTATTTTCCATTTTTACACCCCTGCTAAATTCATACTCGGATTCGTTAAGACAACTGCCCTAACCATAATGGTAGAGGTTGCCGTTGACAATGATTTATCGGTCGCTTGCTCTATCTTAACCTCAAATACGGCTGAATCGAAACCAGCATTGTAAAAGCTGGGCGCTCACGCGCTACTTACGCAGCGCGCGGCAGATAAGCTGCGACAGCAATTCCAACTGGCGGGCCAGTTCCAGGCTTAACCACACATAGCCATGAATCGGCGTTTCCTGCAGCGCGCTGCCCTGGCCTTCCTGCATCAGTTGACGCAGTTCGCTAACAATTTCGTTGAGCTTTTCGGTATTGGCGGAGATAGGCGACGGATTGCCCTCCTGCAAAGCAAGCGCAATAGCGCTGAGGGTTTTTTGCGTCATCTGCTGCGTGTCGCGCAGCGTGCGCGCGTTAATCATCAAAAAGTGGCTGGCTCGTGAAGACCAGTACGCGTTAATTTGCAGCTCAAGCGTACATACCATGTTGCGGCTCACTTTCTGAATCGCTTCAAAAATCGATTTCTGAATGTGCGTTTCTTTGCTGCTGGGGCCAATCAACGCGCGCATTTTCACCACGTCATTGAGGATGGTTTGCAGCGGTTTTTCCAGACGCGGGCGCTCCAGCAGGTTAGGCGAGAAGCCCGCGTTATAAATGCGTCCAAACGCAGTGACAAAGTTCGCCATCTGGATGCGCCAGTGGATAAACGCCCGTTGAGGATAGATGCTGGTGAACAGCATCGCCAGCAGCGATCCGAAAATGACATCGCCGCTGCGCCACAGCGCGATTTCCAGGTCGCCCGCAGGCGCGCCCACCACCACAGAAAGAGTGATGCCGATCAGTAAGGCCTGATAGGGACGCTTGCCGAGCGCCAGAAAGCCGCATAAAAACATGGCGATGGCGCACCAGAGCAGCATTAATGGCAGGGAATAAAGCTCTAATTTGAGTGCGACAAGCCCGAGCGCCGCACCAAAAATAGTGCCGCCGATGCGTTCAAAGGCCCGGGGAACCACGTTGCCCCAGAATGAGATTGGGCCCATGACCACCACGAGGGTAATCAGCGGCCAGGTGCCTTCCGGCACGTTGAGTACGCGAACGAGAATAAACGTGAGAATAAACGCCAGCGCGATGCGAATTCCGTGTACCGTTCGGTAGTGGCTGTAAACACGGATTTCAAACGGGCTAAGTGATTTGTCGGGGCGCACACCCGTCTCCTGAAACCAAAAGCGCGATTGTATCAGACTAATCGCAAACACCCGAAAAACGAGCCTCCGGGTGTTTGGTTTAGATCAATACAGATAACGATATAGTTATTGCAATTTTTAAGGTGGTTATTAACGCTTATCGGCAACAGGAACATACATGTCGATGTCCCAGACGCCGCTTTCCGAGCCGTCGTTAAGATAGTGTTCAAAGCAGGGCTTGCCGGTTAACTGATAGCTTTCATCAGCCGCCAGGCTGTTAAAGAATTGATTCCAGGGTTTGGCAAAGTCGTTGTCATCGACGCGCGCCCTCGCAACAGCGTACAGCCCCGCCTCAATGCGCGTGGTGATAACGCCTTCGCTGTTTTCCGGCACAACAAAATCTTCCGGCACGCTGAGAACCGTATCGCAGCGCAGTTTCTCTGCAGGCACCTCATCGGGGTTGTCGTAATAAACCGCCAGCCATTCGCTGCCGGTTATTTTTTGTGATTTTACCCACAGGGCTAGCTGCTCAAATCCCTGATGCACCGTTTTCTCCCACGGGCCAACCATATGAAAACCGGCGACTTTACGTTCTGGCACCTGTTGTATTTTGAATTCCATGCATCCTCCCGATCGGGTTAATATACTGTATATTTATACACCCAAATATCAATATGCCATAGCGCCCGCGAGGTCAGGATGGTGGTTTTGCGAGCAGGATCGCCTTTCAGTTTAGGCAAAAAAACGGCAGGGGATCGCTCCCCTCCCGCTATTCCTTCTCAGGGGAATTCAGAATTTGCGGTGCAGGTAATCGCTAAAGCGCGACCACATTCCACCTTTCTTGACTTCGCTGAGCGAGACCAGCGGCCAGTGCGCGATAAGTTTGTCGCGATCAAAGAGTTCGATTTCACCAACGCGCTGATTTACCGCCAAAGGCGCTTCTATATCCTGCCGATCAAGCAAGTATTTAGCTTTGATATTGGGGACCTCGGATTTTGGCAGCGCCATATAAACATCCTGATTAGTCCCCACCTCAAAGGCATCAGCGTCGCCATACCAGATATGTTCCGTACCGATTTTTTTGCCTTTATGCAGGATTTGCACGGTGTCGAAGTTATCCTGGCCCCAGTGCAGCAGTTTACGGGCCTGCTCTTCACGCCCTTTCGGGCTATCGGCTCCCATTATCACGGCAATCAGGCGGCGCTGCCCTTCCACGCTTGAAGCGATCAGATTAAATCCTGCCCCCGACGTGTGGCCCGTTTTCAGCCCGTCGACGTTAAGGTTTTTGTCCCACAGCAGGCCGTTACGGTTTTGCTGGGTGATGCCGTTCCACGTCAGGCTACGCTCGCTATACATGTGGTAGAACTCGGGCTCGCCGTGAATTATTGCACGCGAAAGCACGGCCAAATCATAAGCAGAGCTGTGCTGGCCGGACGCATCAAGACCGTGAACGGTTTCGAAATGGGTATCTCGCAGGCCAAGCTGCGTAACGTATTTATTCATCATCGCCACGAACTGCGGTTCGCCGCCTGCAACATAATCCGCCAGCGCCACGCAGGCATCGTTGCCGGAATCGATAATCAGGCCGCGGCTTAGATCGCGCACCGTAAGCCTGTCGCCGGGTTTCAGGAACATCAGCGATGAACCGTTAAATACGGGGTTTCCCTGAGCCCAGGCGTCTTTTCCTACGGTAACAATATCGTCAGCGCTTATGCGCCTGCTGTCGATAGCGCGGTCCACAACATAGCCGGTCATCAGTTTTGTGAGGCTCGCCGGGTTGCGTTGCATATGTTCATTTTGCGCGGTTAAAACCTGCCCGGTGGTGTAATCCATCAGAACCCACGATCCTGCCTGTATTTGCGGTGGCTGCGGTCCGGTAACAAAGTTGTCAGCAAAGGCGGAATGAACAGACACAGTGAGAAGACTCAGTGCAAGTAACAGGCGGTTTTTCAAAATATATCCTCGGAAACTTATTTTAAGCGGCTCTTTTTACGGGAATTTGTCTTTTTTTGCGCGGAAAAATTGCAATAAAATATGACATCTTTCATTTAAATGACTTTATTTTGATTATTTTCCAGGCCGAGCCTGCATATTATCTGATATTCATTCTTCTCTTTATTGATTTATTGCCAGGCTCCGTATTCGTTTATATTTTGCGCTTTTGCATAATATTTATTCTAAAGGTACCAGCATGGTGCAAGGTAAGAACTGGGCGCCAGAACTTGAAGGCCTGCGGGGATTCGTACTGCTCGGGCATATCTGCCTGCTCACCCACTGCAATATTCCCCTGCTTTACGATCCCGGCATGGGTGTCGATCTCTTTATCTTATTGTCCGGCTATTTGATGGCGAAAAATTATCAGGACCGGCAGGAAAAAGAGCCATAGAATAGCGTTAATACATGGCGAATATTTTGGTTAAGACGTTTTTTCAGAATTGCTCCGCTTTATTATTTACTGCTGGTCTTCGCGCTGATTTTTGGCGTCTGGTTTGGAGAAACGGGTATCTGCCTGCCGATTATCTGGCTTATCGCCTTCGCCCTTTACCATAAAGTCGAGAAACCCGGCATTGCGTCAGGCAAACGCATTATCGGCAGCCAGCCGATACAGCCGTAGCGGCAGCCGCTTTAACCGCTGCTTTTCTTCTGATGCCTTAACAAATGAGTTACCATTGAGCCAGACTTTCATCAGCTTAATGGTAACTTCCGTGTCTGAAACCGTATCGCTGCCGACCTTTCTCTTCCACGATTATGAAACCTTCGGTAAGAGCCCGTCGCTCGACCGCCCGGCGCAGTTTGCCGCTATTCGTACCGACGAGCAGTTCAACGTTATCGGCGAGCCTGAAGTGTTTTACTGCAAGCCTGCGGACGACTATTTGCCTCAGCCGGAAGCGATAATGATTACCGGTATTACGCCTCAGCAGGCGCTGGCGCGCGGCGAGAACGAAGCCGCATTTGCAAAACGCATTCACGATATTTTCACCGTGCCGAAAACCTGCGTGGTGGGCTATAACAACGTGCGCTTTGACGATGAAGTGACGCGTAATATTTTCTATCGCAATTTTTACGATCCATACGCATGGAGCTGGCAGAATGACAATTCGCGCTGGGACCTGCTGGATGTGATGCGTGCCTGCTATGCGCTGCGCCCGGAAGGAATTGTCTGGCCGGAAAACGAAGACGGCCTGCCGAGTTTCCGCCTTGAGCATCTCACTAAAGCCAACGGCATAGAGCATGCTAATGCGCACGACGCGATGTCGGACGTTTACGCCACCATCGCGATGGCGCAACTGGTGAAAACCCGGCAGCCGCGTTTGTTTGATTATCTGTATAGCTACCGTTCTAAGCAGAAGCTGATGACGCTGATTGATATTCCGCAGATGAAACCGCTGGTTCACGTCTCGGGTATGTTTGGCGCCTGGCGCGGCAACACAAGCTGGATTGCCCCCCTTGCCTGGCATCCGGAAAACCGCAACGCGGTGATTATGGTCGACCTTGCCGGTGATATTACGCCTTTGCTTGAACTGGACGCCGATACGCTTCGCGAGCGTTTATATACGCCGAAAGCTGCCCTCGGCGATGCGGCAGCCGTGCCGGTTAAACTTGTTCATCTCAATAAATGTCCCGTGCTGGCCGTTGCCAATACGTTGCGCCCGGAAGATGCGGAACGTCTGGGCATTAATCGCCAGCAATGCCTGGAGAATTTAAAAGTCCTGCGTGAACATCCTGACGTGCGGGAAAAAGCGGTGGCGATTTTTGCCGAGGCAGAACCTTTTGTGCCGTCGGATAACGTCGATGCGCAGATTTATAACGGTTTCTTCAGCGATGCCGACCGGGCGGCGATGCGTATTGTGCTGCAAACCGAGCCGCAGAATCTTCCGGCGCTGGATATTTCGTTCGTGGATAAGCGTATTGAGAAGCTGCTGTTTAATTACCGGGCGCGTAACTTCCCCGGCTCGCTGGATGAAGTCGAGCAACAGCGCTGGTTAGCACATCGTCAGGAAGTGCTGTCACAAGAAGCATTGCAGGCCTACGCGCTGGAGCTGGAAGCGCTGTATAACCAGCACGAAGGGGATAAAGAGAAGACGGCGCTGCTTAAAGCGCTGTTCGAATATGCGCAGTTTTTGGTGAATTAAAGGTAAAAAAATGGCTCCCGCAGGAGTAATGCCAGTCAGTTAAGCAACTGACTGGCTGTTTTCTTCTGAGGTTTTGGGTATTTCCAGGGCCTCTCTTTCACCACTCTCGGGAACGCTCTTTCCCTTCTTATCGGTAGCTTCACCATCTGCGC
>NZ_JALHAP010000017.1 GCF_025215095.1 Dryocola boscaweniae | reverse complement strand
TAGGCTGGGTGTGTAAGTGCAGCGATGCATTGAGCTAACCAGTACTAATGATCCGTGAGGCTTAACCTTACAACACCGAAGGTGTTTTGGTGAGAGAGACTGATTTTCAGCTGAATTCCGAGATTAAAATTAACGGTCATGAAGAATGACGGTTAATGAAACAGAATATGCCTGGCGGCACTAGCGCGGTGGTCCCACCTGATCCCATGCCGAACTCAGAAGTGAAACGCCGTAGCGCCGATGGTAGTGTGGGGTCTCCCA
>NZ_JALHAP010000018.1 GCF_025215095.1 Dryocola boscaweniae | reverse complement strand
TAGTGAATTATGTGAATGTAATCTTTGAGCATCGCTTCACGGGTTGAAGCAAATCAAGCTTTTAATTGAAGAGTTTGATCATGGCTCAGATTGAACGCTGGCGGCAGGCCTAACACATGCAAGTCGAGCGGCAGCGGGAAGTAGCTTGCTACTTTGCCGGCGAGCGGCGGACGGGTGAGTAATGTCTGGGAAACTGCCTGATGGAGGGGGATAACTACTGGAAACGGTAGCTAATACCGCATAACGTCTTCGGACCAAAGAGGGGGACCTTCGGGCCTCTTGCCATC
>NZ_JALHAP010000019.1 GCF_025215095.1 Dryocola boscaweniae | reverse complement strand
GATTATGGGAAATCCCCGCCCCGTTCGGCGTGGCGATATTCACCACCGGCACGCCGTTTGCCGCCCTGTCCATCTGCGTGGCGTTGTTTGCGGGCGTGGTGGCCGCAAAAGCCGGAAAAACAGGCTGTCCGGCCAGCAGGAAGCAGACCAGATAGCTCAGTAAACGCCGGGCAAAACAAACGGGTTGCGGGTGATTGTCCATAATCTCAGTCCTCACAGAACGAACGCGATGCGGTAGTAAATGCTGATACGATCGGGCGCCAGCCAGTCGGGATACTTCACCGGCAG
>NZ_JALHAP010000020.1 GCF_025215095.1 Dryocola boscaweniae | reverse complement strand
CATCTGATGGCAAGAGGCCCGAAGGTCCCCCTCTTTGGTCCGAAGACGTTATGCGGTATTAGCTACCGTTTCCAGTAGTTATCCCCCTCCATCAGGCAGTTTCCCAGACATTACTCACCCGTCCGCCACTCGTCGGCAAAGAAGCAAGCTTCTTCCCGCTACCGTTCGACTTGCATGTGTTAGGCCTGCCGCCAGCGTTCAATCTGAGCCATGATCAAACTCTTCAATTAAAAGCTTGATTTGCTTCAACCCGTGAAGCGATGCTCAAAGATTACATTCACATAATTCACTA
>NZ_JALHAP010000021.1 GCF_025215095.1 Dryocola boscaweniae | reverse complement strand
CCCGACAGCGCAAGCGTCAGCCCGCTGCTCTTCTGCTCAAAAGACTCGTCGCGGGTACGTCTGTCGTGGCCCGGGTCAATCACCACGCTGTCGCCGGTAATGGACAAATCTTTACCCGCAATTAAATCAGAGCCACCGATATGTGCCTGGCCGCCCGCGCTGATGCTGACATTACCGCCCGTGGAGCCGACCGTGCTGGCGCTCTGGCTCTGGGTGGTGCCGTCCTCGTTCATCTCATGGCGCGATTTAGCGCTGCCGACGGTGATGCCAATCCCGCCGGTGCCCATCAGGCCGGACTTCTTC
>NZ_JALHAP010000022.1 GCF_025215095.1 Dryocola boscaweniae | reverse complement strand
CGTGTACGCTTAGTCGCTTAACCTCACAACCCGAAGGTGTCTCGTGAGACACAGTCGTGATTGTGAAAATTTGAGAGACTCGAACACACCGTATCTTCCTTTCTTATTACGGAGAAAGGAAACAGTGCGTCGTTTCAATTTTCAGCTTGTTCCGGATTTTTAAAGAGCAAATATCTCAAACGTGATTCCTGAGAATCAGTTTTGAGATAGTATTGAGCATGAAAGGATGGTGGAGCTAAGCGGGATCGAACCGCTGACCTCCTGCGTGCAAGGCAGGCGCTCTCCCAGCTGAGCTATAGCCCCATCGATTTCGTAAAACCTTTGATTT
>NZ_JALHAP010000025.1 GCF_025215095.1 Dryocola boscaweniae | reverse complement strand
AAGGAAACAGCTACAAAGCGAAGAAAAAAGTCGAAATTAACGAGTCGGTGCGCCAGCAGGGCACGGAAATCGCCAGCGGCGGCAATACAAAAATTATCGCCGGACGTGACGTGAACAGCGAGGCCGCGCAGGTGACCGCCAGCGGCGATATCGGCGTAGCGGCAGGCCGCGACGTGAACCTGACCACCGCGACGGAAAGCGACTATCACTACAGGGAGGAGACAAAGACCAAAAAAGGGTTCCTCAGCAAAAAGACCACCCACACCATTGAGGAAGACAGCGCCACCCGTGAAGCGGGCACGCTGTTAAGCGGCGATAACGTCACCGTGTCGGCAGGCAATAACC
>NZ_JALHAP010000024.1 GCF_025215095.1 Dryocola boscaweniae | reverse complement strand
GGTTATTGCCTGCCGACACGGTGACGTTATCGCCGCTTAACAGCGTGCCCGCTTCACGGGTGGCGCTGTCTTCCTCAATGGTGTGGGTGGTCTTTTTGCTGAGGAACCCTTTTTTGGTCTTTGTCTCTTCCCTGTAGTGATAGTCGCTTTCCGTCGCGGTGGTCAGGTTCACGTCGCGGCCCGCGCCCACGCCGATATCGCCGCTGGCGGTCACCTGTGCGGCCTCGCTGTTCACGTCACGTCCGGCGATAATTTTTGTATTGCCGCCGCTGGCGATTTCCGTGCCCTGCTGGCGCACCGACTCGTTAATTTCGACTTTTTTCTTCGCTTTGTAGCTGTTTCCTT
>NZ_JALHAP010000023.1 GCF_025215095.1 Dryocola boscaweniae | reverse complement strand
CCGGCATCAGCGTCTCCGGCGCATCGGGCATGTCAGCCAGCCAGATGGTGGCCGGGAATGCGATGGCGAATGCGGCGAATGCCTTAACGGGCATGTCCGGCAGTCAGGGGCATGCGGAAGGCACCACGTCGTCGGCCATCAGCGGTGGCAGCATTGTTATCCGCGACAAGGACAAGCAGAAACAGGATGTGGCTGACCTCAGTCGCGATGTGGAGAATGCCAACGGCAGCATTGCGCCGATATTTGACAAGGAAAAAGAGCAGCAGCGCCTGAAGGAGGCGCAGGTCATCAGCCAGATTAGCGGACAGATGAGCAACATCGTCATGACGCTGGGTGAGACCGAAG
>NZ_JALHAP010000026.1 GCF_025215095.1 Dryocola boscaweniae | reverse complement strand
TTCCTTCAAGCACCGATATATGTAATTCGCCCCCGGATAAATCCTGTTCGGTAATAAATGCGCGGCTGGTTATGTAACCCTTATGGATATACCAGTCAGAAACGGCGCGGGTTAGTTCCGCAAGGCGCGATATATCCAGACACTGATTTATCCAGGGCGCAGTCAGTCTTCCGGACTGACTTTCGCTAAGCAACGTAGCGCCGTCAAGGGTGATGCGGGTAATGGTGAAACATGGCCCGGAAGCCGGACTGGCGGGCTCAGGAGAAGTAAAGCGTGGCAATTCAGCGCTGCGATCCAGTTCATCACGCTGACGCTGGTTTTGCTCCAGAAGATTTTGCTGCTGTTGCTCAA
>NZ_JALHAP010000078.1 GCF_025215095.1 Dryocola boscaweniae | reverse complement strand
GTCGTAGCGTGAAACGAGATCAAGAGCCTGTCCAATATGCATAAAAAAATCCGGAAACGGGTGAGCATTTCCGGATTCTTACACAGCCACAGGATCGGTCAACCGATCCTTAACTGATCGGCATTACTCCCGCAGGAGCCATTTTTATATCGACAGCAATTATGCTACGTCTTCGTTGTACTGCGGCACCGGGTTACGGAAGCTACGAGTGACGCAGGCCAGGTAAATCAGGCCCACTGCACCCCACACCAGCCCAAGGATCATCGAGCTCTCTTCCAGGTTTATCCACAGCGCGCCAACGGTCAGAGCGCCGCACACCGGCAGAACCAGATAGTTGAAGTGGTCTTTCAGGGTCTTGTTGCGTTTTTCACGGATCCAGAACTGGGAGATAACTGACAGGTTCACAAAGGTGAATGCCACCAGGGCGCCAAAGTTAATCAGCGCAGTCGCAGTAACCAGGTCAAAGCGGATCGCCAGAAGCGCAATTGCCCCTACCAGCAGCACGTTCCATGCCGGAGTACGCCATTTCGGATGGATATAACCGAAGAAACGGGTCGGGAAGACGCCGTCACGGCCCATCACGTACATCAGACGAGAAACGCCCGCATGCGCCGCCATACCGGAAGCCAGAACGGTCACGCTGGAGAAAATCAGCACGCCCCACTGGAAGGTTTTGCCCGCTACATAGAGCATGATTTCCGGCTGGGATGCATCCGGCTCCTTAAAGCGAGAGATGTCCGGGAAGTACAGTTGCAGGAAATAAGATGCAACGATAAATACCATCCCGCCAATCAGCGCGGTCAGGAAGATGGCTTTTGGGATCACGCGCTCAGCGTCTTTGGTCTCTTCAGACAAGGAAGAGATACCGTCAAAACCGAGGAACGAGAAGCACAGGATTGTCGCGCCGGTAATCATCGGTACTACGTGCGCATCACCGGACCAGAATGGACGGCTGCTGGTCAGCGTACCTGCGCCTTCACCGTGGGAAACTCCATAAACAATCAGGCCAACAATTACCGCAACGATGCCCATCTGCAGCACCACAATCAGGGTGTTGAAGTTGGCCACGGTTTTAATGCTGCGCAGGTTAGAGATGGTCATAAAGGCCACCAGCGCAACAACGAACAGCCACGACGGCACGCCTGGCACCAGCGCTTCAAAGTAAATTTTTGCCAGCAGAATGTTGATCATCGGCATGAACAGGTAGTCCAGCAGCGATGACCAGCCAACCATAAACCCAACGGTAGGGTTGATTGCTTTCTGGGCGTAGGTATAGGCGGAACCCGCAGACGGGAAACGACGCACCAGCTTGCCATAGCTCAGCGCGGTGAACAGAATCGCCACCAGAGCAAAGGCATAAGCCGTCGGCACATGGCCATCGGTCATCCCGGAAACAATACCGAAAGTATCAAACAAGGTCATCGGCTGCATGTAGGCAAGGCCCATCATAACTACCGGAACCAGCGTCAGGGTCTTACGCAGACCTGGGCGGGTGTTTGCACCTGCGGTGACGTTAAGCGACATGGTCATTCCCCCAAACGGCGGATACATGCGCAAAAGCAAAAAACTGCCCCATCTTGTTTTCCTCGGCGACACGACTGTCGTTTTTTAAAAGCTAATATCTATCCGGTACGAAGCCCGGCCTCTTGGTTTTTTTGGCGGATGCCTGTTTAACTGCTTAGACTCAATGCAAAAAAATAACCGACGCGTTTAACGTCGGTTTTTTAATCTCATTTTGTGAGGCGCGTATTTTGCACCAATTCGAGGCAGGATGACAAGATGTTGAGGCCTTGATTAACAATTTCTTTTTCGGCGGTTAGCGGCACCAGGAATCTGATGACGTTTGCGCGTACTCCACAGGATAAAAGGACAAGCCCCTGACGGCCCGCCTCCTGCACCAGCGCGGCGGTAAGTTCCTTATCCGGGCGGTGGCTGTCGCGCCCTTCGACCAGTTCCATAGCAATCATCGCGCCGTATCCGCGCACATCGCCAATGCAGTCAAATCGCTCAGCCAGTTGATGCAATTTTGTGGTGATTTGCTCCCCTATCGCCTGAGCACGCAGGTTTAGCTGTTCTTTCTCAATGATATCGGTCACGGCCAGCGCCGCGGCGATGGCGACAGGCGACCCTGCGTAAGTGCCGCCAAGTCCGCCCGGCAGCGCTTTATCAAACAGTGATTTTTTTCCTACCAGCGCCGAAAGCGGGAAGCCGCCCGCCAGGCTTTTCGCCATGGTAATCAAATCCGGTTCGACTTCGCTGTGCTCAATAGCGAACGTTTTGCCCGTGCGGCAGAAGCCGCTCTGGATTTCATCAACTATCAGCACGATGCCGTGTTTGTCGCAAATGGAACGAAGCTGCTTCATAAACTGCGGCGAGGCGGCGTAAAAACCGCCTTCTCCCTGCACCGGCTCGATAATAATTGCGGCGACCTCGTCAGGCGAAACGTCGGCGGCGAAAATACCCGCCAGCGAGGCAAGCGCCTGGGTGTCCGTAACGCCAAGATAGGCGGCAGGATAAGGTGCGTGATAAATACCCGCCGGGAACGGGCCGTAACCTTTTTTATAAGGCTGCACTTTGCCGGTTAACGCCATGCCTAATAAAGTGCGCCCGTGAAATGCGCCGCGAAAAGCAATCACCGCCGAACGGCCGGTAGCTATTCGCGCGACTTTGATTGCGTTCTCAACCGCTTCTGCGCCGGTTGTAAGAAATAAAGTCTGGCAAGGTTCACTAATCGGGGCCAGTTTATTCAGGCGTTCAGCAAGCTCGATATAGTTGCCATAAGGCGTAACCTGGAAACAGGGATGGGTGAAATGGTCCAACTGTTGACGAACCGCTTCTATCACTGCCGGATGGTTATGTCCCGTATTCAGGACGGCGATACCTGACGCAAAATCAATGTAACGATTGCCTTCCACATCCCATAATTCAGCGTTCTTTGCTTTATCTATATAGACAGGCAGCAAATTACCCACTCCGTGAGGAACCGCCTGCTCACGCCGCGACTGCCATTGTTGATTGGTTTGCTTCATACGGACTCCTTGCGCACAAAAAACCTCTGCAAATTAAAGCAGGGGGGAAAATTTCAACGCGAAGACATATTCAGAAGAAATATCGATCCATTTTTAACAATAGATGTGGGGCCGGGGGTCTGCCACTCACCCGGAAGCATTATTTTTCGTCGTGCCGTAAACGGTGGCGATTTCTGGGCTGGCGACGATTTGTTCCCGCCACCACTCGCTGGCAAGCCCGGCGGTTTGCTCATTCCAGCCGATCCAGACAGGCACAAAAGGCACATGAGAAACGACCTGCTTCTCAACCAATACGCCGCTTTCGATGAAACGCTGGGCCATATAGCGCGGCATATAACCGCAGCCGATGCCGCTGATTTGCAGTTCAAGCTTGGTTTTGAAGTCAAATACGGTGATCGCTTCCTGATCTTCAAGAAGGTGCATCGCACGCGAGGGTTCAAGACGAGAGGTGTCACCGACAACGACCGCCCTGCTGCGTTTGATCATGCGTCGGGTTAGCGGTTCTTCCGCTTCTGCCAGCGGATGGTGAGGGGCGACAACAAAGACGATCTCCAGTTGCCCGAGCAACGTAAATCCAAATCCGCTCAGCGACGGGGGATCGCTCATCGCGCCGACAATAATATCCGCCCTCCCCTCGGTGAGCGCCTCCCACGATCCGCCCAGCACGCCGTTAATAAACTTCAGGCGCGTTACGCTGTAGCTTTTATAAAAGGCCTCGATAAGCGGCGTGAGCAATGAAAACGGGAAGGAATCATCCACGCCAATCACCAGCTCGTTTTCCCAGCCCTGATGAAGCTTAATCGCCTGCTGTTCCAGTTCGCGTACCGTATGCAGAACTTCGCGGCCTTTTTCCAGCAGAAGCTGGCCGGTTCGCGTAAAACGCGCCCGATGACCGGAGCGGTCGAGAATTTGGATATTGAGGTCGTTTTCGAGTTTTTGAACGGTGTAACTGAGCGCGGAGGGGGTTTTAAAGAGCTTTGTCGCTGCCGCAGCAAAGCTCCCTTCTTTATCGAGGGTATCAAGTATGATCAATACGTCCAGCAATGGTTTCAAACTCGCCCCCTGCGGTAACGAGCAATGCCACCCGCTGCGCTACTGCATGGGCATCACTAACGGATTTGGATACTGATATTCAAACCCCAGTTCATTGCAAATACGGCTGCCGTCCACAAGCTTGCCGTGCCCCGATTTTTCCTGCGCGCGAAACGTCGGCGCCGCCAGATTGAGCTGGCGCGCCATCTGGGAATAAAACTCTTCACGCGATGGATGAGCGGGCGCACATAAATTATAGATGTGTCCACCCTTAGGAGCCTGCAGCAGAAGCGTAATTGCGGAAATAACATCTTCAAGGTGAACCAGATTAACGCCATGACTGCCGTTGGCGACATCCGCTTTGCCGGCAAGAAAACGTCCCGGGTGGCGTTCCGGCCCCACCAGCCCCGCCAGACGCAGGATATCGACTGACGTGCCCGGCAAATCATGCAGCCACTGCTCCAGCTCTTTTAACACGCGTCCGCTGGCGGTAGCCGGGGCAAGCATTGAGCTCTCTTTCACCGTTCCCTCAACGTCCCCGTAAACGGAAGTCGAACTGGTAAAAATGATACGCGGAATTTGATGCGCCAGAGCGCTATCGACAATTTCCTGCACCGCCTGCAGATAAAAATCATCACCTTCGCCTGTCCGGCGAGCGGGAAGCGTAATGACAAGCGCGTCAACGTTTAATAGCGCATCCAGATCGTCGCTATCGCAAACCAGTTCCGGCGTCAGTTGCAGTTGATAACTATCGATACCGCACATGCGCGCCGCTTCAACGCCGTCGAGCGTAGTTTTGCTTCCTGTAACCTGCCAGCCTCGCGCTGATAATGACAGCGCAAGCGGCATGCCCAACCATCCTAACCCGACAATCGCAACCTTTTTCATGCCTTCTCTCCTGAGACGCAGCATTTTATGCTGCGCTGGTTTGACTCGCCTGTAATAAGGCTACGCCACGTTAAGCGAACTGACAATTAGCGTGCTCAAACAGAATATTAAACATGAGGGTAAAAAGCCCTTGCGCTCAACGCTGAATCTGGTTTACGTTAAAAGCACATCATGAATAAACATTCATACGAGAATTTTATGACACGCGTTCAAACTGCAAGCCACCATCATCACCATCATCCTGACTAGTCTTTCAGGCGATGTGTGCTGGAAGACGAAAAGATCTTCCAGAGGTGCATGAACGAGTGATGAAGCCCCCGGAAGATTTCTTTCGGGGGCTTTTTTTTGGACGACAGACAGGCATGACTAAGGGGCAACGACCAATGTTAGACAATAACCGTTTACGCATAGCTATTCAGAAATCCGGGCGACTTAGCGATGATTCACGCGAATTACTGGCCCGCTGCGGCATAAAAATCAATCTGCACACCCAGCGTTTAATTGCGCTGGCAGAAAATATGCCCATCGACATTCTGCGCGTGCGTGACGACGACATTCCCGGCCTGGTAATGGACGGCGTGGTAGATCTGGGCATCATTGGTGAAAACGTGCTGGAAGAAGAGTTGCTGACCCGCCGCGCGCAGGGCGAAGACCCGCGTTATTTCACCCTGCGTCGTCTGGATTTCGGCGGTTGTCGCTTCTCGCTGGCTGTTTCCGTAGACGATCCCTGGGATGGTCCTGCTTGCCTGAACAACAAGCGTATCGCAACGTCTTATCCTCACCTGCTAAAGCGCTATCTTGATGGTAAAGGCGTGCAGTTTAAATCCTGCCTGTTAAACGGTTCCGTTGAAGTTGCCCCACGCGCCGGTCTGGCTGACGCCATTTGCGACCTGGTTTCCACCGGCGCCACCCTTGAAGCAAACGGCCTGCGCGAAGTGGAAGTGATTTACCGCTCCAAAGCCTGCCTGATCCAGCGCGACGGCGAAATGCCGGAAGCCAAGCAGCAACTGATCGACAAATTAATGACCCGTATTCAGGGCGTGATTCAGGCGCGCGAATCTAAATACATTATGCTGCACGCGCCAAGCGAGCGCCTGGACGAGATAGTCGCTCTGCTGCCTGGCGCCGAACGCCCAACCATTCTGCCGCTGGCAGGCGATCAGCAGCGCGTGGCGATGCACATGGTGAGCAGCGAAACCCTGTTCTGGGAAACCATGGAAAAACTCAAAGCGCTGGGTGCAAGCTCCATTCTGGTGCTGCCAATTGAGAAGATGATGGAGTAAACCCATGTCGAACTTCAATACGCCAATTTTCTGGAATGACTGCGATAAAGCCGCGCAGGAACAGCTTCTGATGCGCCCGGCTATTTCCGCTTCAGAAAGCATCACGCGCACCGTGGCGGACATTCTGAATAACGTGAAAGCCAACGGCGATGCGGCTTTACGCGAGTACAGCGCCAAATTTGATAAAACTGAAGTGCAGCAGTTGAAGGTAACAGATCAAGAAATTGCCGCGGCGGTTGCCCGTCTTGGCACGGAAATTAAAGAGGCGATGGCGGTTGCCGTCGCCAATATCGAAAAATTCCATGTTGCGCAGCAGCTCGCACCGGTTGACGTAGAAACTATGCCGGGCGTGCGTTGCCAGCAGGTGACGCGTCCGGTTGCGTCAGTTGGTCTGTATATTCCCGGCGGCACTGCGCCGCTGTTTTCTACCGTGTTGATGCTTGCCACCCCGGCACGTATCGCTGGCTGTAAGAAAGTCGTGCTGTGCTCGCCGCCGCCGATTGCCGACGAAATCCTGTATGCAGCGCAGCTTTGTGGCGTGCAACAGGTGTTTCAGGTTGGCGGCGCGCAGGCCATTGCCGCGCTGGCGCTGGGCACCGAAAGCATTCCAAAAGTGGATAAAATTTTCGGTCCGGGCAACGCTTTTGTGACTGAAGCAAAACGGCAGGTCAGCCAGCGTCTTGACGGCGCGGCAATCGACATGCCGGCCGGCCCTTCCGAAGTGCTGGTGATTGCCGACAGCGGCGCTACGCCCGATTTCGTAGCATCCGATCTGCTTTCCCAGGCCGAACATGGCCCGGATTCGCAGGTGATCTTGCTCACGCCCGACGCCGAAATGGCACGGGCGGTAGCAGAAGCCGTCGAACGCCAGCTAGCCGCGCTGCCTCGCGCAGAAACAGCCCGCAAAGCGCTGGAAAGCAGCCGGCTGATTTTGGCGCGCGATCTGGCGCAATGCATTGAAATCTCCAACCAGTACGGCCCGGAGCACCTGATTATTCAGACCCGAAACGCCCGCGATCTGGTCGATAGCATTACCAGCGCTGGTTCAGTATTCCTCGGCGACTGGTCTCCGGAATCCGCTGGGGATTACGCATCCGGCACAAACCATGTCCTGCCGACTTACGGCTATACCTCAACGTGCTCAAGCCTTGGCCTGGCAGATTTCCAGAAGCGTATGACCGTGCAGGAGCTCTCACCGCAGGGCTTTGCAAGCCTTGCGAAAACCATTGAAACGCTGGCCGCCGCCGAGCTGCTGGATGCCCATAAAAACGCAGTTACCCTGCGCGTTGCGGCTCTCAACAGCAATAAAAAGGAGAAGATGCAATGAGCATTGAAGAGTTAGCCCGCGAAAACGTTCGCGCCCTGACCCCTTATCAGTCGGCCCGACGGCTGGGCGGCAGCGGCGATGTGTGGCTGAACGCCAACGAATATCCGACAGCCGTTGAGTATGAACTGACCCAGCAGTCGCTGAACCGTTATCCGGAATGCCAGCCTAAATTAGTTATCGAGCGCTACGCCGCCTATGCGGGTGTGAAACCGGAACAGGTGCTGGTGAGCCGCGGCGCCGACGAAGGCATCGAACTGCTCATTCGTGCCTTCTGCGAACCAGGCAAAGACGCCGTACTTTACTGCCCGCCAACCTATGGCATGTACACCGTCAGCGCGGAGTCTTTCGGCGTGGAATGCCGCACGGTGCAAACCCTGCAAAACTGGCAGCTCGATTTATCTGCTATCGCAGAAAAGCTTGACGGCGTAAAAGTGATTTACGTTTGCAGCCCGAACAATCCAACCGGGCAGATAATCAATCCTCAGGATTTCCGTGTTCTGCTGGAAATGGCGCGCGGCAAGGCTCTGGTTGTGGCAGACGAAGCTTATATCGAATTTTGTCCGCAGGCGACGCTTGTCGGCTGGCTTGAAGAGTATCCTCACCTTGTCGTGCTGCGTACGCTGTCTAAAGCGTTTGCCCTGGCTGGCCTGCGCTGTGGATTTACGCTGGCTAACGAAGAAGTTATCAACCTGCTGATGAAAGTGATCGCGCCTTATCCGCTGTCTACACCCGTCGCCGACATCGCCGCCCAGGCGTTAAGCACGCAGGGAATAAATGCAATGCGTGAGCGCGTGGCGGAAGTACTGGTTAACAGACAATATTTGATTAACGCCCTGAAAGATGTTGCCTGCGTTGAACAGGTTTTCGAATCGGAAACCAACTATGTGCTGGCAAGAATAACCGCCTCAAGCGCGGTGTTTAAATCTCTGTGGGATCAGGGCATTATCTTACGCGATCAGAATAAACAACCATCGTTAAGCGGCTGCCTGCGGATTACCGTTGGCACCCTTGAAGAATGCGAGCGCACCATTGCTGCGCTGCGCCAACAACCCGGCCTGACGGCCACGGAGGGCGTGTGAGCCAGAAAATCCTTTTTATCGACCGTGACGGCACCTTAATTTCCGAACCACCATCTGATTTTCAGGTGGATCGTATGGACAAACTCGCCTTTGAACCAGCGGTGATCCCCGCCCTGCTGCAATTACAAAAAGCAGGCTACAAATTAGTGATGATCACTAATCAGGATGGGCTGGGCACAGCAAGCTTCCCGCAGGCCGATTTTGACGGGCCGCACAACATGATGATGCAGATATTCACCTCACAGGGCGTGAATTTTGACGATGTGCTGATTTGCCCGCATTTACCGGCGGATGAATGCGACTGCCGCAAACCCAAACTTGCGATGGTAAAAGGCTATCTGGAAGAAGGCGTGCTGGATAAACCAAACAGCTACGTGATTGGCGACCGCGCCACCGATATCGAACTTGCGCAAAACATGGGTATTCAGGGGCTGCGCTACCACGGCGAATCCCTGAACTGGCCGATGATAAGCGACCGGCTCACCAAACGTGACCGTTATGCTCACGTTGAGCGCGCCACGAAAGAGACGCAGATTGACGTGCAGGTCTGGCTCGATCGCGAAGGCGGCAGCAAGATCAACACCGGCGTCGGTTTCTTTGACCACATGTTGGATCAGATAGCGACTCACGGCGGCTTCCGCATGGAAATCAGCGTGAAAGGCGATCTGTACATCGACGATCACCATACCGTTGAAGATACAGGCCTTGCGCTGGGCGAAGCGCTGAAAATCGCGCTGGGCGATAAACGCGGTATTACCCGCTTTGGTTTCACGCTGCCGATGGACGAATGTCTGGCGCGCTGCGCGCTGGATATCTCCGGCCGTCCGCATCTTGAATATAAAGCCGAATATAACTTCCAGCGCGTGGGCGATCTCAGCACTGAGATGGTTGAGCATTTCTTCCGTTCCCTGTCTTACACCATGGGCGTCACGCTGCACCTGAAAACCAAAGGCAAAAACGACCATCACCGCGTCGAGAGCCTTTTCAAGGTGTTTGGCCGCACGCTGCGCCAGGCGATTCGCGTTGAAGGCGACACGCTGCCCTCCTCAAAAGGAGTGTTGTGATGAACGTGGTGATTCTTGATACCGGCTGCGCCAATCTGCTATCGGTAAAATCATCGATTAAGCGCCTGGGTTATGACCCGGTAGTAAGTCGCGATGCGGATGTAGTGCTGCGCGCAGACAAACTCTTTTTGCCCGGCGTCGGCACAGCGCAGGCGGCGATGGACCAGATCCGCGAACGCAATTTGATCGAACTGATTCAGGCTTGTACGCAGCCGGTGCTGGGTATTTGTCTCGGCATGCAGATTCTTGGCAGCCACAGCGACGAAAACCAGGGCGTCAAAACGCTCGGCATTATTGACGAACCTGTCCTGAAAATGACCGACCATGGCCTGCCGTTGCCGCATATGGGCTGGAACCGCGTTTATCCAAAGGCGGGCGATCGCCTGTTCCGTGATATCGAAGACGGCTCATATTTCTACTTCGTGCATAGCTACGCAATGCCGGTATGCGCCAGCACAATCGCGCAGGCAAGTTACGGCGAACCGTTCACTGCGGCCGTGCAAAAAGACAACTTCTATGGCGTGCAATTTCACCCTGAACGTTCAGGTAGCGCCGGAGCAAAACTGCTTAAGAATTTCCTGGAGATGTAAGCACGATGATTATTCCCGCTCTCGATTTAATTGACGGCAAAGTGGTGCGTCTCCATCAGGGAGATTACAGCCAGCAGCGTGATTACGGTAGCGATCCGCTGCCTCGCCTGCAGGATTATCAGGCGCAAGGCGCAGAGGTGCTGCATCTGGTTGACCTAACCGGTGCAAAAGATCCGGCAAAACGTCAGATACCTCTGATCAAAGCATTGGTCGCTGGTGTGACGATACCGGTTCAGGTTGGCGGCGGGGTTCGCACTGAAGAGGACGTTGCGGCCTTGCTGGAAGCAGGCGTTGCACGCGTGGTGGTTGGCTCAACGGCGGTAAAATCTCCTGAAGTTGTGAAAGGCTGGTTTACCCGGTTCGGTGCGGACGCTTTGGTGCTGGCGCTGGACGTGCGAATTGATGAGCAAGGCAACAAACAGGTTGCTGTAAGCGGCTGGCAGGAGAATTCCGGCGTTTCACTCGAAGAACTGGTGGAAACTTATCTGCCGGTGGGGCTAAAACACGTGCTCTGCACGGATATTTCCCGGGATGGAACGCTCGCAGGCTCTAACGTATCTCTTTATGAAGAGGTCTGCGCGCGCTATCCGCAGATCGCGTTTCAGTCCTCCGGCGGAATTGGCGACATTAATGATATTGCAGCCCTGCGGGGCACGGGGGTGCGCGGCGTGATCGTCGGACGTGCTTTACTGGAAGGAAAATTCAACGTAGCGGAGGCGATCTCATGCTGGCAAAACGGATAATTCCCTGCCTGGACGTACGTGACGGACAGGTTGTAAAAGGCGTGCAGTTTCGCAACCACGAAATTATCGGCGACATCGTTCCTCTCGCCCAGCGCTACGCGCAGGAAGGCGCAGACGAGCTGGTATTTTACGATATCACCGCCTCGAGCGATGGCCGTGTTGTGGATAAAAGCTGGGTTTCACGCGTGGCGGAAGTTATCGACATTCCTTTCTGCGTTGCGGGTGGGATCAAATCTGCTGACGATGCGGCAAAAATTTTGTCGTTTGGCGCGGACAAAATTTCCATCAACTCCCCTGCTCTGGCCGATCCCGAACTCATTACCCGCCTGGCGGATCGCTTTGGCGTGCAGTGCATTGTGGTGGGGATTGATACCTGGTTTGACAGCGAAACAGGCAAATATCACGTTAATCAGTATACCGGCGATGAAAACCGTACGCGGGTAACACAATGGGAAACTCTGGACTGGGTGCAGGAAGTGCAAAAACGCGGCGCCGGGGAAATCGTACTTAATATGATGAACCAGGACGGCGTGCGTAACGGTTATGACCTGGAACAATTGCGCAAAGTGCGTGAGGTTTGTCATGTACCGCTGATTGCTTCTGGTGGCGCGGGGACTATGGAGCATTTCCTGGAGGCCTTCCGTGTCGCAGACGTTGATGGTGCGCTGGCAGCTTCCGTGTTCCATAAACAGATTATTAATATTGGTGAGCTGAAAAATTATCTGGCTCGGCAAGGTGTGGAGATAAGAGTGTGTTAACACAACAGCAACGAGCCCAACTGGACTGGGTAAAAACCAATGACCTGATACCGGTCATCGTACAACATGCCGTATCAGGCGAAGTGTTGATGCTGGGATATATGAATCCCGAAGCTTTGGCGCAGACAGAACAGAGCGGCAAGGTTACCTTCTACTCGCGTACCAAACAGCGCCTGTGGACGAAGGGCGAAACCTCCGGCAATTTCCTGAATGTAGTCAGCATCACGCCTGATTGCGACAACGACACCCTGCTGGTGCTGGCAAATCCGATTGGCCCGACCTGCCACCTCGGTAACTCAAGCTGCTTCGCTCCAGCCAAACATAGCTGGCATTTCTTATTTGAGCTGGAAGAGCTGCTGGCATCGCGCAAAACTGCCGATCCGGAAAGTTCGTACACCGCAAAATTGTACGCCAGCGGCACCAAGCGCATCGCGCAGAAAGTGGGTGAAGAAGGCGTTGAAACCGCGCTGGCAGCGACGGTAAACGATCGCCATGAGTTGACTAATGAGGCATCGGATTTGATGTATCACCTGCTGGTGCTACTGCAGGATCAGGATTTAGATTTGAGCGCAGTGATCGAGAATTTGCGTAAGCGGCATAAGTGATTTTGTCCGGATGTGAAAAAGGCCGCTGATGCGGCCTTTTTGTTTCATTTGAAAAACTAAGCAACGGTTTTGTAATTGCGAATCGCGTTACGTCCTAACACCACGCCAGCGCCAATCATTCCACCCAGCAACGTCGCCAGTATCAGGGTAATACCCTTTTTCGGGCTATCGCGGCGAAGAGGAAGGGTTGGCTTCATCACATAGCGATACGCATGGATAGTTTTAGGATCGATTTTCAGGTTCTGGATATCGAACAGGTTTTGTTTGGTCTGGTAATAAGCCGGAGAAAATACCAATGGACGAGTCGCCTCATTTTTAATCATTGAGGACAACGCTTCGCTGCCTAACAAAAACATCGTATCCTGAGTCACATCTGATGTCTGCTGTAACTGAGGTGAAGCAACTTTTGCTTCTGTAGCAAATTTCAGCGCCTCGCTGATCTGCTTAATACGCAGATCTTTTTGTTCCTGAGCCACTTTTTCCTGAGTTTTTAGAGAATCTTCAAGCGTGGTAATTTGCATTTTAATGCTGTCGTTAAGGTCAACCCCTAACTCTGCGCCAACTTGCTCATCAACCTGTTGAAGATACTGAGCAACCTTAGCCTGGGCATTCTCCGGAGTATCGCTAACATAGGAAATTTTCAGCGGTAACTGCTGGCCTTTCACTGAAGGTTCAATCGTCAATGTTTCAGGTGCCTCCAGATTCGCCAGAGTTTCGGACAAGGCCGACATTGAGGAACTTAAGCGCCCAACCACACGATTCTGTACATCCGTAATGTTGGGTGCCGAATTGCCGTAAATAGCGTTTAACGCGTTGTTGTATGTTGCAATTTGCGCAGCATCTGGCTGAGTGATAACCGCTGTGGAAGTCCATTTCTCTTTAGAAACAAGTAAATACGCGCCTGCAAGCACAATAGCAACAATGACAAACGCGATAATCGTCCACTTACCGCGCCAAAGCTGCATTATAAGATCAATGAAATCAATTTGCTCAGGGTCACTACTACGACTGACCACGTTATTGTCGTTCTGAGACATACAATCCTTTAGCGGTAAAAGCGTAAAAAAATATTATTCACTTAGTGTACCGCTTGTTGAATAATTTACTATAGGAATCAGATGAATTATATCGAAAAAAGGTTTAGTAAGCCGAGCATATCGCACTATCATGAACCCCATTTTGGTGCAGTTAAGCAGTCATGGCGTAGATGCTTGGTGAGGAACCATATGAAATTTCTGATTACATGTGTAGCGGGCCTTGTTGGTAAGCGCGTTTTTGAAAGTAGGACATCAAATTGTTGAACTTGAAAACGTGTATGATTAATACGACGTCAGTCGTATACAGCGCACTTAGATTTTTTTATCAGGAAATTTCACGCTTTTTAAACTGTATCTGGCCAACCGTGATAACATAAATGGCCAAAAAATTTTGAATCAGCCTAGGCGTACAGATTTTCGATCAAATAACACACACCGGTCTGAACTGCAAAGTGAATCACGCGATCAAACTTCTCATCGGCAAATAGTTTTGCCATGTGTGCTGAAGTCTGTTGTCATAACAAGGTTCCCCATCTCCTGTACGCTTCTTCCTGTTCCATACATGGTCTGAACTGCAAAATGCCGTTTTCTACCGATGACTCGGTTGACTACCCGGCATCACTCCAGCGTCCATCAAAAAAGTCAACGAACTGATGTCGCATACTTACTACTATCTTTATAACCTGCCAACCAACGGCCTGCATTTCATTACGGTGTATGCCCCAAGAGGCAGTCCGGACATAGTACTCTTTAAGCGCACTAAGATTATGACCGAAGGGAAAAGTATTGACATTTATAACAATTGTAAGATACAGCGTGACCTCACCTGTATCAATTATATTGCTGAAGCGATTGTCCGGATACCTCGGGTAGACATAAACGGGACTGTGGAAACTAACTCCCGGGCAATCAATTCCGCACCATATCCCCCGTTAACAATATGAACAATAGTTTACCTGTCAAGCTGAGGGATGTTGAAAAGGCATCAGAGGTTGAAGCAGAAAAAATATGATGCCGATGTTACCAGGCGATGTTATAGAAACCGGTGCCAACATTAAATCACTGTATCAGGTAATTGATTTCAAAACTCAAACCTCTCTAAAAAGGGAAGTGAGTAATTTTGTAATTTTGTAAAGTCATACTCTATCAATGAAAATCAATCACCTTAATATTAACTTGCAGTTAATAACCCTTAAAATAATCATTATGATTTTTTATTTAATGAGAGCAGACAGGAAAACTAAACGGTATCCTATTCCCACACAATATTAATATTAACTAAAAACATAAAACAACCAAACCCAATCCCATCACCACAATATGTTGTTCACATTCTAAAAAATGAAGGCAAGAGTTACTATCAACAAAGACTAAAAATCACAAGCTAAATATTTATTATTGACGCAACCAAGCGACTACTATTCATTGAAAACTTTGCACACTCCTAATTGGTTATATTAATTTTTTGTTTAACCTCCAGTAAAAATATGAATAAGAAAATGCAAACATTGCTCTCGCTAGCACCAACATAAATATGGCGCCATAGACATCAAAGAAATGAATAAGAGGATAGCCAATAAACGCAGGAATAACAGACGAAAAAATGGAAATCCTTTTAAAAATTTTATCATGCCTGTTAGGGAGAAAGAAACCATAAGCAAAAGAACATAGTATTGAATAAAGAATAATACTAGGAGTACATATCAACAAGTAAATATAAGACTGCTCATATCCATTACCCAACAATAATAATACCAAATCCCTACCAAAAAAAATAATTATAACAACTGGAACAATCGACATTATTAAATTAATACAAAATAATATTCTAAAAGTTGCAGTACCCTTTACAATAAGTGGGTACAATGCTCTTGCCGCAATTGATTGAAAGCTACCAGCAATATTAATCATTCTTATAGCTAAGGAGTAACATGCAAAAATTACCGGGTTAACTAAAGCTCCGATAATTAAAGGTGGAATATTACTATAAAGATTTGGGGAGAAATCGCCAAGAAAAGTATCCCATCCTTCTTTTAAATCTTTTAGGGGAAAGGAAATCTTATATGATTCCTTTATCCTCATCCTCTTCAATCGATATAAATACATAATAAAACCGGAAATTAAGAAAAAATAAGCATTGAGTCTCATAGCAATAAATGCAGAATTTTCGTCATGTACAAAATAAAAGATAGCAACCGTTTGCAGAAGACGGGTAAATATAGAAATTACAGAGAAAAAAGCAAGGGTTGAAGTACCCTGATGAAACCATGGAGCAGATAAATAATAACCAAGCACGCTTACTAAAATGACCTCAATGTACTGCCAAGTGTCGAATAGACTAAGGTAAAGCAAACAATATATTAACGATAAAGGAATAAATGCTAACGCAAAAAAAAGCCTAATCCCTTGATATTTATCATAAATATCTTGAAGAAGACTTTTGTCATTCATGTTAACAGCGGCATCTCTCACGCCATTAATATTAGTACTATAGTCAATAATAATGACCATGAATATTAAGAGACTTGAAAAAAGCAACACCACGCCATAGCTTTCTGAGCCAAGACTTCTTGACAGAAAAGGCATTGTTAATAATGGTAGCAGAATACCAAGCACATTTATAGATGACAAACCAGCAAAATTTGTCAAAAACTCTTTCGATACAAATTTCTTCATATAAATCTCTTCAAATAAAACACTTCCATATTTATAATATATAGCACCCCAAACACACTCCAAAAAAAATAGAGCAAATAAAAACACGATAAAAAAACCAATGTATTTCATCTAAAGGAAAAATTAATCTTTGAGAAAATAGAATTTAATTTTAGCAATCAAGTTTGATGTTAGAGGGCTATAGTAGAACTTATTACTTAGTATAGTTACAATAAATAGTGCTCATAGTAAACATTAGCACTATTTACATACGGCCATTAGACTTAGAGAAGAAATTTAATCGTTACCAAATAAATCACGAGTATAAACCTTTTCGGAAATATCAGCCAACTCTTCTGCCATTCGGTTCGTAATAATCACATCCGCCTCTTCCTTGAACGTACTCAATTCACGCACCACACGTGAATGAAAAAATTCATCCTCTTTCATCGCTGGCTCGTAAATAATAACCTGAACACCTTTCGCCTTGATACGCTTCATGATCCCCTGAATAGACGATGCGCGGAAATTATCCGAACCGCTCTTCATGATCAAACGGTACACGCCCACTACTTTCGGCTGACGCGCCAAAATAGAATCAGAAATAAAGTCCTTACGCGTACGGTTAGCATCCACAATCGCTGAGATCAGATTGTTGGGTACAGACTGATAGTTAGCTAACAGTTGCTTAGTATCTTTTGGCAGACAGTAGCCACCGTAGCCAAAGGATGGATTATTGTAGTGGTTACCGATGCGCGGGTCGAGGCAAACACCTTCAATGATCTGACGCGTGTTCAGCCCTAGACTTTCGGCGTAGCTGTCCAGCTCATTGAAATAGGCTACACGCATGGCCAGATAGGTATTGGCGAAAAGTTTAATTGCTTCTGCTTCCGTGGCATCGGTAAACAATACTGGGACATCTTTTTTGATAGCCCCCTCCTGTAACAATTCGGCAAAACGTTCTGCACGCTCAGAGCGCTCACCGATGACAATACGTGACGGATACAGGTTGTCATAAAGTGCCCTACCCTCACGCAGGAATTCTGGTGAGAAAATCACGTTGTCAATACCCAGCGCTTCTTTAATCGACTGAGTAAAACCGACTGGAATCGTGGATTTAATAATCATAACTGCATTTGGATTAATCGCGATAACATCCTTAATAACGGCTTCAACGCTTGAGGTATCGAAGTAATTGCTCTTCGGATCGTAGTCCGTCGGCGTGGCGATAATTACATAATCGGCGCCGCTATAGGCATCTTTTTTATCCGTGGTAGCACGAAAGTTAAGCGGCTTGCTTGTTAAATATTCCTGAATCTCTTTGTCAACAATAGGAGAAATATTTTGGTTAAGCATATCCACTTTGGCTTGCACGATATCCAGCGCGACTATTTCATGGTTTTGTGCTATCAGGATACCGTTTGAGAGACCAACATAGCCTGTTCCTGAAATTGTTATTTTCATTCGTTCTATTTTTTCACATTTGTATATAAGGAAGCATAAACAGCATCGCCACAATAAACAACCTTTGTGGTTTTTCACTGTTAAAGCGAGGACCATTCTGCAAAGAAGAACTAAAGCAGCAACTTATTCTGCAATATATTTTTGATATCAAGGAGAACTTGGTGACATGAGTGGCTAGGGATTTGTATCAATAAAAAAGCCCGGTCATTATCACCGGGCCTTGCTATCGAATTGAGTTAAACCAGATTAATCCAGCCATTCGGTGTGAAACACACCTTCTTTGTCAATACGCTTATAGGTATGCGCACCGAAGTAGTCACGCTGTGCCTGAATTAGGTTCGCAGGTAACACAGCGGCACGGTAGCTATCGTAGTAAGCAATAGCTGCAGAGAACGTCGGCACTGAAATACCGTTCTGAACAGCATAGGCCACCACATCACGCAGTGACTGCTGATAGTCATCAGCAATTTGCTTAAAGTATGGAGCCAGCAACAGATTTGCGATGCCAGCATTTTCAGCATAAGCGTCGGTAATTTTCTGCAGGAACTGGGCGCGGATAATGCAACCAGCACGAAAGATCTTCGCGATTTCACCGTAGTTCAGGTTCCAACTGTTCTCATCAGACGCAGCGCGTAACTGAGAGAAGCCCTGAGCGTAAGAAACGATTTTGCCCAAGTACAGCGCGCGACGGACTTTCTCGATGAATTCCGCTTTGTCACCGGCTGGCTCAGCCTGTGGGCCGGATAGCACTTTAGATGCAGCAACACGCTGCTCTTTTAGAGAAGAGATGTAACGTGCGAACACGGATTCGGTGATCAGTGACAATGGCTCACCCAGATCCAAGGAGCTCTGGCTGGTCCATTTACCGGTGCCTTTGTTTGCGGCTTCATCTAGAATCACATCAACAAGGTATTTACCCTCTTCGTCTTTCTTAGTGAAGATATCTTTAGTGATATCGATCAAATAGCTGCTCAGTTCACCTTCATTCCACTCGGTGAAAGTCTGCGCCAGCTCTTCGTTGGATAGATTCAGGCCACCTTTCAACAGTGCGTAGGCTTCTGCAATTAGTTGCATATCGCCGTATTCGATGCCGTTATGTACCATTTTAACGTAATGACCAGCGCCGTCTGGACCAATATAGGCCACGCAAGGCTCGCCGTCTTCTGCTACCGCAGCAATTTTAGTCAAAATCGGTGCAACCAATTCGTAAGCTTCTTTCTGGCCGCCTGGCATGATGGATGGGCCTTTCAGCGCCCCCTCTTCACCGCCGGAAACACCGGTCCCGATGAAGTTGAAGCCTTCTGCAGACAGTTCACGATTACGACGGATGGTGTCATGGAAGAATGTGTTACCGCCATCAATAATAATGTCGCCTTTATCAAGGTACGGTTTTAGAGAATCGATGGCTGCATCAGTGCCTGCGCCAGCCTTCACCATTAACAGGATACGACGAGGCTTTTCCAGCGATTCAACAAACTCCTGCACCGCATAAAAAGGAACCAGTTTCTTGCCTGGGTTCTCAGCAATTACTTCTTCGGTCTTTTCGCGGGAGCGGTTGAAAACGGAGACGGTGTAGCCACGGCTTTCGATGTTCAGCGCCAGGTTGCGCCCCATCACTGCCATACCGACAACGCCGATCTGTTGTTTGGACATCATATACTCCTGTCAGGTGTGGTCACTGCGCGTTATATGCGCAGCTTAGAATGTGGCTTAGATGTTAACTTAAGATTAGATGATAGCAATAGAAAAAAGTGCTGTGCTGAATAATAAATTGATGATTAATAGTATATGTAAAACTATTTTGCTTCGTGGACATCACGCAAATATTATATAAGAAAATTTAACTATACAGGGATTAAAGCATTAACAAAGGCATTATAACTGACAAAAATAAATCAAATAACTTTTGGCAAAGTTAATTTGCTTCCATATTTGAAGTCATAATAGTTGGGTGAAAAACGGCCAAAGCCTGAAGTTGGATGAAACGTAAGCTCCCCGAAATATATGTTTTCACCTACAAAATAGAAATCAACACGCACAAAAGGGAAAGGTTTAGCAAGTATTTCTGCTAGTTGCCTGGCTTCAGGGAAAACTTTGGACTTAGGAAAATAGACATTACGATCATACTCTGCTGGCCAGTTCATGGCGAGCGGTTCGAACTCACGAGTATAATTATTTCGTAAATGCTTAACTTCTTTATTTGAATCAACATGAACAATTTCAGCGCGGCCATTTATGCAACTAAATTTTATATCATTTGGTATATGACCATTCTCGTCCATTAGTAATTTTTCAATAATAATCTTAGGCTTAATATTTTTATATTGCCATTCTTTTGTTTTATAGAAATGATTATTTTTAATCCATCCGCTTGCATCAGTAACTAATTTATTTCGATCAACGTTATTATCTCTGATGATCTGATAACCGCCACTATCATGATTAGATTTTACAATACAAGGGTAATCAGGGAACTCAAAAGTAAGTAAATCATTTGGTTCATCAGTCACATGGATCAAAGGTATTAAATATTGTTCACCAATAACCGTTGCAATGTATTCTCGTACAGCATATTTATCAGCACACTGCGTTAATAGTGGCTTACGATAATTAATTTTCAACCATTGCAACTTCTCATTGAAGGTTTGGGGATTCTTTAGGTTCAGTTTGTAGCCTACTTGCTTTACGAAGACATGTTCTAAATATAAAGCATCGGGGAATAAACGGGCTCTTAGCTCTCTTAATATTTTTTTTACTTGTAACATAAATATCCCATGCCAAATTGAACTTTAACTGAAATAGTTGGAAAAAATATTGCCAATATGAATTTCTGTTAAACGTCGAGGATTTTATCATATTTGAATTTTAAACTCGGAGACCAAGTCTTTAATATTTGAGATTAAAATAAATCACTTTTCGGAATTTTACAGAAAGCTTATGATGCATCCTTGATACATGCCGTTTACTTGCAACCTCATTATGCATATGATACTTAAAGAAACCCTTACCAGCTCTAGATGACTCATCCATATAAAGAAATTGAGATTTATTTTTCCAAAGTATATATCCAAAGCTTAATTGATCTCGAGACGATTCCGTATTCATCTCACGCCACCACTCGCCCATAATTTTTTTAACTTTAATATCATTATGATTTCTGAAAATAATATTATTCTCACCCAGCCCAAAATTTTCTGGCATGCCTTCTGCTTTATATTTTTTCATTTGCTTTCGAATTCGGCTAGCTTTATCTTTACCAACTATAATGCACTCGGTAGCTTCGGAAAAAATACAGTTCCGGGAGAAATGTTTTGGTACAGCTATATCTGCATTCTTAAGATATTTATCAAATAGAAAAGATGGGTCTTTGATGATTTCGATATTTGCATCAACATAAAGGCTGCTATCATAATCACTAAAAAATAGATGTGGATTGATTTTATAATATCGGTTTAACATTGCCTTTGAAAAATTCGAGGCTTCTGAATCCACTTGAATTATGCGCCAACCCTTTGAGTCTTTTATTTTTTGATCAGTAAAACAAATATAACAAATTTCTTCTGAGCTAATCGGTGCAGATATCAATTGATCATAATTACCAAAAAGAGCAGTATAAACAACTTTCATATGATTCATAAAAAACCTCAAACTTGATATTCTTGCAAACGCGGTTTCAACTCAGGAAATAAGACTGACATATATCTTAATGACAACAGCTAAAACTCACAAACATACCGCTGGTCACTACTAATTAAATAAAAAAGTTTCATAGGGATTCATAATCTTTACGGTTGAAGTAAACAGAATTACTGCTAATATAACCACTAATAGTTTATATATCCAAACACTATTATTTTTGACATACAAGACAGGAAGTATAAACATAGCTAAGTCAAACATTCCCAATAATTCAACGATTCTTAATGATATTACACTACTCCATGAAAACGCCGCATTACTGAATAAACTGACAGCAGAAAAATAAACAATAGCTTTTTTTGAAGGTTCTAGATAATCATAAACCCTAATTAAAATAAAATAATAAACTGCAAATCGCACAATATAATAAAAAGATAATAATGAAACGCCTTGTAATTGGTCTGCATCCGCATAAATTAATAAACGGTGCATTTCAATATTTCTTAAAATTAATATAGATACACCAGCAGAACAAAATCCTAGCAAAGGTAGTAATAATAAAAAATATCTTTTCCGAACGAATGGGAAAATTTTATATGCCATCAATAACGCCGGTATTAAAATTGTCGAAAGATGCATTAAAATAGCCATCAAAAAATAAATATGACTATGTTTATTTTTATTGTTTAGGTTTATAACAACCGCATATGAACTTAAAGCTATTGCTAAACCAGCACGAATTTGAGTAAATTCATGTAGCAAATAAAATCTTGCAATTATAAGCAAGAATAGCATCCCGACAAAACGACCATTAAATATGGTCACCGCAAATTTTCTCTTAAACTGCAAAGCAAGCAAGCTTATTACAAAGAAGAAAAGCCAAGGTTCAGGAGTTAAAAAGGATATTATTTTGTACAAGTAAACAAAACCCAAATCTTTATTTTCTGCAATTGCGTCAGTAAAACTTGAGTTTATTAAACCAAACCAGCTTAAATAATTATAATAGTCACGATCCACACCTGGTGCCCTAATAGCTGCAATCACAGCTAAAGAGCAAAGAAGAAACAGCCAAGCGAGATCACTTAACGCTTTTGACTGTTTTTTCATCACACTACTTAGGGTAACCAAAAATAGGGTTAAAAAAAGGAAGGTGTAGTATGGTGTCATTTAAAATAACCTTTCCCCATTTTATTGCGAAGCCCATCCATAACTGCTCTAAGAAGTAACCTGAAAGAGTAAATTTTCTTTTTAGAAAGTAAAGAGAAAAGCGTGATGTAATAAGGTGTTTTTAGAAACATAGAACACCTCAATTTCCATCGAATCGATGGATCTTTTGACAGATAGACAGCATTTCGAACTATGAAATAATTTCTGAAATCAGAGTGCAAATATATTATTTTCCCTAAAATATTAATATGCTCATCTCCAATGCTATGCTGCATGATAACATTTCTGGATATAAATGAAAAATATCCCGCATTGTGGCATCGTTCCCCCCATTCAATATCTACCCAATCAATGAATAACTCTTCTCTCATACCCCCCAAGGTATCTAAAGTACTTATGCGGATCAATGAGCCAGAGGCAATTATATAATCACTTTTTACCGGGAGGGTATTTTCGCTGGAAACAGTTTTCTTTTTGGTTCTTAAAAATCCTGTTTCTACAGCGGATGTCGTTTCGTTAGTTTTCTGGTCAATGAAAGAAGGACCTATAGCAGCAACTTTGTAGCCAATCCTTACTAACTTATTCTCATCAGACAATAATTCAGAAACCATATTTGGAGGCAAAAGACTGTCTTGATCTAAAAGCAATACATGTGTAAATCCATTATCCTTCGCCCACTTAATTCCTTTATTCTGTGCAGTTGCGATGCCTAAGTTGTCATGAAAAGGGAGATAAATGCTTTTATGGATATGTTCCTTTAATAATTGGTTAACTGAATATTCAGCAGGGGATGGACTATTATCAACCACACAGAGATATTCAACTTGATCAATTATACTTTTGATTAAGGCATCGAGAATAATGATGTTAGGATTATACAGTACAATTACTGCCAGCACATTTGCATTCATATTTAATTAAATTCTTCAATGTATTGCGCCAATGTCATTCCTAAATTATCTTTATCAGATAACTTTATTTCTCCGATAACTGGCCAATTTATATTTAATTGTTTGTCATTCCATACAATGCAACCTTCACTTTCCGGATGATAATAATTTGTAGTTTTATATACAAATTCAGTATTATCCTCTAATGTCAAAAATCCATGAGCAAAACCCGCAGGTATCCACAATTGTTTCTTATTCTCTGCAGACAGAACTACGCTCACATACTTACCATAACTTGGCGAATCTATTCTAATATCCACTGCAACATCAAAAACCGATCCTGCAATGCATCGAACTAGTTTTCCTTGAGCATAGGGGTTTCGTTGAAAATGTAGGCCTCGTAAAACCCCTCGTGAAGATTTTGAATGGTTATCTTGACAGAAAATTATATTTTGTTTAGTTTCGTCTATAAACTTTTTTTCATTAAAACTTTCATAAAAAAAGCCTCTCGAATCACCGAACACTTTTGGTTCAATAATTTTCACATCTTTTATTTCTGTTTCGACAAAATTCATAAACACTCTCTACTAAAAAGGCACATTAATTGATTTTAATTGGGTTTTTATATCGCATCGCAAGAAATAATAAAGCACTCTTAAGATGCCAGAAGAAATGTTTTGATAAAAAGGATCTGTTAGCGTGTTTCGCATAGTGAACAGCCGTAACATCTGGATAATATATTGGCTTATGCTTTAATAAACTAGAACGATAACAAATATCTATGTCTTCACAATACATAAAATATTTCTCATCAAATCCACCAAGTTGCTGATAATGATCCGCTTGAAACATCAGGAAAGAACCTGCAGCCCAATCAACTTCCGTAGGTTTTTCAATCAGCGTCTTATTATATTTAGAACGATTTTTCTTTAATACTAATGATAGAAAAAAATCCCCCATTTTAGGGTACTTTCTTATTGCGTCATCTGAGACTGTTTTTTCCTCATTTTTATATAAATTTATAGTCGATAATTTTGATGCGTTTTCTAATACATAGCAATTTAATTTTTTAAGTTCATATGTATCTATTTCTAAGTCAGGGTTCATTACAATGAAATAGTCTTCAGCTTTCAATCCGAGATTTTTTCTACAATAGTTAAATACTAAGTTATTATTCGCACCGAAACCTAAGCCATAGTTATCAGTAATAAGATGAATATTATTTTTTTTACAATACCCTTCTAACGCAACGACATCGCTTTCTTTATTACATTTAATAATCACTGTGTTGCTTATGGCTAATTTAGACAATACATTTAGTTCTTTTATCAACGCAGCGTGACCATGTGATATTACGCTTATAAAATTTCCCATACCCATTATTTCTTCTGTATATAACATTAAATTATCTGATGATTACTTAATCATATTTAACAAATACTTCCCATAAGCATTTTTTGACAATGGCTGTGCTAATTTATTTACTTGCTCGGCATCAATAAACCCTTTTCGAAACGCTATCTCTTCAGGGCAAGCGACTTTTAGCCCCTGGCGCAGCTCAATGGTCTGAATGAAGTTGCTCGCTTCGATAAGGCTCTGATGCGTGCCGGTATCTAACCATGCATAACCGCGGCCCATCATGGCTACTGACATGCGGCCCTGTTCCATATAGATACGGTTAATATCTGTAATTTCCAATTCACCACGATCTGAAGGCTTCAGACCTTTAGCCATTTCTACAACGCTATTGTCATAGAAATAAAGTCCTGTAACCGCATAATTACTTTTTGGCTCAAGTGGTTTCTCTTCAAGGGAGATGGCCTTGCCATCTTTATCAAACTCAACAACGCCATAACGTTCAGGATCGTGAACATGATAAGCAAAGACCGTAGCTCCTGACTCTTTTGCCACGGCATTTTCAAGCTGCTTTTGCAAATCATGGCCGTAGAAAATATTGTCGCCAAGAACTAATGCACAATCATCGTTACCAATGAATTCTTCGCCAATGATAAACGCCTGTGCCAAACCATCCGGATTATCCTGCACTTTATACTGAAGATTTAAACCCCACTGGCTACCGTCTCCCAGCAATTGTTCGAAGCGCGGTGTATCTTGTGGAGTACTGATGATGAGGATGTCTCGAATGCCCGCCAGCATTAATGTGCTGAGTGGGTAATAGATCATCGGCTTGTCATAAATAGGCAAAAGTTGTTTGCTGACGGCCATTGTTACCGGGTACAGGCGAGTACCAGAACCACCAGCGAGGATAATTCCTTTACGTGAAGTCATTATTTGATATCCCAATGTATTGAAAGCGCTCTTTAGCTTGAGCACTGTTAATATTATTTATTATGCATTCGAAGCCGCAAAAAGCTCGGCCAGCATACGCTTCACGCCAACATCCCAACAAGGCAATGTTAAGTTAAATGTTTGCTGGAACTTCGAAGTATCTAGCCGGGAGTTATGAGGCCGTTTCGCTGGTGTAGGGTATGCAGATGTAGGTACTGGATTAGTTTTATTAACGGCAAGTACCAGACCAGCGTTTTTCGCTTCAGCGAATACCAGGTTAGCGTAATCAAACCAGGTTGTGGTACCAGAAGCAACAAGATGATAAAGCCCTGCTACCTCTGGTTTGCGCAATGCGGTGGAAATTGCATGCGCTGTGCAATCAGCTAATAGCTCTGCCCCGGTTGGTGCTCCAAACTGATCGTTAATAATAGCTAGCTCTGCACGATCTTTAGCCAGGCGCAGCATGGTTTTTGCAAAATTATTTCCTTTCCCGGCATATACCCAACTGGTACGAAAAATCAGATGCCTGGTACAGTATTGTTGCACAGCAATTTCACCAGCTAATTTTGTTTCGCCATACACATTAAGGGGCGCTGTAGCATCTGTCTCCTGCCATGGTTTTTCACCATCGCCAGGGAAAACATAATCCGTAGAATAATGAACCAGCCATGCGTTGATTTTTTCTGCTTCTTTAGCAATAGCTTCTACGCTCGTCGCATTAAGCAATTGCGCAAAATCACGCTCGCTTTCGGCTTTATCTACGGCAGTATGTGCTGCTGCATTTACAATTACATCAGGCTTCACTCGGCGTACGGTTTCCGCAACGCCTTCTGGATTACTGAAATCACCGCAATATTCAGTCGAATGCACATCAACTGCAATTATATTGCCTAACGGGGCCAGAGAGCGCTGTAGTTCCCAGCCGACCTGGCCTGTTTTGCCAAACAGAAGGATATTCATTACTTGCGATCCCCATAATTTTGCTCAATCCAATTTTTATAGGCCCCGCTCTTAATATTTTCGACCCATTGCTGGTTTGACAGATACCATTGTACGGTTTTACGAATACCGCTCTCGAAGGTTTCCTGTGGTTTCCAGTTCAGTTCATGGCTGATTTTACTGGCATCAATAGCATAGCGACGATCATGTCCCGGACGGTCTGCAACGTAGGTGATTTGTTCACGGTATGAAGTGGTTTTAGGGACCAGTTCATCCAATAAGCCACAAATCGTCATTACAACATCGAGATTCTTCTTCTCGTTATGGCCACCAATATTGTATGTCTCACCAATCTGGCCCTGAGTTACTACGGTATAAAGCGCACGTGCATGGTCTTCCACATAGAGCCAGTCGCGAATCTGATCGCCTTTGCCATATACCGGCAGGTTTTTGCCTTCAAGAGCATTGAGGATTACTAATGGGATCAGTTTTTCAGGGAAGTGGAACGGGCCGTAATTGTTTGAACAATTGGTCACGATACACGGCAAGCCATAGGTACGTTGCCACGCACGAACCAGGTGGTCACTGGATGCTTTAGAAGCAGAATATGGGCTGCTCGGCGCATAAGAAGTTGTTTCTGTAAACAGAGGTAATTCTTCACCTGCCGGACGTTCGTCCGGATGCGGTAAATCGCCGTAAACTTCATCCGTAGAGATATGGTGGAAACGAAAGCCTGCTTTACAGCTATCATTTAATTGAGACCAGTAGGCCCGAGCAGCTTCCAGAAGGGTATAAGTCCCGACAATATTGGTTTCGATAAATTCAGCAGGCCCGGTAATAGAACGATCAACATGGCTTTCCGCCGCCAGGTGCATTACCGCGTCTGGTTGATGTTCTGCAAAAATCTTATCTAAAGCATTTCTGTCGCAAATATCTGCCTGAACAAACGCATAGCGCTCACTATCGGAGACTTCTGCCAGGGATTCCAGGTTACCCGCATAGGTCAATTTATCGACGTTAACGACGCTGTCTTGAGTATTATTTATGATGTGACGAACGACCGCAGAACCGATAAAACCGGCACCACCAGTAACAAGAATTTTCACGAAAATATTCTCTCTCTAATATGTAATGATTATCTTCAAGACTTATACTGAAGATGATAATCCTGAGTAAGATGAAAACACGGGAATGAGTCTAACAAAGCCTTTAACCACGCTACCGCCCCTGGCTTAACAGCTACCAGAATACTGATATTTGCTACTCGCTTTATGTCTCGTACAAATATTGTCGAGGCGGAACACATTGGAATAAACAACAGCCAAATCTTATTTATGCCAATAGGCTCGCTAACCAGCAGATTCCCCTTCCTTTTGCCTTACATAAAAAAACGGCAGTCAGCCCCAACAAAGCTGCCCAATCGCAACCCCATTGCCACTTTAACTGCCGTTCTTCTCATAAGAGATTTTTTTTCATCGGCTTAAAATCAACGAGCCAGCATCTTCTGGATGCTATCCCGGAACTTCTGCCCTTCCTTATGGTTACGCAGGCCGTACTCCACAAACGCTTTCATGTAACCCATTTTCTTGCCGCAGTCGTAGCTCTCACCTGTCATCAGAGCAGCTTCTACCGGCTGTTTTTTGTTTAGCGCGGCGATGGCATCCGTTAACTGAATACGGCCCCATGCGCCCGGTTCGGTTTTTTCCAGTTCCGCCCAGATATCCGCAGACAACACATAGCGGCCAACGGCTGCCAGGTCTGAATCCAGGGTTTGCGGCTGGTCTGGTTTCTCGACGAAATCGACGATGCGGCTCACCTGCCCGTCGTTATCCAGCGATTCTTGTGTTGTGATAACGGAATAAGCGGAGAGGTCTTCATTCGGCATATGTTTCGCCAGAACCTGGCTGCGGCCAGTGTCATTGAAGCGCGCTACCATTGCAGCCAAATTATAGCGCAGTGGGTCAGCGCTTGCGTTGTCCAGCACCACATCCGGAAGCACAACGACAAATGGGTTATCGCCAACGACAGGGCGCGCGCACAAAATGGAATGGCCAAGCCCAAGTGGCTGTGCCTGACGGACGTTCATAATGGTCACGCCCGGCGGGCAAATTGACTGCACTTCAGCCAGCAACTGGCGCTTCACGCGCTGTTCCAGCAGTGCTTCAAGCTCATAAGACGTGTCGAAATGGTTTTCAACCGCGTTCTTGGAAGAGTGGGTTACCAGCACGATTTCTTTGATACCCGCGGCCACGATTTCATCGACGATGTATTGGATCATCGGCTTATCGACAATCGGCAGCATCTCTTTCGGGATGGCTTTTGTCGCAGGCAACATATGCATGCCAAGACCGGCTACCGGGATAACTGCTTTCAAATTAATCATATTCAGCCCACCTCTAAAATGGTTGAGGGATTATAGTCTTTTCGTGCTCTGATGCCAGCATGAATTGATCCCCAAAGTTTGTACTTCATCTTATCCCCCGGCTCGTGGGATACAAAACTAAAAAGCCCTTATTAAAGTCAATAAGGGCTCAGAAAAATCGTAAAGTCGCTTGATTGTTTATTTACGCAACGGTGGTAGAGCAAAATTAAGGTTACTGGTGTTCACATGCTTATGATCTACGCGGTCGATATCCACTGAACTCTGTCCTTTCTCATTGACCGCATGAATGTTGGTCAGCGAAAGCAGCGTGTCTTCTTTCGCCATAAAGCGGCCCCGCACGTCCTTGCGTAAATCAAAGCGCAGCTTCAGCGCAGGCCCTACGGCTGCACGCTGCATCACATTGACATTTCTCAGGAAAAGGTGCTGAGGCTTGTTGTTCAGCTCAAGCGTCGCCCCCTTCACTGTCATGTTAGTAATAGCGACAAACGAAGTGGCGTTACCGGAAGAGATTTGAATGCCCCGGGCCTTATACGACATGTTGCTGTTATCAAGCGTGATGTCGTTAAGCCGGAAGTTTTGCGGAATAGACAAATAGTTGCCTTTAATAACACCATAGCCAATAAGGAACCCTGCGCTATTCACCATATCTATATTATCAATCACGAAATTATCACAGCCATAAATGGCTACCGTGGCATTATCAATTCCGGCCTTCCTGCTGAAAGTATGATTAATATTGCGCGCCTTCACATTGCGAATAATGAAATGTTTACCGTTTTCAACGTGAACAAGCTGGCGACAATTGCTGCCGGTGATGTTAGCCACCACAAAATTCTTCACCGCCTGGTCTTCCGGATACTCATTATTGTAAGTGCTTCCCGCAAGGCCGATGCCAATCCCCCAGTTAATCTTGCCGTTGGTGCAATCAATGTTATCAATCACATGATCGGAGATAAGCAGATCGTGGTCGTTAATCGCCACGTTCCACTCGATGGCATCGCCCTGTAAATGACTGAAGTGACCGTTGGTTATCTTCACGTTCTCCATGCGGTTGTGAAAACCCTGGCGAAGTATGCCGTAGTTGGCGTCATGGATAGTGATGTCATCAATGACGAGGTTACGCATGGTGCGCTTATCCCTGCCGCCGATATAAATTTGCATCACCGGCACGAAGCCGCTCATATCAATGCCCTGAATGGTGCAGTCAGACCCGCGAACGTCCAGGATAATGTTATTAAAACGTCCGCCTTTCTCGCCGAGGATTTTACACCCATCCTGCAAGACAAAACGTCCTTTGCCGTTGCCCTTAAGGCCGCCAGCTACCCGCAGCGTCTTATTCTCCGGCATAAAAATCGCGGTGTTGATATTGTCGCAGACCAAATCATTGGGCACGACAACGGCATCGGCAGCGGCAAAGGCCTGTTTGAACGCTGCAGGCCAGTCGCCATTGTAGAATTTCTGAATGTTTACCTCGCTTTTGCCGCCGGCAGCCAGAACCGTGCGAGATAAAACTAAGGGCGCTGCGGCCAGTACTGAACTGGCCCATAACAGCCTGCGGCGGGAGGAGGAAAATGAAGGGACTGTGGATTCAAATCTTTTGCGCATACGTCCTCGTGAAGCTTCACTCGGTGGGTTTACAGCGTATGGAGCTGACGGGCTAGCTTTTGATATATAACTTTCTGATTAAATTCGGTTTCGACTTTCTTGCGGGCCTGGGTCAGCATCGGTTCCAGCTCGTTTTCTTCGACATCGGCAAAGGCCTGCAGCCTGTCGGCAAGCGCAACGGCGTCGTATTCCGGCACCAGCCAGCCTGAACGGCCGGCATCAATAAGCTCAGGGATGCCGCTGTGAACGGTCGATACCACAGGAATGCCTACCGCCATCGCTTCCATTAACGCGACAGGAATACCTTCCATATCCCCGTCCTCGCCGGTAACGGACGGCAATAAAAACAGGTCTGCTTCATCCAGCATCGCCTTTACTTCGTGGTTCGGTTTAAAGCCCGGCATAAACACCACGTCGTCCAGTTGATTCTGTTCGATAAGCGTGCGCAGACGGGTTTCCCACGGGCCGATGCCAAGTATGTTGTAACGAAAATCCACGCCGCGCTCTTTGAGCAGGCGGCAGGCTTCAATCGCCACGTGCAGCCCTTTTTTCTCGGTCAGACGCGCGACGGAAATTATCTCAAGCGTTTTGGCGGGAGCTTTAACCGGGCGCAGCGAGAAACGGTCCATGTCCACGCCCATGCGTGAAACGGCAATTTTCGCTGGCGGGCAGCCCATTTTCTCCAGCCGCCCGGCCCACAAATTGCTTATAGGCAGCATCAGATCGCCGCGCGCAAACAGCTTTTGATATTCGGGCGTGTAGTGCGCCAGCGCCTCACGCCCTGAGATATCAATGCCGTGGAAAACAGTCGCGATTTTTCCTTGCAGCAGCCCCAGCTCGCGCAGCTTGGCAGCGGTTACGCCAGCCGGGCCAAAGTGGGCGATAAAGACATCCGCCTGCAGCGTTTGCGGGTTACGCCCGCAAATTGAAGACAGAATTAAATTCCGGGCCTCTTCGCCGTAGCGCGAAGCGTTCAGCGCCCGCCATGTACGGGGGCGCAGCGAACCGCGCAGCGTATTCAACGCGCGGGACTGCAGTTTCGCCACCTTTCCTTCCGGCTCATCCATCAGCCACGTTGTTTTTTCAGCGAGGTTGTACTCTTTGAACGCCGCGTGAGTGTTGGTCAAATCTCCTTTCTGGATGGCGACGATTTCAACCTCATAGCCCATCTCGATAAACGCAACGATCTGATTGAGCACAAAGGTTTCGGAAGCTACGGGGAATTTAAGCAGGAAGAAGCCAACCTTCATTTGGCCTCCTTCACGCGGGCTAACACGGACTCAACCATACGCAGGCCAGTTTCACGTTCAGCACGCACCGCCTGAACAAGGCGCTCATTAATAGCTGGCAACTGGCCCAGCACATCTGCAACAACGCCCTGCAACGAACCGTCAAGAAGCTGACGGATATCAATGGCCATTTCCGGCATGCCCAGTTGCTGCATAATGCCCGCGGATTTGTGTTCGTAATTGATGGCAATGGCCGGGGTGCCAAAGTTCATCGAAATAATAGCGGAGTGCAGACGCGTGCCAACGGTCAGCTCGCACTCGCCAAGGATTTTGCCCATCTCAAGGTCGTTAAGCTCGTCCATCACCACGTGATACTGGTCAGGATCGTTCACATACTGACGCAGATTCAGCGCCACCATGCGGTCATCTTTGTTATAGCTGTCGATGCCCGTACAGGTTGAAAGCGCCAGCACCTGATAACCCTGTTCAATCACGCGGTTGACCACGGCGGCAAACGCCTGCTCGTAGGCTTTCTGCGTGGTGCCGAGGCGTTTATCAAACGGCGCCAGCTCTCGCAAAGTGATGGCGACGGTTTTCTTACGCCTGATGATTTCCAGCCAGTGCTGCACCGCGTAGCTCGGCACAAAACTTTCGCTGTGATGCTCAACAAGCCAGGCGGTATCCACGCCCTGCTCAACCTTGCGGGTATCGATGTTGCTCTGCTTCATCAAATCAAGGCTGACGGATTCACGCAGGATCAGCGCCTTCGCGTTGCCAAACGCGTAGCTCGCCAGTTGGTTGAACTGCGGGTCCTGGAACGGGCCTACGCTGTGGCCAATCATGTACACCGGCTTTTTCGCCATAAAACTGCACAGCGCGTGTTCGAACTGAGAAACGCCGTACAAATCGACGAAGAAAGATCCGCCAACCTGAATAATCGCGTCATATTTTTGCAGCGATTTCACAAAGTCGATAAAGCCCTGCGGAATAGAGATATTGCGCAGTCGTCCGCGGTCGGTGGCTTTCGCCATTAAAACCTGATGCTGATATTTACGGCGCAGCACTTTTTTAACGCGCCCCATCAGCCCTACGGCATTATTGTGCTGTTTCATCTGCTTATACAGACCGTCGCCCAGCACCGGGCGGCCCAGCAGCCAGGCAGAGCTCACCGGATAGCGGCTCATCACATCAACCTGCACGCTTTCATCAATGGTGGTAATGGCATCAATTAACCCGCGCAGAATAGCGCTGTCGCCGCGGTTACCGCAGGTGTGATTGCCAAGAATCAATAATTTCATAATGTCAGGACCTCTTTGGGGTTCTTAGCTCGCGCGAAGCAGCGCTTTTAAACGATCGTTGCGACAAAACTGGCGTTTCATTTCCACCACCAGAGCGTTACGGGAAAGCGCCAGCATGACGATAAAGGAAGCCGCACCGGCGGCAATCTGCACGCCAAGCAAAGCTGCAAGGGATAAATGTCCCGCAAGCAGCACGCCCAACGCATAACTCACCACAAGCGTTGGAATGGAAAGATAGAACGGCAGCCACAGACTTAAGATGTACTCCCGGTAGCTTGAGCCCAGCACCGGTTTAATCATGATGAAGTAGCTCAGCACCGTGTTCACCACCTGTACGAACAGGAAGCCAAGCGTCACGCCGAGCGCACCGCCGAGATGCCCGCCAACGATAATCGCCGGGATAAACAGGCAGGTTTTAAAGACGTTGAATTTGAAGCTGATGTCCACGCGCGCTTTCGCCATCAGCAGCGAACCAATCGGATTCCCGATGGAGCGCAGCAGGCCCACCACGCACAGCAGTTGCAGAATCGGCGTAATAAACTGCCACTTCTCGCCAAACACCAGCGGCACGAAGTTATTCGACACCACCAGCAGGCCGAGCAACGCCGGAAAGTTAATGATCCCGACAATCGACAGCAGCTTGTAGAAGTTAACGCGTAGCTTGTCGGTATCATCCTGGATTTTGGCAAAGGCCGGGAACAGCACGCGGGTAATAATCGGGTTGAGCTTCATCGGCGGCACCACCGCGACGTTATAAGCGAGGTTATAGCCCCCGGCTACGCTTGCGCCGAGGATGCGCGCCAGCACCAGCGTCGAAAGATTGGTATTCACATAGTTGATGATGCTGTCCGCAGTCAGCCAGGCGCCAAACTTCAGGTTGGAACCGACTGATTTAAGCGAAAAATGAAAGCCCGGGCGGTAAATTTTGCGGCCAAAAAAACCAAACAAAGCGGTACGCACCAGGGTATTGACCAGGTAGCCGACAATGGCGGTCATGGCGAACGGATAATACATCGCAGCGCTCACCGTCACGCTAAAGCCCGCCAGCACGGAAATCGTCTCAATCGAACCAATCTTTGAGAACTCCAGCTCCTTTTGCATCAAAGCACGGAACTGCTGGCCATGGGGAATAATGACAAACGCAAAAGACAGCGTTTTAATTAGCGGCGCAAGCGCCGGGGTGTTCAGCACGCTGGCGATAAAATCGCTCAGCAAAAACACCGCTGCGAAGACGACTAAGCCCAGGCCCACGTTCAGCCAGTAAAGCGTTGTCAGTTCAAGATGGCTTATCTCTTTACGCTGAATAATGGAGTTGGCGATACCAAAATCCGACAGCGTATCCGCCAGGGCGATAATCACCAGCGACACCGTCAGCAGGCCGAACTGGTGATTATCCACCACTCGCGCCAGCACGGTCATCTGCGCCAGCCCCAGGCCGATAATAATGACCGTCGCAAGGGCGGACCATTTGGCGCCGCTGATGGTTTTTTCTCTCAGGCTCATTGGTGGCTCACTTAATACGCGGCTTTGTTAACAAAGCCTTTGAAAATCGTCAGGAAGACGATTTTTATGTCGAACCACAGGCTCCATTCGCGGATATATTCCAGGTCAAACTCAACGCGTTTTTCCATTTTCTCCAGCGTATCCGTTTCGCCACGCCAGCCGTTAATCTGCGCCCAGCCCGTAATGCCAGGCTTCACCTTATGACGCAGCATGTAGCCTTCAATCAGCGAACGATACTGCTCGTTATGCGCCACGGCGTGAGGACGCGGGCCGACAATCGACATCCCGCCCAGCAGCACGTTGATGAACTGCGGCAGCTCGTCAAGAGAGGTGCGACGCAGGAAGTTACCGACCGGCGTAATACGCTTATCCCCTTTCGTAGCCTGTACCACCACCGCGTCGTTCTCCATCACCTTCATGGAGCGGAATTTCCACACCTTAATCGGCTTGCCGTCCATTCCGTAACGGGTCTGACGGAAAATAACCGGTCCCGGCGAAGTCACCTTCACCGCCACGCTGATGCACAGCAGCACCGGGGAAATCAGCAGCAGAATCATTAGAGCGAGCACAATATCTTCCAGGCGCTTGAGTATGCGGTTGATGCCGTTAAGCGGCGTATCAAACAGCGGCACAACCGGCACGCCATTCACCTCTTCGGTACGGGCGTTGAGAATATTGAAGGTGAAAACGTCAGGAATAAGCAGCACCGAACAGGTGGTGTCGGTCAGCTCGCGCACCAGCTTTTTAATGCGCGCTTCTTCGCTCATCGCCATAGCGATATAAACGTTATCGATTCGCCCGGAGCGCGCTTCTTCCAGCAGGTCCGCGAAGCTGCCGGCATAGTCGCCAAGATCGGTGGCAGGCTGCATATCGTCATAAACCCCGGTGACCTCAAAACCTAACCAGGGTTCATTGCGGAAACTGCTGGCGAGCGCGCGGCCCACCGGCAGGGAGCCGGCAATAGCGATACGGCGAGTGTTATAGCCCATGTTGCGCAGCCAGCCCGCGCCAAAGCGGATAAACGAGCGGCACACGACCATGCCGAAGCTGGTCAACACATACCAGGCAAAGTAGACCCAGAACGAGCCGTCAAAATCAGGATTAAAGGCCAGCAGACCGGCGCTAAAAATCAGGCTCAGGGTCCAGTTTTGCAACAGCAAAAGCAGTTCGCTGGAAATCTTCACGCCGCGCCAGGAGCGGTAAAAATCGGTAATGCCGCCAATCATCTGGAATACAACGAGGGTAAGCAGGGCCATCAGCAGATGCATGTACAAAAACGGCAACGCGTTGACCTTACACACCACCCATAACCCAACAAACATAATGGTTATGTCTGAGAAACGTTGCACCATAGAGATTAACGATGCGTTCGTTTTTGGCAGCTCGCGCTTTTTTAGATTTGTCATCGTTTTACCTTTATTAAAAGGGTGACGGATTCCCTCTTCCCTGAACGTGTAGGGCGGATAAGCCTGCGCCATCCGCCGTGCTTTTAAGCAGCCACGCGGTGGATGGCGCTGCGTTTATCCACCCTACAAATGTCCGGAGATCCATACCCACAAATTACTGATTCAGCAGCGCCATAATTTCCTGCGTTCGGGACTGCATCAGTTGTTCGTTACTGCGCGACTCCACGTTCAGACGCACCACCGGCTCGGTGTTTGAGGAGCGCAGGTTAAAGCGCCAGTCGCCGAACGCCATGCTCACCCCGTCGGTGTGGTCGATATCCGTGGCATGCGGCGCAAAGTGCTGATGCACGCGCTCAATCGCCACCTTCGGGTCCGCCAGCTTGCTGTTGATTTCGCCGCTTGCCGGCCACGCCGCCATGCGATCATGCACCAGCTCGCCAAGCGTTTTGCCCTTCAGGCACAGCAGCTCGGTCACCAGCAGCCACGGGATCATCCCGCTGTCGCAGTAGGCAAAATCACGGAAATAGTGGTGGGCGCTCATCTCGCCGCCGTAGATGGCGTCTTCCTGGCGCATACGCTCCTTGATAAACGCATGCCCGGTTTTCGACATCACCGGCGTGCCGCCCGCGCGCTCAACGATATCCACCGTGTTCCAGCTCAGACGCGGGTCGTGAATGATTTTCGCGCCGGGCTGTTTTTCGAGGAACGCCGCCGCCAGCAGGCCGACGATGTAATAACCCTCGATAAACTGCCCCTTCTCATCGAACAGGAAGCAGCGGTCGAAATCGCCGTCAAACGCGATACCCATGTCCGCACCGTGCTCAGTCACCGCATTGCGCGTATCGTCGCGGCACTCCGGCAGCAGCGGATTAGGAATGCCGTTCGGGAAGTTGCCGTCCGGGGTGTTGTGCACTTTCACAAAAGTCAGCGGCACGTTCAGGGCTGTAAAGCGCGCTTCGATGGCATCGATAACCGGGCCCGCAGCGCCGTTACCGGAGTTAATCACCAGCTTCAGCGGTTTGATGTTCTTCACGTTGATGTAGGAGAACAGGTGGTCGATGTACGCCTCAACCACGGAAATCTGTTTGTAGCTGCCGCGTTTCGCCTCATCGACCGGCGGAAAGTCGTTGGCTTCCGCCAGACGCTGCACGTCGCGCAGGCCGGTATCGCCGCTGATGGGACGCGCGCCCTCGCGCACCAGCTTCATGCCGTTGTAGTCCATCGGGTTGTGGCTGGCGGTGACTTCAATGCCGCCGTCCACCTTCAGATGCCAGGTGGCAAAGTAGATTTCTTCGGTGCCGGACAGGCCGATATCCAGCACATCCACGCCCGCATCCTGCAGACCGCGCGCCAGCGCAAGCTTCAGGGCTTCGCTTGTCAGACGCACGTCGCCGCCCAGCACGATAGTTTTCGGCTTCAGGTATTCGCCGTAGGCGCGGCCAATGCGCCACGCGATGTCTTCGTTCAGCTCTTCACCCAGCCTGCCGCGAATGTCATAGGCTTTAAAACAGGTCAATTTTTGCATCGTTTTCGCTCCTTCGGGCAACAGTTACCCAACCCGCAGAGTCAGGCTGCGGGGAATGATGAATGTTTACGCGTTAAATGCGCCCGTAACGGTCTTTAAAACGGACGATGTCGTCTTCTTCGAGGTAAGTGCCGGAACGCACTTCAATCAGGTCGAGCGGAATTTTGCCGGGGTTTTCCAGGCAGTGCGTCACGCCCAGCGGAATATAGATGGACTCGTTTTCGCCCAGCAGCTTCACGTCATCGCCAAGGGTGACTTTCGCCGTGCCCGCCACCACAATCCAGTGTTCAGCCCGATGATGGTGCATCTGCAAAGACAAACCTTCGCCCGGCTTCACGGTGATGCGCTTCACCTGATAACGGTCGCCGGAATCGATGGAGTCGTATTTACCCCACGGGCGGTAGACTTCGCGGTGATTGTGGTGTTCATGACGGCCGTCGTGCTTAATCTGCTCAACAACCTTCTTCACGCTCTGAACGTGATCGCGGTCGGCGATAAGCACGGCGTCTTTGGTCTGCACCACAACTAAATCTTTAACGCCAACCGTCGTCACGAGGCCGGATTCCGCATAGATATAGCTGTTTTCCGTTTCATGGCTTATCACGTCGCCGTGATGCACGTTCCCTTCCGGGCTTTTGGCGCTGATTTCCCACAGGGAAGACCAGGAGCCCACGTCGCTCCAGCCCGCGTCCATCGGCACCACTACCGCATCGGCGGTTTTTTCCATTACCGCGTAGTCGATTGACTCGTCCGGGCAGGCCAGGAAGGCCGCTTCATCCACGCGCACAAAATCCAGATCCGGGTCAACGTTCGCCATAGCGTTTTCGCACGCGGCCAGAATATCCGGACGGAATTTTTTCAACTCTTCGAGGTAACGCCCGGCGCGGAACAGGAACATGCCGCTGTTCCAGTAGTATTCGCCGCTGGAAACGTAGCCCTGCGCGGTTTCAGCATCCGGCTTCTCGACAAACTGCGCCACGCTAAACGCCACAGCGTCCACGCCGGCCGTTTCTGGCTGTCCACGGCGAATGTAGCCGTAGCCCGTTTCCGGCAAATTCGGCACGATGCCGAACGTCACCAGCTTGCCCGCTTCGGCATACGGCAGCGCGTTACGCACCGCTTCGCGGAAAGCATCTTCATTCTGAATCACGTGGTCGGCGGCAAGGATAAGCATCAGCGGATCGGACTGCGGCTGATTGCGAATGGCAGCCAAAGCCGCCAGCGCGATGGCCGGAGCGGTGTTGCGTCCGGCAGGCTCCAGCACGATATTTTCCGTCAGCTTGTTGAGCTGGCGAAGCTGCTCAGCGACGATAAAACGGTGTTCTTCGTTGCAGATAACCACCGGGCTTTCGCACTGTACGCCGTTTAAGCGGCAGATGGTGGTTTGCAACATAGTCAGTTCCCCTTTCAGGCACAGGAACTGTTTCGGGTAAAGCACGCGGGACAGAGGCCACAAACGGCTGCCGTTCCCGCCAGCCATAATGACCGGATAAAGCTGCGAATGACTCATGATTTAACCCCGACATCTTGTGGAGAGATAGCTGCAATAAATTGACTCAGCACGTTCTCTTTTTCGAGCGTGCGTTCGGCATACTCACGTGCCACCGTATTGTGCGCGGGTAATTGCAGGCAGCGTTCAATCCCGACGGCCAGCGCGTCGGCAGACTCTGGCTCCACGCACACGGCAATGCCGGGATACAGTTCGCAAAGCTGACCGAGCTCGGTTTCCGGCTCAGCGGTAATCACCGCATTGCCGCCAACGGCCAAAATGTTGGTCAGCTTGGACGGCAGCACGGCGTCTGCTGCGCCGCGGCGCTGAATAACCAGATGGCAATCGGCAACACGCAATAGCGCAGGCAAAGCGTCGTAAGGCTGCAACGGATGGAACGCCACGTTATGCAGGCCACGATCCGCTACCCCTTTTTCGAGGCGTTTTTTCCCGCCGCCCTGACCGACAATCACAAACAGATACGGCTGCTCCGCAAAGCGCTCAGCAACATCAATAACCGTTTCCAGGCCCTGTTTTTCCCCGATGTTGCCGGAGTACAGAATTATCTTTTTGTCTGCTGGCAGCCGCAGGCTTTCGCGCACAATTTGCACTTCCTGCGCCGAAACATCGCGAAAACGCTCTACTTCCGACCAGTTCGGGAAGAAGATCACGCGTTTCGGATCAACGCCCTTCTCGATGGCCTTGTTCATCATCGAGCGCGAAATCGTCGACACATTGTCGACGTTATGCAGGCAGCTCTGTTCGAAGCGCTGAGCAAGCTTCGCAACTTTGCCTTTGCCGCCGCCCGCCATGCCCAGACCGAGCATAGCGTCCACTTCGTAATCCTGAATATGCAGCAGCGTTTGCGCCCCGCTCAGTTTTGCAAGCCACCGCATGCCCGGTACGCAAAAGAGAGTCGGCACCACGCCGATAATGCGATCCGGCTTCCAGCGACGTTGCGCCAGCAGCGGGAAGAAAGAACTCACCGCAAAGCTGCCTAAATGAATCAGGCGCTTTAAGGTGGAAGGCTGTTTCGGCACGTACAACGGGCAGCGCCAGACGGTCGCAGCACCCTGCTCTTTTTTATACTTCCATGCCGAATAATCCGGATGAACTTCCCAGACCGGATAATAAGGAGGTGCGGTGATAACGCGCACCTCATGGCCCTGGCTGGTCATCCACTCCACCATTTCACCGGTGTATTTCCCGATACCGGTCAGCTCCGGTGAGTAGTTAATGCCGTAGACCAGAATTTTCATAAACCGGGTACCTTGCCTTTGCCTTGTCTGATGAAATAGGCGCGGCTATTGTCGTGCACATCATCGCGCTTCAGTAACGCTTCCGGCGTCAGCCAGCAGTAGTCCCTGTGCTGCTCGACAGGCAGCGTCAGCCTGCTGTCATCCACCCGCAGGCGGTAGCCGAGCACGATGTAGTGGGTGGAAAAATCCTGCCCTGAAAAATTGTCGTCGTAAAAGTGCTGCCACACGCCGTAAAACTCCCCGTCCTCAAGCGTGAAGCGCTGGCCCAGCTCCGCCTCGGTTAAACGGACGAAAGCGTCGGCCAGGGTTTCATCTTTCTGCACCCGTCCGCCCGGCACGAACCAAAAGCCCTGGGCAGGGCGATTGGTGCGCAACCCCAGCAGGTATTCACCCGCCAGGTTTTCCACAACGAGATCGATGGAGATTAGCGGCGTAGCACGGACTACGGTGGCGAAATCTTCCTGACTCAGAAACATGCTTACCCCCGGAACCGGGACTGGTTTTCGAGGAACCACTGGTAGGTGCTGGCAAGGCCAGGCTCCAGGGCGATCTCGTGATACCAGCCAAGACGGCGCAGACGGGTCACATCCAGCAGTTTGCGCGGCGTACCGTCCGGTTTTGACGCATCGAACACCACGCGGCCACGGTAGCCCGTCACCTTCGCGATGGTCTGCGCCAGCTCGCGGATGGTGCAGTCCACGCCGGTGCCGACGTTGATGTGCGACAGCATCGGTTCGGTGTTTTCCGCCCACACTTCCGGGTCCAGCTCCATCACATGAATGCTGGCGGCCGCCATGTCATCCACGTGCAGGAACTCGCGCATCGGCGTGCCGCTGCCCCACACCACCACATCCGGCGTGCTCTGCTCGGTCGCTTCATGGAAGCGGCGCAGCAGGGCCGGGATAACGTGAGAATTGCTCGGGTGGAAGTTATCGTTCGGCCCGTACAGATTCGTCGGCATCACCGAGCGGTAATCGCGGCCAAACTGGCGGTTATAGGATTCGCACAGCTTGATCCCGGCGATTTTGGCAATCGCATACGGCTCGTTGGTGGCTTCAAGCGTGCCCTGCAGCAGCTCGCTTTCCGCAATCGGCTGGCTGGCCATCTTCGGATAAATGCACGATGAGCCGAGGAACAGCAGCTTGTTCACGTTGTGCGTATGCGCGGCGTGAATGATGTTGCTCTCAATCATCATGTTTTCGTAGATGAAGTCCGCCGGGTAGGTATTGTTCGCCACAATCCCGCCCACTTTCGCGGCGGCCAGGTACACCTGGTCGATACGCGCCTCGGCAAAGAAGGCGTTCACCGCGGCGGCGTCCAGCAGATTCAGTTCATCACGGCCACGCAGCACGAGTTCGACGTCATCACGTTGCTCAAGCTGGCGGACGATGGCCGAACCGACCATCCCACGGTGGCCGGCAACAAAGATACGTTTTTTATTCATGCTCAGGACTCCAGCGCGATGGCAACCTCGTAACCGTGGGACTTCAGCAGGGAGTGTTTCTTCGCTGCTTCCAGGTCTTTCGCCACCATCTCACCGACCATCTCCTGCAGGGTGATTTCCGGTTTCCAGCCCAGTTTTTCGTGTGCCTTGGTCGGGTCGCCCAGCAGGGTTTCCACTTCAGCAGGACGGAAGTAACGCGGGTCGACGGAGACAATCACGTCGCCCGGCTTCACGCCCGGCGCGTCGTGTCCGGTTACGGAAACCACGATGCCCTTCTCTTCCACGCCGGTGCCTTCAAAGCGCAGTTTGATGCCCAGTTGCGCCGCGGCCATTTCCACGAACTGACGCACGGAATACTGCACGCCGGTGGCAATCACGAAGTCATCCGGGGTTTCCTGCTGCAGCATCATCCACTGCATTTTCACGTAGTCTTTGGCATGGCCCCAGTCACGCAGGGAATCCATGTTGCCGAGGTACAGGCACTTTTCCAGGCCCTGGGCGATGTTGGCGATCGCACGGGTGATTTTACGGGTCACGAAGGTTTCGCCGCGGCGCGGGGATTCGTGGTTGAACAGGATGCCGTTACAGGCATACATGCCGTAGGATTCGCGGTAGTTAACGGTTATCCAGTAAGCGTACAGTTTCGCCACCGCATACGGGGAACGCGGATAGAAAGGCGTGGTCTCTTTCTGCGGGATTTCCTGCACCAGGCCGTAGAGCTCAGAAGTAGAAGCCTGATAGAAACGGGTTTTCTTCTCAAGGCCCAGGAAGCGGATGGCCTCCAGCAGGCGCAGCGTGCCCATCGCATCCACATCGGCGGTGTATTCCGGGGATTCGAAAGAAACCGCCACGTGGCTCATCGCGCCCAGGTTATACACTTCGTCCGGCTGCACTTCGGAAAGAATACGGGTCAGGTTGGAGCTGTCTGTCAGATCGCCGTAGTGCAGATGGAATTTCGGGTTGCTGGCGTGCGGGTCCTGATAGATATGGTCCACGCGTTCGGTGTTGAAAGAGGAGGCGCGGCGTTTGATGCCATGCACTTCGTAACCTTTTTCCAGCAGCAGTTCCGCCAGATAGGAGCCGTCTTGTCCGGTTACACCCGTGATGAGAGCTACTTTAGTCATAATAATTCCTATGATTGAAGATAAAATTAAGCGCCTTATTGCTAAATAAAGGCCCTACGCTCGATCGCGTATTTTTACTGCTGGGTTACCCCGGCAAACGGCATTCGCCGGTAATGATTTATAAACGCTGCTGCGGGCGCCAACGACGGTGCCATCACCAATCGTGACGCTGGGTGAAACAAAAACGTCCGTTGCCAGCCAGCATTTTTCGCCAATCACAATGGGCGTGGCGGTAATATCAAAATGCTTGCTCATATAATCGTGACTGCCGGTACATAAATAACACTTTTGTGACACCACGGAATTTGCGCCGATGGAGATCTCGCCCAGGGTATATAAAACGGCGTCGTCGCCAACCCAGGCGTAATCACCGAGCGTTAATTTCCACGGGTAAGTAATTTTTACCGACGGGCGAATCACAACACCTTTACCAATTTTCGCGCCAAACAAACGTAATAAAAAGGCGCGCCAGCGGTATAACACCTGCGGAGACCAGGCAAATAATGTCGCCTGTACCGCCCACCACATCTGGACTTTAATGCCGTTGCTGCCCCGAAAACCTTTTGGTACCGAGAAGCCGCTTAATTCCTGCATAATATTTCCTTATTTTCGTCGGATGACGCTAACGCTTATCCGACCTACGAATTAAGTTGCAGTTGTCGTGGATAAGCGGCAGCGCCATCCACCTCAGGCTTTGTTATATAAAGCCTTAGCTTTACCGGTAGTTCGCATACGAAGCTTGAATGACAGCTCGGCGATAAATCCAGGCACGCCTAAAATTTTGCGCTGAACATTTTTCGCATCACGGCACAATTCAATATTATTGGACGTTGAAACGCCGCCCATTGAAAATTCAGAGACCATGCCCTTAACGCGTTTAAACGCATAGCCGCTTTTGTACATTTTGGCCGCAAGTGCATAATCAGAAGAGACTTTATATTGCAGATCGTAAGGATATTTTCTAAGGCCATCTAGCGGAAAAAATATTGCCTGATGGCTGGCGGGCAGGCTGTGGTAAATATACCAACCCTGCTTGGCGCGACGCTGGATTTTTGTTCCATCACCAAAATCCAGCAGGGCATCGCCGATAATCATGGCGTTATTTTGGGCGGGCATAGCAGCGAGCTGACGCACGACCTGTGCGATGTCCTGGTGAAAAATATCACCGGAATTGAGGAACAACGCATAACGGCCCTGCGCCATATCAATGCCTTTATTCATCGCATCGTAAATGCCGTTATCTTTCTCGCTAACGAAACGTAAGTTGTACTGTCCGTTGAGGTTTTCCAGAAAGTCCGCCGTGCCGTCCTGCGAGTTACCGTCAACCACAATCCATTCAAAGGTGATGTCGGATGCCTGCGCCAGGTGAGCCAGCGACTGCCAGGTTTTTTCCACCCCGGCTAAATTTTTCCAGGCAACGGTGATTACACTTAATAACATGATTGTGGGCCTCATCAGCAATTCGTTATCTTGAGTGCCTTACGTAAAATAAACGGACAAACAATCAAGAAAGCATATTCCGGGCTAAAAATTGAACCGGTAAAAAACAGTGATACGGGTGTAAAAAGCCAGAGCTGTACGCGGAAATTTTCATTATTCCCAAATGCCGTACGCATCATTTTAATGACTTTCCACATGTACCAGACAGTCAATAGCACTGCGAACCAGGAAAAATAAATAATTAGCAGATACAGACCATTGTCTACTGTTTTACCGACGTCCGCACCGTTAAAGATTCCGAATGATGCGACATATTCATATAAAGAACCAAACCGTACTACGCCATCAATATGCGTCAGGGAATATCCCACCATTGCCAGCGGGCCAATAATACGATAATACGATGATGACCCTTCGGTGCCTAAATCGCCCAGACGCGTGGCGATATAAGGGAAGGCGAATATTAACCCTACTAAAAATACTGCCAAAGAAATAATCGCTAACGGCAACTTCTTCTTTATGGCACTTTTATTAAGGTACTGGAATGCCCATTCAAGAAGGTAAAACAGGATGAAGGTCATCACCCCTGAGAACGATCCTGAAAGGATAATCCCTAAAAGAATCATACCATCAGTTTTCGGCGTTTTGATACCAAACTGTTTGATGCTGAGCCAAATTGAGATTAACGCCAGAGCGAAGAACGCTGGTTCAAAATAAAGCGCGGTAGTTCTTCGCCCGCCAAAGCTAATAAAGTTCAGTACATAGCTATTACTGTAAATAAGAAACTTCGAAATTTTCTCAATCAGGCTGCTGCCGCCGGTGAGTATAATTTGCGCCATTTCCGCAGCCGCCAGCGTCACAATAATTCCGACAACCGCGTAAAATAACCGCAATATTTTTCGGTGATTGCGTTGCGAAATAGTCTTAAAGCGGCAGCTCCAGGTCATGGCCAGAATCAGCACGATATACACAAATAATAATGTCGAGGTGACATATTTGCTGGCATCCAGCGACTGGCCAAAGATGTAGTTAAAAGCGGTTAACCCGGCGCCGATGCCCAGCGCAATCATCAATTTTTTAACGCTAATGCGTTCGATGTACAAAAAGAGGATGGCGGGTAAGAAGGTCACTATTGTTACCGGGAAGCTTTCACCCAGCGAGGCAAGCTTAACGTTGACCACCAGATAGATGAACGGTAACAGCAGGTAACTACAGATTCTGATAGAACGAGACATATTCCTCCAGCATCTGTTGTCCACTGTAAGATCTGCGGCTGGTGGTTTTGAACGCCTGCAAATCCATGCCGAAGACCTGCTGCGCGAGCTCGGCTTTCGGTAGTTTCACAAGCTCCAGCACCTGTGTTTCGCTGAACGTTTTGCCGCCAACTTTGCGCAGCACTTCATCTGCGGCTTCGCTTTGCGTGGCAATGACCGGCACGCCGATGGACAACGCTTCGCACAGAATCAGCGGGTAGTTATCCACTTTTGAGCTGAACACCAGCGAATCCATTTCGTTAAGCTCGCTCATCAGCGCTTTTTTATCGGTCATATAGCCGTGGTTCACCACGTTCGGCCCGTTGAAAGGCGAGAACTTGCCGAAGGTGTGCAGTTCGATATTGTCGCCCAGCGCCATCATGGCCTGAACTAGCTTCTGATTCGTTTTGCCGTCATAACGCAAATCGTGAGCAACAACGGCTACTTTTGGTTTTTCGCGGCTTGCTTCGGTTAACGGCAGCTCGGCGAGAATAGCTTCGGTTGCCACATCAATACCGTTATTGATGATTTTGCAGCGCCCTGCCCCGTAAATCTGATTAAACGCGTCGGCGACATGCTGGCTGGGTGAAATAAACCGGCAGCCGAGCGCGAGCATTTCGCGAAATAGCTGGCGCTTGGAGTCCACCAGCAGATGCGCCCGGTCAACCTTGACCGGCGGATAGTTATTCAGCGACGGGCATTTTTCGCAGCCGGTTTTCCAGCCTTCGCAGCCATCAAGAAATGCGCAACGTCCGGTAATGCTCCAGTGGTCGTGCAGCGTCCAGACAAAAGTGACGTCATCTTTATGCGCCTTAACGCGCTGGCAAAACGACACCATCTCTTCAAGGTTCAGCCAGTAGCTGTGCACCACGTGAAAATGCAGCACGACCGGCCCGCTTGTGCGGGTGACTTTGCGATAAAGTTTATTCAGGTTGCCGAACGGGTCGCGGTTGAAGAAGCGGAATAGAATGATGTTGGCAATCGACGTCAGGCGCGGCGTATGTTTTTCAACATCGGCGAACTTATCGTGGCTTGCGCTTTTCTTGCCGCCTTTTCCGTAACCGTAAATAAAGCGCGAAGATAAACCCGCTTCGCGCGCGCGCTGGTGCAGGTCGAGCGCCACACCCGCAGCGCCCCCTTCGGCCAGGCGCACATTAAATTGCATGATATTCATTTAATTACCTTTACTCGCGCTTTCTCACCTACCACCAGCGCGTTATCCGGCACGTTGTCCAGCACTACGCTGCCCGCGCCCACGGTGACATTATTGCCAAGCGTGATATCGCCAATGATGATGACATTCGCCCCCAGCTCAACGCCGTTACCGATTTTCGGGCACGCGAGACTTTGCCCGCGGTTACCGATGGTCACGCCGTGACGGATAGTGAAATCATCTCCGGCGACCACGAATTTATTGATAACAACGGCGTAACCGTGGTGAATGGTAAAACGTCTGCCAATGGTGGCCGCAGCCTGGATTTCATAGCCAAACAGGCACTCGGTCACAAAGCGGTAAAGCAGCAAAACAGGGGCAGCCCAAAGATTGTTGATGACGTTTTTTTTGCGCCACACCGAGCAAAAATGCGCAATGCGGTAGGCCATCACCATGCAGCACGGACGAAGGCTCCAGGAGTTTGCGCGGAGATCTTCAAGCACGATTATTTCCCCCGTAGCCCATCGGCCAGGCGCTTGGTATTGCGCACGGACAACAGCGCCATCAGCGTACGTAAAGACATGCGCTTATTGCGGATCTGGTAGAGCGTAAAGAGCTGATATTTCTTGCTGGCGCGGTCAAATTTATCTTTATGCTTCTGATAGAAGTGAAAATAGCCCGCAAACTTTTTGGTCGATTTCGTTATCTGCATTTCGCCATGGTTGATGTGCAGAATTTGCGTGGCCTCTTCCACTTTCCACGGCTGGCCGTACTCCACCACCATGCGCAGGAAAATATCGTAGTCCTGCGCCGCCGCCAGTTGCGTGTCGAACAGGCAGGTTTTAAAGCGATCGGCATAGGTGAAGACCTGGTTGCCGATGATATTGCGCTTAAAAAATAGCTTCAGGGAATACGGCGACTTTGGATAGAGCGGCAGGCTGGTCGGCTGCGAATAAACCTGACCTTCGCAAACGTAGTCGTTCGCATACAGGAAAGCGTGCGTCACCAGTTGGTGCTTGTGTTCAAGAAACACGGACAGGCGGTTCGGCGTCCATTCATCGTCGTCATCAATACCGGTAATAAATTCTCCCGTCGCCTGGCCAATGGCCTGATTGCGCACCGCGCAGGCGCCGGAGTTAAAGTCATTACGGGTGTAGCGCACGCGCTCATCGTTAAGCTCTTCGACAAAAAGCTGAAGCTGTTCAAAAGAGGATGAGCAGTCATCAACGATGATCATTTCCCAGTTTTCAAAATCCTGGCGCAGCACGGATTTGATGGCGCGAATGGCCAACTGCTGACGATTCCAGGTAGGCATATAAATAGAAATCAGCGGGCGCGATGCAGTGGTATTCATAACACTCCCCAAAAAAGTCTCGTTGATGAGAAAAGTGCAACTTTCGCGGTGGATGGCGCTATCGCTTACCCGCCCTGCGCATGCGAAACGCAGGAAGGATAAGCAATGCGCCACCCGCCATTTAGCGCAGGGTTATTTAGAATCAGATTTATATTCGTATTCGTAGTAACCGTAATCCTCATACCCCGCCGCACGGCGGAAGATGGAGTTCAGGATCACGCCACGCACCTGGATGCCGTTCTGTTCAAAGCGGCTGAGGCTGGTTTCCACCTCTTTGAGCGTGTTCACCGCATAACGCGCAACCATAAGCGTGGTGCCGGCGTGGCGGCCAACAACGGCGGCGTCGGTAACGGCAAGGATTGGCGGGGTATCGATAAGCACCAGGTCGTAATGCTCACTTGCCCATTTAACCAGTTCGCCAAAGCGGTCGCTCATCAGCAGTTCGGAAGGGTTCGGCGGCACCTGCCCACGCGGGACGAGGTCGAAATTAGGCACCGAGGTTTTCTGCGCGCAGCGCGCGATATCGCCCTGGCCTGCCAGCACATCGGAAAGCCCGTTCACGTTGGTGGTTCCCAGCAGTTCGTGGGTATAGCCTTTACGCATGTCACAGTCGATAAGCAGCACGCGCTTGTTAGTCTGGCTAATGACCGCAGCGAGGTTGGCGCAGACAAAGGTTTTACCGATTGACGGGCTCACGCCGGTCAACATCAGAACATTGTTGGTCGCCTGCATCATGGCAAAGTGCAGGCTGGTGCGCAGGCTGCGGATGGCTTCAATCGCCAGATCCGTAGGATTCCCCACCGCCAGAAGCTGGCTTTGTTTATTGCGCCTGGCCCCTTTGACGTTACGCACGGTGGCGTTGTCGCGGGATTTTTGCCATTCGGACAGCGGAATGCTGGCATAAACGCTAAGCCCCGCCTCTTCCAGAACCGCCGGGCTTTCGATGCCACGGTTAAACAGGGAACGCAGCAGCACGCCGACAATCGACAGCATCAGGCCAAGGATAATGGCACCCAGCACAATTAACGCTTTTTGCGGCTTAACGATACCTGGCTGGGTAATGGCCGAGTCAACGATGCGCACGTCGCCCACGGTGCTGGCCTCGGTGATTTTCAGCTCCTGCTGTTTATTCAACAATTGCATGTAAACCTGCTGACCGGATTCCACATCGCGGGTCAAACGCACGATTTCCTGCTGCGTTTTCGGCATTGCGGTCACGCGACCGTTCAGGCGAGCTTTTTCATCTTCCAGCGTCTGGCGTTTTTCCAGCAACGTGCGGTAAGCCGGGTGAGCTTTGGTGTAGAGCTTGGAGATTTCGGCTTCTTTGAAGGTCAGCTCGTTAAGCTGCGAATCAATGTTAACCATGGTGTCGAGGACCGATTTCGCTTCCAACGACAAATCTACCGAGTCCTGCTGCTGACGATAGGCGTTCAGTTTGTTTTCAGCCGCATCCAGACGGCTACGCACTTCCGGTAGCTGTTCGGCCAGGAATTTAAGGCTCTTCGCCGCTTCTTCCGATTTACGCTGAACGTTCTGCTCCAGGTAATTACGGGTGATGCTGTCAAGGATGGCGCGAATCTGATCTTTATCTTCGCCGGTATAAGACAGGCTCAGTACGCCGGTATCTTTACCGTTTTCAGCCACGGTCAGATTGCCCTGTAGCTGATTGATCATGCCGAGCGTGGAGTATTTGGTGACGGTAAAGGTGTCGCCGACCTGCGCTTTAATGCTGTCCACCTTCATGGTGACGCCGCCTTTGCTCAGCGTCTGTCCAACCTGTCCTTTAGCGCTAAAACCATTGTCGCTGGTTAACTGATACTGGGTTGGGCTCAGCACTTCAACGGTAAAAATATCTTTGCCCGCGCCCGCAGGCAGGTTGAAGTCGGTGACTTTTACCGTGTCGTTCTGGCGGCCATGAAGCCGGTCCCAGCCTGCGCCAAACAGCCAGAAGCTGTTTTTGACTACGGCAATATCGAGATTGAGATCGTCAACGGTTTTCCCCAGCACCAGACGGGACTGAATGAGCTGCATTTCAGCGGCGGAAGCCGGCGGCTTATTTGAAAGCGCGGAGCTGATGTCATTTACCAGTGAATTTCCGGCGTTTTGTTCGATTTGCACCAGCGCATCGGCTTTATAAATCGGCGTGGCAAACAGGACGTAAACCACGGCCAGCAGCGCGAATACCGCTGTGATGCCAAGCACCCACCAGCGGGCCTCAAGAACGGTGCCAAACAGACGGCCAATATCGATTTCGTCATTGCCCTCGGTCGAGGCGCTCGAACGATGTACTTTGTCAGTCATTGTTATCCCTGATGAGCGTTGAGTGCGTTAGCCCACTTTTGGGCGGAAAGGTCGAGAAGGTCATAGACCGCTTCGAAAGCGTCGCGGCTTTTGCGGTAGGGATCGGGAATTTCCCGCTCCGCATCCCAGTGACCAAAGAGCATCACTTTGCCGCGCATCTCTGGCGCCATTTCGCAGATAGCGGAGATATGGCGTTTTTCCATCGTGAGGATCAGATCGTAATCGCGGCACATTCGGCCTGAGACCTGCTGCGCGCAATGGCCGTCGAGAGAAAGGTTGTGCTCCTGCGCCACGCGAATGGCGCTGGCATCAGCCCCTTTTCCCACCAACGCCCCCAGTCCCGCGGAGTTAACGGTAAGCGCGGGGTGGTAAGACTTGAGCAGGCGTTCGCCGGTTGGCGACCGGCAAATATTCCCCACACACACCACAAGAATTTTGTTAAACATAGCGCGTTACCATGTATGGATATCTTTGGCTGTATCCGTCATATAACGAACACCGCTGATAGTTGGCAGCAACTGGTTGATCAGGCGGTTCCAACGGGTGACCGGTGCGGTTGTGACGTACACCACATCGTATGGCTGTAGCTGGAATTCGGTGCCCATCACCAGCGAGGTCGCGTCGGACATATCAAGCTGGTAAATGTTGGCAATCTTGCCGCCCTGCTGCCCTTTCAACGGACGAATCACGAAGATGCCGCTGGCGTTGGACGAGGTCATATCCAGACCTTCCGCCTGGCCAAGCGCTTCGGTCAGCGTCATGCCGCTGAAGTCCATTTTCAGGGTGGTTTGTTTTTTCACTTCGCCCATGACGAACACTTTCAGGTCGTCGTTGCGCGGAACGAACAGGATGTCGCCCGGATACAGCAGGTGGTTCTGGCTCAGATCGCCGTTCTGCATCAGCGCCTGCAATGAGATACGTTTTTCCTGGCCGTTGTGGGTCAGCACCACGTTGCGCCAGTCAGCGGCGTCGGTCAGCCCGCCTGCGGCGTTGATGGCATCAAGAATGGTCAGCGGAACGTTGGTGATCGGCTGCTGGCCGGATTTGTTCACCTGGCCGGAGACATAGGCTTTTTGCGAGCGGAAGGCGGCGATATTAACGTCCACCTGCGGGTCAGCAATGTACTGCGCAAGGCGGCCGGTAATATCACTACGGATCTCGGCCAGAGTTTTGCCGGTCACTTTTACTTTGCCCACATACGGATAGAACATGGTGCCGTCAGACTGCACCCAGTTACCGGCATCGCTTGAGCTACGATACTGGCCGGCAGGCGTGGTCAACTCAGGGTGATCCCAGACGGTGACGTTAAGCACGTCTCCCGGGCCTACGCGATATTGATAGGCTGAAATCTCCTGGTCCAGAGACATATTTGGCTGAGCCACTGCGGGACGCACGCGTAATTGTTCAACCAGCCGAGGCGTTAACGGATAAACGTTAACCATACGATCCAGATCGAAGTCTGCATCCTGCTGCTTGATAACATCTTTTCCCACCGTAGACATATTGCTACCAGGCAGTACTGTGCAACCGCTCATTAGGGTCACCGACACCAATAAAGGCATCAATTTAAGTTTGTATTTTATCATTGAGTATTTATCACTATGGCAGAGTAATTATCCTGAGCGAATAAAATAAGCGACCAATTAGTCAGATGGGCGCAGCAGAAAATTGAACATACTGTCGGTCATAAATAATTGGCATCAGTCCTAAAATTCGCTTATTTCCTGACGTCCTGTTGACAGAATAATTGAGGCGTAAACTCTTGCCTTCAGGCATGCTACCGCCCTTGGCTTACAGTCACCAACCTACTGAAACAAAAGCAGATAATAAGAGGACACTGTTCCTAAGATAAATCTGTATTTATTTATCTATAAGGCAGAGTTACGAGTAATGAAGCGCTAAGTGCCACACCAACTAATTATAAAAAAATACATCCATTGCCAGACACTGATATCGATTGTTACAGCTAACCCTAACGCAGGCAAGGTGCCCGGCAGGAATACAGATACTTTTAAGATTAGTATTAATGCGACAAAACTCAGGCTTTAGGAATTTCTTTATATTGACAAAAAATTAATTCAGAGTAATAGCGAGAATATATACGGATATATCTCATATATATTGTTTCATAATAAATACATATCACCGTCTTATTTTGTTCATTTTTTAATTATTTACCCTGGTTACTGGGTGGATATATAACGCAAAAAAACATGAATAGCGGATATTAGTTAAGATTAGTCTCAGGGAGTCATTGCAATTTAGCAGAGGATTACCCATCCTTTCATTGTGACATTTGTCATACTTTAATGCTTTTTAAATGAAAGAAGGTGCATAAAGCCATATGGAATGGATTGCCGATCCATCAATTTGGGCCGGGCTGGTCACGCTGGTCGTTATCGAGTTAGTGCTGGGCATCGATAACCTGGTGTTTATCGCCATCCTTGCCGAGAAACTTCCACCAGCGCACCGTGACCGCGCCCGTATCACCGGGCTTATCCTTGCCATGCTTATGCGCCTGCTTCTGCTGGCGTCTATCTCCTGGCTTGTGACGCTCACAAAACCCCTCTTTAATGTCGGAGAGTTTGGCTTTAGCGCCCGCGACTTGATCATGCTCTTCGGCGGGTTATTCCTGCTTTTCAAAGCGACGGTGGAGCTAAACGAGCGGCTGGAGGGAAAAGACAGCGAAACGCAAACGCAACGGCGCGGCGCGCGCTTCTGGCCCGTCGTCGCGCAAATAGTCATTCTTGATGCGGTATTTTCTCTCGACTCGGTGATCACCGCCGTTGGAATGGTGGACCATCTGGCCGTTATGATGGCCGCGGTCATTATCGCCATCAGCCTGATGCTGCTTGCCAGCAAAGCCCTGACGCGCTTTGTGAACAGCCATCCAACCATCGTTATTCTGTGCCTGAGCTTCCTGCTGATGATTGGGTTTAGCCTGGTGGCGGACGGGTTTGGTTACCACATTCCAAAAGGCTACCTTTATGCCGCGATTGGTTTCTCGGTATTGATAGAGGCGTTAAACCAGCTTGCGATTTTCAACCGCCGCCGCTTCTTGTCTGCAAACCAGTCTTTGCGCCAGCGTACCGCTGAAGCCGTCTTAAGATTGCTTAACGGTAAAAAAGAAGAAGCGGAGCTTGATGCCCAGACGGCATCGCTGATCGCCGATCATGACCAACAGAACGGAATATTTAATCCCCAGGAACGGCTGATGATCGAACGCGTGCTGAACCTCAATCAGCGTACCGTCAGCAGCATTATGACTTCACGCCACGACGTGGAGCATGTGAGGCTGAGCGAGCCAGACGAGCATATTCGCGAGATCCTCGATAAAAATCAGCACACCCGCATCGTGATAACCGATGACGGCGACGAAGTGCTTGGCGTGGTGCATATTATCGATTTGCTTGCGCAATCGCTGCGCGGCGAACCGCTCAATCTTGAAACGTTAATCCGCCAGCCGCTTGTCTTCCCTGAAACGCTGCCGCTCCTGCAGGCGCTGGAGCAGTTCCGCAACGCGCGTACGCACTTTGCATTTGTAGTGGATGAGTTTGGTTCGATTGAAGGGATTGTGACGTTAAGTGATGTGATGGAGACTATCGCCGGCAATCTGCCTAACGAGGTCGAAGAGATTGACGCCCGCCATGATATTCAGAAAAACCCGGACGGAACCTGGACGGCAAACGGCCACATGCCGCTGGAAGATTTAGTGCAGTACATACCGCTGCCGCTCGATGACAAACGCACCTACCACACTATTGCCGGTCTGCTGATGGAATACCTGCAACGCATACCTGCCGCCGGGGAAACCGTTAAGGTAGGTAACTATCAGTTGAAAACGCTGCAGGTTGAAAGCCACCGGGTGCAGAAGGTGCAGATTGTGCCGCTGGTGGAAGATGACGAGATGAATTATGAGGTGTAGTTGAGGCAGCGTCGGGGGCACAGGGCTTACCCGACCTACAATTTTATCTGACATTTGTACGGTGGATAAGCGCCAGCGCCCTCCACCGTATTACAGAACTAAAGCTTATCCAGCAGTTGCTTAATATCCTTCGAGCGGCTGCTGTCTTTATTGCGATCCGCCCACTCTTTCAGACGACGCTTCGCCTCATCCTGCAGTTGCTTACGCAGTACCTGATCAACCTGCAGGCTGTAATTCAGCTCCGCCCATGGGCCATAAACCCGCAGCGGGATCGGCGTGTCTTTTAACAACGCAACAAGCCGGCTGTCCCCTTCCCAGCCGCCGGTGACCGTTACATCAAAGCGGGTATCACACACCTCTTTCACGAGATCCATCGTCCCTTCGCCGGTCAGCGTTAACAGCGAAGAGCCGCCGCTCATTTTCTTCAGGTCAAGCTGCCCGTTATCGAGGGTGGCCGCCGCGCTAAAGCTGTCAAGCCTGGTCACGTTCTCGTAGTTCTGCTGCGCTTTGACATCGCTGTTGCTGCGCTCAACGGCCTGCTGAATCAACTGCTGGAAGTTCATGCCCTGCAGACGGGAATTGGCCATCGTAACGCTTGCCTCTCCCTGCCATGAGCGACGGAACGCCTCGGCGTTCAGCCTGTCTCCGCTGAACTCGCCCTGCATGGAAAACTCACCGGATAAGGCAATGGGATAATCGAACGCGGTTAAAATCGGGCCGATTTCGATGTCTTCAATTTTCGGATGGAACCGTAGCTGCGGTTCGCTATCGCGCGCATCAAGTTCACCCGGTAACGACATATTTCCTTTGCCAAATTTCCCGGCCAGTTCCGTAATTTTCAGCAGGCCAAAATCATTGCTAATGGCGGAATGAACGTCGGTAAACTCCAGCCCACGCCAGCGCACGCTTTTAGCAGCAACCGAAACCTGCGCGCTAAAACCGCGAAGATTGCGGTAGGTGGTCTCTTCAACGCCTGTGGCAATAACCGGGCGCGGCAATGTATTTTGCTGCTGGCCGCGCTGAGCCGCCGTGGTGTTTGTTGCCGGCGTTGCCAGCGCAAGCTTATCCAGATTCAAATTGTTCGCATTTAAATCCGCGGCCCACTGCGGCTTCTCATCCAGAACTACGCTCGCCGATCCCTGCAGATCGCTGTCATTCGCGGTAAGCTGCAGGTTATTCAGTTCGAGTTTTTTCTCCGCCTGCCCCCAACTCACCTGTAACGTGCCGCCGCCCATAATGCCCGGCTTGGGCAAATCGGCGCCCTTGAGCTGATAAGTAAGTTGGGAAATCTTAGCATCCAGCTTCTGCGGGAAATGGCTCGCATCCAGATCGGCGACCAGCGACAAATTCAAATCGCGCTGGTCGCGGTTGATACGGCTGCTCAATTCCACATGAGCCTGCTTTTTGTCATCCTGCTCCATTTGCAGGTTGATATTACGCACGGTTATCTGTTCGTCATCCGCATGCTGGAAGACCAGCACGCTGTCGGCAACTTTGAGTTTGGCGATATCAAAAGACCAGCCTGGGTCGTTTTCAGGAACGGGAGGATTATTACCCACCGGGCCTACCGGGGCATCTTTAGGTTTGCGCTCTTCGCTTTGCGGGGTGAGCTGAATGACCGCGCCCTTAAGCATGACCTGACGAACCTGAAGCTGGTGCGAAAGCAAAGGCAGAAGCGCCACATCAAGGCGCATATTGTCTGAACTGACAAGAGGTTGTGACGCGCCGGGAGCCGTAAGAGACATTCGCCCGGACAAAATGCTGAGCTGCGGCCAGACATGCCAGCGCAAAGGCCCATCTAACGTGAGCTGATAACCGCTGCGCTGCTCGACCTGGCGAACCATATAAGCGCGAAAATCGTTGGGATTGACCAACAGGACCAACGCAGAAAGGCCGGCCACCAGCACGGCCAGCAAAATCACCAGCGCGGTTAATAATCGTCTCATAGCATCCTCTTACGGGGCATTAACTCAGTCTTTATCAATACGACTGGCTACCGCGCCCTGCTGATCGCGGTACTTCGCATCCTGGCGGCGATTATAAGGACGCGCAGCGGGGCCAGACAGAGGCTCAAAGCTTAGCGCACCGATCATCATCCCCGGGCGTAAAGCCAACGGCAATTTACCGGAATTATAGAATTCCAGCACAATGCAGCCGTGCCAGCCGGGATCGATACGATGCGCGGTAACGTGAACCATCAGGCCTAAACGAGCCAGCGAGGAACGGCCGTCCAGCCAGCCCACCAGATCGGCGGGTATCGTAACCGACTCAAGCGTAACCGCCAGCGCCAGCTCGCCCGGATGCAGGAAGAAAGCGTCGCCCTCGGCAAGCACAATTTCGTCACTCATCACGCGTTCCAGCGCTTCGGTGACTTCATCTTTTGGACCGCTAAGATCGATAAACGGTGCGGTATGACCGCTAAAGGTGCGGAATTTATTTCCCAGGCGTACGTCAACGGTCGCGCCGTTAATACGCTCAACCGGTGGACGTGGAGTAATCGTTAAACGCCCGTCATCAAGCCAGGCTTCAATATCGCGGTCACACAAACGCATCGCAGATTCTCCTTATCAAGCACAGTTATGTTTACCCTGCCACACCGGGCTACAGATATCCACGGAACGACAGATAATTACAGGGAATTCATTGTATTTTGCGAGCATGTTCGGAACTCTCGTTCATAAAAAACACGCCCGCAACGGGCCTTCAGGCGGTGAGATTATTCAAAGAATTGGCTAATTTTAGCTTTGAGAATATCAATAGCAATTCGGTTTTTGCCCCCGCGCGGCACGATGATATCGGCGTACTGTTTAGAAGGTTCGATAAACTGCAGGAACATCGGGCGGACGGTTTTCTGATACTGGGCCATTACCGAATCCATTGAACGGCCGCGTTCGTTGACGTCGCGCTTCATGCGGCGCATCAGGCAGATATCTAACGGCGTATCGACAAAAATTGAGAAGTTCATCTCTTCACGCAGCCGGGCATCCGTCAGCAGCAAAATACCTTCCAGAATAATAACTTTTTTCGGCACCAGGTGAACGGTGTTCGCGGTGCGGGTATGTTCGACATAACTGTACACCGGCAGCTCAATGGCTTTGCCGGATTTCAGCATTTGCAGGTGCTGGAACAGCAGATTGTGATCCATCGCGCTGGGATGGTCATAGTTGGTTTTAACGCGTTCTTCCATCGACAGATGGCTTTGATCTTTGTAGTAGCTATCTTCTGGAATAACACCAATGTGTTCGTCACCGACCTGATCGCGCAATTCGCGATACAGTGTACTGGCAATGAGGCTTTTCCCTGAAGCCGATGCGCCGGCTATCCCGATGATGACGCATTGATGAGACTTGTCAGTCATGTTGTTAACGAGCCTTGTAGACTTAATGTTAGGAGGGGGGACGCAGGTTGCGTCAAACGCGGCAATTATAGGGATAACCGCTGAGTGATACCAGAGTAATGGTCATCGGCGGGAGATTTTGTGCGAACAACAGGCAAACGGGATTTAATAACGATAATTTGCGTCACGGTTTTCAGCGCGCAAAGAGCATAACAATGGCTGAAATGAAAATAAGCTTATGGCGGCTGCATTTTTTATAACACGTTGATGTTAAATTATGAGCGGACGCCATAGGAATTGTAAATTGTTTGTACTAGCATAATCCGAACTCTCCTATTTTTGCATCCGGGCATGCACCTGGCGGCAGTGCCTTAACGGATTTCGCGGGAATGACCAAAAATAATATACAAAAGCAGGATACGACGCCCCACAAGTTGCTCCTGCTGGGTCTGGGGCTGTTGAGCTTTGTTTTTACTTTTTATTCTCTCAAATTAAGCCTCGCTGGCACCATACTGGCGCCGTTATGGTTTCCAACCTCGGTAATGACGGTCGCGTTTTTTCGCAATCCGCCGCGCCTGTGGACTCTGATTGCCGCTATTTGTTCAGCAGGCAATGTGGGCGCCTCGGCAGTTTTACTTCCCTTAAGCGAAATTAATTTTGTTTTCACGACCGTTAATATTATTGAGGCGGTAATAGCAGCGCTGCTCCTGCGTCGTTTTTTACCGGCGCAAAATCCTTTACAGAATCTCAACTGTTGGGTTCGCCTTGCTGTCTGTAGCGCGGTAATCCCACCGGTTATTGGCGGTTTACTCGTCATCTGGCTGGCGGGCGCTGAAGGCGATAGCGCAATAAAAACGTTCTTCGTCTGGAGTCTTTCTGAATCTATCGGCGCTTTGGCGCTTCTCCCGACGGGTTTACTGATTAAACCGCACTATTTTTTGCGCCATCGCGACCCGAAACTGCTGCTCGAAACGGTAATGACCTTCGCGATTACCCTGGCGCTGAGTTATCTCGTACTACGTTTTATGCCGTGGCCCTTCACCTTTATTATCGTTTTCCTGATGTGGAGCGCGATTCGCCTGCCTCGCCTGGAAGCATTTATTATTTTCCTCGCCACGCTGATGGTGGTTTCTTTAATGATGGCAACCAACAGCGTTTCGATGGCGATGCCGCATTTAACGGTTATCGACAGCACCCAGTGGCTGCCGTTCCTGATGATTCTGCTACCGGCCAACGTTATGACGATGGTGATGCATTCGTTTCGCGAAGAGCGCAAGCACATCACCGAGAGCGAAGCGCGTTTTCGCAACGCGATGGAATATTCCGCAATCGGCATGGCGCTGGTGTCCATTGAAGGCCAGTGGATTCAGGTCAATAAATCCCTGAGCAATTTTCTGGGCTATACGGCCGACCAGTTACGCTCGCTCACCTTCCAGCAAATCACCTATCCCGAAGACCTGCACGCGGATCTTCGACAACTTGAGATGCTGATTGCAGGCGATATCAACAGCTATTCCATGGAAAAGCGCTATTACACAAGCCAGGGTGACGTAGTCTGGGCGCTGCTTGCAGTTTCCGTGGTACGCGACACCAACAGTTCCCCGCTTTATTTAATAGCCCAGGTTGAAGACATCAACGACCTTAAGCACACCGAGTGGGTGAATAAACGCCTGATGGAACGCATCACGCTTGCAAACGAAGCTGGCGGCATCGGCATCTGGGAATGGGATTTGGCAAGCGATGTGATTAGCTGGGACAAACGCATGTTTGATCTCTACGAAGTGCAGCCGCACGTGAAGCCAACCTACCGACTCTGGGCGGAGTGCATCATCGCCGAAGATCTACCGCAGACTGAAAAAATTGTGCGTGAATCATTGCAGGCCCGCATGCCTTTCAAGCTGGAATACCGCATTAAAGTTAAAGACGGCATTCGCCATATTCGCTCCCTCGCCAACCGGGTGCTGAATAAAAACGGCGACGTTGAGCGCCTGCTCGGCATCAATATGGATATGACAGAGGTTAAGCAGCTTAACGAAGCGCTGTATCAGGAAAAAGAGCGCCTGCATATTACGCTGGATTCCATCGGCGAAGCGGTAATTTGTACCGATATCGACATGAACATCACCTTTATGAACCCGGTGGCGGAAAAGCTCAGCGGCTGCCCGCAGGACGACGCCATTGGTCAGCATATCCTCGCGATTTTACGCATTACCTTCGGCGATACCGGGCCCGTGCTTGAAAACATCCACAGCGGTGATTTTTCGCGCATGAACAATGAACAGGATGTCGTGCTGCACTGCCGTAACGGCGGCAGCTACGACATCCATTACAGCATTACGCCGCTGACGACCTTAGACGGGAAAAGTATCGGCTCGGTACTCGTTATTCAGGACGTTACCGAGTCGCGTAAAATGCTCAAACAGCTAAGCTACAGCGCCTCGCACGACAGCCTGACCCATCTTGCCAACCGCGTGAGCTTTGAAAATCATCTCAAACGCCTTTTGCAAAGCGCAGGCGAAAACCGTCAGCGCCATGCGCTGATATTTATCGATCTCGACAGATTCAAGGCGGTTAACGATACCGCCGGGCATGCAGCCGGAGACGCGCTGCTGCGTGAACTCTCTTCCATGATGCTAAGCATGTTGCGCACCGGCGACTTCCTGGCAAGGCTCGGCGGCGATGAGTTCGGCCTGCTGCTGCCGGATTGCTCAATGGACAATGCTCGCCATATTTCCGAGCGCATAATTAACTGCATTAACGACTACCACTTCGTTTGGGACGGCCGTCTGCATCGCGTTGGCGCCAGCGCCGGCATTACGCAAATTGACGCCGATAACCGCGTGGCCTCGGAAGTGCTTTCCCAGGCGGACATCGCCTGTTATGCCTCGAAGAACAGCGGCCGTGGACGCGTTACCACTTTTGAAGCGCAGCAGCATTACATGCAGAAAAACCGCAGCGTACTGGCCTTAGATGAAAAGTGGCGCATCATCAATGAAAACCCGATTCTGATGCTTGCCCTGGCCGCCGCGCCGCCGCGAGTGCCTGAGTCCGCAAGCTTCTATCTGCTGTCGCTCAAGTTCTGGAACAGCGAAGGGGAAGTTGTGGATGAGCATAGCTTCCGCAACGGGCTTGTTGAAAATGAGTTGCAGCAGGCTCTTGACCGTCGTGTGTTCAACGAATTTTTCCGTGAATATGCGCAGCAGATCGCACAAAAAGGTTTCGGCATTGCCCTTCCGCTTTCTCCTGCCGGGCTGACGAGCGATGCCTTTGTTGATGAGCTGATTGTTATGCTGGAGAACAGCCCGCTTCCGGCTCGTCTGCTGCATCTGCAAATCAATAGTCAGCTACTGCTCACCGAAGACGAGCGCGCCCATAAAAACCTGCAACGCCTTCGCGACCGCGGCTGTCAGATGGTGCTGACCCACTTAGGTCGGGATCTGGACATTTTTGACGCTATCAGCCGCCAGGTCTTCAGCTATATCATTATCGATAACGAGCTTATCCAGAATGTGCACAGCAATTTAATGGACGAAATGATGGTGACCATTATTCATGGCCATGCGCAACGCCTGGCGTTACAAACCATCGCGGGCCCGGCGGATTTACCCCTGATAATGGATACCCTTTCCGGTATCGGCGTAGATTTGATTTATGGTGAAACCATCAGCGCGCCACAGCCGCTGAGCATACTGCTGAACACCAGCTATTTCGGCATTAACTGATTTATCCGGAACTTAACGGCAGCCAGCCGTCGCTGTACCAGATGTGGAGCAGCGCATAAGAACGCCAGGGCTGCCAGCGTTCCGCATAGCGACGAATTTGTGCGGGGGTCATGCCGGGGAAGCGCTGTTTAATCAGATAGTCGTCGGGCAAAAACACATCGCTTGCCTGCCAGCCGCGTAAAGCAAAATAGTTCGCCGTCCAGCGGCCGATGCCCGGCAGGGTAATCAGTTGTTTCACTCCCAGTTCAACATTCGCCGGAATCGTCAGCGGAAATTCCCCTGCCTCAACCAAGCGCGCCAGATGAATAATCGCTTCGCCTCGTTTCAGCGGCATCCCTAACGGCTTGAGCTGTTCAGGCGTCAGCGCAGCAAGGCGGCGGGCTTCGGGAAAAAGCCGCCATTCCGGGGATCCTGCAAGCGGCTCGCCAAAGTTCTGCGCGACTTTCCCGGCAAGTTTCGCCGCCATCGCAACGCTCACCAACTGGCCCAGAATGGCCCGAATGGCCTGTTCAAAAGCATCCACGCACCCTGGCAATCGCAGCCCCGGCCGCGCCTGAGCCAGTTCGCCAAGGCTTTCCAGCAGCGGCTGAGGCTGGCGGTCCAGATCCAGCAGCTTGCGCACTCTTACCAGAACTTCCCCCGCCACCGGCAGCAATCCTTCGGATAAAGTGACTTTCAGCACATGGCGAGTTTCATCAGGTTCGAGCGTGATTAGCCCGTGATGTTGGCCTAAAGCAAAGCTGCGGCAATAGCGCGCTGGCGTGACCGTTTCAATGCCAGAAACCGCACGTGCGCTCAGAAAACCGAACATCCATTGCCAGTCGTAAGGCGGGTGGTAAACAAGTTCAAACATAGTTGATTCCCATGGCTTTTTATGGACTTAGCATAATAGCAAAAGCCAATTCCTGCCTTGCTTTGATATTCAGTTGCCCACGGCGACGCATTCCGCTAAAGTCGCCCCCCTTCTCACCGGCATGGGGATGTTATGCAATTTATAGGCTTTGATTATGGTACGGCAAACTGTTCAGTTGCGGTGATGCGCGAGGGCGCCCCCCGGCTTCTGGAAATGGAAAACGGCTCTTCCCTGCTTCCCTCTATGCTGTGCGCCCCCACGCGCGAAGCGGTCAGCGAATGGCTTTATCGTCACCATCAGGTTCCGGCCAATGGCGACGAAACTCAGGCGCTGCTGCGTCGCGCCGTGTCGTTTAACCGTGAAGAAGATATCGAGGTGCTGCCGGGCAGCGTGCAGTTTGGCTTAAGTTCGCTGCGCCAGTACATGGAAGACCCGGAAGAGGTTTACTTCGTAAAATCGCCGAAATCATTCCTTGGCGCCAGCGGGCTGAAACCACAGCAGGTCGCGCTGTTCGAAGATTTGGTTTGCGCCATGATGGTACATATCCGCAACCAGGCGCAAACGCAGGTCGCAGAGCCTATTCACCAGGCCGTGATTGGCCGTCCGATTAACTTCCAGGGCTTAGGCGGCGAAGAAGCCAACCAGCAGGCGCAGGGCATTCTTGAACGTGCGGCGCATCGCGCCGGGTTCCAGGACGTGGTGTTCCAGTTTGAACCCGTTGCCGCAGGGCTTGATTTTGAAGCCTCGCTCAGCGCTGAAAAACAGGTGCTGGTGGTGGATATCGGCGGCGGTACGACGGACTGCTCTGTTCTGCTGATGGGTCCGCAATGGCACACGCGTCGCGACCGCGAGCACAGTTTACTCGGTCACAGCGGCTGCCGCGTCGGTGGAAACGATCTCGACATCATGCTGGCTTTCAAGCAGCTTTCACCGCTGCTGGGCATGGGGGGTCAAACGGAAAAAGGGATTGCCCTTCCTGTATTGCCATGGTGGAACGCCGTTGCCATCAACGATGTGCCGGCGCAGAACGATTTTTACAGCTCCGCCAATGGAAGAATGCTGGGCGAACTGGTGCGCGACGCGCGCGAATCGGACAAAGTGGCGTACCTGCAAAAAGTATGGCGTCAGCGTCTGAGCTACCGTCTGGTGCGCGCTGCGGAAGAGAGCAAAATTGCCCTTTCCGACAGCGAGCAGGTTGCCACAATGCTGCCATTTATCGCCAAAGAGCTGGGCTGCGAAATCACCCAGGCCGAGCTGGAAAGCGCTATCAGCCAGCCGCTCCAGCGCATTCTGGAACAGGTTACGCTTGCTCTTGAAACCAGCGATGTGAAGCCGGATGTGATTTATCTTACCGGCGGCAGCGCCCGTTCGCCGCTGATAAAACATGCGCTGGCGCAAAAGCTACCGGGTATTGAGCTTGCCGGAGGCGATGATTTCGGCTCGGTGACCGCCGGTCTTGCACGCTGGGCTGAAGTGGTGTTTCGCGGCTAAGTAAAAAGCCGTGAAGGGATTCACGGTTTAAATTACTTCTACGTGTTTTACACCTTCCGGAAACTCAATCTGTAACGAGAGCGTGCCGCCAAGCGCTTCAATGTAGCGTTTTAACGTGCCAAGTTTTATTTCATTGCCCCGCTGTTCAATAGCCGTAATTGCGGGTTGGCTGATGCCCATTGCTTCTGCCAACTGCTTCTGCGACCAGCCCATTTCTTCCCGTATCAGATGCAGACAAGTTTCCAGAATCAGTTCCTGGGTGCCTTGAGCAATACGCTTCTGGCTCTCAGGCGAGCGGCGAGCAATTAACTCTTCCAGACTTGTATAACCTTTCATCTTATTTCTCCTGTAAATTCAACCAGGCGATAAACTCTCTATCCGCAGCAGCGATCATCTTTTCGTAGTAACGCTTGCTCTTTGATTTGTCCCCCGCGCAAAGCACAATGGCATTGCGGCGGTAATCAAAAATATAAAAAGCCCTTATTGGCCGCCCGCGGTGCTGAATTCTTAATTCTTTCATATTGGCGAAGCGGGAGCCCTTAACCGTATCAGCATAAGGGCGGGATAAAGCAGGGCCCCAAAATTTCAGGTGCCCATAGCCTTAAGCATGTTTTCCTGAAGATCGTCGTTTTGTTCTTCAAACCACTCTTCAAAACATCGGGTCAATAAAACCGTCCATGTCATAACCACACCTTATAAACTATAGTTTATATTTATTGCCGAAGTCACAGTTTATTGGTGGTTTTTTAAACTGAATATAGCTATCCCAAAGGGATGCGAGGCGTCCCGAAGAAAAGCCCTCAATCAGATTTATCCATACAGTACTTCATATTTCCTTCATTTTTCAGCGCCTGCGGGTCTCTACACTAGTATCATTAAGCCTAATCGTTTCAGGAAGAGAAGACGTATATCTATGAAAGGTACGCATACCACTCGTTGGTTGTTTATTGCGGGGATCGTTATTGTTGCTATCGCAGCCGTTTATTTCTGGCGTAGCGGCGCCACAGGCGAACCTGAGGCGCAGAAATCCGCCCAACAGCAAGGCGGCGGACGCCACGGCATGCGTGGCGGCGCACTGGCTCCCGTTCAGGCAGCCACGGCAACCAGCGAATCCGTACCACGTTATCTCACCGGCCTTGGCACCATCACGGCGGCGAATACCGTTACCGTACGTAGCCGCGTGGATGGACAACTGCTGGCGATTCATTTCCAGGAAGGACAACAGGTAAAAGCCGGCGATTTGCTGGCTGAAATCGATCCAAGCCAGTTCAAAGTCGCGCTGGCTCAGGCACAGGGGCAGCTTGCAAAAGATCAGGCCACGCTTGCCAATGCCCGCCGCGATTTAGCTCGCTATCAGCAGTTGGTGAAAACTAACCTCGTTTCCCGTCAGGAACTGGATGCACAACAGGCGCTGGTGAGCGAATCCGCAGGCACGGTAAAAGCGGATGAAGCCTCAGTTGCCAGCGCTCAGTTACAGCTCGACTGGAGCCGCATTACCGCGCCCATTGACGGACGCGTCGGCTTAAAACAGGTTGATATCGGCAACCAGATTTCCAGCGGGGATACCACAGGTATCGTGGTGCTGACCCAAACGCATCCCATTGATTTAGTCTTCACGCTGCCGGAAAGCGACATCGCCACCGTGGTGAAGGCGCAAAAAGCGGGCAATGCGTTGAGCGTTGAAGCCTGGGATCGCACCAACAAGCAGAAGCTCAGCACCGGCAGCCTGCTGAGCCTGGATAACCAGATTGACGCCACCACCGGCACCATCAAACTCAAAGCGCGGTTTAATAACGAAGATGACGCGCTGTTCCCGAATCAGTTCGTCAACGCCCGTATGCTGGTCGATACCCAACAAAACGCCGTAGTTATCCCAACGAGCGCGCTGCAAATGGGTAACGAAGGCAACTTCGTCTGGGTATTGAACGTCGATAACAAAGTCAGTAAGCATCTGGTCACAACGGGTATCCAGGACAGCCAGAAAGTGGTGATAACCGCCGGGCTTTCCGCAGGCGATCGCGTGGTCACCGACGGCATAGACCGCCTCACCGAAGGGGCAAAAGTGGAAGTAGTGGAAGCCCATTCGGCCACCGACGACGCAACGCAAAGCAAGTCTGACGAGAAGTCCGCGCCTCTTCGTAAAGGAGCGAAATCCTGATGCAGATTTTACCTCCCAGCGCGACAGGCGGCCCATCCCGCCTGTTTATTCTGCGTCCGGTTGCCACCACGCTGCTTATGCTGGCTATCCTGCTGGCGGGGATTATCGGTTATCGCTTCCTGCCGGTTTCTGCGCTCCCTGAAGTAGATTATCCAACCATTCAGGTTGTAACGCTCTATCCGGGAGCCAGTCCGGATGTGGTTACCTCAGCTATTACCGCCCCGCTGGAGCGCCAGTTTGGGCAGATGTCCGGCTTAAAGCAGATGTCTTCGCAAAGCGCGGGCGGCGCATCGGTGGTAACGCTACAGTTCCAGCTTACTTTGCCGCTGGATGTCGCCGAACAGGAAGTGCAGGCCGCAATTAACGCCGCAACAAACCTTCTGCCCTCCGACCTGCCTAATCCACCGGTTTACAGCAAGGTCAACCCGGCGGACCCGCCGATTATGACGCTCGCCGTTACCTCCACCGCCATGCCGATGACGCAGGTTGAAGACATGGTGGAAACGCGCGTTGCGCAGAAAATTTCTCAGGTTTCCGGCGTCGGCCTGGTTACGCTTTCCGGCGGGCAGCGTCCTGCGGTACGCGTGAAGCTGAACGCCCCAGCCCTTGCGGCGCTGGGGTTAACCAGCGAGACGATTCGCACCGCGATTACCAGCGCAAACGTCAACTCCGCAAAAGGCAGCCTCGACGGCCCTGAGCGCGCGGTAACGCTTTCCGCCAACGATCAGATGCAGTCGGCGGAAGAGTATCGCAACCTGATAATTGCCTACCAGAACGGCGCCCCGATCCGCCTGGGGGATGTAGCCACCGTCGAACAAGGCGCAGAAAACACCTGGCTTGGCGCATGGGCCAATAAACAACAGGCGATTGTGATGAACGTGCAGCGCCAGCCCGGCGCGAACATTATCGACACCGCCGACAGCATTCGTCAGATGCTGCCAACGCTTACCCAGAGCCTGCCGAAATCGGTTGAAGTAAAACTGCTGAGCGACCGCACGACTAACATCCGCGCTTCCGTAACGGATACGCAGCATGAGCTGATGCTCGCCATTGCGCTGGTAGTTATGATCATCTACGTCTTCCTGCGGAACGTGCCCGCAACGATCATTCCCGCTGTGGCGGTGCCGCTATCGCTGGTGGGCACCTTCGCGGTGATGGTTTTTCTGGATTTTTCCATCAATAACCTGACGTTAATGGCGTTGACCATCGCCACCGGTTTTGTGGTGGACGACGCGATTGTGGTTATCGAGAACATCTCGCGCTACATCGAAAAAGGTGAAAAGCCGTTGGCCGCAGCGCTCAAGGGCGCAGGCGAGATCGGCTTTACGATTATCTCCCTCACCCTTTCGCTTATCGCCGTGCTGATCCCGCTGCTGTTTATGGGCGATATCGTCGGTCGCCTGTTCCGCGAGTTTGCGGTGACGCTCGCCGTCGCGATTTTAATCTCCGCCATTGTTTCGCTTACGCTCACGCCAATGATGTGCGCGCGCATGTTAAGCCATGAATCGCTGCGCAAACAGAATCGCTTCTCGCGCGCAAGCGAACGCTTTTTCGAAGGTGTTATTGCCGCTTACGGGCGCATGCTAACTAAAGTACTGAATCATCCATGGCTCACGCTTGGCGTGGCTTTTAGCACGCTTGCCCTTACCATAATGCTGTGGATATTCATTCCCAAAGGCTTCTTCCCGATTCAGGACAACGGCATTATTCAGGGCACGCTTCAGGCGCCGCAATCCGTCTCGTTTGCCAGCATGTCGCAGCGTCAGCAGCAGGTTGCGGACGTGATCATGAAAGATCCGGCGGTGGAAAGCCTGACGTCGTTTATTGGCGTCGACGGTACGAACCCGTCGCTGAACAGCGCGCGCTTACAGATCAATCTCAAACCGCTTGCCGATCGCGATGACCGTATCAAGGCCGTAATCAACCGCCTGCAAACTAATGTGGCAAACGTGCCTGGCGTACAGCTATATTTGCAGCCGATTCAGGATCTCACCATCGACACCACGGTCAGCCGCACGCAGTATCAGTTCACGCTGCAGGCCACCTCGCTGGACGCCCTGAGCACCTGGGTGCCGCAACTGATGAACAAACTGCAAACGCTGCCGCAGCTTTCCGACGTCAGCAGCGACTGGCAGGATCAAGGGCTGGCGGCGTATGTTAACGTTGACCGCGCCAGCGCCAGCCGGCTGGGCATTTCTATGTCGGATGTCGACAACGCGCTGTATAACGCCTTCGGCCAGCGCTTGATTTCCACCATTTATACCCAGGCAAACCAGTACCGCGTAGTCCTTGAGCACGACACCAGCACCACGCCGGGGCTGAGCGCGCTGGATAATATTCGCCTGACCAGCACAGAAGGCGGCACCGTGCCGCTCAGCGCTATCGCCAAAGTCGAACAGCGCTTTGCGCCGCTTTCGGTAAATCATCTCGATCAGTTCCCGTCGACGACCATTTCCTTTAACGTCACGGACGACTATTCATTAGGCGAAGCGGTACAGGCGATAACCGATGCGGAAAAAGATCTCTCGTTCCCTGCGGATATCACCACTCAGTTCCAGGGCAGCACCCTCGCCTTCCAGGCAGCGCTTGGCAGCACCATCTGGCTGATAGTTGCCTCCGTGGTGGCGATGTATATCGTGCTGGGCGTGCTGTATGAAAGCTTTATCCATCCGATTACTATCCTTTCCACGCTGCCCACCGCAGGCGTTGGCGCCCTGCTCGCCCTGATGCTGTCCGGCGCGGAGCTGGATGTGATTGCGATTATCGGCATCATCCTGCTTATCGGGATCGTGAAGAAAAACGCCATCATGATGATCGACTTCGCCCTGGCGGCGGAACGCGAACAGGGCATGTCGCCGTATGAAGCAATTTATCAGGCATGCCTGCTGCGTTTCCGTCCGATTCTGATGACCACGCTTGCGGCGTTGCTGGGCGCGCTGCCGCTGATGCTTTCTACCGGCGTTGGCGCAGAGCTGCGTCGTCCGTTAGGGATTGGCATGGTCGGCGGGCTGTTGGTCAGCCAGGTGTTAACGCTGTTTACCACGCCGGTTATCTACCTGCTGTTTGACCGCCTCTCGCACTACACTCGCAACCGATTTGGCAAGCGTGAGGAAGAAGCTCAGTGAAATTCTTTGCTCTCTTCATCTACCGGCCCGTCGCGACGATCCTGCTGACTCTCGCCATTACGCTGTGCGGCGTGCTGGGCTTCCGGTTGCTGCCGGTCGCCCCGCTGCCTGAGGTGGATTTCCCGGTTATCATGATCAGCGCTTCGCTGCCGGGCGCTTCGCCGGAAACCATGGCTTCGTCGGTCGCCACGCCCCTTGAGCGCGCGCTGGGGCGGATCGCAGGCGTTAACGAAATGACCTCGTCCAGCTCGCTGGGCAGCACGCGCATCATCCTGGAATTTAATTTCGACCGCGATATTAACGGCGCGGCGCGCGACGTGCAGGCTGCTATCAACGCTGCGCAAAGCCTGCTGCCAAGCGGAATGCCGAGCCGCCCCACCTATCGCAAAGCAAACCCGTCCGATGCGCCGATAATCATTCTGACGCTGACGTCGGATACGCTTTCGCAGGGACAACTTTACGATTTCGCTTCCACGCAGTTGGCGCAAACCGTCGCGCAAATTGACGGCGTAGGCGATGTCGACGTGGGCGGCAGCTCATTACCGGCAGTGCGTGTCGATCTCAACCCACAGGCGCTGTTTAACCAGGGCGTTTCGCTGGATGCCGTACGTACCGCCATCAATAACGCTAACGTTCGCCGTCCGCAAGGCGCGGTGGAAGAAGATACCCGCCGCTGGCAGCTACAAACCAATGACGAACTGAAAACCGCGGCGGAATATCAGCCGCTGATTATCCATTACAACAACGGCGGCGCGGTGCATCTGCGGGATGTGGCGAACGTCACCGACTCGGTGCAGGATGTGCGTAACGCCGGGATGACTAATGCCAAGCCTGCGATTTTGCTGATGATCCGCAAATCCCAGGAAGCGAACATCATCGAAACGGTAGACCGCATCCGGGCGAAAATTCCCGAGCTGCGCGAAACCATCCCCGCGTCGATTGATTTGCAGGTCGCCCAGGATCGCTCCCCGACCATTCGCGCCTCTCTTGCCGAAGTGGAGCAGTCACTGGTTATTTCCGTCGCGCTGGTGATTCTGGTGGTGTTCTTGTTCCTGCGTTCCGGGCGCGCAACGCTTATTCCAGCCGTCGCCGTGCCGGTTTCGTTAATCGGCACCTTTATCGCCATGTACCTGTGCGGCTTTAGCCTCAACAATCTGTCGCTGATGGCGCTCACCATCGCCACCGGCTTTGTGGTGGACGACGCAATTGTGGTGCTGGAGAATATTTCTCGCCACCTTGAGGCGGGCGTCAAACCGTTGCAGGCGGCGCTCCAGGGCGTGCGCGAAGTCGGGTTCACGGTGCTTTCCATGAGCCTTTCGCTTGTCGCCGTCTTCCTGCCGTTGCTACTGATGGGCGGTTTGCCCGGACGCTTATTTAAAGAGTTTGCCGTCACGCTCTCGGTGGCTATCGGCATTTCGCTGGTGGTTTCCCTGACCTTAACGCCGATGATGTGCGGCTGGCTCTTGAAGAACAAACCTCAGCATAACCCGAACCGCAAGCGTGGCTTCGGCCGCGTGCTGGTGGCGATGCAGACAGGCTACGGCCGTTCGCTGCGCTGGGTGCTGCGCCACGCGAAGCTGACGGGGCTGGTGCTGCTTGCCACCATCGCGCTTAACGTCTGGCTGTATATCGCCATTCCCAAAACCTTCTTCCCGGAACAGGATACCGGGCGGTTGATGGGCAATATTCAGGCCGACCAGAGCATCTCTTTCCAGGCCATGCGCGGCAAACTGCAGGACTTTATGAAGATCATTCGCGAAGATCCGGCGGTGGATAACGTTACCGGTTTTACCGGCGGATCGCGGGTGAACAGCGGGATGATGTTTATCTCTCTAAAACCGCTTGGTGAGCGCAAAGAGACGGCGCAACAGGTCATAGATCGCCTGCGCAAAGCGCTGGCAAAAGAGCCGGGAGCCAGCCTGTTCCTGATGGCCGTACAGGACATTCGTGTCGGCGGCCGGTCCGCCAACGCCAGCTATCAGTACACGCTGCTTTCCGATAATCTCGCCGACCTGCGCGAATGGGAGCCGAAAATTCGTCAGGCGTTCGCTAAACTGCCGCAGCTTGCCGATGTTAACTCGGACAGCCAGAACAACGGCGCGGAAATGAATTTGATCTACGACCGTGAAACCATGTCGCGGCTGGGCATCAGCGTGAGTGATGCCAACAATCTGCTCAATAACGCCTTCGGGCAGCGTCAGATTTCGACCATTTATCAGCCGCTCAATCAGTACAAAGTGGTGATGGAGGTCGATCCACGCTATACCCAGGACATCAGCGCGCTGGATCAGATGTTTGTGACTAACAACGAAGGCAAGCCGATTCCGCTTTCCTATTTTGCGAAGTGGCAGCCTGCGAACGCGCCGCTTTCGGTAAACCATCAGGGCCTGTCGGCGGCTTCGACCGTTTCCTTTAACCTGCCAACGGGCGTTTCACTAAGCGAGGCCAGCGATGCCATTGACCGCACTATGACATCTCTTGGCGTGCCGTCGACGGTGCGCGGCAGCTATGCGGGCACGGCGCAGGTGTTCCAGGACACGATGAAATCGCAGGTGATGTTAATTCTTGCGGCGATCGCCACCGTCTATATCGTGCTGGGCATTCTGTATGAAAGTTATGTTCACCCGCTGACCATTCTTTCCACGCTGCCTTCAGCAGGTGTCGGCGCCTTGCTTGCGCTTGAGCTGTTCGATGCGCAGTTCAGCCTGATCGCGCTGATAGGGATTATGCTATTGATTGGTATCGTGAAGAAAAACGCCATCATGATGGTGGACTTTGCGATAGACGCGCAGCGTAACGGCAACCTGTCGCCGGTTGATGCTATCTTCCAGGCCTGTCTGTTGCGCTTCCGTCCGATTATGATGACTACGCTTGCCGCCCTGTTCGGGGCACTGCCGCTGGTCTTGACCAGCGGCGATGGGGCCGAGCTGCGTCAGCCGCTTGGGATAACCATCGTGGGCGGTCTGGTCGTCAGCCAGTTGCTGACGCTTTATACCACGCCGGTTGTCTATCTGTTCTTTGAAAGTCTACGGTTAAGGTTTAGCCGTAAAAATCGTGAAGATGAGGTGCTGAGTTAAATGACCGACCTGCCCGCTGCCGTTCGCTGGCAACTGTGGATTGTCGCCTTCGGCTTCTTTATGCAGTCGCTGGATACCACTATTGTTAACACCGCCCTGCCCTCAATGGCGGCAAGCCTTGGAGAAAGTCCGCTGCATATGCATTCGGTCATCGTCTCCTACGTGCTGACCGTGGCGGTTATGTTACCTGCCAGCGGCTGGCTCGCAGACCGGGTCGGCGTGCGTAATATCTTTTTCACCGCCATCGTGCTGTTTACCCTCGGCTCCCTGCTTTGCGCCCACGCCTCCACGCTCAACGAGCTCATTATGGCTCGCGTAGTACAGGGGATTGGCGGAGCAATGATGGTGCCGGTGGGCAGGCTGACGGTGATGAAAATCGTCCCGCGCGAGCAGTACATGGCAGCAATGACCTTTGTCACCCTCCCCGGCCAGATTGGTCCGCTGCTGGGTCCGGCGCTGGGCGGCATACTGGTGGAATACGCTTCCTGGCACTGGATCTTCCTGATAAACCTGCCGGTGGGAATCATTGGCGCTATCGCCACGCTCTGGCTGATGCCGAATTACACCATGCAAACCCGCCGCTTTGATGTGCCGGGTTTTTTGCTGCTGGCGTTTGGCATGGCGGCGTTGACTATCGCGCTCGACGGGCAAAAAGGGCTGGGGATTTCCTCTCTTGCGCTTGGCCTGCTGGTGAGCGCCGGCGCGCTGGCAATCATGCTCTATCTTTGGTATGCCCGCAGGAACGACAACGCCTTATTCAAACTTGGCCTGTTTAAGACGCGCACCTTTTCGATAGGCCTGCTTGGCAGCTTCTGCGGTCGTGTCGGCAGCGGCATGCTGCCGTTTATGACGCCGGTCTTTCTGCAAATCGGCCTTGGTTTTTCACCCTTCCACGCCGGTTTAATGATGATCCCGATGGTGCTGGGCAGCATGGGCATGAAGCGCATTGTGGTGCAAGTGGTCAACCGCTTCGGCTACCGTTATGTACTGGTCGCCTCAACGCTTGGGCTGGCGCTGATTAGCCTGCTGTTTATGGCCACCGCCCTGCTCGGCTGGTATTACCTGCTGCCGGTGGTGCTGATTATTCAGGGGATGGTTAACTCGGTGCGCTTCTCTTCCATGAACACCTTAACGCTGAAAGATTTGCCGGACGATATGGCAAGCTCCGGCAACAGCCTGCTGTCGATGGTGATGCAGCTTTCCATGAGCATCGGCGTCACCGTCGCCGGAATGCTGCTTGGCATGTACGGACATCACCAGATTGCGCCGGACAGCCCGGTGGTGCACAGCGTCTTCCTTTATACCTATCTGAGCATGGCGGTGATTATCGCCCTCCCCGCGCTGGTCTTCACCCGCGTACCTAAGGACACCACAAAAAACGTCGTCATCGCGCGACGTAAAAGGAGCCAATAATGAAACTCTGGCGGCCAGGCATTACCGGCAAGCTGTTTCTCGCCATCTTCTCCACCTGCCTGCTGGTGCTGGCGATTATGCACTGGGGCGTGCGGCTGAGTTTCGAACGCGGGTTTATTGACTACATCAAACACGGCAACGAACAGCGTCTTGAATTGCTGGGAGATGCGCTGGGCGAACAATACGCGCTGCATGGAAACTGGCAGTTTTTACGCCATAACGACCGCTTTATGTTCCAGATCCTCAAATCGTTTGAACATGATGAGGACGGGCGAAACCCGAACATGCCGCCGCACGGCTGGCGCACGCAGTTCTGGGTTGTGGATCAGGATTACAAAGCGCTGGTTGGCCCACGCGGGCCGGTGCCGTCAGACGGGACCCGTCGCGCCATTAACGTAAACGGGCGCGATGTAGGCTGGGTTATCGCCTCCCCCGTTGAACGTCTGACGCGCAATACCGATATCAATTTTGACCGTCAACAGCGGCGCACCAGTTGGATTATCGTCGCGCTCTCAACCCTGCTGGCCGCAGCGGCGACTTTTTTACTGGCACGCGGTCTTCTTGCGCCGGTCAAACGGCTGGTTGAGGGGACGCACAGGCTGGCCGCGGGCGATTTCACCACGCGCGTCGATTCCACCAGCCAGGATGAACTGGGCAAACTGGCGCAAGATTTTAATCAGCTTGCGAGCACGCTCGAAAAAAACCACAACATGCGCCGCGCCTATATGGCCGATATCTCCCACGAACTGCGCACTCCGCTGGCGATTTTGCGTGGTGAACTGGAAGCGATTCAGGACGGCGTGCGTCAATTCACCCCGGAATCGGTGGCTTCATTGCAGATGGAAGTCGCCACGCTTACTAAGCTTGTGGACGATTTGCACCAGCTTTCGCTCTCCGATGAAGGCGCGCTGGCCTATCAGAAAAAATCTCTCGATATCATTACCCTGCTGGAAGTGGCGGCGGGCGCATTTCGTCAGCGCTTTGACTCCCGCGGGCTCTCGATTCGCCTCGCTTTGCCCGATCACGTCACCATCTTTGGCGACAGTGACCGGCTGATGCAGCTCTTTAATAACCTGCTGGAAAACAGCCTGCGCTATACCGATGAAGGTGGACAACTGCTGATTTCCGGTGAGGTGAACCAGCAGCGTTTCATCATGACCTTCGCCGACAGCGCGCCTGGCGTGAACGACGACCAGCTAAACCGGCTGTTCGAGCGCTTTTACCGCACGGAAGGATCGCGAAACCGCGCAAGCGGCGGCTCCGGGCTCGGGTTGTCAATCTGCAAGAATATTGTTGCCGCGCACGGCGGTACTCTGAAGGCGGGTCATTCGCCTTTCGGGGGCGTTAGCATTACAGTAGAGTTACCCTTGATCCAGAATCAATGAGAAACGTATGACCGATTTTCCGATTGATGAAAATGCTCCACGCATTTTGATTGTTGAAGATGAGCCGAAACTGGGGCAGTTGCTTATCGATTATATGCGAGCGGCGAGCTACGCCCCTACGCTGATTACCCATGGCGACCAGGTTCTGCCGTACGTCCGCCAGACCCCACCGAATTTAATCCTGCTGGATTTAATGCTGCCGGGCACCGACGGATTGACGCTGTGCCGTGAAATTCGTCGTTTCTCTGAAGTCCCCATCGTTATGGTGACTGCAAAAATAGAAGAGATTGACCGCCTGCTGGGGCTGGAAATCGGTGCCGATGACTATATCTGCAAGCCATACAGTCCAAGAGAAGTTGTCGCACGCGTAAAAACAATTTTGCGCCGCTGCAAGCGTCAACAAGAGCCTATTCCCGTGGGAGAAGAAAGCCCGCTTATCATCGACGAAGGCCGTTTCCAGGCAAGCTGGCGCGATAAGCTGCTGGATTTGACGCCTGCTGAATTTCGCCTGCTAAAAACGCTTTCACACGAGCCGGGAAAAGTATTCTCCCGAGAAATGCTGCTGAACCATCTTTACGACGATTATCGCGTCGTGACGGACAGAACCATCGACAGCCATATTAAAAACCTGCGCCGCAAGCTCGAAGCGCTTGATGAAGAACAGTCATTTATTCGCGCCGTTTATGGCGTGGGCTATCGCTGGGAGGCGGACGCCTGTCGCATGGCGTAACTTTTTTTATAAGAGTGCCTTACTCCGAGGCACTTTTCGACAACTCATTCCAGTAAACTCTCTGGCAACACCTTTCCTTTTCTTATTTCATTCATATTACATTGTAAATTCGACTAAATCACAAAATTTAACTTTATTTTCGCCTCCTCTTCCGTTTCCTATAATTTCCAGTAAATTCGACCTGTGTTTGATTTTTCATCAAATACGGCACTGTCAGGAAGTCCTACTTAAATTAAGGAGAGATGAATGAAAGAGATATCAACAAGTCAGTACCATACTATCGCTGGCGGTTTTGCAGATCAGTGTGGCCGCGGCCCGTCAAGCTCGTCAGGGAACTGTTCTTCAGGTGGTTCTGGTTCTGCGGGCGGAAACGCGGGAAACCGAGCTCCGCAGATTACTAACAGCAAAGGTAAACCAGGAAGTGGAGTGCTGGCTGGAGGTTACTTCTCAAATAACCCAGGCACATCAAGCGCTGGTTCTCGTGGCTGTACCGGCGGAAGAAGAGAAGTAGGTTCTAATCGTTAATTTTTTCTTTAGTCTCACCGGACAGGAATTATCCTGTTCGGTTTAACAATGAAAAGGAATCTATTATGAAAAATTATATCTTCTATTCAAACGATATCGCCGTTAACGTCTATGAAAAAAAAGATCTATCTGCTGCGCTTAAAGAGCAATTAAAATCTGAAGGTTTCCAAAAAATGCCTTTTGAAACAAAAGCACAGGACGAAGCAGCAGCAATAGATATTATGCTGGAACATTTTAAGGCCAATACCGCCGCGCTAGAAGAATATACCAAAGATTACTGTATACCAGCAGCCATTTTCAGCGCGATCTATTTTTCATGAAAAGTCCATTATCGCTTTTACGACATATGTTGAAAGAGGCCTGGCAAAACCAGGCAAAAGACAGTGATATAGAATCGTCTTATAATGGAGAACCAGAGGTTATTCAAACGCTGATGTCTTTAAAAAAGACTCTGCCAGACATTCTTCACTTTGTCTGGATTGGCGACTTACAAGCTTTGAATTTAGAATATATTAATATTTGGCAACAAGTAAACAATGACAAAATAATTAATCTTTGGCTCGATGAAGATTGCATGCTTTGTCATCGTTTTCATATATTACTTGCGCAACATGCAAAAGTAGTAGCACCGCAAGATTCGAACCAAAAACTCATTACTCTGCAAAACGAAGCATTTCACTATATTTATCCCAGACTAGATAAAAACCATACTTTTAATGTGCTGGCTATGCAATTTTTAGAAAGTATAAATGTTGAACTGCCGCAATATTCGCAGACTGCATCTACTATATTAGCTAAACTTACCGATCGGATAAATCTAAAAAGCATCTCACATGTATTTTCAGAAAAATTTGCCGAGCTAAAGAAGTACTATTACTATGAGATTATTATCCGAGGTAACTTTGCCTGTGCCAGCGATATTGCCAGACTGCTGATACTTTACCATTACGGCGGTATCTATATTGATGTTGACACATTGCCTGCAATAGATTCTTGCTTCGCAAAAACAAAAATGGTTCTTAGAAAATACATTACCAGCCATAATGAATATATTACGGCTGCAATGGCAGAAGCTACCCTGCAAAAATTAAGTCCAGGCCACGAATGTGAAATTAATATCAGCACCTATCTCAATAAGCCATCTGATATTCCTTTGCCTATAAGACACATAATTAATTGTAGCATCAGGGAAGATGTAAAAAAACTCAGCATTACAGATTTACCCGCGTTGGGAAAAGTACTCTGCTATAAAAATTTAATTTTGCAAAGCGCAGTCCCTTCGCTTTCTGGTGTTTATTTTAATAATGTCATCGGTGCATTTCCACACTCCAAAACCTTATCTATAGTGTTACGTACAATAAAAAAGCGCTACCGTTTTCTGGAAAAAAACAATGCCATTTTTACCTGTATCCGTGCACACACTACTCATCATTATCTGGCTCGTTTATTAACCTATCGTTATGAAGCCATTGCCAGCACTGGAGAAGTAACTTTGGCTTTAACCGGTCCAGGCGTCATTGTCGAAGTATTATTAGGATTGGGCTATCAACTTCTTAAACTTAACGAAGATATCCCACCCTACTTTCTGTCTATCTTTATGCAAAACGATCTCTACGGCATCGCTTTTTTCGGCCATACGCTCCATACACCAGAAGGTTTAGTGTCAACATGGATGAAATGACTTTCGAGAACAACAGAATCAGTGCAGTAATCATTTGTTTCAATGAGGAAAAAACTATTACATCTACTCTCGATTCCCTAAAGGATCTGGTTGATGAAATAATCATCGTTGATACCGGCTCTACTGATAATACAATTAAATTAATATCACAGCATCCGAGCAGGGCTAAACTTTATTCTCGTCCCTGGAATAACGATTTTTCAGAAATGCGCAACTATGCCATTTCTTTGGCCAGTTGCACATGGTGTCTGGTGATAGATGCGGATGAATACATCGCAGAGGAAACAAGAACCATTTTTCGCGATACAATACAAAAAATTATCCAGGAAGACAGAGACGCACTCTACGCACCACTAATTGATAATCTCAACGGTAGCCAACTTATCAATAATGCGAGAATATTCAGAAAACGTCCCTCACTGCGCTATCATGGCAAGGTGCATGAATATCTCGATGAAGAAGCCAGCAAAATTATTTTCCTACCAATTATTAAAATCCTTCATTATGGATACGTTAACAACGCTTATGAAGAAAAAAGTAAACATACGAGGAACAAAAAGTTACTCGACGAGCAAATCATATTAGAACCTGATGGTTTAAGGTGGAAATATTTTTCTTTACGTTACTTAAAGCCCGAAGATCCTGAACATGAGAAAATTCTACAGCATTTTGGGGCACTTCCTTTGCCTTATGATGATGACTGGGAAGTTTATGCATATAATATTAAATCAAAGTTAATTATTTCTTTGCTAGAGAAACGTAACTTCCAGCAGGCCTGGCAGCAGGCTAAAGCGCTTTATGAATACTATAAAGATAAAGACACCTGCCTGCTTTATCTGTTAACTAATTACCTGAGAGCTCAAAATCTGTTCCTGACAGCAGTTCAGGAAAGCGCCAATCTTTTACGGGGAATCGAATCCTTACATACAGATGAATATCTGACAGAGAAATTAAACATCGACAGTTTTCAGAATGTATTGGATGAATTGGCATTATATATGGAAAAAAATGAAACCAAGAGTGACCCCGCCCCATGATGACATTCAGAAAAGAAGCGTTAGAACATCGCATAACGTCATGGCACGGTAAAGCCGTTATGCGCAGCGGGTTTCCCGCTTGGCTGCTTGCCATTATTACTTTTACCTTTTTCGCCCTGCTGGTGGCGTTTCTTATTTTTGGCTCCTGGCATCGCCGGGTGGTGGTTAGCGGTGAACTGGTTTCAGCGCCACGCGCCGTCACGTTATATTCCAGCTGGCAGGGCATTATTGAACGCAGTTTTGTTCTACCCGGAGAGGTCGTCAAAAAGGGCACACCGCTTTATGAAATCAATATCGATCGCACTATCGCCACGGGTGCGTTTAGTACTATCCAAAAAGAAAATATTCAAAAACGGATTGCAGCACTAGACAGCATCATTTTACGCGTGAAACAAAATAAGGCGATCGCTCTCGCAACGTTGAGGAAACAAAAAGCGAGCTATGAATCCGCGCTGGAGCATTCGCAAAAAATATTAGCCAGCGCCCGCGCCGGACTCAAAAACACCCGGCAGAATATGGAAAGCTACCAAAGCCACCTGCGAAGAGGGTTGATAACCAAAGATCAGCTGACGAACCAGGTCTCACTTCATCATCAGCAGCAAATTAACCTGTTAAACATCAGCACTCAGCATGAGCAAAATACGCTGCAAAACATGCTGCTGACCAGCACGTTGCAAACGCAGGCAACAGACTTTGATAACCAGCTTTTTGAGCTTGAAATTCAAAGAGGCGAATTATTAAGCCAGCGGGCGAGTGCCGAAGCTGATGGCACAGTGGTTGTTACCTCGCCCGTGGAGGGCAAAATTGAAACAACGGGCGTTATTGTTGGCCAAACTATCAGGAACGGCGACTGCCTGGCGCAAATCATCCCGGGAAATGTCAGCCACTACACGTTAGTGCTCTGGGTTCCCGCCTATGCCGTTCCTTATATTGCGCCGGGGGATACCGTGAACGTTCGCTACGCGGCCTTTCCTGCTGAAAAGTTTGGCCAGTTTTTTAGCACCATCCAGTCAATCTCCGAACTTCCTGTGCCGGTACAGGAAATGGCGACCTGGCCTTCCGCCAAAGAAAAAATGGCCGATCCCTCTGAGACCTGGTTCAAGCTCATCGTAAAACCGCAAAACACGCTTTTTCATTATCGCGATAAGACTTTTCTGCCGCAAAACGGGATGCGCGCGAGCGGCGTTTTATTTCTGGAAAAGAGAAGCCTTATCGAATGGGTGCTTTCTCCGCTTTCGCGCATCAAAAACGATACTTCAGGGCCAGTAGATGGAAAATAAACCTCCTTTTTCAGGCATTCAGGGGCTGAATCTAAGGCTGCGCCGAAAAGTGCCGGTGATATTGCAAAGCGAGTCGAGCGAATGCGGGCTGGCCTGTCTGGCGATGGTAGCCTCATGGCATGGCAAACAGACAAATATCCTGTCCCTGCGCCAGGAACACGGTATTTCTCTACATGGCTGCACGCTTGATACGCTTGCGCAAATTTCCGGGGAGCTGGGAATGGCTTCCAGAGCGCTTTTTGTTGAACCCGACGAGCTGCATAAGCTTTCGCTGCCGTGCATCCTGCACTGGGAATTCAACCATTTTGTGGTACTCACCCGGGTTAAAGGCAATAAAATTACCCTGCACGATCCCGCCGCCGGGCTAAAGGTTATGAAGCCCGAGGCGTTTTCAAAATCTTTTACCGGCGTTGCCTTTGAGCTGTGGCCCGGCGTGGAATTTACCCGCAGGGTTGAGAAGCCAAAGATGAAAACGCTCGATCTGTTACGTAATATCAGCAGGTTAAAAAGCGTACTGAGCAAGCTTTTTCTCCTGTCTCTGATGATTGAGTTTATTAGTCTGCTGCTTCCCATTGGCACCCAGCTCATCATGGACCATGTGATACCTGAAAACGATCGCAGCCTGCTGACGGTTATCTGTCTTGGACTGATGCTGATGACCCTGCTGCAAACCGGCATCAGCTTATGGCGCCACTGGGCGATTATCACTATCAATGCCACAACGGATTTGCAGTGGAAAGACGGACTTTTTCGCCATCTGGTGGGCCTGCCGTTAGCCTGGTTTGAAAAACGCAAGCTTGGCGACATCCAGTCACGTTATTTTTCCATCGATACCATTCGCGACACCTTTATTACCGAAATTACCGGCGGGATAGTGAGTTTTCTTATCGTCAGCGGCTCGCTGGCGCTTTTATTTTTTTATGGCGGCACCTTAAGCTTCATCGCCGTAGCCTTTACGCTGATTTATATTCTTATCCGCTTAATGACGTGGCCGGTTTACCGGCAAATGTCGGAAGAGCTGTTAGTCAAAGATGCCAGCGCAAATTCGTATCTGACCGAGACGCTATTTAGTATTGCCACTGTTCGTTCTCAGGGGCTGGAAGAGAAACGATGCCGCAATATGATGAATTTGAACGTCAACACGACCAACTCCTCCATCATGCTGGCAAAGTTTGACATGACTTTTACCCTGCTGGGGACACTGATTGGCACCTGCGAGTACATTATAATCCTCTGGCTTGGCGTCACGCGCGTTTTAGACAATCAGATGACGCTGGGAGCCTGGATAGCCTTTGGAACTTTCCGCGCCCTGTTTTCCGATCGCGCTCTTGCCTTCACCGATACTTTGCTGAATCTGCGCATGCTTTCTTTACACAATGAACGGGTAGCGGACATCGCCTTGTCGTCCACAGAGCCTGCAACACCCGCCCGCAAGCTTTTCCCGGCGGGAAAGGCGCTGAGTCTTACAACGAGGAAGTTAACTTTTCGCTATGACAAATACGCCCCGTTGGTGATAAACGAGCTGGATTTATCTATTAACGCCGGTGAAAGCGTAGCGATTGTCGGCCCTTCCGGATGCGGAAAAAGCACGCTAATGAGGCTGCTTTGTGGCCTGACGGCACCTGAGAGCGGCAGGATTATCGTCGACGGTCGGGATGCTCATCAGGCAGGTATAAACAATTATCGCTGCGCCATTGCGAGCATTCTTCAGGATGACAAATTGTTGTCCGGCTCGCTGCGCAGCAATATCTCAGGCTTCCGTCAGGAGATTGACGAACACTGGCTCATCGAATGCGCAAAGCTCAGCAATATCCATGACGATATTTCAGCATTGCCAATGGGTTATGACACGCTGGTCGGTGAGTTAGGTGAGGGCCTGTCCGGCGGACAAAAACAGCGTTTGTTTATTGCTCGTGCGCTCTACAGCCGCCCCGGTATTCTGTTTATGGATGAGGCCACCAGCCATCTGGATGAAGAAAATGAACATCTAATCAATCAGGCCATTGCAAATCTCGGTATGACGCGAGTTCTTGTTGCCTATCGTCCTTCCACCATCGCCTCAGCCCATCGGGTGATTAGGCTATGAGTATAATCGCCCTGTACATGAGGTGGTTTCTGGCAACAATAAGCGCTACAATTCCCGCCCTAAAATTGGGGTAATCCCAAAACTTTGCTATCACCGCTTCATCAGGTGAAGCGGTTCTGACCTGACATCAGACCGGGAACATCATGTTTAAACCAGAGCTTTTATCGCCAGCGGGAACGCTGAAAAATATGCGTTACGCTTTTGCCTATGGCGCAGATGCCGTTTACGCAGGCCAGCCGCGGTACAGCCTGCGCGTGCGTAACAACGAGTTCAACCACGAAAATCTGCAGCTCGGCATCAACGAAGCCCACGAGCTGGGTAAAAAATTCTACGTCGTGGTTAACATCGCCCCGCACAACGCCAAGCTGAAAACTTTTATCCGCGATTTGAAACCCGTGGTCGAGATGGGTCCGGACGCGCTGATCATGTCCGATCCGGGTTTGATTATGCTGGTACGCGAAGCTTTCCCGCAGATGGATATCCATCTGTCCGTGCAGGCAAACGCCGTTAACTGGGCAACGGTGAAATTCTGGAAACAGATGGGCCTTACCCGCGTCATTCTCTCGCGCGAACTGTCCTTAGATGAAATAGCAGAAATTCGTGAACAGGTGCCAGAAATGGAGCTTGAAATCTTCGTTCACGGTGCGCTGTGCATGGCTTATTCCGGCCGCTGCCTGCTTTCAGGGTATATCAACAAGCGCGATCCTAATCAGGGAACCTGCACCAACGCCTGCCGTTGGGAATACAAAGTGGAAGAAGGCAAAGAAGATGAGGTGGGCAATATCGTCCATGTTCACGAGCCTATCCCGGTGCAAAATATCGAACCCACGCTGGGCATAGGCGCGCCAACCGATAAAGTCTTCATGATGGAAGAAGCAAAACGCCCAGGCGAGTATATGACCGCGTTTGAAGACGAGCACGGCACCTATATCATGAACTCTAAGGATCTGCGTGCTATCGAACACGTGGAACGCCTGACGAAAATGGGCGTGCACTCCTTAAAAATCGAAGGCCGCACCAAATCCTATTACTACTGCGCGCGTACCGCCCAGGTTTATCGCCGCGCAATTGATGACGCAGCGGCAGGTAAACCTTTCGACCCAACGCTTCTGCAAACTTTAGAAGGGCTGGCGCACCGCGGCTATACCGAAGGCTTCCTGCGTCGCCACACGCATGAAAGTCATCAGAATTACGAATACGGCCATTCCATTTCCGAGCGCCAGCAGTTTGTCGGCGAATTCACCGGCGAACGCCGGGGCGATCTGGCGGCGGTTGCGGTGAAAAACAAATTCCTGCTCGGCGACAGCCTTGAGTTAATGACCCCGCAGGGCAACGTGACTTTCACGCTGGAAGTATTAGAAAACGCAAAAGCCCAGCCGATTGACGTGGCGCCAGGGGACGGCCACACCGTATGGTTGCCTGTGCCGCAGGATGTATCGCTGGATTATGCGCTGTTAATGCGTAATCTGGCAGGTCAGACCACCCGCAATCCGCACGGTAACTAGTTCATTTGGATTATTTTTTCATAGTGGGATAATTCTTAGAAATCGATCACACACCGTTCGGCTTGAGTTGGTTATTATCGCCGGGCTGAAAAACATAACCCATAAATGCTAGTTGTACCAGGAACCACCTCCTTGGCCTGCTCGATCTCCCTCGCGCAGGCCTTCTTTTTTGTCGCTAATTCGGTGCGTTCTTACCCTCCCGCGCCTTTCATGCGATACACTTTCTTCATCTTTGATCTTCCTGAGGTAAACCATGGAGAAGTTTCCGATAACGCTTGTGATCCTCAACGGCAAGGGCGCCAATCTTCCAGAATTGCGTAGCGCGATCGGCGTAATGCGCGAAGAAGGCTACACGCTGCATATTCGCGTCACCTGGGAACAGGGCGATGCCGCACGTTATGTGGATGAAGCCATTGAGCTTGGCGTGGAAACGGTAGTTGCGGGCGGAGGAGACGGCACCATCAATGAAGTGGCGACTGCGCTTGCACAACGCGATCCGGCTCGCCGCCCGGTGCTGGGTATTTTACCGCTGGGAACAGCAAATGATTTTGCCACCAGCATCGGCATTCCCGTTGAGCTGGATAAAGCCCTGCAACTGGCAATGGTAGGTCGCGCTTTTGATATCGACCTGGTTGAGGTTAATAAAACGGCCTTCTTTATCAATATGGCGACGGGCGGATTTGGCACGCGTATCACCACCGAAACGCCGGAAAGACTGAAAGCCGCGCTTGGCGGCGTTTCTTATTTTATTCACGGCTTGCTGCGTATGGACACGCTAAAACCCGACCGCTGCGAAATCCGCGGAGAGAATTTTTCCTGGGAAGGCGATGCGCTGGCGATAGGGATCGGCAACGGACGCCAGGCCGGCGGCGGCCAACAGCTTTGCCCGCAGGCGCTTATTAATGATGGCCTGCTGGATCTGCGTATTTTTACCGGCGAAGAGCTGCTGCCGGCGTTATTAACGACGATTACCCGCCCGGAGGAAAGCCCGAATATTATCGACGGGCAATCCTCGTGGTTTGAAATCAGCGCGCCGCACGAAATCACATTTAATCTCGACGGCGAGCCGCTGAAGGGGCGAGAGTTTCGCATCGACGTTCACCCAAATGCTCTGAGCTGCCGTTTACCGCCAAACTGCCCGTTACTGGGTTAGCGGCAAACATCAGCCGAGAAAAAGCCATAGGGTGTACGTACTATTACGCGATGCTCACCTTAGTATCCAGGTAAACATCCTGCACGGCGTTAATCAGCTTCACGCCTTCGGACATGGACTTTTTGAATGCCTTGCGGCCCAGAATCAGCCCCATACCGCCCGCGCGTTTGTTGATGACGGCGGTACGCACGGCATCCGTAAGGTCGGTTTCTCCGCCCGCCGCGCCCCCGGAGTTGATCAATCCGGCGCGGCCCATATAGCAGTTGGCCAGTTGATAACGCACCAGATCGATTGGGTTATCGCTGGTCAGTTTGGTATACACACGGTCGTCAGTGTAGCCAAAGTTAACCGCTTTGTAGCCGCCGTTATTTTCGGCCATTTTCTGCTTAACGATATCCGCGCCAATAGTGGCAGCAAGATGGTTCGCCTGCCCGGTAAGGTCGGCGCTGACGTGGTAATCCACTCCATCTTTTTTGAAGTCCGGGTTACGTAAATACGCCCACAGCACGGTGACCATGCCAAGCTCATGGGCACGTTCAAACGCAATGGAGATTTCTTCAATTTGTCGCCGCGATTCAGGCGAGCCGAAGTAAATCGTTGCCCCCACCGCCACAGCGCCCATATTGAACGCCTGTTCAACGCTTGCGTACAGCGTTTGATCGAAAGTATTTGGATAGCTCAGCGTTTCGTTATGGTTAAGCTTAACGAGGAAGGGAATACGGTGAGCGTAACGGCGAGATACCGATGCAAGCATGCCATAGGTGGATGCCACGCAGTTACAGCCCGCTTCAATGGCCAGCTCAACAATGTTTTTTGGATCGAAATAGAGAGGATTCGCCGCAAAAGACGCACCCGCTGAGTGCTCGACGCCCTGGTCAACCGGCAAAATAGAAAGGTACCCCGTACCCGCCAGACGCCCTGTGTTGTAAAGCGTCTGCATATTTCGCAGCACCGCAGGCGGGCGGTTGTTGTCTATCATCACCCGATCCACATAATCCGAACCAGGCAGGTATAGCTGGTCCGCCGGAATAGTCATACAACGATGCTGTAATAAGCCGTCGGCGTCTTTGCCAAGCAACTGCGCAATATCAGTCATAATATGCTCCCGTAAGGTCCGCAGGCAGCCTGCCCGCAGAGGATGAAATTCCCGGCCCGTAGCACCTGGCGTGCCAGGGACCGAGATAATCCTGGTTCCTACTCGCAGCCTTCGCCACCCCGGGGAGCACTTTCAGCCTGTTCTGTTTTGTAACGCCGGGCGGCCACAACGTACAAAACCTGTGTTAACGGGTTGCTTGCCGTATCACCACCATTCATGAAAATGATGCACCGGACCAATCCCCCGCCCCACTTCCAGCGAATCAGCCTGTTCCAGCGCCTGAGACAGCCATTTTTTCGCCGCCAGGATAGTTTGCGGCCAGTCGCTGTAGCGTGGGCGAAGGGCGGCAAGCGCCGCAGAAAGTGTGCAACCCGTGCCGTGAGTATTCCGTGTTTGTACACGCGGCGCGGTAAAACGCTGCGCGCCCTGATGGGTAAATAGCCAGTCAGGACTTTCGGCATCATCAAGATGCCCGCCTTTCATCAGTACGGCCTGGCAACCCATGCCCAGTAGCGCATCGCCTTGCTCTTTCATTTCTCGTTCATTACGGGCGTGCGGCGCATCGAGCAGCGCAGCCGCTTCAGGCAGATTTGGCGTGATCAGCGCTACCTGCGGTAATAAACGACGGCGCAGGCTTTCCACCGCAGAAGGGGCAAGCAGCGGATCGCCGCTTTTCGCCAGCATCACCGTGTCCAGTACTACGTTTTGCGCTTTGTAATAAGCAAGGCGTTCGGCCACCGCCTCAACAATATCCGTTTCGGCCAGCATGCCGATTTTGGTGGTATCGATACGCACATCGCTCAGTACCGAGTCAAGCTGGGCTGCGACAAAACCTGGTTCGATGCGATAAACCGACTGCACGCCACGCGTGTTTTGCGCCACCAGCGCGGTGATCACGCTGGTGCCGTAAGCGCCTAACGCCGAAAAAGTTTTCAGATCGGCCTGGATACCCGCGCCCCCGCTTGGATCGGTGCCGGCAATGGTTAACGCATTAATTCGCTTCATGCCTTTCATGCCAGCGCCTCCTCGTTAAGAAGATAAAGCGCATCCAGAAACGCCGGGCTAAAACTGCCGGGGCCACGACCGGCGGCAATTGCTCGTCTGCCCGCAAACTTCATAAAACGACAGGCGGCGGCAACGTTATCCAGCCGGGAACCCGACAGCGAACAGCAAGCCGCGACGACGGCGGAAAGCGCGCATCCTGTGCCTACTACGCGAGTCATCAATATGTCTCCGCCCGCAACCGCCCATGAATTAACGCCATCTGTAACGTAATCAAGCTCGCCGGTAACCGCCACAATCGCGCCGGTTAGCTGTGCAAGATGCAGCGCTGCCGGTAATGCGCTGGAAGAATCGGAAGTGCTATCCACCCCTCGCCCTCCCGCAGCATCTCCGGCAAGCACGAGAATTTCAGACGCGTTGCCACGAATAGCGGCAGGACGTAAAGAGAGAATGTCACGGGCGAACTGCGTACGGAACGAAAGCCCGCCAACGGCCACGGGATCGAGCACCCACGGCGTGGAGGAATCATTGGCCGCATGGATAGCGGCAAGCATTGCGCGGCTGCGTTCTGCCGTGAGCGTACCGATATTAATAAGCAGTGAGTCGGCCACGGGGCTAAACTGCGCGGCCTCTTCAGCTTCAATCACCATAGCTGGCGACGCACCGATGGCGAGCAGAACGTTAGCGGTAAAATTTTGCACCACATCGTTCGTCATGCAGTGAACCAGAGGAGAAGAAAGGCGCAGATTGTGTAAAACAGACGCGGCGCGATGGCCGGGTAGCAGGTCAGGTTGCATAACAGGCTCCTGTCCGGCGTGAAGAAGGGATGCGGACAGGCATCTGACTTCCCTACGCTGGCATTATCCAGATCAGGTGGTACGGGTATTTCTCAGCCTTCACAAAGAAGGGCACCCCGAGTCATTTGAATCAAAAGTTGCGCTTAACGCCCCTTTAATCGTCGAGCAGGATAATACCCACGAGAAGTCTTGTAAATGCGCTTTTAGCGCGCTGTTTGTAACATGTATCGCTTGTCTAAAGCCGGAACTGCGTAAGTATCTGCGGAGAATAGCCCAACAGACTTGCTGATAAACCAGACCCAATCTCCTGCGGTAATGATTCAGGAGATCGGGCAACGGATTGAGTCAGACAAACAGAACTATTCTTCCTGTGAATAATAGGTATCCTTAGCCGGTTGCTTACAAATAGTTGTTTTTCGAATCCCCGGGTACATCCTTCTATGCAAAAAATGTTAAGAGTGCCGTTGTTACTGGCATTATTGTCCTGTTTGATGCTCACGCCGTTCCTTTCTCAGGCGGATGAAAGCACCGGGCAAACCGGCGTTGAACAGCCGGTAAAAGTCAATGCCAGCACCGAGTTGCCTGCGTTGCAAAAACGTCTGGATTCCTTAAAGCAGCGGGTTTCTACCGCGAAGGCCGATAAGCAGTTCACCGCCCTGAATGACGACGCGCAGAAGCTCGTTAGCGATGCCGATAAGCTGGCCGTGGCGCTTGCCCCGCAGTTGACTCAGGTTCAGGCCCAACTGGATGTTCTGGGCCCGGCGCCAGCGCCGGGTACGCTGACGGAAACCCCGCAGGTCATCAGCCAGCGTAAACAGCTAAACAACAGCAAAACGCTTCTCACCGCGCAAATTGAGCAAACCAAAGCCATCGCCGTGGGCGCGCAAAACCTGTCGTCACAAATCTCCGGCCTGCGTCGCGACGCGCTTAAAACGCAGATAGCCCTGAATACCGGCAGCATTTTAAGTGAGAAATTCTGGACGCCGCTGCTTGACCCAAGTGATAAAGACGCCAATCGTTTTAGCGAATTTGACTCGCAGGTCAGCGATGCCTGGCAGCAGGCATGGGAAGATGAGTGGCGTTTCGGCACCGGCTTCTATCTGCTGTTGGCGCTGGGCATTGGCCTGTTCGGACGCAGAGCGCTGGACGCGCCGATTAACTGGATCCTGCCGCGCTGGCTGCCGCAGGGACGTTTTCGTCGCAGCTTCCTTGCCTGTTTCACCACCCTGAGCACCATGCTGACGCTGGGCATCAGCATGCAGCTCCTTTGCTATATTTTTACACGCCTGCCGGACACCTCTGAACAGGTGCTTGAATTTGCCGGGCAGCTTGTTGAGCTTACCTATTTCTCGGCAATCATTGCCGGTCTGGGTATTGCCTTACTGTCCAATCGCCACCCGACCTGGCGTTTGCCGGGCATTGCCGATCCGCTGGCCAAAACGCTGGCCTCGTTCCCCATCCTGCTGGCGACGTTTATCTTTATTTTCGGCACCATCGAACAGTTGAACGCGCTGGTTGGGGCAAGCATTGACGCGACGCTGTTCGGCAATGGCTTATCGGCGCTGCTGGTCGCCATAAACTGCCTCGTCGCCCCCATTCGCGTTAACCGTATGCGCCGTAAAATGCGCGCGGAAGGCGAGCAAACCGAAGCTCGCTCCACGCTTGCAGGCATTATCCATCTGATTATTAGCCTGACGGCCTTCGTTATCCTTCTGGCGCTGTTGATCGGCTATATCCCGCTGGCGCGTTTTGTGACCTTCGAGCTGTTATGGATTGGTCTGGTGGTTAGCTGTTTGTATCTGCTTATTCACTTCGTGGTGGATTTGTGCGAGAGCGTGTTTTCGCCAACCACCCACAGCGGCAAAATCCTTAAAAGCACGCTGAGCGTTAACGATCGTCATCTGTCGCTCGCCGCCACCTTGTTTTCCGCAGTAGGCAAAACATCCCTGCTGTTGATGGCCGCCGTTGCGCTGCTTAACGGCACATTCGGGACCACCACGCCGCTGGAACTGCTTGGCAAAATCGTGGATATCTGGGGCGGTAAAGGCCTTGAAGGGATGAGCATTATCCCGGCGCACGCGGTAAATGCCCTGCTGTGCCTGGTGATTGGCTGGTATGTTCTGCGTTCCACGCGACGCTGGCTGGATAACGATTTCCTGCCGAAAACCATGATGGACAGAGGGCTTCGCGCTTCGCTGGTGACGCTGTTCACCAACGTAGGCTACGTGCTCATCATCATGCTGACGCTCTCGATGCTGGGCATCGAGTGGAACAAGCTGGCATGGATTGTCAGCGCCCTGTCGGTAGGTATTGGTTTTGGTTTGCAGGAGATAGTGAAGAACTTTATCTCCGGTCTTATTTTGCTCACCGAACGGCCGGTAAAAGTGGGCGATTTGGTCAGCATCAGCGGTGTGGAGGGTGATATTCGTCGCATCAACGTGCGCGCCACCGAAATCCAGCTTGGGGATAAATCCACGGTAATCGTGCCGAATTCGCAGCTCATCTCCCAGAACGTACGTAACGCCACGATGGGCAATGCGCAAGGCGTAGCCACTATTTCGCTCACTTTCCCGCTGGATATCGACCCGGAACAGGTGCGCAATTTACTGCTCGAAGCCTATACCCTGCATGAATCCATTCTGGAAAACCCGCCGCCGTCGGTGAGCTTTAAAGAACTGGGGCCTACCGGGATTGTACTGAGCGTGACCGGCTACGTGAACAGCCCGCGCATGGTCAGCTCAACGCGCAGCGATCTGCTGTATGAAATTCTCAAAATGCTGCGCGCTGCGAATATCAGCCTCAGCCAGACGCAAACCATGATTCTCGAACAGCCTGCAAACAAGCTGTCAACGGCGGAATAACAGTTCGGGTCACGGCGATATGGCGTACGTGACCCGCCTTTCCTTTCGAACGTAATCATAAAAAAATCAACTGAAAGCCGTTAATTTTTAGTCATAATTATTAAGAATCTTCCTCACCAGACACATTCACCAGTTTGATTTAAGTCAACATCGCATCGCCAGTTCGGCAACATTATCTCTCTCCGCAAATATTACATTGTGTATATTTCTGACATGTAATGATGAGAATATTTATTATTTAACAAGAGAAGTAATAATGAACAAATTGAAAATGATGGCGTTAGTACTGGGTTTTATCACTTTTTCTGCCAGCGCAGCGTTACCGCTGTTTAACGGTAAAGGACATCCCGGGGATGTGCATATTGATGAGGACGGCCCGGTTTACCTGAACGGCAAAGAGATGAATCTTAAGAAGGTGAGTGACAACTTCTATGAAGCACGCGGTCAGGGCGTTGTGTTGTCTATTTCTGTTAATCCGGACGGCAGCGCCTCAGTAAGCTGGAACGGTAAGAATCGTGCCCACGGTGAAATCCTGCCGGAAGATAAAAAAGCGATGCAGGGTCCTTCCGGCCGCGAACTGGATTGCTCGCGCGCTGACCTGACCTCTGCTGAAGCGAAAGCCTGCCAGTAAAAAACGGTCACGGAGGACCGATTTTAAGTATTTCATGAACAGAAAATAGTTAATTAAGCCAGCGAAACGGATATATTCTGAGGATTTTATTTGCTACTTAATGAAATTTTTCATCGAGTTAAAACTATTTTTTAAATACAGCGCATTGAAACTCAACAGTAAGATATACCGCTTCGCTCGCGGTAAACAGGGTAAATAACTATACTTCTAACGTAGCAAAATGCTACTTAACCTGGTGGAGTTAATGATGACAAACTTTATTTTGCAGGTCTCGAAAGATCAGCCGAAGAAGCCGGAAAAAACACCTAAAAACGACGATAAGAAACCTAAACAAAACCAGAAATGAGTTTTGCTTAGCTATATTAACGCAGGTTTTTGTTGGAGGTTTTTATGTCCGAACGCCCTGATTTCGTTGATCCGCTTCCTGATGATGAACCCGTTCCTCGTGTCCCTGACGAAGAACCGTTGCCGGATGATTTCGATCCTGAAGACCCAGACGAAATTATTGAGCCCGGCGATCCTGCAAGGCCGTTATAGTTAATTTGATAAGCCGCAAGGGAGAAATGCTCTTTTGAAAATTGAACAATTCTCCGGCGGCTTTCAGTATTAATTTGCTAAACCCGTCCTTCAAAGAATTTAAATTAAGGACTAGCGTTTAATATTACACCGTCTTTCCCATCCTCACTTTCAATGCTGAAAATAGGGAGATCTGTCATGATAGATCATCACAATCCTGATAACAGAGATTATGACCTTGCCTATGCCAGGCGTAATTATTTTCCGCTAAAACGTATTTCCTGGAGCGCTATTTTTGCCGGCGTGGTGGTTTCCATGGTGGTTTATTTGCTGCTCGCGATTCTGGGTACGGCAATTGGTACAACCACAATAGATCCGTTAAAAGAGCAAAACCCTCTCGACGGCATTGGTACAGGTGCTGCCATCTGGACCGGATTAAGTATGTTGATTGCTATTGCTGCCGGGGGATTTATCAGCGGGCGGCTGGCTCATCGTGAAGGTGCGTTGCATGGCGTTTTGATGTTTGGCGTTAATACCTTGATTTGTACATGGTTCCTGGTTTCGCTGGCTAACACCGCTATGAGTGGAGCGGCAAATATCGCTGGTGCGGGTCTGCAAACCCTGGGCAGCGGAATTTCTGCCGTCGCCCCCTCGGTGACAGAGATGGCAAAAGATAAGCTTGCAGAAAACAATATTAACCTTGATAGCCTGCAAAACGAGCTTGAAACAACGTTACGGCAAACGGGCAAGCCGGAGCTGCAGCCGGAAGCCTTACAAAACCAGGCGCAAAGCGAAGGAAATCAGGCGCAGAATCAGGTAAATCAGGGCGGCGATATCACAAGCTTTATTAAAGGTCTGGCTGACAGAAATGAAGCGACCTTCCAGGCAGCCGATCGCGAGGCGCTGAAAAACATTATTGTCGCCAGAACAGGTAAAACGGATGCCGAAGCCGAGCAGATAGTCAATCAGACTGAGAAAAATTATCAGGCTGCCCGGGCTAAATACGAGGAGCTGAAGAAAGAGGCCGAGCAAAAAGCTCGAGAAGCAGCAGATAAGGCCGCCGCTGCCACAGCGAAAGCAAGCTGGTTCACCTTCTTCATGCTTATTATTGAAGTTATTCTTGCCGGTGCGATGGGGATGCTTGGTCGCCGTTCACAGCCAGAGGTTGTGGTTGCTTCCGACCGTCCTTTATAGCAATAAATCTGAGGTAAGGCTGGTTTCTAAGGGCGGGTAGCGTTTTGCTTACCCGCCCTGCTATTTTCATTTCCAGGCGGGATAGCTGCCGGCAATAATTTACTTCTTCTGCACTCGCGCAGTTAAGCCACGCAGGAAATAACGCAGGAACTGATCGCCGCATTCGCGAAAATTCTTATGCTCCGGCGCACGCATCATGGCGGTAATTTCCGGCATGGAAATCCGGAACTCCTGCGAAGTCAGGATTTCCAGCACGTCATCGCTTTTGAGATCGAAGGCAATACGCAGCTTTTTCAGAATGATGTTATTGGTCATCTTGCGTTCGATTTTTGGCGCGGGTTTGCTTTCGTCTTTGCCACGACGGAAGTAAATCAGGCCGTTTAAGAAGTTTGCCATCAGGATATCCGGGCAGAGCTTAAAATTCTCTTCGTCTTCCTTTTTGGTCCAGGTGACGATTTGCTCGGCGGTAACCGCGGTATCTGTCAGGGCGAAAATTTTCACCATGTCATTATTGTTCAGGTTCAGCATGTAGCGCACGCTGCGTAATACGTCGTTATTCATCATGGTGAGTATCTCTCGTTCAAACTCTCGAAAAGCGGGCAGTATATAGAGAAGCAGGGATATTGTAATAAAAACTACACCGCTTTTAACCCCTGCGCCTCCTGCAATGTGTTTGTTTCAATAAAATCTGAAGGAATATGTCGTGTTGATTCGAGCCTGGACTGAAAGCGATCGTCCATTTTTGAGAACATTGTATCTGCATACCCGACGTGAAGCCTGGCCGTGGCTGGACGGTAGCGCCTGGCGCCTGGAGGACTTCGATGAAGCGACCAAAGATGAGCAAATCTGGGTAGCGGAAGAAGACGGACACCGGCTGGGTTTTGCTTCTGTATGGGTGAATGACAATTTTTTGCACAACCTGTTCGTAGCACCAGGGCAAAATGGACGCGGCGTAGGTCATGCCCTACTGGAAAAAGTGCAGTCGGAATTTAGCAGCACGGGCGCGTTGAAATGCCTGGTGAAGAATCTGCACGCGGTGGAGTTTTATCAACGACACGGCTGGCGAATTGAAGCCCGTGGTGAAGGGCCGGACGGGGAATATTTCTTAATGCACTTTGTGGTTTGAAGAGTGGATGGCGCTTTCCCACCCTGCACTACAATTTATAGGGCGGATAAGCGCAAGCGCCATCCGCCAAAGGAAGGTTAAACGGCTCTGAAAGCAATATCCGCCGGAATGACTTCGCCCTGCCAGTAAATCTGAGCCGCTACGCGTCCTGCAAGCTGGCGATAAATAGCGGTGAACTCGCTATCCGGCCGGCTGATTACCGTTGGTTTACCGGTATCCAGGTCTTCACGCAGCGTGATATGCAGCGGCATCTGCCCTAACAGAGCAACGTGATACTGATCCGCCAGCTTCTGCGCACCGCCGGTGCCGAAGATTGGCTCATGATGTCCGCAGTTGCTGCAGATATGCATGCTCATATTCTCAACGATACCCAGCACCGGCACATCGACTTTTTCGAACATCACAATGCCTTTGCGGGCGTCAATTAGCGCGATGTCCTGCGGCGTGGTAACGACCACCGCCCCCGTTACCGGGATGTTTTGCGCAAGGGTGAGCTGAATATCGCCGGTGCCCGGCGGCATATCCAGCACCAGATAATCCAGATCCGGCCACATCGTTTCTTGCAGCATCTGCATCAGTGCTTTGCTCGCCATTGGACCACGCCACACCATGGCGTTTTCATCCGTGACCAGATAACCGATGGAGTTGGTCGCAAGACCATGCGCTGAAATTGGCGTCATGTGCGTGCCATCCGGAGAGGTTGGACGTTCGTGCTCGGCGCCGAGCATGGCTGGAATCGACGGACCATAGATATCCGCATCCAGAATCCCGACTTTCGCCCCTTCGGCCGACAGCGCCAGCGCCAGGTTAACCGCGGTGCTCGACTTACCGACCCCGCCTTTGCCCGAGCTTACGGCGATAATATTTTTCACGCCGTTAATACCGGGATGGTTTTTCACGCGCTTCATAGTGGCGATGTTATGGCTGAGTTTCCAGTCCACGGCTTTCGCGCCGGTGATGCGCAGCAAATCTGAGCTGCACTGCTCCTGCAGCGCTTCAAAACCGCTTTTCCACACAAACGGCATTAACAGCTCAACGTGCAGCGTATCGTCAAGCATGGCGACATGATGCAGGGCTTTAAGCGCGGTGAGATTGTGCTTCAAGGTTGGGTGCTGAAAATTGGCCAGCGTCCCGGCGACCATTGCGCGCAATTGCTCGGGGGATTTACTTGCCTGGGATTGAGAGTTCATCCCGACTCCTTATGTTTTGGCGTACATTGCAGTTTGTTAAGCATACCAGATGCCGTAAGGGGCGATAAAATTTCCTTGTGCACCTTGTGTGGTTTACCGCAGGGCGGGCTTTCGGTTAACATCAAAGCCCTTTTCTCTTTAGAAGATGCAATTCCTACTATGGCTCATGTCGCGAAAAAATTATTGGTAACGTGCGCACTTCCGTACGCTAACGGCTCAATCCACCTCGGTCACATGCTGGAGCACATTCAGGCTGACGTCTGGGTCCGTTACCAACGAATGCGCGGCAACACGGTCAACTTCATCTGCGCGGACGACGCGCACGGCACGCCTATCATGCTGAAAGCTCAGCAGTTGGGCATCACCCCGGAACAGATGATTGGCGAAATGAGCCAGGAGCATCAGACTGATTTCGCTGGCTTTAATATCAGCTATGACAACTATCACTCCACGCACAGCGATGAAAACCGTGAGCTTGCGTCGGTGATTTATGGTCGTCTGAAAGAGAACGGTTTTATTAAAAACCGCACCATTTCCCAGCTTTACGATCCGGAAAAAGGCATGTTCCTGCCGGACCGTTTCGTAAAAGGCACCTGCCCGAAATGTAAGTCGCCGGATCAATACGGCGATAACTGCGAAGTATGCGGCGCAACCTACAGCCCAACCGAGCTTATCGACCCGAAATCCGTGGTTTCCGGCGCGACGCCTGAAATGCGCGATTCCGAACACTTCTTCTTCGACCTGCCGTCGTTTAGCGAAATGCTGCAGGCCTGGACCCGCAGCGGTGCGCTGCAGGAGCAGGTAGCGAATAAGATGCAGGAGTGGTTCGAATCAGGCCTGCAACAGTGGGATATCTCCCGCGACGCCCCCTACTTTGGCTTCGAAATTCCAGACGCGCCGGGCAAATACTTCTACGTCTGGCTGGATGCGCCAATCGGTTACATGGGTTCGTTCAAAAACCTGTGCGACAAACGCGGCGACGCGGAAAGCTTCGACGAATACTGGAAGAAAGATTCCACCGCCGAGCTGTACCACTTCATCGGCAAAGATATCGTTTACTTCCACAGCCTGTTCTGGCCGGCAATGCTGGAAGGCAGCGGTTTCCGCAAGCCAACCAACCTGTTCGTGCACGGCTATGTGACGGTAAACGGCGCGAAGATGTCCAAGTCTCGCGGCACTTTCATCAAGGCCAGCACCTGGCTGAACCATTTTGACGCCGACAGCCTGCGCTATTACTACACCGCGAAGCTGTCTTCGCGCATCGATGATATCGACCTGAACCTGGAAGACTTCGTGCAGCGTGTGAATAGCGATATCGTCAACAAAGTCGTCAACCTGGCCTCCCGCAACGCGGGCTTTATCGCCAAGCGCTTCGACGGCCAACTGTCTGCTGACATCGCCGACCCGACGCTGTACAAAACCTTCACCGATGCCGCAGCAAGCATTGGCGAAGCCTGGGAAAGCCGCGAGTTTGGCCGCGCGGTGCGCGAAATCATGGCGCTTGCCGACGTGGCGAACCGCTACGTTGACGAGCAGGCTCCATGGGTGGTGGCGAAACAGGAAGGCCGCGATGCGGACCTGCAATCCATCTGCACTATGGGCATCAACATGTTCCGCGTGCTGATGACCTGGCTCACGCCGGTTCTGCCAACGCTTGCCGAACGCGCCGAAGCCTTCCTGAACTGCGAACTGACCTGGGATGCCATTCAGCAACCGCTGCTGAACCACAAGGTGAACAACTTTAAAGCGCTGTATAACCGCATCGAGATGAAGCAGGTTGACGCGCTGGTTGAAGCATCAAAAGAAGAAGTGAAAGCCGCAGCCGCACCGGCAACCGGCCCGCTGGCGGACGACCCGATTGGCGAAACCATCGCCTTTGATGATTTTGCGAAAGTGGACCTGCGCATTGCGCTGATCGAAAAAGCGGAGTTTGTGGAAGGCTCGGACAAACTGCTGCGCCTGACGCTGGATCTCGGCGGCGAGAAACGCAACGTGTTCTCCGGCATCCGCTCCGCTTACCCGGAACCGCAGAAGCTGGAAGGCCGCCTGACGGTAATGGTGGCCAATCTGGCGCCGCGAAAAATGCGCTTCGGCATTTCTGAAGGCATGGTGATGGCGGCAGGTCCTGGCGGAAAAGATATTTTCCTGTTAAGCCCGGACAGCGGCGCGCAGCCTGGTATGGCTGTTAAGTAACAAAAAAGACCCCGGCAAGCCGGGGTCTTTTTTCAATGTCGGATGGCGCTAATGCTTATCCGACCTACGTGTTTTAAACATCGGATGACGCTGATGCTTATCCGACCTGCGTGGCTCCTGCGTGGCTTTAAATCGTAGGGGAGATAAGCGCCAGCGCCATCCACCGAGCGGCACTAAACGTCCGTCGCATTACCCACCGTCTTATCTTTCAAAAACACGAACATCAATCCCAGCCACAGCACGCCGCCCAGCAGGTTAAACAGACTGAACAGACCGCTGCCGCCGTGCAGATAAGCGTGTTTACTCACCTCAATCCCGACGGTGAAGATCAACATCTGCAACATACCCATCGCCGCGGAAACGGTTCCTTTACTCATTTCGCTCGCAAAGAGCGTCAGGCGCACAAGCCCTGCGTTCGCAAGACCGATGCCAAAGGCGTACAGGCTCAGACCGGCGGTCATCCACAGATAAGCGTGCGACGAGGCAACCGTTGCCACCGCTGCAACCAGCAGGCCTGGCACAATCCACCAGCCGCCAAGAATAATCAGCGAACGAATACTGCGACGCGACGTTAAGCGCGCCAGCACCAGGTTACCCAAAATCAGCGCGCCGAAAATAGGCACCTGTAGCAAACCGTATTCATACGTACTTAGCTTCTCGCCGCTGATAATGATCACCGGCGACTGCGCAATCCACGCCAGCAGCGGCAGGCTGACAAAGCCTATCGCCAGCGAGCCCGCCACAAAACGGACGTTTTTCAGCACCAATTTGTAGTCGTGGCCGAGATCTTTTAAGGACAGTTTCTCGCCCAGACGCGTCGCCGTTTCAGGCATTGCGCGATGCAGGCCAAAGAAGGAAAACGCCGCCAGCACCGCGAACAGAATAAACATGGTTTCCCACGGCGCGTAATGCACCCAGGCCGCGCCCACCAAAGGGCCGAGCAACGGCGCAATCAGCGCTACGTTCGCCATCAGCGCGGTGATTTTAATACACACCGCCTCCTCGAAGGATTCCTGAATCGCGGCGTACCCCACCGCGCCGATAAAGCACAGGCTTATGCCCTGCAAAAAGCGCAGGAAGGTGAACTGCTCAATGTTTTGCGCAAGCAAGGTGGCAAGGCAGGTGACGATAAACCACACCACGCCGGTAAGCATCACCGGGCGGCGGCCGATTCGGTCGGAGAGCGGCCCCAGCAGCCACTGCAAGAACATCCCGCCTGCCAGGTAGGCGGTCATCGACGTCGGCACCCATTCGATGCCCGCGTTGTACTGTTCGACAACCGCCAGCATGCCCGGCTGGATCATGTCGTTGCCGATATAGGTAGAGAATTCATAGAGCACCAGGCACAGCGGGAACAGCAGCGCCTGGCGACCAAGTCGCTTGTTATTTTGCATTAGTTACTCGAGAGGATAATGACTTGAAGAAACGAAAATCACGCGCAGTTTAATAAATTGCCCGCGCGGTAGATAGTGAATTATTAAGATTGCAGGCGGATACCGCACAACCTTCATTTTGTTTAAGGTTTTCTTAATATTGCCTGCGTATGCTGCGTTTTTTTACCCTTATATATGCTGCTATGACTGAGCAAGGCAACCTCTGCTTATGCGGTAAAGATTCGGTAATTAAGATAAACCCGCTTTACCGTCTGCCGGCACGCTTTTACTTTTACCCGTTATTCAGCCTCCCGGCACTTGCCGTGACGCCGCCACGCAGGTGGCATCTTCACCACCTGAACAGTTAAGGAACCAAAACCGTTATGATGGAACAACTCAATCAGACGCTCTTTTTGATAATCAACGCCACGCCAGCCTCGCCGGAATGGCTAATCAAGCTTGCCGTTTTTATTGCCAAAGATTTGATAAACATCGTCCCGCTGCTGATTGCCATTCTTTGGCTGTGGGGCCAGCGCAAACAGATTACCGCCCAGCGCGAAATGGTAATTAAAACCGCGCTGGCAATTATTATCAGCGTCTCCCTTTCCTGGGTTGTCGGCCATCTTTTCCCACACGACCGACCTTTTGTTGACGGCATTGGCTATAACTTCCTGCATCACGCCCCGGATGATTCTTATCCGAGCGATCACGGCACGGTCATCTTCACCTTTGCGCTGGCTTTCGCTTTCTGGCACCGCGTGTGGTCCGGCGTAGCGCTATTTACCCTTGCCTGTGTAATCGCCTGGTCACGGGTGTATCTGGGCGTGCACTGGCCGCTGGATATGCTGGGCGGGTTGCTGGTGGGCTTGTGCTCCTGCGGGCTTGCGCAAATGGTGTGGAATGTCTGGGGCATGCAAATTTATAAGCGATTGCATCAGGCGCACCGCTTCTGCTTCGCGCTGTTTATTCGTAAGGGCTGGGTGCGTGACTAAGCTGTAATGCACAGTTAAAATGCCCAACGGCGGGAATTTGCAGGGCGGATAAACAACGTGCCATCCAACAATCCCTCTCGTCGATACCAGCGGCGGACGGCGCAAGCTTATCCGCCCTACGATTTTAAGACCCGGCAACGCCGGGTTTTTACTGTTCAGAGGGCATTATGGAAACCCGGCGCGACGAACGCATTAATCGCCTGATTCAGGCGCTAAAACGCAGCGATAAGATTCATCTTAAGGACGCCGCCGCCCTGCTGGGCGTATCAGAAATGACCATCCGTCGCGATCTGAATAACGAATCCGGGCCCATTGTGCTGCTGGGTGGTTATGTGGTGCTCGAACCACGCAGCTCCACCGCCAGCCACTATTTGCTAAGCGATCAGAAGACTCGGCAGGTTGAAGAAAAACGCCAGGCTGCGCGCATAGCAGCGGCGATGATTCGTCCGCATCAGACGGTGTTTTTCGACTGCGGCACCACCACGCCGTACATCATTGAAGCGCTGGATGACGAACTGGCGTTCACCGGCGTTTGCTATTCCCTGAACACATTTCTCGCCCTACAGGACAAACCCAACTGCCGCGTTATTTTAAGCGGCGGTGAATTCCACGCCAGCAATGCGATTTTCAAACCGATTAACTTTCAGGAATGTTTGAGCAATCTCTGCCCGGATATCGCCTTTTTCTCGGCGGCGGGCCTGCACACGCGTCACGGTGCGACCTGTTTTAATCTTGACGAGCTGCCGGTTAAGCACTGGGCGCTTTCAATGTCGCAGCTTTGCGTGCTGGTGGTGGATGGCAGTAAATTCGGCAAGGTGCGTCCGGCCTGCATGGGGCCGCTGTCGTCGTTCCATAGCATTATCAGCAATGAAAAACCCGCCGTGGAGTTTGTGGATTACGCCACGGCGGAGAATATCAAACTGCTCTGGTAATCAGGAGAACCAGCTACCAAACCAGCTATGGAATTTCATCAATACAAAGTCCCACATCCGACTGAAGAAACCGCCCTCTTCCACGTTTTCCATCACCATCAACGGACGCTGCTCGATGGATTTACCGTTTAGCTGGAAGTCGATTGAGCCCACTACCTGGCCTTTTTTCAGCGGAGCGGTAAGCTGCGGCTCGGTCAGGGTGAAGCTTGCCTTCAGATTTTTTAGCTGACCACGCGGAATTGTGACCGAGCCACCTTCGCCCGCGCCAAGTTTCACTTCGCTGCTGTCCCCAAACCACACGCGCTGCGTCACAAAGGTGGCGTCCGGCTTGATTGGCGTAACGGTTTCATAGAAGCGGAAGCCCCACGTCAGCAGCTTTTCACTTTCGTTAAAGCGGATGCGGTCGGTTTTGGTGCCGAGAACCACAGAAATCAGGCGCATATCGCCCTGGGTCGCCGAGGCGACCAGGTTGTACCCCGCCCCCGCCGTGGTGCCGGTTTTCATACCGTCGACGTTAAGGTTTGAGCTCCACAACAGGCGGTTGCGGTTTGGCTGCTTGATGTTGTTGAAAGTAAACTCTTTTTCTTTATGGATAGCGTACTCTTCCGGCACATCGTGAATCAGAGCTTTGCCAAGCAGCGCCATATCGCGGGCGGTGCTGAACTGCCCCGGCGCGTCCAGGCCGTGTACCGTTTTAAAGGTGGTGCTGGTGAGATTGAGTTTTTGTGCGTAGTTGTTCATCAGGCTGACGAAAGAGTCCTGGCTGCCCGCCACAAAATCTGCGATAGCGATGCTTGCGTCGTTACCCGACTGGATGATCACGCCTTTGTTCAGGTCTTCAACCGAGACTAAATCCCCCGGCTTCAGGAACATCAAAGAAGAGCCGCGCAGCACCGGGTTACCAGTCGCCCATGCATCCTTGCCGATGGTGACCATGTCGGTAAGATGAATTTTTTCTGCTTTCAGCGCCTGCCCAACCACGTAGCTGGTCATTAATTTGGTCAGACTTGCCGGATCGAGCTTTTCGTCGGCATTGCCTTCCGCCAGCACTTTGCCGCTGGCGTAATCCATTAAAATCCAGGCTCTGGCGTCAATCTGTGGGGCATTTGCCGTTGTCTGTTCTGCCGCGACCGCCGGGGCCGCCAGCAACAAAAGGGTCGACCCTGCAAGCAGGGCGCGTAACGACGCAGGGTTTAGCAAACTCTTCATAAAACCACCCGAGTATCCATTCAAAAAAAGTCACGACGCGCGCCGTCACTTCACATTTCAAGCTGTAAGTAAGCTAGCGTGCGAATTCACTTAAAGAAATATGGTGTTGGTAAAGTTTGTTAAGTTTATTCGAAATTTACCGTACTTGCCGCCGTCCGGCTTATTTTTTTTATGGCCTAAAGGGAGGAAAAGGTGTTTGCTTAAACGGCACACATACTGAATATGAAATGCACTCATCCATCAGGAGCAAATATGATAACCGTTTGGGGCAGAGATAATTCGACCAATGTAAAGAAGGTTTTGTGGTGTCTGGAAGAGCTGAGCCTGGCGTATCGTTCCATTCCGGCCGGCGGAAAATTTGGTAAAACGCACGACGCAGAATATCTGGCGATGAACCCTAACGCGCTGGTGCCCTGTATTCATGATGACGCGACAAATCTGACGCTGTGGGAATCCAATACTATCGTGCGTTACCTGGCGGCGCAGTATGGCCAGGGTTCATTGTGGATAGGCGACCCCGCCACGCGCGCATACGGCGAGAAATGGATGGACTGGGCAGCATCAACCCTGGTTATTCCGTACCGCGGCGTCTTTATGGGCCTTGTGCGAACCGCCCCGGAACAGCGCGACCAGAAGCTCATTGATGAAAGTATTGTGCAGTGCGACGCGTTGTTCAGCATTCTGGATGCCGAGCTTGCGAAGCAGCCGTGGTTTAGCGGTGCAGAGTTTGGGTCAGCGGATATCGCGCTGGGGCCAACGCTTTACGCCCTGCTGAATCTTGACGTGAAATGGGGGGCGCACGTTAATCTGCGGCGCTGGTACCAACAGTTGACCCAGCGCCCGGCATTCCAGAAAGCGGTAATGATTCCATTAAGCTAAACGTCAGCCTTGCGGACTGAGCTTCAGCAATTGCCCGTCAGATTCGTCGGTCAGGACATAGACATAACCGTCCGGGCCGACGCGAACATCACGAATACGCTGTTTACGCGAGTCCAGTAAACGCTGCTGCCCGGTCACCTTATCGCCATCGACCGTCAGTTCAATCAGGTTTTTCTCTTTGAGCGCGCCGATAAACAGCTTCCCTTTCCACTGCGGGAATTTATCTGCGTTATAGAACGCCATACCGCTCACCGCCGGAGAAACCTTCCAGTAATAATTCGGCTGCTCGGTCCCGGCAACAATTTCACCTTTCGCTTCAGGAATGGGCAATCCGCTGTAATTTATGCCCCATGTCGCAAGCGGCCAGCCGTAGTTTTTCCCAGCCTGCACTATATTAATTTCGTCGCCGCCGCGCGGGCCATGCTCGTTCAGCCACAGCTCGCCGCTTGCGGGATTGATAGCCAGCCCCTGTGGATTACGGTGCCCGTAAGACCAAATCTCGGCACGTGCGCCCTGCCTTGCCGCAAATGGATTATCTTTGGGAACCGTGCCGTCTTCGTTAAGCCGCACCACTTTTCCTTGTAGTTTGTCGAGATCCTGCGCAGTTGGGCGCTGGTTGTTTTCCCCAAGCGCGATAAACAGGTGCCCTTTGCCATCAAATACCATCTTGCCGCCAAAATGGTTGCCGGTAGAGAGCTTTGGCTGCTGGCGGAACACAACTTTAAAATCTTCAAGACGGTTGAGATTGGCGCTCAGGATGCCGTAGCCGACGGCTGTCCCCGCTTTGTCATCACCGCCTGCCTCGGCAAAGCTAAGCCATACTTTTCGGCTGCGTTCAAAATCAGGCGCCAGCACCACATCGAACAGCCCGCCCTGACCGTGCGCCCAAACCTTTGGCACGCCGACAATGGGATCGCCAAGCCCGGCGCCCGGCTGCCAGTGGCGTAGCTGCCCGTCACGCAGCGTAATCAGCATGCCTTTATCGTCCGGCAAAAACGCCAGCGACCAGGGATGATCGAGCTTGCTTTGCAGCACGTCGACTTTCACCTCTGCGGCCTGAACAACCGCCGAGAAGCAGAGAAAAGAGGCAATAATAAGCGAGCGGGATGAAGGCCAGGACATACAGCATCTCCTTTTCCGTTAACAGAATAAGGGTAGCCGCCTGAGTTCATCGGGTGGGGAATTTTACACAACCTTAAAATGCGGTTGGGGGAGTCGCCTCCCCCGTGGTCAAGCCTCGATGGCCTGCTGGCTGACAAGCAAACCATTCAGGCTGTGCGAAAGCTGATCGAGACAGCTTTCAAGCTTATCAGCGTCGATGGCGATGTAGTGCGGGCAGTCGTGCCGTCCGGTCATCAGACAGACGGCGGCGGAAGAAATCGCCGCAATGCCTCTATCAAACGAAGCAATTTCCTGCGGCAAAAATACTTTTTTAACGTCGGGTAAATTTTCGCGATATTCAGTACACAGATCGAACAGATTATCGCGCAGATGTTCACTCTCGACGACCGACATATAACCTTTCGCCCGCCGCAACGAGAGATAAGCTGCGACGTCTATCTTCGCAATGATCATCTTTTTCAGGAGATCACGCTTGAGCGTAGTCCTGGACATGCATTTATCCTCCCTATGAAGTGAACCCATAACACTCACTTATAGTATGGTCACTTTTTAACCAGGAGAGGCTTTATTGCAGCAGTCTTTGATCCGCCGCAATAACCTTTACATAACGCAAAACGGAGGGAGGGATTTGGTTCAGACGGAAGAGATTTTGGTACAGGTCGCCGCCGTATTTTGCTCGCGCCATAGCTGACGCAGCACGCTGTGGCCCAGGTTGTTCTGCCAGGTAAAACTGTTTTGTAAAACCACTACGGCAAAGTGATGCTGCCTGTCGATACCGATATAGCTGGAGTAGCCGCCGATATACCCCACCTGATAGGTAATAGTTTGCTCGCCGTAAGTGTCGCTCACCCAGGCAATATTTGCGGCTTCTTTGTCGCGCGGATAATAAACCTTCATGGCATCGCCCATGGCGCGCTCCAGCAGGCTATTGCCGGTGCTGCCAAGATGCGCGGCGGCAAAAGTAAGCAAATCGGCCGTATTGGCATAGAGCCCGCCTGCGCCGAGCATATTGCCCGTGAACTGCCAGTCCGGCACAACCTGCCCACGCGGAACAAATTTCGGCTGGCTGCCTGCGTGCCCAATCGCTCGCAGCGGATAAGCTTTTAACTTCTGCGGCGTAAAGCTGGTGTTCTGGATACCTAAAGGCGCAAACAGCAAAGTTTCCACAAGCCGATCCGCACGCTGGCCGGTCTGGTAATTCAATACGTAGTCCAGCACCGCGTAGCCCAGATTCGAATAGCGAGGCTCATCGCTTGCAGGCTTCACGAAGTGCGCGAGATCGTCAACGACCCTGTCGCTGTCGAGATGCGCGTAAAAGTTTTCTCCGTTGCCCAGGTAACGGACGAACGCCGCCAGCATCGGTAAATCCATATTCTGGCGCGGCAGGCCGGAGGTGTGCGTAACTAGCTGCAACAGCGTGATTTTCTTCGCATCGGCACTTAAGGCAACCGTCGGCGGCAGCAGCTTCTCAAGCGTATCGGACCAGTGCAGACGTCCCTGCGCCACCAGCACCGCCGTGGCTTCTGCCGTCATGCCTTTGCTGAGCGAGCCCACGGCAAACAGCGTGTTTTCATTGACCGGATTGCGATGCTCGCGGTCCGTCACGCCGTAACGCCAGTAATGGCGCTGATTCTGAGCGTCAATAACGCCCACCACCATGCCAGGCGAGTGCTGCTCAACCATCAGCGGCAGCCATTCGTTAATATCGCGCGGCTGAGGATCGCCACAGGCGCGCTGCGCGCGCTGGGGCACTTCGGCCACGGGAGCAACGTTCGACAGCGTGCCGCATCCCGCCAGCAGGCAAGTTAATGTCAGAAGAAGCGACGGGGGAATGTTCACGCGCAGCGGCAACTCAGCAACAAGGCAGCGGCGTTAATTTGCGGCGACACAAGGTTTCGCGCTCAGTTCCACCATCAGCGTACGGTTGTTGCCTTCTTTTTTAACGGCAAACTGGCTGCTGTGATAGCGGTACAGCGCCTGGCCACCGCTCATATTCTGATAAGAATAACGCCGACCGTTATACCAGGCATAATCACCATCCAGAGCCAGTTTTTCGCCGCCGCAGACAAATTTCTGCGCGGTGGCTGGCGGAGTATTCAGCGGCGTAGGAATGACATTACAGGCAGACAGCAAAAGCGTGGCTGCAAAGGTGCCGGCCAGGGCCAGTATCTTGCGCATAAAAAGGTCCTTTTGGATGAGCGAATGAAGAGTGAGCAAAACGGCTGTGATAATAAAGCTAACTCTTCCGGCAAGCAAAATAAGAGATGTCGTAAAGCACCAGAAAAAGACGAAAAACGCCCGTTATGCCGAAACTTGCCTCAGCAACCGCGGCACGGGGCGTTCAGCCAGGCAACTGTGCCCGGCTAAGCCGCTACCAGATTCTGCTCGCTAACAAACCGCGTCCAGCGGCGTATTTGTCTTTCAGGATTAACGACCCATAAATTGCGCCATGAACAAATTTGCCATTAAAAAGCAAGAAAATATTATTTCCATCTGGTTTCACCCAGAAAAAATTAATTCACTCCCAAACAAATTTATATTTAAACAAATTAATAAAAATTTTCAAAATCGCTTATTTTCAGCGAGTTAATAAGGCCAGCGCCAACATTCATTTCTAATCTCCCGATAATTCACAAGTGAAGAATTGTTTTTTAATCTTAAGCGAGTTAACTTTTGCTGAGCCCAAGTCCTTATTAGCCTTATTATTTCGTCGAGAGCAATATCATCGTTATATTCTCTTGCCGGTTAAACAAAGCAACTACCCTGAACACAACAATTACTTCGTAACTTCAGGCAATATTTCGTTAAACGCCACCGGATATAAATAACTAAGTTCACCGAAAGCTATAAGGATGCCGCAGCACCTTCTTTTGGCGAACCGGGATTAACTCTATGAAATTCGACGTATTAAGCGACAACTATTATTACTGTGAAGGAATGAAATCGGCCCAGAATACCGTGCATTACATTTTAACCCCTGAGGATATCGACAAATTTTACATTTGCTTCGCTCATAACAACCCGCTAATAATCGCCGTGGAAAATATGTATTTGCGCGGGTATATCATTGAAATCTGCCGGCTAATGAAATCGCAGTATATAGTATTGCTTGAAGATATGGTCAAAAACGGCTGGTTTGAGATTGATAACGTTATTTACTCTGCGATGGATAGTTCACAGCACCATATCAGAAAAGTTATCACCTCTCCGGTTATGAACAAAAACGAGCGGCTAACGCCACGCGAAAGAGACATTCTGCCTCACGTACATTTAAGCAATACGACGATTGCAACAAAACTCAACCTGTCACAAAAAACAGCAAGCGGATACAAAATCGTTATTAAAAGAAAGCTAAAAATGAAGTTCTACAATTCATTAGCGCTGACACGCATGAAAAATGCCATTATGTGCTCTGACACAACGGCAAAAAACAATTCCTTAACCCGCAGACAAAAAGTAGAGCCCCGCCAAAAACACGTGTAAAATCGCTCGGTTTTTTTCTTTGTTTACTTTGTGAGCGTAACTGTATGCATCAACCCCGTATTGGCTTTGTCTCTCTCGGTTGCCCGAAAAATCTTGTCGATTCAGAACGAATTCTTACCGAGCTGCGCACCGAAGGCTACGACGTCGTGCCCAGCTATGACGATGCCGATATGGTTATCGTAAACACCTGCGGATTTATCGACAGCGCGGTACAAGAGTCGCTAGAGGCGATCGGCGAAGCGCTGAATGAAAATGGCAAAGTCATTGTGACCGGCTGCCTGGGCGCTAAAGAAGATCAGATTCGCGAAGTGCACCCAAAGGTGCTGGAAATCACCGGGCCGCACAGCTACGAGCAAGTTTTACAGCACGTTCACCACTACGTGCCAAAGCCTAAGCACAACCCGTTTCTGAGCCTGGTGCCGGAACAGGGCGTGAAGCTGACGCCGCGCCATTATGCTTATCTGAAAATTTCCGAAGGCTGTAACCACCGCTGCACCTTCTGCATCATTCCTTCTATGCGCGGCGATCTCGACAGCCGCCCTGTGGGCGACGTGCTGGCGGAAGCTAAACGTCTGGTGGACGCGGGCGTCAAAGAACTGCTGGTCATCTCGCAGGATACTTCCGCTTACGGCGTGGACGTTAAGCACCGCACCGGTTTCTACAACGGCGAGCCGGTTAAAACCAGCGTGGTCAGCCTGTGCGAGCAGCTTTCTAAGCTCGGCGTGTGGACACGTCTGCACTACGTTTACCCGTATCCGCACGTTGACGATGTGATCCCATTGATGGCCGAAGGCAAAATCCTGCCTTATCTGGATATTCCTTTGCAGCACGCAAGCCCGCGCATCCTCAAACTGATGAAGCGCCCGGGCAGCGTAGACAGGCAGCTCCAGCGCATTAAGCAGTGGCGTGAGATTTGCCCGGATCTGACCCTGCGCTCGACCTTTATCGTCGGCTTCCCTGGCGAAACCGAAGAAGATTTCCAGATGCTGCTCGACTTCCTTAAAGAAGCGCGTCTGGACAGGGTTGGCTGCTTCAAATACAGCCCGGTAGAAGGCGCTACCGCCAACGAGCTGGCAGATCAGGTGCCGGAAGAAGTAAAAGAAGAGCGCTGGAACCGCTTCATGCAACTGCAACAGCAAATTTCCGCCGAGCGCCTGCAGGAAAAAGTGGGCCGCGAGATCCTCGTCATCATTGATGAAGTGGACGAAGAAGGTGCGATTGGTCGCAGTATGGCCGATGCGCCGGAAATTGACGGCGCGGTTTATCTGAACGGCGAAACCAAACTGAAGCCAGGGGATGTGGTGCGCGTGAAGGTTGAAAACGCGGACGAATACGATCTGTGGGGTACGGTGGTTTAACTGACTTTGCGGCGGGCGGCGTTCACGCTTGCCCGCCCTACCGAAACGTATCCGTAGGGCGGATAAGCGCGAGCGCCATCCACCTTTTTTTCGCCATCACCCCTTTATCTTCGGATCTAACGCGTCCCGCAAACCATCCCCCAGCAGGTTAAACGCCAGCACCGTTAAGAAGATCGCAAGGCTTGGGAAGATAGCCACGTGCGGGGCCATCACCATATCCGCCCTTGCCTCATTGAGCATCGCGCCCCACTCCGGCGTGGGCGGCTGCGCGCCCAGCCCCAGAAACGACAGGCTCGCCGCCGAGATAATCGAGGTGCCGATACGCATGGTGAAATAAACCACGATGGACGACACCGTACCGGGCAAAATATGACGGAAGATAATCGTCCAGTCTGAGGCGCCAATACTGCGTGCCGATTCGATAAAGGTTTGATGTTTCAGCACCAGCGTATTGCCTCGTACCAGACGAGCAAACGCCGGGATACTGAAAATCGCCACCGCGATAATGACGTTTGCCATCCCGCTGCCCATTACCGCAACAACCGCAATAGCAAGCAGGATGCCGGGAAAAGCGAACAGTACGTCGCAGATGCGCATAATTACGCGGTCCCACCAGCCTTCGTAATAACCTGCAAGCAGGCCGAAGAACGTGCCGATGAGCGCGCCGATAAGCACCGAGAAAACGCCCGCCGCCAGCGAAATCTGTGCGCCAACCAGCACACGGCTGAAGATATCCCGCCCCAGCGAATCCACGCCAAACCAGTGCAGCACAGACGGACCGTCATTTAACCTGTCGTAATCAAAGTAGTTTTCCGCATCAAACGGGGCAATCCAGGGTGCGATAAGCGCCACCGCTATCAGCAGTAGCACAAACGCGCCCGCGACCAGCGCAACGGGCTGCTGGCGCAGCCGCCGCAGAAACTCTCGCCACGGCGTACGTACGGATTCAGGCCGCACAATCGGCATTGCATTAAGTACTGCCTGACGTCGCCAGTTAAAAAGTCGCATCCTTACTTGTACCTGATTGCCGGGTTAATGGCCGCATAAAGCAGATCCACCACCAGATTGATGACAATAAATTCCAGCGAGAAAAGCAGCACTTCCGCCTGAATCACCGGGTAATCACGCATTTCGACTGAATCCACCAGCAGACGCCCAAGCCCCGGCCAGTTAAAGACTTTTTCTACCACAATCGAGCCGCCGAGCAGGAAGCCAAACTGCAAACCCATCATGGTAACCACCGGGATCATGGCGTTGCGCAGCCCGTGCTTAACCACTACCAGCGTTTCGCTCACCCCTTTGGCGCGAGCGGTGCGCATATAATCTTCCTGCAGCACGTCAACAAACGAAGCGCGGGTAAAGCGGGCCATGACGGCCGCTACCGCAGCGCCCAGCGTAATGGACGGTAAAACATAGTGCTGCCAGCTATCAGCTCCGACTGTCGGCAACCAGCCCAGCTCGACGGAAAAGACCTGCATCAGCAGCATGCCCAGCGCGAACGCCGGGAATGAAATGCCCGAGACGGCAATCGTCATGCTGACCCTGTCCGGCCAGCGGTTGCGCCATACGGCGGAAACAATGCCGGTAAACAGCCCGAAAACCACGGCCCAGCCCATGCTGGTGACGGTCAGCCACAGCGTGGGCATAAAGCGGCTGGCAATCTCTTCAGAAACCGGCCGGCGCGACACCATCGAAATGCCAAAATCGCCGCGAATAATATCGGTGATGAAATGCCAGAACTGCTGCCAGAGCGGCAAATCCAGACCTAACTGTTGGCGAACCATCTCAATAACCTGAGCATCCGCTTCAGGCCCGGCAATCAAACGCGCGGGATCGCCCGGCAGCAAATGGACAAACAGAAACACCAGCACCGCCACGATGAGCAGCGTTGGGATAAGGCCCAGCAGACGCTTAAGAAAATAGTTAAACAAAGTTACCCCGTTAACGTAGGGCGGGTGGCGCTTGCGCTACCCGCCATTTTTTCGGTGGATGGCCCTTGCTTACCCACCCTACAACGAAAGGTCTAATTCTACTGCAAATCCGCATCATCAAAGCTAAAGCCTGTATCCGGCATCACATAGAACCCGGTCAGGTTTTTGCTGTGTGCCGAGACCAGTTTTTCCACCACCAGCGGCACCCACGGAGATTCTTTCCAGATGGCGTCCTGCGCGTCTTTATAAAGCTTCGCCTTTTCATCGCGATTGGTGGTTTTCAACGCTTCGCTCAGATCTTTATCCACCTGCGGATTGCTGTAAAACGCGGTATTAAACAGCGTAGGCGGCCAGTTCTGGGAAGCAAACAGCGGCGACAACGCCCAGTCGGCTTCGCCGGTCGAAGCCGACCAGCCGGTATAGAACATTCTCACCCCGCTTTCCGCCTGCCCTTTGCCTTCTACTTCGGCTGCGCGCTGTCCGGCATCCATCGCCGTGACCTTCACTTTAATGCCGACCTGGGCCAGTTGCTGCTGAGTAAACTGCAGAACTTTTTGCGCTGTGCTGTGGTTGTGCGAAGACCACAGCGTGGTCTCAAAACCGTTCGGGAAACCGGCTTCTTTTAGCAGTTCGCGCGCTTTGGCCGGATCGTACGGCCACGGCTTATATTTTTGCGCGAAGTCGATAGACGGCGGCACCACGCCTTCCGCCGGCGTCGCATAACCCGCGAACGCCACCTTCACCAGCGCCTGTCGGTTAATCGCGTAGTTAATCGCTTCGCGCACTTTTGGATTATCAAACGGCTTTTGCGTGACGTTCATGCTGATATAGCGCTGCATAATGGACGGCGAGGCCACCAGCTCCAGCTTGCCGTTTTTCTCAAGGCGGCCTGCCTGCTCGTAAGGAATAGGAAACGCAAACTGCGCTTCGCCGGTTTGCAGCATCGCCGCGCGGGTATTGTTGTCAACAACCGGGCGCCAGGTGATGGTATCCAGTTTTGGTAATCCCTGCTTCCAGTAGCCGGCGAATTTCTTCACCTTCACAAAATCCGTCTGGTTCCAGGTATCAAGCTGATAAGGCCCGGTGCCGACCGGATGGAAGCCAATATCTTTACCGTATTTTTTCAGCGCGGCCGGTGAAATCATCGCCGTAGCCGGGTGGGCAAGAATATTGATAAACGCCGAGAACGGCTGTTTGAGGGTGATTTTCACGGTCGTTGCGTCCAGCGCTTCGGTTTTCGCAATCGCCTTGTAAAGGTTATAGCGTTTGAGATGGTTATCCGCGTTGCTGGCCCGGTCAAGGTTGACCTTCACCGCCTCGGCGTTGAAATCCGTCCCGTCCTGGAATTTAACGTCCGGGTGCAGTTTGATGGTGTAAACCAGGCCGTCGTCAGAAACGGTATAGCTTTCCGCCAGCACGTTTTGCAGCTTCATGTCTTTATCAAGGCCAAACAGCCCCTGGTAAAACGATTTTGCCACCGCCTGCGAGAGCGTATCGTTGGCGTCGTACGGGTCGAGCGTGGTGAAGTTGGAAGCCACGGCCACGACGACATCTTTAGCGGCAAAGGCCGGTGCGGCGAGTACGGAAGTTGCGAGGCCTGCCGCAGCCAGCCATTTATTGGTGGTGTTTGATGTCATGTTGTTATTCTCCTGATTATCCCTGCCTAAATATGATTTTCATGGCTTCCGATCGGGTGGCGGGCAACGAAATGCCCGGGGCCAACGGCCACCAGCGGAGCAACGTGCGGTTCATCCCCAAGCCTGCGCGTGGCGCTTGGGATCTCATCAGAAAGCAAAACGGGGTTCGGGCGACGGTGCGCCGGGTCGGCAACCGGAACGGCGGCCATTAACTTACGGGTATAAGGATGCTGCGGGTTTTCAAACACCGCACGGCGCGGGCCGATTTCGACAATCTGTCCCAGATACATCACCGCCACGCGATGGCTGATTCTCTCCACAACCGCCATATCATGAGAAATAAACAAAAACGCGATGCCAAACTCGCGCTGTAAGTCGAGCAGCAGGTTGATGATTTGCGCGCGTATGGAAACATCCAGCGCGGAAACGGACTCGTCGGCAATCACCACCTTCGGATTTAGCGCCAGCGCTCGGGCGATGCAGATACGCTGGCGCTGACCGCCGGAAAACTCGTGCGGATAGCGCCAGGCATGTTCCGGTAACAGGCCAACACGCTCCAGCAGCCACGCGACGCGAAGCTGCGCCTGATCTTTTGGCATCAGGTTATGGACCAGAAGCGGCTCCATAATCGAATAACCGACCGTCAAACGCGGGTCGAGAGAAGCGTAAGGGTCCTGAAAGATAAACTGAATATCCCGGCGCACGTGCTGCATCTGCGCATTCGGCAGGTTGTCGATGCGCTGGCCGTTAAAGTTAATGCTGCCGCCCTGGGTTTCCACCAGCCGCAGCAGCGAGCGCCCGGTGGTTGATTTACCGCTGCCGGACTCGCCGACCAGGCCCAGGGTTTCACCCGGCCACAGGTCAAAGCTCACCTTTTCTACCGCGTGAACCTTTTTTGTGACGCGATTAAAAATGCCGCTGCGGATATCAAAGCGGGTCACTAAATCACGCACCTGTAGAACCGGCGCGGAGCCTGCCGGAATAGTGTCCTGCTCGGTTTCCGGTTCGGGTTTATCAGGGTGGTTTGGGTTCATCAGCGGGAATTTACGCGGCAAATCTGAACCACTCATCGACCCAAGACGCGGCACCGCAGCCAGCAGCGCTTTGGTATAAGGATGAGCGGGCGCACGAAAAATCTGTTCCACGCTGCCGGTTTCTACCGCTTCGCCGCGGTACATCACCAGCACCCGGTCGGCTATGTCCGCCACCACGCCCATATCGTGCGTGATGAAGATGACGCCCATTTCCATTTCGTCCTGCAGGACGCGAATAAGCTGAAGAATTTGCGCCTGAATAGTGACGTCCAGCGCGGTGGTTGGTTCGTCGGCAATCAGTACCGCAGGGCGGCAAGACAGCGCCATCGCAATCATCACGCGCTGGCGCATTCCGCCGGAAAGCTGATGCGGATAGCGGCCAAGGATCGCTTTCGCTTCGGGAATGCGCACGCGTTCGAGCATGCGCTGCGCCTCCAGCATCGCCGCCTTGCTGTCGAGTTTCTGATGTAAACGAATGGATTCTGCGATTTGCTCGCCCACCGGGAATACGGGGTTGAGCGAGGTCATTGGCTCCTGAAAAATCATCGCGATATCCGCGCCGCGCACGTTGCGCATCTGCGAGGAGCTTACTTTATAGGGTTCAATAACCTGTTTATTACGACGACGCAGAAGGATTTTTTCGCCTTCAACCAGACCACCGGACTGTTCCAGCAGGCGCATTAACGCCAGGGCGGTAACCGACTTACCGGAACCAGACTCGCCGACTATTGCCAGCGTTTCACCGCGTTTGAGATCGAACGAGAGGTGACGCACCGCTTCGCTGTACGTTTTTTCCTGACGAAACCGAATATTCAGATCGTTAACGCTGAGCACCCGGTCTTCTGGCAGTTCATCACTGTGCGGCATCAACGCTCCTGGTCGCGATAAATTCCCACGCTGGGCGCATCGCCGACATAGCCGTAGCCGCGATACATCCCTTCGCTGTTAAAGGGCAGCGCCACGTTGCCTTCGTTGTCGATGGCGATAACGCCGCCAACGCCGTCGAGCACGGGCAGTTTTTCCATTACCACGCGTTCGCTCGCCTGGTGGAGGCTCAGGCCGCGGTATTCCATTAACGCGGCGATGTCATAGGCCGCAAGCGTGCGAATAAAGACTTCGCCCGTGCCGGTGCAGGAAACGGCAACGTTTGCGTTATTGGCATAGCAACCTGCGCCGACGAGAGGGGAATCGCCCACCCGGCCGGGCATTTTATTTGTCATGCCGCCGGTTGAGGTCGCCGCCGCAAGGTTGCCGAATTTATCCAGCGCCACAGCGCCCACGGTGCCAAATTTAGTATCCGGATCTATTGGCTCTCCGCCATCAATATCCAGCACGGTTTGGTTATTAAGCTGCGCGCGCTGCAACTGTTCCCGGCGTTCCGCCGTCGAGAAGATATCTGGCGAAACGGGCTCAAGCCCCTGCGCCTGTGCAAATGCTTCGGCACCCTCGCCTGTCAGTAACACATGAGGGCTGTTTTCCAGCACCTTTCGCGCCGCAAGTATCGGATTGCGGATATGGCTCACGCCCGCAACCGCCCCGGCATCCAGCGTATTGCCATCCATAATGCAGGCATCAAGCTCGTGCGTGCCCTCCTGGGTGAAAACAGAGCCGATTCCGGCGTTAAACAGCGGGCATTCTTCAAGCATTCGCACGGCTTCGGTCACCGCATCCAGCGCGCTTGCGCCTGAGGCCAGCATAGCCTGGCCGGCTTCAACGATTTCCGATAATGCCTGGATATAAAGCTGCTCTTTTTCAACGCTTAACTGCGCGCGCGTGATTGCGCCTGCTCCACCGTGGATCGCGATTACCGCTTTGTTCATAACGACATGGCCCTGTCAGAGTTGTTAGAGACAACTTTTTCTATAAATATCAGAATCGTTATCAAATTCTCATACGATTTTTGAATATAGAAAGATGTAAAAGTGTTGTAAAGAAAATTGAGCCGCGCCTTACCCCCAATGGAACATTCAGTGACGGCGCTTTATCTGCCATAATATGCCCCTTACTTTGCCCCCGCCGCAGGAGTTTTTCATGGAATTTACCGCCGGGCTGATCCCCCTTGAAACCGCTTTAGAACAGATGCTTTCGCGCATTGTTCCTGTCACCGAATCGCAGACTCTTCCGCTACTGCAGGCCGCCGGGCGCGTTACCGCCAACCCTGTCACTTCTCCCATTGATGTGCCTGGCTTTGATAATTCAGCCATGGACGGTTACGCGGTGCGCATGGCTGATATTGCAGCAGGCGGCGCATTGCCCGTTGCGGGAAAAGCTTTTGCCGGGCAGCCGTTTAACGACGAATGGCCAGCAGGCGCCTGCGTAAGAATTATGACCGGCGCTCCTCTGCCCGCAGGCGCACAAGCCGTCGTCATGCAGGAAGAGACGGAAGTCACGGAAACCGGCGTGCGCTTTAATGCGCCGGTGAAAAACGGCCAGAACATCCGCCTGCGCGGGGAGGATATCCGCAGCGGCGCCAGCGTGTTGCCCGCAGGCAAAAAATTGACCGCCGCCGAGCTGCCGCTTATCGCCTCGCTGGGCGTTGCCGATGTCACGGTGCTGCGCAAAGTACGCGCCGCCGTATTCTCGACGGGGGATGAACTGCGGTTGCCGGGCCAGCCGCTTGGCGACGGACAAATCTATGATACCAACCGTCTTGCCGTTCACCTGATGCTCGACCAGCTTGGCTGTGAAGTTATCGACCTGGGCATCATTAAAGACGACCCGGAAGCGCTGCGCGCCGCCTTTATTGAGGCGGACAGCCAGGCTGATGTGGTTATCAGCAGCGGCGGCGTTTCCGTGGGCGAAGCAGACTACACCAAACAACTCCTTGAAGAGTTAGGCGAAGTGGGCTTCTGGAAGCTTGCCATTAAGCCCGGCAAACCTTTCGCTTTCGGCCGTCTGCAAAACAGTTGGTTTTGCGGCCTGCCGGGCAACCCGGTTTCTGCGGCGCTCACCTTCTATCAGCTCGTACAGCCGTTACTGGCAAAGCTGAGCGGCCAGCAGGGCAACGTTCTCCCGCCGCGCCTGCGCGCACGCACGCTCGGCAGGCTGAAAAAATCGCCGGGGCGTCTGGATTTCCAGCGCGGAATTATGCGCACCGCGCAGGACGGCCAGCTCGAAGTGCTTAGCACCGGCCATCAGGGTTCGCATATTTTCAGCTCTTTCAGCCAGGCCAACTGCTTTATCGTGCTGGAGCGTGAGCGCGGCAATGTAGAAGCGGGCGAATGGGTTGAGATCGAACCCTTTAACGCGCTGTTTGGAGGCTAAGATGGCAGCCGAACTCAGCGATGCAGAGATGCTGCGCTACAACCGCCAGATTATCCTGCGCGGTTTTGATTTTGACGGGCAGGAAGCGTTAAAAGCCGCGCGCGTGCTGGTGGTTGGGCTTGGAGGCCTTGGCTGCGCCGCTTCGCAGTATCTTGCCGCAGCAGGCGTGGGGCACCTCACGCTGCTGGATTTCGATACGGTGGCGTTGTCTAATCTGCAACGTCAGACGCTGCATCACGATGCGAGCATTGGCCAACCGAAAGTGGATTCCGCACGGGAAGCGCTTGCCGCCATTAATCCTCATATCTCGCTTGAAACAATCAATGCGCTGCTGGATGAACAGCAGGTGGCGGAAGCAGTGGCAAAGCACGATCTGGTGCTGGACTGCACGGATAACGTCGCTATCCGCAATCAGCTCAATCTGTGCTGCTTTAACGCGAAGAAACCGCTGGTCAGCGGCGCGGCCATCCGCATGGAAGGGCAAATCAGCGTATTCACTTATCAGCAAGGCGAGCCGTGTTATCGCTGCCTGAGCCGTCTGTTTGGCGAAAATGCGCTGACGTGCGTGGAAGCGGGCGTTATGGCCCCGTTGCCAGGCGTGATTGGTTCGTTGCAGGCGATGGAAGCCATTAAGCTACTGGCGAATTACGGAACGCCTGGCAGCGGAAAAATCGTCATGTACGATGCCCTGTCCTGCCAGTTCCGCGAGATGAAGCTGCAGCGTTTTGCGCAATGTGAAGTGTGCGGCGCTCATTCGTCATAAAGCCCGTCGCTCTTCACCGCCGTATGACTTTTATTAGAACGTATACGGCGTACTGATTCCCGCACCGCCAGCGTGCCGTTTAGCAGCAAATTGCCGACCGGCGCTTCAGGGCGAATAAGCCGTTGCTGAAGGATATGCACGGCTTCCTCGCCCAGCTCATCGCGTGGCACATGAAGCGAAGTGAGCGGGACGTCGTGAATCGCCGCAAGGTTAAAGCCGTCAATGCTCATTACCGAGATGTCGTGCGGCACCCTCAGCCCCGCTTTTTGCAGCGCGCTAACCGCCCCCGCAGCCATAAAATCGCCCCCCACCAGCAGCGCTGTCGGCAGCCTGTGCCGCGGCGTGGCGGCAAGAAAATCTTCGATTATCTGTTCGCTTTCTTTGGCGCTGAAACTTTGCGCCGTCATTAAATGCTGGCCGTCGTCGAACTGAAGGTTATGCGCATCCCACGCGTCGCGAATGCCCGCCAGGCGCAGCTCCATGGTGTAGCGGCGCAGGCAAAGTAAGTTAACGACGGATTTATGCCCCTGCTCAAACAGGTAGCTGGCGGCGAACTCACCGATGAGCTGATGGTCCGGTGCGACGCCCGGCAGGCGCATTTTACGATCGCGGCAGTTGATCAACACGCAGGGTTTAGCGAGATCCGCAGCCAGATCGTGAACATGCGGATCGTCAATGCCCAGCAGGATCGCCGCTTCCGTTTCCACTTCGTTCATTTTGCTCAGAAACAGGTTAGCGTCGCAGTCATGCTCTTCGAGGGCGCAGTAGCGCAGCCGGACTTCATGAAGCGCCAGCGCCTTGCTGATACCCTGAATCACGCGGTAATAAAATACATCCAGCCGCTCTTCAAACGCACGCTGCGGCGCGAAGACGACCAGGCTATTAAGCAGTAATCTCCCCGCCGCCATCCCTTTAAGCACGCCGTTTTGCTGGGCGCAGTTCAGTACCTGCTGTTTTGCCGCTTCGCTGGTATTGGCTTTGCCCGCCAGCACGCGAGAAACGGTGCTGATCGAAAGCCCGGTTTGCGCCGCAATTTCGGCGATTTTTAGCTTTTTGCTCATTCTGTGATCTGCGCCCATTTTGCAAATGAAAAAATTTTCATAAGCCGGAGTTTGGCTGATTTACTGGCAATTTTGCTACGCCTGAGCAACCGCCAGCATCTTCATGAAAATTATTGCACCAAATCTGCTATTGACCTTTTTATAACTGATTTAGGCTCAATTTGTCGAACAGCTTTCTCGATTCGGTTTCGGAAACACCAATTAAAAACAATATTAATCAAAGAGTTATTCATTAATTGCGGCTGAAAGGCTGTTATACCAATTCCGACAGACACTCTGCTACGTGGAGAACGACATGAGTCATGGCATACAACAGGATGTAACGGCGGTAAAAGCTAAGCGCACCATTCGCAATTTGCGCTGGTGGGTACTGGTTCTGTTTTTACTGGGCGTCACCGTCAACTACATCACCCGTAATTCGCTGGGCATTCTTGCCCCTGAGCTGAAAACTTCTCTTGGCATCACCACCGAACAATATTCCTGGATAGTCGGCGCTTTCCAGTTGGCCTATACCCTCTTCCAGCCTGTTTGCGGCTGGCTGATAGACGTGATTGGCCTGAAGCTCGGCTTTCTGATTTGCGCTGGCGTCTGGGCGATGGTTTGTATGCTACACGCCGGTGCCGGAAGCTGGCTGCAACTGGCGATTCTGCGCTTCTTTATGGGTGGCGCGGAAGCTGCCGCAACGCCAGCCAACGCCAAAACTATTGGTGAATGGTTCCCGAAAAAAGAACGTCCCATTGCCGCAGGCTGGGCCGGCGTCGGCTTCTCTATCGGCGCGATGCTTGCGCCGCCGATTATCTATTTCGCCCACGCCTCTTTTGGCTGGCAGGGCGCGTTTATGTTTACCGGCGTGCTGGCCATGCTTTGGGTCATTCTGTGGTGGCTCTTCTACCATAATCCGGAGCAACACCCGAACCTGAGCAAGGAAGAGCTTGAATTTATTAAGCAGGACAACGAGCCGCCCGCGATAAAGTTACCCTTCCTGACCGCACTGAAAAACGTTTCTAAAAATAAACGCTTTTACGGTATCGCCATCCCGGCGTTTATGGCGGAACCGGCCTGGGCGGTGCTGAGCTTTTGGGTGCCGCTGTATCTGGCAAGCGAGCGCGGTATGGATCTGAAACAGATCGCCATGTTCGCCTGGCTGCCGTTTCTTGCCGCCGACCTGGGTAGCGTGGCAAGCGGCTACCTGACAAAAATTTATACCCGCTGGTTTGGCTGCACGCGCACTAACTCTATTGTGGCCAGTTCCGTGACCGGCGCTTTCCTGATGATCTCCCTGGCGCTAGTCGCCATCACCAAAGATCCCTACGTCACCATCGCGCTGATTTCCGTGGGCGGTTTTGGGCACCAGATAATCTCCTGCATGCTAAGCGCCCTCGTAGTGGACTCTTTTGATAAAGGCCAGATGGCGACCGTCAACGGTATGCGCGGCTCTGCGGCCTGGATCGCAAGCTTCCTGTTTTCGCTGCTGATTGGCGTTACCGCCGACAAAATCGGCTACAACCCGCTGTTTATCGCCATGGGCTTCTTTGACCTGATCGGCGCCGTATTCCTTGTCTCTTTTATTGCTGAACGCCGCTCCAGGCGTGCCTGAAATGGATCGTAAATGATGAAAACCCTGAAGAACTGGACACTGTTGAAATCCGATGCGCATCACGTTGAATTAAGCGTGGACGGTAAGCATCGCCTCTGCCTGTACGTGCTGGAACAAGGGATGTTCCGCATTTTGATTAAGCGCGAGAACAAGCTGGCTTTAAACCGCACCTGGAGCATCGCGCCACAAAATGATGTGCCGTGGGAAGGACGCGCGCGTGAAAGTCTGGAGGGCTTCACGCTTCCGGCCTTTGCGGTTGAAGAAACCGATGACACGCTGCGCATCAGCACCGACAAACTGCGGGTGACCGTCCATCAGCCTCTGTGGCTGGAGTGGGAGTACAAAAAAGACGGCGCCGGATGGCAGTTGCTTGCAAGCGATCGCCCGACCAGCGCCTATCTGCTGAATGCCCACGGCGACGGGGTGGCGCACTACCAGCGTCGCTATAAAGAAGAAAGCTATTATGGGCTGGGCGAAAAAGCCGGGCCGTTAGCCCGCACCGGCAGACGCTACGAAATGCGTAATCTTGACGCAATGGGCTATAACGCGGAATCGACCGACCCGCTGTATAAGCATATTCCGTTTACCATCACTAAGCGCCCGGACGTCAGCTTCGGGATGTTTTACGACAACCTCAGCAGTTGCTGGCTGGATTTAGGCAACGAAATCGACAACTATCACCTGCCCTACCGCCGCTGGCAGGCGGAATCCGGCGACGTGGATTATTACCTGTTCCTCGGCCCCAAAGTGCTGGATGTCACCAAAGCATTTGTTCGCCTGACCGGTAAAACGCTGTTCGGGCCGAAATGGAGCCTCGGCTACAGCGGATCGACCATGCGCTACACCGACGCGCCGGACGCACAGCGGCAGTTGTTGAGCTTTATCCGTTTGTGCAACGAGCATGCGATTCCCTGCGATTCGTTCCAGTTGTCATCGGGATACACTTCCATTAACGACAAGCGCTACGTCTTTAACTGGAACTACGACAAAGTGCCGCAGCCGAAGGCGATGAGTCAGGCTTTCCACGAAGCCGGCATTAAGCTTGCGGCGAACATCAAGCCGTGCCTGTTGCAGGATCATCCGCGCTATTCAGAAGTGGCGGAACGCGGGCTGTTTATTAAGGATTCAGAGCAGGACGGGCCGGAGCGTTCGAGTTTCTGGGACGATGAAGGTTCGCACCTTGATTTCACCAACCCGGAAACGGTGAAATGGTGGCAGAACGGCGTTACCACGCAGCTTCTGGAAATGGGCATCGATTCAACGTGGAATGACAATAACGAATTTGAGGTCTGGGACGGCGAAGCGCGCTGCCACGGCTTTGGTGAAGAGATCGCCATTAAGCATATCCGCCCGGTGATGCCGCTGCTGATGATGCGCGCCTCGCTGGAAGCGCAACAAACTTTCGCGCCGGAAAAACGCCCTTACCTTATTTCACGCTCTGGCTGCGCCGGGATGCAACGTTACGTACAAACCTGGAGCGGCGATAATCGTACCAACTGGAATACTCTGCGCTACAACATCCGCATGGGCGTGGGCATGAGCCTTTCCGGGCTGTACAACGTCGGGCACGATGTGGGCGGTTTTTCCGGCGATAAACCGGATGCGGAACTGTTTGTGCGCTGGGTGCAAAACGGCGTGATGCACCCGCGCTTTACCATCCACTCGTGGAATGACGACCAGACGGTCAACGAACCCTGGATGTACCCGGCAATCACCCCGGCTATCCGCAGCGCTATCGAAACACGCTATCGTCTGCTGCCCTATTTCTACACGCTGCTGTGGCAGGCGCATGCGGACGACGAGCCGATGCTGCGCCCGACGTTCCTCGACCACGAGCACGACGCGAAAACCTTCGAAGAATGCGACGATTTCATGCTGGGCCGCGATTTACTGGTAGCGAGCGTGGTCGAGCCGGGAAGCCGCGAGCGTGAAGTGTGGTTGCCGGCAAACGGCGAAGGCTGGTACGACTATTACACCGGCCAGTGGTACAGCGGCGGCCAGAGTATTGTGCTGGACGCACCGCTGGAACGCCTGCCGCTGCTGGTACGGGCCGGTGCCGCTCTGCCGCATTCCGCACGCATTACGCATGTAGATGCCAAAGCCGATGATGTGCGTGAACTGAAAATATATCCGCTGCGCGGAACGGGCGTATCAACCGGCAGTTTGTTTGAAGATGACGGCGAATCCTGGGGCTATCGGCAAGGAAATGCGCTGTGGCTGGACTGGGAGATTTGCTGCAACGCACAGGAGATTCATATCAAATTTAATCGCACAGGAGATTATCTCTCGGCATGGAAGGAGCTGAAGCTGACGCTTCCTGCGCGTGAAACAAGGCGTTTGGTGGTGGAAGGGACCGCACAGGAGAGTTGGATGCTGTAATAAACATGCGGTGGATGGCGCATGCGCTTATCCACCCTACTAATCTGTACCGACAACGTCATCATCGGCAATCAGTTAAATCGGTTCCACGAGAAGAAACCGCAGCGTTTTTTCCAGTGCAAGCGTGTGGGACTCGCTCACAGGAAACGGTCAACATTCTGAATTTGGGCCGGGAGGCTGTACAATATTTCCACCGCAGCCCGGCTGCGACGTATTATACCGTTATCAGGATCATGAAGGTCGATAATACAAGGAATGTACTACGATAGCTGCACTGCAATTTCCCTGCGCTATATTCAAAACCAAGAACAGGATGGATGATTACAGCGCCAGTGATATGCGCTGCGGGGACTTAACCGAGGCGCAGTTAAAATCCCGTTTTCATCTGCTGGATATTTCCGCCAGAGTGGATCCGTATACGCTGACAAAAATCACTCCTGTCAGCCAGCCGCAGTCAATGTTTTATAACTACCGTGAAGAGGCCGAAAAGGTTACGCGCCAGGAATGCGCCCGAATCCTGTTTGATGAATTCCGTAAACTCTCGCGTACTTTCTCCCTGTATGGTCCTTACAAAGATGTGATTGAACAGATGATCAATCATATGCAGAATGGTGATGGTTCATCCTTCACCAGTATGCATCTCAATTCAGCGTTGAAAGAACATATTCTTAGAGATCAATCTAAGGAAAACAGCACCCATTTCTTATTACAAGAAGCGCTAAACAATCATATAGACTGGGATAAGAAAGTTTATCCAGCCGAGCAAAAAGATGAATTGTACAAAGCGATCCTGGAAGGTAGATTGCCAAAATTTGATAGATCTCAAGATAACTTTAACGGTATGGGCATTACCGTACATGACACTTGGGCCTCGACGATAACGACATTCTAAAAGCCAAATTTAATCAGCTCCGTTTATTCCGCATCTGGTTTGTGCTCCAGCGATACAATCAGTTTGGTTTTAAGCCTTTTATAACCAATATGGAAGCTACAGTTGAGATTATTGAGGGACGCGATGAAAGCCAAAAGTAAAAAAATACTCCTGATACTATTATTGTTTTGCTGCGCCCTGTCCGGTTACTTTCTGTGGTTGTCACTGCGCCCGGTAGAAATTGTGGCAGTGCATGAGGACGGTAACTACAGTTCTGTTTTAGTGAAAAACTTCCCCTTCACTGATAAAGGAAAAATAAACTGGTGGTTGCAAAATAAAGACATGCTAAAAATGCGTTACGGCATTCCAAAACCAGCTTCTTATGGCGGCTATGATATTACTTTTTGGAACTTCGGTAGTGGCTATAAAAAAGAAGACAAATATGACAGGATTTGTTTTCAGGATATGACTACTGACGAAAAATGTATTGAAAAGGACGCTATTTTTTCCGTAGATAAAAGCACTAATTCGGGAACGGTTTTCACAGTATACAATGGTGACAATTATCGTTTAGACAAGAATGACAAGGTCGTTAAAATTAATGAAGAATGACTTTCGTCCCGTATCATCCTTACCATTATACGGGGAAACTTTCGTCTATATGCAAATGGCAAGACATTCCTTTTATGACCAATATAGAAATTATCGGAGACCGCAGTGAAAGTAGTAAATAAAAAATACATCCTGGCTCTAATATTGCCTGGCTGTATCCTGTGCGGTTATTTTTTGTGGTTATTGCTACGTCCGATAGAAATTATCGCTGTACACAAAAATGGCAGCCACAGCTATGTTCTGGTGAAAAATTTCCCTTTTACGGATAACGGGAAAATAAGCTGGTGGCTGAAAAATAAAGATAGCCTAAAAAACCAGTATGATATCCCCAATCCCGCACCTTATGGGAGTTTCACCGTGGTTTTTTGGGATTTCGGTGGGGGCTATAAAGAACACGGAAAATATGACAGACTCTGTTTTGATGATATGAACCCCCCGATAAATTGTATAGAAAAGAATAAGATTTTTTCTGTCAGCAACAGCAAAAATATGGGACTAACTTTTATCACTAATAACAAAATATATCGCATGAAGAAAAATGGTGAAATGGTAAAAACAAAATATGAATAAAATTTCGCCGCATAACAGCCATAAGAAAATTATGCTTACGCCCGCTATAAAGTAATGGCTATGCAGCTATCCCGATGAGGATAAAGCAACAACGCCTTGCCGCCCGCCTGCACTGTTACTCAGGCAGGCGGCGCGTAAGGCGTTGTTGAGATCTGAACCGAAGCGTTGGATTTAACCTGGTGAACAGCCTTTACAGCGCTACGGCAGCTTTTTCTGTTAACCATCAATCCCTTTACTACGCAGGTAATCTTCATACCCGCCGGTAAAGTCGATAACGCGTTCCGGAGTAATTTCAATCACGCGCGTTGCCAGCGAGCTGACAAATTCACGGTCATGAGAAACGAAGATCAGCGTGCCCGGATACATTTCCAGCGCCATGTTCAGCGATTCGATGGATTCCATATCCAGGTGGTTAGTAGGTTCGTCCATGACCAGCACGTTAGGGCGCTCCATCATCAGCTTGCCAAACAGCATGCGGCCTTTTTCACCACCGGAAAGCACTTTAGCAGGCTTTTTGATGTCGTCCTGGCTGAAAAGTAAACGGCCAAGGATGCTGCGTACCGCCTGCTCGTCGTCGCCTTCTTGCTTCCACTGGCTCATCCAGTCGAACACGGTAAGATCGTTTTCGAATTCGTATTCGTGATCCTGCGCGTAGTAGCCGATCTGCGCATTCTCGGACCATTTCACGGTGCCTGCGTCCGCTTCGAGTTCGCCTACCAGGGTTTTCAGCAGGGTTGATTTACCCACGCCGTTGGTACCCAGCACCGCGAGCTTCTCACCCACTTCCAGCAGCAGGTTTACGCCTTTGAACAGCGGGCCTTCCTCAAAGCCTTTGGTCAGCGCTTCTACTTCCAGCGCGTTACGGAACAGCTTCTTGTCCTGCTCGAAACGGATGAATGGGTTCTGACGGCTGGACGCTTTCACTTCGTCGAGTTTGATTTTATCAATCTGACGGGCGCGAGAAGTTGCCTGGCGTGATTTAGAAGCGTTGGCGCTAAAGCGGCTCACGAAGGATTGCAGATCAGCAATCTGCGCTTTTTTCTTGGCGTTGTCCGCCAGCAGGCGTTCACGGGCCTGCGTTGCCGCCGTCATGTATTCGTCATAGTTGCCCGGATAAACGCGCAGTTCGCCGTAATCCAGATCCGCCATGTGGGTGCAGACCATGTTCAGGAAGTGACGGTCGTGCGAAATAATGATCATGGTGCTGTTGCGCTCGTTGAGCACGGTTTCCAGCCAGCGAATAGTGTCGATGTCCAGGTTGTTCGTCGGTTCATCGAGCAGCAGGATGTCCGGATTAGAGAACAGCGCCTGCGCCAACAGCACACGCAGTTTCCAGCCTGGCGCGACTTCGCTCATCGGGCCGTAATGCTGTTCTACAGGAATGCCGACGCCCAGCAGCAGTTCGCCCGCGCGCGCTTCCGCCGTGTAGCCGTCCATCTCGCCGTATTTGGTTTCGAGATCGGCAACTTTATAACCGTCTTCTTCGCTCATCTCCGGCTGCGCGTAAATGCGGTCGCGCTCTTCTTTTACTTCCCAGAGTTCAGCGTGGCCCATGATCACCGTGTCGAGAACGGTGAATTTTTCAAAGGCGAACTGATCCTGACGCAGCTTACCGATGCGCTCGTTCGGATCGAGAGATACGTTGCCCAGGGTTGGGTCTAAATCACCGCCCAGGATCTTCATAAAGGTGGACTTACCGCTACCGTTAGCGCCAATCAGGCCGTAGCGATTGCCGCCGCCAAATTTGACGGAGATGTTTTCAAACAGCGGCTTACTGCCGAACTGCATAGTGACGTTACTGGAAACTAGCACAGAGATGTCCTGATAAAAGAGGTGGTGTAATTTGTGATATCGGACACAGTATGCCATAAGTGCGTTTACGGATCGCGCTGCTTGTGCGCTGTCTATAATTCAATCGATGTGAAAAAAGTGTGATTTAATCCACATCTGATTTCCCAGACTGCGGGAATGCACATATAATGCGCGGCTAAACCCCATCTGATTCTCAACTAACTAGCCTGTGTGGCCATAAATATTTCGCACAACATGAATATAAAATTACGCTCGATTTTACTGGCATTTGTGGCTGTTGCGTCTTTTTGCAAAACAGCTTCCGCCGTGACTTACCCCCTGCCAACCGATGGCAGCCGTCTGATTGGCCAAAACCAGGTCATCACCATTCCTGAAGGTAGCACCGCGCCGCTGGAAGAGTTTGCAGCGCGTTACCAGATGGGGCTTTCCAATATGCTGGAAGCCAACCCTGGCGTTGATCCGTATTTGCCAAAACCCGGCACCATCCTGAATATTCCTCAGCAGCTCATCCTGCCGGATACCGTTCATGAAGGCATCGTTATCAACAGCGCTGAGATGCGCCTCTACTATTACCCGAAAGACACCAACACCGTTATCGTGTTGCCAATCGGTATCGGCCAGTTAGGTAAAGACACCCCAATTAACTGGACCACAAAAGTAGAACGCAAGAAAGCGGGCCCAACCTGGACGCCAACCGCTAAAATGCACGCGGAATACGCGGCGGCCGGTACGCCGCTGCCAGCCGTTGTGCCAGCAGGGCCGGACAACCCTATGGGTCTGTACGCGCTCTATATTGGTCGTCTGTATGCCATTCACGGCACCAACGCTAACTTCGGTATCGGTCTGCGCGTAAGCCACGGCTGCGTGCGTTTGCGTAACGAAGACATCAAGTTCCTGTTCGAAAATGTACCGGTCGGTACTCGCGTACAGTTCATTGATGAGCCGGTAAAAGCCACGGTCGAGCCAGACGGCACGCGCTACATTGAAGTACATAACCCGCTGTCTACTACCGAAGCGCAGTTCAACTCGGGTGAAATCGTTCCTATCACGCTGAAAAACAACGTGACGGCGATTACCGCTCAGCCAGATGTTGATACTAACGTTGTGGATCAGGCAATTCAGAACCGTTCCGGTATGCCGGTTCGTCTGAACTAAACTTTCCGCCAGGCTACTGAGGCGACCTTCGGGTCGCCTTTTTTATGCCCGTCTGGCCGTAGCCCTGGCGATTGTGAAACCTTCATATCAGGAATATTTGGTATGCTCATAATTCATGTTGCTCGCGGTAGCACAATATCAGGTTTAATTGTATGATGAATGCGTTTCCTAAAGGACCCTTTCCATGCGCAACTCGCTCATCGTTCTCTGGCAGTATCTGCGATCTTTTATTTTAATTTACTTATGTTTATATGCTGGCATCGCCATTGCTTCGCTGCTCCCGATAACCATCCCGGGCAGTATTATCGGCATGCTGATTTTGTTCGTGCTGCTTTCGCTGCAAATCCTGCCGGCGAAATGGGTTAAGCCAGGCTGTCATCTGTTGATTCGTTATATGGCCCTGCTTTTTGTCCCGATTGGCGTGGGTGTAATGCAGTATTACGAGGTGCTGAAAGCGCAGTTCGGCCCGCTGGTGGTGTCCTGTTTTATCAGCACCCTGGTGGTGTTGATTATTGTGAGCTGGAGCTCTCATCTGGTGCACGGCGAACGCAAAATTATCGGTGAAAACGAGGCGGACATAAAATGATGCAATATATGTGGTGGTCTTTACCGCTGTCGCTGTTGGTCTTTTTTGGCGCACGCAAGCTTGGCGCGCGCTTCCAGACACCGCTGTTAAATCCGCTGCTGGTTTCAATGGTGGTGATTATTCCGTTACTGGTTTTCACCGGCACGCCCTACGAGCATTATTTTAAAGGCAGCGAGGTGCTTAACGATTTGCTGCAGCCTGCGGTTGTCGCCCTCGCCTTCCCGCTTTATGAACAGCTACACCAGATTCGCGCGCGCTGGAAATCTATCATTAGCATCTGCTTTATCGGCAGCATGGTGGCGATGATAAGCGGCACCGCCATTGCGCTGTATATGGGCGCAACGCCGGAAATTGCCGCATCCGTACTGCCGAAATCAGTCACCACGCCGATTGCGATGGCGGTAGGCGGCAGCATCGGCGGCATCCCCGCTATCAGCGCGGTCTGCGTGATTTTTGTAGGGATCCTGGGGGCCGTTTTTGGCCACACGCTGTTAAACATTATGCGCATTACCACTAAAGCTTCACGAGGCCTGGCGATGGGCACCGCCGCCCACGCTCTCGGCACGGCGCGCTGCGCTGAGCTGGATTTCCAGGAAGGGGCTTTTAGTTCGCTGGCGCTGGTGATTTGCGGGATTATCACTTCGCTTATCGCCCCGTTCCTTTTCCCGGTTATTGTCGCGCTGTTTGGTTAAAACTTGCGATAGATCGCGCATTTTCGTTTTTTATTTCATCTGTTGCATTTGCAATTAGAGACGGATCACATATAAAGCCTCTGTAGCGCCGTACACTATGGTTCCATTACCTATTATGAGGCTAAGACACATGCGTTCTCGTTTTCATGCTGCTTTCGCACAGCTCCCGGCTTCACTGCAGGCCGCCCTGCAACCTCTGCTTGCCGATGACCGTTTCCCGGCCATGTTCAGCGCACAGGAAGTGGAAGCGCTGAAACGCCAGACGGGCCTGGATGATGATGCGCTTGCCTTTGCCCTGCTGCCGCTTGCCGCCGCCTGCGCCCGTACAGATTTATCGAATTTCAACGTTGGCGCCGTAGCTCGCGGCGTCAGCGGTAATCTCTATTTTGGCGCCAATATGGAATTTGCCGGCACCACTATGCAGCAAACCGTTCATGCGGAACAAAGCGCTATTACTCATGCATGGATGCGCGGCGAAAAAGCTTTGGTTTCCATTACGGTGAACTACACGCCGTGCGGCCATTGCCGCCAGTTTATGAACGAGCTAAACAGCGGCGTGAAACTGCAGATTAACCTGCCAGGCCGCAAGCCCTCCACGCTCGGTGACTATCTGCCGGATTCTTTCGGCCCTCGTGATTTAGAGATCGCTACGCTGCTGCTTGACGATACCGATCACGGTTATGCCCCGCAGGGCGATGAGCTAAGCCAGGCGGCAATCGTTGCGGCAAACCGCAGCCATGCGCCATACAGCAAAGCGCCAGCGGGCGTTGCGCTAGCGTTGCGCGACGGCACAATTATCGTCGGAAGCTACGCGGAGAACGCCGCTTTCAATCCGTCGCTGCCGCCGTTGCAGGCCGCGCTCAATGTGTTGAGCCTGTCGGGTTATGATTACAGCGAAATTCAGCGAGCCGTGCTGGCCGAACGCGCCGATGCCCTGCTGACACAATGGGATGCGACGGCCGCCACGCTTAAAGCGCTGGGCTGCCAGAACATCGATCGTACCCTGCTGGGTTAAGCTTTCTGCTGCGGGTGTGCACGCACCCGCCTGATTTCCACAAATATATTGTTGAAATTTAGCTCAACCAAATCCGCATACCTTGCTCTTACTCCCCAGGTAAAGTAGCCTTGGATAAAATTTCATCCTACTCATGAGTCCGCAAGTCAATGTTGAAGCGCTTGTTTTACAGCCTGTTAGTCATCATCGGCTTGACTCTTTTGGCAGCGCTTAGCCTTGACCGCTGGATGAGCTGGAAAACCGCCCCCTACGTTTACGACGAATTGCAGGACCTGCCCTATCGCCAGGTGGGTGTCGTGCTCGGCACTGCCAAGTATTACCGCACCGGCGTCATTAATCAGTACTACCTTTATCGTATTCAGGGCGCGTTAAACGCCTACAACAGCGGCAAGGTTAACTATCTTTTATTAAGCGGCGATAACGCCCAGACCAGCTATAACGAACCGATGACCATGCGCAGAGATTTAATTGCCGCAGGTGTCGATCCTGCCGATATCGTGCTGGATTACGCCGGTTTTCGTACCCTGGATTCCATCGTTCGTACCCGTAAAGTTTTCGATACCAACGACTTCATCATCATTACGCAGCGCTTCCACTGCGAACGCGCGCTGTTTATCGCTCTGCATATGGGCATTCAGGCGCAGTGCTACGCCGTGCCTTCGCCTAAAAATATGATGACGGTGAGAATACGTGAATTTGGCGCGCGTCTGGGGGCGCTGGCGGATGTGTATATTTTCAAACGTGAGCCACGTTTCCTCGGCCCGCTAGTGCCGATTCCCGCCTTACATGAAGTTCCGGAAGATGCGCAGGCTTACCCGGCGGTAACACCGGAGCAACTGCTGGAAATACAGAAGAAAGAGAAGAAATAACCCGACATATCGCCGGAGGATATAAGGTGGATGGCGCGTACGCCTGTCCACCCTACAAGTTTTCGCAGGTCGGGTAAGTGCTGCGCCACCCGACCATGGTGAAGATTACTTCTTACGCGCGTATTTCAGGGAATCCAGCGCTACTGCGAAGATAATAATCCCGCCCTTGATGATGTACTGCCAGTAAGGGTTCACGCCGATATAGGTCAGACCGTAGTTGATAACGGTGAAGATGATAACACCGGTTACCACGCCGATGACCGTACCCACGCCGCCGCTGAACGACACGCCGCCAACCACGCACGCCGCAATCGCATCCAGTTCGTACATAAAGCCGAGGTTGTTGGTCGCCGAGCCGATACGGCCAGCTTCAAGCATCCCGCCGAAGGCGTAGAACACCCCGGACAGCGCGTAAATCATAATCAGGTTCAGCGCTACGTTTACGCCGGACACTTTCGCCGCTTCCGGGTTACCGCCGATGGCGAAGATGTTTTTACCGAAGCGAGTTTTGTTCCACAGGATCCATACAAAGCCAATCGCAATCAACGCATAGAAGGTGATGTACGAAAGCTTAAAGTCACCCATTCTGATAAAGCCCTGGGCAAAGGTCGAGAAGCCGCTGTCGAACCCCGCAATCGGCGATGCGCCCACGAAGTCGTAGTACAGGGAGTTGATGCCATAAACGATGATCATGGTACCCAAAGTGGTGATAAACGGCGTCACGTTCAGATAAGCGATGATAATACCGTTCACAAGGCCGATAACCGCGCCGATGACACAAACAATCAGAATAACCACCGGAATAGGCATGGTCTGCATGTCAGGGAAGACTTTGTTGACGTTTTCCATAGACTGCAAAAGCGTTGCCGCAACCACCGCCGCAAGGCCAACCTGACGACCAGCGGAAAGGTCGGTACCCTGAGTCACAATCAGCCCTGCCACGCCCAGCGCGATAATAATGCGCACGGAAGACTGGGTCAGAATATTACTTAAGTTCATCAGGCTTAAAAACGTCGGGTCCTGGAAAATAATAATCGCCAGCAACACCAGCAAAACGACATAAATGCCGCCTTCTTTCAGATAAGTTAGAAAACTTTTCTTATTTAACGCACTCATTTTTCAATAGCCCCTAAATTATCAAAGGTGCACAGACGCAAGACGTAATATTTCGTTCTGCGTGGTTGTTTTAGTGTCTACAATTCCCGCAACGAGGCCATTGCTCATTACAAGAATACGATCTGTAATCCCTAACAACTCCGGCATTTCGGACGAAATAATAATGATCCCTTTCCCTTTTTTGGCAAGTTCAGCAATAAGCTGATAAATTTCAAATTTTGCGCCTACGTCGATACCACGAGTAGGTTCATCGAGCATTAAAATTTCCGGCTGCGTTAACAACCAGCGGCCAATAATAACTTTCTGTTGGTTACCACCGGACAGAGAACCCATCGCCGTGCGGTGCCCTGGCGTTTTAACGCGCATGGAATCGATAACCCACTGGGTATCGCTTTTCATCCGGGTATTATCAAGCAGGCCAACTTTATTTTTATATTTACGAATGTTCGAAATCAGCGAGTTAAAGCCAATATCCAGATAAGCGTAAATTCCGGTTGAACGACGCTCTTCGGTCACTAAGGCAAAGCCATGATTAATCGCTTCGTTCGCGGTGTGGTTATTAATCTTTTTGCCATGCAGCAAAATGGTGCCGGAAGATTTTTCACGAATTCCAAATAACGTTTCCACAATGTCAGTACGCTTTGCGCCTACCAGGCCGGCAATCCCGAGAATTTCCCCTTTGTGTAAGTCAAAGGAAACGTCGCGAATGGACGGCTGACGCAATGAGGTCAGGTTGCGCACTTCCATAATCACTTCCCCCGGCACGTTGGATTTGTTCGGGAAGCGCTGGTTCAGGGAGCGGCCTACCATCATGGAAATAATCTTATCCATGTCCAGCCCTTCAAGCGGCTGGGTGGCAATCCACTGTCCGTCACGCAAAATAGTAATTTCATCGCAAAGCTGGAATATCTCTTCCATTTTATGGGAGATATAAACGATACCGCAGCCGCGCTCTTTTAATTTACGAATAATTTTAAAGAGATGGTTAACTTCTTTTTCCGTCAAAGATGAGGTGGGCTCATCCATAATGACGATTTTGGCATTGTAGGAAAATGCCTTGGCAATTTCGATCATCTGCATTTGCGATACGGACAGCGTGCCAACACGGGCGCGCGGATCGATATCAATATCCAGCTCGTCGAAAATAGCTTTGGTGTCGCGGTACATTTTATCCTGATCGACAAACATACCTTTGGTTGGGTAACGTCCCAGCCACATGTTATCCATCACGGTACGCTGTAATACCAGGTTAAGTTCCTGGTGCACCATGGAAATACCGTTTTCCAGCGCCTCTTTGGTGCTGGTAAAATTCACTTCTTTTCCCTGAAAAAGGATGCTGCCGGAATCTTTACTGTAGATCCCAAAAAGGCATTTTAATAACGTGGACTTACCCGCGCCGTTCTCTCCCATTAATGCATGAATGGAATGAGGACGAACTTTTAAATTCACATTATCCAGTGCCTTAACGCCGGGGAATGACTTGTTGACGTTGGTCATTTCCAACAAGTATTCAGGCGAAGATGTCTGATTGCTGACCATAGTTATACCTGGCTGCGATAGTGTCACTGAGCGTAAGATCTGAATCGGGCGTACTTGCGTACGCCCGTTGCAATCTGTCTGACTTATTTACCGACGAACTCCGCCAGGTTGTCTTTATCAACGCCGACGTATGGAACACGTACGATTTTTTGTTCAATTTTCCAGTTAGTACCTTCCGCCGCAGGCTTGCCGTCGGCCAGGTTTTTCGCCAGATCGAAGGTGGCTTTCGCCTGGTTGTTGGCATCGTTCAGCACGGTACCGGCCATTGCGCCAGATTTAACCATCGCCAGCGCTTCCGGCAGAGCATCCACGCCGAAGACCGGAATAGAAGATTTGTTGTGCGCTTTCAGCGCTTCTACCGCGCCCATTGCCATCGCATCGTTGTTGGCGATAACCACTTCGATTTTGTTAGCGTTCGGGCCAGACAGCCAGGCGTCCATCTTATCTTTCGCCTGAGCGGTGTCCCACATCGCGGTATCTAACTGTAGCTGCTGGGTTTTCAGGCCTTTGGTGTTCAGCTCTTTGATAACGTAAGTGGTACGCGCTTCAGCGTCCGGGTGGCCTGGTTCACCTTTAAGCAGTACGAACTGCACCTGACCATCTTTGTTCAGATCCCACGCCGGGTTTGCCGCCCAGTGTTTAGCAATCAGGTCGCCCTGAATGATGCCGGATTCTTTGGAGTCGGTGCCCACGTAGTAAGCTTTATCGTAGCTATCCAGCGCTTTACGAGAAGGTTCTTTGTTATAGAAGACAATAGGAATGTCCTGGCCACGGGCTTTTTCGATAACCGTGCCTGCTGCTGCCGGGTCAACCAGGTTGATGGCCAGGGCTTTCACGCCTTTAGCCAACAGCACGTCAATCTGATCGTTTTGTTTGGACTGGTCGTTCTGGGAGTCGTTCATCAGCAGCTCAACGTCCGGGCTAGCCTTGGCGTCTTTCTCAATCGCTTTGCGCACGACGGACATGAAGTTATCGTCGTATTTATAGATGGTCACGCCGATACGGGTATCAGCAGCGTGAGCAGCCGCGCCAAACAGCATGCAAGACATAACGGCGGACAGGGTCAAAACCTTCTTATTCATGGTATCTCCGGTTTTTTTGCAGGGTAGTTCTGGTTAAATTAATGGCAGGGCAGCAATGTTATGAAAACGTTACTGAATGCCGAAAATTATCCTAAAATAATTACTCTTCCATGTTCGTAACGATCCTGAACTGCATTTTATGGGCTGTTTTTCGCTGAATACCCGTAGTGAAACTGATTAATCACCGTTACATATAGTTTCAACGTATAAAACGCTGACATCATAGACAGCACAATGTTAATTAACTGTGAATTTACTCACAGATTGAAACCGGTTACATCAAAGTCTTTAATCAGAGAGTGATCGGCCCCACAATTTGCTTTGGCGCCACCGAATGACGACGAACTAAAGTCGGCATAAAACAGTGCGTTGCATCACTGTCCAGCGTCCCTGCCGCGCCCTGTAACGCCAGTTCGGTGGCCAGACGAGCCATTGAAACAACCGGGTAGCGCACGGTGGTTAATTGCGGATCGGTGTAACGGGCGATGGGAATATCGTCAAAGCCGATAACAGAAACGTGATGAGGAACCACAATCCCATTATCTTTCAACGCGGTAAGCGCGCCTGCGGCCATGCTGTCATTGTAAGAAAACACCGCACTAAGCTGCAGGTTGCGGCCCAACAGCTCAACCATTGCCGCTTCCCCGCCCTGCATGTCCGGCGAGCCCACGCCAATCCAGCTTTCTGGCGGCGTAATGCCCTGTTCTGTTAAGGCTCGCAGCCAACCTTCCCGCCGCTGATCGTTATCTTCAATGCTGTGGCTGGAAGCAAGATAGCCGATGCGCTGATGCCCTTGATTAAGCAGCATGCGCGTTGCCATCACCGCCCCGCTAACGTTATCGAGACCAACGCAGCGATGGGCGTAACCGGGCACAATGCGGTTTATCAGCACCATACCGGGGATACTTTCGAGGAACTCGCTCAGCTCCGCATCGCTTAGCGCTTTTGCGTGAACAATAAGCGCATTGCAGCGCTGGCGAATCAGCACTTCGATGGCGTGACGTTCTTTTTCTTCCTGATGGTAGCTGTTGCCGATGAGCACGTATTTATTGTGCTGCTGCGCCACGACATCCACCGCTTTTACCAGCGCGCCAAAGAAAGGATCGGATACGTCCATGACCACCACGCCAATGGTATCGCTGACCTGGGTGGCAAGCGCCTGCGCATTTGCGTTAGGGCGATATCCTGTCTGGGAGACGGCTCGCATCACACTTTCACGGGTTTCAGCGCTGACCAGCGCACTGTTGTTGAGCACGCGGGATACCGTCGCCACGGAAACGCCGGCGATACGGGCAACGTCACGAATGGTGATCATAGTTGACACCACGCCGTTGGAAGAGTCGGTCTCATAGCTGCACCCTGTTTTTGGCAAGGTGCCTATTCTGGCAGCGAGTCGGGGCGGGTTTACGTGAAGACGATCACAGCCATGTAAACGGTTACATACAATTTGTTAACGTTTGTGATGTATATCATTATCTTGCTGAATGTCTTAACGATACCCCCGCAGCACGCGCGGTTAATTGTCGCCATAGCCATTCAAGCGGCCCCTGGCGGAAGTAGCGCAGCCAGAGTACGGAGAAAAGGAGGTTAACGGCCCATACCGCCGGGACAAAGGCCAGCAGTTGCAGACGGTCAAATTTCATGAACAGATTGAAGCGGAAGAATAACGTAGTGCAAATCAGCGTTTGCAGCAGATAGTTCGAAAGGGCCATGCGCCCAACGCAGGTAATGGCGCTTACCAGACGCAGTTTTGAGAGCCACGGCCAGTAGCCAAATGCCAGCGCGGCATAGCCAATTGTCTGAAACGGCGCGCTCAGTTCACGCGGGGCCTGCAGTAAAAATGCGCACCACTGGTAGTTCCAGTTGACGTGCCACTGAGCGTAAATACCCGGCAGGTTTATCAGCATCCCCACCGCAATCAGCCAGGCGCCGATGCGGCGATAGTGATGCAGACTGTACTGGCCTTTCAGCCAGCCGCTGCGCATGAGCGCGCCGCCCAGCAGCATCATCCCGGCCAGTTGCCAGCCATACTGCGCGCCCAGCGCGAGCAGGTTTGATGAGAGCAAATCAGCCCGGTTGCTGATGGCTTCCGTGCCGCCATTAACTTTCCATAGCTGCTCATACTGAATATTGGCCGCGTCCGGGACCCAGGAGCGGTTTGGCGCATCGCCGGAAATAAAACCCAGCAGCAAGAGCACGCCTACGCCCGTGAGATACAGCAGCGCGCCGGTATTGAAAAGCTGGCGTGTACCCGGCGCATCGCGAATCATGCGCCAGCAAACCAGTCCTACCAGGCCGTACGCCAGCAGAATATCGCCGTCCCACAGCAGTAAAGTATGCATAAACCCGAGCAGAACAAGCAGCGTAAGGCGAGACTGAATCCAGCGTTTGCCGCGATGTAACAACATCTGCAGGCCCGCGCCGAACAGCAAAGCGAATAAGGTAAGGAATTTGACCTGAGCAAATAAATCGAGCGCCGCCCAGGTCCAGGCATCGCTCAGAGAAACGGAACCCGCCCAGGCGGGATTGATATACGCAGCCTTAGGTAAACCAAAGGCCACGATATTCAGCAGCAGGATGCCGAGAATAGCGACGCCACGGATAAAATCCAGCGTGACATTTCTCTCCATGTTTCCTGCCTGTTTAAGGTTTAGTTATGACGAACAGCGCGCAGGAATTCCTGGCGTGTATTCTGGCTGGATTTGAACAAGCCGCCAAGCGACGTGGTAGTGGTGGCGCTGGTCGCGTCCTGAACCCCACGAGCTTTCACACAATAATGGACCGCATCAATAGAAACCGCCACATTATTGGTGCCGAGCAAGGTTTGCAGCGCAATCAGAATCTGCTGCGTTAAACGCTCCTGAACCTGCGGGCGCTGGGCAAAAAACTGCACGATGCGGTTAATTTTAGACAGGCCAATCACGGTATCTTTTGGGATGTAGGCAACCGTCGCTTTGCCGTCAATGGTCACAAAATGGTGCTCGCAGGTGCTGGTCAGCGTGATGTCGCGCACCGTCACCATTTCATCCACCTTCATTTTATTTTCGATGACGGTGATTTTCGGGAAGTTTGCGTAATCCAGGCCGGAGAAAATCTCATCGACATACATTTTGGCGATGCGATGCGGCGTTTCCATCAGGCTGTCGTCGCTCAGATCGAGGTTCAGCAACTGCATGATTTCCGACATATGTTCGGCAATCTCGCGTTTGCGGGTTTCATTATCCAGTTCACGCAACGGCGGACGCAGGGGCGTTTCCAGGCCGCGCGCAACCAAAGCCTCGTGAACCAAAGCGGCTTCTTTACTGAGTGTAGACATGCTGTTTTCTCCTGCAGGTGTGGCTGACCTCTGCCCTACGTGGGACAAAGTGTGCGCTCATTGTGCGGGAGCGCGCCCGCATAATCCAGTAGTGCAAAGGATAATTATTGAAATCGTTAATACCTTTTCCAGACCAGGCCGCCGCCAACGATTAAGGCAACACCGGCGACATATAGCGCGGGTTCCAGTTGATGGGTTAATGCGGTGGACAACGCTGATAGCGCAGGTCCGATTAACTGTCCGACGGCGTAGCCCGTGGTTAACAATCCGGCCAGATAGCGCGTGTGTTGCGGAGCCATTTCACGGCCGTACTGCAAGGAAAGCTGCACGGCGCATAAAAATCCTCCGCCCACCAACAGCGCGCCCAATACCAGGCCCGCCATGCCGGGGACCCATTCCGAAGCGAAAACCCCCAGCGCCTGTAACCACAGCACCAGAGCCAGCCGCTGATTGCTGTGCAGCATCTGTCGCGTGGCGATGCCGAGCAATATGCCCACCACCGCCGCGCCGCCGAATACCGGCCAGATAAACTGGGCAAATAAGCTGCCGGGGAAACGAGCGTTCGCCATTTGCGATAAGAAGGTGGCGGGCAGGATATAGCCGAAGCCCGCAAGGCTGTAACTCCATACCAGCCGCTTAAGAGGCGCGTTCAGCACCAGCGGCTCCGGAGCCGTTTCAGGACGATGTAACTCCCCCTTTCGCGGTAAATTACGCGCAATCAGCAGCACAAAAAAGAGAGCCAGAACGCCATAAACCAGCCAGGCTTCACTCGCCTCAAGCCCGAGGCTGTGAATAGCGACCGCCAGCAAGCCGCTGAGAAATATCCCGGCTCCCGGCCCCGCGAACACGGCGGCGCTCAGGCCCGGCTTACCAAGCTGCGCCAGCTTTTCATTGCTCCAGGCCGCAATCAGCACCATCGCCCAACCGCTCGCCCAGCCAAGAAGAAAACGGATCAACGCATGCCAGAGCGCCGCATCAACCGTTGCCGAAAGCAGCGTAAGAATAACCGCTCCCCAGACGCCGCACAGTAAACGCAGCTCTACCCGCAGGCGGGCGCGCATGGCGTCCCACGCGCCGACCAGATAACCCAGATAGTTTATGGCGGCCACCAGTCCCGCACTCGTCAACGTGAGCTGGCCTTCGCTTATCATCAGCGGCACCTGCGGCGTGAACGCGAAGCGGCCAATGCCCATCGCCACCACCAGCACCAGAAAACCCGTTAACGCGATACGTACCGCCACGTCGACCTCAATTGTTACAATATCGTTGTCAGCATGATGCAGCATGACTAGACTGGGGTGAAGTGAAAGTTGTTCATTGATCCTGAAGATAATTAAGGAACTGTCCTGATGGAACTCCTCGAAGAACACCGATGTTTTGAAGGCTGGCAACAGCGCTGGCGCCATGATTCCTCGGTACTTAACTGCGCGATGACATTCAGTATTTTTTTGCCTCCACCGCGCACTAATCCCCCACCCGTTCTGTACTGGCTATCTGGATTAACCTGCAACGATGAGAACTTCACCACCAAAGCTTGCGCGCAGCGCATAGCGGCGGAGCTGGGCATTGTTCTGGTGATGCCGGATACCAGCCCGCGCGGTGAGCACGTGCCGAATAGCGAAAGCTATGATTTGGGCCAGGGCGCAGGCTTCTATCTCAACGCGACCCAACAGCCCTGGGCCGGGCATTTCCGCATGTATGATTATATTTGCGACGAACTGCCGGCTTTAATTGCCGATAACTTCAGCATTAGCGAAAAAGCCTCGATCTTCGGGCATTCTATGGGCGGGCACGGCGCATTAAGCATCGCGCTGAAAAACCCGGGTCGTTTCTGCTCCGTTTCCGCGTTTGCGCCGATTGTGAACCCAACGCGCGTGCCGTGGGGCCAAAAAGCGTTTACCGCCTATCTTGGGGCGGATGAAAGCCAGTGGCGCGCGTGGGACAGTTGCTGCCTGCTGATGGACGCCGATTCGGCAAACGCATTGCCGACGCTTATCGATCAGGGCGATGCCGATCAGTTCCTGGCCGACCAGCTACAACCTGCGCAGTTTGCGGAAGTGGCAAGGCAAAAAAATTGGCCGTTAACCCTGCGCGTGCAGCCGGGCTACGATCATAGCTATTACTTTATCGCCACCTTCGTAGAGGATCACCTGCGTTTCCACGCGGAGCATCTGTTGAAATAGCATCAGGCGGGACGTTTCCCGCCTTTTATTTCCCCTTCTCACTCCCTGTCGAATCCCTCCACAATTAAACAAAATGATAATTAATATCATTCGTGTTTACAAAATTTGATTTTTTTGTACAATCCCCCACGGTTCTCCATCGGCAAAGAGGCTTAGAAGTCAAAGATATACACAATTATTACCGGGTTATTTCTGATGGAGCCTTTCCTTAACACATGGAGTGGAAAATATGGCTATACCTCGCATTAAACTCATATCCGCATTTATTTGCGCAGCTTCAACACCCTCTCTTGTCCTGGCGGAAACACAAGACACGCTTGTTGTGACGGCTACGGGCTTTGAACAGAAAATACAGAACGCGCCGGCTTCAATCTCTGTCATTACCAAACAGCAAATTGAAGATAAAGCCTATCGTGACATTACCGATGCGCTAAGAGACGTGCCCGGCGTTGTGGTCACTGGCGGTGGCAGCAGCAGCGATATCAGTATTCGCGGCATGTCTTCCCAGTACACATTGTTTTTAATCGATGGCAAACGTATCAGTACCCGAGGTACGCGGCCTAACAGCGATAATGCCGGCATTGAACAGGGGTGGATGCCTCCTCTGGAGTCCATCGAACGTATTGAGGTTATCCGTGGGCCTATGTCCTCTCTGTACGGTTCCGATGCGATGGGCGGCGTGATTAACGTCATCACCAAAAAAACGTCGAATACACGCGGCTGGACCGGCTCATTGCATGGCGACGCCACGTTCCAGGAAAATAACGATTCCGGCGACTTATTCCAGACGGACTTCTATGCCTCCGGTCCCCTTATTGAGGGATTGCTGGGCGCCAAAGTCACCGGGTTACTCTCACGCCGGGCCGAAGATAAAATCCTTAATGGCTATAACGAACAGAAAATGCGTAATGGTTCGGTCGCTTTGAATCTCACGCCGGATGAAAAAAACGATTTTGACCTTGATATTTCAAGAGAATTACAGGATAGAAACAGTACGCCGGGCGAATCAGCGGCGATAGACAGCTCCAAAAGCGAAAGCCGCTATGAGCATACGACTTATGCCCTGACCCACCACGGTTATTACGATGATTTTAATACCACGACCTATGTCCAACAGGAGAAAACCAACAACCCCGGGCGTGACATGGAGTCTTACAACACCATTCTCAATAACCAAAACCAGCTCTTCTTAGGCGACCATACGTTAACGCTCGGCGGACAGTATCGTTATGAAAAACTCAAGGACGACGGCAACCAGCTTGAAGCAGCCCAGGGCCTCAACAAGCTGACGCGCTGGAGCTGGGCGCTGTTTAGCGAAGACGAGTGGGCAATGACGGACAGCTTCACGTTGACGGGCGGCCTGCGTATGGATAAAGACGAAAACTACGGAACTCACTGGACACCGCGTGGCTACGGGGTCTGGCACCTGACTGAACAATGGACGCTTAAAGGCGGCGTTTCCGCAGGTTACCGCTCTCCGGATTTACGTCAATCCTCCGCCAGTTGGGGGCAGGTGACCGGGGGAGGACGACTGGATGGAATTATCGTGGGTAACCCCGACCTCAAGCCTGAAAAAAGCCTGAGCGAAGAAATTGCCCTGCTCTGGGACAACAACGATAACCTTAATGCCGGTATCACTCTGTTTAATACTGATTTTAAGGATAAAATCACTGAAGTTCGCCGCTGTAACAGCAGCGCCGATCCTGCGTGCCGTATCGGCAACCACAGCTATGACTTCGTTAGCGACAGGGTAAACGTGGACAAAGCCAACATGCGCGGCGTGGAATCCACCTTTGGGTGGAAGATAACGAAAACGCTGAACCTGAGCAGCAACTATACCTACACAGAATCAGAGCAAAAGAGCGGGCAATTCTCTGGCAAGCCGTTGAATAAAATGCCTAAGCATATGTTTAACTCAACGCTTGACTGGCAGGCCACCCCGGACGTCGGCTTCTGGAGCCGTTTGAATCTGCGCGGGAAAACTTCAGAATACCTGAGCAGAACCTCCATGGCTGAAAGCACGCCTTCCTACACGCTGGTGGATGTTGGTCTGCGTTATAACGCAAACAAAGATATGACGGTTTCGGCCGGGGTCTATAACGTCTTCGATAAAACTATTGATTACAATAATTACGGCACCATTCTCGACGGGCGCCGTTATACCCTGGGCTTAACCTATAACTTCTAATCACTGAACGTACGGTTAATAACAGGCAAAATAAAAGGGCGCGATAATCGCGCCCTCAGTTTTTTATTTCTTAATGCTGGCCGGGAAGGTCATTTCGCTGTATTTCACGAAACGGCTGCCTTTGGTCAGCTTGTAGCCGAACCAGATAACCAGGAACAGCGGGATACCGATATAGGTCGCCATCACGCCGCCCCAGTCGATGGTATCACTCAGGAACGCTTCGTAGTTCTGCCCAAGCGTGATGATTAAACACAGCACGAAGGCAAAGATCGGCCCCAGCGGGAAGAAGCCTGAAACGTACGGCAAATCCTTAATATCGTAACCCTGTTTCACATAGCCGCGACGGAAACGGTAATGGCTGATGGCAATCCCCAGCCAGGCGATAAAGCCGGTCATCCCCGAGGTATTAAGCAGCCACAGGTAAACGGTCTGGTTGCCAAACATCGACGTCAGGAAGCACAGCGCCGCAATCACGGTCGTCGCATACAGCGCGTTACGCGGCACGCCGCCTTTAGAAAGCTTCGAGAAAATACGCGGCGCTTTACCATCGCAGGCCAGGGTGTACAGCATACGGGTTGACGCATACATGCCGGAGTTACCCGCAGACAGCACCGCCGTCAGAATAACCGCGTTCATGACCGCCGCCGCAGACAACAGCCCCGCGTGCTGGAACACCAGCGTGAACGGGCTAACGCCGATATCCTTCACGTCGTTGCGCAGCAGGCTCGGATCGGTATAAGGAATGATCAGGCTAATGATCAGAATCGCGAACACATAGAACAGCAGGATACGCCAGAAAACCTGACGCACGGCGCGTGGAATGTTTTTGCCCGGATCTTCAGATTCGCCCGCCGCAACGCCGATAAGCTCGGTGCCCTGGAAAGAGAAGCCGACGATCATCGCCACGCCAATCATCGCCGAGAAGCCGCCGGCAAACGGCGCATCGCCAATTGTCCAGTTGCTCCAGCCCGCCGGCTGCGCCCCTTTAAAGATGCCGACGATCATCATCACGCCAACGATGATAAAGATAATGACGGTGGTCACTTTAATCAGCGAGAACCAGTATTCCGCTTCGCCAAAACCTTTCACGGAGATGTAGTTGAGCAGGAACATGATACCGAGGAACAGCGCGCTCCAGATCCAGCCCGGGGTGTCCGGGAACCAGTAGTTCATCACCAGTTGGGAGGCGACGAGGTCGACGGCGATGGTCACCGCCCAGTTGTACCAGTAGTTCCAGCCCAGCGCGAAGCCAAAGCCTTCTTCGACATATTGCTGACCGTAGGTCGCAAAAGAGCCGGAAACGGGCATGTAAGCGGCGAGTTCGCCCAGGCTTGTCATCAGGAAATAAACCATCAGACCAATCAGCATGTAGGACAACAGCGCGCCGCCAGGGCCCGCCTGAGAAATGGTCGCACCGGATGCGACAAAAAGCCCCGTACCGATGGAACCGCCGATGGCGATCATCGTCAGGTGGCGCGCTTTAAGCTCACGACGCAGGCCAGGCGCTTGTGTGGTTTTATCTTGAGAAACCATAGAAAATTGCGGTCCTTCGAAAAAATGAGGCGCGATTGTAGCAAAACAACCCGATACATATAGTACAAATGCCGGGTTATAAGAGACCTTCATGATCTGAGTTGAATTATAAGTAAAGGACTTATCAGACGGGGGGCGCGGGTGTGATAAAAACCGCCTGCCCGGCTAAACCGGCAGGCGGTGAGGGATTAACCGAGTCCGCGAACGGACGAGATGAACTGCTGAAGCTCCTGCGTACGCGGGCTGGCGAAGAATGTTTTGCTCTCGCCCTGCTCCCACACTTTCCCCTGATGCATAAACACTACGCGATCGCCCACTTCCCTTGCGAAGTTCATTTCATGAGTCACAAGAATCAGCGTCATCCCTTCCGCCGCAAGCTGTTCCAGCACTTTGAGGACCTCGCCCACCAGCTCCGGGTCCAGCGCTGAAGTGATTTCATCGCACAGCAGGACTTTCGGATTCATCGCCAGCGCCCGGGCGATAGCAACGCGCTGCTGCTGGCCGCCCGAAAGGTTGGCCGGGTAGTAATCGACGCGCTCGCCCAGACCAACTTTATTCAACATCTCCAGCGCCAGCTCGCGGCATTCGGCGGCGCTTTTCTTTAATACCCGGCGCGGCGCAAGCATCACGTTTTCCAATGCCGTCATATGCGGAAACAGGTTAAAGCTCTGGAATACCATCCCTATCGAACGGCTAATATCCCGCGCCTGGGATTCCCGGTCGGTAATAGTCATACCGCCAAGTTTGATACTGCCGTCCTGATACCCTTCCAGCCCGTTCATGCAGCGTAAAAGCGTGCTTTTCCCGGAGCCGCTGCGGCCAATGATGGACACCACCTCGCCCATTTCAATATCAAGGCTCACGCCTTTCAGGACGTGGTTTTCGCCGTAGAACTTCTGAACATCGTTAATGGTGATGAGCGGCATGGAACTTTTTCTCCAGATAGCGGCTGTAGCGCGACAGCGGATAACACAGCAGGAAGTAGCCAAGCGCCACCAGGCCGAACACTTTAAACGGTTCGAAGGTGACGTTGTTGAGCATGGTGCCGGCTTTGGTCAGCTCGACGAAGCCGATAATGGAAGCCAGCGCGGTGCCTTTAATCACCTGTACTGAAAACCCCACCGTCGGCGCGATGGCGATGCGCAGCGCCTGGGGAGCAATCACCCGGCACAGCGTCTGGCCGAAACTCAGCCCGAGACAGCGACACGCTTCCCATTGCCCTTTCGGCAATGCGCGGAGGCTGCCGTACCAGATATCCAGCAAAAATGCGCTGGTAAACAGAGTCAGGGCCAGCGTCGCCGCCGTCCAGGGGCTGACGTCTATGCCAAACAGCGCGATGCCGAAGAAAGCGAGGAAAAGCTGCATCAACAAAGGCGTTCCCTGAAACAGCGCCACATAGCCGCTAATCAGGCGCTTTGGCCATGCCCAGCGGCTGATGCGCAGCAGCAGAAGCGGAAGGGTGACCAGCGTGCCGCAGAAGAAGGCGATTAGCGACAGCAGCACGGTCCAGCGCGCCGCAAGCAGAAGGTTACGTACGATATCCCAGTCGGTAAAACTCATCATCAGACATCACTCCCTAACCATTTTCGCCCGGCGGCAAGGAGCGCCTGACGCATCAGCAGCGACAGGGCGAGATACATCAGCGTGGTAACCAGATAGACCTCAAAGCTCAGGAAGGTGCGCGACTGAATTAGATTTGCCATAAACGTCAGCTCCTCATAGGAAACCTGAGACACCACTGACGATCCAAGCATCACAATGATGCACTGGCTGACCAGCGCCGGATAAATACGTTTCAGCGCAGGAGGGAGCACCACGCGCACGAATGTCTGGCTGCGGGTAAGCCCCAGCACTCGCGCGGCTTCCCACTGCCCTTTCGGCGTGACCTGGATACCGGCGCGAACGATCTCGGTGCTGTACGCGCCAAGGTTCACCAGCATGGCAATCAGGGCCGCCTGTCCGGCGGTAAGCTTCAGCCCCAGCCCCGGCAGGCCGAAGACGATAAAGAAGAGCTGCACCACAAACGGCGTATTGCGGATAAGCTCAACATAACCGCCCCATATCAGGCTCAGCAGCCCCGGCTTACCGCTGCGAATCGCCGCACCGGTAATGCCGATGGCGATGCCGCCCACGGTCGCCAGCGCGGTTAACGTTAGCGTGGTCCACAGGCCGGAGAGCAACTCCGGCCAGAATGGCAGCAGCGCAGCAAAATCAAGTTGCGTGGTCATCTTCCCCGCACCTCAAAGCGCGATGCTGGCAGGCAGCGGCGCGTGCATCCATTTCTGCGACATCGTATTGAGGGTATCGTCTTTAAGCGCTGCAGCGATAAGCTCGTCCACTTTCGCCTTCAGCGCCGGCTCGCCTTTCTTCAGCCCGATAAAGCACGGCGAATCTTTAAGCATAAACATGCTGACCGGCGCTTTTGCCGGATTCTGACGGGCGATAGCCGCCACGACGAGGTTGCCGGTGGCAAGGTACTGCACCTGGCCGGAAAGATAAGCGGAAATCGTGGTGTTGTTATCTTCATAGCGTTTTACCTCAGCGTCTTTCGGGGCAAGGTCGCTTAGCACCATATCCTCCACCGCGCCGCGCGTTACGCCCACGGATTTGCCGCTCAATGCTTTAACATCGCTCAGAGTACTGTCCTGCGGGCCAAAGACGCCGAGGAAGAACGGCGCATAGGCGCGACTGAAGTCGATAACCTTTTCGCGCTCGGCGTTTTTACCGAGGCTGGAGATAACCAAATCCACCTTATTCGTTTGCAGATAAGGTACGCGGTTGGCGCTGGTCACCGGCACCAGCTCCAGTTTTACCTTCATGCCTTTGGCAAGCAAGGCCGCCATATCGATATCGTAGCCCTGGGGCTGCAGGTCGGTACTCACCGAACCAAACGGAGGGAAATCCTGCGGCACCGCCACGCGCAGCACGCCGCGTTTTTCTATATCCTGCAGCCGATCCGCCATCGCCGCAGTGGCCTGAGCCAGCAGAACCGTTGCGCCAACTAAAGTGAATAACCATTTCTTCATCGTCATATGCAGCCTCTTCGCCTGATTGAAACAAAAGATTCTTTATATTCAAATCTGCAACTAATGTGCCAACGAAGCACGGGAGGATATTTTCTTGCGAAATGGGGAGTTCTGGACTAATCGTGACGCGAGGCTGCTTCGCAGCGGCACCCCAACGGAGTGCCTCTGCCATTTTTTGGTGCGTCAGGCTTCGCAGTAGCGCAGGAAACGCTGCAGGGCGTTAGAGATATGCTTTTGTCGGTGATGGATACGATACAGCGTGCGTACCAGGCGCGGCAGCGGCACCGCCACTTCGACCAGCGAGCCGGTCTCGAGCTGTTCTTCAATGACCCTGCGCGAAAGGCAGCTAATTCCCAGCCCGTGACGAACGGCATGCTTAATCGCTTCTGAATTGCCAAGCTCCATTCCCAGATGAAACTGCGGCAGATGCGAAAGCAAAAGATAATCGACAATTTCACGCGTGCCCGATCCTTTTTCACGCAGGATCCACTGCTGGGCTGCGAGCGACTCAAGAGTGACGGGTTTTGACAGCAGCGGCGCCGACGGCGCGGCAAACACCACCAGCTCGTCCTCCAGCCACGGCTCGGTCACCAGCTCCGTCATATGGCTCGGGCCTTCGATAAGGCCGATATCCACCCGAAAGTCCGCCACGGCGTTAATCACGTCCTGGCTGTTGCCCACGCTCATTTCCAGCGGCAATGACGGAAAGTCACGGCGGTAGCGGGCGATCATCGCCGGCAAAATATAGTTGCCGATGGTGCTGCTGGCGTAAACGCGGATAGCGCCATTATCTTCCCGGAAAAGCTGCTCTATTTCACCCGCCTGCTCAAGCAATCCAACTACGCGCGGATAAAGCAAACGCCCGTGTTCGTTGATGACCAGCCTCTTGCCCACGCGGTCAAAAAGCTGAACGCCAAGCTGTCCTTCAAGATCGGCAAGGGCTGCGCTCACCGCCGACTGAGAAAGCGCCAGCATCTGCGAGGCTTGGGTGGTTGAACCGCTTTTTAAGACTTCGGCGAACACTTCAAGCTGCCGTAAGGTGATGTGCATAAAAACCTGTCTTATCACTTATTCAGATTGATTATAAATATATAATCAATTTTATTTTTAAGCCAGTCCACCTTAACCTTTAGCCATCACAAAGGAGAAGGTTATGACTGAACTTACTGTTCCCGCTCATCGTCACACCCTGTGGCATTTTCTGCCAGGGCTGGCGCTTTCAGGCGCCATCACCGCGTTTGCGCTGTGGATGGGAAATATTCCTGCCGTCGCCGGACTCGGCCTGGGCGCGCTGACGCTCGCCATCCTCTGCGGCATGGTTATCGGCAATACCCTGTATCCTAAAATATGGCAGCAGTGCGACGGCGGCGTGCTGTTCGCAAAACAACATTTATTACGACTGGGGATTATTCTTTATGGCTTTCGCCTGACGTTTTCGCAAATTGCCGACGTGGGCGCAAGCGGTCTGATTATCGATATTCTGACCTTAACCAGCACTTTCGCCCTCGCCTGCTGGCTGGGCCAGAAAGTGTTTGGTCTGGATAAACAAACAAGCTGGCTGATTGGCGCAGGCAGCAGCATTTGCGGCGCGGCGGCGATTCTGGCGACCGAACCGGTGGTAAAAGCCGAAGCCAGTAAAGTCACCGTGGCGGTCGCGACCGTGGTTATCTTCGGCACGCTGGCAATTTTTATCTATCCGATGATTTACCCGTTTGTGACCCACTGGTTCACGCCCGAAGCATTCGGCATCTACACTGGCTCAACCATGCACGAAGTCGCTCAGGTTGTGGCGGCCGGCCATGCCATCAGCCCGGAAACGGAAAACGCCGCGGTGATTGCCAAAATGCTGCGCGTGATGATGCTGGCGCCGTTTCTTATTTTCCTTGCTGCCAGAGTCAAACAGCTTGCTCCGGCAGGAGCAGCCCAGGCGAGCAAAATCACAATTCCATGGTTTGCGCTGCTGTTTATCGTGGTGGCGGTCTTTAACTCGTTCCACCTGCTGCCGAACTGGCTGGTGAACACGCTGGTGACGCTGGATACCTTCCTGCTGGCGATGGCGATGGCGGCGCTTGGTTTAACCACCCATATCAGCGCGCTGAGAAAAGCCGGGATACGTCCTCTGTTAATGGCGCTGGCGCTATTTGTCTGGCTGATTGCGGGCGGGGCTGTCATTAACCTGGGTATTCACCACCTGATCGCATAATTTGGAACGGAAATATCCTCGCTAACCCGCTATCATTGTTCGTTTCCCGGTAGCGGGTTTTGACAGGAGACAAAAATGAAGTTTATTGGAGCGCACGTTAGCGCCTCGGGCGGGTTAGAGAACGCCGCTATTCGCGCCCACGAACTGGAAGCCACCGCGTTTGCCCTGTTCACCAAAAACCAGCGTCAATGGCGGGCTGCCCCGCTCACCGACGAAGTCATCAGCAATTTCAAACGCGCCTGCGAAAAGTACAACTACGCTCCAGGCCAAATCCTGCCCCACGACAGCTATCTGATTAACCTCGGCCACCCGGTTGAAGACGCGCTGGAAAAATCCCGCGAAGCTTTTATTGACGAGATGCAGCGCTGCGAGCAGCTTGGGCTGACGCTGCTGAATTTCCATCCCGGCAGCCACCTGAAGCAAATTTCGGAAGAAGAGTGCCTGGCTAAGATCGCGCAATCCATCAACGTTGCGCTTGATAAAACCCAGGGGGTAACGGCGGTCATTGAAAATACCGCCGGTCAGGGCAGCAACCTGGGCTTCCGCTTTGAGCATCTGGCGGCGATTATCGATGGGGTGGAAGACAAATCCCGCGTTGGCGTTTGTATCGATACCTGCCACGCCTTTGCGGCAGGATACGACTTACGCACCGAAGAAGAATGCGAAAAAACCTTCAACGAATTCGAAAGGATTGTCGGTTTCAGGTATCTGCGCGGCATGCACCTTAACGATGCCAAAAGCGCGTTCGCCAGCCGCGTTGACCGCCATAACAGCCTTGGCGAAGGCAATATCGGCCACACGCCGTTTAGCTGGATTATGCGCGACAGCCGCTTTGACGGCATTCCGCTGATTCTGGAAACCACCAACCCGGATATCTGGGCGGAAGAGATCGCCTGGCTGAAAGCCCAGCAGCATCAGGAAACTACGGCGTAAATGATTGCGGCGGATGGCGCTATCGCTTATCCGCCCTACGTTTTGAAGATTTTACAGCCTGGGCAGACGCAAGCGTCATCCGGCCGCTATTCCCGAACAAACTTCACCACCTGCTCCTCCAGCCTGCGTAAAGACTCAAACCCGGCCTTAGCAATATTTTCCGGCGGCGCGGCCTGATATTCATCGTTGAAGATCTCAAGCGACCACGGCCCGCGATAGCCTTTATCGAGCAATACGCTGGCAAAGGCGAGCACCGGCAGGTCGCCCATGCCGGGGAAGCAACGGAAATGCCGGCTCCACTCCTGCACGTCGAGGTTTTTACGCGGCGCATCTGCCAGTTGCACAAAAAAGATTTTCTCCAGCGGTATTTCGGAGAGCTGCAGCTCGTCGCCAAGCGACAATATGTGGAAACTGTCCAGCACCAGACCTAACGCCGGATTATCAACGGCTTTGACGCGATCCCAGGCCACAGAATAACGATGAATGTGCCTGCCCCACGCCAGCGCTTCAAAACCTATTTTTACGCCGTGCTGCTGCGCTAGAGCGGCCATTTTCGCCAGATCCTCAACCTGCCTGTCGGGGTCGACGGAACTGCGCTCATCGACATTGCTACACAGCAGAAGCTGTTCACAGCCAAGCTGCTGCATGGCGTCAAACGTTCTGCGAGCGTGTTCCAGGTTCGCCGCGACATTTTCTGCGGGCATCCCTTCAAAGTTGCGAAACGGCTGATAGAGCAGAATTTGCAAATCAAGGCTGGCAGCCAGCCGCGCGATATCGCGGGTGTCGCCTTCATACGCCTCAAGGTCGGGCTCAAAGATTTCCACCCCCCGAAACCCCGCACCGGCTATGGCATGAAGTTTTTCAGGTAACGTGCCGGCAACAGAAACGGTGGCTATTGAACGCTGCATGTTTTCCTCGATGGCAGTCTGACGATACCCTAAGTTTTGAACCACATGGTTCATCTGGCAACCTTCGGGGTGCGATTGAGGATGTAAGCGAGGCTTTCCGGAACTGGAAAGTAAAACGCCCCCGGCATCTGCCGGAGGCGTTGAGGCATTTATATATCAGCGATCAAGCGACTTTAGCAGCAAGCTCGGCTTCCGGACGTTTCAGGAAGGCGTAAGACAAACCTGCCAGCAGCGTACCCGCCACAATCGCAATCAGATACCCCAGAACCGGAGTGATTGCGCCCGGGATCAGCAGAACGAATAAACCGCCGTGCGGCGCCATCAGTTTCGCGCCGACCGCCATCGAGATTGCGCCAGTTACCGCGCCGCCAACGATACAGCAAGGCAGAACGCGCATTGGGTCACGGGCCGCGAACGGAATCGCCCCTTCGGTGATAAAGCACAGGCCGAGAACCAGCGCCGCCTTGCCCCCTTCCTGCTGGGCTTTGTCGAATTTACGACGCGCGATAAGCGTTGCCAGGCCCAGCGCCAGAGGAGGCACCATCCCTGCCGCCATAATGGCCGCCATTGGCGCGTAAGTCTGGGTGCTAAGCAGGCCAACGCCAAAGGCATAGGCCGCTTTGTTCACCGGACCGCCCATGTCGGTACACATCATGCCGCCGAGGATTGCGCCAAGCAGTACCGCGTTCGCGGTGCCCATGGTTTGCAGCCAGTGGGTCAGACCTTCGAGGATTTTCGCAACCGGCGTACCGATGAGATAGATCATCGCAAGGCCGACGATCAGGCTTGAAATCAGCGGGATGATAAGAATCGGTTTCAGCGCTTCCATGCTTGGCGGCAGTTTCAGCTTAGTGCTGATCATTTTGGCCACGTAACCGGCAAGGAAACCGGCAATGATACCGCCGATGAAGCCAGAACCCGTGCTGACGGCTAGCATACCGCCAATCAGACCCGGGGTCAGGCCCGGACGGTCAGCAATGGAGAACGCAATGTAACCTGCCAGAACCGGCACCATCAGCGCAAAGGCAGAACCTCCGCCGATTTGCATCAGCGCAGCCGCAAGCGTACCCGGCTCTTTAAAAGCTTCAATACCAAAAGCGAAGGACAGCGCGATACATAAACCGCCCGCCACCACCATCGGCAGCATGTAAGACACGCCGGTCAACAGGTGACGATAGGCGCCAGCGCCCTCTTTTTTGCCTTCTTGCGCAGAAGCCGCTCGCCCTGTTACTTCATAAGGTTTGGCTTCTGCTACGGCTTTATCCAGTTCCTGAGCGGTTTTCTTCAGCGCAAGGCCGGTAGAAGTACGGTACATCGGCTTACCGGCAAACTTCGCCAGATCCACTTCAATATCCGCTGCAACCAGCACCAGATCAGCTTCAGCAACTTCTTCAGGCGTAATGGCATTGCCCGCGCCCACGGAGCCGCGCGTTTCAACTTTTACCCACCAGCCGCGTTTTTTAGCTTCGGTTTCAATGGCTTCAGCAGCCATAAAGGTGTGCGCTACGCCAGTCGGGCAAGCGGTGACCGCAACAATGCGTTTCGGGCCTTTGGCCACGGTAGCCGATGCCGCTTCAGCAACGGGCGCGGTATAAGGTTTGGCTTTGCCTTTCGCTTCGCTTAAAAACAGTTCCGGGTGCTGCACCGCGCGGTCAATATCACCGAGAAAGACATTCTTGCCGTTCAGCGCGGTATCAGCCGGGACGGCGTTGCCCACAACGATCGCCAGTTCAGCTTCGTTTGGGTTGTCGATAATGGTCAGATGCGCTTTGTGAGCGGCAGAACCCAACAGGGTTTTCGCGAGATATGCGCGCGCCTGTCCGAGTGTTGGATCGATAATCAGCAGCGTTTTCATTGTTCCTCTCCTGAATCAGTTAAACGGTTTCAGGTCAACACGGGCCATCATGGCGGCTAGCTGCGTGCGATCTGTAATACCAACATTGCTCTGGCTAACCGCCAGTGCGGCTACAGCCGTCGCCAGCCGCAGGGTATGCTCGCTGGATTCACGCATCAAAAGGCCGTAAATCAAGCCGCCAACCATGGAATCCCCCGCACCGACGGTGCTGACAACTTCACAGGCTGGCGGTTTAGCAATCCATTCGCCCGAAGCGTTCACCCACAGCGCGCCTTCGGCGCCCAATGAGATAACAACGTGGGCGATGCCCTGCTCGCGTAATGCGTGCGCAGCTTCAATCACATCTTTCATTTCTGGCAGTTTGCGGCCGGCCCAAATTTCCAGCTCGCGGCGGTTAGGTTTCACCAGCCACGGCGCGGCTTTCAGACCCGCCACCAGCGCCTCGCGGCTGCTGTCGAAAATAATGCATGGGCACTGGCTGCGCAGACGCGTCATCCAGTCGGTGAACGCGTCCGGCGTCACGCCCGCAGGCAGGCTGCCGCTGACGCAAACCATATCGAACTGGCCGAGCCAGCTCAGGGAATCAGCAACGAAGCGCTCCCAGTCTGACGGCGTTACTTCAAAGCCGGAGAAATTAAAGTCGGTTACTTCGCCGTCTTTCTCGGTCAGCTTGACGTTAATGCGGGTACGGCCCTGCACGACCTGAAAGCGGTTAGCAATGCCCAACTCGCTGAACAGGTGCTGAAAACCGTCCTGATTGTCTTTACCAAGGAAACCGCCGACGGTGACGTCGATGCCCAAATCTTTGAGCACTTTGGCAACGTTGATGCCCTTCCCGGCGGCATGCAGGCCGGTGGTGCGAACCAGATTGACTTCACCACGTTCAATTTCCGGAGTGTAACCTACGAGATCGTACGCCGGGTTGAGGGTGATGGTTGCGACACGTCTGCTCATGCTGCCCCCTCGCCAAGACCGGCGGCGATAGCTTCACCGATAGCCTGCAACGCATGCTGCGCGTCATCGCCCTGAGCGGTAAAACGCAGGCGATGGCCTTTTTTCACGCCGAGCGCGACCACTTTCATCAGGCTGCGTCCGTTGGCCGGCTTGCCGGAACCGTCGAGGTTTGTCACGGTAATCTCACTGGTAAATTGTTTGATGGTGTTCACCAGAACGGTTCCCGGACGCGCGTGCAGGCCATGCTCGTTACGGATGGTGAACTCTTCTGTCAGCAGATTTTCAGCCGGAGCCTCGTCGCTGGTCAGCAGCGTCAGCAAAGTCGGCGCATCGGCGTTCAGCAGATGTTCGGCTTTATTGTTGATCAGCATATCGCTCAGGCGGTTAAGCACCTGCAGCGGCTGCTCGTCGGCAACGGCCACGGTCATCAGCATGGAAACCTGCTCACCTTCGGCTTCAAAGGCCTGAGCCGGACGGCTGATAGCCACGGCGCTTGCAAGATTGCCTTCGGTGCTGTCGTTCAGCCAGATCCCCTGACCAAGGTATAACGGCTTGTTGGAAACGACCTGGCTGACGAAAGAAGCATCGGCGGCGCCGGCCTGCTTGATGCGCCCTGCGTTTAGCGCCTGCAGGGTCATCAGATCGCTTGCGGTGACGTCCAGCGCCAGAAGCGAGTTATCAAACAGCAGCGCTGAGCTTTGCTTTTCGCCCATCAGCAGCGCGCGCAGCTCTTCGGCGGTGGTGGCGGTTTTCAACTGTTCAGCCACCGCGTCGTCGCTCAACACGTGAGTCAACTGACGCAGCAGGCCAAGGTGCTCATCTGAGCTTGCGGCAATACCAATGGCGACATAGGCTTTCTGACCTTCGGCCCATTCAACGCCCTGCGGGAATTGATACACCTGAACGCCGGTTTTCAATACCAGATCGCGGGTATCGGTGGTGCCGTGAGGAATGGCGATGCCATTGCCAAGATAGGTGGCGGTCTGCTGTTCGCGAGCGAGCATACCTTCTACATAGCCTTCGCTTACGTTACCCGCCTTTGTCAGCGCAGCGGCAACCTGGCGGATGGCGTCTTCTTTGTTCCCGGCGCTTTGGCCCGGGTGAATATCCTGCACAGATAACTGAAACATGGTTCCTCTCCTGCTGAATTGAAACGATTCAGCTTGCGTGAGAAAAAAAGCGCCACCCTACTCCGTTTTTAAACTAAGACGACGCTGAAACGTTTCAAGGAGTGTGGATTTTTCCTACAGTCCAGGCAAGCATTGTTGTGATTTCGTTGCCAATTTTTTGAGGTTACGCACATTTCCAGCTTAACCGAAGCGGCAAAGCTGAACGCGTTAAGGCAACATCGCAAGCGGGGAGGTTTTAAATCAGAACGTCGTTTTGACTTTTTGTGTCGCTTTTGATTTGAACAACTGTTTATTTTGTGACAAGGCGCGTAAACTCCGCGCGTCCCCTGTTAACTGACTCTGACCACATGCAAAATTCCCCCGTTGCCGCAGCCCGTAAACCTCTCGATCTGACCTCTTCCGCTTTCTTGATTGTAGCTTTTTTAACCGGCATTGCTGGCGCCTTACAAACGCCGACGCTGAGCCTGTTTTTAACCGAGGAAGTAAAGGTTCGGCCGGCGATGGTTGGCTTCTTTTTTACCGGCAGCGCCGTGATTGGCATCCTGGTCAGCCAGTTCCTGGCCGGACGTTCGGATCGCAAAGGCGATCGCAAATCGCTTATTTTCGTCTGTTGCCTGCTCGGCGCGTTAGCCTGCGTGCTGTTTGCCTGGAACCGTAGCTATTTTATTTTGTTGTTTGTTGGGGTGTTTCTGAGCAGCTTCGGCTCTACCGCCAACCCGCAGATGTTCGCCCTTGCCCGTGAACATGCGGACCGCACCGGGCGCGAAGCCGTCATGTTCAGCTCTATTTTGCGTGCTCAGGTGTCGCTCGCCTGGGTTATCGGCCCGCCAATAGCCTACGCGCTGGCGTTGGGTTTCGGATTTACCACTATGTATCTCTGCGCAGCCTTCGCGTTTGTCGTTTGCAGCCTGATGGTGTGGCTGTTCCTGCCGTCGATGCGCAAAGAGCCGGTTGTCGTCGCCGGCAAGCTTGAAGCGCCTCGCCGTAACCGCCGCGACGCGCTGCTGCTGTTTGTCGCCTGCACCATGATGTGGGGCTGCAATAGCCTGTACATCATCAATATGCCGCTTTACATCATTAATGAACTGCATCTACCGGAGAAGCTGGCGGGCGTGATGATGGGAACCGCCGCCGGTCTGGAAATTCCCACCATGTTGATTGCCGGCTATTACGCCAGACGTTTTGGCAAGCGTTTCCTGATGCGTATCGCACTGGTCGCCGGCCTGCTGTTTTACGTCGGCATGCTGACGCTGCACAATGAAAGCATGCTGCTTGCTTTACAGTTGCTGAACGCTATTTTCATCGGGATTCTGGCCGGAATCGGCATGCTTTATTTCCAGGATTTGATGCCGGGCCAGGCGGGAGCCGCGACCACGCTTTACACCAATACCACGCGCGTGGGCTGGATTATCGCCGGCTCTCTGGCGGGCGTGGTTGCGGAAATCTGGAACTATCACACCGTGTTCTTTATCGCGCTGGGCATGGTAGCTATAACAGCCTACTGCATGGCGCGTATTAAGGATGTTTAGGGCGCGGTGGCCGCTTCGAGGGAGATAAGGTCGTCCATTACCTCGCCACGCCAAGTGAAGCTGAATATATCCGGCAGTTGAATGGGTAGCTAATCAAGAGGGACATCCACGATATCACCTGTACTGAGGAATTCTTTGCATGCCGCAATGATGGGGGAAAAATCAGCACCAATGGCATGAGCCGGATAAGGTTCACCATGCATAATGACCATGCCGCCCTCGTTTGGATAATACAAAGTTTTTACTTCATATTCTCCATCTTCGTCTATCACGCCAAACAATAGCATGTATCGGCCACCCTCCGAATAAACCTCTAATTGCTGAGGCCCGAGGTTATTTTTATTTCCTTTGTCCATTGATAAAAAACCATATCCTTCACGCAGTAATTCCAGGATATCCAGCAACCGTTTTTCTGACGGATTATGCATATCATGAATTGGTTTTAGCCCGCCAGACTCACTGGTATAACCACCGCTAAGCGTTATATTTAACATTATTTAGTCCTCTCAAGCGAAACCATGCCTGCTTCCCATCTATACAATCGTTGTTTACCAAACTCGTCAGTTGCATCAATCGTCATTGATCTGATTTCTGCGGCGTTTCCCATAGCTGGAATATCTCCTTTGCAGTAACCACAAACATTTCTTCCAGCGACAGTAATATGCATGTCTGCACCTTTAACAACTCCAGCTTCATGTGCTTGCTGAATGGCTCCTATCTCAGCATGGGCATCAGCCATATTCCCATTGGGAATAGGGTTTGGTTCAGGGAGGCCTTTCGTAAAAATCTTTTTTACAGCCTTTGCATGCTTACGTGCAATACGTTCCGAAATTAAAGTGGGTTTATTTGCATCAGCCAATTCAGACGCTCTTGCTGTTTGGTTGGTATCAAAAAATGTCCTCCCATTAACTTTCAATTCTGCTGTAACGGTTGGCGCAGCCTTTTCAACCTTAACCAGCTTCTCAAGCTGTTCCATCTCACGAGCAGCACCAACACGACCAACTCCCAAAGCCGCTCCAGCAGAAACCGCAGCAATCGCTACGCCTTTGGTTTTCTCGTTCAGCATCTGCTCAAAACCTGCCGGAGCATCGCCCCCGAGCAGATCCGCAGTCCGTTTAAACCCTTCAATATTGCCGTTATAGAAGCCACCAGCGGCGAGCAAACGTCCCACGCCTTTACTATTCAGCATCTTGCCCGCTGGCAGAGATGCGACTTCACTATTTGCACCCTTAAAATGAAACATCGGCGTCGGACGTGGCCTGCCGCCGGAGTGCCTGTAATCCCGTTGCCTCACGGAGGCGTTATACGCTTTGATGATGCACTGTGCACCGTCAAAGCGGAATGCACTGGTACTACGGCAAATTAGTGCACCTTTATCATTGATATAAAACAGGTCGCCTGGCAGAATTGATATATCTGTCAGGCATACCACTTCACCCCGCTCAAGCATAGCGCGAAATTTTTCAGCCGCTTGCCTGCCGTTAGGCCTGAGATACACTGAAGACGGCTCGTTCCATATTGGCATCATATTGACAATATAACGCCAGTCGTCACCCTGGTCGTTAAACTGATATTCACTTTCAACATATCGCCACGCGTGCGACGGATGAATTATCCTTTCGTACTTCTCCGGCGCAAGATTATCCCTCGCAAGACAGATTAGCCGGTTGCCTGGCAAACTTAATCCCATGGTGTTTTTCCTCCCTGGCTTATAGCCGCTTGGTTAAAATATCACCACGCATGGACGAATTTTCAGCGGTGAGGAAAATCAGAATTTGTATCGGGGGATAATCTTTAAATGGTTTACCGGCATCATTAGCTGATGCTGTTTCCTGGACAAGGGTGAAGAGATAGACCGCTGTACCCCAACGGTGGATTAAGGCGCCGTATCCGCTTCGAGTTTAATCAGATATAACATCGCCTCATCCCGGTTTGTGAAGCACATCTCGCGGCTGGCCTGCAGGCTGGCGCAGACCCTGGGTCTGAGCGGTGAGAAAAATATTTTGCAGCGCATGTCTGCGCCAAGCTGAACGCAAGGGGTGTTTGCTGGTTTGCCGTTGGGCATACCCGGTATCGGACTTGAGACAGAAGGCGCGGTGCAGCAGGCTCCGCAATCAGGACGACAGTCCATAAGCCAATACTCCGGTGGGCTGGCAAGTAGGCGGACTGTATCAGTCCCACACAGGCTTTACTACGTTCATTTATACTTTGTCACCCAGGTGATGAAATCCGCTTGCCTGAAATGCACCTCGCGAGTAATTTGTCGCAATATTTTCGCCCCTCAATTTTTTACAGGAAACATCGATGGCAAGAGCTAACGAAGTCAAAAAAGGTATGGTATTGAACTACAACGGCAAGCTGCTGATTGTTAAAGATATCGATATTCAGTCTCCCAGCGCGCGCGGCGCGGCAACCCTTTATAAAATGCGTTTTTCCGACGTCCGTACCGGGCAGAAGGTAGAAGAGCGTTTTAAAGGTGACGATATCGTCGATACCATTACCCTGACCCGTCGTTTCGTTGATTTCTCGTATATCGATGGCAACGAATACGTATTTATGGATAAAGAAGATTACACCCCGTATATCTTCACCAAAGATCAGATTGAAGAAGAGCTGCAGTTCATTCCTGAAGGCGGCATGCCGGACATGCAGGTGCTGACCTGGGACGGCCAACTGCTGGCGCTGGAACTGCCGCAAACCGTCGATCTGGAAATCGTTGAAACGGCACCGGGCATTAAAGGCGCTTCTGCAAGCTCGCGCACCAAACCTGCCACCTTGTCCACCGGTCTGGTGATTCAGGTGCCGGAATATATGGTGACGGGCGAGAAAATCCGCATTCATATCGCTGAGAAGCGCTCTATGGGCCGCGCTGACTAAGAAAATAAAAAACCCGCCGAGGCGGGTTTTTTATGGTGGCTGAAAACTACTTCAGCAGGTCCGGGAACAGCGTTTGCTTTAACGCCAGTTCCACGCCGCGCACTTCCGCCAGCCCTTTCAGGCGGCCAATCGCTGAATAGCCCGGATTGGTTTTCTTATGCAGATCGTCAAGCATCTGATGGCCGTGATCCGGACGCATCGGAATCGGACGTAAATCCCCTTTCGCCTTGCGACGCTGCTCTTCAGTCAGAATCGCCTTCACTACCGACACCATATCCACATCGCCCTGCAAATGCGCGCCTTCATGGAAGGTTTTCGGGTTATCTTCACGGCAGGTTGCGCGCAGATGGGTAAAGTGAATGCGATCGCCGAAGGTTTCAATCATGCGCACCAGATCGTTGTCCGCGCGCACGCCGTAAGAGCCGGTACACATAGTGAAGCCGTTGTTGATGCTGTCGACGGTTTCTTTCAGCCACTGCATGTCTTCAATTGTGGAAACAATACGCGGCAGGCCGAGGATCGGACGCGGTGGATCGTCCGGGTGAACGGCCAGGCGCACGCCGACTTCTTCTGCCACGGCAACGATCGCACGCAGGAAGTAAGCCATATTTTCACGCAACTGGTCTTTGTTGATACCGTCGTATTCCGCAAGGCGAGCGCGGAACCGATCCAGCGTATAGCCCTCTTCCGCCCCCGGCAGGCCCGCGATAATATTGCGCGTCAGCTTCTCTTTTTCGGCGTCGGACATGTTATGGAAGTAGTCCAGCGCCTGGCGCTGCTCTTCTTCGCTGTAATCCGCCTGCGCGCCTGGACGTTTAAGAATATGCAGCTCGAATGCGGCAAAGGCTATCTGGTCAAAACGCAGAGCCTTAGAGCCATCCGGCAGTTCGTATTCCAGGTCGGTGCGCGTCCAGTCGAGGATGGGCATAAAGTTGTAGCACACGGTGTCAATGCCGCATTCCGCCAGGTTGCGGATGCTCTGCTGGTAGTTCGCAATATGCCTGTCGTAATCGCCCGTGTGGGTTTTGATCTCTTCATGCACCGGAATGCTTTCCACAACTGACCAGGTCAGCCCTTTGGCAGCAAGTTCAGCCTGGCGCTGTTTAATTTCAGCAACCGGCCAGACTTCGCCGTTCGGAATGTGATGTAAGGCGGTCACTACGCCGGTTGCGCCAGCCTGACGCACATCGTCCAGTGATACCGGGTCTTTCGGGCCATACCAGCGCCAGGTTTGTTCCATTACCAGTTCCTCAATAAATAAGTTGTTATACCAATCTTAAAATACTGCCCTGGCGACTACCATACCGCAAGACCCTTAACGGTCAACTTTATCCCTGATATTGGTTGATCCAGCTCACATTAAAAGGATAAAGCCAGCACACCAATTCAATTTGCTGTCATATAACTTTAGACTTAAGATGTTACTAATTCGTTAATCAGGATTTGCATTCTATGAACACAATTGCTTCAGCCAGCCTGCCGGACAGTATTCAGCAGCCTCGTTACGACCGGAGCGCGTTAAAGACACGCATCGTGCACTTTGGCTTTGGCGCGTTTCATCGTGCGCACCAGGCGCTGCTGACCGACCGGGTGCTTAACGCGCTTGGTGGCGACTGGGGAATCTGTGAGATTAGCCTGTTTAGCGGCGATAAATTAATGAGCGCCCTGCGCGCCCAGGATCATCTGTATACCGTGCTGGAAAAAGGCCGGGAGGGAAACCAGGCCATTATTGTCGGCGCGGTGAATGAATGCCTGAATGCAAAACTCGACGGGATGGAAGCCATTATCGAAAAGTTTTGCGAGCCGCAGGTGGCGATTGTTTCGCTTACCGTGACCGAAAAAGGCTATTGCATCGATCCGGCGACAGGCAGGCTGGACGCCGCTAACGAGCGCATCATTCACGATCTGCAAAATCCTGCCGTTCCTCATTCCGCTCCAGGAATTTTGGTTGAAGCGTTAAACCGCCGTCGCGAGCGCGGTCTGCGTCCTTTCACCGTGCTTTCCTGCGATAACATTCCTGATAACGGGCACGTTGTGCGCAATGCGGTTATTGGCATGGCGGAAAAACGCAGCCAGGAGCTAGCCGACTGGGTGCGTGAGAACGTCACATTTCCGAGCACGATGGTCGATCGCATCGTGCCCGCCGCCACGCCGGAATCCTTACAGGAAATTACCGATACTTTAGGCGTTGAAGATCCATGCGCTATTTCTGGCGAGCCTTTTATTCAGTGGGTTATTGAAGACAATTTCGTAGCTGGCCGTCCGCAGTGGGAAGAAGCCGGCGTTGAAATGGTGATTGATGTGATGCCGTGGGAGCAAATGAAGCTGCGCATGCTCAACGGCAGCCACTCTTTCCTTGCTTATCTCGGCTACCTCGCGGGTTACCAGCATATTAATGACTGTATGGCCGACGAGCATTTCAAGCGCGCCGCACACCAGCTAATGATGAACGAACAGGCGCCGACCCTGCGCGTGACAGGCGTCGATCTGCGCCTGTATGCGCACAATCTTTTAGAGCGTTTCAGCAATCCCGCGTTGCGGCACCGTACCTGGCAAATCGCGATGGACGGTAGCCAGAAATTGCCACAGCGTATGCTGGAAAGCGTGCGCTGGCACCTTCAGCAGGGCGATGAGTGGCCATGCCTGGCACTGGGTATTGCGGCCTGGATGCGCTATGTGAGCGGCGTCGACGATGCCGGAAATGCTATTGACGTTCGCGATCCGCTGGCGCAAAAAATTAAGGCGCTGGTAGAGAAATCCTCGCAAAAAGAGCGGGTTGCCGCCCTGCTCAGCCTCACTGAAATCTTCGGCAGCGACCTGCCGGGCGAGGAAAAATTTGTCAGCCGCGTTAGCGCCGCCTGGGACGCATTGTGTAGCAAAGGCGCTCGCCAGGCCGTGGTTAATCTCGTCAGTTAATTGACAATCTATGCCCTTTACACGTCGCGGGTGAAGAACACGCCGTGTGAGGGCTTCATTTTTTCCTCAATGTTGTTCAGGATAGCGATAATTATTATATAAGCACGACTGATATTATCCGGAGCGACAGTGACTAAAACCAACCTGATTACCGGCTTCCTCGGCAGCGGGAAAACCACCACTATCCTGCATCTTCTGGCGAACAAACCCAGTAATGAAAAGTGGGCGGTGCTGGTGAATGAATTCGGCGAAGTCGGCATTGACGGTGCTTTGCTGGCTGACAGCGGCGCGCTGCTTAAAGAGATCGCCGGCGGTTGTATGTGTTGCGTGAATGGGTTGCCGATGCAAGTTGGGTTAAATACCCTGCTGCGCCAGGCGAAACCTGACCGCCTGCTCATCGAACCCACAGGTCTTGGTCACCCTAAACAAATCCTCGATATGCTAACCGCGGAGGTTTATCAGCCGTGGATCGATCTTAAGGCGACGCTCTGCCTGCTTGATGCTCGTCAGTTGCTTGATGAACGCGCCGTTAATAATGACAATTTCCGCGACCAGCTCGCCGCAGCCGATATCATCGTCGCCAATAAAAACGACCGCGCGACCGATGAAAGCCGCCGGGCGCTGGCTGACTGGCAGCAGCAGCACGCAGCCGGACGAGAAATCATTCAGGCGGAAAAAGGAAAAATCGATGTCGCTCTGTTGGACAACCTCCGCCAGAATCTTCGCGAACTACCGGGCAGCGCCGAACATAGCCACAGCCATGCCGCCAGGCGTGGGCTCGCGGCTTTAAGTTTGCCGGCCCATCAACGCTGGAGACGCAGCATTAATAGCGGACAGGGCTACGTTGCCTGCGGCTGGATTTTCGATGCGGATACCGTTTTTGATACGGTGGGCATTCTGGAATGGGCCCGTCTTGCGCCGGTTGGCCGGGTAAAAGGCGTGTTACGGATTGCTGAAGGACTGGTGCGCATTAATCGGCAGGGAGACGATCTGCATATCGAGACGCAAAGCGTCGCGCCGCCGGACAGCCGTATCGAATTGATAAATAGTGAAGAAACTGACTGGAACAGTTTGCAAAGCACTCTGTTGAAGCTACGTTTAAGTTTGTAAGTCTACCCTCCTCGACTTGTTAGAAGACAACGAAGCTTGCATGATGAAAATTCGCTTACCGCTGATTCTGTTGCTTAACGCCCTGGGTCTGGCGCTATTTTTTAGCTGGTATCTGCCTGAAAACCATGGTTTCTGGTTCGCGCTGGACGCCGGCATTTTTCATTTCTTTAATGAAGAACTGGTAAAAAGCCATACTTTCCTGGTGCTGGTTGCCATCACCAATAATCGTGTATTTGACGGCATTTCTTTGCTGGCTATGGGGACGCTTTTTGCCGGATTCTGGTGGCGTGAACCCCCAGCCGGACGTCGCCGCCTGATTATTATGGGCATCGTGATGCTGTTGAGCGCCGTGGTGATTAATCAACTGGGCCATCTGATTCCGGTATCTCACGTCAGCCCAACGCTCTATTTCACCGACATTCATCGGGTCAGCGAGCTGCTGCATTTCCCAACTAAAGATGCTTCGAAAGACAGTTTCCCAGGCGACCATGGTTTAATGCTGCTTATTTTCACCGGTTTTATGCTGCGTTATTTTGGTCAAAAAGCGTTCTTTATCGCCGTGCTTATTTTCCTGATATTTGCCCTGCCACGCATAATGATTGGCGCGCACTGGTTTACCGATGTATTTGTCGGGTCGCTTTCTATAGCGCTGGTTGGCTTGCCGTGGGTGCTATTAACCCCACTCAGCGATGGGTTAATTAATGTGCTTAATCGCACGCTGCCCGGCAAAAATAAAACAAGTTCATAACATAAAATAAACATCACTTAACGCAAATTAGCAGAGATCCGAAAAGGATCTCTGCTAATTTTTAAACACCCGCTCAATTGTTCATTAATTAACCTTTCTGATTCCCCAGATATTTGAAGAACCTGCGCGTTTAGCCGCCCATTTGGCTACCCTTTGAGCAAATTTACTTTTGTTCTTTTAACATCACAATTTCTTATAAAAAAGCGCAGAAAACTCCTAGCCACACCAGAGGTGATAGGGTAACCTCAGATGCGTTTTGTGCTGCTAACTCAATTCATTCACGATGCGAATAAAATTGTGCGTCAAACCACATTTCCGTTCAGTGGTAATTGTTTCAAAGCGCTCAGATAATTAGTCTCGTCACGTTGGTATTTTGTATAACGATTAGCATCGTTAAGGACATCAAGGGAAAATAAACAAAATGGTCAAATCTCAGCCTATTTTGAGATATATCTTGCGGGCGATTCCCGCGGTTGCTGTAGCAGTAATGCTCTCAGCATGTAGTTCGACAAACACAGCAAATATGCATTCTGAGACGCATGCAGTCGGCAATAAAGACAGTTTTTTACTGCAAGCCTCTCAGGATGAATTCGAAGAAATGGTCCGTAATGTAGACGTGAAGTCACGTCTTATGGATCAATATGCTAGCTGGAAAGGCGTGCGTTACCGCCTTGGCGGTAGCAGCAAAAAAGGCATCGATTGTTCTGCTTTCGTGCAGCAAACTTTCCGTGACCAGTTTGGCTTAGAGTTGCCTCGTTCAACTTACGAACAACAAGAAATGGGAAAATCCGTTTCACGCAGCAAGCTGCGCACCGGTGATTTAGTTCTGTTCCGTGCGGGTTCTACAGGTCGCCACGTTGGCATCTACATTGGCAATAACCAGTTCGTACATGCTTCCACCAGCAGTGGAGTGGTTATCTCTAATATGGACGAACCGTACTGGAACAAGCGCTACAACGAAGCGCGACGCGTGTTAAGCCGTAGTTGATTCGCTTTTACTGGCAGTTAATTCCCTTGGCTGCCAGACGAGACAAAAAAGACGTTGCCACGGCAGCGTCTTTTGTTTTTAGCAATGTCTTTAAAATCACCTGGTTATCTTCTCCTCATCCATTCCTGTCAGCGATAATTTCTGTGCGAAACCGTATGACGGCGCAAAGGTTTTTACGTTATAGTCGAAAAAATCTTATACAAACCATGCGTCTCTTGCGTCAGCAGGAATAATTCATCCATGTCTCCAGATAAAATATTTGCGCGCTACTTTTCCACGCCAAAACAAATGGCTTATTTCAGCGTTGTGGTGGGTCTGGTAAGCGCTTTGTTGTTTGGGGGATTAACCAGCCTGATGCTGCATAACAAGCGCGAAGCGGGTTATGACGTGCTGACGAAAGATATCCGCCATTATCTGGACACCTTCTTTCACGATCTCCATGTCACCGCAGACAGCATTCAGCCGCTAACGGCTGCCGATTGCCCGCTCGTAAGTCCGGAGCTCACCTCCAGGGCCGCGTTTAACGTTAACGTGCGTGTTTTTGTTTTAATCCGACAGGGCGTTGCCTATTGCTCATCCGCCACCGGGGCGATGAGTATGCCGATGAACGATTTAATTCCCGATATTGATTTAAATAAAAATATCGATCTCTTTATTATGACCGGCACGCCGATGATGCCCGGTAAGCCAACAATAGTGGCCTGGTTTAAAAATCCGGCAACGGATGGGCGAGGCGTTTTCACCACGCTCAATGCAAATCTCATTCCCTACTTATTGTTTACCGCCCGCCAAAGCGAAGTGCTGTCGATGGCGATTGTGGTGGGAGACCGTGCGTTAACGACGCTCTCCCCGGAGGTTGTTAACGTCGGTTCATTGCCAGCGCATCCCACCCGCATCGCTGCTCTGAACGATTACCCGATAAAAATTCATCTCTACGGAACAAGCTGGCCTCTGGAAGATATTCAGCTTTCGTTGCTGACGGGTCTGATCTTCGGCTTATTCAGCGGCGTGATATGCAGTTATTTTCTCTGTGTCCGTATGCGGCCGGGAAAAGAGATCCTTATTGGCATGAAACGTGGGCAGTTTTATGTGGTGTATCAACCCGTTGTAGATGCGCAAAAATTAGAGATGCAGGGCATTGAAGCGTTAATGCGTTGGGAGCATCCCACCGCAGGCATGATCCCCCCTGATGCGTTTATCGCTTTTGCCGAAGCGCAGCAGCTTATCGTGCCGCTAACGCGTCATTTATTCGCCCTGGTCGCCCGGGATGCGCAAGAGCTACAAACTGTGCTGCCGCCGGGGGCGAAGCTTGGCATCAACCTGGCCCCGAGCCATCTGCATGCCCCAACGTTTAAAGACGATATCATTGCCTTTGCCGCATCCCTGCCCCCGCATCATTTCAAGATCGTGTTTGAAATTACCGAGCGCGATATGCTCAAAGAAAAGGAAGCGATGAGCCTGTTTTCCTGGCTGCATGCCCAGGGATTCGAAATCGCGATAGACGACTTTGGCACCGGGCACAGCGCGCTGATTTATCTGGAACGCTTCACGCTGGATTATCTGAAGATTGACCAGGGCTTCGTGAACACCATCGGGATGGAAACCGTCACGGCGCCGGTACTCGACGCGGTTCTGACGCTGGCCAGGCGCCTGAATATGACGACCGTGGCAGAAGGCGTTGAAACACGGGAGCAGGCGAAATGGCTGATTGAGCGCGGCGTGAATTTCTTACAGGGTTACTATTTCAGCCGCCCGTTGACACTTACGCAGCTATTAAGCTGGAGCCAGTCGCAAAACAGCCATAATTTTCTAAAAGACGTCCATTAATTTCACAATCGCCGTTGCCTAACTTATGATTTACCATCATGGTGTTATAAAGCGGCGGGTTGTTAACCTGTTTATCGTTTCGGGAGTGAAACGATCGAGGTTGCCCCCTTCAACAAGGACCGATCTGATTAATGCTTGCGCGCGCTATTATTCTACTTTGCCTTAGCCTGTTCGCTGTCGGAAGCCAGGCGGAAAACATCAAAGAAAGCTACTCCTTCGCCGTATTAGGAGAGCCTAAATACGCCATCAACTTCACCCGGTTCGACTACGTTAATCCTGCGGCACCAAAGGGCGGCAACATCACGCTTTCGGCTATCGGCACCTTCGATAACTTCAATCGCTATGCGCTGCGCGGCAATCCTGGCGTGCGTACGGAAACGCTCTACGACTCGCTGTTTACCACCTCAGATGACGAACCGGGAAGCTATTACCCGCTGATAGGGGAAATGGCGCGCTATCCTGAAAATTTCGCCTGGGCGGAAATAGAACTTAATCCCCGCGCTCGTTTTCACGACGGTTCGCGCATTACTGCCGAAGACGTGGCTTTCACCTTTAATAAGTTTATGACCGAAGGCGTGCCGCAGTTCCGGCTGATTTATAAAGGCGCCAAAGTCAAAGCCATCGCCCCGCTAACGGTGCGCATCGAACTGGCTCAGCCAAGTAAAGAGCGCATGCTGGGTCTGTTTTCTCTGCCGGTATTTCCGCAAAAATTCTGGAAGAAGCATAAGCTGAGCGATCCTCTTTCCGCGCCGCCGCTGGCGAGCGGCCCTTACAAAATCACCGCCTGGCGCATGGGGCAGTACATCACCTATTCCCGGGTTCGGGATTACTGGGCTGCAAATCTGCCGGTGAACCGCGGACGCTGGAATTTCGATTCTATTCGTTACGACTATTATCTGGACGACAACGTAGCCTTTGAAGCCTTCAAAGCGGGAGCTTTTGATTTCCGTGCCGAAAGCTCGGCTAAGAACTGGGCGACGCGCTATATCGGTAAGAACTTCGCCAGTCACTTCATCATCAAAGAAGAGCAGGAAAACGATGCCGCGCAGGACGCGCGCTGGCTGGCTTTTAATATCCAGCGCCCGATATTTGCCGACCGTAAAGTTCGCCAGGCCGTTGGGCTGGCGTTTGATTTTGAGTGGATGAACAAGGCCCTGTTTTACGGCGCTTACAGTCGCGCAAACAGCTACTTCCAGAACACCGAATATGCCGCGCGATCGTATCCGGATGCCGATGAACTTACGCTGCTTGCGCCGCTGAAAAAAGATCTCCCGCCGGAGGTGTTTACCACAATCTATAATCCACCTGAATCCAGCGGCAACGGCTTCGATCGCGATAACCTGTTAAAAGCCCTGGCTTTGCTCAAAGAAGCCGGCTGGGAGCTAAAAAACCAGAAGCTGGTTAACGTTAAAACCGGTAAGCCCTTCACTTTTGAGCTGTTAATCGGCACGACCGGAAATACCCAATGGGTGCTGCCGTTCCAGCATAACCTTGAGCGGCTGGGCATCACGATGGAAATCCGCCAGGTTGATAATTCTCAGCTCACCAACCGCCTGCGCAATCGTGATTACGACATGATGCCAACGCTTTACAGCGCCATGCCTTATCCGAGCGCCGACGTCCAGATTGCCTGGGCCTCCGAATACGTTGATTCCACCTATAACGCGCCCGGCGTCAAAAGCCCGGTGGTGGATAATCTCGTCAATCAGATAATCGCAAATCAGGGTGATAAGAAAAAACTGCTGCCGCTGGGCCGGGCGCTTGACCGCGTTCTTACCTGGAATTACTACATGATTCCAATGTGGTACATGACGGCAGACCGCTTCGCCTGGTGGAACAAATTCTCCAAACCTGCGATTCACCCGTTATACACTTCCGGTTTTGATACCTGGTGGTATGACGTTAACAAAGCCGCGCAGCTACCCGCGCAGCGCCGCTAAGGGGAAACCGTGGGAAGCTATCTGCTCAGGCGCTTATTGCTGATCGTTCCGACCTTGTGGGCGATTATCACCATCAACTTTTTTATCGTGCAAATCGCGCCCGGCGGCCCGGTGGATCAGGCTATTGCCAACATTCAGTTTGGGCACGGCTCCGGAATACCCGGCGTCAGCGCCGAAACTATGGGCAGCGGCCACGCCCGAGTCGGCGTGGGCAACGGCACGGATAACCAGTATCGCGGTTCGCGTGGGCTGGACCCGGAAGTGATCGCTGAAATCACGCACCGTTACGGTTTCGATAAACCTATTCACGAGCGCTATTTCAAAATGCTGTGGGATTATGTGCGTTTTGATTTTGGCGACAGCCTGTTTCGCAGCGCGTCCGTGCTGCACCTGATCAAAGAAAGCCTGCCGGTGTCGATTTCGCTTGGCCTGTGGAGCACGCTGATTATTTATCTGGTCTCGATTCCGCTGGGGATCCGCAAAGCGGTCAGCAACGGCAGCGGCTTTGATATCTGGAGCAGCACGTTCATTATTATCGGCTACGCCATCCCGGCATTTTTGTTCGCGATCTTATTGATTGTGCTGTTTGCAGGGGGCAGCTATCTGGACTGGTTCCCGCTGCGTGGGCTGGTTTCCACCAACTTTGACTCGCTACCCTGGTATGGAAAAGTGACCGATTATCTTTGGCATATCACGCTGCCGGTACTCGCTACGGTCGTTGGCGGGTTCGCCACGCTAACGATGCTGACTAAAAACTCCTTCCTGGATGAAATTCGCAAACAGTACGTGGTAACGGCCCGCGCCAAGGGGCTTGATGAAAAGAAAATTCTTTACCGCCACGTGTTCCGCAACGCTATGTTGCTGGTTATTGCCGGCTTCCCGGCCACGTTTATCAGCATGTTTTTTACCGGTTCGGTGCTGATAGAGGTCATCTTCTCGCTCAACGGCCTTGGCCTGCTGGGCTACGATTCAACCCTGTCACGTGATTACCCGGTTATGTTCGGCACGCTTTATATTTTCACTTTAATTGGTCTGCTGCTGAATATTCTCAGCGATATTACCTATACCTTTGTCGATCCACGTATCGACTTTGAGGGGCGCGGATGAGCCGTTTGAGCCCGATGAATCAAGCCCGCTGGGCACGCTTTCGCCAGAACCGGCGCGGTTACTGGTCCCTGTGGATCTTTGCCGTTTTATTTGCCCTGAGCATGGGCTCGGAATTGATCGCCAACGATCGTCCGTTGGTTGTGCACTATCAGGATCGTTTTTACTTTCCGGCGCTCGTTAATTACAGCGAAAGCGATTTCGGCGGCCCGCTGGCTACGGCTGCGGATTATCAGGATCCGTGGCTTGCCGATCATTTAAGCCGCGATGGCTGGACGCTATGGGCGCCGATTCGCTTTGGGGATAACGCTATCAACTATGCGACCAAAGTTCCCTTTCCCTCGCCGCCGAGCAGCCAGAACTGGCTGGGGACGGATGCCAACGGCGGCGACGTGCTGGCGCGCTTACTTTACGGCACGCGTATCTCGATTCTTTTTGGCCTGATGCTGACGCTGTTTTCAAGCGTTATCGGCATCCTGGCTGGCGCCGCACAGGGATATTACGGCGGCAAGACCGATCTGTGGGGACAACGCTTTATTGAAGTGTGGTCCGGCATGCCAACGCTTTTCCTGATCATCCTGCTTTCAAGCGTGGTACAGCCTAATTTCTGGTGGCTGCTGGGAATAACGGTGCTGTTTGGCTGGATGAGCCTGGTGAGCGTGGTGCGAGCGGAGTTTTTACGCACGCGTAATTTCGATTACATCCGTGCAGCCCAGGCCATGGGCGTTGGCGACTGGTCGATAATGACCCGCCACATGCTGCCAAACGCCATGGTCGCTACGCTGACGTTTTTACCCTTCATTCTTTGCGGGTCGATAACGACATTAACTTCTCTGGATTTCCTGGGCTTCGGCTTACCGCTTGGCTCCCCTTCCCTGGGCGAACTGCTGCTGCAGGGCAAAAACAATTTGCAGGCACCCTGGCTGGGCATTACCGCCTTTGTCTACCTGGCTATTGTGCTGACGTTATTAATCTTTATTGGCGAAGCGGTGCGTGACGCCTTTGATCCTTCTAAGGCGCGCTGATATGACGACCCCCCTGCTTTCCATTAATAATCTCTCCATCGCGTTTCGTCAGGGCGAGATCGCCCATCAGGTGGTGAACGACTTCTCGTTGCAGATTGAAGCAGGGGAAACGCTGGCGCTGGTTGGCGAGTCCGGTTCAGGCAAAAGCGTAACCGCGCTTTCGGTGCTGCGTCTGCTGCCTTCGCCGCCGGTTGTTTATCCAGCCGGGGAGATTTACTTCAAAGGCCAGGAGCTGCTGCGCGCGCCGGAGCGCATGCTACGCGGCATTCGCGGCAATAAAATCGCCATGATTTTCCAGGAACCGATGGTGTCGCTAAATCCGCTGCACAACATCGAAAAACAGCTTTATGAAGTGCTGTCTCTGCACCGCGGTATGCGCCGTGACGCCGCGCGCGCCGAAATGCTCACCTGTCTGGATCGCGTTGGCATTCGTAATGCGGCAGCGCGTCTCACAGATTTTCCCCATCAGCTTTCCGGCGGGGAACGCCAGCGCGTAATGATAGCCATGGCGTTGCTGACCCGCCCTGAACTGCTGATTGCCGATGAGCCAACAACGGCGCTCGATGTCACCGTGCAGGCGCAAATTCTGCAACTGTTAAAAGAGCTAAAGCAGGAGCTGAATATGGGTCTGCTGTTTATCACCCATAATCTCGGGATTGTGCGGCAGCTTGCAGATAACATCGCGGTGATGCACAACGGTAAATGCGTCGAGCAAAACAAGGCATTCACGCTGCTGAACACGCCGCAGCATCCTTATACGCAAAAACTTTTGGCCGCAGAACCAGGCGGCAGCCCCTGGCCGCTGGATGAAAGCCTGCCGCCGCTGTTAAAAGTAGAAGCGCTGGAGGTGGCCTTTCCTGTTCGCCGCGGCCTGCTTAAAAAAACGGTCGGCTATCATTACGGCATTAAAGGATTACATTTCTCGCTGCGGCCTGGGGAGTGCGTTGGGCTGGTTGGCGAATCCGGTTCCGGAAAAAGCACTACCGGCATGGCCCTGCTGCGCTTGATACAGTCCAGCGGCAGCATCTGGTTCGACGGGCATCCGCTGCACGAGTTAAACCGCAAAAAGCTTCTTCCGCTGCGCCATCGTATTCAGGTTGTGTTTCAGGATCCCAACTCGGCTCTTAATCCACGGCTGGACGTTTTACAGATCGTTGAAGAGGGTTTACGGGTGCATCATCCGGAACTGAGCGCCGCTGAACGAGAAAAACGCGTCATCGTGGCGTTAAATGAGGTCGGGCTTGATCCCGAAACCCGTCATCGTTATCCGGCGGAGTTTTCTGGGGGGCAACGTCAGCGTATTGCTATCGCGCGCGCGCTTATCTTACAACCGCAGCTCATCATTCTGGATGAACCAACCTCGTCGTTAGACAGATCCGTACAGGCGCAAATTCTGGCGCTGCTGAAGTCGCTACAGGAAAAGCATCGGCTGGCGTACATTTTCATCAGCCACGATTTAAAAATCGTGAAGTCGCTGTGTCACCAGATAATCGTGTTACGACAGGGGGAAGTTGTCGAGCAGGGTGAATGTCAGAAAGTCTTCGCGGCGCCGCAGACAGAGTACACTCGCCAGCTTCTGGCGCTGGCCTGAGACTCACAGCAATCAGAACGGATTGGTACTTGAGAATGACTCAGCGATCGCCACGCCAAAATTCTTCAGGCGGCAGGTTGCGGCCGGTTCGTCCTGACGATTCACAAACAGGCACGGCTCGCCTTCGCATTCCACCACCGAGCAATCTACTTCAATATCGCTAAGCGCCTGGCTGAGCTTATGCATGATTGGCCACGCTTTCTCGCCATCTTCACTGAGTAGTTTCAGGCCGATAAGGCAGTTTTCAGCGTTCTGCGCGTGTTGCGGAATCGGTTCAACCTTCAAACCTGCAAAACCCGCCGACCAGCGGTAGCTTTGCGGTAAGCGATGAACGATGGAAAGTTGTAACGTATTCAAAATCGAGTCCCCGAAGAAATTCATACAAAAGTATTACATAAAAGAGTTTACACAAAGGTTAACACAATGTTGATAAATTGCGCGTAAACACCCTGTAAACCGCTTACATCCGCTGTAGTAATTAATTTATTTTTTCATGGTTAACGCTTTTTTGTGCGCTGGCGCACGCGTTTCGGCGCTATATGTAACGCTTTCTGCGATCTAACTCAACCTTTTTAACTACAAAGCTGTGACTTTTTGTTTTTGTGACGTTTACATTTAAGAAACAAATTGTAGGGGCTGGGGCGGGAATTTCGTTGATTTGAATTAACAAACGGGCACCTAACGTACCCGTTTCGGATTAAGCTGTGGTCTTGCGGGGACGACTTGCGTAGAAATAAAAGAGTATTGAGCAGGTCGCGCACACGGCGATGGACCAGATCATCGGCCAGGCCGTGTTAAAAGTTGCGATAGAAAGCAAAGCTCCGGTCAGGGCGCCGATACCAAAACGGAAAGTGCCCGCAAGGGATGACGCCGTACCTGCCATATGCGGAAATTCGTCAAGAATGACGGCCATGCCGTTGGACGACACCATCGAAACACAGCCCACGAAGGCCGCGACCCCAAGCACCAGCGCCCAGAAGCCAAAATCAAACTGCGTGCTGACAACCAGCCAGATAGCCATCGCAAACTGCACATACAGACCGAAGCGGAACATATTCAACGCCCCAACCCGACGCACAAAGCGGCTGTTGATAATCGTCATAATGAACAAAAATACGATATTGATCGCGAAGTAATAGCCGAAATGCTGCGGCGCGACATGGTTGAGCTCGATGTAAACAAAAGGCCCCGCGCTCAGGAACGAGAACATTCCCGCAAAGCTGAAGCCGCTCGCCAGCATATAGCTAAGCACGCGTTTATGGCGGAATAAGGTAGCAAAGTTGCCGATTGTGGTACGTAGATGGAATTTCTGACGACGCTCCACCGGGAGCGTTTCATGGATCAGAAAGAAGATCATCGCTGATGCCAGCAGCGCGGCCAGAGCGAGGATCCAGAAAATCGCATGCCAGCTAAACCATACCAGCACCGCCCCTCCCACCATTGGCGCAACCAGCGGCGCGATGGTGGTTATCAGCATGACAAACGACATCATGCGCGAGAACTCTTCCTTCGGGTAGATATCGCGCATTAAAGCGTTAATCACCACGCTTGCAGCCGCAGCGGACAAGCCGTGCAGGAATCGCATCCAGATCAAATGATCTATCGTCTGAGACAAGGCGCAGGCGATGGCTGCAACGGCAAAGACCAGCGTACCGCCAAGCACCACGGGTTTGCGTCCGATGCTGTCCGCCATCGGGCCATAGAATAGCTGGCCGATAGCAAAGCCAAGAATATAAGTGCTCAACGTCATCTGAGCGCTGCCGGCAGGCACGCCGAATTCGGAGGCGATTACCGGCAAAGCCGGCAGGTACATATCAATCGATAACGGCATCAACATGGCCAACAGGCCAAGAATCACAACAATCCCGATAGACGAGTTCTGCTTGGTACTCAACGGTAACTCCTGAAGTTAGCTCTTTGGCATGCCAACGCTGGCAATTTCCTGTTCAGTTAACGGGCGGTATTCACCCGGCTCCAGATCCTGGTCCAGTTCGATTTCACCGATACGCTCGCGATGCAGGCCGATAACGCGGTTGCCCACGGCGGCGAACATGCGTTTGACCTGGTGGTAACGTCCTTCGCTGATGGTCAGACGAACTTCCGTCGGGGTGATGACCTCAAGCGTGGCTGGTTTAGTGAGATCTTTTTCATTATGCAACTGTACGCCGTGAGCAAACTGTTCGGCAGTATCATCGGCAACCGGCGATTCCAGCGTTACCAGGTAAGTTTTCTCACAGTGGTGGCGCGGCGAAGTGATGCGGTGAGACCATTGGCCGTCGTCCGTCATCAGTACCAGCCCGGTAGTGTCAATATCCAGACGTCCTGCGGCGTGCAGCTTGTGCGCCACAGGTACGTCCAGGAAATAGAGCACGGTTGGGTGATCCGGGTCTTCGGTTGAACACACATAGCCCTGAGGTTTGTTGAGCATAAAATAGCGCGGGCCATTTTGCTGACTCAGAGGGTTGCCGTCGAATTCAACCTGGTGGTCCGGATTGAGCTTGAAGGAGGCGTCACGCACCACTTCTCCGTCGATGGTGATACGTTGAGCACGAATTTCACGGCCAGCAATAGCGCGGCTCACGCCAAGTTGCTGAGAGATAAATTTATCGAGTCGCATTAAAATATTGCCTGTTTCTAAGAGGTGCCAGCATAAGGCTAGCCGGGCATTCGCCCATTTTCTAAGGGAAAAATCGTTTGCCTGTTAATTAGTTTGCCAGTATAGCGGGATAGAAAACTCTCTCAAGCTAAAACCCCGATTCATGCCATAATCGACGCTTTCGTATCACTTATGACGAGTTTGATACCCTTTAGATTTCGAGTTACAGGTAGGCGGCAAGGGAGCTTATCCCCAGGAGCTTACTTGAGTAAGTGACTGGGGTAAGTGAGTGCAGCCAACACCCCTGTAGCTTGAAAGATGAAGGGTAGGAGTACCGATGTCCTTTACCCTGCGCCCTTATCAACAAGAAGCGGTGGACGCCACCCTCGCCCATTTCCGCAAGCAGCTTGAACCCGCGGTGATTGTGCTGCCGACCGGCGCCGGAAAAAGCCTGGTGATTGCCGAGCTGGCGCGCATAGCCCGCGGGCGTGTGCTGGTGCTCGCTCACGTTAAAGAGCTGGTTGCTCAGAACCATGCAAAATATTGCGCGCTGGGGCTTGAGGCCGATATTTTTGCCGCCGGACTGCAACGTAAAGAGAGCCATGGCAAGGTCGTCTTCGGCAGCGTTCAGTCGGTCGCCCGTAATCTTGAGCAGTTTCACGGCGAGTTTTCGCTGCTGATTGTCGATGAATGTCACCGCATCGGCGAAGCGGATGACAGCCAGTATCAGCAAATCCTCACTCACCTGCGCTCCGCGAACCCCAGGTTACGCCTGTTGGGACTTACCGCCACACCCTATCGACTCGGCAAAGGCTGGATTTATCATTATCACTATCACGGCATGGTGCGCGGCGATGAAAAAGCGCTGTTCCGCGATTGCATTTATGAGCTACCGCTGCGCTATATGATTAAGCACGGTTATCTTACCCCGCCGGAACGGCTGGATATGCCGGTTGTGCAATATGATTTCAGCCGTTTGCAGGCCCAGTCTAACGGGCTGTTTAGCGAAGCCGACCTTAACCGCGAACTGAAACAGCAAAAGCGCATCACACCGCACATCATCAGTCAGATAGTGGAGTTCGCAGCCGAACGACGCGGCGTGATGATTTTTGCCGCAACCGTAGAGCACGCAAAAGAAGTGACCGCCCTTTTACCTGCGGACGATGCCGCGTTGATTACGGCGGATACGCCAGGCCCGGCTCGTGACACCTTAATTGATGCCTTTAAAAATCAACAGTTCCGTTTCCTTGTTAATGTTTCGGTGCTTACGACGGGCTTTGACGCGCCGCATGTGGATTTAATTGCCATTCTGCGCCCGACAGAATCAGTAAGCCTTTACCAACAAATCGTTGGCCGCGGGCTGCGTCTCTCGCCCGGTAAGACCGATTGCTTAATTCTTGATTACGCAGGCAACCCGCACGATCTTTTCACGCCGGAAGTGGGCAACGCAAAAGGCAAAAGCGACAATGTTCCGGTGCAGGTTTTCTGTCCGTCTTGCGGGTTCGCCAATACGTTCTGGGGAAAAACCACCGCCGATGGCACTCTCATCGAACACTTCGGTCGCCGCTGTCAGGGCTGGTTTGAAGACGATGATGGGCATCGGGAACAGTGTGATTATCGCTTCCGCTTCAAAAATTGCCCGCAGTGCAACGCCGAGAACGATATTGCCGCCCGCCGCTGCTGCCAGTGCGCGAGTGTGCTGGTCGATCCGGATGATATGCTGAAGGCGGCGTTGAAGCTTAAAGACGCGCTTGTGCTGCGTTGCAGCGGCATGACGTTACAGCAAGGCTGCGATGCCAAAGGCGACTGGCTGAAAATCACCTATTACGACGAAGACGGCGCCGATGTGAGTGAGCGCTTCCGCCTGCACACGCCAGCCCAGCGAATGGCTTTTGAACAGTCGTTTATCCGTCCGCATAGCCGAGCGCCCGGCGTGCCCCTGCGCTGGATAACCGCCGCGGACGTTGTCGCGCAACAGCCTCTGCTCCGCCATCCGGATTTCGTGGTGGCGCGCAAAAACGGTCAGTTCTGGAACGTACGCGAGAAAGTGTTCGATTATGAAGGCCGCTTCCGCAGGGCAAATGAATTACGCGGCTGACTAACAATAAATGAGTCATTATCGTTGCCGCAAGCCTGGTATATGGCTATAATGCCGCCCGCTTTTGCATCCGCAAAGCAGAAATCTTTCCTGTTGCTGGGTCGCCTGTAACAGGAGTATTTAAGAGAGAAACAGTTAATGTTTACTATCAATGTAGAAAAACGCAAAGAGCAGGGCAAGGGTGCGAGCCGCCGCCTGCGTGCAGCTAACAAATTCCCGGCAATCATCTATGGTGGTTCCGAAGCTGCAATCTCTATCGAACTGGACCATGACTCCGTAATGAACCTGCAAGCAAAGCCTGGTTTCTACGAAGAAGTTCTGACTCTGGTTGTTGACGGTACAGAAGTAAAAGTGAAGGTTCAGGCTGTTCAGCGTCACCCGTTCAAGCCAAAACTGTCTCACATCGACTTCGTTCGCGCTTAATCGCGAATCAAGCTCGAAAAAAACCCGCTTCGGCGGGTTTTTTGTTTTCTGTCTGGCGAGAAATGTCGGATGGGGAACGTCGGATGGCGCTACGCTTACCCGACCTACGAGGTCAGGTTAACGCCCTACCGCATACCCTGTTACTTGCCCGAAGTACGGCGCTGTAGCTGGTCGCGCAGGTTCGGCGGAGTGCCTTTAATTGTCAGGGTGTCCGTTGCCGGATCCCAGAAGATACGTTCGCCCAGCAGCATGGCATCGAAGTTAATCGTCAGGCCGCCGCCGCTGCCGGCGTATTTGGTTAGCTGACGCAGCGTGCTGCGGTCCGCCGGGAAGCTCTCTTCAAGCTCGTAACCTTTCTCAGCGGTAAACTGCTGGAAATTCTTATCATCAACGGCCCATGGCAGTTCGTCGGCTAATGAAGAAAGTTCGATCTCTTCTCCGGCCTGCAACTGCTCATTGCAGTAGGCGTAGACCTGCTGGCGCGCATTCTGACGTTCGTTTTTATCCAACTGCGCTTCGCCTACGAAATCATCCAGCGCCTGTAACAAACTCTTGTTTTGCACTTTGGCGTTCAGACCTTCGCTGGCGCCAAGGAAATCCATGAAGAAATCAGAAACCTTGCGCCCCACTCGTCCTCTGAGGAATGTCAGATAGCGGGTCGACTCCGGATTGGTTTCCCATTCTGTCAGGTCAATACGCGCTACGATATCCGCATGATTGATATCCAGATGGTGAGTCGAGCTGATATCCAGCTCTTCGTTGACGCGCATGCTGCTCAGGTTGTTCAGCACCGCTACCATCAGGTACTCAACGGCCAGATAGCGATAGTGGCAGAAAAGCACAATGCCGCCGTCGGCGAAGGGATATTTCCCCAGCTCATCACGAAGACGACCGGTTGCCGCACGGCTGAAGGCGAGGAAATCCTCATCGCCTTTGCGCTGTGAACGCAGCGCCTGCGCTAATTCACTCTCTTCACTGAACAACCCGTATGCTTTATTTTTTGCGCTATAAACACGGTGAAGCTCAGCCATCATCTCTTCTACGGCGCCGTTAGTTGCCAGCAGGGAATCGCGCAGCACCACTTCAAGCGTGTCTTCGCCGCGCTTGATAAGCTGATGCAGGGCAATCTGGTTGATATCCAGACTCATGATAAACTCTCCTTTTAGACCGGGCGGTATTCAACCACTGCCGGGAGCCTTGTGCAATAGAAGATAAAAAAGCAGAAAAAAAGGTCTTCCTACGGTAAGATAACGCCCTTTCCTGAACCTGACTGATTGTTAATTTATGCCACAAACATCCCGCTATAGTGACGAACAAGTAGAAGAACTGTTGACCGAACTGGCAAGCGTGCTGGAAAAACGCCAGACGCCGACCGATCTTTCCCTGATGGTGCTGGGAAATATGGTGACTAACCTGATCAATACCAGCGTGGCTTCGGCTCAACGCCACTCGCTGGCTCGCTCCTTCGCGCAGGCGCTGCAAGCCTCCGTGAGCGAAGATCAAGCTCATTAAGGGATTGTAGCTACGAGTTATGGTGACTAACCGTCAGCGCTACCGCGAAAAAGTTTCCCAGATGGTCAGTTGGGGACATTGGTTCGCCCTGTTTAATATCCTGCTGGCCACGCTGCTGGGTAGCCGCTATCTGTTTGTCGCCGACTGGCCGACAACGCTCACCGGACGCATCTATTCGTACCTGAGCGTAATCGGTCATTTCAGCTTTTTGGTGTTTGCCGCCTACCTGCTGATTCTTTTCCCGCTTACCTTTGTCGTGATGTCCCAGCGCCTGATGCGCTTTTTGTCGGCGGCCTTCGCCACGGCGGGCATGACGCTGCTGCTTATCGACAGCGAAGTCTTTACCCGTTTCCACCTCCATCTCAACCCTATCGTCTGGGAACTGGTGATTAACCCGGACCAGAGCGAAATGGCGCGCGACTGGCAGCTCATGTTTATCAGCGTGCCGGTCATCCTGCTTATTGAGATGTTATTTGCCACCTGGAGCTGGCAGAAACTGCGCAGCCTCGGACGGCGCAGGCACTTTGCTAAACCCGTCGTCGCGCTGTTTTTCGTGGCCTTTTTCAGCAGCCATATTATGTATATCTGGGCGGATGCGAATTTCTATCGCCCAATAACTATGCAGCGCGCCAACCTGCCGTTGTCCTATCCGATGACGGCGCGTCGATTCCTTGAAAAACACGGCCTGCTGGATGCGAAGGAGTACCAGCGCCGCCTCGTTGAGCAGGGTAATCCGGAAGCGGTGTCGGTACAGTATCCGCTAAGCAATCTGCAATTTAGCGATATGGGCACAGGCCATAACGTTCTGCTGATCACAGTAGACGGTCTGAACGCCTCCCGCTTTGCTAAAGACCTCCCTGCTCTCAATGAGTTTGCGCAGAATAATATTAATTTCACGCAGCACATGAGCGCGGGCAATGGCACCGATAACGGCATCTTCGGGCTGTTTTATGGGATTTCTCCGGCTTACATGGACGGCGTCCTCTCCGCTCGTATTCCGGCAGCGTTGATTACCGCGTTGAACCAGCAGGGTTACCAGTTGGGCCTGTTTGCTTCCGACGGTTTTAACTCATCCATGTATCGCCAGGCCCTGCTTTCAGACTTCTCTTTGCCGTCGGCTAAAAGCCAGTCGGATAGCCAGACCGCCTCGCAATGGGTGAACTGGCTAACGCAATACGCGTCCGAAGATAACCGCTGGTTCTCCTGGATTGCCTTTAACGGCACCACGGTTAATGGCGACAGCAACAAACAAGACTTCACGCGTCGCTACGCTCGCGCCGCGCGCAACGTTGACGATCGGATTCAGGAAGTGCTGAACGCTCTGAAAGCCTCCGGCAAGCTGGATAATACCGTTGTTATCGTTACCGCAGGTCACGGCGTTCCGCTGGGCGATGAACGGGATTCGTTCGCCTGGTCACGTTCGCGCATCCAGGTGCCATTGGTTATCCACTGGCCGGGCACGCCTGCGCAAACCATCAGTAAACTGACCGATCATCAGGACGTGATGACCACCCTGATGCAGCGCCTGCTGCATGTTAAAACCGCGGCGAATGAGTATTCGCAGGGTGAAGATCTGTTTGCCGCTACGCGCCGTAACAACTGGGTTGTGGGGGCGGATAACAACAGCCTGGCAATCACCATGCCGCATATGACGCTGGTGCTTGATAATAACGGCAACTATCGCATCTACGATCTACAGGGCGAACGCGTGGAAGAAACAAAACCACAGCTCGGCTTGCTGCTGCAGGTATTGACCGACGAGAAGCGATTTATCGCCAACTGATTGTTTATTTATAAATCACTTAGCGCGCGGCAGCCTTGCAAAGGCCGATAAAAAAGGTAATATTTTTACCCAGTTGTCGGCACGTAGCGCAGCCTGGTAGCGCACCGTCATGGGGTGTCGGGGGTCGGAGGTTCAAATCCTCTCGTGCCGACCAAAATAATAGCCAAACTAAACAGCGGGTTATGAAAATAATCTCGCTTTTTAGTTTAGGCATTTTTGCATTCGTTCACAACTGCTCGTTCACAGTGGTGTGAATGCAAAGTTGACACGCTCTGACGGTGCTAAAAAACCTACTGCGCTACTTACCCCACAACTCCCTTTTCAATGCCGAACGCAAACCCCTTCGTTATACGACAGACACAAAAAAACCGGGTTGCCCCGGCTTTACATATTTTGCTTTCGTTTTCGCTTCTCGTTGAGGTAGAACCGGATCGCGGCCTCCCAGCCGTGATTATTGGCCTTATCTAGCAAACTGCTACGTGAACAGTTGAGCCTACGGGCCAACGCTGAAAGATTCAAAATCCCGTCATCCTTCGCACCATCAAGAATGAATGTCAGTAAGGGAAGGTTGCCCTTCCCGATTAGCTGTAGTTTCATATTTATATCTCCTCTACTTTGCCGCGCCCTGCTGGGCTTTTCTTTACGGTGGGGACAAATAGCCCCCAAATGTACCCGCCAGCGGGTTAACGGTAATTACCGTTAATCGCCCTGCGATACTAATTCCGTTAGTCGAATTGCTTACGCTGCGTCATTCGTCAACTTGGTTACGAAGTCTGGACGGTACACCACAGGCAAGATTGAGCTTTCCGCGAAAATCTCCACATTTTTCAACTTGTCTTGTGTTGAATAGATGCGGAAATCAACCGGTTCAGCAAATGCCAGTTCCAGATTACGGCTGGTTGCCGTAGCTACATAACCAAATGGTAATGCGATATCTGAGGACAGCGGTTTGCTGAAGCGCGGCACTAAAAATGACTCATCCGGGCCAATGCCGTAGAGATTCTGGTCTGTAACTTCCACCACTCGAATATTTTCGATAATGAAGGTCGAGAAGGCCGGGAGCACTTCTTTGTTAAACAGCACGTCACGATCAAGGACACCATACTGAATATTCTGACGAATATCCGGATGGTACTTGATGCCGCGATAGACATTGCTACCTGCAAACAGGATAAAGCCATCAAGCTGACCAGCCAGACCACCCATACGAACTTTAGCAGCGGTAACGGCGTCATCCAGACTACGAAGCGGATCGGCAGTAATACCTGTGGCGATAGTTCCGACCTCCTGCTGATAACCAAACTCCTCCTGCCAGTCGATGACAGGTTGCTGGGTATAAGTCGCCTCGACGGTATTACGGAAGAGAGCGTCGGCGAAAATCCGCTCACGGGTGCGCATGTATTTATCATGCATAGCCAGGGCAAAAGACGTCACGGCGTCCATGATAGTGGCTTGCAGGTCAGAGCCGGGTTTTCGATATGGCTGGACATCAGCGGCGGTAATACGGTCCTGATATGCGGACTTTAATCACATCGAAGGGAACGTGTTAAACCTGAAGGAACAGAAGACGAGGAAGACTCGCTCTATCTTGCTGACACCGAAAGCCCTGGAACTGGTGGCACAGCGACGTGCTGATAATCCGGGCCATGTGTACCTTTTCGAAGTCGAGAGTAACCGTGCCAAGGCAAACCGATCAGCCGGGTGACGGTCTCAGCCAAATTCAAAGAAGCCGGGGAAAGACTGAATCTACGCATTGCGGCGCACAGTCCACGCAAGAATCTTGGTTATCACGCTCTGAAACGTGGGGTAAGTCTGCCAACGCTCACGAAGCTGTATGGACACAGCTCACAGGCGGTCACGCTGGCGTACTGTGGGATAATGGAAAAGGACGTCGAAGACGTATTCCAGACTATCGACTACTAACAAAACACTAGTACACAACTAACAGACAACTAAAGGGAGATAACAATGAAGAAACTTTTACTTTGTGTGATGGCCTTGCTGCCCCTGTCGGCTCATGCAGGGAAGATTACGCTTCAACTGACCGAGACAGCCAACGGAAAAACGCTCTGCCGTTACGAGAATTCCATATATAGCTTCACAATCACCCAGAATGGCAAACATTGTGCCAGCGTGAAGACGTTCGACAACGAAAAGTAAAGGGGCATTACGCCCCTCTGGTGTTATGCGGTTGGGCGCTCGTTCCATGCGTCTGTAAACTGAATATTCCCATCGTGAATCTTCCAGGTGATTTTCTCATATTGCAAGCTGACACTTTCAACGTGGTTCATTTTGTCGTTGGCGGCAAGTTTGCAGTTAGGAACACCACAATTAACACCTGTGATTTTCACGTTATCCATAAGCACAGAGTAATAGGCGACCTCTTGCCCTGCGTCGTTGATATGATAGAACTTAATTTCAGCACTCTTGAGCGTCTGGCCCGTTGCGGCTGCTTTGTAAAGGTAAGGAGTAGAACTATCCACCTCTTTTTCAATCATCATTGATGAATGCTGACGTGTGCCAGTGATCTTGCCGTTGGCATTATCTACAGGAAGGTTAATACCGTGGCTCAGTCCAATAATCTCAATACTGCCGTCACGATCTTGAACATCTACAGACCCTTTAATATCTGCGCCGCCATCGTCTTTAAGCCACATATACGGGGGGATTGGCATTTTACTTGCTCCTTATTTTTTGAATTAACTTCATTGTTATAATGTAAAAAGGGATGATAATTAATAGTATTATAAACCAGTCTATGTAGGAATAAGCATCATACATAGATTCTGCATTTTCATTTTCGTTAATAAATATCGCTAATTTTCTTGCAAAATCGTAATTAATGTATGATTCAGGCATCGGTAATATATGGCCTGTAAAAACTAATAAGATAATGAAGTAAATAAATTTACTTATTCTACGGGCAAGTGTTGTTATAGCCACCGGCTACCACCTCCATCCAACCCCGCGCCATTAGTGATCGCCTACAGGGAACCTGAATAAGTGACGTATTCATAAGCGCATTTCGGATCATTGCAAAATCAGAATCATGGGCGATTGTTATACAACCTTTTGAAACAGTACCAGGGTGCAATCGGAAGTTACCGCGTTTAACACCTTCTATCCAAGCGTAATCGTCGATTCCCCAATCCTCACGCCATAATGCAAACCAATCAGATTTACCAAATGCATGTCGCCCAATAAGTCTATTGGCCGCATCGTGAATTTCTTCCTTCTTCTGAGAGAACCAATTGCCTTCCTTACGATCAACAATCCAGTATTTACCGGGTGGTGTGGGGCCTTCGTTTGCAATAGCACCACAATTTGCATTATTCCGGTAAGCTCCCAGCCCTGAATGCGCCATAAACACACCGACGCCGTACAGGTTGAAAGGTGCATAATCTGCCCCGTTCAGTAGCAACTTTCCTTGTAGAGCCATAGAAACCCTTTTGTTTACATAGGTATTGATTGACAATCGTACTCCTACGCAATCGGATACGGGAAAGATTTCTTCCGGGAAGTTTCTGATTTTCAAATGAAAGAAACAGCCCCCATGATAAGGGGGCATCTTGCTATCCCATAAGATCAGCAATGCGGCTTGCTTTCAGGTGAGTATATCGCCCAAGCATCGCCAATGTTTTGTGACCACTTACAACTGCAAGTTGAAACGGAGTAAACCCCATATCAGCGTACCTGGTGATCACGGTGTGCCTGATGGAATGGAAACAAACATCTGTTACCCCGGCAAGCCTTGCCGCCCTTCTGAATGCTTGCGTCACTGCATACGGCGTAAGCGTAAAAAGAGGTTGATCCTTATCTCTGCCGTCACATAATGTTTGCAAGAGTTCAAGTGCGGCAGTTGAAAGCGGAACATCACGCGCCTCGCCATTTTTCGTCATATCGTATTGAAGGGAAATTGTCTTCTTCCTGAAATCAATCATGTTCGGCTTGATAGCTAAGATTTCATTACGGCGCATAGCGGTTTCCCAAGCAATCATGATGATCGGCTTTGCTTTTTCGCTGGCTCGGTCAAGTATCATTTCATACTCGTTAGGTTCAATGATCTTGTCTCTCGGCTTGCCAGGCTCAGGCAGTTTGACACCTGCAACCACATCCACGCACTCGATCCCCTTTTCGCTGGCACACCAGCGCAGAAAGCGGGAAAGTAATTGCAGTTCAAGCCGTACAGTTGAACCTGAAACCTCTTTTACTCGTTTGTTTCTATACTCAATGATGTGATCGCGTTTGAATCCTTCCAGAAGCAGATCCGGGAAATGACGCTCAAGGACAACAAGACGGAAGAAAGTTGCTTCATAGCCACCCCGGCGTTTTCCGTTCCTCTCCATCACATCACTCATATAATCCAAAGCAAACCTGTGAATAGTGTTGCGTCTTGGCCTCCCCTTTTTTGGGGTTGGAGAGTGTGCGCTTGGATGGCCCTGCTCTTGTGCTTTCGCCCAGATTGCAGCTTTTTCTTTCGTGGGATGGGTTGATGAAATCGGTTTACGCCCAGCGATCCTTACTTGGGCGTTCCACTTACCGGAAGGGAGTTTTCTGATAGCAGCCATTCACTTTTACCTCGTTTGTGAATGCTGTAGAGTCACGGCTTACCATAACTTTTTCTTTATAAATCAAAGTTATGGGGTGTCGGGGGTCGGAGGTTCAAATCCTCTCGAGCCGACCAAAAACACCTTAGAAAGCAGCCTGTTATGGCTGCTTTTTTTATGTCTGAATGCTGAAACGGCTCAGAGCAGGAAAATGGTGGCCAGTCCCAGAAAGATAAAGAATCCGCCGGTGTCGGTTAACGCCGTGATCATTACGCTTGAACCCACCGCCGGATCTTTGCCCAACCGCGTCATGATCATCGGGATCAGCACGCCCATTAACGCTGCAACCAGCAGGTTGAGCACCATCGCAAGCGTCATGACGCCGCCAAGCGCCGGATCGTCGTACAACAGCCAGGTTACCGCGCCCATCACCCCGCCCCACACGATACCGTTGATCAAAGCCACGCCCAGTTCACGCAGCACTAAAAACGAGTAGTTTCCGGCCTGGATATGCTGTAGCGCCAGCGCGCGAACGATCATGGTAATAGTTTGATTGCCGGTATTACCGCCAATGCCCGCAACAATCGGCATTAAAGAAGCCAGGGCTACCAACTGTGAAATAGTATGTTCGAACATGCCAATGACACGCGAGGCAACAAAAGCGGTACACAGATTGATGGCAAGCCATGCCCAACGCGCTCTCACCGCCTTCGTTACCGGAGCGAAAACGTCTTCTTCCGCGCTCAGGCCCCCCATGCGACGCAGATCGTTATCCGTTTCTTCGTACACGACGTCAACGATCTCATCAACGGTGAGGCGGCCCATCAGCTTTCCGCTGCTGTCGATGACGGCGGCGCTGACCAGGTTATCCCTTTCAAACGTCCTCGCTGCGATTTCGTCGTCATCTTCCGGCGCAAAACAGGTCGGGTTATCGTCCATAACTTTCAGGACCGGGGTTTCGGGCGGATGGAGCAGAATAGTGGTCAGCCCCAGCTCTCCCAGCAGGGTTTTATTCCGGGTGGTGACAAAGAGTTTGTCGGTGTTTTGCGGGACTTTGCCGCGAAGACGCAGAAAGCGTTGTACGACAGCAAGGGTAACGTCCGCACGAACGGTGATCACCTCAAAGTCCATAATGGCGCCGACGCTGTGCTTATCGTAATGCAGCACCTTACGAACCTGAGCGCGCTCCTCCTGTGGGAGCGTGGCCAGCAGTCGGCCCATCAAATCACGCGGTAAATATTGTGCGAGGTAAATCTGGTCGTCTATATCGAGCGGGCGCAGCGCTTTAAGCAAATCCTTGTCGCTCATATCTTCGATAAGGTCGTCCCAGACGGTTTCCGCAGCCTCGATCAATACGTGCCCGCGCTTATCCTCTTTCACCAGGCTCCACAGCGCATGACGTTCTTCCGTGGGCAGCGCTTCCAGTACGTCCGCAAGATCCGGAGCCGGCAGCCTTTCAACCAGCGTGACGATTTCCGCAATATCCTGCTCTGGCGTGCGCACGTCAGGCGCAGGCAAACGCCCAAGTATGCCGCTGGCAACGGCTTTATTGGTGAGCAGAATTTGCAGGATTCGTGCGCGGTCCTGGGCACGCTGCTTAGTGTTGTATTTCAAAGTGGCTGGCATCTGGCGTTTTTCCCTGATAACGACGAGCTTATTTATAGCCTGAAGCCGTCCGGAAAACAAAAAACCAGCCTTAAACGGCTGGTTTAGTTGTTTATTAGCTGCCCGTTCTCGCCACGGCATCACGCGATGCGCTTTCGCGTTCATGGCCCGTCAGCTCGGCCAGTTGTCCCTGACGCATTTCGAGCAGCCTGTCAGCATGAATAAAGTAGTGGTCATCATGGCTGATGGCGAAAATCGTTTTGCCCATCTGCTGCATCAGCGGCAGCAACTCCTGGTAGAACTCACGGCGGAAATGAGGATCCTGATCCGCGGCCCATTCATCCAGCAGGATAATTTCTCTTTCTTCCGCAAGGGCAAGCAGCAGCGCCACGCGTTTACGCTGCCCTTTGGAGAGCTTCAGGTTCAGAATGGTACCGTTGTCCAGCTCCAGTTTTTCGCTCATTTTCAGCCTTTCAAGCCAGGCCGCTACCAGTTCCGGGTCAGCCTGCTCGCCCTGCCGGCCCAGCAGACGATCGAACAGCCAGACGTCGGTGAAGACCGCAGAGAACAGCTTGCGATAATCATCCAGATTGCCGGCGTCAATTTGCTTGCCGTCCAGATAAATTGCCCCGGAAATCGGGTGATACAGGCCGGTGAGCAGCATTGCCATGGTGGATTTACCGCTGCCATTGCCGCCAATCAGGAATATCAGTTCGCCACGTTCAATTTTCAGGTTTAACGGCCCAACGGCGAAAGCGTTATCGCCATATTTGAAGACCACATCGCGCATCTCAAGGGTTTGCCATTTGCCCGCTTCTTTAGAGCGCGGAAAGGCAGCCTCGAAGGGCGCCAGCTCGAACTTTCTCAGCTTGTTGAAAGCAACCTGGGCGCTGAGCAGCGTTGGCAAAGCCCCAACGGCGGAAAGCAAAGGCGTGCGCAGGAAAAGCAGCGTCAGGGAATAGGTTGCCGCAACGTTGGTATCAGACCAGCCAAGGCTGTTTGCCATCCAGAATACCAGGCCAATTACGCCGAGCATCATAATGTTCGACCAGTTCACCGCGCTCAGGTGGAAAGTATCAGCGCGGATAATGTGGCGGCGATAATCGTTAGCATGAGGAATATAGGTATCTTCATATACGCGCTCTGCACGTTCGCGGTTAAGCGCCAGCTCTTTGCGCCCTTCAATAACCGTCTGGTAATCGTTATACAATTGATCTTCTATTTCGCGTAGCTGCGCCATATGTTTGTAAACACGGGCCACCAGCAAATAACCGCCCAGAATAGTTATCGCCACCCAGATTGCGGTTACGCCAAGCATTTTAGGGGAAAGCCATGCGAGATAAGCCGCAGAGCCAAAGGTCAGGATAATTCCCTGCACCAGCTCCGGCAGGCGAACAAACGCGATGGTAATGTTACGCACATCGCTGGTTAGCCCTGCAAGCAACGCAGCGCTGCCAAGCTGTTCAACCCGTTCGACGTGGGTATCCAGTAAGCGTTTGATGAATTCGCTGCGCAGGCGGAACACGAAATGGTGGCCAAGCGTGGTGAGCGCAAGCTGCGAGCCGAGCGTAACAGCCATCAGCAGAAGAAGCAGGCCAAGGAATTCAGGCAGCACTTTTAGAGAGATATCCGGCGTTTCAATTAACCGCTGATTGATAAAGGCGATAAGGCCAATGCCCAGTGCCGCACTGACGAGGCTTAAAGCCATCACCATTAAAAAAGGCCAGCGATACTGCCGGTAAACTACTCGTAAAAGTTCCATCGCTCATTACCCGCTAACAAAAACAGCGAGCAGTTTAAACGGCAATCCTTTAACAGCAAGAATAATTCTTATTTTTATTCGCCTTTTCCCGTACTGCGAAAGGTAAGGTTATAGCGCGCTTCGCCGGTTGCGGGATGATGCCCTGGCTTCAACGGCAAAATGCCGTGATAGAACAGACGAGATGCCCCGCCCCACACCACAACATCGCCATGTTCCAGCATAATTCGCACCAATGGATCGTTACGCTTCAGGCCGCCAAACTGGAAAACAGCCGGTAATCCGAGCGAAACGGAGACTATCGGCTGCTGCAGATCAGGCTCATCTTTGTCCTGATGAAGAGAGAGCTTCGCGCCCGCGACGTAGCGGTTGATAAGACACGCATCCGGGCAAAAATCGTGATAACCCGCCGCGGCTGAAGCAGCATCGGATAAGTTTCGAAAAGCCTGCGGCATCGCGGGCCAGCGCTGGCCCGTCAGCGGATCGTCCGGCGAGTAAAGATAGCCGTGCTGCCTGCTCGTCCAGCCTCGTTCACCGCAGTTGGTCATCGCCACCGACATGGTGTAGCCGCCCGGCGTAACCATCTGACGAAACGGCGAGAGCAACGCCACTTTCCCGATCTGCTTAATTAGCTCGTCGGCGTCGGCGCGGGCAAAGCGCCGCAGGATAACTGCGCCTTCTGCCAGCGGTTCTTGCCAGGGTTTTTCATCAGCAAAGAGATCGAGCATTATTCTTTCCTCTGTCCTGCCTCAATATTCAGCAGTTGCTGTTTACGTTCTACGCCCCAGCGGTAGCCTGAAAGCGTGCCGTCATTACGTACAACCCGATGGCATGGGATAACGACCGCAAGCCGGTTGGCCGCACAGGCTCCGGCCACTGCCCTCACCGCCCCAGGCTTGCCGATACGTTCGGCTATTTTCTGATAGCTGACGGTCTCCCCCGGCGGGATTGCCCTCAGCGCCTGCCAGACCTGCTGCTGAAAAGCGGTGCCCTGAATATCAAGCGGCAAGTCAAAATGCCCGGAGGGACGTTCCAGAAAACTGACAACCTGCGCCACACGCCCGGCAAATCCATCATCGTCAGATATTAATTTAGCCTTCGGGAACAGTGTCTCCAGTTCGGCAATTAACGCTTCCGCCGTGTTCCCCAGCAGAATGGCACAAATTCCGCGTTCACTTTGGGCAACCAGAAACTCACCAAGCTGACAGGCGCCGACCACAAATCTGATCGCAACCCGTTCGCCGCCCTGACGATACTGACGCGCAGTCATGCCAAGCGCAGCATCTGCCTGATGATAAAACTGGCTGCCCGACTGATAACCGGCATCATACGCGGCGCGGGTAACCGATTCGCCTTGCGCCAGTTGGTCGCGCAATTTTTGCGTCCGCAACGCTTTCTGCCATGCATTGGGCGTCAGGCCGATCACGCTTTTAAACAGGCGATGAAAATGAAACGGGCTCATTGCGACACGAGCGGCAAGAGCTTCAAGCGTGAGAGGATCGGGACTTGACTCAATGATGCGGCAAGCCTGGATAATACGCTCAGCGCGCTGTTGTTCGGGGGCAAGCTTATCCGGCTGGCAGCGTTTGCAGGGACGGAATCCCGCCTCTTTAGCGCCGTGCGGATCGGCAAAGAAAAGAACGTTTTTACGCAGCGGATGCCGTGCGGTGCAGGAAGGGCGACAAAAAATGCCCGTGGTCTTCACGGCGAATACAAACTCCCCGTCTGCACGGCTATCCCGGGTTTCTACGGCCAGCCAGCGGCTGTCGTCAGCGGTAATGTCATTGGTCTTTTTCATGACTGGCTCCTGGTCTTGTGTCATAGAATCACTTTGACAGCATCGCCGTTTCAGGAAACCCACATTCTTGCTTTCTAATTTTACTCGCTCAGGAGGAAAGTTTTAAACTGCGGCGACATCCAGGTGGTAAATCCCTCGCCTTCTTTGGTAATGAGGTACACCGCCAGCCCTTCTTTCTGAGCAACCTGTTTTGCTTTTTCCGTGCCGAGAACCATCAAGCCGGTATCCCAGCCGTCTGCTTCCATCGCCGTGGGGGCAATTACCGTTGCAGAAACCAGCTTATGCTGGACAGGCGCGCCCGTTGTGGGGTCGATGACGTGAGAAAGCCGCTTGCCTTCAAGCTCGTAATAATTGCGATAGCTGCCGGAGGTGCTGATGCCGTGGCCGTTTAAATCGACAATAGCCTGCACCGCATTTTCCCGGTCGGTCGGTTTCTGAATGGCCACGCGCCAGGCTTTATCTTCCGCGTTTGTTCCGCGCGTGACGACAGCGCCGCCCACAGAAACCAGATACCGGCTGACGCCGTTTTGCTCCATGAGTCTTGCCAGATGATCCGCAGCATAACCTTCGCCAATAGTAGAAAGATCGACATACAGCCCGGGAAGATCTTTTTGTAGCCATTGTTGCCCGGCTTTATTAATGACGGTCAGATGCTGCAAGCCCGTCAGCGCTTTTGCCGCCTCGATTTGCGCCTGATTCGGGATTTTAACCGGCTGTTTGTCCGGGCCGAATCCCCAGAGATTAACCAGCGGGCCAACGGTAATATCCATAGCGCCATCGGTTTTGGCGCCGATACGTAAGGATGTTGTAACTATATCACTCATCGCTTCTGCTACCGGATACGGTTCGGTGCTGCGGGACTGGTTAAAGCGCGACAGCGCAGAATCTGATTTATAGGTTGAGAGCAGGCGATCGTCGCCATCAAGCTGCGCCTGGATTTTAGCGCGTAATTCGTCCTGTCGGGCCTTGTCCACACCGGCAAGGCTTACTCGCCAGAAGGTGCCCATGGTTTTGCCTTCCAGCACCAGCCCTGTCTCATTTTTCACCGCCTTATTGTCACAGCCAGCAAGCAACAGCAGCGCCACGGCAAACAGGCCACGGCGTAAAAGATGTCGTTCCATTGGTTTCTTTCTCCAGTTCTGAGGCGCAAGAGTATATCAAAAGGCAAAAGAGATGAGGAAAAGCGAGGCGTTGTTGAGATAACAGATAGAAAAAAGGCGCCTGTCGGCGCCTTTTGCAACGAATGTCGGAATTAGAACTGGTAAACCAGACCAACACCAACGATGTCGTCGGTACCGATGCCTGCGGCACGGGTGAAGTCGTTCTCGTCAACCAGGTTGATTTTGTAATCAACATAGGTGGACATGTTTTTGTTGAAGTAGTAAGTCGCGCCAACATCAACGTATTTCAGCAGATCCTGGTCGCCGTAACCTTCGATGTCTTTACCTTTGGACTGCAGGTAAGCCACGGATGGACGCAGACCGAAATCGAACTGGTACTGTGCAACGACTTCGAAGTTCTGTGCTTTGTCAGCAAAGCCGTAAGCAGCAGAAGAAGAATCACCGCCAAAACGAGTGGCGTTATAGGACTGAGTGTACTGCGCAGCCAGGTATACGTTGTTGGCGTCATATTTCAGACCACCGGTGTACGCTTCAGCACGGTCACCGTCGCCCAGGGCAGCAGTGTTGTTCTGATCCCAGGTGCGTTTGGAAGAAGCCATCGCACCACCTACGCTGAAGCCTTCGCCCAGATCGTAAGTCAGAGACAGACCGTAGCCGTCGCCATTTTGTTGCAGAACGCTACGGCCACCAAAGTCTTCACCGCTGGTGCTGCCGTTTTTGCCCTGGTACTGAGCAGCAAAGTTCAGGCCATCAACCAGACCGAAGAAGTCGGTGTTGCGGTAAGTTGCAACGCCGTTTGCACGGCTGAACAGGAAGTTGTCAGCGCCGTAAGTGTCGCCGCCGAACTCAGGCAGAACGTCGGTCCATGCTGCGACGTCGTAAATTACGCCGTAGTTACGACCGTAGTCGAAGGAACCAGCATCACCAACACGCAGACCAGCGAACGCCACACGAGTCCATGCGTTGTTTTCGCTTTCAGAGGTGTTACCGTTGATCTGGTATTCCCACTGGCCGTAGCCGGTGATTTGGTCATTTACCTGAGTTTCACCTTTGAAGCCCAGACGCATGTAGGTCTGATCGCCATCGGCGCTCTTGTCGTCAGAGAAGTAGTGCAGACCATCAACTTTGCCGTACAGATCTAATTTATTGCCGTCTTTGTTATAAATTTCGGCCGCATGCGCGGTGCCTGCTACCAGCAGAGCTGGGACCAGGAGGGACAGTACTTTAACTTTCATGTTATTAACCCTCTGTTATATGCCTTTTTATATGCCACTGCTTACTGATTACCCTCTAATCAGTCGGCAACTCATTGTCCAAAACAAATACAGAATAATCCAATGCGAATATGATACTAAAACTATATAGATGTTTCATTCGTCCTGATAGATGTATCAAAATGTATATTTCAGGGAACTTTTTTTCGCACGAATAGCTAAAAATATAAGCACTTATAATCAAAAATAATGCCACTACCATTAAAATCAATGACTTACACAAACAAAAACATGTAGCACTGAATGATAAAATATTTTCCTTATTTCGCTATAAAATACACCTCGCTATCATCATTAACTTTATTTATTACCGTCATTCAGTTCTGAATGTCTGTTTACCCCTTTTAGTACCGGATGCCTGGCATCCGGTTTTTTTTACCCTTCTTTACGTTGCGTTGATATTTTTGTGCTATAGAGCACAAAAAGATAACGATTATTAATTAAACACTTCTCCCCGCTACCGCTACGTTATCGATCGCTAAGATTGTTCTTAAGAATATTTATTTCCCTAACCAACTGTTTTAAAAATAATAGTTGCACATGCGTGACTCAATTACCGATAAATAACGCTGCGCAGAATTCACGCTATCCGCTTCGCGCATCCTCATTTAGGCTAATTATCAACAACCTGGAAAAGCCACGATTTATCCTTATACTCCTTGTGAATATAAGAGAGTCGATGACGGCAGCGCCTGATGCAGGTATTCTTAGGCCGGGTGCGTTTAACGCATCGCTTACAGCCACAACGCCTGCGTAGTCACGCCTTGTGGTAATTTTTCCTGAGTGGCGAATGTTCGCCAGGTTACGCGCTTATAATGAGTCAGTCAGACGGCATGATCCCTAACAAATTTTCCCTTATTCCCAGCAATATCACGCGCTTTTTTCTGCTGCTGATCGTCGTGCTGTTGGTTGCCATGGGTGTGATGGTACAGAGCGCCGTTAACGCCTGGCTGAAAGATAAGAGCTATCAGATAGTCGATATTACGCACGCGCTGCATAAGCGTGTCGACACCTACCGCTACGCTACATGGCAAATCTACGACAACGTTGCCGCAGCGCCTGCTTCTGCAAGCGATGGTTTACAGGAAACCCGCCTGCGCCAGGACGTTTATTATCTCGAAAAGCCGCGCCGCAAAACCGAAGCGCTGATTTTTGGCTCTCACGATAGTTCCACCCTTGAGATGACACAGCGCATTTCAACCTGGCTTGATACGCTCTGGGGAGCGGAAAACAGCCCCTGGTCGATGTATTATCTGAATGGCCAGGACAACAGCATGATCCTGGTGTCAACTCTGCCCTTAAAAGATCTCTCCTCCGGGTTCAAAGAGACTGGCGTGGGAACGATTGTCGATTCCCGCCGTGCTGAGATGCTGCAGCAGGCGAACGCGCTTGATGAACGAGAAAGCTTCTCTCCTCTGCGACGTCTGGCGTGGCAAAACGGCCATTATTTTACACTGCGTACCACGTTCAATCAGCCAGGGCATCTGGCCACGGTTGTGGCGTTTGATTTACCTATTAACGATCTCATTCCGCCGACTATGTCCCTGGATAGCTTCCAGCTAGAGCCAGATGACAGCCTTAGCGCTGCGCAAGCAGGCGATAAAGAAGATCCGGACAGCGTTACCATCAATTTTAATAGCGCACGCATTGAGATCGCATCGCCGTTAGCCAGTACGCATTTGCGCCTGGTGTGGCAGGTGCCTTTCGGCACGCTGCTGATGGATACAGTGCAAAATATACTGCTGCCGCTGCTGCTTAATATCGGCCTGCTGGCGCTCGCGCTGTTCGGTTACACCACCTTCCGGCAACAGACCCCGCGCTCATCTGAAGTGCCGAACGGCAACGGCGAGTTGCAGGTACTGCGCGCGCTGAACGAAGAAATCGTCGCCCTGCTGCCGCTGGGCCTGTTGGTGCACGACCTGGATGCCAACAGGACGGTTATTAGCAATAAAATTGCCGACCATCTGCTCCCCCACCTGAATTTGCAGAATATTATCGCGATGGCCGATCAGCACCAGGGCGTGATTCAGGCCACCATTAATAATGAGCTTTACGAAATACGTCAGTTCCGCAGCCAGATTGCTCCACGCACGCAAATTTTTGTTATCCGCGATCAGGACCGCGAAATTCTGGTAAACAAAAAGCTGAAGCAAGCACAGCGCTTGTATGAGAAAAACCAGCAGGGCCGTGTGGCGTTTATGCAGCATATTGGCGAAGCTTTGCAGCAGCCGGTAAGGAATATCGCTGAACACGCGGCGGGTTTTACTACGCCTGAGCACAAGCAACTGGCAAACGAGGCTCAGACCATCGTCCGGCTCGTCGATGAAATTCAGCTATTGAATATGCTGGAAGCCGATAACTGGAAAACGACCACCACCCCATTTACGATTCAGGCGCTAATAGATGAAGTGGCGCTGGAAATGCTGCCGATAATCAAGCGTAAAGGGTTGCAGTTGCTGATCAACAACCAGTTACCGGTGGACGAAGAGCGTCATGGCGATCGCGAAGCGCTGCGTAAAATACTGCAGTTGCTGCTGCACTATTCCGTCACCACAACGCAAATCGGCAAAATCACCCTTGAGATAAGCGAAGAAGAATCCGCGCCAGACCGACTCTTATTCCGCGTGCTGGATACGGGCGAAGGGATAGGCAACGATGAAATCGACAATCTCCATTTCCCGTTCCTCAACGAAACCAGCGAAGACCGTTACGGTAAAGCCTACGGCCTGACGTTCTATCTTTGCGATCGGCTTTCACGCAAGCTGGGCGGACATTTGAATATCAAATCCCGCGCCGATATAGGTACACGCTATAATCTGCACATTAAAATGGCCGCTGAACCGCAGCCGGAAGCGCAGGATGAAAAACTGCTGGATGAAGTAGTGGCGATGCTGGATATCACCTCTAACGAAGTTCGTAACATCGTGACTCGCCAGCTTGAGAACTGGGGAGCGAACTGCATCACGCCTGATGAAAGATTAGCCAGTCAAGAGTTTGATATCTTCCTGACTGATAATCCGTCTAATCTTACATCTTCGGGATTGCTTTTAAGCGATGATGAAAACGGAATGCGGAAATTAGGCCCAGGCCAGTTCCGCGTTAACTTTAATATCAGCAACGCGATGCAGGATGCCGTCCTTCAGCTGATAGAAGAGCAACTGGCGCAAGAGGAGATGCCCGAGTCACCGCTTGGCGGCGATGAAAATGCGCAGCTTCATGCCAGTGGCTATTACTCACTCTTTGTCGACACAGTACCGGAAGATGTAAGGAGATTGTATACTGAGTCAGCGACCAGCGATTTTGCTGCGCTGGCACAGACGGCACACCGTTTAAAAGGGGTGTTTGCCATGCTCAATCTGGTACCCGGCAAGCAGTTATGTGAAACGTTAGAGCATCACATTCGTGAAAGTGATGCTGCCAACATACAAAAATACACCAGCGATATTGACGTTTACGTCAAGAGTTTGCTGTAGCAAGGTAGCCTATTACATGAACAGTATGAACGTAATTATTGCCGACGACCATCCGATTGTTCTGTTCGGCATTCGTAAATCCCTCGAGCAGATCGAGTGGGTGAATGTTGTCGGTGAGTTTGAAGATTCCACAGCCCTGATTAATAATCTTCCAAAATTAGACGCGCACGTGCTGATCACCGATCTCTCCATGCCTGGAGATAAATACGGTGACGGTATTACATTGATTAAATACATCAAACGTCACTTCCCGAATATCTCTATCATCGTGCTGACGATGAACAACAACCCAGCTATTCTGAGCGCCGTGTTGGATCTGGATATCGAAGGAATCGTGCTTAAACAAGGCGCACCGACAGACTTGCCTAAAGCGCTTGCCGCGCTGCAAAAAGGTAAGAAATTCACACCCGAAAGCGTCTCTCGCCTGCTGGAGAAAATCAGTGCTGGCGGTTACGGCGACAAACGTCTGTCACCAAAAGAAAGCGAAGTGCTGCGCCTGTTTGCAGAAGGTTTTCTGGTCACGGAAATTGCCCGTAAGCTGAACCGCAGTATCAAAACCATCAGTAGCCAGAAGAAATCAGCCATGATGAAACTGGGTGTTGAGAATGATATCGCGCTATTGAATTACCTTTCTTCCGTGAGCCTGTCGCCGGCGGATAAAGAGTAATGGTTCATGGTCGGGTGGCGCTGGCGCTTACCCGACCTACATAAGCCTGACGCCATACCAAAGATATAGCAAAAACTTGTAGGGTAGATAAACGCCAGCGCCATCCAACATGTATGCCGGGGCGGCTCGCCTCCCCCAACCTGCATTAACCTCTTCCGCTTCTCACACGCGCCGCATATACCACCAGCGTTTGCTTAATCACATCAAGCGTAACCGGTTTCGACAGGCAGCTATCCATGCCGGATTCAATACAGCGCTGTTTCTCCTCGGCAAGCGCGTTGGCCGTTACCCCAATAACCGGCAGCGTCAGCCCCAACTGACGAATGCGCTGCGTCAGACGATAACCGTCCATATTCGGCATATTCACGTCGCTGAGCACAATATCGATATGGTTTTTGCTTAATACGTTCAGCGCATCAACGCCGTCATTCGCCGTTTTGCACTGATAGCCCAGCGAGCCAAGCTGATCGGCCAACAGGCGCCGGTTAATAGGATGATCGTCAACCACCAGAATCATCATATCGTCATTCTGCTCGCAGGCCTCGTTCGGCGCAGGCAACGTCGCCGTACTGCCCGGCACATCAACATCAATACTGTAAATACGGCCCAGCAGAGTCAGTAAATCATGGGGCGCCGCCACGCTGTGCATCCAGCAGCCGGGTGACGTCTCCTGCGGAATACCGATATGGCGACGACAGAAGATAATTGCCGCCCGTCCTTTCCACGGCGTTTCCAGCGCATCGTCCGTAATTAGCACATCGTCGCTGTCCGGCACTTCGCCATAATAAGGCTGGGTGCGGATATTATTTTGTTCAAGCAGGGATTCCAGATAGCCGCTTAACGAAGCATTGCGCACCGCCAGCCAGCAGCGCTTGTTGGCCAGGCCGTCGACCTGGGCAAGCGGTGCGGGCTGTGCCGAATACAGCGGGATACGAATGGTAAACTGGCTGCCCATTCCGCTTTCCGTGTCGACCGAAATGTCCCCGTCCATCATGCTGATAAGCTTCTCGCAAATCGCAAGGCCAAGACCGGTGCCCTGGAAATTGCGCTGCACGCCGGTTCCGACCTGGAAGAACGGATCGAATAAGCGCGTCACTTCTTTGGCCGGTATACCTACGCCGGTATCACGCACCCGGAAGCGAAGATAATCCCCGTTAACCGACACGTGCAGAATAATGCAGCCCACATCGGTAAATTTGATGGCATTGCTCAGCAGGTTGGAAATCACCTGCTGCAAACGCATCGGGTCCCCCTGCAACGTAAGCGGAACGTCCGGTTCGATAAAGCAGTAAAGGCCAAGCTGTTTACGTACCACCAGCGGCAAATAGTTCGCCGTTATATGGCTCATCACCTCTCGCGGCGAAAATTCGCGCGGCTCGATTTTTAGCTGTTCAGATTCTATTTTCGAAAAATCGAGAATATCGCTGATGATTTTCAGCAGCAGGCTTGATGAGTTGTTCATCGCCGTCACCAGCCTGTCGACGCCTTTTGGCAGCGCTTTGGTCTGCAACAAATCGAGGTTGCCGATTATCCCGTACAGCGGAGTACGAAGCTCGTGGCTGACGGTGGCAAGGAACATTGATTTCGACTGGCTGGCCTGTTCGGAGGCCTGGGCCATTTCCTGCAGCGACTCTTCCATCTTCACGCGCGCGCTGACATCCACCAGCACGCAAATCGCCACGTTTTCATTGCGATAGCGCGAGTGAACAAAGCTAATCTGCAGATTGGTATGATTACTGGTCACCACGTCGACAAAGTTTACCTGCTGCCCGCAAATGATTTGTGTAAGCCGCTGCCTGTCCTCGTGGGTGAGCATATTCAGGTAATTATGCGCAAGCTCGTTACTCAGTATATTGGTGCCGTCCTGGGTTCGCAGAATGCAGATGCCCACCGGGGCCGATGCAACGATTTTTCGGTTGAACTGCTCATGCTCTTCAAGGCGCTGCGCGTCGTTTTCCGCCGGAATAAAGATTCTTCGCTCGTACATGCGCGCAAGCGTAAACAGCACTCCCCCCGCCAGCACATTCAGCAGCACCGCGTTCAGAATCAACATGCGAATGCGTTCCAGCACCATATCGACCGGTACCGAGTAAATAACGCTTAACGATGACGGCGGTAGATTTTTCTTCAGCACCAACTGCCTGAAACCGGACGTATAGCCAAACCATGAACGTTCCTGTACCCAGCGCGCGTCAGGTTCTAATTCCGTTTCAGGGCCGGTAAGCGTAATCAGCGGATGGCTGTTTTCGTCCAGAATAGTCACGCCGACCGGCAGCGTGCCGGGCGTCAAAAAATTTTCCATACGCACGGTTTGCTCTACGCCAAGCAGCGCCTGCAGGCGATTAGCCAGATAAACAGGGGTCAGCGTATAGAAATAACCGATGCCGGGGCGCGGCCCCTGGCCAATCCAGTAAATGCTGTTGCTGCGTTCGTCCTGCGGCGCATTGCGATATTTAAGGATGCGTTCATGCAATGTTTTTAGCGCCTTCTCCCGCTCCAGCGGCATTTCACGCAGGCCGAAATCCGCCATGCAGAGGTTGTCGCCGCCGATCAGGAAGACGCGGTTAAGATCGTAGGCCGCAGAAAAATTGTCGCGCCAGTAACGCAGGAACCAGGAAAGCGACTGCAGCGAGCTGCGCCAGGAGGCGCTTACGGCGGAGCAGTCAGAGTCCGGGAAAAGGGGCATGAAATTAGGGGTTTCAACTTTACTGTCGTCTCGTTCAATGGCAGGCAGCACGCCGTTGGTGGCGCTGAGCCGATTTTCCGCAATGTACTTCAGCTCTTTAACAACGTCCGAGGTACGCTGAATGTAGCGCTGCGCCTGCTCAAAGCTGATATTAAATTCCTGGCGGATATCCGACTCTTTTTCATGCAGCGCATTAACGATGTAAAACACCGAAAAGAGGGCGACCAGTAACCATAGCAGCAGCGCCAGCGCCCGGAAAAGATAGCGGGAAATTTTTAGCGTAGTGCGAAAAGAGACGAGATATTTCAAATTAAACCTGGTCGCGGAAAAACAATACGTTGGATGCCGATAAGGTAGCCGCAAAAGCCGCAGCCCGCAACGGCAATGGAATAAGGTTCATCGCTATCAATATTTATTGATTATCAGGATGGCGGTGGCCGAACGTGGAGGGCACCGGCTATGAGAGCCTGCAATCAGAATTTTTCGATAACCTTGAAGTGCATCAGCACCAGCGTCATATCCGGTGAGAAGAGGTCGTATTCTTCAAAAAAGCGTTTATGTTCGGCGCGCCAATAAGCGAGCGTTTTATCCCCCTCGCCTTCTGCCCGGGCATGAGCTTCATCCACCCGATCAAAAGTGCTCATCTCTACTGCGGTCAGCTCTATCGCGCAAACGGGTTCATTCTTGCCATCTACAACCACAAAGACATCGCCGGGCTGCGCAATCCCCTCTCCGTCCAGATTGGAGCAGGTGGCCGTTTTCACGCCATCAAGCACCAGTTTAACCAGTTCATCCGCCTGTCGTTCAGTATCACCGAATGCCCAGCGTTCTACATCTTTATACTTTTCAGGGATAGCCATAGCCTTACCTTTTTCATTGAGCGGTGAATACAAAACGCCCGATGCAGCGCATCAGGCGTTTTAAGGGTTGAAAAGCCTCAACCTGCACCTTGCAGAGTCGTTTCAGACAACAGAATGCGGATTATTCGTCCGCGTCGTCCGCTACATCGTCGTCACCTTCCGCTTCTGGCGCGATTTCATCATCACCCTCCGCTACGGTGCCATCGATAGCATCCAGCTCTTCTTCGTCTACCGGCTCGGCAACTCGTTGCAGGCCGACGACGTTTTCATCTTCCGCCGTGCGAATGAGGATAACGCCCTGGGTGTTACGACCCACCACGCTCACCTCGGACACACGGGTACGCACCAGCGTGCCAGCATCGGTGATCATCATGATCTGATCGGTATCTTCCACCTGTACCGCGCCAACGACGCTGCCGTTACGCTCGGTAACCTTGATGGAGATAACGCCCTGCGTCGCACGAGACTTGGTCGGGTACTCATCGGCAGCCGTACGTTTACCGTAGCCATTCTGGGTGACGGTCAGAATAGAACCTTCTCCGCGAGGAATGATCAGGGAAACAACTTTGTCTTCACCCGCAAGCTTGATACCGCGAACGCCCGTGGCGGTACGGCCCATGGTACGAACGGCGTCTTCTTTAAAGCGCACCACTTTACCTGCGGCCGAGAACAGCATCGCTTCGTCCTGGCCATCGGTCAGGTCAACGCCAATCAGCTCGTCGCCTTCGTTGAGGTTAACGGCGATGATGCCTGCAGAACGCGGACGGCTAAAGTCTGTTAACGCGGTTTTCTTCACGGTACCGCTCGCGGTTGCCATGAACACGTTAATGCCTTCAGCGTATTCGCGTACCGGCAAGATTGCGGTGATACGTTCGTTAGCTTCCAGCGGCAGAAGGTTAACGATCGGACGGCCACGCGCGCCACGGCTCGCTTCAGGTAGCTGATAAACCTTCATCCAGTAGAGGCGACCGCGGCTTGAGAACAGCAGGATCGTATCGTGGGTGTTGGCGACCAGCAGACGGTCGATAAAGTCTTCTTCTTTAATACGTGCGGCGGACTTACCTTTACCGCCGCGACGTTGCGCTTCGTAATCGGTCAGCGGCTGATACTTCACATAGCCCTGGTGAGACAGGGTGACCACCACATCTTCCTGGTTGATCAGATCTTCAATGTTGATATCGGCAGTGTTTGCTGTGATTTCGGTGCGGCGGTTATCACCGAACTGGTCGCGCATGGCTTCCAGCTCTTCGCGGATAACTTCCATCAGGCGCTCTGCGCTGCCCAGAATGTGCAGCAGCTCGGCAATTTGCTCCAGCAGCTCTTTGTATTCGTCGAGCAGTTTTTCATGCTCAAGGCCGGTCAGCTTCTGCAGGCGCAGATCCAGAATAGCCTGGGCCTGCTGTTCGGTCAGGAAGTACTGGCCGTCGCGAATACCGAACTCCGGCTCCAGCCACTCAGGGCGGGCAGCGTCATCACCGGCGCGTTCCAGCATGGCGGAAACGTTGCCCAGATCCCATGAACGGGCAATCAGGCCAGCTTTCGCTTCGGCGGCGTTTGGCGAGTGGCGGATCAGTTCGATAATCGGATCGATGTTAGCCAGCGCAATCGCCAGGCCTTCAAGGATATGCGCACGGTCGCGAGCTTTACGCAGTTCGAAAATAGTACGGCGAGTCACCACTTCGCGGCGGTGACGCACAAACGCGGAAAGGATCTCTTTCAGGTTCATGATCTTCGGCTGGCCATGGTGCAGAGCAACCATGTTGATACCGAAAGAGGTCTGAAGCTGAGTCTGGGAATAGAGGTTGTTCAGCACAACTTCGCCCACCGCATCGCGTTTGATTTCGATAACGATGCGCATCCCGTCTTTATCTGACTCATCGCGCAGGGCGCTGATGCCTTCAACGCGTTTATCTTTCACCAGTTCGGCGATTTTTTCGATAAGACGCGCTTTGTTAACCTGATACGGAATTTCGTGAACAATGATGGTTTCACGCCCCGTTTTAGCATCGGCTTCCACTTCCGCGCGCGCGCGAATGTAGATTTTGCCGCGCCCGGTACGGTACGCCTCTTCAATGCCGCGACGGCCATTGATGATTGCAGCCGTTGGGAAGTCAGGCCCCGGGATGTGTTCCATCAGCCCTTCTACGCTGATGTTTTCATCTTCAATGTAGGCCAGACAGCCGTTAATCACTTCGGTGATGTTATGTGGCGGGATGTTCGTCGCCATCCCCACCGCGATACCGGACGAACCGTTAACCAGCAGATTCGGGATCTTGGTTGGCATAACATCCGGAATTTTTTCGGTGCCGTCGTAGTTATCGACGAAATCCACCGTGTCTTTTTCCAGGTCGGCCATCAGCTCGTGGGCGATTTTCGACATACGGATTTCCGTATAACGCATCGCTGCGGCGGAGTCGCCGTCTACCGAACCGAAGTTACCCTGGCCGTCGACCAGCATATAACGTAAGGAGAATGGCTGCGCCATACGGACGATCGTGTCATAAACGGCGGTATCACCATGAGGGTGGTATTTACCGATTACGTCACCAACGACACGGGCGGATTTTTTGTATGCTTTGTTCCAGTCATTGCCCAATACGTTCATGGCGTATAATACGCGACGGTGTACCGGCTTGAGTCCATCGCGGACATCTGGCAGTGCGCGGCCGACAATAACCGACATCGCATAATCCAGATACGAGCTCTTGAGCTCTTCCTCAATGTTGACCGGTGTAATTTCTCTGGCAAGGTCGCTCATGTAACCGCTATCCCTCTACTGTGTCCCGGATTCAAAGGTCGCAAATTATAACACAACGGGCGCGTGGTGGGGAAACCTGAACGCGTTTGCACAGCGCTTTATTCGTCGCCGCAGGCTGATATACTCCCCAGTCTTCACGAGCAAGGAGTGAGAGTCCCTATGAATGCCGAAAACCAACCGGTAATCCACAGTCAATCGACAGCCCAGAATGTCGATCATGACGAAATCGCCAAATTCGAAGCCGTTGCGTCACGCTGGTGGGATTTAGAAGGTGAATTTAAACCGCTGCACCGTATTAACCCGCTGCGTCTGGGCTATATCAATCAGCGTGCTGGCGGCCTGTTTGGCAAAAAGGTGCTTGATGTGGGCTGCGGCGGAGGCATTCTCGCGGAAAGCATGGCCCGGGAAGGGGCAGCGGTAACCGGGCTGGATATGGGCTTTGAACCGCTTCAGGTAGCACGTCTGCATGCGCTGGAAAGCGGCATTCAGGTGGATTACGTGCAGGAAACGGTAGAGCAGCATGCCGATCAACACGCCGGGCTTTATGACGTGGTCACCTGCATGGAAATGCTGGAACACGTTCCCGACCCGCAATCCGTAGTGAAGGCCTGCGCAAAACTCGTGAAACCCGGCGGCCACGTCTTCTTCTCCACGCTTAACCGCAACGGCAAATCCTGGCTGTTGGCCGTAGTCGGCGCTGAATACATCCTGCGTATGGTGCCAAAAGGCACGCACGACATTAAGAAGTTCATCAAACCTGCCGAGCTTTTGACCTGGGTGGATGAGACACAGCTACGCGAACGTCACATGACCGGTCTGCACTTCAACCCAATAACGAATAAATTTAGCCTCGGCCCGGGTGTGGATGTTAACTATATGTTGCATACGGAAGGGTAATTATCCCGTTCGTCATAGGTTAATGCTATGGATTTTGCGCAGCGCCAGGTTGCGCAATTATCCATTAAGTTTAAGAAATCAGCACTCGATCAAAAATATCATTTTTTTTGCATCCCATTGACAATTGTCACAGGCCTTATGTGCCGTGGACTTAGCGGAAACCAGCCTGCCACAACCTCAAATTCTTGCCGAAATCAATACTTGTTCTCAACGGATTAGTTACTAGAATACTCACCATATAGCGTTCAATTATTCCCAAACCCCCTACATATAGTATTTATCCACAAAGTTAACCACAAGCGGGCCGCTGTGGATAAACGGGGGGATATTTCTTTTCACGGACAGGTATAACTCACATGAATCAGAGTCTGCTGGTTACAAAACGTGACGGTCGCACCGAGCGTATTAATCTGGATAAAATCCATCGTGTTCTCGATTGGGCCGCAGAAGGGCTGAACAACGTCTCCGTTTCGCAGGTCGAGCTGCGCTCCCATATCCAGTTTTATGACGGCATCAAGACCTCTGATATTCATGAGACCATCATCAAGGCCGCCGCCGATTTAATCTCCCGTGAAGCGCCGGACTATCAGTACCTCGCCGCGCGTCTGGCCATCTTCCACCTGCGTAAAAAAGCCTACGGTCAGTTTGAACCACCTAAGCTTTACGACCACGTGGTGAAAATGATTGAGCTGGGCAAGTACGATCAACATCTGCTGGAAGACTACACGGAAGAAGAGTTCAAGCAGATGGACGATTTTATCGACCATGAACGCGACATGAGCTTCTCCTACGCGGCGGTTAAACAACTGGAAGGGAAATACCTGGTCCAGAACCGCGTAACGGGCGAAATCTACGAAAGCGCGCAGTTCCTTTATATTCTGGTTGCCGCCTGCCTGTTCTCCGGCTATCCGCGTGAAACCCGTTTGAGCTACGTGAAGCGCTTCTACGACGCGGTTTCCACCTTTAAGATTTCTCTGCCAACGCCAATCATGTCCGGCGTGCGCACCCCGACTCGCCAGTTCAGCTCCTGCGTGCTGATCGAGTGCGGCGATAGCCTGGACTCCATCAACGCTACCTCCAGCGCGATTGTGAAATACGTTTCCCAGCGTGCCGGCATCGGTATCAACGCCGGTCGTATCCGCGCGCTGGGCAGCCCAATTCGCGGCGGTGAAGCGTTCCACACGGGCTGTATCCCGTTCTATAAGCACTTCCAGACCGCGGTGAAATCCTGCTCACAGGGCGGCGTGCGCGGCGGTGCTGCAACGCTGTTTTACCCGATGTGGCATCTGGAAGTTGAAAGCCTGCTGGTGCTGAAAAACAACCGTGGCGTTGAAGGCAACCGCGTTCGCCATATGGACTACGGCGTACAGATCAACAAGCTGATGTACACCCGCCTGTTGAAAGGCGAAGACATCACGCTGTTCAGCCCGTCCGACACCCCGGGGCTGTACGACGCGTTCTTCGCCGATCAGGAAGAGTTCGAACGCCTGTACACCAAATACGAAAAAGACGACAGCATCCGTAAGCAGCGCGTGAAAGCGGCCGAACTGTTCTCTCTGATGATGCAGGAACGCGCTTCCACCGGCCGTATCTACATTCAGAACGTTGACCACTGCAACACCCACAGCCCGTTCGATCCGGCTGTCGCACCGGTACGCCAGTCTAACCTGTGCCTGGAAATCGCGCTGCCGACTAAACCGCTGGACGATGTAAACGACGAAAACGGCGAAATCGCGCTGTGTACGCTGTCCGCTTTCAACCTGGGCGCAATCAAAAGCCTGGACGAACTCGAAGAGCTGGCGACGCTTGCCGTACGCGCTCTGGACGCGCTGCTGGATTATCAGGATTACCCAATTATCGCGGCAAAACGCGGCGCAATGGGCCGTCGCACCCTGGGAGTTGGCGTAATTAACTTCGCTTACTACCTGGCGAAACACGGCGTACGTTACTCCGACGGCAGCGCGAATAACCTGACGCACAAAACGTTCGAAGCCATTCAGTACTACCTGCTGAAGGCCTCCAACGAGCTGGCGAAAGAACAAGGCGCCTGCCCGTGGTTCAATGAAACCACCTACGCGAAAGGCATTCTGCCAATCGACACCTACAAAAAAGACCTGGATGCGATCAGCAACGAGCCGCTGCATCTCGACTGGGAAGGGCTGCGCGAGTCCATCAAAACCCACGGCCTGCGCAACTCCACGCTTTCCGCGCTGATGCCGTCTGAAACCTCATCGCAGATTTCAAACGCAACCAACGGTATTGAGCCGCCACGCGGGCATATCAGCATCAAAGCGTCTAAAGATGGCATCCTGCGTCAGGTCGTGCCGGATTACGAAGAGCTGAAAAACAGCTATGAGCTGCTGTGGGATCTGCCGAACAACGACGGTTACCTGCAATTAGTCGGTCTGATGCAGAAATTTATCGACCAGTCGATCTCTGCCAACACCAACTACGATCCGTCACGTTTCCCGTCCGGGAAAGTGCCGATGCAGCAGTTGCTTAAAGACTTGCTCACCGCCTATAAATTCGGCGTGAAAACGCTGTACTATCAAAACACCCGCGACGGTGCGGAAGATGCGCAAGACGACCTGGCGCCTTCAATCCAGGACGATGGCTGCGAAAGCGGCGCATGTAAAATCTAACGCCGTTTTTTCATCGCCCTGTGGCGGGTGGCGCCCTGCTTACCCGCCCTACAGAATACGCGGTTCGAAAATACGTAGGCCGGATTAGCCCCGCGCCATCCGGCATTCAGTTCTACAACAGGACTCACATTAATGGCTTACACCACTTTTTCACAAACGAAAAACAACCAGCTTGCTGAGCCGATGTTCTTTGGCCAGCCGGTGAACGTGGCACGTTACGATCAGCAAAAATATGACATCTTCGAAAAGCTGATTGAAAAACAACTCTCCTTCTTCTGGCGTCCGGAGGAAGTGGATGTGTCCCGTGACCGCATTGACTATCAGGCCCTGCCGGAACATGAAAAGCACATTTTTATCAGCAACCTGAAATATCAGACGCTGCTCGACTCCATCCAGGGACGCAGCCCAAACGTTGCCCTGCTGCCGCTGATTTCTATTCCGGAGCTGGAAACCTGGGTGGAAACCTGGGCGTTTTCCGAAACGATCCACTCGCGCTCTTACACGCATATCATCCGCAACATCGTTAACGACCCGGCGATTGTGTTTGACGATATCGTGACTAACGAAGAGATCAAGAAGCGCGCCAAAGATATCTCCGGCTACTACGACGATCTTATTGAAATGACCAGCTACTGGCATTTGCTGGGCGAAGGCACACATAACGTCAACGGTAAAACCGTCACCGTTAACCTGCGCGCGCTGAAAAAACAGCTTTATCTCTGCCTGATGAGCGTAAACGCGCTGGAAGCCATCCGCTTCTACGTAAGCTTTGCCTGCTCTTTCGCCTTCGCCGAGCGCGAGCTGATGGAAGGCAACGCCAAAATCATCAAGCTGATCGCCCGTGACGAAGCGCTGCACCTGACCGGCACCCAGCACATGCTGAACCTGATGCGCTCCGGTGAAGACGATCCGGAAATGGCGGAAATCGCCCTCGAATGCCGCCAGCAGTGCTACGACCTGTTCGTGCTGGCCGCCGAACAAGAGAAAGAATGGGCAAGCTACCTGTTTCGCGACGGTTCGATGATCGGCCTGAATAAAGACATCCTGTGCCAGTATGTGGATTACATCACCAATATCCGCATGCAGGCCGTTGGCCTCGATCTGCCGTTTAAAACCCGTTCTAACCCAATCCCATGGATCAACGCGTGGCTGGTGTCAGACAACGTGCAGGTTGCGCCGCAGGAAGTGGAGGTGAGTTCTTATCTGGTCGGTCAAATTGATTCCAATATCGACGCCGACGACCTGAGCAACTTCCAGCTCTAAGCCATGAGCCGTATTACGCTTCGCATTACCGGCGCGCAGTTAACATGTCAGGAAGAACCCCCTTCCCTGCTGGCGGCGCTGGAACACCACCAGGTCGCCGTCGAGTATCAGTGCAGAGAGGGTTATTGCGGATCGTGTCGTACGCGGCTGCTCGCAGGGCAGGTTAAGTGGCTTACCGAGCCGCTGGCCTTTATCCAGCCCGGTGAAATTTTGCCCTGCTGCTGCCAGGCGCAGGGCGATATCGAAATCGAAATGTAAAAAGGGCCGCTAAGCGGCCCTTTAGTTTACTTACTGCTTCTGCCGTAAGAACTGCACGCCTTTATCCGGAAAATCCGTAAACAAGCCGTCGACGCCAGCCTTGTAATAAAGCACGTCAAAGAGCTGATTTACGTCGCTGACGTACTCCGGCAAAGCATCTGCCCGCACGGTGTAAGGATGCACGGTCAGGCGGCTGGCGTGCGCCTCGTTGACCATACTGGTCAATTTAACGTTGCCTTTTGCTGAACCTTCGGCGACCAGCATATGATAGTCAGGCCCTATCCCGTCCGCGTACTGTGCAATCTGCCTCATGGCGCCAGGTTTAAACATCCAGTCATAGCTGTAGTTGACCCATTTGCCGTCCGCCTGTTTCTCCTGCGTTTCGTTCCAGTCGCTGTAGGCGATAAGCTGGACCAGCTTCAGATCCATGCCCATAGCGGGCTCCAGCCGGGTTTTGATACGCTTAAGCTCATTGGCGTCAAAACATTGCAAGTAAACCTTATCGTCCTTGCCGCTATAGCCGTACTCTTTAAGCACCGCCAGCGTTTTTGCCGCGATATCCTTCCCTTCCTGATGATGGAACCATGGCGCTTTGATTTCCGGATAGATACCGATATTTTTCCCTGTAGAGTGGTTCAGCCCCTGAACGAATTCAATCTCCTCTTCAAAGGTGTGAATCCGGAAATCGGATTTGCCCATCGGGAAGCGGCCCGGAAACGTCTGCACCGCTTTTCCCTCCACGATATCGAAGCCCTCGGTAAACGTCAGGGTTTTGATTTCGTCCAGCGTAAAGTCGATGGCATAGTAGCGGCCATCATTACGCGCCCGGTCCGGGAAGCGCCGGGCCACGTCCGTCACACGATCAAGATAGTGGTCATGCAGCACCACCAGCCTGTCGTCTTTGGTCATCACCAGATCCTGCTCCAGATAATCTGCCCCCTGCGCATAGGCCATCGCCTTTGAAGGCAGGCTATGTTCCGGCAGATAGCCGCTGGCGCCCCGATGGGCGATGACTATTTTGTCCTGCGCCTGTACCGCAGCACAGATGAGCATGCCTGACAGCACGCTCAGAACCTGTTTCACAACGGGTTTCATCCCTGACTCCTTAGCTATTTTTCATCAGCCTGTCGCGGTGGTGCTTTTTCTCACCCATCATCACGACCAGCAGGAGAATAACCGCCAGCACGCTGCCGCCGATCATCACCATGAAACCGCCGTCCCAGCCGAAGAAGTCCACGGTGTAGCCCACGATGGCGCTCGCCGCAACCGAGCCCCCCAGGTAGCCGAACAGGCCGGTGAAGCCGGCTGCCGTTCCCGCGGCCTTTTTCGGCGCCAGCTCAAGCGCGTGCAGACCAATCAGCATTACCGGGCCATAAATCAGGAAGCCAATCACAATCATGCAGGCCATATCAATGCCCGGATTGCCCGGCGGGTTTAACCAGTACACCACCGTCGCGATGGTCACAAGCGTCATAAAGAACACGCCCGTCGCGCCGCGATTGCCCCGGAATACTTTATCCGACATCCAGCCGCACAGCAGCGTTCCCGGAATCCCTGCATATTCATAAAGGAAGTAGGCCCAGGAAGATTTATCCAGCGCGAAATGCTTCACCTCTTTGAGATAGGTCGGGGACCAGTCAAGGATGCCGTAACGCAGTAAATAAACGAAGACGTTAGCAATAGCGATGTACCACAGCAGGCGGTTCGGGAAAACGTACTGCATGAAGATCTGTCTGGCCGTCAGCTCTTCTTCCGCATTTTCACTGTAGTCGTCCGGGTAATCGTTTTTGTACTCCTCAATGGGCGGCAAACCGCAGGACTGCGGCGTATCGCGCATCAAACTAAAAGCAATCAGCGCGACAAGAATCGCCGCGAAGGCAGGCATATACAACGCGGCATGCCAGTCGTTAAACCACGCCATACCCAACAGGAACAGCAGCGGTGGAAGCCCTCCGCCGACGTTATGGGCGCAGTTCCAGATTGAAACGATGCCTCCGCGCTCCTTCTGCGACCACCAGTGCACCATGGTACGCCCGCACGGCGGCCATCCCATTCCCTGGAACCAGCCGCATAAAAACAGCAGCACAAACATCACCGCGATGCTGGACGTGGCCCAGGGAACAAACCCCATAAACAGCATGACGGCGGCAGCCAGAATAAGCCCGGCGGGCAGAAAGACCCGGGGATTCGAACGGTCAGAAACGGACCCCATAATGAACTTGGAAAACCCGTAGGCGATGGAAATACCGGAAAGCGCAAAGCCCAGGTCGCCACGCGAGAAGCCCTGATCCACCAGGTACGGCATCGCAAGGGTGAAGTTTTTACGCACCAGGTAATAAGCCGCGTAACCGAAGAAAATCCCCATGAAGATTTGCCAGCGCAGGCGTCGATAGGTCGGATCGATTTGCTCCGTCTTCAGCCGTGACTGATGCGCTGCGGGTTTGAAAATACTTAGCATTAATGCCTCCGTGGCCGTTTTTTGTTAAGCAATGTTCTTTTGCGAGCGCATGTTAATAATTATCGCCTTCGTTTAGTGTGAAACATCGCACATCGCGTTACATTTTTATTACAAATTAGCGAAATGGTGCATGACATCACACTTAACTTTCGATTAATACTCGAATTTGCTCGATATAAAACATCGTTTTTTGGTTGCAGCTAAGCACGGGCATTCTTTGGAGGAGGAGTCTGGTAGTGACAGATTGTGAAAACTGGAGAGGGCAGATTGAAAGGTTCGTCAGTAAAAAGGCGAGCACCTGATTCTCTTGCAGACTCGGGCGCTCGCCTGATGTTTAGATTTCGATAGCCTCGACGATATTAATCCAGCCATGTTCGGCGGCTACGTCCCAGCCATTGAGCCAGCGGCGCAGCATATTAAGCGCCATCATGGCGCACACTTCCTGACGAACGCGCAAACCGTGGCGGTTGACATTAAATTTCACGCATAAACCCTGCGTGCCCGTTGGGGTGTGCAACGCGAAATTAAGAAGATCGTCATTGATGGAACCAACGACCAGCGCCAGGTCGCATCCCGCCTGCGCGGCTAAATCTTTCGCCCGTTCGGCTGTCTCAGAGAGCGATTCAGACACGGGTGATAAAACGCTGCTGTTGCCAAGCGGCGCCTGCGCGTTTGAAAGCTGCTGGCAAAGCAGGCCTGCGGTGAAGCGTTCGCCGATTGCGATACTCAGCCCTTTCGCTTTCAGACGTTCGGCAAGCTGCGCAGGCAGGCCTTCCGTTCCCTCAAAAATGACGCTTTCACCCGCCACACGCTGCACCTGCGGCCAGACGGCCTCCATTGCTTTTCGCAGGCTGGCAGGCCCGGTAAGTTTTAGCTCAATGATGGGCATGGATGAGCGATAGCCCATTACCGCGCCCGCAGGTAACGCAAGCGGATCCAGGCTCTGAGCAAGCTCGCTTTCCGAACGGCCGAACGTTGTCAGACGCAGGCAAACCGGCGGCTCTGGCAGAGTAAAGCGTTCACGCAGGCGGGGCATGATTTGTTTATCCACCATCACCTTAAACTCAGACGGTACGCCGGGCGTGAAGAATATCAGGCAGCGATTCAACGTCATGGCGAAGCCGCAGGCCGTGCCGACGGGATTATCCACCATTTCGCTGTTTGCCGGGATGAGCGCCTGCTTGCGGTTGCTCGGAGCCATGACTCGCCCGCGGTCGGAGAAGAATTGCTCCATATGCGTGAGCCACTCTTTATGTTCTACAAGCTCAACGCCTGCCGCACGAGCGGCGGCCAACGCGCTTAAATCATCGCTGGTTGGCCCAAGCCCCCCGTTGACGATAAGAATATCAGCCTGCTCGCTGCGCTCTTTGAGCACGGCGATCAAATCTTCAAGACTGTCGCCCACCGTATTTCGGCGCGACATCGGTAAACCCTGGTTAAACAGGTAATCGGCAAGCCAGGCAGCGTTAGTGTCAACGATTTGCCCGTATAACACTTCGTCGCCGGTAGAGAGCATTTCCACTTTTATCATCGATTTACTCCGCGGGAAGATAACGGTTCACTATAGCCTAAGCGCGGTGGGATGGGCGGGGAAATGCAACAGCCGCGGCAGGACGCCGCGGCCAGAGAAAGCTAACAGATCAGAAACGTGCGCTCACGCCAACATAAGGGCCATCGGCAATAACGTTGTTGCGATCGCCATCTTTGCCGTCAAGACCGATATAACGGTAGCCCGCTTCGATGCTGACAGGACGCAGAATGCTCAAACGCGCACCCGCGCTGGCTTCCTGGTAGTTTTTCACGCCGCTTGAGAGCGAATCCGGTGAATAATAGTAGTCGCCAAAAACGGTGAAGCTATCGGTAACAGGCCAGCTCAAACCACCGCCTACGGCAACCGCATAACCTTCGTCACCGTCTTTTGGGTTCAGGTAAATACCTTTGCCCCCAACGGTACCCATAAACGGCCCCAGCGGCAGATTCAGGCCTAAACCCAGCCCAACAATATCGCCGTCGTCATCGCTATGCGCGTAGTTGCCGGTAACCGCAATGCCGCTAGTTTCGGTACCAAAACCTACGCCCACGTTGGTGTATTTTTCGCCCGCTTCTCCGCTGATGCTAATAGCGTTGGCAGTAGCGGAAACCAGTGCTAAGCCAGCAATACCAGCCATGATTAGTTTGTTCATTCCTTGGATCCTGATTTAAAGAAAAAGGGTAATCCCGAAAAAACGCAGATTGTACAGGCAGGCGCTACGTATTCAACGCTTTGAGAAAGCGATTGAGGGTTTGTTTGTAAGAAATTGAAAATGGTTCTGCATTTGCATGACAGGATCAAGGAATAGCAGCGATAGAAAGTGCCAAATTGTCCTCAGACATGACTTGCTGAAGAATAAACAGCAGTTTCAGACACGCAGTTATGGCTTACTTTTTATCCTTCATGGAGACAACAATGAACAAGAAAGGATTAACTACCGCAGCCGGGGCGCCCGTCGCCCACAATAACAATGTCGCTACAGCGGGTCCCCGCGGTCCGATGTTGTTACAGGACGTCTGGTTTCTTGAAAAGCTGGCTCATTTCGATCGTGAAGTGATCCCTGAGCGTCGTATGCACGCCAAAGGTTCAGGCGCATACGGCACTTTCACCGTCACTCATGATATTACCCGGTACACCCGAGCGAAGCTGTTCTCGGAAATTGGCAAGAAAACCGATCTCTTTATTCGTTTTTCAACCGTAGCTGGCGAGCGTGGCGCCGCCGACGCTGAACGCGATATTCGCGGCTTCTCCATCAAATTCTATACCGAAGAGGGTAACTGGGATTTGGTGGGCAACAACACGCCCGTCTTCTATCTGCGCGACCCGCTGAAGTTCCCGGACCTTAACCACGTGGTTAAACGCGATCCGCGCACCAATCTGCGTAATCCAACCTATAAATGGGATTTCTTCTCTCATTTGCCGGAATCGCTGCATCAGCTAACCATCGATTTCAGCGACCGCGGCCTGCCGCGCTCGTATCGTCATATTCACGGTTTTGGTAGCCATACGTTTAGCTTTATCAATCATGACAATCAGCGCTTCTGGGTAAAATTCCACCTGAAAACCCAGCAGGAAATTGCCAATATGATGGATGATGAAGCGGCAGGACTTGTTGCCAGCGACCGCGAAAGCTCCCAGCGCGATCTGTTTGACGCCATTGAAGGCGGTAATTTCCCTCGCTGGAAATTCTACGTTCAGATCATGCCGGAAGCGGAGGCCTCAAAAACGCCTTACAACCCGTTTGATCTGACCAAAGTCTGGCCGCACGGCGACTATCCGCTGATTGAAGTGGGTGAGCTGGAACTCAACCGCAACCCGGACAACTATTTTGCGGAGGTTGAGCAGGTGGCGATGTCTCCGGCAAACGTGGTGCCGGGCATTGGCTTCTCTCCGGACCGTATGCTGCAGGGTCGTCTGTTCTCCTACGGCGACGCGCACCGCTACCGCCTGGGCGTAAACCATCATCAGATCCCGGTGAACGCGCCGAAATGTCCGTTCCATAACTATCATCGCGATGGCGCAATGCGTATTGATGGCAACAGCGGCAATGGCCCAACCTATGAGCCAAACAGCTTTAGCGTTTTCCAGGAACAGCCTGATTTCAGCGAGCCGCCGCTTAGCATTGAAGGAGCGGCCGATCACTGGAACCACCGCGAAGATACCGACTACTTCAGCCAGCCGCGCGCGCTGTATAATCTGCTGAGCGACGAAGAGCATCAGCGCATGTTCAGACGTATCGCAGGGGACATGAAGGACGTGCCTGAATTCATTCAGGAACGCCAGATTGGCCTGTTCAGCGAGGTTCATCCGGAATATGGCGCGGGTGTTGCCAACGCGCTGAAAGCGTTAAAAGAAGCGAAGTAACTCAAATTGCGGGGAGCTGGCTCCCCGCAACCCATACCTGCACGGCTTTGCGCGAAATCTTTATCCCGCCCTCTTTTAGCGATTCCGACAGACGAAGCCAGCGCACGGGCTGTTGAAAACGCGCCAGTTTTCCCTGCACCCAACCTTCAAGTCGCGTTACGTCAAAGTCATCATCCGCTTCAACCACCGCAACAGGACGATGACCAAATTCAGCATCCTCAATCGGCACCACAAAGGCCTGCTTCACAGCCGGATGCGCCGCCAGCACACGCTCAATTTCTTCAGGCTGGATACCCTCGCCACCGCTGAAAAACTGGTTATCGAGACGCCCGATGATTGTTAAACGCTTGCCGTTTAATACGCCGCGATCCCGGGTGCTGAACCAACCATTCTTGTTAAGCAACGGAACCAGTTTACCTTGCTGCCAGTAGCCGCTGGCAAGGCTTGTAGCCCGGATCCAGACTTCCTCGTCGACGATTTTCACTTCCCGTCCCGGCAGCGCTTCGCCGACGTCCGGCAGCCCATCGGCACGCTTGGCGCAAACCGTAGACGCGAGTTCGGTTAAGCCATAGCCGCACCAGCAGTTCACACCGCGAGCCTGTGCCGCCTCCGTTAACTCAACGGGAATCGCCGCGCCGCCGAGTAAGACTTCACGCAGGCTCAGCGGCTGGGATTGTTCGAGCAAACGCCATAGCTGGGTTGGCACAAGCGAAGCATGGGTGCATCCCTCAAGCGCCTCGCCAAGAGGATGCAAATCACGCACCGCCATACGCCCGCCGGCAAGCAGCCAGCGCCACAAAATCCCTTGACCGGAAACGTGATAAAGCGGCAGCGATAAAAGCCAGCTATCGTCCTGGCCAAAATTCATCGCGGATAAAACCCCCGCCGCGCTGGCAAGATGCGCTTCGCTTGTATGCGCCGCAGCTTTCGGCAGGCCGCTGGAGCCGGAGGTTAACGTCATGGAAGCCAGCCTGTCGGGCTGCCAGTTAACCTGCCAGTTGTTGCCTGGTATAACGTTCAGCGAGGTAAAGCCCGGTACAGGAGCGTCAGTTCCCAGCGCCAGCGCATGGCTGATGGTTAAACCGGGGAGCAACTGCATAAGCAAAGCATCCGGCAACTGGGGATTAAGCGGCAGAACGCGCGCGCCGCATTGCAGCAAAGCAAGCCAGCAGAGCACGGCTTCAGCGCTGTTCCTGGCCCGCAGCGCAACGCCTTGTCCTTCGCGAACGCCCTGCTGCCAGAAGCCGCCGGCCAGAACATCGACGCGCTGGCAAAGCGTTTGCCAGTCGAGGGTTTCATTGCTCAGCCTGAGCGCCTTCGCCTCACCGCGAAGTTTTGCCCAGTGCTGCCAGGGCCAGGTGACAAAATTCATATAACGCGCTCAAGTTCGTCGATTTGCCAGCAGGGCAAGGCGCTGTTCGGCCACTGGCGTACCAACTGCGCCTGCATCAACGAAAGCGTATCCAGGCCTGGAATAGTCTGCGGCGTAAGCCAGGCATTGATGCGCGCAAGCTGGGTTAAGCCAAGGCTTGATTCGATTGACGAGCTGATGACCGCCGTTAATCCCAGCGCATGAGCCGTTTCAACCTGCTCACGCACTTTTGCGAGGCTGCCGGTAAGCGTTGGCTTAATCACCACCGCGCTCAAACCCGGCTCTGCGGCAAATACAAAATCCGCCTCGCGCAGGCTTTCATCCCAGGCGATGGCGATTCCTGTTTCACGGGAAAACTCGCGAGACTGTTCCCGGGTTTTGCACGGCTCTTCGATAAATGCGATGCGTGGCCGCAACTGCGGATTAACGTACCTGGCAAACTGCTGCGCTTTTAGCGGCGTCCAGCCGCGGTTTGCATCCAGGCGCAATTGCAGATCGGGCACCGCTTCGAGCAGCAGATTAACAACCATGCCGTCGCGCACGGCTTCGTACAGACCGACTTTAACCTTCGCCACTTTTTCACCGGGGATGGCTTCGAGCATGGCGAACAGTTCATCCGGATCGCCGGTACAAAGCGGCGCGGCACGGAAATCGGCTTGCAGCGGCAGTTCTCCGCTGATTTCCGCCAGCGCGCAGCTCAGGCCAAAGGCTACGGACGGCATTTCAGGCAGCTCAGCGTCGGCGCCCGTTTGCCAGGCTGCGAGCCACTCCAGCGCCACGTTCTTTGCATCATCCACCGTTTCGGCGCTAAATCCCGGCAAGGGCGATATTTCACCCCAGCCTTCTTTATCGCCTTGCATCAGGCGCACCAGCAGACCGTCTCGCGTTTTCAGGCGCTGCTCGCGCAGCACCACGCCCGCATCCATCGGCACCTGAAAGCGCCAAAGCCCTACGCTGCGCATTATGGATTCCGTTTGAATTTGCTGAAGTCCGGCTGGCGTTTCTGGTTAAACGCATTGCGCCCTTCCTGACCCTCTTCGGTCATATAGAACAGCATGGTGGCGTTACCTGCCAGCTCCTGAAGACCCGCCTGGCCGTCGCAGTCCGCATTCAGCGCGGCCTTCAGGCAACGCAGCGCCATTGGGCTGTTTTGCAGCATTTCGCGGCACCAGCGCACGGTCTCTTTTTCAAGCCCGGCGACGGGCACCACGGTGTTGACAAGGCCCATATCCAGCGCTTCTTTTGCATCGTACTGGCGGCACAGGAACCAGATTTCACGCGCTTTTTTCTGACCAACGATGCGGGCCATATAGGACGCGCCCCAGCCGCCATCAAAGGAGCCGACCTTCGGACCGGTCTGGCCGAAGATAGCGTTTTCCGCCGCAATGGTCAGGTCGCACATCATATGCAGCACGTGGCCGCCGCCGATGGAGTAACCGGCAACCATCGCGACAACGGGTTTTGGGCAGGTACGAATCTGACGCTGGAAGTCCAGCACGTTCAGATGGTGCGTGCCGCTTGCATCCTGGTAGCCGCCGTAATCGCCGCGCACCTTCTGGTCGCCGCCGGAGCAGAAAGCTTTCTCGCCTTCGCCGGTCAGGATTATTACGCCGATATTGTCGTCATAGCGGGCATCGGCCAGCGCGTTGATCATTTCTTTGACGGTCAACGGGCGAAAAGCGTTGCGCACTTCCGGGCGGTTAATGGTGATTTTTGCGATGCCGTCCGCAGATTTGTGGTAGCGAATATCGCTGTAACCTTCCGAGCAGTCCTGCCACTCAACCGGGGCGTAAAGCATTTGTTCATCAGGATAAATCATGGTGTGTCCTCAACAGGTTGACGCAATAAAGTCAGCAGGCAGGAGCGAAATGCCGCAGGATTTTCCCTGTGCGCATTGTGTCCGGCCGCGGGAATGAGATGTGGTGAGAGATTCAGGCTTTCTGCCACAGAGCGGAATTTTTCATCCCGCTCACCACAAATATAATGAAAAGGAATGCGCAGTTGTCTGAGCCCGGTATGCAGATTGGGCTGGACGCCAGGCGAGGTTGCTTCCAGCATCATGGCAAGCGTTGCGGGGTTATTCTGGCTGCGCCGGGTAATAAGGTCTTTACGCTGCTTTTCATTCAGCGAGCTGAACACGGGCTGTTGATACCAATCCGTGAGCACATCTTTCAGCGGCTCGGCCCGAAAGCGCTGCGCCCAGCGCCGGTCTGATGCCCGCCGATTTTTTTTGGCTTGCGGCTCCCCAAGTCCGGGATGGCCGCCTTCAACAATCAGCCCGTATAACCGCGCATTTTCATCCTGGCAGGCGTGATACATCGCCACGCGCCCGCCGAGCGAGTAGCCCACCAGCCAGTACTTCAGTATGTTGTAACTAAGAAGCGTTTTACGCAGCGCTTTATCGACGGCAGGAAAACCGTCTACGGCAATATCAGCCGACCCGCCGTGGCCGGGCAGGTCCACTCGTAACTGCGGCCAGTCGGCAAAGGCTTCGTGAAAGACCGCCCATTCCTGCTCATTACCCAAAAAACCGTGCAGCCAGACCAGGCACGGTAAGTCGGCCTTTCGCCCCGGCGTCGCTACAGCGTGCAAAATCATGCCTGGCTAACCTGCGCGAGCAAATTCTGTAGCGTCTGCGCGCCGTCCGTTTCCGGCACGGTAATTTCGATGATGGTGGCCTGCGGCCAAAGCCATGCTCTGGTGACCACATCCCGCAGTTCGCTCCATGAGCCCGGGTTGTAATAAGTCAGGCTAAACATTGCCGCTGCATGGGCAAAATTCACATCCTGCGGCATACAATAAAAGCGTTCGCGCTCCTCCACGGGCGTTGGCAGCAGCGAGAAAATCTGCCCGCCGTTGTTATTTACGATCAGCAGGACAAACGGCGCGGAAACCTGGCGGAGCAATGACAGAGAGTTCATGTCATACAGCGCGGAGAGATCGCCAACAATCGCAAGCGTGGCGCGAGCCGTGGCGCGCTGCACGCCAGCAGAAGTCGACAAAAGCCCGTCGATGCCGCTTGCGCCCCGGTTGCTGTAAACCGGGTAACCCGCCGGTAGCTGAGCAAACGCATCAACAAGGCGAACCACCAGGCTATTGCCGACGAATAACTGTCCCGCTTCCGGCAGCAATTCAGGCAAACGAGCCGCCACCTGCGCTTCGCCAAATTCAGCGGTGCCAAGCGCGACGGTATCCTGAGCAAGCCGCGCCAGCGGCGCTAATTTTTCCGCCCAGGAAGGACGTTTTTCCGCAGGATGCAGCTCCAGCCAGTCGGCAATATTGCACGACAAACGACGGCCACGATGATTAGCAGGATCGAGCCTGCCCGGCAGCGGATCGACCAGCCAGTACTCTTCCGGCGTGCAGGTCGCCTGCCACTGCAATACGCGTTTGCCGGTCAGGCTGCTGCCAAACTGGATGATAATTTGCGCGCGCGCCAGTTCCGTCGTCGCCTGGCTGTTACCCAGCCACAGGTCAGCGCACGGTAAAGGCTGGCCGGTTTGAGAGAGCACATCGCCAATCAGCGGCCAGCCGAGCATTTTAGCCCATGCGGCCACCCGCTCGCCCTCTTCCGCGCTCATGCGCCCGGCGACGACAACGCCACGTTTCTGCCGCCAGAAAAACCAGTCGCGTTGCTTAATGATTTCACGACCGTAAATTTCCCGCAGCCACGGTTTTTCGCTCTGCCACCAGTCTCCCAACTCTTTTTGCCAGCTAACGCCTGCCTCATCCGGCGCGCCGTAAAGCGGTTCCGCAAAGGGGCAGTTGATATGTACGCCGCCGCAGACCTGTTGGCCCAGGGCGCTGTCGAGGGTGGAAACCAGCCAGCGCGCGGGAATATTCTGCGTAGGACGAGGCAAGTTCACGCTGACGGTTGGGTGCGAGCCGAACATACCCGGCTGGCGAATAGCCTGGTTTGCACCGCAGTCGATAAGTTCCGGCGGGCGGTCCGCCGTCAAAAGAATTAGTTTCTCGCCGGTTAGCCCGGCTTCAATCAGCGCCGGATACAGGTTAGCCGCCGCCGTACCGGAGGTGACAATCACCGCGACAGGCTGGCCGCTGCCCTTCGCCAGGCCTAGTGCGAGATGCCCTAACCCACGCTCGTCAAAGTGGGTATGGCAAATAAAAGCCGCATTCCCGGCCGCCGTTAATGTCAGCGGCGTAGAACGCGAACCGGGGGCAATGCAGACGTGGCGCACGCCGTGGCGGGTGAGCGCTTCAAGGATCACCTGCGCCCAACGGCGATTAAAGGAGCTTATCGACATGTTTAAGTCCTGAGTCAATTTTGCTGACTCATTATAATTATTGCTGGAATGAATATTTTGATATGAACCGGTAATGTGGCATTCAGAAGGCTGATTTGGTCAGTAAAGTGCGTAATCCGGCCGCTTTATTTTCTATTTCCTGCCACTCAAGCTCCGCATCGGAACCCTCGACAATACCCGCCCCGGCATACAGCCTGACCGTGGCGTTGGTGATTTTTGCTGAACGTAGCGCGACGCAGAACTCTGTTTGTTGACGGGAAAGATATCCCGCCGATCCCGCATACCACTCACGTTCAAACGGTTCAAAGTCATTAATGAATGCTTTCGCCTGCTCTCGCGGCAAACCTGCTACGGCCGCCGTGGGCTGTAGTTGTTCAAGGCAAACGGCGTCGTCCGCTTTCAGCAATTCGGTCCAGATGCAACGACGCAGATGCTGCACTTTACGCAGGCGGACCACCTGCGGGGGCAACACGTCCAGCAGCCCGGCGTTTTCTTGCAGACGCTGGCAGATATCTTCCACAACCAGCATATTTTCGCGCTGATTTTTATCATCTTTTAGCAGCCACTGGCCTAAAGACCAGGCGTGATGATCCTCAACGTGATTAGCCACGGTGCCAGCCAGGGCTTCTGTACGCAGAGCAGAATCGATGCGGCGCCATAGCCTTTCCGGACTTGAGCCAAGAAATGCGCTATGGGCGTCAAAAGCCAACAGGAAGTGGTAGCAGTTGAAATTTACGCGACGGCTGGCGGCCATGAACCCGGCGGCGGAGACCGGCGTAGAAAAATGCAGATCGGTGGTACGAGCCAGCACCACTTTTTCCAGTTCGCCACTCGCAATCGCATCTGAAGCCTTGCCAATCAATTTATGCCACTCATCCCGATCGGGCTGGTGACGTTCGCTCAGGCATTGAAGGTGAAGAGGAAGCAAGGGCTTAGCCGGAAGGATTTGCGCAAGAAAAGCCGCAGCTTGTCTTGCGTCATCCCTTAGAGACGTTTCGCTGTAAAGGTGTAGCCACAGAAAGGCGTCTCCCCCTTTGCGCCGCCACTCCAGGCGTGACAAAAACAAGCATCCCTGCGCCGGGTCGAAGGCATTCAGCCCCCAGATACGCAGTGAAGAGGTTTGCGGATAAGCGTTCAGGAAAGCCTGAGCATCAGCCAGGGCGCTAAATTGACGCACGGCGCCAAGCGCTGCGACTTCATCATCGCCATTTCGTTGCTGCCAGTAGAAGTGCGGATAAACCTGCTGACAGGAAAGCCAGGCGAGCGGGTCACAAGCATCGCTCAGGGGAAGCTTAACGCACAGGCATTTAAGGCCAGGTTCGTCGGCAAATTCATCTGTCAATGCAAGCTGGAGTTGTTGCAGCGCGACGGTTACTGAATTCACGTTTACCTCACCTTCCCTGAAAAGCCCTGGATTATACGTGGTCATGGCAATAAAAAAAAATCCCACCCAATGGGTAAGATTTCATTTTATCTGGCGCACGTAACAAAGTGCGCCAGCGTTACTTTAGCGTCGGGCTAACAGTAACCCAAGCACCAGCCCGGCTGCGGCCCCTACGCCAATGCCCTGCCAGGGTTTTTCATGGACGTAATCGTCGGCGCGGTACACGGCTTGCTTAGCGCGATAGTAGTACGTGTCGGATGCGTTGCTGACGCGCGCTTTTACGTCATTAAGCGCCTGTTCAGCACGTTCTTTAAGTTCAATATACTTTTGATCCGCCGGATCGCCGGAAGAACGCAGGACTTCCTCAAGCGTTTCACTAAGCAGGGTCAGATCATCATCAAGACGAGATTCATACGGTTGCATTATTTTTCTCCGTGTTATTTCCACAAAAAGGAAAGGAAATTTGCTCGTCCGCTAACTATAGACAATGACGCTCCTTTTCGCCTGTCCTTAAGCGTTAGCGATTCGCCATGCCAATATGCGCAATGCCGTCTTCATCATAGATATCGGTAACCGGCTTAAAGCCAAAATGAGCGTAGAACGATTGCAAATGCGCCTGCGCCCCGAGGTAAATAGTGCTCTCCGGCCAGTGCTGTCGGCATGAAGCCATCGCCTGCTCCATTAATTTATAACCCAGCTTTTCACCACGCACGCCTGGATCAACGATAACTCGGCCAATGACTACCGGCTCCAGTTCGTTATCACTTTTCAGAATTCTGGCATAGGCCACCAGCCTGCCGTCACGCCAGCCAAGTATATGGCGATTCTCACCGACCAGGTCGTCGCCGTCGATATCCTGATACGGGCAGTTTTGTTCAACGATAAACACCGCGTTACGCAGCGCCAGCGCGTTATACAGGTCGGTCACGCTCAGTTCGGAATGATGCAGGTCTTGCCAGTGGATCATGGTTGCGCTCCTGATTGCGGCATAATAGATGGCTTATACTAAAGGTTTTTTAGCGGTTGCCGGAGCAAAAGGAAGCAATGGAGTTAACTTTTTTAGGTACCTCAGCGGGCGTGCCTTGCAAAACGCGCAACGTCAGCGCGATAGTTTTTAACCCGATGAATAATCAGCCCCATCTTTGGCTGTTTGACTGCGGTGAAGGGACGCAGCACCAAATGCTGAACACCGTATTTAACCCCGGTAAATTCAGCAAGATTTTCATTACGCACCTGCACGGCGACCATATTTTTGGCCTGCCGGGGCTGCTGTGCAGTCGTTCCATGGCGGGTAACGATGCGCCTTTGACGGTTTATGGTCCAAAAGGCATACGCCAGTTTATCGAAATGGCTTTGCAGCTTAGCGGCTCCTGGACAGCCTTCTCCCTTGAGATCATAGAGATTAACGAAGGCGAAATTTTTTGCGACGACGAGTTTCGCGTCACCGCCTTCCCGTTAACCCATCCGGTTGAATGTTATGGCTATCGTATCGAGCAACACGACAAGCCCGGCGCGCTTGATGCGCCGCGACTAATAGCTCAGGGCGTGCGACCGGGGCCGATTTTTCAGCGCCTCAAGCGCGGTGAAACGATTTCACTTGAGAATGGAGTTGTGCTCAATGGTAAGGATTATCTCGGCGCGCCTCAGAAAGGGAAAAGACTAGCCATCTTCGGGGATACCGGCCCAACTCCCGCAGGGCTGGCGCTGGCAAGCGGCGTGGATGTTATGGTGCATGAAGCAACGCTTGAAGCGTCTATGGAAGAAAAGGCCAACGGCCGCGGCCATTCCACCTCCGTACAGGCCGCGACGCTTGCGAAAGCCGCAGGCGTCGGCAGGCTTGTGATAACCCACTTCAGCTCCCGGTACGATCGGTCAGGCTGTGAAGCTTTACTCAACGAATGCAGAAACATTTTCCCGGCAACGCTTGCGGCTGAAGATTTTCTTACCGTCAAAATCTGAGCATAAAAAAACCGCCGACAAGCGGCGGTTTTTAACAGCGTTGTTCAGCTTACATCAGCGGCTTCGCTAGCTGCACCAGGTCGATAAGCGGCTGCGGGTAAACGCCCAGCAGCAGCACCAGCACGGCGGAGATCAGCACAACTACGCCGCCCGCAGTAAACGCCCAGTTTCCTGGGGTGTCGCGGTTGAGCTGCTGCGGCGCGCTTAAGTACAGGCTCACCGTCACGCGCAGGTAGTAGTAGAGACCGATGGCACTGCCCAACACAACGGCGCCGGTCAGCCACCACAGATGCGCCTGCACGCCTACCGCGATGATGTAGAACTTACCAATGAAGCCCAGCGTCATCGGGATACCGGCCAGGGAGAGCATCATCACCGTCATGACCGCAGACAGGATCGGCTTGTGCCAGAACAGACCGCGGTAGGAATACAGAGAATCTGCATCCGGACCGCGATACGGGCTGGACATCAGGCTGACCACGCCGAACGCGCCGAGGCTGCTGAACAGATAGCCTGCCAGGTAAACGCCAACGGATTCCATCGACATACTGCCGCTTTGCAGGGCAATCAGCGCCACCATCAGATAACCGAGGTGCGCGATGGAAGAGTAGCCGAGCAGACGCTTGATGTTGGTCTGGCTCAGCGCCATCAGGTTACCGAAGAGGATGGAGGCGAAGGCGATAATACCCAGCACCACTCGCACGGCTTCGCTGTCGCCCACCGGCGCATAGAGGAACAGACGCATCACCACGCCAAAAATGGCGATTTTGCTGGCGGTCGCCAGGAAGGTGGAAACCGGAGCAGGCGCGCCCTGGTATACGTCTGGCGTCCACAGGTGGAACGGTACCAGAGAAAGTTTAAAGCCAAGACCAACAATCATCAGGCCCAGACCCGCCAGCAGCAGCGGTTCGTGCAGCATGTTGTCCGCGAGGCTCTTGCCCAGGCTAACAAACGACAGGCTGCCGGACTCCGCATACACCAGCGCCATACCAAACAGCAGGAATGAAGACGCTGCGGCAGACAGGATGGTGTACTTGATGCTTGCTTCAAGCGATCGTTTCTGACGGAAGGCATAGCCAATCAGGCCGAACAGCGGCAGTGAAATCAATTCAATACCGAGGAACAGCGCGGCCAGATGATTCGCGTTAGCCAACAGAATACCGCCCATGGCGGCAATCAGCACCAGCAGGTAGAACTCTTCGCGGTTGTCGGTGTAACCCTGCAACCACGGATAAGCAAACGTACAGGTGGCAAGGCTTGCCAGCAGCACCAGGCCGGTATAGAGCATGGCGTAGCCGTCAACGCGCATCAGCGGCGTGACATCCATCGCGCCCGCCTGCCCTACAAACCACAGGGAGACAAGTGCTGCGTTAAGACCGATTACGGACAGTGTTGCATTGACAAAATGGTCGCGTCGCCACGCTATGGAGAGCATCACAACCACCACCGTCAATCCGACGACGAGCAGCGGCAGCAGCGCGATCAAATGTTGAGGAGTTATAGTCATGGCGAATTACGGCCTTGTAGTTGAAATTGAACTGCTAAACCACTGCTGAACATTGCTCATCGCAGCGTGCGAGGTATCCAGAACTGGCTGCGGCCAGAAGCCCAGCAGGACTAACAGCACCACCAGCAACAGGATGATAAAGAACTCGCGCAGCGACATTCCCGGCAGTTGTTTATCGCTGATTTCGCTCTTCGCTTTACCGAAGTAGGCGCGATGCAGCATCGCCAGAGAATAAACAGAAGCAAACACCAGACCGAAGGTCGATACCACGGTAATAACCGGCACAACGTGGAAGCTGCCGAACAGGATCATGAATTCGCCAACAAAGTTACCGGTGCCCGGCATCCCGAGGGTGGCCACGGCAAAGAACATCGACAGACCCGGCAGCCATTTGATTTTGTTCCACAGGCCGCCCATCAGGCGCATGTCACGGGTGTGCAGGCGCTCGTAGAGCTGGCCACAGATGATGAACATACCCGCTGCGGAAAGACCATGGGCGATCATCTGGATAACCGCGCCCTGGTAGGCCAACTGGTTGCCGGTGTAGATAGCAATCAGTACGAAGCCCATGTGGGAAACGGAGGTATAAGCAATCAGGCGCTTGATGTCGGTTTGCGCGAAAGCCATCCACGCGCCGTAGAAGATACCGATGACGCCCAGCCACATGGCGACAGGAGCGAACTCAGCGGAAGCTTCCGGGAACAGCGGCAGAGAGAAGCGCAGCAGACCATAAGCGGCGGTTTTCAGCAAGATACCTGCCAGGTCAACGGAACCCGCCGTTGGCGCCTGGGAGTGCGCGTCCGGCAGCCAGCCGTGCAAAGGAACCACCGGCATTTTCACCGCAAACGCGATGAAGAAGCCCAGCATCAGCAGCCATTGTACGCCGTGGGACATCGGCGTTTTCAGCAGCAGCTCGTAGTTGAAGGTCCATACGCCGGTGGCGTTGTAGTGCACAAATACCAGGCCAAGGATAGCAATCAACATCACCAGACCGCTTGCCTGGGTATAGATGAAGAACTTGGTTGCGGCGGTGATACGCGTCTTCCCGTCGGAGGCTTTATGGCCCCACAGCGCAATCAGGAAGTACATCGGCACCAGCATCATTTCCCAGAAGAAGAAGAACAGGAACATGTCGATGGCAAGGAACACGCCGATAACGCCGCCCAGGATCCACATCAGGTTTAAGTGGAAAAAGCCCTGATACTTTTCGATTTCATTCCAGGAACAGAGGACCGCCAGCACGCCGAGCAGACCGGTCAGCACGACCATCAGCAGCGACAGGCCGTCCAACGCCAGGTGGATTTCAATTCCGAAGCGTGGGATCCACGGCAGAACAAACTCAGACTGCCACTGCGGCAGACCCGCTGCCTGCGTCAGAGAGTAGCCGCCCTGCAACCACAGTTGCAGCGAAAGCGCCAGTGTCAGCCCCATGGTCACCAGCGCAATCCAGCGCGGCACTTTTACGCCGAAGCGCTCAGTTTGCCAGCACAGGAAGCCGCCAATAAAGGGGATTAATATTAGCCAGGGTAATAGCATGGCATTTGTGTCCCTAAGTCAAAATAAACCAAAACATCTCTCACATCCCCCTTCCGGCGTAGGGTGGATAAGCGTTAGCGCCATCCGCCACAAAGATAACGGCGGGTGACGCTTCGTTTACCCGCCCTGCGGGATGGGGAGTTCAAATCCGCGTTAGCGCAAGACCAGCAGCAGGCCGAGAACCACCACCGCGCCGATGCTCATAGATGCGACATACCAGCGCAGGTAACCGTTCTCGCTGACCAGCAGACCACGGCCTGCAAAGCGGGAAAGTACGGCCGGAATGTTCATCATTGAGTTCAACGGATCGCGCTTGAGCAGCCATGCGATGCCAAGGAACGGCTTCACGAAGACTTTGTCATACAGCCAGTCGAAGCCCCAGGCATGGAACCACCAGGTGCCGAAGAAGCGACCCGGCGCGCTGTTGGCGATAGCCGTTACCAGCGTACGTTTGCCAAGCCACAGCCATGCCGCAATCAGGATACCGGCGATAGCAACAACGCCTGAGGTAATCTCAAGAGTTAGCACGCTGCCGTGCGCAAGCTCTGCGGTTTCTGGCAGCACGCCCGCTAATGGCGGAACAATCAGCGCGCCAACAAAGGTGGACAGCACCAGCAGCACAATCAGCGGCAGATGGTGTGTAATACCTTTGACCTCGTGAGCGTGGATCTGCTCTTTGCCGTGGAAAACGATGAAGATCATCCGGAAGGTATACAGGGAGGTCATAAATGCCCCAACCAGTCCTGCAACCATCAGGTTGATATGACCGTTCGCCATCGCGCCAGCAAGGATTTCGTCCTTACTGAAGAAGCCTGCGGTAATCAGCGGCAGTGCGGAAAGCGCCGCGCCACCGACCAGGAAGCAGATATACACCAGCGGAATGGACTTACGCAGGCCACCCATTTTGAAGATGTTTTGCTCGTGGTGGCAGGCCAGAATCACCGAACCAGACGACAGGAACAGCAGCGCTTTAAAGAATGCGTGCGTCATCAGGTGGAAGATTGCCGCGTCCCACGCCTGCACGCCAAGCGCCAGGAACATGTAGCCAATCTGGCTCATGGTGGAATAAGCAAGCACGCGTTTAATGTCGGTTTGCACCAGAGCAGCAAAGCCCGCCATAACCAGCGTTACCGCGCCCACGATCCCCACCAAATGCAGCACTTCAGGCGTCATCAGGAACAGGCCGTGGGTACGGGCGATCAGGTAGACGCCCGCGGTAACCATGGTGGCTGCGTGGATCAGCGCAGAAACCGGCGTAGGGCCTGCCATCGCGTCCGCAAGCCAGGTCTGCAACGGTAACTGCGCAGATTTACCTACCGCACCGCCCAACAGCATCAGCGTCGCCCACTTCAGCATTTCATTGCCTTCGGCAAAGTGCGCAGGCGCCAGCTCAACCATTTCGCGGAAGTTAAGCGTACCCAACTCGTTGTAAAGAATGAACAGCGCAAACGCGAGGAACACGTCGCCTACACGAGTCACCACGAAGGCTTTCATCGCCGCAGCGCCATTCTTCGGATCGGTATAGTAGAAGCCAATCAGCAGATAGGAGCACAGGCCCACGCCTTCCCAGCCGAGGTACATCAGCAGCAGGTTATCACCCAGCACCAGCACGACCATGCTTGCGATAAACAGGTTGGTGTAGGCGAAGAAGCGGGAATAGCCCTCTTCCCCACGCATATACCAGGAGGCATACATGTGGATGAGGAAACCAACGCCCGTCACCACGGACAGCATGGTAAGCGACAGCCCATCGAGCACCAGATTAAAGCCGATATTAAAATCGCCTACCGACATCCAGGTCCACAGCGGCTGAACAAACGCCTGACGGCCGTTGTTGAAGAAATCAACGCCCGCAATGGCGGTCACCAGCGCCGCAAGTCCGATAGAGCCAATCCCGACGGTGGCAGACAGGTTTTCCGACCAGCGTCCGCGCGAAAATGCCAATAATACAAAGCCAATAAATGGCAAAAGAATGGTTAACCAGAGAAGGTTCATCCACGCATCTCACTTACTGAATCGATATTCAGATTCTGGCGACGACGATGGAGCTGCAGTAACAGCGCGAGGCCAATACTGGCTTCGGCGGCCGCAAGGCTAATCGCCAGGATATACATCACCTGACCGTCGGCCTGGCCCCAATAACTACCGGCAACCACAAAAGCGAGCGCCGCGGCGTTAATCATGATTTCCAGACTGATCAGCATGAAAAGCAGGTTGCGACGGATAACCAGACCCGTCAGCCCCAGCACGAACAAAATAGCAGCGAGGATGAGTCCATGTTGCAGCGGGATCATACGTGCTCCTCCGGTTTTCTTTTTGTAGCCATATCTGCCTGACGGTTGCTCAGCACTTCGCCGGCGCGATCTTCGCGACCCAGATGGAAGGCAACGATCAGACCAGCCAGCAGCAGCATAGACGCCAGCTCAACGGCCAATACGTATGGGCCAAACAGCGCGATACCCACCTGTTTCGCATCGATTGCCGTGCCGTCAATGCCCTGATCGTTGAGACTCAGAATGGCATAAACCAGCACGGCAAGCAGGATGGCGGACAGGATGCCCGGGCCAATCCACAGTTGTGGTTTAAGCCACTCGCGCTCCTGCTGCACCACCGAGTTACCCAGGTTGAGCATCATTACGACGAAGACGAACAGCACCATGATGGCCCCGGCGTAGACGATTATCTCCAGCGCACCGGCAAAGTATGCGCCGAGCGAGAAGAACACTCCGGCGATAGCCAGCAAAGAGATAATCAGATACAAAAGCGCGTGTACCGGATTGGTGTGCGTGATCACCCGCAGGGTGGTCAGGACCGCCACAAGGGCGCAAATATAAAAAGCGAATTCCATTGCCTTCCCCTTAAGGTAACAGGCCTTTGACGTCGATAGGCTTGGCTTCGTTTTCCGCTTCGCCCTTATCTTTGCCTTCGATTGCCATACCCGCCATCCGGTAGAAGTTATATTCCGGGTATTTACCCGGACCGGAAATCAGCAGGTCCTCTTTTTCATATACCAGATCCTGACGCTTAAACTCGCCCAGTTCGAAGTCCGGGGTTAGCTGAATCGCCGTCGTTGGACAGGCTTCTTCGCACAGGCCGCAGAAGATGCAGCGTGAGAAGTTGATGCGGAAGAACTCTGGATACCAGCGGCCGTCTTTCGTCTCTGCTTTTTGCAAAGAGATACAGGCAACCGGGCAGGCAACCGCACACAGGTTACAGGCAACGCAACGCTCGGAGCCGTCCGGATCGCGCGTCAGCACGATACGGCCACGGTAGCGTGGCGGCAGATACACTGGTTCTTCCGGATACATCTGCGTTTCGCGTTTGGCGAAAGCGTGCAGACCGATCATCCAGATACTGCGTACCTGGGTGCCGAAACCAACCACTAACTCTTTCAATGTCATGGTTTTTTCACCCCTTATGGTGCCTGATAGAGAATGACCGCGGCGGTCACCAGCAAGTTGACAAGCGTCAGCGGCAGACACACTTTCCAGCCGAAAGACATCACCTGGTCATAACGCGGACGAGGCAATGCTGCGCGAATCAAAATGAACATCATCATGAAGAACGCGGTTTTTAACGCGAACCAGATGAACGGTGGTAACCACGGGCCATTCCAGCCACCAAAGAACAGCGTCACAATCAGCGCAGAGACGGTGACGATGCCGATATATTCCCCCACGAAGAACAGACCGAACTTCATACCGGAATATTCGATGTGGTAGCCGTCAGCCAGCTCCTGCTCGGCTTCCGGTTGGTCAAACGGGTGGCGGTGACAAACCGCAACGCCCGCAATCGCAAAGGTAATAAAACCAAAGAACTGCGGGATAACGTTCCACAGATGCGCCTGGTTGTTGACGATATCGCCCATATTGAACGACCCCGCCTGCGCCACCACGCCCATCAGGGAAAGACCAAGAAATACTTCGTAGCTGAGGGTTTGCGCAGAAGCACGCATCGCACCCAGCAGGGAATATTTGTTGTTGCTTGACCAGCCCGCGAACAGGACGGCATAAACCGCCAGGCCTGCCATCATCAGGAAGAACAGGATGCCGATGTTCAGATCCGCCACCACCCAGTTCGGGCTGACCGGCACAATTGCGAAGGCCAGCAGCAACGAGGTGAAAGCAATCATTGGCGCAAGAGTAAAGATTACGCGATCCGAGAAGCGCGGAACCCAGTCCTCTTTAAAGAACATCTTGATCATGTCCGCGACGAGCTGGAGCGAACCGCCCCAGCCTACGCGGTTTGGTCCATAACGGTTCTGGAACAGGCCAAGCAGACGACGCTCGCCGAAGCTCATAAACGCGCCGCAGGTTACGACCACTAACAGGATAACCACCGCTTTGAGGATGCTCAGCAGAATGTCGATAACATCCGGTGTCAACCAACTCATAACGACGCCTCCTGCAGATTTTCAAGACGAGCACCCGCCAGAACCGGGGCAATGCCAGGCATCCCCATTGGCAGTCCAACCTGGCCTGCGGCTAACCCTTCGGATAGTTTCAGCGGCAGACTCAGCGTTTGACCTTCGTAGCTGAAGGAAATCAGGCTACCCGCATTAACGCCAAGCTTCGCGGCGTCCGCCGGGTTCAGCGTAATGTACGGCGCAACCATACGGCTCTGGAAGACCGGCGAACGTTGGGACATCTCGTCGCTGCCAAACAGATGGTAATACGGTGCGACAAGCCATTTGCCAGCTTCTGCCTGGAAAGTTTCCGGCACGTTATCGAAGAAATCGATGCCCGTATCGGAGGCTTCAATCAGGCGCACACCCGGATCGCCGTGGCGCAGTTTGCCCCCCACTTCGGCCTGGAATTTGTTCCATGCCTGCGGTGAGTTCCAGCCCGGCGCCCATGCGAACGGAATCTGCGAACGCGGCGCGGATGGCTGGTTATTCCCTTCCATAGAGAAGGCGAACATAGTGTCTTTGTCCTGCGGCTGACGCGGTTCGTGCACGCTGATGTTGGCGCGCATCGCCGTACGGCCGCTGGAGCGGATTGGAGAACGAGACAGTTTTTGGCCGCGGATACGGAAGCTTGCGTCAGGCGCGGCTTCTTTAATGCCAGCCAGGTGTGGCAACGCTTTCACACAGGCGTCGATAACGTGATCGAGCTGCGTCCAGTCTACTTCGCGGCTGCGAACGGTGCTGTGCAGGGAGTGCAGCCAGCGCCAGCTTTCAAGCATCGCAACGTTGTGGTCGTAATAAGCCGGGTCATAAACCTGGAAGAAACGCTGTGCGCGGCCTTCGTTGTTAATAACCGTACCGTCGCTTTCGGCAAAGCTTGCGGTGGACAGCACCAGATGGGCTTTGTCCATGATCGCCGTGCGCTGATGATCGATAACCATGACCAGCGGAGCTTTGCTGAGCGCCGCGTCAACGCGGGCAGCGGAAGCGTGGCGATGCAGATCGTTTTCCAGCACCACAACCGCATCGGCCGCACCGCTTTCCAGTTCGCTCAGCGCTTCTTCAAGCGAGCCGCCACCGATCATGCCCAGACCCACGCTGTTCACCGCGCGAGCTATCATGGTGATACCAACTTCGGTGCCGCGGCCTTTCAGCGCTTTTGCCACGTTTGCCGCCGCCTGAATCACCGCTTCGCTGCCGGCGTTAGTTCCGGAAACAATAAGCGGTTTTTTAGCGCCGGCCAGCGCCTGAACGATCACGTCGACTTTGTTCTTCAGATCGCGATCCAGTTCTACAGCCGGAGAGTTACTGTCCAGGGCGTTGGCAATGGCGAAGCCCAGCCGTGCCTGATCTTCAACCGGCGCACGGTAAGTCCACGCGGCAATATCATCCAGACGAGTGCTGTCCACGTTTGTCACAAACAGCGGATGTTTCGCATGCTGGCCAATATTGAGGATTGCCGCAATCTGCCAGTCGGCTACTTTTTGCGCCGCTGCCATTTCACGCGCTTTGCCTTTTACGGCCTGGCGAATCGCCAGCGCGGCACGAGCGCCGGTCTGGGTAACGTCTTCGCCCAGAATCAGCACTGCATCGTAGGATTCGATTTCACGTAGCGCAGGGGTATGAATACCGCTTTCGCGCAGCACTTTAAGCATCAGTTGCAGACGAGCCTGCTCGCCGGAAGCGATACCGGTATAGAAGTTATCCGCGCCAACCAGTTCACGCAGCGCGAAGTTGCTTTCAACGCTTGCGCGTGGGGAACCGATACCGATCACCTTCTTCGACTGGCGTAGAATATCCGCCGCGCCCTGCATTGCCTGTTCCGCGTTCAGGAGAATAAGATCGTCGCCGCGGCGCTGGATAGGCTGGCGAGGACGGTCTTTCAGGTTCACATAGCCATAGCCGAAACGGCCGCGGTCACACAGGAAGTAATGGTTAACCGTGCCGTTATAGCGGTTTTCGATGCGACGTAGTTCACCGTAACGCTCGCCGGGGCTTGTGTTACAGCCGAGGCTGCACTGCTGGCAAATACTTGGCGCGAACTGCATGTCCCACTTACGGTTGTAGCGCTCGGAGTGGGTTTTGTCGGTGAAAACGCCGGTCGGGCAAATTTCTACCAGGTTGCCGGAGAACTCGCTTTCAAGCGTGCCGTCTTCCGGGCGACCGAAGTAGACGTTGTCGTGAGCGCCATACACGCCCAGGTCTTTGCCGTCCGCGTAATCTTTGTAATAACGCACGCAGCGATAGCAGGCGATGCAGCGGTTCATTTCATGAGAGACGAACGGGCCGAGGTCCTGATTGCGGTGGGTACGCTTGGTAAAACGGTAGCGGCGGAAGCTATGGCCGGTCATAACCGTCATATCTTGCAGGTGGCAGTTGCCGCCCTCTTCACAGACCGGACAGTCGTGCGGGTGGTTGGTCATCAACCATTCCACAACGCTTTCGCGGAACTGCTTCGCTTCGCCATCGTCAATAGAGATAAAAGTGCCGTCGGAGGCTGGTGTCATACAGGACATCACCAGACGACCGCGGGTATCTTCTGCGTTTTGATATTGCTTCACCGCACACTGGCGGCAAGCACCGACGCTGCCCAGCGCCGGGTGCCAGCAAAAATAAGGAATATCAAGGCCTAAGGAGAGACAAGCTTCTAGCAGGTTGTCCGCTCCGTTAACCTCATATTCTTTGCCGTCTACATGAATCGTAGCCATAGTCAGCATGCTTCCAGTTGGCCTGAATAAATTCAGGCGTTAATCAAAAATTCTTGTGCAATACCACCCCAGGGCTGCGCCCGAGGAGGAAATATCACCAGCGCGTTTTTAACAGGTTCGGCTGAATGCCATTAATGGCACGCGTGTTACCGAAGTCCTGTTTGGCAATGCCTGCTTCGAATTCTTCGCGGAAATATTTAATCGCACTCTGTAATGGCTCAACCGCACCTGGCGCATGAGCACAGAAAGTTTTACCCGGCCCAAGGAAACGACACAGTTGCTCAAGCGTCTCGATGTCGCCTGGCTGGCCTTCGCCACGCTCCAGGGCGCGCAGGATTTTTACGCTCCACGGCAGGCCGTCACGGCACGGCGTACACCAGCCGCAGGATTCACGAGAAAAGAATTCTTCCAGGTTACGGACCAGCGGCACCATGCCGATTTCGTGGTCAACGGCCATCGCAAGCGCGGTACCCAGACGGCTTCCCGCCTTACCGATGCTTTCAAATTCCATCGGCAAATCAAGGTGAGCTTCGGTCAGGAAGTCTGTCCCCGCCCCGCCCGGCTGCCAGGCTTTGAATTTCAGTCCGTCACGCATGCCGCCTGCATAATCTTCAAGGATTTCACGCGCGGTGGTACCGAACGGCAATTCCCAGACGCCAGGATTTTTCACGCGACCAGAGAAGCCCATCAGCTTGGTGCCGGCATCTTTGCTTATGCCGCCGCCAATGCCCTGATACCACTCAACGCCGTCGGCGAGAATGGCAGGAACGTTGCACAGGGTTTCAACATTGTTGACGCAGGTCGGTTTGCCCCAGACGCCGCTTGACGCCGGGAAAGGTGGTTTTGAACGCGGGTTCGCGCGGCGACCTTCCAGGGAGTTAATCAATGCGGTTTCTTCACCGCAGATATAACGCCCGGCGCCGGTGTGCACGATCAGTTCAAAATCAAAACCAGAACCGAGAATATTTTTACCCAGCAGGCCCGCTTCTGTGGCTTCGGCAATCGCACGGCGCAAATTCACCGCCGCTTCGATGTACTCGCCGCGCAGGAAGATGTAGCCACGATAAGCTTTCAGTGCGAATGCGGAAATGAGCATGCCTTCCACCAGCAGGTGCGGCAGTTGCTCCATCAGCAGGCGGTCTTTATAGGTACCCGGCTCCATTTCATCGGCGTTACACAGCAGGTAACGGATGTTCATGGATTCGTCTTTCGGCATCAGGCTCCACTTCAGACCGGTGGAAAAGCCCGCGCCGCCGCGGCCTTTAAGGCCTGCGTCTTTCACCGCATTGACGATGTCGTCCGGCGCCATGCCGGTCAGCGCTTTGCGCGCGCCTTCATAACCGTTTTTGCTGCGATATTCATCCAGCCATACCGGCTGCTTGTCATCGCGCAAACGCCAGGTCAGCGGATGGGTCTCGGCAGTACGAATAATCGTCTTCATTTATACCGCTCCAGCAAATCAGGGATCGCTTCCGGCGTCAGATAGCTGTGAGTGTCCTCATCAATCATCATGGTCGGCCCCTTGTCGCAGTTGCCCAGACAGCAGGTCGGCAGCAGGGTAAAGCGACCATCAAACGTGGTCTGGCCCGGTTTGATGTTCAGTTTTTTCTCGATAGCCGACTGAATGCCCTGGTAGCCCGTAATGTGGCAAACCACGCTGTCGCAGTAGCGAATCACATGGCGGCCTACCGGCTGGCGGAAAATCTGGCTATAGAAGGTGGCTACGCCTTCTACGTCGCTGGCAGGAATGCCCAGCACGTCAGCAATGGCGTAAATGGCGCCGTCCGGCACCCAGCCACGCTGCTTTTGAACGATCTTCAGCGCTTCGATGGACGCGGCGCGAGCATCTTCGTAGTGATGTTTTTCGTGCTCAATCGCTTCACGCTCAGCTTGGCTTAGCTCAAAAGCTTCAGCCTGGGGTTGTAGGTTATCGTGCATAGTTAGCGATCCACATCAGACATTACAAAATCGATACTACCCAGATAGACAATCAGGTCAGAAACCAGGCTGCCGCGGATAGCCGCCGGGATTTGCTGCAGGTGCGCAAAGCTCGGGGTACGGATGCGGGTACGGTAGCTCATGGTGCTGCCGTCGCTGGTCAGGTAGTAACTGTTAATCCCTTTGGTTGCCTCAATCATCTGGAAAGATTCGTTGGCCGGCATGACCGGGCCCCAGGAAACCTGCAGGAAGTGAGTAATCAGGGTTTCGATATGCTGCAGCGTGCGCTCTTTCGGCGGCGGCGTTGTCAGCGGGTGATCCGCCTTGAACGGGCCAGCAGGCATGTTTTTCAGGCACTGGTCGAGAATGCGCAGGCTCTGGCGCAGCTCTTCGACTTTCAGCATCACGCGGGTATAACAGTCGCTCACGCCACCGCCAACCGGGATTTCGAAGTCGAAGTTTTCATAACCAGAGTAAGGGCGAGCTTTACGAATATCGAAGTCGATACCGGTAGCGCGCAGGCCAGCTCCGGTTGTGCCCCACTCCAGCGCTTCTTTCTGACCGTAAGCCGCAACGCCCTGAGAACGCCCTTTCAGGATGGTGTTACGCAGTGCGGCTTTCTCATAGGAATCCAGACGTTTTGGCATCCAGTCGAGGAATTCTTTGAGCAGGCGCTCCCAGCCGTTTGGCAGATCGTGCGCCACGCCGCCGATACGGAACCAGGCCGGGTGCATACGGAAACCGGTAATCGCTTCCACCAGATCGTAAATTTTCTGACGGTCGGTAAAGGCGAAGAACACTGGCGTCATCGCGCCAACGTCCTGAATGAACGTGGAGATGTACAGCAGGTGGCTGTTGATACGGAACAGTTCAGAGAGCATGACGCGAATAACGTCTACGCGCTCCGGCACTTTAATGCCCGCCAGTTTTTCAACCGCCAGCACGTATGGCATTTCGTTCACGCAGCCGCCGAGATACTCGATACGGTCGGTGTACGGAATGTAGCTGTGCCAGGACTGACGCTCGCCCATTTTCTCAGCGCCGCGGTGGTGGTAGCCGATATCCGGTACGCAATCGACAATCTCTTCACCGTCGAGTTGCAGGATTATACGGAACGCGCCGTGCGCGGATGGGTGGTTTGGCCCGAGGTTCAGGAACATGAAATCTTCATGCTCGCTGCTGCGCTTCATACCCCAGTCTTCAGGTTTGAAGGTCAGCGCTTCCATCTCCAGGTCTTCTTTCTGTTTGGTTAATTCAAACGGATCGAATTCGGTGGCGCGCGCCGGGTAGTCCTTACGCAGCGGATGTCCTTCCCACGTTGGCGGCATCATGATGCGCGTCAGGTGCGGGTGGCCATTGAAAGTAATGCCAAACATCTCCCAGGTTTCACGCTCGTACCAGTTGGCGTTCAGGAAAAGTTTGGTGAAGGTAGGCACGTTCAGATCGTTTTCAGACAAGGCCACCTTGAGCATGATATCGCGATTGCGTTCAATGGAAATCAGGTGGTAGAAAACGGAAAAATCCGCGGCCGGTAAACCGTCGCGGTGAGTACGAAGACGCTCGTCCATGCCATGCAGGTCAAACAGCATGACATAAGGTTTTGGCAGTCTTTTTAAGAAATCGCCCACTTCCAGCAATTGTTCACGCTTAACCCAGACCACCGGGACCCCGGTGCGGGTAGGCTGAACGGTAAAGGCATCCGGCCCAAAACGGTTACGCAACTCGCCGATCACCGGATCATCGAGATGATCACGGGTAACACATGCTTGCTGGGCGGCATCTTGCGCGGTTAAATCGGTCATATTTCTCACCATTGCAAATGGTTCTGTGGTGACTGTCGGTCAGTGCTTCGCGCTAATATTATTGATATGCGAAGGCATTTCTTACTGACTACAGGCGCAAATTAAATCTCGTCTGGTGTCCGCAGGTTGGTCACAGCAATTCGTTCGCCGCGTTTACGCTCGCGCTCTGATTGCATATTGGCGCGATAAACGCCCTGATCGCCAACCACCCACGACAGCGGGCGACGTTCTTTACCAATTGACTCTTGCAGCAGCATCAGCGCCTGCATGTAGGCTTCTGGACGCGGCGGGCACCCCGGGATGTAAACATCAACCGGCAGGAATTTATCCACGCCCTGCACGACAGAGTAGATGTCGTACATGCCGCCAGAGTTTGCGCAAGCGCCCATGGAGATAACCCATTTAGGTTCAAGCATCTGATCATAAAGACGCTGAATAACCGGAGCCATTTTGGTGAAGCAAGTGCCGGCAATCACCATCAGATCAGCCTGACGAGGCGACGCGCGCAGAACCTCTGCACCAAAACGTGCCACGTCATGCACGGCGGTAAACGAGGTCACCATCTCAACGTAGCAGCATGAAAGGCCAAAGTTATAAGGCCAAATTGAGTTTTTACGCCCCCAGTTAACCATGTCGTGCAGCGCATGTTCGAGCTTGCCCATGTACACGCTACGGTTAATTTCTTGATCAAGAGGATCGGTTACGATTTCCTGTTTTTGCAGGGGATAACGGTCATTCTCACCGTTGTTGGGGTCTATGCGGGTGAGCGTATAGTCCATCTTATTGCCTCGCTGTTAGCGCGTATGACGTTGAGTTCTACTTTCTGTTTCCGGGTTGATTTGGACACGGCGTGAACGCGCAGGAGTCCAATCGAGCGCGCCAATACGCACCAGATACACCAGACCAGCCAGTAGCACTAAAATGAAAATTGCGGCTTCCACGAAACCAATCCAGCCACTTTCTCGAATGGAAGTAGACCAGGCATAGAGATACAGGGCTTCCACGTCGAAGATAACGAAGAACATGGCCACCAGGTAAAACTTAGCGGAAAGGCGTAAACGCGCGGAACCAACGGAGTCAATACCTGACTCGAAGGGGGTGTTCTTGTGCCGGCCCTGGGCTCTCCCGCCAAGGAACCATGCCCCGAGCAGCATTACGCAACACAGGCCAATGGCAACAATAAGAAAGACAGCGAACGCCCAGTGATGAGCGATAACTTCAGTGGATGTTGACATACTCATTGCTTACTCATCAAAAGTGGCGCCAAAATCTCTGCTCTTGCTGGCAGATGAACACCACATCGATTCATGGGGAGGAACAAATAACCTTACAATAACTGCCGGGAATCAGAAATTTACCAGCAAATTGATGGGGTTTTTTACTCCTTTCTATAACCTTTTGTCAACTTTAACAAAAGTATCCACACACTAGTTTACATTGACTTCATTTCATTAACATTTAATGCGTTAAAACCCGGTGACGTAAGGTTATTAACCCGATTTAAATGGTGGTGAATCGTGTCCGTAGTGTGGAAAAATTTATACAACCCCTCTATTTTGGCAGGAAATCTCAACTATTCCTCCCCCTCATTGGGAGTATTTTCTTGATCTGAGACACGCTTTTGTTAATTCACCTCAAAAAGAAGCAACATTCCCGCCTGTTTTTTAACATTCCCTTACAGCTTTTGGTAGTAAGGGCAAGGAAGAAGCAAAACGAAACGCTACGGCCTAAGGTGTTGTTTGAAAGAAGCTTTTTTAGCCAATCCGGGCGCAAAAAGCTAAAATGCATAAAAAACGGGCCGCTGAAGCAAATAATCTCTTCAGCGGCCCGTTTTTACAGTTAACATTTTGTTACTAACGAAGCGCGTAAACCTACTCTATTCCGCCCTCAACCAGCAAAGGATCGTCCCCTTCATTTGAGGCTACCGCGTAATTATAAGGGTTTGGGTTGTTTTCCATCGCGGTGAAAATGGCCTGCGCCAGTTCGTTATTCGTCTGCGGATTACGGCAAAGCAGGTAATGCGTGTCCGGCATAACAGGAAGGCCGTCAGCCGAGCCCAATACCCGCAGTTCCGGGCTCATCATCTCCACGGGTCTGGCAGTAACGCCGAGACCGGCTTTTACTGCAGCCCTGACCGCGGCAAGCGTCGATGCGACATAAGAGATGCGCCACGGAATATGCTCCGCATTAAGGTGTTCAAGCATCATGTCGCGATACGGGCTCGGATCGTCGAGCATAACCAGCGGCACGGCCTCCCCTTTCTGAAAGACATAATCTGCCGCGCAGTACCATAAAGTTGGCGAAGTACGCAGGACAATTGAATCAAAATGGGCGGGCTTTGAAGTGGTGACAACCAAATCAACTTCCTGCTGATTGAGCATTTCAATCATGAAAGGATTACGTTTGACTCGTACATCCAACGCCAGTTTAGGGTAAACGGAGCTCACTCTGTTTAGAAGAAAGGGAAGAATGGTATCTGCGGTTTCATCAGAGGCCCCGATGGTCAGCACGCCTTGCAGGTTGCTGAACATCAGCGAAGTACAGGCCTCGTCGTTAAAACGCAGGATTTTGCGCGCATATCCCAATAGCTGAATGCCGTGTTCAGTCAACAGCTTGTTACGGCCATGACGCGCAAAGAGCTCTTTTCCAACCAGTTGCTCAAGGCGTTGCATCTGTTGGCTGACTGCGGATTGGGTACGGCACACCGCTGCTGCGGCTGCCGCAAACGTATTAAGATCGGCGACCGCAACAAAAGTTCTCAGCAGATCGAGGTCGAGATTAAGTATCGGGCGATTTGCGTTAATCATAATTTTTTCACTATTAGGTTGCTCTTGCGAGTCTGCCTTAGTTCTATTGCTGTGATTTATCAAAGAGATAAAGCAATTCCATTTACAGAACATCTCTTAAGAGTTCATGCTCTTTTTAGAGACTGTAGTTCTGTTTTTTTAATATTTTATTTTTCCTGCAGGGCGGATCAATTATGTGAAGCTCACCCATCGGGATATTGCTATGGCTAATACAACATACAAACCAATAGCTTGTCATACCAGTCAATTAATTTAACGCTAAGCAACGCTTATAAATCCCGCTTCAAAATCTGGCCTTATTTATTCTCTGCGATCGCCTACAGGGTAAGGCGCTGAGAAACCATCATTCAGAAGGTTGAGACCGGCGCTAACAGGGCGAACAAAAATACCTGTTAATACCTTATAAAGCACGGCGTTACTGAAATTGACAGCTTTTAAAAAAACCTGTCAGGCAGCGTATCTTACCGCAAATTACCTTGATTTATAAGATCAAATGCGCATTATCTGATCGCATTCTCTTTTTTAAGCTTTTCGGACAGACTTATTCCTGGCGCATTGTTAATTGTCACACGCTATAATAAAAACTGCTTAATAATTTCCAGGGTATATATTAATTACAATTCCGACTACGTTTATAAACATCTCTTTAACCACCCGCTATTGCCGGCTCGCGTAACACGCATGTTTATTAGTTCTTGCTTATACATTTCCAAAGTGGATCTTTTGGCCAACAGAAGCACGCGCTTTACAGCCCGGTATAAGACAGAATATAAATTCTCTCTTAAAACACTAACCCGGAACTTTAAGCCACTAAAAACACACAACACAATACCAACCACTAAAAAACAAAATTAATCGCCCCTTTTTTGTTTACATCCTGCTGAAGATAAATTGCTCTGAAGCGCTTCGTTTGGGTTCAAATCTGCATCGGCCAGGAGTACATTGGTGCCTGGTTGCTTCCACGGCAGGAAGCAACGCTCACATTTAAGGTCGAAGCTCCATGTCCCCTATCGAAAAATCCAGCAAATTAGATAATGTCTGTTATGACATCCGTGGCCCTGTTCTCAAAGAGGCGAAACGCCTGGAAGAAGAAGGCAATAAAGTGCTTAAACTGAACATCGGCAACCCCGCCCCGTTTGGTTTTGAAGCCCCGGATGAAATCCTTGTCGATGTGATTCGCAACCTACCTACAGCGCAGGGATATTGCGACTCAAAAGGCTTGTACTCCGCACGCAAGGCCATCATGCAGCACTATCAGGCGCGGGGCATGCGGGATGTGACCGTTGAAGATATCTACATTGGCAACGGCGTTTCTGAACTGATTGTTCAGTCGATGCAGGCGCTGCTTAACAGCGGCGATGAAATGCTGGTTCCCGCACCAGATTACCCATTGTGGACAGCAGCCGTGTCGCTCTCCGGCGGTAAAGCGGTACATTATCTTTGTGATGAATCCGCCGACTGGTTCCCGGATCTGGATGATATACGCGCCAAAATCACCCCGCGCACTCGCGGCATTGTGATAATCAACCCGAATAACCCAACCGGTGCGGTGTATTCAAAAGCATTACTGATGGAAATCGTGGAGCTGGCTCGTCAGCATAACCTCATTATTTTTGCCGATGAGATTTACGACAAAATCCTCTATGACGAAGCAGAGCATATCTCCATCGCAACGCTTGCGCCGGACCTGTTAACCATCACCTTCAATGGCCTGTCCAAAACTTATCGCGTGGCCGGTTTCCGTCAGGGCTGGATGGTTCTGAGCGGGCCGAAGAAGCATGCCAAAGGCTATATTGAAGGGCTGGAAATGCTGGCCTCAATGCGATTGTGCGCCAATGTTCCGGCGCAGCACGCTATTCAAACCGCGCTTGGCGGCTATCAGAGCATCAGCGAATTTATCGTGCCGGGCGGCCGTCTCTATGAGCAGCGTAACCGGGCGTGGGAACTGATCAACGACATTCCGGGCGTTTCCTGCGTAAAACCTCGCGGCGCGCTGTATATGTTCCCGAAAATCGACGCGAAACGCTTTAACATTCACGACGACCAGAAGATGGTGCTCGATTTCCTGCTGCAGGAGAAAGTGCTGCTGGTGCAGGGAACGGCATTTAACTGGCCGTGGCCCGATCATGTCCGTATCGTGACGCTCCCACGCGTGGATGAATTAGAAATGTCCATCAACAAGCTTGGGCGATTCCTCGGCCACTATCACCAGTAAATCTTTGCCGGGGAAGATGTTTGCATCTTCCCCTTTCTCCTCGCACAATGGTTTTCTTTGCTAAAGACCAGGTGCATCCATGAGTCAAAGCCATTTCTTCGCCCATCTTTCCCGCCTGAAACTCATCAACCGTTGGCCGCTAATGCGCAACGTGCGTACTGAAAACGTGTCGGAACACAGCCTTCAGGTCGCGATGGTCGCTCATGCCCTTGCTGCGATCAAAAACCGTAAATTCAACGGCAACCTGAACGCCGAACGCATTGCGCTGCTGGCTTTGTACCATGACGCCAGCGAAGTGCTGACCGGCGATCTCCCGACGCCGGTAAAATACTTTAATTCGCAAATTGCTCATGAATACAAAGCCATCGAGAAGATTGCCCAGCAAAAATTAATCGATATGGTGCCAGAAGAACTGCGGGATATCTGGGCGCCGCTGATTGATGAACATCAGTGCAGCGATGAAGAAAAAGCCGTCGTTAAACAGGCGGATGCGCTATGCGCGTACCTGAAATGTCTGGAGGAGTTATCCGCCGGGAATAATGAATTCTTGCTGGCGAAAAGCCGACTTGAGAAAACGCTGGCCGACCGTCACAGCGAAGAGATGGACTATTTCATGCACGTGTTCGTGCCAAGCTTCCAGCTTTCGCTTGATGAGATTAGCCAGGATTCCCCGTTGTAGGTCGGGTTAAGGCCTGAGCCGCCGCCCGTGCATTAAAAAGGAAACAGCATCGGCACCATCACTACGCTCACAACCATCACGATAACGGTAAACGGCACGCCCAGTTTCACAAAGTCGCTGAATTTATAGTTACCCGGCCCCAGCACCAGCGTATTTACCGGCGAGGAAACCGGCGTCATAAAGGCGGCGGATGCGGCAAGCGCCACAATCATCGCAAATGGATAAGGCGAAACACCCATGGATTTCGCCGCCGCCAGCGCGATTGGCGCCATTAATACCGCCGTCGCGGTATTGGAAATAAACAGCCCAATGGCCGCGCACATCACAAATAAACACACAAGCATAATATAAGGCCCGTACCCGCCGCCCAGCTTCATTAATCCGCTAACAATCAAATCCACCCCGCCGGTTTTTTGCAGCGCAAGCGCAAAAGGCATCATGCCGACAATCAAAATAATGCTCGGCCAGTGAATCGCTTTGTAAGCGCTTTCCATATCGATGCAGCGGAATTTCCCCATCAACAGGCAGGCAATGATAGCCGCAATGGGGTTAGGAATTTCATCGGTCAGCATCAGGGCAACCATTAATGCCAGACAAAAAATGGCATGCGGCGCCTGGCTATGCGCCGGAGACGCTTCGCCCTCTTCCACCGGCAGATTGAGCACTAAAAAATCGCGGCTTTTTTGGTTCAACTGGCTGATTAATTTCCAGTCGCCGACCACAAGAAGTATATCGCCAAGCTGGAGAGGTTCATCCACCAGCAGACCTTCCAGCGCCTCGCCGTTGCGCTTAAGGCCTACAACATTCAGCCCATAGCGGGTACGGAAACTCATTTCGCGCAGCGTCTGTCCAATTAGTTCCGAATCGGGGATCATCGATACTTCCGCCATGCCCACATCCAGCGCCTGGTCAGAGAAATATTCCCCGCGCAGGATCATCGGCTCAAGCCACTGTTCGCTGCAAAATTCACGCAGATCGATATCGGATGCAGACATATCAATCAGCAGCACGTCCCGGGCGCGGAACTCGGTTACGCCGGTGACGTTTACTATCACCCGACGGAATTTACGCCAGCGCTCAAGACCAATCACATTGGCGCCGTAGCGCTCACGCAGTTTTAAATCATCAAGACGGTGGCCAACCATCGGCGAGCCGGGGCGAATGGTCAGGCGACGAGCACGGCCCGTAAGACGATACTCCTTAATCAGGTCACGAAAAGTACGGCGCTTCCAGCTTTCTTTCCCCTCTTCTTTGCTCTGCCCGTTAAGTGCGAACCTGGCAAAAAGCATATAAAGGATGCCCAGCACGAGCACAACCAGTCCTATAGGCGTCACGCTAAAAAAGTTGAACCCCTGTAATCCTTCACGCAGCAGTTCGCTGTTGACCACAAGGTTAGGCGGCGTTGCGACCAGCGTCATCATGCCGCTGATAAGTCCGGCAAAGCTCAGGGGCATCATCAGGCGTGACGGAGCCGTTTTCATGCGCATGGAAACGCTGAGCACGACGGGAATGAAAATGGCGACAACGCCGGTTGAGCTCATAAAGGCGCCTAATCCGGCGACGGTGAGCATCAGAAGAACAAGCATTCTGGTTTCGCTGCTGCCGGCAACGTCCACCAGCCAGGAACCCATTTTAGTCGCAACGCCCGTACGAACCAGGCCGTCGCCGATAATAAAAAGCGCTGCAATCAGAATGACGTTGGGATCGCTGAACCCGGAAAAAGCTTCGCTAAGCGTTAGCGTATCGCTCAGGACAAAAGCCACAATCACCAGTAACGCCACGGCATCCATTCGTACCTTGCCGGTGGCGAACAGCACAACTGCGATACCAAGCAGTGACAATACCCAAATCAATTCCGAGCTCAAAACGCTTCCTTGTTTCCAAAAGTTAACCGAATGCTCAAAGAATGCCATAAAAAAACCCCGCAAATGCGGGGTTAAATCATGTGATTAGTGTTTTCTCAGCACTTCCACGCTGCCGTCAGGTAATTTTTGAATCAGCAGTTCAGTTAGCGATTGTAATGCGTAATCGACGTGCTCCAGACGGGGCGTGTCCGCGGGCGCGTTAACCGCGATGACATGGCAGCCGGCCGCAAGACCTGACAGCACGCCCGCCGGAGCGTCTTCCACAACAACGCACTCTTCAGGCTCAAGCCCCAGCAGTTGCGCGCCAAGCAGATAAGCATCTGGCTCAGGCTTGCCGCGCGGCACACGTTCTGCGGTAACGAACACCTCTGGCTCAGGCAAACCACCCGCCAGGCGGCGCGCTGCGGCAACAGGTACAGAGCCGGAAGTCACGATTGCCCAGGGAATACCCGCTTCGTTCAGATGCGTCAACAGCTCAACGGCCCCTGGAAGCGCCGTGACGCCGTCGGTGTCTTCCGACTCGATTTTCTCAAGTCTTAAGAACTCCTGTTGGATCTCTTCTTCAGACGCGCCCGCCATAAAATGACGCAGTGAAGTAATCGCCTGCTTGCCGTGGATAAAACCCAGTACCTCTGCAGGAGAGATATCAAAGCGCTTCGCCCAGTTTATCCATGCACGCTCAACCGCTGGCAGGGAATCAACCAGAGTCCCATCCAAATCAAACAAGAAACCTTTACACTTCACCACACTTATCCCCTCAGGCATTGATAATCTGCGCGATTTCATTCGCACTTAAGTGATACTGACGCGGACAGGACTGCCACACTTTCAGCATGCGTTGATATTTTTCCCACATTGGGGTCTGCGCGTTAAAGCCATGAGTGCCCGCGTCAAAATGTGCGTAGCGGCCTTCAACGTTAACCATAAAGCGAACATAGCCCAGGAAACGCGCTTCTGTTGCGGCGTCAAAGCCCAGGAAAGTGACACGACGTTCGTCGATGTTTTGACTGTCCTTAAGGTTCGCCCAGGAAACATGCAGCGCGTGATACATCTCCATGATGTCGATAACGGTGCGGCAGGTTTCTTCCGTTAGCTGACCAAATTCACGATCCAGTTCACGCATTTGCAGGCCGTAGCCGCGCTCAATAATGGTTTGCAGGCGACGGTAACGCTCGGCGTTGTCCGGGTCGAGCATGGTCATCATTTTGTACTGGTTGGATAAAATCAGACGCTGGGCGTTAGTCATTTCCATTTAAGAGCTCCTGTAGTGCAGGAATATATCCCGCTAAAAAGTATGCCTTCTTTTATATGCGCAACCGCCCTGCTTTTACAAATCATCCAGGAAAGTTTTATCAAGCTGTTTGAACGCGCGCTTGAGCACATCGGCCAGAGCCTGATAATCCGGCTTGCCTTCCACCGGCGCTAAAGCCTGGCCCGACTCCTGCAATTTACCGCGCACTTCATAGAACCAGTGCAGAATAGTTGGCGGTAACGGCGTAACGGAACGCTTGCCCAACCACCAAAGGCCCTGCATTGGCAAGCTGCAGGCAAACAAAGCGGTAGCAACGGCAGGACCAAGCTGGCCGCCAAGGGCGATTTGCCAGGTCAGCGTGAAAACGGCAAGCGGAGGCATAAAGCGGATCGCAAAACGGGTGGCGCGTATGACGCGGTTTTCGACAAAGACCGGCGCGAGGCGTTTATCAACGGGCCAGGTCTTCGAATAATGTTGGCCACGGCCGAATAAGCTAAACCAGCTAATGTGGCTATTAGGGGGTGTCGACATGGCTTTACCTCAACTTCACAGATAAAAAATAAAATTATTGTGCAAGATAACAACTCTAAATGACATGGTTCAAAATATTTTGTCTTTAAGGGCCCCGGAGGTTATCCTGTGCGGGCTTTTGACGGCCGTAGAAGGGAAACCGCCGGTTGTCAAACTGTCACTTAACTCGCCTTTGCCGAAAAAATGCGCAAAATGGCGTAAACTCTAGAGTATTTATTCGCCATGCCAGAAAAACGACTTTGGCATGACGTTAATCATAAATGTCAGCCTCATCATGCGCTACGCTGAGAGACTATCTGACGTTTTTTTAGCCACGTAAAAGTAGGTACTTCCATGTCGAGTAAGTTAGTACTGGTTCTGAACTGCGGTAGCTCTTCACTGAAATTCGCAATTATCGATGCTGTAAACGGTGACGAGTACCTCTCTGGTTTAGCCGAATGTTTCCATCTTCCAGAAGCACGTATCAAGTGGAAAATGGATGGCGGTAAACAAGAAGCGGCTTTGGGTGCAGGCGCCGCTCACAGCGAAGCTCTTAACTATATGGTTAATACCATTCTGGCACAAAAACCAGAGTTGTCCGAGCAACTGACCGCAATCGGCCACCGCATTGTTCACGGCGGCGAGAAATACACCAGTTCCGTTGTTATCGACGACTCTGTGATTCAGGGTATCAAAGATTCCGCTTCTTTTGCACCGCTGCATAACCCAGCACACCTGATCGGTATCGCTGAAGCGCTGAAATCTTTCCCTAAACTGGCTGATAAAAACGTTGCCGTGTTCGACACCGCGTTCCATCAGACCATGCCGGAAGAGTCTTACCTCTACGCCCTGCCATACAAACTGTACAAAGAGCACGGCGTTCGTCGCTACGGCGCGCATGGCACCAGCCACTTCTACGTCACTCAGGAAGCAGCAAAAATGCTGAACAAACCTGTGAGCGATGTGAACATCATCACCTGCCACCTCGGCAACGGCGGTTCTGTTTCCGCTATCCGTAACGGTAAATGCGTGGATACTTCCATGGGTCTGACCCCGCTGGAAGGCCTGGTCATGGGCACCCGTTCTGGCGACATCGACCCGGCTATCATCTTCCATCTGCATGACACCCTGGGCATGAGCGTTGAAGACATCAACAAAATGCTGACCAAAGAGTCCGGCCTGCTGGGTCTGACCGAAGTCACCAGCGACTGCCGTTATGTTGAAGACAACTACGAAACCAAGGCGGACGCTAAACGTGCAATGGACGTTTACTGCCACCGCCTGGCGAAATACATCGGTTCTTATACCGCGCTGATGGACGGTCGTCTGGACGCTGTAGTATTCACCGGCGGTATTGGTGAAAACGCAGCAATGGTACGTGAGCTGTCCTTGGGCAAACTGGGCGTTCTGGGCTTTGAAGTTGACCACGAACGCAACCTGGCTGCACGTTTTGGCAAGTCCGGCTTCATCAACAAAGAGGGTACCCGCCCGGCGGTGGTCATTACCACCAACGAAGAGCTGGTTATCGCTCAGGATGCATTCCGCCTGACTGCCTGATTCTCCCGCCGCCAGCGTTTGCTGGCGGTGTTGTTTTCTGAGTCTCGTGAGCGAGCCGCTCGCGAAAACGAAAGAGGTTATAACGTGTCCCGTACTATTATGTTGATCCCTACCGGAACCAGCGTCGGCCTGACCAGCGTCAGCCTCGGTGTGATCCGCGCTATGGAACAAAAAGGCGTCCGCCTTAGCGTATTCAAGCCTATCGCTCAGCCGCGCACCGGCGGCGATACTCCTGACCAGACCACCAGCATCGTACGCGCTAACTCCACCATCCCTGCGGCTGAACCGCTGCGCATGAGCCACGTTGAGACGCTGCTGTCCAGCAATCAACAAGACGTGCTGATGGAAGAGATCATCGCCAACTACCACGCGAGCAGCAAAGACGCGGAAGTCGTGCTGGTTGAAGGTCTGGTGCCGACGCGTAAACACGAATTCGCACAGTCTCTGAACTATGAAATCGCCAAAACGCTGAATGCCGAAATCGTCTTCGTTATGTCTTTGGGCAACAATTCCCCGGAGCAGATGAAAGAGCGCATCGAGCTGGCCCGCAGCAGCTTCGGCGGCAGCAAAAACACCAACATCACCGGCGTTATCATTAACAAACTGAATGCCCCGGTTGATGAGCAAGGCCGCACCCGTCCGGACCTGTCCGAGATTTTCGATGACTCCACCAAAGCGAGCATCGCGAACATCGATCCGAAAGAACTGTTTGCCGACAGCCCGCTGCCGGTTCTGGGCTGCGTACCCTGGAGCTTCGACCTGATTGCTACTCGTGCAATCGACATGGCTCGCCATCTGGGCGCAACCATCATTAACGAAGGCGATATCAAAACCCGCCGCGTTAAATCCGTCACCTTCTGCGCACGAAGCATTCCACATATGCTGGAGCACTTCCGTCCGGGCTCCTTGCTGGTTACTTCCGCAGACCGCCCGGACGTGCTGGTTGCAGCGTGCCTGGCCGCAATGAACGGCGTTGAAATCGGCGCAATCCTGCTGACCGGCGGCTACGAAATGGACGCGCGTATCAGCAAGCTGTGCGAACGCGCATTTGCGACTGGCCTGCCGCTGTTCATGGTTGAAACCAACACCTGGCAGACCTCTTTGAGCCTGCAGAGCTTCAATCTGGAAGTTCCAACCGACGACCATCAGCGTATCGAAAAAGTGCAGGAATATGTGGCAAGCCATATTGATGCAAACTGGATCGAATCCCTGACCGCAACCTCCGAGCGTAGCCGTCGTCTGTCTCCACCAGCGTTCCGCTATCAGTTGACCGAACTGGCCCGTAAAGCCGGCAAACGCGTTGTGCTGCCAGAAGGCGACGAGCCGCGTACCGTTAAAGCCGCCGCCATCTGTGCTGAACGCGGTATCGCGACCTGCGTGCTGTTGGGTAACCCGGATGAAATCACCCGCGTTGCTGCGGCGCAGGGCGTTGAGCTGGGCGCGGGCATCGAAATCGTCGATCCGGAAGTGGTTCGCGAAAGCTACGTTGCCCGTCTGGTTGAGCTGCGTAAGAGCAAAGGCATGACCGAAGCGGTTGCGCGTGAACAACTGGAAGACAATGTCGTTCTCGGCACCCTGATGCTGGAGCAAGACGAAGTTGACGGCCTGGTTTCCGGCGCGGTTCACACCACAGCGAACACCATTCGTCCGCCGCTGCAGCTAATCAAAACAGCGCCTGGCAGCTCGCTGGTTTCTTCCGTGTTCTTCATGCTGCTGCCTGAACAGGTTTACGTTTACGGCGACTGCGCGATCAACCCGGATCCTACCGCAGAGCAACTGGCAGAAATCGCTATTCAGTCCGCGGATTCTGCAACTGCATTCGGTATCGAACCGCGCGTGGCGATGCTCTCCTACTCCACCGGTACTTCTGGTGCAGGCAGCGACGTTGAGAAAGTACGCGAAGCAACCCGTATCGCTCAGGAAAAACGTCCGGACCTGGTTATCGACGGTCCGCTGCAGTATGACGCAGCGGTAATGGCTGACGTTGCGAAATCCAAAGCGCCTAACTCCCCTGTTGCGGGTCGTGCGACCGTGTTCATCTTCCCGGACCTGAACACCGGTAACACCACCTACAAAGCGGTACAGCGCTCAGCAGACCTGATTTCCATCGGGCCAATGCTGCAGGGCATGCGCAAGCCGGTCAACGACCTGTCTCGCGGCGCGCTGGTTGACGATATCGTCTACACTATCGCTCTGACTGCGATTCAGTCTTCTCAGCAAGACTAATTCCCGTTGAGTAGCGAAAAAGGCCGCAAGAATTTGCGGCCTTTTTTATTGTGAATTTCCCGCCCGCTGCCCCGTCTATTCTGCTGTTAATCACAAAAAACACATCGCTTTTCTGACTGTTCTTGACAACCTAAATGAGTAGTGGCAAATCTGCTTCACCGATTGAGCAAATGTAATCGCAATGCTAATAAAAAGCTTCATTTTGGTTTCTTAACGTTAAAAACATAACCTCTGCCTCCGGTCGCAACTTGTGAGGCGGTCATCGTGTTCGAGTCAGTGAGGAGCAGAAAAATGCGTTACCCTACAATGTTCAAAGCATCCCTTATGGCTGTGTTTGGTTTTACCGGTTTAGCCCACGCGCAAGAAGCCGCGACCGTGGCTTTTTTAATGCCCGATCAGGCATCCACCCGCTATGAGCAGCATGATTTCCCCGGCTTTAAGGCGGAAATGAATAAGCTCTGCCAGCAGTGCAAGGTCATCTATCAGAACGCCAACGCCAGCGCATCTTTGCAGCAACAGCAGTTCAACTCTGCCATTGCGCAAGGCGCGAAGGTGATAGTGCTCGATCCCGTTGATTCATCCGCAGCGGCGGGTCTGGTGGAAATTGCCCATTCACAGGATGTGAAAGTGGTTGCTTACGATCGCCCCATCCCGGCAAAGCCCGCGGATTTTTATATCTCTTTTGACAACGAAGGCATCGGCTACGCCATTTCCACCTCGCTGGTCGAGCATCTGAAAGCGACAAATGTTCCTGCCGGCTCTGGCGTCCTTGAAATCAACGGTTCGCCAACGGATGCCGCGGCGGGACTTATTCGCGATGGTATCCATCGTGGGTTGAAAGATTCCGGCTACACAACGCTTGCGGAATTCGACACGCCGGAATGGGCGCCGCCGAAAGCCCAGGAGTGGACAGCCGGTCAAATCACCCGCTTTAGCGATAAAATTAAAGGTGTGGTTGCTGCGAATGACGGCACGGGCGGCGGCGCCATCGCCGCGTTCAAAGCAGGCGGAGTACAGCCCATTCCTCCGGTAACGGGCAACGATGCCACTATCGCCGCCTTGCAGTTAATCATTTCCGGCGATCAATACAACACCATTTCCAAGCCTTCGGAAATCGTTGCCGCAGCCGCAGCGAAAGTCGCCGTGCAATTAATTAACGGCCAGACCCCAAAGGCAACCTCAACGCTTTATAACACGCCATCTCAGCTATTTGTTCCGGCTGTCATTACGGCTAAAAATATTAAAGCGGAAATATTCGATAAGAAAATTCAAACGCCGGAACAGGTCTGCAGCGGAGAATATCAGCAGGCCTGTAAAAAATTAGGCATTACTAACTAAGTAACGATTGGTGCGTCCGTAAAAAATACTTACGGGCACACGGACGATATTAAGGTTCTGGCTATGTTAATTGAAAATGACCTCGCATCCCGTGCAGAAAAACCGCTGCTTAAATTAAGTAAAATTTCTAAAAATTTTGGTGCCGTTTCGGCACTGACGGATATCGATCTTGACGTCTATGCCGGTGAGGTTGTCGCTCTGGTCGGAGACAATGGCGCAGGGAAATCTACGCTGGTCAAAATATTAGCCGGCGTGCATCAGGCTACGTCCGGCACGATTGAGTTTGAAGGTGAAAAGATAACCCTCGACAGCCCGGGGAAAGCGCTGGAATACGGTATTTCCACCGTCTTTCAGGACCTGGCTTTATGCGAAAATCTGGATGTGGTGGCGAACCTGTTTCTTGGCCATGAATTGTCAGCCTGGAAACTGGATGAAGTCACCATGGAAGTTCGCGCGTGGACATTGCTTAAAGAGCTGGCGGCGCGAATTCCTTCCGTACGCGAGCCGGTTGCTTCGCTGTCCGGCGGCCAGCGTCAAACCGTCGCCATTGCCCGCTCGCTGCTGCTAAATCCGAAGATAATCATGCTGGATGAACCTACCGCGGCCCTTGGCGTTGCGCAAACCGCCGAGGTGCTTAACCTTATCGAGCGCGTTCGGGAGCGCGGGCTGGGCGTGATTATCATCAGTCATAACATGGAGGATGTCCGGGCCGTGGCGGACCGTATCGTCGTGCTGCGCCTGGGCCGCAACAAAGGTATTTTCACGCCCGAAGCAACCAACCAGGATTTAGTTGCCGCCATCACCGGGGCGACAGAAAACGCCGTATCACGCCGCGTGGAAAGAAAAACCCAGGAACATACGTTGGGGGCGAATTAACAAATGAATACCACCACAAAAAAACCGCTCAATCCCGAAACCATGTTAGATCGCAGCGATGAACGCGTTCATCACAACGATAATATTTTCGGGCTATGGCGTGCCTACATTACCAGAATTAAAACCGGCGACCTGGGGATGATACCCGTGGTGCTCGGGCTTATTATTATTTCCGCCGTCTTTACTTTGCTCAACCCTATTTATCTGGCGCCGAATAACCTCGTCAATATGTTATTTGACTGCGCCACGGTTGGATTTATTTCGCTTGGCATCGTCTGCGTGCTGCTGCTGGGAGAGATCGATCTTTCGGTGGGTTCAATGAGCGGCCTCGCTTCAGCAATCATTGGCGTACTGTGGGTTAATCAGGGCTGGCCCGTCGCAGGCGCAATAGCCGCAGCACTTGCGGTGGGTGCGTTCGTTGGCCTGCTTTACGCTGAACTTTACAGCCGTTTAGGTATGCCGAGCTTCGTGGCGACGCTTGCGGGGCTTCTGGCGTTGCTGGGGATGCAGCTTTATATTCTCGGCCCTTCGGGCAGCATTAACCTCCCCTATATTTCCCCGCTGGTTCGCTTTGGTCAGGTTCTGGTTATGCCCGGCTGGCTGGCGCATACTTTTGCGGTACTGCCCGGCGTTGTCACGATCGCCCAGGGATTACGTACCCGCGCTCGCCGCGCAGAGGTGAATCTCTCTTCCGAACCTCTTGGCGCACTGTGGGCTCGTGGCATCTTTATGACTGCCATTTTTGAATTTATGGTGTTTTATCTCAACATCGGCCGCGGCGTGCCGTGGGTTTTCGGCCTGTTTATTCTTGTGGTTGTCATACTCAACTACGCGCTTAAACGTACAAAATGGGGCCGTTCGATGTTTGCCGTTGGCGGTAATCGCGAAGCCGCCCGCCGCTCGGGTATTAACGTGCGGGGCATTTACATTAGCGCGTTTATGATTTGCTCAGTGCTCGCCACCACCGGCGGAATTCTTGCCGCATCGCGCCTGGCATCCGCCAGTCAGCAGGCCGGAACGGGCGATGTCAATTTGAACGCCATCGCCGCGGCGGTGATTGGCGGCACCAGCCTGTTTGGCGGACGCGGCAGCGCTTACTCTGCCCTGCTGGGCATTATCGTCATCCAGTGTATTTCCAACGGCCTGACGCTGCTTAATCTGCCTTCGTCATTGCGCTACATGATAACCGGCGGGGTGCTTGCCATTGCCGTTATTGTGGATTCGATGGCCCGACGCTCGCGCGTCAGCCACGGTCGAGCCTGATGTGTGAGGCGTTGTAAAAAGAAAGGAAGCGCAGAAATCCGGGCCAGCGGACCGTTTACTCTCCCAGGATGTTTTCTGCGCTTCCGTATTTGTCAGCAACTGCCGGTAAGCACCGGCTTCACATGAAGTTCCAAAGCCTCGATGAGCTCGGTAAGCGCCGGGTAACGCCCTGCCGCCGCCGAAAATTTTGCCTCCTGATAATCAGGTGCGACGACAAAAGTTTTTATCTGCGCCCGGCTAGCAGCGATAAATCCGTTCAGGCTGTCTTCAATGACCACACATTCACCGGCGTTGAGGCCCAGTTTGAACAAAGCAGTCAGATAGACTGCCGGATGCGGTTTGCCGAAGCGTTCGTCATCCGCGCTGCAAACCACTTCAAACCATTCCCACAGCGCCAGCTTGTCAAACACCGCTGCAATAATCTGCTGGCTTGATGATGTCGCCAGCGCCATGCGATAACCATTGGCCTGAAAACAGCGTAAAGCCTGGTACAGCCCGCTCATCGCCCTTCCCTCGGTTCTGATAGATTGGCAGACCTGTGAAACAATGTGTTCCTCAAGCCGCAGCGGCTGAACGGCCAAAGAATATCTTTCACACCAGACACGAGCGATTTCATCGATACGTTTCCCTTTGGTGTATTTCTCGCATTCTTGCGCGGTAATGGCGATGCCAAAGCCTGCAAGCACCTCAATCTGCGAATCCTGCCAGAAGCCTTCGGAATCAATAATGACGCCGTCCATATCAAAAATAACCGCTTGCACGCTCATTGCTGTTCCATTTCTTTTAAGGCTGGCTGTGAGCCAGCCATTATCTTATTACGATGCTCTGACCGCCGCTTTCGCAGCGTCGGAGGCATAGCTCTCAAAGCCCGGCTGTTCGACACGGATAAAGTGGCAAAGGAAGAAGGCGATGATATATAGCGTCGTGTAGGCGATAACCACGCCAACGGTGCTGAAGTAAGGCAGCAGCACAACCGCGATGGCCGGGGCAAGGAAGTTAGACAGACCAGCGGAGAGGTTATAGACCGAAATCGCCGCCCCTTTGTGACGAGGTTCAAGCGCCGGGAATACCGCTGCCATCGGCACAAAGGCCGCGACGAAAATTCCCAGCGCGATGGCGGGAATCAGCGCCATCGCGAAGTTATGTCCGAAGTGCTGCGGCACATAGTAGAACGCCAGGCTGGACAGGGCCATGCCGATGCAGCCAAACCAGCGAACAACGCGCATCCAGCCCATTTTCTCAGCCACAATTCCCCAGAAGATATTGGAGAAAATAGTGGTGAAGAAAAATACCGCCCACACCTGCAGCCATTCGGAGGTGGTAAAGCCCAGCTCGTCGACAAACATCATCGGCATAATTACCGCAAAACCGAACAAAGACAGGGTGTTGATAATACGCACCATGCTCGAATACATAATGCTGCGGTTGGTATACAGCAGAGTAATGGCGCGGCTTAGTTCATTAAATTTCTCGCGGGTAGTGAGATTGTGCATATGCGTTGGGGTATGGACTTTACGCAGCGATATCATCGCAATCATTCCGCCTGCCAGGCAGAAGAACAGCGCCATCCATAGCGTGCCCAACTCACCCACCAGCGGGATAGTAAAGCTTGGAATGTAGCTGCCAGCCACGCCGATGCCGATGGAGTAAACCGCCCAGTACCAGCCAAGGGCCGAACTGGCGTTCTCGCTCTTCACGTTATGGATAATCACCACGATGAAAGAGTAAAGGAATAACGGATAGGCAAACCCACGGATGCCGTAGAACAGCAGGATCAGCGGATAGTTTGCGTGCCCCAGGCCGAAGGTCAAAAACAGAACATGGAAAACGCACCACAGCACAAAACCGATAAACATGGTTTTCTGCGGCGTAATAATTTCAGCCACCACGCCGGAAACCCAGGCAGACAGCGCCGCGGCAAGGCCATAGAGCGTAAAGGCAAAAGATGCTTGCGCCGGAGAAAAACCCAGCTCCTTAATGTAGTGGGACAGAAATGCCAGCTCAAAGCCGTCGCCGGTCATAAACACGGCGATGGCGATGTAACCCCACAGCAGGTGAAGCGGTAATCCAAACCACTGTTTGTTAGCAATGGACATAGTGACCTCGTTTTTCGTGTACAGGGGTATACCCCGGCCGTAGCCGGGAGTATTTTTATTATTAAAATCAGAAGGTTCTATAATTCAGATCGTTAAGATACAGGGCGTTAAACTGCGTATATCTCTCCATCAGACCTGCATGCTGCTCAGGACGGGCAAGCCATGTCTGGTAAATTTCCGGCTTTTTACAAACCGTTTCCGGAGATTTGCCTGCCGCCAGACATGCCAGTCGTGCAGCGCCCAGCGCGCCGCCGGTTTCACCGCCTTTGTGCGTGACGACCGGCATATTGAGAACATCCGCCAGAAGCTGCGCCCAAAGCGGACTGCGCGCGCCTCCGCCAACCAGCGAACATTGCTGGATAAGCGTGCCGCTTTCCTGCAGCACTTTGAGGCCATCGGCGAGACCAAAGCTGACGCCTTCAAGTACGGCATAACCCATGGTTGCGCGGTTGCTGGCATGAGTCAGGCCGTGGAACATGCCTTTGGCGTTGGGATCGTTATGAGGAGTACGCTCGCCGGACAGATAAGGCAGAAACATCGGCGCGTTTGCTTTTTCGCTGTCGCTTAGCTGCGCCACTTCTTCCAGCAGCACCGTTTCGGTTATCCCAACCAGGCGGCAGAACCATTGCAGGCAGCTTGCGGCGCTTAACATTACGCTCATCTGATGCCAGCGATCGGGCAAGACGTGGCAAAACGCGTGTACCGCAGAGGCCGGGGCCGGACGATACGCTTCATTCACCACAAACAACACGCCGGAGGTGCCGAGCGAAATAAAAGCGTCACCGGGATTAACCGCTCCCACGCCAATCGCGCTGACTGCGTTATCTCCCCCGCCGCCGGCCACCACGATTGAAGGATTGAGTCCCCATCTTTGGGCAATTTCCGGCGCAAGCGTGGCCGAAACTTCGCAGCCTTCGACCAGGCTCGGCATGTTGCGCCTTGAAAGCCCGCACTTAGCAAGCAGGCTGTCTGACCAGTCACGCCTGGCGACATCAAGCCATAGCGTGCCTGCGGAATCGGACATATCAGAGATTTTTTCCCCCGTCATCCTGTAACGCAGGTAATCCTTCGGCAGCAAAACCGTATCAATGCGTTTGAAGTTTTCTGGCTCATGCCTGCGAACCCACAGCAGCTTCGGCGCAGTGAATCCTGGCATGGCGAGGTTGCCGGCGACCGCATGCAGCTCCGGGGCAATCTCTTCCAGCTCCGCGCACTCTAATGCGCTGCGGGTGTCATTCCACAAAATAGCGGGGCGAATCACCTCTCCCTGCGCGTCGAGCAATACCGCGCCGTGCATTTGCCCGGAAAGGCCAATGGCTTTTATTGCCGACCAGTGCTGTCCGCATTTCTCTTTAAGCGTGGTCATCAGGTAGTCGGTGGCTTCCCACCAGGCCTGCGGGCTTTGCTCCGACCAGTGCGGATGGGGCCGCTGAATAGTCAGCGGCGCGCTATGGCTGGTCACAATGTCGCCGTTTTCGTCAATGACCAGCGCCTTAACTTCAGAAGTGCCGAGATCGATGCCTAAGTACATGATTTATTCCTCAGCGGATCAGCGAATAGACAGCCTGAATTTTTTCACGCAGCAGCGCTCGGAAATCATCCCGCTCCGCTAATTCGCCGAACAGCGCTTTATCGCTGGCGAAGCGCGCAATGGGGTCTTCGGCGTTGAACATGGCGTGTACCGCTTCCACATTCAGAATGCCGTCCTGATATTCATAAGGCAGTTGTCCTTTGTGCCACTGCTCCATAAAGACAAAGAACAGCGCAGGCAGCATGGCGGTCGCGTGCGGAATGGCGCCACGGTGATAACACTCGATCATCGTCGGGGTAATCATCGCCGGAATTTTGGAGAAGCCGTCCGCCGCCACGCGCTGGTTGGTGTCTTCAATGTACGGGTTGGTGAAACGCTTAAGGACCACATCACGGTATTTCGGCAGGTCGATACCGTTGTCCCCAAGGCTTGGGATCACATCTTCCGTGACATAGCGATCGGCAACGGCGTAAATGGCGTCGGTGAGCGTGCTTTCATGAATAAACTGCTTGCCCATCAGCGTTCCGGCCCAGGCGATGCAGCTATGGGAAGCGTTGAGAATGCGGATTTTCGCCTCTTCGTATGGGATAACAGATTCCACCATTTCTACGCCAACGGCCTCAAGGTCAGGACGCGCATCGCGGAAATTGTCCTCAACTACCCACTGAATAAAGGTTTCGCCCATCACCGGCGCTTTATCATCAACGCCGGTTTTCTCTTTAATGCGCGCAGGAAGGTCGGCCGCCGGACGTGGCGTGATGCGGTCGACCATCGTGTTCGGGCAGGTGGCGTTCGCTTTCAGCCAGTCGATAACGGCCTGCTTGCCTGTCAGCGTGAGAAACTCCACCAGGCCGTCATGGAAACGCTCGCCGTTATGACGAACGTTATCGCAGTTGAGCAGCGTTAACGGACCGGCATTGTTCGCCATACGTTGTTCAAGAATACGGGTAATGACGCCATAAATTGTTTTGTTGCCGCCCTGCAGGTCGCAGGCTAAATCAGCGTTGCTAACCTCCAGCTTATGGGCAGTATTCAGGTAATAACCCCCTTCCGTCACGGTAAAGGCGATCACTTTAGTTTCAGGCTTCGCGCCTTCCGCAATCAGCGGCTGCAGGTCGGCCTGCCAGGGGATCAATTTTTGGATGGAGGTAATTTCTTCATATGCGCGCTCCCCTTCCGGGCTGACCGTTTCCAGCACATAGCGCCCTTTTTGCGCGGTAAGGGCGGCGACGACATGTTCCGCATCATTACGGATATTACCGGCAGCGATATGCCAGCGAGTATCGCCTTCAGCAATCAAACGGTGCAGATACCAGGCCTGATGCGCGCGGTGAAACGATCCCAGACCAATATGTAACCAGGTACTTTGCGTAGTCATAACGTTGCTCTCCATTTAAGTTTGTGATGAAGAATGTAATAGAACAATTAACTAATTTAAGAGCTTTACGTCACAAAAGAGCAAATGACCCAATAAATTACAAATGACCAGAGACAAAGAAAATAGAGTTGCCTGCACCGTCTGCACACGCCAAAATGCAGAGGTTTATAAAAGAATTAACCCTGCCGTTTAACGTCTTAAGGTGCTGAAAAAATTGATAACTGAAGAAGACATACGGTTAGATCAGAAAGTTCGCGCCGCGTGGATGTACTACATCGCCGGGCAAAACCAGAGCGAAATAGCCACGCAGCTCGGCACTTCACGCCCGGTTGTGCAGCGGCTGATTGCCGCAGCGAAAGAAGAAGGCATTGTTTCTATTGGGCTCAACCACCCGGTCGCCAGTTGCCTGAACTACGCGCAGATGCTCAAAGAGAAGTATGACCTCACTGAATGCAACGTCGTGCCGGCCTTTACCAGCGATATGACGCTCGACAGCGTCTCCTTCGGTTGCTATCAGCTTATGGAAAAATACCTGCGCGCCGACAACGACAAAATTATCGGCATCGGCTCCGGGTTAACGTTGAAAAAGACCATCAGACGCATCGATTTCGACAGCCCTAACGCGCGCTGCGTCGCCTTAATCAGCGCTATGGACGCGGAAGGCAAATGCAATTACTACGACGATGTTCCCCTGCTGCTGGCGAGTAAAATTCAGGCTAATTACTATCAGTGGCCCGCGCCGCGCTATGCGCAAACGTCCCTTGAACATCAGATGTGGTGTTCAAACCGCTTATTCAACAATGTGTTAAATGTCGCGCATAATGCTGACGTTATTTTTGTCGGTATCGGCGCGCTTTCGCAGGAAAGCCCGATTTTCAAGGATGGGTTTATCACGCTCGAACAGCTTGAAACCCTGACGTTGCAAGGCGCAATCGGTGAAGTCCTTGGCCGTTTTATCGACGCGAACGGCGAGGTGGTGGAAAGCGATATCAACAATCTGATCACCAGCTATGATATCCGCCGCAGCCAGTGCCCGCGAATCGCTGCGGCCTGCGGAGAAGACAAACGTGCCGCCATATTTGCAGCACTTAAGGGCAAATGGATTAGCGGTCTGGTCACCGATGAGCACACCGCCCGCTGGCTGTTAACCCGCTAAAGCGGCGATCCGCTGGTAAGGGTGGGCGAAATTTCAATGCACTGAATTTTATTGTCGCCAGAATCAATAATAGAAAACGCCGCCTCAAGCATAGCCGGGACGTCCTGCCTGACCATATCGATATCATGCCCCAGCAGTGGAACAAAGGGGTCCCAGTCAAAGCAGCCCATCGGCGGCTGCTTTGTGCCGGTTTGCCCTTTCGCGGCCAGCCACTGAACGACGCCTTCCAGTGAAATGGTGGAGTTAACAAACAGGCCGTAAACGCCATCCGCAGGCGGCGCAAAGTCGCAAAGCGCGGCCTGCACGTGTTTTGGTGAGTAGCCTTCAATAAAAATATTTTTTGCCGCAACCAGCAGCCCCATTTCTTGATGGGCATCGCGGAATCCCCGTAAACGTTCGCGGGTGTTGTGGTCATTGCGTCGGCCGCCGACAAAAGTTAAAGAGACTTTTTGCCCGAAACGCTTTTGCGCATTAAGCAAAATACGCTCGGTAAGCGCCTTCGCTCCGGCATAGTTATCTGAAATTACCGACGGCGCCAGCGTCCCCGGCAGATCCAGGTTTAGCGTATGGACACCGGCCTGCGAGCACAGCTCGGAGATTTCATCAGGCCGCGTCGCACCGGTCGCAATCACCCACTCCACCTGCCAGGAAAGCATGGTGCGCACCGCTTCGAGCTCCAGCTCCGGGTCGCGACGGGTACAGGTAATGATGGGGAAAAGGCCGCGCTCTCGTGCCATTTCTTCAAATTTTTCAACGATTGAACCGAAATAGCGGTTGTCGTATTTCGGCACAATCATGCCGATAACGCGTGATTTCTTTTTCCGCAGCAGGCTGGCCTGCCGGTTAACGGCATACCCCTGCTCCTGCGCCACCTGAGTAACTTTTTCCGCCAGTTTTGCGCTGATTCGGCGCTTTTTCCAGTTGCCGTTAAGGATAGCGCTGACCGCGCTCGCTGAAACTCCCGTCAGCTCCGCCAAATCGTAAATGGTAATTTTCTTCGTTTTCCTGGCGCGTATCACAAATTTTTCTCTCCGTTTTTTATCCTGCTTGCCGCAAATTTCATCTGGTGCTACATCTGCTCTATCGATTGAGCAAAAATTATGGCACAACAAATTCTGAACACCTGAAAGGATTATAAAATGAAAAACGACTTACCCTCTATCAATAGCTCTCTTAGCGGCAAAGTAGCAGCCATCACCGGCGCCGCTTCCGGTATTGGACTTGAATGCGCCAGAACCCTGCTGGCGGCTGGCGCTAAAGTCGTACTTATCGACCGTGACGGCGAAAAGCTTGAGAAACTGACGGCGGAAATGGGTGAAAACGCCTTTGCGCTGGTTGTGGATCTTATGCAGCCGCAGCAGGTCGATAACATCCTTACCGGCATTCTGGAACGTGCCGGGCGGCTGGATATCTTCCACGCCAATGCCGGCGCGTACATTGGCGGCCCAATCGCAGAAGGCGATCCGGATGTCTGGGACCGCGTGCTGAATCTGAATATCAATGCCGCATTCCGTAGCGTGCGTGCGGTTCTGCCTCACCTTATCGCCCAGAAATCAGGCGATATTATCTTCACCAGCTCCATTGCAGGCGTTGTGCCGGTCATCTGGGAGCCAATTTATACCGCGTCAAAATTTGCCGTGCAGGCCTTTGTTCACTCTACCCGCCGCCAGGTTGCGCAGTATGGCGTGCGCGTGGGCGCGGTATTGCCAGGCCCGGTGGTAACCGCCCTGCTGGACGACTGGCCGAAAGAAAAAATGGAAGAAGCGCTGGCAAACGGCAGCCTGATGCAGCCGATTGAAGTCGCGGAATCCGTACTCTTTATGGTCACCCGCAATAAAAACGTAACCGTTCGCGATCTGGTCATACTGCCGAACAGCGTCGATCTCTAATCCCGGGGAAACTGGTTACGAAGATGAAAAATGAAACCAAAAATACCCTCATCGGCGTGGACGTCGGTTCGGGCAGCGTACGCGCCGGAATTTTCGATCTTTCAGGGCATTTGCTTGCCCACGCCACGCGTCCGATTACGCTCAAACGCTATGCGGGAAATAGAGTTGAGCAGTCCAGCAACGAAATCTGGCAGGCGGTATGTCAAAGCATTCGTGAAGCCGTAGACGCAGCGGGCGTATCACCCGCAAGCGTAAGCGGCGTCGGTTTTGATGCAACTTGCTCTCTTGTGGTGCTGGGGCGAGACGGCGAACCGCTTGCGGTGGGGGACGCCTGCGATCCGGAACGCAATATCATCGTCTGGATGGATCACCGCGCCACCGAACAGGCCGAGCGTATTAACGACACTGGCCATTCCGTGCTGCAATATGTCGGCGGTAAAATTTCGCCGGAAATGGAAACGCCGAAAATCCTCTGGCTGAAGGAGAACCGCCGGAAAGTCTATGACAACGCCTGGCAATTTTTCGACCTGGCGGATTTCCTCACCTGGCGCGCAACGGGGGATCTGGCCCGCTCAACCTGCACGGTAACCTGTAAATGGACCTATCTTGCCCATGAGAAACGCTGGGATGCGGACTATTTCCGTACCATTGGGCTTGATGAGCTGGCGGACGAGGAATTTGCGCGTATCGGCCAGCGTATCGTGGAGCCTGGAACGCCTTGCGGCCAGGGGCTTAGCGCTGCTGCGGCCGATGAAATGGGGCTGCCGGCAGGAACGCCGGTCGCCATCGGTATGATTGACGCCCACGCAGGCGGCATCGGCACGGCGGGCGTTGATAATGGCGCGCTGCACAACCTTGCGTGGGTATTTGGCACCTCCGCCTGCACCATGACCTCCACGGAAAATCCCGTTTATATTCCCGGCGTGTGGGGCCCGTATTATTCAGCGATGGTGCCGGGCATGTGGCTAAGCGAAGGCGGCCAGAGCGCTGCCGGAGCGGCTATCGATCAGCTTGTCGCCTTCCATCCCGCCGCCGCCGAAGCAAGCGTACAGGCGCGGGCGCTCAACGTTCCGCTACCGGTTTATCTGGCGGATCTGGCGCTGGCAAGGCTCACCGATCCTTCCAAAGCCATCGAACTGGCTCGCGGTCTGCATGTCGTGCCTGAATTTTTAGGTAACCGCGCGCCCTTCGCCGATCCCCACGCGCGGGCGGCCATCGCCGGTTTAGGGATGGAGAGGGATTTGGATAACCTGGTCGCCCTGTACGTCGCCGGATTATGCGGTATCGGCTACGGGCTGCGGCAGATCGTTGATGCGCAACGTCAGCAGGGCGTTAAGACGGATAAAATCGTCATCAGTGGCGGTGCGGGTCAACACCCGCTGGTTCGCCAGTTGCTGGCCGACGCCTGCGATCTGCCGATCCTCGCCACCAAATGCAGCGAACCGGTGCTGTTAGGCTCGGCTATTCTGGGGGCCGTCGCCGGGAAGGTGACTTCATCCGTAAGTGAAGCCATGAAGCAGATGACGAAGCTCGACAGGCAGTTTGAACCTCAGGATGCTTATCGCCAGACGCACCAGACGCGTTATGAGAACTATAAGCTCTTACAACAGACCGTTAAAACATTCCGGGATTGCTAAAACCAGGCGGACGAAAGTCCGCCTCAGACCGTTGACAACGTCCTGATGAGCAAAAGTTACTTTTACTTATTGTTTTAAAAACAAAGGATTCTGTCTTCTGGTTTACCCCAAACATCCGAAAACCACGCTTTTCGGATGTTTGTCATCAATCTCTGGCGGACGAAAGTCCGCCTTTTTACATCACCAAAGCGAGGATGCCCTGGTCAATAAACTTACTCCGCCGTCGCCGACTGCTTCTCATTCTTGGCGTTGCGCGTCATCCACAGCGCCAGCGCTTTCAAAGAGTCTGGAGTGAACTCATCGCAGCGGGCGGTAATTTCTTCCGGCGACATCCAGCTCACTTCGCTGACCTCTTCTTCCTGAAGCGCAAACGGCCCGTGCGAGACGCAGCTAAACAAGCCGCCCCATACACGACAGTGCTCATCTTCAAAATAGAACTGGCCATGCTCGGCAAAGGGAACTCCGGCAATTCCCAACTCCTCCTCCGCCTCGCGGCGCGCAGAATCGAGAAGCTGTTCGTCTGACTGGACAACGCCGCCTGCGGTAGCATCAAGCATGCCCGGCAGGAAGTCTTTCGTCTCAGTGCGGCGCTGCACCAGAATTTTACCCATGCCGTCATGAACAACTATATAGGTAGCACGATGGCGTAAGCGCTGCGCGCGCATTTGCTCACGGCTGGCTTGTGCTATCACTTCATTGTCTTCGTTAACAATGTCTACCCATTCCGTGCCAGTAAAATGACTCTGTTCCACCATCGGGAAACCTTCTCTTTAGGGCGCTCTTACGGCGCGTTATGGTTTTACAAGCGGTAAGTTACGGGGTAATGTCGACCTGTGCAATAACCCCATCATTATTCAGCGCGTGAACGCTCAGAACGCCGTCATTCAACATGCCGTAGCTCGCTGCAAATCCCCCTTTCGGCATGCTTACCGAACCGGGGTTGAAGAAGTAGAGCCCGTCACGGTTTTCAGCCATCGGAAGATGAGTATGACCGAAAATCAGCACGTCGTGTGGTGCCAAAGGTGGCAATTTATCAGGGTTAAAAAGATGTCCGTGGGTGACAAATAAACGCAGGCCCGGTAACAGGATTTGGGCAAACGGCGCGGTGATGGGAAAACGCAGCAGCATCTGATCGACTTCGCTGTCGCAATTGCCGCGCACGGCAATAATTTTATCCGCCGCGCCGTTAAGCCTGTCTGCTACCGCTGCCGGATCGTATCCCTCAGGTAACGCATTTCGCGGCCCGTGATTAAGCAAGTCGCCAACCAGAACGAGCCCCTGCGCGCCGCTTTGCGCAAAAATCGCCAATACTCTCTCGGTCGCTGGCAATGAACCGTGAATATCCGAGGCAAACATCAGCTTCATAAATCCACATCCCTTTTAATGGTAAGTGGCTTAATGATAGCGAACAAAGCCGTACGAATCAGCCCGCTCGTTTTGCTGAACGGGCAATAAAACCCTGCACGGAAGCGCGTTGCCACTGAAATGCCGCGTATTCCTGCAGGCGCTCGGGCATGTCGTCGCCGTTAAGAATCAGACGATTCAGCATCAGGGCAAGATCCGTATCGGCGATACACCATTCACCGAACAGATTTTGCTGGCCGGCTGGCAATACAGCTTCAACCGTTGAGATAAGTTTTTCGACCGCGCTCAGGCCCGCTTCGCTAAGGGCTGGCTTTTTCGCGCTGCCAAAAACGACATCCGTCGGGCGCTCTTCGCGAATCGGCATCAGATCGCTGCGCAGCCAGGCCTGAATCTGGCGGGCGCGGGCGCGCTTTTCGATATCGACAGGATAGATTCTTTCCCATACCGGCGGCGCAAAGCGCTCTTCGAGATATTCAGCGATTGCTGAAGACTCGCTGAGAACAAAATCATCTACCGCAAGCACCGGCACGCGGCGCGTGAGATCGTAGCCTTTCCAGCCAGGCTGCAAATTTTCTCCGGCGACGAGATCGACTGTTTGCAAGGTGAAGTTAAGGCCTTTCTCTTTCAGGGCAACGTAGACCGAAAGTACGTAGGGGCTGAAATAGTTTGCATCGGACCAAAGTGTTATCGCAGGCTGGCTCATTATTATCCTCGTCATAATTGCTTCCGACTTCTGAAAATATAGCGAAAAACCGCCGCTGTCACTTGAGCAAACCTCAACATTGGCCGCCCCTCTCACGCCACAAAGCCTATACTGCAAAAGTTTGCCGAAACTGATATTACAGGAGTTTGACCATGATCGATCTCTTCTACGCACCAACGCCAAACGGCCACAAAATCACGCTGTTTCTGGAAGAAGCGGGGCTGGATTACAACATTCATCGCATCGATATTGGCAAAGGGGACCAGTTCAGGCCTGACTTCCTCGCCATTTCCCCAAACAATAAAATCCCGGCGATAGTCGACCATCTGCCCGCCGACGGGAGCGGCCCTTTAAGCATCTTTGAATCTGGCGCCATTCTGCTTTATCTGGCAGAGAAAACCAGTTTGCTGCTGAGTAAAGACCTTCGCGAACGCGCCCACACGCTCCAGTGGCTCTTCTGGCAAGTTGGCGGATTTGGGCCGATGCTGGGGCAGAATCATCACTTCAATCATTTTGCTCCACAAACGGTTCCGTATGCCATTGAGCGCTATCAGGTGGAAACCCAGCGTTTGTACGGCGTGCTTAATAAGCAGCTTGAGAAAACGCCGTGGCTGGGCGGACAGGACTACAGCATTGCTGATATCGCCACTTACCCCTGGGCGGTTTCCCACGAGCGCCAGCGCATCGATCTGGCGAACTATCCTGCGGTAAAAAACTGGTTTGAACGCATTCGTTCGCGTCCAGCCACGGAGCGAGCTTACCAACAGGCGGAAAACGTCTAAGCCTGCGTGTCAAAATCTTCCCGCCGTGGTGTATTCTGTGGCGGGAAGCAACACACGGAGGAAACCTGCAATGTCATCCCCTCAGCCAGACGCTATTATTCGAATTAAAAATCTCCGCCTGCGCACGTTTATCGGCATTAAAGAAGAAGAGATCGCCAACCGTCAGGATATTGTCGTTAACGTGACTCTTCACTATCCGGCGGACAAAGCGCGCGCCAGCGAAGACATCAACGATGCCCTGAACTACCGCACCATCACCAAGAACATCATCCAGTTAGTGGAGAATAATCGCTTCTCTTTGCTGGAAAAATTAACTCAGGATGTGCTCGATATCGCATGCGACCATCCTTGGGTGTCTTATGCTGAAGTGGAGATAGATAAACTTCACGCGCTGCGTTATGCCGACTCGGTGTCAATGACCATGAGCTGGCGAAGGTAGGCGCACTCGACAGGAGACGCGCATGCAGATATTGATTACCGGCGGTAGCGGGCTTATTGGCGGCCATCTGGTGCCGCGATTGCTGGAAACAGGGCACGACGTTACCGTGGTCACAAGAGATCCGGACAAAGCTCGAACCCGGCTCGATCCTCGCGTCACACTGTGGAAAGGGCTTAACGACCACGCCACGCTTGACGGCTTTGACGCCGTCATCAACCTCGCGGGCGAACCCATCGCGGATAAACGCTGGACGGAGGCGCAGAAACAGCGCCTGTGCCAGAGCCGCTGGCAGATTACTGACCGCCTGGTGGAGATGTTTAAAGCCAGCCAGACGCCGCCTTCCGTGCTGATCTCCGGCTCTGCCGCAGGTTACTACGGCGATCTGGGTGAAGTTGTCGTCACGGAAGATGAACCGCCGCACAATGAATTTACCCATAAGCTGTGCGCGCGCTGGGAGCAAATCGCCTGCGGCGCGCAAAGCGAAAACACGCGCGTTTGCCTGCTGCGAACCGGCGTTGTGCTGGCGCCAAAAGGCGGCATTCTGGCTAAACTGCTGCCCATTTTTCGTTTAGGGCTTGGCGGGCCAATGGGCAATGGCCGTCAGTATCTCGCCTGGATCCACGTCGATGATATGGTTAACGGCATTCTTTGGCTGCTGAACAACGATCTGCGCGGTCCGTTCAATATGGTTTCGCCCTACCCCGTACGCAATGAACAGTTTTCCCATGCCCTGGGCCACGTATTGAATCGCCCGGCCTTTATGCGAGCCCCTGCCACGGCCGTGAAGCTGATGATGGGAGAATCTGCGGTTCTGGTGCTGGGCGGGCAGCGCGCGCTGCCAAAGCGTCTTGAAGAGTCCGGATTTGGCTTCCGGTATTTCGATCTGGAAGAGGCGCTTGCGGATGTGGTGCGCTGATTTAATAAGGCGGATGGCACAGGCTTATCCGCCCTACGATTTTATCGCTCCATGGGTTGTAGGGGGGATAAGCGCAAGCGCCATCCACCTGCTTTTTATTTCAAAGACCCCGATAAAAACTGCTGCAACCGCGCGCTCTTAGGATTGCCGAACAGCTCATCCGGCGCGCCCTCTTCCTCAATGCGCCCCTGATGCAGGAAAATCACATGACTTGAAACATGGCGGGCAAAGTCCATTTCGTGCGTCACGACGACCATGGTTTTCCCTTCTTCGGCAAGTTTCTGCATGATGCGCAGCACTTCGCCCACAAGCTCCGGGTCCAGCGCAGAGGTTGGCTCATCGAACAGCAGCACTTCCGGTTCCATCGCAAGCGCCCGCGCGATTGAGACACGTTGCTGCTGGCCGCCGGAAAGATGCACCGGGTATTTCGCCTGCTGGCGCTCATCAATTCCTACTTTCGCCAGATATTTAATCGCACGCTCTTTTGCTTCGGGCTTGCTCAGCCCCAGCACCTGGATTGGCGCCTCCATGACGTTTTCCAGCACCGTCATATGGCTCCACAGATTGAAGTGCTGGAACACCATGGTCAGGCGGGTGCGCAGCAGGCGCAGTTGGTTTTTATCCGCAACTTTCAACTGCCCGTCTTTATCGCGCACCAGGTTGATGTTCTGATTGCTCACCACAATCGTGCCTTCGCTCGGTTTTTCGAGGAAGTTTATGCAGCGCAGAAATGTACTTTTCCCCGAACCGGATGAGCCGATGATACTAATAACATCGCCAGCGTTAGCCTGCAGAGAAACCCCTTTGAGCACTTCATGTTCGCCGTAGCGTTTGTGCAAATCAGTAACGTTTAATTTATTTTCAGCCATGGAAATCACTCAGTGCGAAGAACTGGGTTTAACATGCTGCATAAAGCGTTTTTCCGCTCTGCGGAACAGGCTTATCAGCACGTAAGAAATAATCAGGTACAACACCGCAGCGATACCGAACGCGGTAAACGGCTGATAGGTTGCGGAGTTAATATCGCGGGCGATTTTCAGCAGATCCGGCACGGTGGCGGTAAATGCAAGCGCGGTGGAGTGCAGCATTAAAATCACCTCATTGCTGTATGCCGGCAGCGCGATACGCAACGCCGATGGCAAAATGATGCAGCGGTACATTTTAACGCGTGAGAAACCGTATGCCCGCGCGGCTTCAATTTCACCGTGCGGAACCGAGCGAATGGCGCCGGCAAAAATCTCAGTCGTGTAGGCGCAGGTATTGAGGGTTAGCGCCAGCACGGTACAGTTCAGCCCGCTGCGGAAGAACTCGTTTAGCAGCACGGTGCCCTTCACCACTTCCAGCGTATACATCCCGGAGTAAAACACCAGCAGTTGCACATACAGCGGCGTACCGCGGAAAACATAGGTAAACAACCAGATGGGAAAAGCGATGAATTTATTGCTGGAAACGCGCCCGATAGCGAGGAATAGCGCCAGAATCCCGCCCATCACCACTGATGAAATCAGCAGCCACAGCGTGATAGCCACGCCGGTGAAGCGATAACCGTCCGTCCATAACAGGGATTTCCAGTATTCCTGAATAATCTCGATCATAACTCGGCCCTCTTCACGCCCACAGAATAGCGGCGCTCAAGCCAGAGCAGCACACCGTTGGAAACGGTGGTAAACACCAGATAAATAATCCCGGCGACGATGGCAAAATAGAACGGTTGCCAGGTGGTTTTCCCGGCCAGTTGCGTCGCTTTCACCACGTCTTCCAGACCTAATAATGAAACCAGCGCTGTGGCTTTCAAAATGACCTGCCAGTTATTGCCGATCCCCGGCAAGGCGTAGCGCATCATGGCCGGAAACAGGATACGGCGGAAAGTTTGTGAGCCGGTAAAGCCGAAGGCGGTGGCCGCTTCGATATGCCCTCTTGGCACAGCGAGAAAAGCGCCACGGAAGGTTTCGGTAAAATAAGCGCCGTAGATAAAGCCAAGCGTAATAATACCGGCCACCATCGGGTCGATATCAAACTGCGCCATGCCTAAGGCATCGGTAATGCTGTTGAACAGCATTTGCAGGCCATAGAAAATCAGCAGCATCAGCACCAAATCCGGCACGCCACGAATAAGCGTGGTGTAGCCTTCAAACAGCAGCGCCAGCGGGCGATTTTTCGATAATTTGGCGCCCGCACCGGCAAGACCAATCACTACGGAGAGGATAACGGAGCTTAACGCCAGTTCCAGCGTGACGAGCGCCCCTTTAAATATCACTTCAGAAAAGCCATACAACATGCTGCGTATCCTGTCGTCAGTGTCTGCACAAATTCAGCTAAGCGTAGAGCGGGTGAGTAACGCTCACCCGCCGCAACTTTATCAATGGTGGATGGCGTCTGCGTTTATCCACCCTACGACACTGTTAACCACCGTAGACATCAAAATCGAAGTACTTCTTCGCAAGCTGCTCGTAAGTGCCGTCTTTGCGCATTTCGGCAAAGGCTTTGTTTAGCGCTTCACGCAGTTCGTTATCTTCTTTACGCAGGCCCATACCGGTGCCCACGCCAAACAGCTTGTCGTCTTTAATGGACGGACCGCCAAACTGATAATCTTTGCCGATTGGCTGCTTGAGGAAGCCTTCGCTGGCCGCGACTTCATCCTGGAATGCTGCATCAATACGGCCTGCGGTCAGGTCAGCGTAGATGGAGTCCTGGCCCTGATAGGAGACAATTTCAATACCTTTCGGCGCCCAGTGAACGTTGCCGTAGGTTTCCTGCGTGGTGCCCTGCAGCACGCCCACACGTTTACCTTTCAGCGATTCCAGCGTTGGCTGGATTGGGGAACCTTTGGCTACCACCAGACGGGAGTCGGCCGCGTAAAGCTTGTCGGTAAAGGCGATTTCCTGCTGGCGTTTTTCAGTAATTGAAAGCGACGACATAATAACGTCGATTTTTTTCGCTTTCAGAGAAGGAATCAGCGCATCAAGAGGGTTCTCAACGAAGGTACAGTTGGTTTCGATGCGTTTGCAGAGTTCTTTAGCCAAATCGATATCAAAACCGACTAATTCACCCTGAGCGTTTTTCGATTCAAACGGGGCATAAGTCGGATCGGTACCGATACGGACATTTTTCGGAATGGCGGCGAATGCTGTGGAAACGCTGGAGAATGCCAGCACCAGAGAAAGGGACAACACCAACTTTTTCATAATTATCCTCAATAGACTGTCTTTTTAGCGCTAATGCCGTTTTTATGGCTAATTAATAAGAGATAAAAGTGCAGGTTTTATGCCATTTTTGCGCGGTTGATGCCAGCGTGAATTCCACAATCAGAAAAAACAAATGACCCAAAACAGTGCATGAGGCGCGCCATAATGATGCATCGTTACCAATTTGCACCACTGATGTGCAGATAAATCGTAAGCCTCCACAACTGCATTTTTATCCAGCCCGGTTAAGAATATATTCAAAACCGGGCCACAGACTACGGGAAAAACTTATTCACCGTAAACATTAAAGTCGAAGTACTTTTTCGCAAATTTGTCATAGGTGCCGTCTTTACGCATTTCAGCAAGCGCTTTGTCGAAGGCTGCTTTTAACTCGGCGTCGTCTTTACGTAAACCGATGCCGGTGCCGTCGCCGAAGTACTGTTTGTTTTTCACGGAAGGCCCGGCAAAGGCAAATTCTTTACCCGCAGGCTGTTTCAGGAAACCTTCACTGGCGGCGGTTTCGTCCTGGAATGCAGCATCCAGACGGCCCGCAGACAGGTCAGAATAAATCAGGTACTGGTTTGCGTAAGCCACAACGTCGATGCCTTTTGGACGCCACTCGGCGTTAGCAAACGCTTCCTGAGTAGACCCCTGCAATACGCCAACGTGTTTACCTTTCAGCGACTCAAGAGTGGGCTGAATTGGCGAGCCTTTGCTGGCAATCAGACGCGAGTCGGCCGCGTAGAGTTTGTCGGAGAAAGCAATTTCCTGCTGACGCTTTTCAGTGATGGACAATGAGGAGATGATCGCGTCGATTTTCTTCGCTTTCAGAGAAGGGATCAGCGCGTCAAAGTCGCTACCTACCCACGTACATTTGGTATTAATGCGTTTGCAAAGCTCATTACCTAGATCGATATCAAAACCGACAAAATCCCCTTTCGCATCTTTGGAAGAGAAAGGCGCATAGGTGGCGTCCGTACCAATACGAACGTTCTGCGGAATTGCTGCGTAGACGCTACTGGTAAGACCGAGCAGCAAAGACAGAGCGAGAACCTGCTTCTTCATACATAACCCTCAAGTTGTCTCTTATTATGTGTAATGTTGTGTGGTGCCAACGAGGAGTTGCAGTTCTCATGCCACTTTTCCCTGCGTAAAAGAAAGTGCGTGGTTTTATGTTAATAAAACGTTGCAACTCTGTCGTCTGGTTGAAAGATAGCAGGTCTGGCGAAGGGGCAAAGCGTTTACCGAGTAAAATGCGGACTAAATTTCTCAAAAGCGATCGGGGTTACAAAATCGCCCCAAATTGATGCAGGTGATTTTGTGACGCATCGCGCTGGCGCATCTTTTATGCACCCTGCCAGCGCGTGAATAAATCGTGAGGCAGGTCAACGTCGAACTGATCCAGCACGCGATTGACCGTCTGATCGATGATATCTTCCAGGGTTTGCGGGCGATGATAAAACGCGGGCACCGGCGGCATAATCACGGCGCCCAGCTCAGCCGCCTGCGTCATCAGACGCAAATGGCCAAGGTGCAGCGGGGTTTCACGCACGCAAAGCACCAGCGGACGGCGCTCTTTAAGCACGACGTCTGCGGCTCGCGTCAACAGGCCGTCTGTATAGCTGTGAACAATACCTGAAAGCGTTTTAATTGAGCAGGGCAATACAACCATGCCATGGGTCTTAAACGAGCCTGAGGAGATGTTCGCGGCGATATCACGGGCGTCATGAACCACATCGGCAAGAGCCTGTACGTCGCGCAGGGATAAATCGGTTTCTAAAGTAAGGGTCTGGCGGGCGGCATTACTCATAATGAGATGGGTTTCCACCTCCGGCACTTGTTGCAGAACCTTAAGCAGACGCACACCATAAATCGCGCCGCTGGCACCTGAAATTCCAACAATTAACCGTTTCATAAAAGCTTGCCCAAAGAGTTTGTTTGGGCTGACTTTGCCGCAAGATGAGGCTGGATGCAACCGGAAGGCGTTTTTACAAATTCGCAGGGCGGATAAGCAAAGCGCCATCCGCCGTTAACGCAAATCCGAAGGTGGACGGCCCTTCTTTATCCACCCTGCGAATAATGAACTTTAACCTTCGTTATGCATCTCTAAGTTTTCCACTTCGTTCTGACGCAGCAGCGCTTTGGAGTCGTCATTACGCAGGGATTCGAGATATTCGAGGTACTTGTGATCAACATCTTTAGTGACGTACACGCCGTTAAACACGGAGCACTCAAACTGGGTGATGTCCGGATTTTCAACGCGTACCGCTTCAATCAAATCGTCCAGATCCTGGAAGATTAACCCGTCCGCGCCGATGATCTGACGAATTTCATCCACTTCACGACCGTGAGCGATAAGTTCGTTAGCGCTTGGCATATCGATGCCGTACACGTTCGGGAAACGGATTTCCGGGGCGGCAGAAGCCAGGTAAACCTTCTTCGCGCCCGCTTCACGTGCCATCTCGATAATCTGTTCGGAAGTCGTACCGCGCACGATGGAGTCATCCACCAGCAACACGTTCTTACCGCGGAACTCAGCGCGGTTGGCGTTGAGTTTACGACGCACTGACTTACGGCGTAGCTGCTGGCCCGGCATGATAAACGTGCGGCCGACATAGCGGTTTTTCACGAAGCCCTGGCGGTATGGCTTATCAAGAATGCGGGCGATTTCCAGCGCGATATCGCAGGAAGTTTCCGGAATCGGGATCACCACGTCGATGTCCAGGTCTTCCCATTCGCGCGCAATTTTCTCGCCGAGCTTTTTACCCATTTCAACGCGGGCGCTGTAAACGGAGATTTTGTCGATAAAGGAGTCCGGACGCGCAAAGTAGACATACTCGAACAGGCACGGGTTGCTGGTCGGGTTGTCTGCGCACTGGCGGGTGAATAGCTGCCCTTTCTCGGTAACGTACACCGCTTCACCCGGCGCGATATCGCGCAGGAATTCGAAGCCAAGGGTATCAAGCGCCACGCTTTCGGAGGCCACCATGTATTCGGTGCGCCCGTCGCCCAGCTCACGTTTGCCCATGACGAGTGGACGGATGCCGTTAGGATCGCGGAACGCGACCATGCCGTGGCCGATAATCATCGCCACGCAGGCGTAAGCGCCGCGGATCTGGCGGTTAGTGGCGGCAATAGCGGCAAAGATGTTGTCTGCTTCCAGCGGATAATTGCGGAAGTTGTCCAGCTCGCTGGCAAAGATATTGAGCAGGATTTCAGAATCTGAAGTGGTGTTAATGTGGCGGCGTTTCTCTTCGAACAGCTTTTTGCGCAGTTCGTGAGCGTTGGTCAGGTTGCCGTTGTGCGCAAGCGTAATACCATAGGGGGAGTTAACATAGAAAGGCTGCGCTTCGGAGGCGCTGGAGCTGCCAGCGGTTGGATAGCGGACATGGCCAATCCCCATGTTGCCCTGCATACGCTGCATGTGGCGGGCTTCGAATACATCACTCACCAGGCCGTTCGCTTTACGCAGACGGAAGCAATTTAAAGCATCAATGGTGACGATGCCTGCGGCATCCTGCCCACGGTGCTGAAGCACCGTTAACGCGTCATAAATCGACTGGTTTACCGGCATAAAACCGGCGATACCGACAATACCGCACATGTTGTCTTTTCCTCATTAAGCCACAACCCCGATACGATTAGCGGGGCAAGAAACTTGACGAGCTTTGCAGATAGTCAAAGAACCATCTGATGATGAAACTGAATTGCGGGATAAGCTGCGACTTTTGCCAGTCTTCGCTCTTTGAGAAACCGGTGAATGTATCAAGAAAGAACAGAATGGCGGCGACGATCAGCGCACCTCGTAGTGCTCCGAAACAGATCCCCAACACCCTGTCTGTACCCGACAGGCCGGTTTTCTCCACCAGCGCGCCAATCACATAATTGACAATCGCACCGACGATGAGTGTCGCGATAAACAGTATCGCGATAGCAATCCCATTACGTACCAGTTCGTCTTCAAAGCCTGTGAACCAGACTGCCAGGTAAGTGTAGTAATGACTGGCGACAAAGAAAGCGCATCCCCAGGTCACCAGCGATAAAGCTTCGCGGACAAAGCCGCGAATCACACTAACCAGAGCCGAAAAGCCGATAACAGCAATAATGGCGTAATCTATCCAGACCATGACCAAATCTCGCGATAAATCGCCCTGACGTCCAGTTCGGGGCGCATTCTAACAGAAAAAGAAAACGTTTGCGTAGGGATTTCCTTCCCCCGCGTAAATAAATAATGGCGCTGAATTAATACTCAACGCCATTAAAATTTTGCCCTTTCGAGCCGGGTATTTACCTACCGAACGGTGTAATTCATCACCACGCCGTTAAGCCCGGAAATCGAACTTAGTTCACCCAAAGACGATTTCAGTTTGTCTTTTGAAGCGTCCGGCCCTACCAGAATGCGGGTCACTTTTCCCTGCACCGGCGTGGATGGCGAGGTGTAAACCCGGAACCCAGCGCCGCGCAGTTTACCAACAATTTCATTCACTTTGTCGGCATTTTTTAATGCCCCCAACTGCACGACATAAGCTTTGCCGGTCGGGGCTGCCTGCTCGTCCTGCTTCGCTGGTTTATCGACTTTCGGCGGCTGCTCGTTGCCCATTGCCAGCCGCTCTTCGGTTTGATCCGCCGCAGGTTTGGTTTGCGGTTTTTCCACCGGTTTCGGTTTAGGCTTTTGGGCAACAGGCTTAGGCTGCGGCGGTTTTTCAGGCGTGATGGGCACTTCGTCGATATCCGCGCCGTTTTCTCCAGGAAGCGTTGCCGAATCTAACCCCGGCGCAAAGGCGTTATTACCGGCCTGCACCTCCGCGGCCGCCCCTTCCGGCGGCTGAGAAGGCAAAGCCTGAGTTGCCGCAGGCAGCATGTCAGGCTCGTCCGTATCCCCGGGTTTTGGCACCAATGGGATCGCCGCAAACTCATCCTGATAATGTTTTTTCTGGCCATCAAGCAGACCGGGCAGCACGATAACGCCCAGCGCGACCAGAATAATGGTCCCGACTAATCGGTTTTGAAACTTACTCGCCACCTGTTCTCCCCGCGTCCAGCGCTTCCATTACGTGGGCTACCGTGTGGAACGAGCCACACACCAGCACAGTATCATTTTCCGTAGCTGCAGCCATTGCCGCATGCCAGGCCTGAGCCACGCTGTCATGGACTTCTCCAGACCCAAGATGCTCAACCAACTGTTCCGCCGTGGCACCGCGTGGCCCTTCCAGTGGAGCACAATACCAGCTATCGACCTGCGCCGACAAACAGGCCAGCGTGCCCGCAATATCTTTATCGTGCAACATGCCGATTACCGCCAGCACGCGTCCCCGTTTTGACAGCGCGGCGAGCCTGTCGGCAAGGTAAGCCGCAGCATGGGGATTATGCGCCACATCCAGAATAACGCGCGGAGCTTCAGAGATAATCTGGAAGCGTCCGGGTAACGTGGCGCTGGCGATACCTTCACGAATTGCTGCTTCGCTGACGTCCAGCTCGCTTGCGCGCAGCGCGGCAAGCGCGGTGGCGGCGTTCGGCTGCGGCACTAACGGAAGCGCAAGCCCGGCAAGCTCGCCCTGCCCGTCTTTGAAGCTCCAGCTATTCGCTTCAACGTGATAAGACCAGTCCACGTCGCGACGCAGCAACTGCGCGCCCTTTTCAGAAGCGACATCGGCAATGGAATGCGGCATATCCGGTTCGCCAACGATAGCGGGTTTTGCGCCACGGAAGACGCCCGCTTTTTCACGGCCGATGCTTTCGCGGTCTGGCCCCAGCCAGTCAGTGTGATCCAGCGCGATGCTGGTCACCACGGCGACATCAGCGTCTACGATATTCGTTGCGTCCAGACGCCCGCCCAGCCCGACTTCAAGGATAACCACATCAACATTCAACTGCCTGAACAACAGCAGCGCGGAAAGCGTGCTGTATTCAAAATAGGTAAGCGTCGTTTCGCCACGCGCGGCTTCAATCTGCGCAAACGCCGCCGTGTGATAAGCCTCGTCCAGCTCTTCGTTCTGAATGCGCACGCGCTCGGTGTAGCGCACCAGATGCGGAGAACTGTAAACGCCCACGCTGTAGCCCGCGGCAATTAACGCCATTTCCAGAGTACGGCAGGTGGTGCCTTTGCCGTTGGTTCCGGCGACGGTAAAGACCGTTGGCGCAGGTTTGAGCACATTAAGCGTCGCTGCCACTTTTTTAACGCGGTCGAGGCCAAGTTCAATAGCCTGAGAGTGGAGATTTTCCAGATAACAAAGCCACGTGGCCAGGGGCGACGTGGCTTGAGGGATGAGGTGTTTTTCCATGATACCCGTTCTGTCTGCGGTTCAATACGGTTCAAGAAAAAAGGCAGTTCCGCGAACGGCCCTGCCCTGGTTGACTATCAGGCCTCTTGACCTTGTTCCGGCGCTGGCGGAACCACAACAGGTTCACGCGGCGCTTCCGGATTCGGTGCCGGCAGATTCATGAATTTTGCCAGCACGCTTGCCAGCTTCAGACGCAATTCCGGACGACGCACGATCATGTCGATCGCGCCTTTTTCAATCAGGAATTCGCTGCGCTGGAAGCCCGGCGGCAGTTTTTCACGCACGGTCTGCTCGATAACACGCGGGCCGGCAAAGCCAATCAGCGCTTTCGGTTCGGCGATATTCAGGTCGCCCAGCATCGCAAAACTTGCAGAAACGCCGCCCATGGTTGGATCGGTCAGCACGGAGATGTAAGGCAGACCGCGTTCCTGCATCTTCGCCAGCGCGGCGCTGGTTTTTGCCATCTGCATCAGCGACATCAGCGCTTCCTGCATACGGGCGCCGCCGGAGGCGGAAAAACAGATCAGCGGGCAGTTATCTTCCAGCGCCTGCTCGACGGCACGAACAAAGCGCGCGCCGACGACAGAACCCATAGAACCGCCCATAAAGGCGAATTCAAAGGCCGCAGCGACAACAGGCATACCGTGAAGGGTGCCTTTCATCACGACAAGCGCGTCTTTCTCGCCGGTTTCTTTCTGGGCGGAAGCCAGACGATCTTTGTACTTTTTGGAATCTTTGAACTTCAGCACGTCTTTCGGCTCAAGCTCACTACCCAGCTCAACCATAGAGTCTTCGTCGAACAGACTGTGCAGACGCTCGCGCGCCGCCATGCGCATATGGTGATCGCACTTCGGGCAGACTGCAAGATTGCGTTCCAGCTCGGCGCGGTACAGGACCTGGCCGCAACTGTCGCACTTGGTCCACACCCCTTCAGGGATGCTCGCCTTACGGGTGGGGGTAATATTGCTCTTATTGAGAATTCGTTCAATCCAGCTCATTGATGACCTTTCTGCTTGAACCTGGTCGATGCCAGTTTTTCTGTGGCAGTGTGACCTGCCCCAGACCATAAATGGTGCTCATTAAAACATAACGGCCCACGACTTTGGACAAAAAAGTGGTCGAACCGCGCTCGTAAGTTATTTTTGCGCTCGTGCGTGAGCGCGTTTGTGGCGGATAATTTCGATGATGCCCGGCAGAACCGACAACACGATGATCGCCACAATTAACAATTTCAGATTTTCCTGCACAATCGGCAAATCACCGAACAGGTAACCTGCGTAGGTGAACAGCAATACCCACAGCAACGCCCCGGCGACGTTATACATCGCAAAGTGGCGATAGGACATATGTCCCATGCCCGCGACGAACGGTGCGAAAGTTCGCACAATAGGAACGAAGCGCGCGAGGATAATCGTTTTTCCGCCGTGACGCTCGTAAAAAGCATGAGTTTTGTCGAGATAGCTGCGACGGAAGATCTTCGAATCGGGGTTACTGAACAGCTTTTCGCCAAACAGCCGCCCAATAGTGTAGTTCACGGCATCGCCGATAATCGCGGCGAGCACCATCAAAATCACCATGGTATGAACGTTCAGATCGTTGGTTGGCAACGCGGCAAGCGCGCCCGCCACGAACAACAGCGAATCGCCGGGCAGGAACGGCGTCACCACCAGACCGGTTTCGCAAAACAGAATCAAAAACAAAATGGCGTAAACCCAGATACCATACTGCGCGACCAGCTCCGCCAGATGCACATCAATATGCAAAATAAAATCAATAACAAAGCGGATAAAATCCATAGTGATTTACCTTTCTCGACTGCATCAGTCAGCTCAAAAACAGAGGGCCCATAGGGGGTTCAGGCAATGCAAAATGTTCTGGATAATCGACAGAAACAAGGTATAAGCCTTCCGCTTTTCCTGTTGCTGCCGCAAGCTTACGATCTTTTGCCGCCAGCAGCTCAGCCATCCAGTCTTCCGCCTGGTTGCCGCAGCCGATTTCCATCAGGCTGCCGACAATATTGCGTACCATATGATGGACAAAAGCGTTCGCTTTGATGTCCACAACCACATAAGCGCCGTAGCGAGTGACGTTGATGTGCATCAGGTTGCGCCATGGCGTACGGGACTGGCACTGCACCGCACGGAATGAAGTAAAATCATTCTCGCCCAGCAGGCACTGCGCGGCACGATGCATGCGGTCGGCGTCTAAAGGATGATAAAAATGCGTCACCCCCTGCGCCAGCACCGCAGGCCGCAGGCGCTCGTTATAAATCACATAACGATAGCGACGCGCCGTTGCGCTGAAGCGGGCGTGAAAATCATCCGGCACAGCTTTAACCCATCGCACCGCAATGTCACCAGGCAAATTCGCATTTACGCCTAATGTCCACGCCGCATCTTTACGCTGCATATGCGTTTCGAAATGCACAACCTGACCGGTGGCATGTACGCCCGCGTCGGTGCGCCCGGCGCAGAAGACGTTAATCGGCTCATTCGCCACTTTGGAGAGCGCTTTTTCAAGCTTCTCCTGCACGCTGCGCACTTCATTCTGGCGCTGCCAGCCGTAATATTTACTGCCGTCGTACTCAATGCCGAGCGCAATCTTGTGAAGCGGGCTTGTTTTGTGTATCGAAAGAGTAGGCAACTCGTCGGACATTAGTACATATACTCCTGCACTAATTTTTCAGCCGTTTTCACCGCCATCAGCGCGCCGCCGAAACGGACGTTATCCGCAACGGACCAGAACTGAATTTGCTCAGGCATGCCGTAATCGTTCTGTACGCAGCCAATGGAAAGATGAGCGCTGCCGGAAGCGTCGGTTACCTGAGTCGGGAACTGCCCTTCTTCAGACAGCTCAAGATCTTCAACCTGGCCGAACGCATCACGCGCTTCTTCTGCCGCAAGCGGACGCATCGCTTCAAAATTTACCATTTGCGCGTGACCATAGAAGATAGGCGCCTGCACGTAGCTTGCGGAAATCGGCAGGGCTTCGTCCTGCAGCACTTTACGCACTTCATTTACCAGGCGACGCTCCGCGCGCACGCTGCCTTCGGCATCCGGCACCAGCGGCAGCATATTGAACGCCAGTTGGCGTCCGAAGAGATCGTCTTCGTCTATCGGCATACCGTTAAGCAAACGGGCGCTCTGCCCCGCCAGCGCGTCAACGGCAACTTTGCCGCGTGCGGAAGCAGCCAGCAGGTTAGTCACCTGAATGCGCGATAAACCGCCTTGCTCAATCAGCGGCTTCAGGGCCGTCAGCAGTTGGCTGGTCAGGCTATCTGCAACGGCCACCAGGTTACGATTGCGGTAATCGCCAAGCACAAATGGGTTAACATCCGGCACCACTAACGGCACGTCTGGCTCAAGGGCGAACAAACCGCTTGAGTCAATCACCAGGCAGCCCGAGTTGGCGGCTTCGTCGGCATAACGTGCCGAGGCTTCCGCTCCTGCCACGAAAAAGGCTAACTGCACCTGCGTCCAGTCAAACGCTTCGGCATCCTGCACCATCACCGTTTTGCCTTCATAACGCAGATTTTCCCCGGCGCTTTCGTTGCGGGCGAGAGCATACAATTCACCAACCGGGAACTGGCGCTCGGCGAGCAGTTCAAGAACAGCCGCGCCTACGGCACCCGTGGCACCTAAAACGGCAATATTCCAGCCTTCAGACATGTTGGTTTACTCCAGACTTAAAAAAGCGTCCCGCCGGGGATGTACTCCGGCAGGACAGAAGATTAGGGTTAACGGGCGGTGTGATAAACCGCGCTAAAGCCCAGATTTTGCAAGGTGGCCGCCGCATTTTCATCATCGCACTGAATATAAAGCGATGACCATTCGCGGCGCTCCTGGTAATTTTTACGCAGCTTGTCGAATTCGCCCGGCTGACCTGCCACTTTGCGCAGCGGCGCGTCATCGCGACGCACATCATACACCAGATGAACCAGTCTTTTGAGCGTGGCTTGATCGAGCGGGCCATGAAGCGTGATGCGGCCAAATTCTGGCGCCGGAAGCAGCGTGTCGAGCGCCACCTGCTGACGTTGACCGATAAATTCGCCGAATGCTTCAAACACCTGCGTAGTGCCGCGAGCTTTGCCTTCCAGCGTATAGCCTGCGATATGCGGCGTGCCGATATCGACAAGTTCGAGCAGCTCGACGTTAAGTTCAGGTTCCGGCTCCCACACGTCGAGTACGACGCTAAGATCCTGCCCGCCTTTCAGGCACTTCAGCAGCGCGGCGTTATCCACCACCGGGCCACGGCAGGCGTTGATTAAAATAGCGCCAGGTTTAAGGCTGGAAATAAGCCGCTCATCGGCAAGATGCAGCGTTTTATATGGGCCGTCTTTGAACAGCGGGGTATGGAACGTCAGCACATCGGCTTCGCGTACAAGTTGCTCAAGCGGCTGGAAATCCTCTTCATCACCGCGGTCCGCACGCGGCGGATCGCAAAGCAGCGTGCGAACGCCGAAAGCTTCCAGGCGCGCCTGCAAACGTACCCCCACGTTGCCCACGCCAACGATGCCAACGGTGCGGTCAGTCAGCGTAAAGCCGTCGCGTTCGGCCAGCATCAACAGCGAGGAGAAAACGTATTCCACTACGGCTATAGCGTTACAGCCTGGCGCTGCAGAAAACGCGATGCCCGCCCGGTCAAGATAAGCTTCATCAATATGGTCGGTGCCCGCCGTAGCGGTTCCGACAAATTTGACGCCTTTACCGTCAAGCAAATCTGCGTTCACCTTAGTGACGGAACGCACCATCAGCGCGCCGGCATCGGCCAGTTCGTCAACCGGAATTGGGCGACCCGGAACGGCGGTTACCTCGCCCAGACGGCTAAACAATTCGCGGGCATAGGGCATATTTTCATCAACGAGGATTTTCACGTTAGCTACCTGTCTGTTAATCGTCGAGAATAAGCCGGATAGTGTGCCATAATCTGGCGTCCGGGCATAACGGGCTACGGTGTAATGTTTTGTCGTTTGTCAGTCATCTTAAGGAAATGCCATGCAACCCATTCAGGGGGCCTCGCCTCGCCCTCCGGGGGAACCTTCCCCAGCGCCTTCTGCTGCAGGCGAACAGCCGCTTTCCTCCGTGCAGCGTACCGTGCTGGAACGTCTGATTACCCGCATCGTGGCGCTTAGCCAGTTGCAGAGCGCTGAAGTGTGGGCCGGGGTTAAACACGATCTGGGTCTGAAAAACGAGACGCCGTTGCTCTCGCGCCATTTCCCGGCCGCCGAACAGAACCTCAACCAGCGCCTCGCTACCGTGCAGACTACGCACGCCACGCGCCAGATTGTGCAACAGCTCAGCGACTTGCTGCCGCAGGGAAATAATCGTCAGGCGGTAAGCGACTATATTCGCCGGGAGTTCGGCCATAGCGCGCTCAGCCAGCTTACGCCGCAGCAATTAAAAAGCGTACTCACGTTACTGCAAAATAACCAGTTAACCATTCCACAACCGCAGCAACGCCCGGCCACCGACCGCCCCCTGCTGCCTGCGGAACATAGCGCGCTGAATCAGCAGGTAGCGAAACTTACTGCGGCTACGGGCGAATCCGGCAAGCAAATCTGGCAGTCCATGCTGGAGCTTTCCGGCGTGAAGACGGGCGAGCTGATACCGGCCAAACACTTTACGCTGCTGACCACCTGGCTGCAGGCGCGCCAGACGTTAAGCCAGCAAACCGCCCCCACTTTGCACGCCATCCAGGCTGCGTTAAAACAGCCTTTAGAGCCCGCCGAGTGGAAAGAAATAACGGATTATTCGCAGCAGCGTTTTCAGGCCACGCCGCAGATGCAGCTTACCGCAGCGCAGGTGCAGGATATTTTAAATCAGGTGTTTTTAAGACGTGCGGAACGCCAGCCGGATATCCTGGAAGTTCGCAATATTCAGCCGATCTTCAGCCCGCTTTTTGCGCCATTCGCCGAGCCGTTTAAAGCTATTTCGGCCCGCCCAGGGCTTGCGTTAATCGCGCTGATTGTAGTGATGATTTTATTCTGGATGGTTGTTTAAAATGGCTCCCCCTCAGCCTGAGGGGGATTTCCGTAGGTCGAATAACCAACCGCCATCCGACAAGATTTTTTTGATGGCACCGTCGCTTATCAAGCCAACAGCTTATGCATTACTTCCTGAAAGCCACAAGCGTCACCACAATCCCTGCCGCTGCAGAAATCGCGCCCGCCAAAAACACGGAAGAGTAACCAAGCGAAGTCGCTAACAGCCCGGTTAGCGGCCCGGTAACGCCATACGAGATATCCTGAAACGCGGCATAGCCACCCAGCGCCGTGCCGCGAACCTGCGCGGGCACCCGCTTAACAACCTCAACGCCCAGCGACGGGAAAATTAACGAGCAGCCGCAACCGGTTAAGGCTGCGCCCAGCAGGGCAACCCAGGCGACGGGAGCCTACCAAAGCAGTATCAGGCCGATGGCCTCAATAACTAACGAAACCAGCGCCACGCGTACGCCGCCAAAACGGTCCGGCATCCAGCCGAATAAGAAGCGCATCAGTACAAAAGCCCCGCCAAATGCGCTCAGCGTGAAGCCTGCCCATGCCCAGCCCTTTGAGGCGAAGTAGAGCGAAACAAAAGTACCGATAACCGCGAAACCTACGCCCTGTAAAGCTAACCCGAGACCCGGTTTCCAGATAAGACCCACTACGGCGAACAGGGACGGGCGCTCGCCTTTATGGGCTGGCACAGGCTTCACTCGCCCGTTAAACAACAAGGCGACCAGCGGGAGCGCGATGGTGGACACGCCCAACGCAACGAATCCCCAATGGCTATTAAGCAGCAGGCCCAGCGGCGCGCCAGCCGCTAATGCGCCATACATTGCCATACCGTTCCACGACATAACCTTGCCGGAACGAGCCGGCCCCACCAGCCCCATCCCCCACGTTAGCGTACCGGTCAGCAACTGGCTTTCGCCAAAGCCGAGGATAAGACGCCCGACAATCAGCAGCCCGAATTTGACAGCGGCTTCAACGGGCAGCAGCGCCGCCAGCAGGTAAGCAATGCCCGCAAGCGCGCAGGCAAACATGCCCTGAATGGTTGAACGTTTTGCGCCCTGCTGGTCGGCAAGCCGCCCCGCATAGCCGCGCGTCAGGACCGTGGCGAGGAACTGAATGCCCACGGCTATGCCGACCATCGTGTTGCCATAGCCAAGCTGCTGATGCACAAACAAAGGAATAACGGGCAGAGGCAGACCGACGGTCATATAGGTCAGAAAAATAGCGAAGGTAATTTTGAAAAGCTGTGCGTTAGCCGATTTTGGCTTTTTAAGATGAGATTCAACTGTTGCAGACATACTGCTTACTCCATTAACAGCAGAGTAAGGCGGGGAGACAAGATACCGCGCCTCTCTATCTGATTGGTCAGATTAAAGGTGCGTTGGTTGACGTTGAACGCTTACGCATTATCAATAAGATAATGTTATGGCGCGCATAGTGCTGACAAACAGCCGCTTTGTCAATCTTCGTAAAGGCAAAAAAAAGACGCCCGAAGGCGCCCGTTTGATAGCGTCAGCGAATTACGCGTCGAGTTTACGCATAACCAACGTTGCGTTAGTGCCGCCAAAGCCGAAGCTGTTGGACATCACGGTGCGCAGCTTACGCTCGGTCGGTTCCGTCACGATATTCAGACCTTTCGCCTGCTCATCCATTTCTTCAATGTTGATGCTTGGGGCGATAAAGCCGTTCTCCAGCATCAGCAGAGAGTAAATCGCTTCCTGAACGCCTGCGGCCCCCAGGGAGTGGCCGGTCATCGCTTTGGTTGCGGACATCGCCGGAGAGTTATTGCCGAAGACTTCGCGGATGGCACCGAGTTCTTTCACATCGCCAACCGGCGTGGAAGTCCCGTGGGTGTTCAGGTAGTCGATTGGCGTATCAATGTCGTGCATCGCCATCTTCATGCAGCGCACAGCGCCTTCACCTGACGGAGCAACCATATCTGCGCCGTCGGACGTTGCGCCGTAGCCAACGATTTCAGCGTAGATATGTGCGCCGCGAGCCAGAGCGTGTTCCAGCTCTTCCACCACAACCATGCCGCCGCCGCCTGCGATAACGAAACCGTCACGGTTTGCATCATAAGTACGGGAAGCTTTAGCTGGCTCGTCGTTGTATTTGGTGGACAGCGCGCCCATCGCATCGAACTCACAGGCCATCTCCCAGCCCAGCTCTTCGCCGCCGCCGGCAAAGACGATGTCCTGTTTGCCCAACTGAATCTGCTCAACAGCGTTGCCGATGCAATGAGAAGACGTTGCGCATGCGGAGCTGATAGAGTAGTTCACACCGTGGATTTTGAACGGTGTTGCGAGACAGGCGGAAACCGCTGAGCCCATCGCTTTGGTCACAACATATGGACCAACCGCTTTCAGGCCGCGCGGGCTACGCATTGCGTCCGCACCGAATACCTGCGCTTTAGATGAACCACCGGAGCCGGCAATCAGACCAACGCGCGGGTTGTTCTGGTAAACCTCTTCGCTCAGGCCAGCATCTGCGATAGCTTCCTGCATGGAAAGATAGGCATAGATAGAGGCATCGTTCATGAAACGAACCACTTTACGGTCAATCAAACCGGTGGTGTCCAGTTTGACGTTACCCCATACGTGGCTACGCATACCTGAATCTTTAAACTCTTCAGAGTAAGTGATCCCGGAGCGTCCTTCACGCAGAGATGCCAGGACTTCCTGCTGGTTATTACCGATGCTGGAAACGATGCCCAGGCCAGTAATCACTGCACGTTTCATTCAATACCTCTTCACTGCACTATTTAGGATTTCGACTGGCACAATAGCGTACACTTGTACGCCGAACAAGTCCGATCAGCCAAATCGGCCCGAAATTTGCGCCGCTTCGCACACATCGTTACTATCCTTTCACCGCCTGCCAGACGAGCAACTTACGTGAAACACTCCCCTATACAATCCGCCAGCCTCGGCTTTAACGAAGAAGGTACACCTGTATCCCGAGAGTTTGATGATGTGTACTTCTCTAATGATAATGGACTTGAGGAAACTCGTTATGTATTTCTGGAAGGAAATCGTCTGTCAGAACGCTTCGCAACCCACGATCGCTCGCTCTTTGTCGTCGGTGAAAGCGGCTTTGGCACCGGCCTTAACTTTTTGACTTTATGGCAGGCTTTTGACGAATTCCGTACAAAACAGCCACAGGCCAGGCTTCAGCGCCTTCATTTTATTAGTTTTGAAAAGTTTCCGCTCACCGCCGCTGATTTACGCATGGCGCACAGCCACTGGCCGGAGCTGGCGGAGTTTGCCGAAGCGCTCCAGCAACAATGGCCGCTCCCCGTTTCTGGCTGTCACCGCCTGCTGCTGGCGCAAGGACGTGTTACGCTTGACCTGTGGTTCGGCGATATTAATGATCTGATACCACAGTTGGATGACACTTTGACGAACCAGGTTGACGCCTGGTTCCTGGACGGTTTTGCGCCGTCGAAAAATCCGGATATGTGGACGCCGCAACTCTTCAACGCCATGGCGAAGCTGGCCCGTCCCGGCGGCACGCTGGCCACTTTTACCTGCGCGGGATTCGTACGCCGTGGGCTGACTGAAGCCGGTTTCACCATGACGAAAGCCAAAGGCTTCGGGCGCAAGCGCACGATGTTAACCGGCGTGATGGAGCAGGCTCTCCCCTTCCAGGCTCAGGCGCCGTGGTATGCACGCCCCGCAGCGCAAGGTAAAGAAGCGGCGATTGTAGGCGGAGGCGTTGCCAGCGCCCTGCTCTCTCTTGCGCTGCTTCGTCGCGGCTGGCAGGTCACGCTTTACTGCGAAGATGAAGCGCCTGCGCAAGGCGCGTCCGGCAATCGCCAGGGCGCGCTTTACCCGCTGCTAAGCACGCACGATGCCTCGCTCACGAACTTTTTCGCCGCCGCCTTTACCTTTGCCCGCCGTCTGTATGATTCGCTTCCCGTAGAGTTTGATCATGACTGGTGCGGCGTCACGCAGCTCGGCTGGGATGACAGAAGCCAGCACAAAATCGAGCAGATGCTTAGCCTGGCATTTCCGGAACCTCTTGCGCACGCCGTTGACAAAAAAACCGTCGCCGAAATTAGCGGCGTTGAAACAGGCTGCGGCGGCATCACCTACCCGTTGGGCGGATGGCTATGCCCGGCGCAGCTTACCGCAGGCGCGCTCGAACTGGCGCTGCGGCAAGGTTTGAAGGCCCATTACGGTCACCGGGTTACGGCGCTGGATAAAACAGAAAAGGGCTGGAAACTGGAATTTGCAAACCAGGCTCCCCGGCAACACGCAGTCGTGGCGCTGGCTAACGGGCATCAAATTAACAAATTCCTGCAAACTGAAAAGCTGCCGGTTTCCGCCGTCGGCGGCCAGGTTAGCCATATTCCAACCAGCCCATCGCTTCAAAAGCTCAAACAGGTGCTGTGCTACGACGGTTATCTGACGCCGCGTAATCCGGGCAATCAGCAGCATTGCATCGGCGCAAGCTATCACCGGGGCGTAGAAGACATGCGCTACAACGAAGAAGATCAGCAGCATAATCGCCAGCGTCTTATTAACTGTTTACCGGATGAAAAATGGCCGCAGGAAGTGGATGTAACTGCCGGCGAAGCCCGCTGCGGCGTGCGTTGCGCCACACGCGACCATTTGCCGATAATCGGCAGCGTAGCAGATTATCAACGCACGCTGGAAAGCTACGCTAATCTCGTCGAAGACAAAGAAAACGCCGGGCCAGCTCCAGTCTACGGCAATCTGTTTATGCTTGCAGGCTTAGGCTCAAGAGGCTTGTGCACCGCCCCGCTGGCAACAGAAATCCTGGCGGCGCAAATGAGCAATGAACCGATCCCGCTTGATAGCACAACGCTTTCGGCATTAAATCCGAACCGATTTTGGGTGAGGAAGCTGCTGAAGGGAAAAGAAGTCCGTTAATTTTGTCGGGCGGTTTCGGGCGGTTCGGGTTGTCGGGTGACGCTTACACTTACCCGACCTACAAATTGTTGTGTAGGGTGGATAAGCGCAAGCGCTACCCACCCTCTGTTACGGATTACTTAAATTCCGCCTGCTGATACAGGTTATCCCACATGCCCAGCACCAGAGACTGGTCGCGCGGAGAAAGCTCGCCCGCCTGAATCGCTTTTTCCAGGCTGCTGGAAACGGCCGCATGCAAAGCTTGCGGCGTGTGGTTGTCGCCGTGTTCCAGCTCCGCGACTGCGAGAGTGAGGTGGCCGCGCAGATAACCGCTGGCAAACAGCTCATCATCCCCGGCGGTATCCACCATTCCATCAATTAACGCCAGAATGCGAGTTTCAAATTCCGCGATCATCGTACGTTCTTCCTCATTTGCAGGTAATTAGTTTAAATCTTCCGGCCACGGGAACAGCTCTGCTGTAACCGGCGGCGTTTTATAGTAGTCACGCAGGGCAGCCATCAGGCGTGCCGGGCGTTCAGGGATGCCTTCTTCGAGATAAGCCATCACCTGAGCGTGAACGCGACGCTGAAAAGCAATCCTGTCCGGGTCGAAATCACCGCTCAGATTGTCGCAGCTTACGTTAAACGGGAAGCCCGCAGCCACGCATAACAGCCATTCCAGCGCCTGAGGCTTCACTTCGACATCTTCGAACTTACTTTGCGTTTGCGCATCGCGTCCGTCCGGGCAATACCAGTAACCAAAATCCACCAGCTCACGGCGGGCTTTCCCGGCGATGCACCAGTGCGATATCTCGTGCATACCGCTTGCATAATAACCGTGGGCAAAAACCACCCGGTTGTACGGCACTTCCGCATCCGCAGGAAGATAGATCGGTTCGTCGTCGCCTTTAATCAGACGGGTATTAAAATCTTCTTTAAAGCAACTGTCGAAGATATCGATTAGCTGCTGATAATGGTGTTCTGTCGTCATACTTTGTGTGGTCATGTCAGGCAGCCCCCAACCAATGGAGGATCTCCGTTCCGTGGCTGTCAAATAAGAGTTTGGCGCTCATCACCGCCGAGACAATGACGATCATCGGCCGGATAAGCTTTTGCCCTTTGCTTAATACCAGGCGCGAACCCATACGCGCGCCCAAAAATTGCCCGGCCATCATCACAAAGCCGGTCCCCCAAATCACCTTCCCGCCAATGATAAACAGCAGCAGTCCGCCGAGGTTCGACGTGGCGTTCAGCACTTTGGCGTGAGCGGTAGATTTGGCGAGATTAAAGCCGCACAGCGTAACAAACGCCAATGCGTAAAATGAACCTGCCCCCGGGCCAAAGAAGCCGTCGTAAAAACCGACACAGCCGCCAGCGACCAGTGCAAAAGGCAAACCGTACAGGCGGCGCTGCCTGTCTTCTTCGCCAAGTTTCGGCATCAGCAAAAAGTACAGGCCAATGCCAATCACCAGCAGCGGCAGGATTTGGCGCAGCACGTCTGACTTAACGTGTTGCACCAGCAGCGCGCCGGTGGTGGAACCAAGAAACGTCATCAGAATATTGAGCTTCTGAGAGGACAGGCTTACCACTTTGCGGCGGATAAAATAGATCGAGGCGGAAACCGAACCGCCGCAGGCCTGAAGCTTGTTGGTCGCCAGCGCCTGAGCGGGTGACATACCGGCTGCCAGCAACGCGGGCACGGTTAACAATCCGCCGCCGCCCGCCAGTGCATCAATAAAACCCGCCAGCAGGGCGACAAAAAACAGCGCCACCAGCATCACGGGGGAAACCATAAACCATTCCATTAGACTGACGACAAACCTCATGCAGTTGAGAGACAAAAGATCTCACCCAAAAAGTAAAAAGCAAAATCAATGAGTGATTTTCGGCTGTTTACAACAAAGAAGGAAAAACCACGTTTTTTCCTTCTTTGTTAGCGATTTCCATTCCATGAACTTATCCGTCAGAGTTCGTGACTATCCAGCAAGGCCTGACAAGAAGCCGGTATCGGAGGCGGAGTTTTCTTTTTCGGTGGCTTGCTGCCCGGAGCTGGCGGCGCAAACCAGCTTTGCAATTCGGCACCGCAGCCGTCGCCCGGAGGCGGGAGCGGCTGATCTTCACACTCAAGGCTGTCCGCCGGGCAGCGCAGGCGAACATGCATATGAGCGCGATGGGCAAACCACGGGCGAACCTTACGCAGCCAGTCACGGTCAGCGCCTGCGTCCAGGCAAAGCTGCTGCTTAATCGCCGGGTTGACGAAGATGCGCGTCACGTCGTTATCAATCGCCGCCAGCTTGATCAGGCTGTAGATTTCCGGCTGCCACAGGCGTTGAACAACATGCTTATCGTCGCTTGCCACTAAATCCAGCGCCTGCGGTTTGAGAAGCTGTGACGGCGTCCAGCGTGTTTTTGGCAGTTGCAGGAAGATATCGACATCAAGTCCGGTCTGGTGGCTTGCATGACCGGAGCTAAACCGCCCCCCCGCAGCCATGCCCATATCACCAATTAGCACCGTGCCCAGCTCAAGCTGATGCACCTGATTACTCAGGCGCTGAATAAACATCACTAAGTCGGGATGACCGAAATAGCGGCGCTGGTCCGGCCGCATCACCTGATAACGGGCATCGTTTAGCGGCAACTCGTGGGCGCCAACAATACAGCCGTTGGAAAACGCGCCAATAGATTGCGGGCTGCCCGTAACCGGATGGCTGATTTTTTGCCACGGCGTGGCGGCGAATGCTGTGGCGCTGACAAAGAACACCAGCAGGCCCACGAGAGCTTTTTTCATTGCATTACCAGCGCGGCAGAGTAGTGGTTACGTCGGCGTTTTGGGCACGCTGACGCAGCATATGATCCATCAGCACGATCGCCAGCATCGCTTCTGCGATCGGCACCGCACGGATCCCTACACAAGGATCGTGGCGCCCGCGGGTAACCATTTCCACTTCTTCGCCTTCGCGATTGATTGTGCGTCCTGGGACCATAATGCTGGAAGTTGGCTTCAGCGCCATATTAGCCACGATCTGCTGACCGCTGCTGATGCCGCCGAGAATGCCGCCCGCATGGTTGCTCTGGAAACCTTCTTTGGTGATTTCATCGCGGTTCTGGCTGCCGCGCAGATTGACCACGCCAAAGCCTTCGCCGATTTCAACGCCCTTCACGGCGTTGATGCTCATCAGCGCGTGGGCGATATCCGCATCCAGACGATCGAATACCGGCTCGCCAAGCCCTGGCGGCACGTTATCAGCCACCACGGTCACCTTCGCGCCGATGGAATCACCCTCTTTTTTCAGCCCGCGCATCAGCTCGTCAAGCGTTTCAATTTTGTCCGGATCGGGGCAGAAGAACGGGTTCTGTTCAACCTGCTCCCAGTCTTTGATTTCAAGCGGCACGTCGCCCATTTGCGTCAGGCAGCCGCGAATAGTAATGCCATATTTATGCGCCAGGTATTTTTTAGCGATAGCGCCCGCTGCAACGCGCATTGCTGTTTCACGCGCGGAAGAACGACCGCCGCCACGGTAATCGCGCAGGCCGTATTTTTGCTCGTAGGTGTAATCTGCGTGGCCCGGACGGAACACGTCTTTGATAGCGCTGTAATCCTGAGAGCGCTGATCGGTATTTTCAATGAGCAAACCGATGCTGGTGCCGGTGGTGACGCCCTCAAAAACGCCTGAGAGAATTTTGACCTGGTCCGGTTCGCGACGCTGCGTGGTATAGCGCGAAGTGCCCGGGCGGCGGCGATCGAGATCGTGTTGCAGATCGGCTTCTGTAAGAGGAATGCCCGGCGGCACGCCATCCACAATGCAGCCCAGCGCTACGCCGTGGGATTCACCAAATGTCGTTACGCGAAATACTTGTCCAATACTGTTGCCTGCCATCACGGCTCCTTACCGTTGTCGTTGTTCTTATAAGATTGTGTTGTGAGCGACGAACGACGGGCCCTGCGGCCCGTCTTTAGTGCTTAATCTTTATAAATGCTGAAATGTTCGCGAGCCGCAATAAGCTGCGTTTTGGTCAGCATAAAGACGCCGTCACCGCCGTTGTCGAATTCAAGCCAGGTGAACGGCACATCCGGATACTGCTCCATCAGATGTACCATGCTGTTACCCACTTCACAAATCAGAATCCCGCCGTCGGCCAGATAATCCGGCGCGCAGGCCAGAATGCGCCGCGCCAGTTTCAGCCCGTCGCTTCCTGCCGCAAGCCCTAACTCGGGCTCAAAGCGGAACTCGCCCGGCAGATCGGACATATCTTCTGCGTCAACGTACGGCGGATTAGTGACGATGACGTCGTACTGCACTTTTGGCAGATCCCGGAACAGGTCCGAACGGATTGGCGTAACCTGGTTTTCCAGACCGTGCTCAGAGATGTTTTGCTCGGCAACCGCCAGCGCATCAAGAGAAATATCTACCGCATCCACTTCGGCATTGGTGAATTCATACGCGCAGGCAATGGCGATACAGCCGCTGCCGGTGCACATATCCAGAATGTGCTGGGGTTCGTCGTCATAAAGGCCAGCAAAACGATTATTAATCAGTTCGCCAATAGGCGAACGCGGCACCAGTACGCGCTCGTCCACGTAAAACTCGTGGCCGCAGAACCAGGCTTTATTGGTGAGATAGGCAACCGGAATGCGCTCGTTCACGCGACGAATCACGCGTTCAACGATGCGATGACGTTCGCTTGGAGTCAGACGCGCGGTGCGCATATCTTCAGGAATATCCAGCGGCAGATAGAGGCTTGGCAGCACTAACTGAACGGCTTCATCCCACGGGTTATCGGTGCCGTGACCATACCAGATGTTGGCGGCGCTAAAGCGGCTGACTGCCCAGCGCAGCATATCCTGAATGGTGTGCAGTTCATTCACTGCCTCATCGACGAAAATTTTATCCACGTTGCCCTCCGCAGGCCGTTCGCGCTAATTCAATAATCGATTAGTTTGCCATGAAGGCTGCGACAAATCAGCATTCAATCACCGCAGCGGGGGGAAATTTGCGTTTTATTTAGGGATGAGCGGCAAAGCGGGTAAACTGGCGCCAAAGCAGTTGCGAGACGAGAAAGAGATGAAGAAAAATCCTTCGCTCAGCGTTGACGATCGGAACCTTTTCCGTGATCTGATGAGCGGTACCAAAAAACTCACCCAGGACACTATCGTTCACCGTCCGGTGCGTAAAAAAGCCCGGGAAGTGCCGGTGAAACGGCTGTTACAGGAGCAGGCGGACGCCAGTCATTATTTTTCCGACGAGTTCCAGCCAAGACTCGCTACGGAAGGCCCGACTCGCTATGTGCGTGAAGACGTCAGCCATTTTGAATTAAAGAAGATCCGCCGGGGTGATTACTCCCCTGAGCTGTTTCTGGATTTGCACGGGCTGACGCAGCTCCAGGCAAAGCAAGAGCTGGGCGCGCTTATCGCCGCCTGCCGCAGAGAACATATATTTTGCGCCTGTGTGATGCACGGGCATGGCAAACACGTATTAAAGCAGCAGTCGCCGCTGTGGCTTGCGCAGCATCCGCATGTGATGGCATTCCACCAGGCTCCGAAAGAATACGGTGGCGATGCAGCGCTGTTGGTATTGATTGAAGTTGAAGAGTGGCAGCCGCCGGAATTGCCTTAAGCCAGATGGCGGGTGGCGCTTCGCTTACCCGCCCTACGTTATTGGCAAAGTCATCAATAAAGCACCGCCTCCGTTACAGGCAGCATTTGTAGGGTGGATAAACAACGTGCCATCCACCGCCATAAACAATAAGAGCCGCATTTCGCGGCTCTTTTTTCATGCTTACGGCTGTCAGATAGCTTTCGCTACTTTCAGATTTCTGGGACTCATCTGCCAGTTAAACACCCCTTTTCCGGTCTGCGCATCCAGAGTGACATTGGCAATGGCCGACGTGCAGAACATCGGCGGAGTTTCTTCAGGGCAGAGTTCAGATACCAGGTAACCGACCAACGGCAGGTGAGAAACCACCAAAGCCGACTCAACGCCTTCATTAGCCAGGGCTTGCAGATAGCAGCTCACCAGGCCGACATCGCCGCACGGAGTTAATTCCGGGAGGATGTCTTCTTTTTCCGGGAGATTAAGCGCTTCCCGCACTACGTCCAGGGTCTGTTCAGCTCGCAGGTAAGGGCTCACCAGAACACGTTCGATATCCGCTACTTGACCTTTTAACCAGGTCGCCATCACACGGGATTCGTCACAACCACACTGGGTTAAGGGACGTACCGAGTCGCTGGCGGCATCGAGTGCTGCGTCGCCGTGACGCATGATAAAAACTTGCATATTGCACCGCTTTTGTTAACCAGGAATGCTTCAATTCGCCCTCGAACAAGAGGGGGATATATTCAGCAGCCGGGCATTGTGCCTTATCCGTACATCGAATGAAACGCTGTTTTTTACCTCAATGCTGCAAGTATAGTCAATCATAGTTTACATAATGACCAACCAGCGCCCATTCACCGAGTTCATACCCCACTTTCCGGGAGGCAGAACTCATGCTTCTTTGACCTCAACTTCCGCTTCATGTTTCAGCGAATCACTGAAAGCAAGATTATTTCCGGCCATGCTTAACAGCCTGTCGCAAGGTGAAAACCGCTCTCCGTACTGGCTGGCAAGGCGTTGCAGCCTTGCGACAACTTCTCCCGCGCCCAGGCTATCCATATAGCGGAACGGCCCCCCCAGGAAAGGCGGGAATCCGATACCGAATACAGCGCCAATGTCACCGTCGCGCGCGCTGCGCACAACGCCTTCATCAAGGCAGCGGGCGGCTTCATTAAGCATCATCAACACGCAGCGTTCAGCCAGGGCGTTTGTTTCCATCTGCCCTTTCGGCGTGACGCCAGTAAGCTTATAAATTGCGGGGTCGACCTGTTTTTTGCTTTTACGCCCTTTCGCGTCATAAAGATAGAAACCGCGTCCATTTTTTCTACCTTTGCGATCGTCGTTCAGGATTGCGGCAACGGCAGCCGGAGCGGCAAAACGTTCACCGTAAGCCTGCTGTAGCACCGGACTAATTTTAGTTCCCACATCGATTCCCACCTCATCCAAAAGTTGGATTGGGCCCACGGGAAAACCAAACTTCACCAGCGCCTCGTCAATTTTATCGACCGGCTCTCCTTCTACCAGACAGCGCAGCGCTTCATTCACGTAAGGGGCAAGAATGCGGTTAACGTAAAAACCGGCGCTGTCTCCCACAACGATCGGGGTTTTGCCCTGTTTTTTGGCAAGAGAAACGGTTGTGGAAATGGTTTCCGCAGAAGTTCCAGCGTGGGGAATGACTTCCACCAGCGGCATTTTGTCTACCGGGCTGAAATAGTGCAGGCCGATGACCTGTTCCGGACGCGCGGCATTAGCGGCAATATCCGCAATAGGCAATGAGGATGTATTAGAGGCGAAAATGGTATGCGGCGCGGCATGCTGTTCAATTTCCGCTACCATTTTTTGCTTAAGCGACAGCTCCTCGAATACGGCTTCCACGACGATATCGCGGCTGTGAAAACCGCTGTAATCCGTTCCGCCGGAAATGCGCGCCATCTCGCGTTGACGCTCTGCCGCTTTCATATGTCGGCGGCGCACTTTTTTATCCAGCAGATCCCAACTGTATTTCAGGGCATGATTAATGCCTTCGTTGCCGATGTCTTTGATGCGCACCGGCAGTCGGCCTTTCGTCGCCGTAACGTAAGCAATGCCGCCGCCCATTAATCCGCCGCCCAGCACGCCAACCGCGCGAATCGGACGAGGTTCGGCATCGCTGCCCTGTTCTTTTTTAAGTTCGGTGCTGGCAAAAAATATCCCGCGCAGCGCGGCAGACTGCGGCGTCATCGCCAGTTCGCCAAAGGCCCTCGCCTCGGCTTCGTAACCGCTGTGCGTACCCTGCTCCAGACCGATTTTTATCACATCAAGAATACGTCGCGCGGCCGGGTAATTTCCTTTTGTTTTCTGTTCCGTTTTTTTGTTTACGAAATTGAATAACAGCGAACGCCCAAGCGGCCCTGCAAGGATGCGTTCACGGACAGGTAAAACGCGTGAAGTCTGGCGGCCTTTGAGCGCAAGCTCAACGGCCGCATCAAGCAGAATAGACTGCGGGACAACGTCGTCCACCAGTCCCAGCTTCAGCGCCTGGCGGGGGCGTAACTGCTTGCCGACGAGAATCATATCCAGCGCGTTACTCACGCCGATAAGACGCGGCAAACGCTGTGTGCCGCCGGAACCCGGCAGCAGGCCCAGTTGTACTTCCGGCAGGCCCAGCTTTGTTTTTTCATCAATGGTACAAATGCGCGCGTGGCAAGCCAGCGCCAGTTCGAGCCCACCCCCGAGGCAAGCGCCATGAATTGCCGCCACCACCGGGATGGGCAACGCTGCAATTTCAGCCATAATCTGCTGCCCCTGACGAGCCAGCGACTGCGCTTCTTCCGCCGTTTTGCAGCCAGCAATCATGTTGATATCCGCGCCGGCAATAAAGTTATCAGGCTTACCGGAAATAAATACCAGGCCTTGCAGGCTGGTGTTATCCCGCACCTGTTTGATGATGGCGTGAACCTCCGGGCCAAACGAAGCTTTAAGGGTATTCATTTTTTCGCCCGGCACATCAATCGTGACCACCGCGACGTTATCCAGTCGAATATGCAGTGAGAATGCGCTTGTCTGTTCCATTATTCGACCTCCAGAACCATTGCTGCGCCCAGACCGCCTGCGGCACAGGCTGTCACCAGACCAAAACCACCGCCGCGGCGACGAAGTTCATGCAGCGTTTGCGTAATCATGCGAGCCCCCGTTGCGGCAAACGGGTGCCCGTAAGCAATCGAGCCGCCGAGCACGTTAAATTTCGCATCGTCCACTTCTCCGGTGGCATGAGAACGCCCCAGCACTTCACGCGCGAATCGCTCACTGGAAAGCATTTTCAAATTGGCCAGCGTCTGGGCGGCAAAAGCTTCATGCATGTCAAACAGCGTCAAATCGTTAAGAGTGATGCCCGCCCTTTCCAGCGCCAGCGGCGTAGCCCAGGCCGGGCCTAAAAGCATGTCTTTCCATACGTCAACCGCGGTGAAAGCGTAACTGCGCAAAAAACCCAGCGGTTTCAGGCCGAGCTCCCTGGCACGGGATTCCGTCATTAAAATCACGGCGGCCGCGCCGTCGGTCAAAGGCGTGCTGTTTGCCGCCGTCACTGTGCCATGTTTGCGGTCGAAAGCGGGACGCAATTTGGCGTAATCCGCAAGCGATGAGTCTTTGCGAACGTTGTTATCTTCGCTAAAAGGCTGACGATACGGCGGGATGAAAGCGGTCATTACTTCATCAGCCAGTTTGCCTTCTTGCCAGGCGACTGCCGCGCGCTCGTGAGAACGATGCGCCAGCGCATCCTGTTGTTCGCGAGTAATGCCATGGGTTTTCGCCATTTGTTCGGCGGTATCGCCCATTCTTAAACCAGTGGAATATTCCGCAACTGCCGGAGGAACAGGCAGAAGATCGCGAGGACGCAGACGAGAAAAGAGCTTCAGCCGCTGGCTAAGCGTTCGGGCTTTATTCGCATCCACCAGCGTGCGGCCCAGCTTTTTGCTCACGCCAATCGGCAATACGGAAGAGGAATCCGCCCCGCCTGCAATGCCGGCGCGGATAGTACCGGCAAGCAAACTTTCGGCAACGTTTGCCACAGCCTGAAAGCTGGTGGCGCAGGCCCGACTCACGCTATAAGCGTCGGTATGTACGCTCATCCCGGTGCCGAGGACAATTTCACGGGCAATGTTCGGCGCTTCCGGCATTTGCACAACCTGGCCGAAAACGAGTTGTTCAATGATTTCCGGGGGAATTTCACTGCGTGCCAGCAGTTCGCTGACCACCATATTGCCAAGGTCGACGGCGGGAATGCCGTGGAAGGCGGTAGCCTGACGGGCGAATGGCGTGCGTAAACCACTGACAATGGCAATGCGGTCACCCTGACGGGTCACCAGCGGAAGTGCCTGACTCATAACGCTCCCCTGTTAAAATTTGTAAACGGACCAAAAGTGGTCTGACCTGATCACAGTTTTAACCAAAAAATTACATTCAGCCAACTGGCTGACTAAAAAATTGGGAGAGTGGACACGCTTTGGAAGGGATAAACGACGCTCCCTTAAAGAGAGCGTCTGAAGAAATTAACGCAGGCCGAGCTGGAAGATCATGGTTTCAGCCTGGCAGCTAAACACGAAGTCGATATCCAGACGCACGCCTTCGGACACTTCGGTGTAACGCGGAACAATCTGACAAGGTTCGGATTCGACTTCACGGGCTTTTGCGCTCAGCGCAGCCAGCGTTTCTTCTGCCTGTGCTTTATCAGCAAAGACGCGGCTGTATGTCGCGGTGCAATCGGTATTATCGATGATGGAGCCGACATCAATACAGCAGCAAACCGGGGTTTCATCAGCAGTGTTTTTACTCATTATGATTTCCTCTGTATTTAAAAACGAAAAGGCTTAAACAATTGCTGCTTATTTTACGCTCCCTGTTGATACGTCTCCAGCCGTTAATTTTGTCTGCGCTCGCAAGTGACCAAAATCACACTTAAAAATGATCTAAAACAAATTTCATCCGTCTGAATGATGAAGCCTGGCCGTGATTTTGCCAGGCGGATCTCGTTTTAACGATCAAATTTGAAAAAGTTTAGATACAAACTTGCAACATACCATCTGGTCAGACCTATACTCTCGCCACTGGTCAGCTTTCTCTGTTTTCGATCAGCCCCTACTATTCGCGCTCCTGTTACCACGTGTAACATTTTTTGTATAAAAATAAATCTATGAGGTTTTGGTCATGAGCCAGAAAAACCTGTTTACAAAGTCAGCCTTCGCGGTTGCAGTGGCAATTGTCTCCTCGCAGGCGTATTCAGCCGGCTTTCAATTAAACGAGTTCTCTTCCTCAGGCCTTGGCCGGGCTTATTCCGGGGAAGGTGCGGTTGCGGACAATGCGGGCTCAGCCAGCCGTAACCCAGCCCTTATTATGATGTTCGACCGTCCGTCATTTTCCGGCGGTGCGATATTCGTCGATCCGGACGTTAATATTACCGGCACATCGCCATCAGGCCGCAGCACCGACGCGGATAACATCGCACCGACAGCCTGGGTACCTAACCTTCATTTCGTCACGCCGATTAATGAACAGTTTGGTATTGGCGCGTCCCTGACCTCCAACTATGGTCTGGCGACAGAATTTAATAATAATTACGCGGCGGGTTCCGTTGCCGGTAAAACTGACCTGGAAACGCTAAACCTGAATCTTAGCGGCGCTTACCGGTTAAACAGTAACTGGAGCTTCGGTGTTGGCTTTGATGCGGTTTACGCCAGAGCTAAAATCGAACGTTATGCCGGTGATTTACCACAGCTAATCGCAGGTTCCGGTGCGCTGCCTCCGCAACTGGCAGGCCCGGTATCGCAGATCCCGGCTGGTACGCAAATCGCACACCTGAAAGGTGACGAATGGGGCTACGGCTGGAACGCAGGTATTCTTTATGAAATCAATAAAGACAACCGCTACGGCTTCACCTATCGCTCAGAAGTGAAAATCGACTTCGACGGCGACTATAAGAGCAGCCTGCCTGCCGCCTATAATCCTCTGTTAGGCAACTATGGGCTTTATGGTACCGGCGGTGAAACTATTCCAGGCGCTCTGACCCTGAACCTGCCTGAAATGTGGGAATTGTCTGGTTACAATAAAGTGGCGCCGCAGTGGGCTATCCACTATAGCTTGACCTACACAAGCTGGAGCCAGTTCCAGGAGCTGAAAGCGACCGGCAGCGACGGCCAGACCCTGTTCCAGAAAGACGAGAAGTTTAAAGATGCGTACCGCATTGCGCTGGGTACCACCTACTTTATGGACAAAAACTGGACCTTCCGTACCGGTATCGCATTTGACGACAGCCCGGTTCCGGCAAACAACAGATCCATCTCCATCCCGGATCAGGATCGCCTGTGGCTGAGCGCGGGTACAACCTATGCGTTTAACGAAGATGCCTCCGTTGACCTGGGTGTTTCTTACATGCACGGCCAGCACGTAGAAATCAACGAAGGTCCTTACACCTTCCGTTCCGAAGGGAAAGCCTGGCTGTACGGCATGAACTTCAACTATGCGTTCTGATAAGTCGGAAACAAAAAAGGCGAACCTCTGGTTCGCCTTTTTTATGCTTCTCGATTATTCGGAATCGATATCTTTCAAATCGTCCTGAATCAACGCCGCATTTGGGTTGACCTGCGGAGAAAGCTTGCCGCCGTTGGCAATAAAATCATGACGCTGGAAGTAAGCTTCGCGCACCAGAATATACGGATCGCTTGACTGCCTGAGCAGGCCGTCGGAATCCAGCAGTTGAGCGCGGGTTTCAATGCCTTCAATCGTCCATTTACCGATAGACATCGGCCAGGTCAGCCACGACAGTAACGGATAGAGCGTATCCGCATAATCGCCGCCTTCATCACGCAGAGTGAAACTGCCATAAAACGGTAGCTGAACATACGGACCATAGCCGACGCCGTAGTGTCCAAGCGTAGAACCAAAGCGATGCGGCTCTTCACGCTGTAGTTTCGTATTCGCCATGCCCGCCACGTCGATAAAGCCGCCCATGCCAAGCAAGGAGTTCAGGAAGAAGCGGGTAAAGTGCACCATTCCCTGATACGGGTCGCCCTGAAGGAAGAAGTTCACCATAATGGCGGGCTCTTCCAGGTTGCTGGTGAAGTTGCTTAATCCGTTACGCGCAGGCTGTGGCACATAATCACGCCAGGCCACGGCGACAGGTCGAACAACATACGGGTCCAACACGTTGAAGTTGAAGTTGTACATCGTACGGTTGAACCCTTCAAACGGGTCCGACCGCCCTTGTGGTTCCTGGTCACCGGAACTGGCGCAGCCGACCAACAGCGTCGTGGCCAGAGCCAGCCCGGTCAGGCGAAAATTCATATGCATCTCCCTGTTATTGTTTATCTACGCTCTGTTTGATGATGTCCTGACCTGCCAGCGCCCTCGCCTGTTCGATACTCCGCTCAACGACGGCACGACGCTGGTCTTTCGCCGGCAATACCTGCAACATGAACTGCCAGGCATTCATCGCCTCGCGATACTGCTGTTGCTCAAAAGCATTAAAGGCAAACAGGCTAAGCGCGCGTACATTAGTCCTATCGGATTTCAGCAGCTCACGCAAAAGACGCCCACCCAGAAGGGTGTCTTGCGGATCTTCAGAACGAGTCAATACTTCAGCATAGCCCAGCTTTACATCATCGTTATTGGGCGACAGTTTATATGCATGTGCAAAGGCTTGTGTAGCGGTTGTTGCATTATTTAACACCATACCAATTCGTCCGAGCATCATCCAGCCCGCAATATTATCAGGCTCTTGTTGCAAACGGGTGCGCAAGCCCAGCCCAAGACGCGCCATTTCTTCCATATTTAGCGGCTCGGCGTGCGGGTCCATTACTCGTTCTAATAGCTGAGGCGTTTGCCGCGTAACCTGCTGCCATTCACGCACCTGCTTAATGCCGGAAACTTTCAGATAAACGCCAACGCTCACAGTAATGAGCATAAGAGCGCCCGGTGCAAAAACCCAATAGCTGGTTTTTTGCGTCGATTCGCGTCGCGTAAGCTCTTCGTTTACTTCACCGAAGTAGACTCGCCGTTTGCGGCTGCGAATCACAATTACGCCAATACCGCCGACAATAAACAGCGCCGGCAGAATCCATAGAATAATCGTCGACGGGGTAACCGGCGGCTCATAAGTCACGAAGTTGCCGTAGCGCGCGACCATATAATCTATGATTTGCTGTTTGCTGTTGCCCTGCTGCATCAGCTCATACACCTTCAGGCGCATGTCTGAGGCGATCATCGCATTGGAATCGGCGATACTGTTGTTCTGGCATTTCGGACAGCGAAGCTGTTCGGTTAACTGACGAAACTGCTGTTCCTGCGCTTCATCTTTAAATGTCCAGGTGTCGATGGCGGCAGACGCATAAAAGGAAAACAGCAGTGCCGCGATTAAAAACCAGCCGCGCTTCATGCGCCCGCCTCCTTATTGTATTTATCCCATAGCGGCTTGAGCTCTTGTCGCCAGACGCTTTCGTTAAGATCGCCCGCATGGCGATAGCGGATGATCCCTTTGCCGTCGATCAGAAAGGTTTCTGGCGCGCCGTAGACGCCGAGATCCAGCCCCAGCATGCCGTTGCCGTCAAACAAACTCAGCGTATAGGGATTGCCCAGCTCGTTTAGCCAGTTAACGGCTTTCTGGCGATCGTCTTTGTAGTTCATACCGGCGATACGAATCCCCTGCGCCTTCAGCCCATTAAGAAACTGATGTTCCGCACGGCAGGTTGGGCACCAGGTCGCCCAGACGTTAAGCAGAATCGGCTTGCCATCCGTCAGTACCGTCCGATCGTAGGTTTTACCTGGATTTTCGAGTGATTCGAGGCGGAACACCGGCACCGGTTTGCCTATCAGCGCCGATTCAAGGCTTGTGGGATCTTCGCCCTGCGCATTACGCGCAAGCTGCCAAAGCAGCGCCGCCGCCAGCAGCAAAAACAGCACCAGCGGGATAAACAACACCTTGCGCTTCATGCAGCCTCCGGCATTTTTTTACGCGAACGGGAGCGGGAGTCGAACAGGCAGAAGACGCCGCCCAGCGTCATGAGTAATCCCCCCGCCCATATCCAGCGAACGAAGGGTTTGTAATACAGCCGCACCGCCCAACTGCCGTCATCCAGCTCTTCACCCAGCGCGGCGTATAAATCGCGGGTAAAGCCGCCGTCGATCGCCGCTTCGGTCATCATCGAGCGATTGCTGTTATAGAAGCGCTTTTCAGCATGAAGCGTCGCTTCATGCTTGCCGTTGCGCGTCACGTCGATGATCCCCACCCCGCCGCGATAGTTCGGCCCCGTCAGATCGTGAACGTCGCGGAACACAAAGTGGTACTGATGAATATCGATACTGTCACCGGCTTTCATGCGCACGTCACGTTCGACGCTGTAATTCTGGCTGAACGCGATGCCGACAACTGTCACCGCAAGCCCCAGGTGGCCGAACACCATGCCCCAGTGGCTACGTGGCAGTTTCCATAAACCCTGTAGCAAACCCCGGCGGTGAGTCGCTCGTTCGTAAACTTCCATCAGCGCCAGCACAAAAACCCAGACGGCCATCAACAGGCCCACAACCGTCATCGCTTCCACCCGATCTTGCATCAGCCACGGCAGCGCCAGTGAAAGGGCTACGGTGACAACCAGCGCAATCGCCAGACGTTTGGCCAACTTCTGCGGTGTATCGCGACGCCAGCGCACCAGCGGTCCGATACCGAGCAACAAAGCAAACGGTGCCATCAGCGCGGTAAACATGGTGTTGAAGAACGGCTCGCCAATAGAAATGCTGCCAAGCCCAAGCTGTTTATGCACCAGCGGCAGCAGCGTGCCCAACAACACCACCAGCATGGCGGCAATCAGCAACACGTTATTGCCAAGCAGGAAGGATTCACGCGACCACAAATCGTTCCCTACCCGTGAGCGCACTTTGCTGCCTTTCACCGCATACAGCAGCAGCGAACCGCCGATAACAATCACAAGGAAAGCGAGGATAAACATGCCGCGCGCCGGGTCAGAAGCAAATGAGTGCACCGAAACCAGCACGCCGGAGCGCACCAGGAAAGTGCCCAGCAGGCAAAGCGAAAAGGCGGTAATCGCCAGCAGCACGGTCCAGGCTTTAAAGCTGCCGCGCTTTTGGGTAACCGAAAGCGAATGAATCAGCGCGGTGCCCGCAAGCCACGGCATAAACGATGCGTTCTCAACCGGGTCCCAGAACCACCAGCCGCCCCAGCCCAGTTCGTAATAGGCCCAGCCGGAACCCAGAACAATGCCGATGGTTAAAAACGACCAGGCGGCGAGCGTCCATGGCCGAGTCCAGCGAGCCCAGGCCGTATCGAGCTTGCCCGCCATCAACGCGGCAATCGAAAATGCAAAAGCGACGGAGAACCCGACGTAACCCATATAAAGCAGCGGCGGATGGAAGATCAGCCCAACGTCCTGCAACAGCGGATTTAAGTCTCGCCCTTCGATGGGAAAATCCGGCAGCGTGCGGATAAACGGGTTTGAAGTGAAAATAATAAACAGCAAAAAACCGAAGTTAATCAAGCCCATCACGGACAGCACGCGCGCCAGGGCATCTTTTGGCATGTCGCCGCTGAGCAGCGCTACGGCGAACGTCCAGCCGCTCATCAGCAGTACCCAAAGCATCAACGAACCTTCGTGCGCCCCCCAGGTCGCAGCCACGCGGTACCAGACCGGTAGTTCGGTGTTGGAGTTGCTGGCGACATACGCCACGGTGAAATCGTTAACGACAAACGCGTAAACCAGCACTAAAAATGAGGCGAGAACGGACAGGAACAGCGCCCAGCAAAGCGGCCGCGCCGCCGCCATCAAACGCGCATCGTTACGCTGCACGCCCCAAAGCGGATAAACGCCCAGCAGCAATGACCAGCTCAATGCCAGGCACAGCAAAAAACTGCCGACTTCAGGCATCATGAAGCGTTATCCTTATCAATCTGCGGCGCTCGCTGATGATTTTTATTCATCGCCTCTTTGACCTCCGGCGGCGTGTAATTTTCATCATGTTTCGCCAGCACTTCTTTCGCCGCGATCAGATTGCCTTTCTCGAGCACGCCCTGCGCCACCACGCCCTGCCCTTCGCGGAACAGGTCGGGCAGAATGCCAACATATGTGACATCCACCACGCCGTTAACATCATAAAGTTTGAAGGTTACTTTGAGCGTTTGCTTATCGCGTTTTACGCTGCCCGGCATCACCATGCCGCCCACGCGCAAACGTTGCCCGATGTCTGGCCGTTGCTGGCTTTTGCCCTTGCCGTAAACGATTTCGCCTGGCGTATAAAAGAGATCGATATTGCTGCGTAGCGCATACAGCACCAGCGTGACAGTGAGCCCTAACCCCACCAGCACGGCGACCGCCAGGTAAAGACGGTTTTTACGACGAGTATTCACTTACCTTCCCTCTGTTTGCTTTTGCGCGCGGATTCGCTGCTCGCGCGCCTGCTGGCGTTCCACGCCATTAAGAATTTCACGCCTGTGCAGCCTTGTATGTATCAACAACGCCAGCAGAGGAATAACCGTAAAAGCGACGGCCAGCCAGACGAAAAACGCATAGCCGCCCATCGCAAAAAAATCGGCCCAACTGGCAAATGCACCGTTCATGCTTTTCTTCCTTTTTGTGCCAGCGCCAGCACCCAGGGGCGGCGACGTTCCTGTAGCAAAATAAGATTGCGCAAACGCATCAGCGTCAGCGTAATAAACAGCAGCAGGAAACCAGAAATAGTCAGGCGCAGCGGCGTACGCATGGAAGGATCGATGCTTTGCTGCATCCTGGTCGATCCCTGATGCAGCGTGTTCCACCATTCCACAGAAAAATGAATTATCGGCAGGTTCACGACGCCCACCAGCACCAGAATACCCGCGGCACGCCCGGCCAGGCGGCGATCGTCGAAGGCGTTATACAGCGCAATCACGCCGATATAAAGGAACAGCAAAACGAGTTCTGAGGTTAGACGTGCATCCCACACCCACCAGGTTCCCCACATTGGTTTGCCCCATGCGGAACCGGTCACCAGTGCGATAAAAGTGAAAACCGCGCCGATCGGCGCCATAGCCGCAACGGCCAGGTCAGACATTTTTATCTGCCACACCAGGCCGATAAACGCGGCAATCGCCATTGAGGCATAAATCCCCATCGACCAGATGGCCGCCGGAACATGCAAATACATAATGCGATAACTTTGTCCCTGCTGATAATCGGCAGGCGCATAGAAAAAACCCCAGACGCAGCCGGCAATCAGTAAAACGACGCTCGCGGCGGCAAACCAAGGTACAAATCGCCCGCAAAGCTGATACAGCCGTTCTGGTTTAGCAAGCTGATGTAACGCTTTCCACATGGTTAATTGCTCACAAAAAAGAAATAAGTTACTGAACGCTAACGCGCAGCGCCGCCGCCGTAGCGAATGGGCTCAGCGTAGCACTCCCTGCCAGCAGCGCGCCGAGAATGGCCATGTAGCCATCAACCGGAAGATGCATCGACGCGGCGTCCATCGCAGCGGTTGCAAAAATCAGCAGTGGAATGGTGAGCGGCAGCACCAGCAGGCTAAGCAGGACGCCGCCGCGTCTTAATCCCACAGTTAAGCCGACGCCTGGCGCGCCGAGAAAACTCAGCGTCGGCGTACCCAGCAGCAGCGTCAGCGCCATCACCTGCCAGCTATAAAAATCCAGCCCCAGCAAAAGTGCCGCCAGCGGCGAGAGCAGCAGTAACGGTAATCCTGTTATCACCCAGTGAGCGGTCACTTTCGCCAGCACCACCACAGGCAAAGGAATCGGCAGCAACATCAGTTGTTCAAGTGAACCGTCCTGAAAGTCCTCCCGAAATAGCCTGTCCATCGCCAGCAGAGATGCGAGCAATGCCGCAATCCAAATGACGCCCGGCGCAATGCGCGCCATGAGCTGCGATTCCGGGCCAATGCCTAAAGGAAAAAGAGTGATAACGATAAGAAAGAACCACAGCGGGTTGGCAAACTCCGCGCCCTTGCGGAACACCACGCGTAGCTCCTGCCAGAAAATTCTGCGCATCATGATTGGGCTTCCTGCAAAACGATCTGCCGCACGAAGGAAAGCGCCAGCGGCTGATGCGTGGTGAGGATAACCATCCCGCCCTCGTTGGTATGCCGCACCATTTGCCGCGTGATTTTTTCTACGCCTGCGGCATCAATCGCGGTGAACGGTTCGTCCAGAATCCAGAGCCTTGCGTGGCTTAGCCATAAACGCGCAAGCGCCACACGACGCTGCTGTCCGGCGGAAAGTTGATTGACCGGCACATCTTCAAAGCCGACTAAACCCGCCTCGGTCAGCGCCTGCCAAAGCCGCGCCTCATCACCACCGCCATGAAAGAAACTGAGGTTTTCGAAGGCGGTGAGCACCGTTTTGATGCCGGGCTGATGACCGAGCCACAGCAAATCCTGATGATAAACATCGCGATTACGCGGCAGCGTTTTGCCCTGCCAGTGAACCTCACCCTCTTCGGCCTGAGAAAGCCCCGCGAGAAGACGTAATAAAGACGTTTTCCCCGCGCCGTTTTGTCCTGCCACCTGAACCATTTCTCCCGCCGAAACGGAAAAAGACAGATTGCTAAACAGCGTTCGCTCGTCGCGTATGCAGGTCAAATTAATGGCATCAAGCATGGAAATAATCGCTACTTGTCTCAGGGGCAAAAATGATAACACATCATCCAGGCCGCTCCAGGTCAGGCAGGGCGCGAAGGGGTACTCAATAAGAGGTAATCCACCCAGGCCAGATCAAACTTAGGGCGAATTCTCCCATAAGCCGCAACAAGCAGATAAAAACCGCTACGCTTAACAGAACAGCAAAAGTGCGGAGTACTTCGAAAAATGGACAAATTAAAGGAAGAAAAAATCGGCGAATCCAACGACGAACTGGAAGTGGAAAGCGAGGAAAACTCAAGCGGCAAGGATATTGATGTCGATGAGGAAAACCTGCCATCCAAAGCGATGGCTATCCACGAACATATTCGACAGGACGGGGAAAAGGAGCTTGAACGCGACGCTATGGCGCTGCTGTGGTCAGCAATTGCTGCGGGGCTTTCAATGGGCGCTTCGCTGTTGGCAAAAGGCGTGTTTCACGTCAACCTGGATGGCGTGCCGGGAAGCTTCCTGCTGGAGAACCTCGGTTATACCTTTGGGTTTATCATCGTCATTATGGCGCGCCAGCAGTTGTTCACAGAGAACACCGTCACCGCCGTTTTACCCGTAATGCAAAAGCCCACCGGCAGTAACTTCCTGCTATTAATCAGGCTGTGGGGAATGGTGTTGCTTGGCAACCTGATTGGCACCGGCCTTGCCGCCTGGGCCTTTGAATATATGCCTATCTTTGATGAACCAACGCGGGATGCGTTCGTCAAAATTGGCATGGAAGTTATGAAAAACACGCCGGGGGAAATGTTTGCCAACGCGATAATCTCCGGCTGGATCATCGCCACTATGGTCTGGATGTTCCCGGCTGCAGGCTCGGCTAAAATCGTGGTCATTATTATCATGACCTGGCTGGTCGCACTCGGCGATTTAACCCATATCGTGGTCGGTTCCGTCGAAATTCTCTATCTGGTCTTTAACGGCACTATTCACTGGAGCGATTTCTTCTGGCCGTTCGCCCTGCCAACGCTTGCGGGCAATATCTGCGGCGGCACCTTTATCTTCGCGCTTATCAGCCACGCACAAATACGTAACGACATGAGCAATAAGAAAAAAGCTGACGCAAAGGCACAAGAGAAACGCAAGCGGGAAGTTGAGGAAGGAAAAGAGTAAGCGTCAAAGGCAAATTGGTTACGTTTCAGGCAATCAGCCCGTGAACCCCTTAACGTGACGCAAAAAGCGGGTATACTACGCCCGCTTGTCCCCTTAGTTAAATGGATATAACGAGCCCCTCCTAAGGGCTAGTTGTAGGTTCGATTCCTGCAGGGGACGCCATTTTTCCTCCTAAAAAACCCGCAATACCCGGCGCTTAGGCCATGTCCGTAATCTACTCTTCTGAGAATATCCTCAATATCATGTATTGCCTTTTAACTTCCGCTTTCAGACGGAATGTACAAATTTATCAAAACCATACGTGTTCTGAACCTGCAACCTGGCACAGGCTCGAATATTAAAGGTATAATCCTGTGAATTATTTAACTGACCTCAGAAAAGATCATGACGAAACTAACACTACAAGAGCAGATGCTTAAAGCCGGCCTGGTAAGCAGTAAAAAACTGGCTAAAGTGCAAAAAACAACTAAAAAATCACGCGTTCAGGCTCGTGAGGCAAGAGAAGCAGTGGAAGCCAATAAAAAAGCGCAAATGGAACGTGATAAAGAATTAAGTGAACAACAAAAGCAAGCCGCCTTATCTAAAGAATATAAAGCTCAGGTAAAGCAGCTAATTGAAATGAACAGGATCGTTATTTCAAAGGGCGACATTGGCTATAATTTCACAGATAATAATCTCATTAAAAAAATATATGTGGATAAAACTACCCAATCCCAGTTGATTAATGGTCGTCTGGCAATTGCTCGTCTGGTTACGGATAACAATGTTGATGGGGAATATGCAATTATACCCGCAAGCGTAGCCGATAAAATCGCCCAGCGTGATGCGAGTAGCATTGTATTAAACTGCGAGCTCAGTCAGGAAGCGAAAGACGAAGACGATCCGTATGCCGACTTTATCGTGCCTGATGATTTGATGTGGTAAGAAAAATTTGGTCAGCCTCTGCTGCGGTTTGGTAAAGCAAGGGGTTGCCTTACCTGGACAAGAGACAACTCACCAAAATAATCTCGAATGTTCACGCTATTTCGTCCACTGCTCCGGTGACAGCACCGGAGCAGTGAATCTGACTTGCTAATCAGAAGCGATAACCAACGCCAACATTGAAGCCATTAATAGAACGGCCACCATCCAGATCGGCCTGGGTACCTTCATATCCGACGTTAACGGAGAAATTAGCCACAGGATTTAATATCACACCAAAACCGTAAGCAAAAGATGTAGATTTTTCAGAAATGCTTTCGTAGCCTACATAATCATTAGTCACGTTTGCCCATTTTGTTGTGCCGGTAGCTTTGGCATATGCCACCCCGCCCAATGCATATAACGAAACATACTCATTGATGCGATAAGCTGGTCCCGCCAGCAGAGAATAATATTTCGCATCGATGCTATTATTGACTGAATTACCGAAAGCAAAATAATTCTGCTGCTCATCACCTTTCATATAAGAGAAAGATCCAAGCACGCTCAGCGGAGAACCGAATTCATAACGGTATTGCAAATTCATGCCACGGATATTTTTAAAACCCTCTACTTTGCTTTGCGCATAACCGGCCGATATCGTATGGTTATCTGCAAGCACCATACCGCTTGCCATTGATGTTGCAAGTAAAATTGCCAGAGGAAACTTCTTCATTTATACACTCCTTGTTAAATAAACTTAAACGTTTTACATAATATATTCAGCGCCGGATAGCACTGAATACCTCCACTCCTGACTAGCGAGTGAAAACTAGTTTTGCTCTACGGGAAAAGATAAAATATGGCATCCAGATACTGATACCAACCAGAGCACTTAATAAATGATTGATATCGGTGTAAGTATACCGGATATCTTAGACAAGCGAAAAATTACCGCCAAGGTAAAATTTTCTATTAAGCAAAGCCTCATCATCTGTAACCTGATAGCAGATACAACCAAAGGCTAACATATAGATGACGAGATAGTTCTTATCAGCCGTTATTTATTGCCCTTTAATTCCGATAGTATATATTGAGTATCGTAATAAAATAAATGCTGTATTTTCTTATTTTCGTGTCAATTGAAGCCTTGTTGGCTAAAATTGTGATAAAAAAACAACCAGAAAAGTATTTTTAACTTAAATCAAATCCATACCAATCCTGCATAAATTGTTTTTATTTTCAGTAGGCTGGTAGGTAATACTATGCCATCAAGCTGCATATGACCCCCCGACTTTAATATCAAAGCCGCCGCTTCCTGCCTTGTCCCGCTCTGCTCATGCACCGGCTTAAATTGCTGTCCATTTTAGCGCGGCTGGCGTTCACGCTGGCCGAGCCGGTCATTGAACCAAAGTTGAAGCTGCCGCCTGCGCTGACGTTCTGCTGTTTGCTGTGATAGCTGTCTGAGTCCTGCTCGCTGCGAATCGTCAGGTCGCGCCCGATATCTGCCGTCACGCGCTCACCGCTGACCTGTGCCCCGATAAGGTTTGCATCACGTCCGCTGACGATGCTCAGGTTGTTGCCTGCGTCCACCGTGGTTTCGCTGTGCGTCGTGCCGTTGCCTTTTTCCTGGCCCTTACCCGCATCCCTGATGGCTACGCCGGTGATACCGGCCACACCCACTTTTGCTCCGATTTCCAACCACTGCCCTGCAACTTTCATTCTGCACGGCGTGTGGCTAATGCATAGCCTCTGGCTATCACACCAGTTACGTCGTTCTCCACAACAATCCCATTCCAGGAGGCTGGAACCTTGTACTATCTGTTTTTTCTGTAGTACTGGTAGTAGATCCACCAACTGCCGATAGCAACCAGACTTCCAGCAAAAAAGGATGCTTTGATATATTTCAATGTATCCGATAGAGATAATTCAAATGGAACCCCGTACATCAAGTAAAGGAAAAAATCAGTTAGTAAATAAATACTCATAGCCAGTATTATAAATGCCACGTTGCAAGCGGCTAATAGATAAAGAAAAACAAAAATCCATTGTTGTTTTCTCATCATTTGCTCTTCTCATCTTGGGTGCCTTTGCTGAGCTTACCAGCACGGTCATTAATAATTTCTGTTCCTACGCTACCCATTGCATTTCCCGCCATACCTGGCACCGGATTAATTGGCAAAGGCTTCGATATCCCCATACCAACATCAACCCAGAGCCAGTCTTTCCATGGTTTCATTGGGTTTAAAACTTTATCAAGTGGTAACTCCACCAGTTTACCTACCCCATATCCCAGCCCCGAAGCTGCACCACTGATAGCGCCACCTTTCAGCGGATCATCACCTTTCAGATAGCTTGATGCTGCACCACTACCGGCATTCACGGCCATGGTTCCCACAACTCCAGTGTTTGCTGTTAATAAACCAGTCCAGTATCCGAGAATAACATCATTGGGGTTTATCTCACCGTTGATGACATAACCCACACCGGCATTGGCTCCGGCACCAACAAGACTGGTTGTTGCCATCACTTCCGGTAAAAATGGCCACACCATGGCACTGCCCATAGCTGCCACTACAGTCTCACAGGATACCGGTGTACCACCGCTACAGGCTTCTTTAATCGCAGTCTGCTGCTGTTCCTGCCATTTTTCAGCCGCACCCGATTTATTCGCTTCCGCAGCCGCCAGTACACTTGCAAGATTGTTATTCTCAACCGTCGTTTTCCCACCCTGCGCCCCGGCCAGCGCTGACGAGGTGCTGTCTCCCGCCAGCCCGCCTGCAATGCCCGCTGCGATGGTCGCCAGTGTGCTGATGGTCTGTTTCTCTGTTTCGCTCAGTTCACTGAGCGGCCTGTCATACATCTCCAGGGCTATCATCCCTGCCAGCTCACCGGTGGCCGCGCCCGCTGCAACCGCCAGCGCATTCTGTCCCTGCACGGTTGCCATGACCGCATTCGCCACCGCATGGGCCGCCACTTTCTCCATCCCCTCAAGGCCGGAGCGGTGACCAATCACTTCGGCGACATACGGGGCGGCTGCACCAGCAATCGCCGCGTTCATATTGCCCCCGGCTACGCCCTGCACCGCTGCCGTCACCGCCTGGATGGCCTGCTGCGTCCGGCTGCCGGTGCCGTTGCCGGCTTCCTTCATCGCTCCGGCATACGCATTCTGGTAAATCACTTCGCCGATATCTGCATCTGTCGCCGCCTTACCCGGATTCGCTTTTTCCCAGGCGGCTTTTGCGGCATCTCGTTCGTCCTGCGTGGCATTCTGCCGCTTCTCGCTGGCCTGCTTTGCCGCTGCAATAGCATCCCCGGTACCTGATACTGACCGCGCAGGAGCCGTTGCCCGCGCCACCACCTGAGCCGGAGATTATGCTGTGTAAGTTTTCCGCCCGTAAGCAACGGCAGGTCACGGAGCTGATCGAGGTCATTACCGCGCCGAAGCGGTAACTAATTGGTATATAAGTAAAATCCCAATCGCGAGAGGTTGGGATTTCTATTTAGTTAGTTTCCTCTACCTTTTCGTTCAAGTAGCCTGGCTTTCAACCAAAGAGCCGTTCCTAAAGTTAAACCAATTAATACACCTTTTTTTATTGATATAAAGATAATCTCTTTCCAGTTGAACTCAAAATACCCAAGTTTAAAAAAAACCAAAATTGATCCAATAAAATTCGCAATAAAGCAAATTACAAAAAAAACTAAAGAGCAACGAAGAGCAAGAATTAAAAGCTCATCTAGTTTATTTCTTTTCATCTTTTTTCTCCGCTTTATTGAGCGCATCCGTTACAATTCCATTGGATATTTCACTCGCTACAGAACTACCTACTGCTCCCACCACTTCAGCAGTACCTTCCTTTACAGTTGTCGATAATCCATTAGTAATGTATTTATCTGCTTTACTTCCTGCGACAGAACCAAATCCTGCGCTAATAACAGAACCGGTTGGATTCTCTCCTTTAATACCGCTACCAACCGCAGCACCGCCCATATTAATAGCCGCAGAAGCACCAATGCCTTTCCCCGTTGTAGCTGCTGCTGTGATTCCAGCCATGATCAGGTCAACATAGCTGAATGGATCTTTTCCACCAAGCTGATATACCGAATTAACAGTGGTTCCTATTGCCGCATTTATCGCGATAGTTTCTTTTATCGTGCTACCGAGCATTGACCCACTTAACGTTAATGGCAAGTCACCAATACTGGCATTCGATTTATGATAGCCCCAGGTGTTCATTATTTTCTGGGCACTGGCCATTGCCTCCGAATCAGGATTTCGTTTGATATAATCCTGCCCGGACAGCAGCCCTTTAACAAGCTCCTGTGATACCACCGGACCATACTCTTTTTCCATTTCAGCGGCATAAACACGCAGATACCCCGCCAGCTCAGCGCGTTCTGTGCTGGTCATTTGTGAAGGATCTTTGGTGAATTTAGAGACCAGGACATCACTGCGCTTATCAGCATTTTCCAGTGTAATCAGCTCATTTGCTGTGGACAGGGATTTATCTCCCTGCTTTATTTTTTCAACAGCTTTGTCGAGTTTGTCGGAGGAGGTAGCCCCAAGAACGTTATTCTCAACCGTCGTTTTCCCACCCTGCGCCCCGGCCAGCGCCGACGAGGTACTGTCTCCCGCCAGCCCGCCTGCAATGCCCGACGCGATGGTCGCCAGTGTGCTGATGGTCTGTTTCTCTGTTTCGCTCAGTTCACTGAGCGGTCTGTCATACATATCCAGCGCTATCATCCCTGCCAGCTCACCAGTGGCCGCGCCCGCTGCAACCGCCAGTGCATTCTGTCCCTGCACGGTTGCCATGACCGCATTCGCCACCGCATGGGCCGCCACTTTATCCATCCCCTCAAGACCGGACTGATGACCAATCACTTCGGCAATATACGGGGCGGCCGCACCCGCAATCGCCGCGTTCATATTCCCCCCGGCTACGCCCTGCACCGCTGCCGTTACCGCCTGGATGGCCTGCTGCGTCCGGCTGCCTGTGCCATTAGTGGCACTCTTCATCGCGTCGGCATACGCATTCTGGTAAATAACCTCGGTGATGTCCGTCTCTGTCGCCGTCCTGCCCGGATTCGCTTTTTCCCAGGCGGCTTTTGCGGCATCTCGTTCGTCCTGCGTGGCGTTCTGACGCTTCTCACTGGCTTTTTGCGCTGCTGAAATGGCATCTTCTGTTCGCGCAATATCCGATACCTGCGTACCGGCTTCGCCGATAAGCTGCGCTTCCTGTATCTTCCGCTGCTCTTTTTCCTTATCAAATATCTGCCCGATACTGCCGTTGGCGTGTTCCGTATCACGGCTCAGATTTGCCACGTCCTGCTGCTGGTTATCCCTGTCCCGGATAATGATGTTGCCGCCGCTGATGGCCGACGATGTCGTGCCCCCGGCGCTCCCTTCGCTGTTTCCGCCGGTAAGCATGCTGTTTGCCAGATTCCCTGCAAACTGTCCACCGATGCTGCCGCCGGTACTCATCCCCACGCTCTGATGCTCCACCTTATACTCCGCTTCGTTGTGAATATCGCTCCAGCCCAGCGTGCCCGTGTCCAGACGGTTTTTATCCGCCGGGGCCGTGGACGCAATCACCGCACCGTCAAGCCGGGTGTGCCCCCCGACCTTAATATCAAAGCCGCCGCTCCCTGCCGTTATCCCGCTCTGCTCGTTAACCGACGTATAGTTGCTGTCCATTTTATCGCGGCTGGCGTTCACGCTGGCCGAGCCGGTCATTGAACCAAAGTTGAAGCTGCCGCCTGCGCTGACGTTCTGCTGTTTGCTGTGGTAGCTGTCTGAGTCCTGCTCGCTGCGAATCGTCAGGTCGCGTCCGATATCTGCCGTCACGCGCTCACCGCTGACCTGTGCCCCGATAAGGTTTGCATCACGTCCGCTGACGATGCTCAGGTTGTTGCCTGCGTCCACCGTGCTTTCCGTGTGGGTGGTACCGTTGCCTTTCTCACTGCCTTTACCGGCATTCACGCTGGCCGAAACATTAATTCCCCAGCCACCGGAGCCTGCACCGATACCGACACCCACGCTCCCGCCCTTGCTTTCGTTTTTACCGTCAAGTTTCGAGGTGTTTTCTGCCGAAAGCAGGTTCACATCCCGGCTGGCCGACAGCAGCACATCATTGCCTGCGCTGACCCGGCTGCCCTGTATCAGAATATCGCCATCCTGACCTTTCTGACCGCTGCCGGTGGCAATAACGGCCAGATTATTCCCGGCGGTCAGGTTGCTGCCTTTTGAGGTGGTCTGTTCGCTGACCTGAGTGGATTTTGACGACTGGCTGCCGTAAGAGAGGCTGACCCCCACGGTATTGTTATTTGACTCCTGGTCACCCTGCGCCGCATCCATACGCACCGCCTGCGAAGCCTGGACGCCTGAAAGCGCTGCCTTCACGCCCTGAAGCGCCGCAAGCCGTTCATTATCCGTCTCTTTCGCCTGGTTTGCGGACTGCACCGCGCTGTTGACGGCACTCCCTGCCGCACCTGAAAGGGCGAGGGTAAAGCCGGAACTCTTCTGCTCCACCTCATGCGTCTGGCGGCTGCTTTCCCCGGCAGAAGTAACGCTGACATTTTTACCGACCAGCGTCATATTGTTACCCGCAATCAAATCCGAACCTTTAACATTCAGGTCATTTCCGGCGCTGAGGGTAAGCTTCGGTCTGACGCAGTTCTGCGTCGGTTTTACCCGTATTTTCAGGCTTCTCCCTGGCCGCCTTCATGGCTTCGGTCTCACCTAGCGTCATGACGATGTTACTAATCTGGCTGATGACCTGCGCTTCCTTCAGGCGCTGCTGCTCTTTTTCCTTGTCAAATATCGGCGCAATGCTGCCGTTGGCGTTTTCCACATCACGGCTGAGGTCAGCCACATCCTGTTTCTGCTTGTCCTTATCGCGGATGATAATACTGCCACCGCTGATGGCCACTTACTACAGCCGCACGCCCGGCCTGTACCTCAAAGGCGACTGGCTGACAGAGGCCGGATTCGGGACAGATACGTCGGTCACCATTGCCGTTGAACGCAGGCAACTGGTGATCCGGCCACTGGCTGAGTGACAGGCAAAAAGATCCCGGCTCAGGGGCCGGGATCTTTTTAATTATAAATTGTCAGATCTTAGTCCAACGCGAAAACTCTCTGATGGGAATAACGGCTGTATTATGATTTCATCGTTATAAATAAATAACTTTGGTGACAATGCTGTAACATCATAAACGTTTTCCGCTATCAGCTTAATATTTGTCCTGAATAGTGGTACATCTGCATCATCTGCTAAGACAAATACGTCGTGGTTTTTTACTAAGTTCGCGTTTAAGACACCATATAAATCATCATAATCTCTATATTTCATCTCCTTCCACAAAACTCCTCCGGCGGCAACAGGATAATTATAAAGCATATCGATAGCTTTTCTTTCTTCGTCACCAATAACTATATTAAAATCAACAAGCAACGCTTCTTTGCATTCGTCAAATAAAGTCATTGTTTCTACCTATTTAGCTGTTTCAATATAGTTTCAAAAGCTTTTTCATTACCTTCAAAAGGTATGACGGTTTTTACTGCCTTACCAGGACCTTTACCTTTTGAGTAATCCCACATATTAATATGTGTTCCTTTCTCTGGATCATAATCCACACGCCAGCCTACCTTGCCATCGCTGGATTGGCGACCAATAACCTTTCCGTTACCAGCACTCACTTCCAATCGGCCAATAACAGGCTTTGAATCAGCACCTAAATCACCAACCATATTTATGGCTTTATTTCTAGCAGTTTCCCAATTCTTTTCAGCTTTAAGCACCGTTTCAATACGGTTTCCGACTCCCGGAACCTTCTTGCCCGGCAGTATAATCCCCGCCAGCATCCCACCCGTTGCTTCCAGCGCAAGCTGATTTCCTTCAGATGCCTGGATTACTGTATCTTTTACAGTTGACCACGTATCACTGCTCATCAGCGCCGTAACGCTATCTGCTACTGCCTGGTTCTTACTCGCTAAATCACTCAGTGCTTTAGTACAATAGCTATCTCCAGCCACACATGAAGCCACAGCCATTGCTGCATCGGCAACATAATCCGCTGAGCCTAATGCTGCATCGCCGGTATCCGCAAGGCCGTTAATTATCGCGTTCGCGATGGAAGAAGTTGCACCGTTGCCCAGCTTATCCCTGACCTGATCCTTCAGGGATTCAGCGGCCTGTTTCACCGTTTCACGGGCTTTGTCACCGCTCAGCGAGTTATTCTCAACCGCATTCTTCCCGGCCACAGCACCGGCGCCTGCTGCCTCCGCACTGTTACCCGCAAGGCCTCCGGCTATCCCCGCCGCAATCGTCGCCAGCGTGCTGATTTGCCGGCGCTCCTGCTCGCTCAGGTTGTCAGTTTTTCCGCCGTAGTAGTTGTTGATGATGTACTGCGCCGCTGCCTCACCGCTGAACGCCCCTGCTGCCCCCGCTGCGGCACTGTTCCCGCCAAGCTGGGCTGCCAGTGCACCCCACACCGCATGCGCCATCAGGTTTGCTTTATCATCATCACCAGTTGTCTGTTTGATAAGCTGAGCAACAGCCGGATTAAGCC
>NZ_JALHAP010000027.1 GCF_025215095.1 Dryocola boscaweniae | reverse complement strand
ACCGCATGCGCCATCAGGTTTGCTTTATCATCATCACCAGTTGTCTGTTTGATAAGCTGAGCAACAGCCGGATTAAGCCCGCCCGCCAGCGCCTGGCCGAAGTTATCCGCATTCAGCCCGCCCAGCACGCCCGTGATGGCCTGCACCACCATCTGTGGCGTACTGCCCGTGCCGTAGCCTTTCATGACCGTTTTGTAAGCTTCGGTCTGACGCAGTTCTGCGTCGGTTTTACCCGTATTTTCAGGCTTCTCCCTGGCCGCCTTCATGGCTTCGGTCTCACCCAGCGTCATGACGATGTTGCTCATCTGTCCGCTAATCTGGCTGATGACCTGCGCCTCCTTCAGGCGCTGCTGCTCTTTTTCCTTGTCAAA
>NZ_JALHAP010000028.1 GCF_025215095.1 Dryocola boscaweniae | reverse complement strand
TGCTTAACCAGACCGGCAACCGTTATCTCAATGGTGTGGGTTCCGATCTTGAGCAGATGCAGTATCTGATGGATAACGCTGCCCGTGCGCAACAGTCCCTCGGCCTGAACTTTGGTGTAGCACTGACCGCTGACCAGATTGCCGCTCTCGACCACAGCATCCTGTGGTGGGAAGCGACCGTCATCAACGGTGAAACGGTGCTGGTACCAAAACTCTATCTTTCGCCAAAAGACGTCACGGTGAATAACGGCAGCGTGATAGCCGGCAGCAATGTTCAGCTTGCGGGTGGCAACGTCATCAACAGCGGCGGCACGCTCACGGCGCAGAACGGCCTGAGTATCGACAGCCGGAACAGCATCAGCAACCTGAATG
>NZ_JALHAP010000029.1 GCF_025215095.1 Dryocola boscaweniae | reverse complement strand
CAGCAAGGAACAGGGCCTGTGGCGCGAGAAGGGCCACGAGCCGGTGTTCACCGACACCCTGCACCTGGACATGGGCGAAGTCGAGGCCAGTCTGGCCGGACCGAAGCGCCCGCAGGACCGCGTGGCCCTGCAGAACGTCGCCAGCGCCTTCAACGAGTTCCTCGGCCTGCAACTGCATCCCTCCAGCACCGAAGAAGGCCGCCTGCTCAGCGAGGGCGGCGGCGGCACCGCGGTCGGCGCCAACGCCGCCTTCGGCGAGATCGACTACCAGCACGACGGCCAGACCCACCGCCTGAAGAACGGCGCGGTGGTGATCGCCGCCATCACCTCCTGCACCAACACCTCCAACCCCAGCGTGATGATGGCCGCCGGCCTGCTGGCGAAGAAGGCGGTGGAG
>NZ_JALHAP010000030.1 GCF_025215095.1 Dryocola boscaweniae | reverse complement strand
CTTCAGCCTGGAATTGACCCTTTGGGGTCTGCGCCTGGGCGAGGAGAAGAACCCCCAGCTCGCCTTCCGCCGGCTGTACGCCAACCTGCAGCTGGACAGCCTGTGGAAACGCCAGCTGCACCTGGCCGACGTCGAGCTGGAAGGTCCGCATACCGAACTGCTGTTCGACGAGAAGGGCCAGCTCAACCTGGCCAGCCTGTTCAGGATCCCGCCGAGCGAATCGCCCGAGCCTGAACAGCCGAGCGATCCGTTCCCGCTGCGCATCGACCGCATCCAACTGGCCGAGGGCAGCCTGCACTTCCAGGACCTGCGACCGAGCGAGCCGGTGGACTTCAGCTTCGATCCGCTGGGCTTCGAGCTGCACAACCTCAGCACCCTGCCCGACGACGGCGCGAAGATGACCCTGCTCGCCACCGGCCCGAAC
>NZ_JALHAP010000031.1 GCF_025215095.1 Dryocola boscaweniae | reverse complement strand
GCCTTCTTCACGATGTTGACCCCCTCCACGATGACGGCGTACTTCTTGGGCAAGACCTCCTTCACCTTGCCCACCCGGCCCTTGTACTTGCCGGAGGCCACGAGAACCGTGTCCCCCTTCTTCACGTGCATCTTCACCCGCATTAGAGCACCTCCGGCGCCAGGGAGACGATCTTCATGAAGCCCTTCTCGCGAAGCTCCCGGGCCACGGGGCCGAAGACGCGGGTGCCGCGGGGCTCCAGCTGGTTGTTGATGATCACGGCGGCGTTGTCGTCAAAGCGGATGGCGGAGCCGTCGGGGCGCTTGACCTCCTTCTTGGTGCGCACCACCACGGCCTTGACCACGTCCCCTTCCTTGACCGCCCCCCGGGGGATGGCCTCCTTGACGCTGGCCACGATCACGTCCCCCACGGTGGCGTACTTGGCGTTGGAGCCCTTGAGCAC
>NZ_JALHAP010000032.1 GCF_025215095.1 Dryocola boscaweniae | reverse complement strand
TACCACTTTGTGATTCATGACTGGGGTGAAGTCGTAACAAGGTAACCGTAGGGGAACCTGCGGTTGGATCACCTCCTTACCTTAAAGATACAACCCGCGCAGTGTCCACACAGATTGTCTGATAGAAAACGAGCAGTAAAACCTTATAGGCTTGTAGCTCAGGTGGTTAGAGCGCACCCCTGATAAGGGTGAGGTCGGTGGTTCAAGTCCACTCAGGCCTACCAAATTTCTTCCCATGCTGTGTTACAGCACCACTCACATACTTCAGTATGCTTCGTGGGGCTGCGCCTTGCCTGAGAAGAAATGAGGTAAATAAAAAATCAAAGGTTTTACGAAATCGATGGGGCTATAGCTCAGCTGGGAGAGCGCCTGCCTTGCACGCAGGAGGTCAGCGGTTCGATCCCGCTTAGCTCCACCATCCTTTCATGCTCAATACTATCTCAA
>NZ_JALHAP010000033.1 GCF_025215095.1 Dryocola boscaweniae | reverse complement strand
AATAGATCTTCCGCAATATAACGGACAGCAGCTCCTTTATTGACCTTAGGATGGGTTGCTTCTAAAAAGGTCGCAACAGATTTGGTAAAGTAAAACTCTTCAGGAGAGTAATGGGTCTGCAAGTCTAGCAGTAGTGTATCAATTAGGTTTGGATCATCGCAAAGCGCCAAAACTTTGGTGGGTTCTGTCGCAAGGGTTTTACGCAAATCTCCGACCGGAATAGGTTGAATCAGGGAGCGCTGAACGTATTCTTTCGTCCCGTCTGTGATTTCACGCACGTACAGCTCGTCATTGATGTAGAAGTGCACTGAAATTTTGTGCCGCAGGTCGGGATGCTCAAAATAGTCTAAAAGTTGCTCTGCTCCCAGGCTGGAGACTGTAAGGTTCTGGTGAATTTCTTCGGTCGTCGGATCTTTGATGAATGCGCCCTGATAGCTCATCAAGGG
>NZ_JALHAP010000034.1 GCF_025215095.1 Dryocola boscaweniae | reverse complement strand
TTGAGGGCAATATCCTGAACCTGCGCGATATTGAGCAGGGCATGGAGCAAATCAATCGCGTGCGCAGCACGCCGGTACAGATTGAAATCCTGCCGTCCGATAAACCCGGCTACTCCATTGTTAATCTGACGGCCACCCCGGAATTCCCGCTCTCTGCCTCCGTAAGCTTTGATAACAGCGGCCAGAAGAGCACCGGCACCGGGCAAATTAACGGCTCGCTGACAGGGAATAACCTGTTGGGGCTGGCTGATAAATGGTTCGTCAGCGGCGGGCGCAGCAGCGATTTTTCATCATCACATAACGCGCAAAATTTCCAGGCGGGTGTCAGCGTGCCGTACGGCTACAGCCTGCTGGATTACAGCTATAGCTGGAGTAACTACCTCAGCACCATCAATAACAACGGTTTTAACTGGGCTTCAACCGGTGACAGCCAGACACATCGTTTTACCG
>NZ_JALHAP010000079.1 GCF_025215095.1 Dryocola boscaweniae | reverse complement strand
CCGTCACCGTTGTCCTTCCAGCTACCGTCCTTCTGCTCTGCATTCGCCACCGTTACCGTCTCTGCGGTCAGGGCAGAGGCCGCTCCGCTCACCGCGTTACCCGCCGCATCCTTCAGCATTACCGTTATCTGCATGGTGCCGCCGGAGATATAAGCAGCGTTGTCGGTAGTAATGAGGGAAGTTTCCTGTGCCGGTTGGGAAGAGGTGATAGCGTAGGCCGCCGACTCGGACTGACCTTTCCAGCCGTTCAGCTTCAGGGCTGCCTTCAGTCCTGTACCCGCCACGGTCGCCGTATAAGCCGCATTGTATGTTCCGTCACCGTTGTCCTTCCAGCTACCGTCCTTCTGCTCTGCATTCGCCACCGTTACCGTCTCTGCGGTCAGGGCAGAGGCCGCTCCGCTCACCGCGTTACCCGCCGCATCCTTCAGCATTACCGTTACCTGCATGGTGCCGCCGGAGTGATAAGCGGTGCTGTCGGTAGTAACAAGGGAGGTTGCCTGCGCAGGTATTGATGGCATCATTGCCACCTTCGCTGACGATAGCGTTATACCGCTTACCTGTGGCGTCAACATTACCATTTCTTTGTCAGTTCCCGCCGTCACTGTGGTGGAGTACACGCCGGCCGCCTTTCTTAACAGGGATGAGACTGTGGTACTCTTCAACTTGCCCGTATCCAGCGTGATATCAGACGCATTCATATCCACCGGATGGTTATTCTCGTCTTTTAGCGTTAACGTCAACACCTGAGAACTTTTTCCGTCCGCAGGTAGCGTGCTGTCTGCCGGCGTAAAAGTCGTGTTTTGTTGATTTATCGTCGGCGCCAGTACTGTAACCTGTGTTTCGCTCCGATCTGACTGATTTCCCTTACTGTCTACCGCCACGCCGCTTATGGTATAAGTATTCACGCCCTGTGCTGCAAACTGATACGGTGGCAGCAATACGCTGTAACCGTTTTTGTCCTGTACTATCTTTCCACCCATTGCCAGCAGTGGCGCAGCACTCCAGTCAATACGGGCAAGTCCATACTTGCTGGTTACAGAGACATTTAACGATTTCTGTTCCCCCGGCTGGCCGGTAACCAGATCCGCTGTGTGCAGATGAATGACTTCCTTTTTACGATATTCCAGCACGATGTTGTTATTACGCTCCACCAGGTCGTAACGACTTCCAGCCAGGCTACGCATTGAAGCCACCGCATTCGGATCAACCTGACGCCGCCACGGTACGCCCAGTTGATAGTTCATTTCCACGCCCAAAAGAGAGGCGTTTTTCCCTGCCTCTCCCTGGCGCTGCTCAGCGCTGAGAGTTAACAGAGGAATAGGCGTATAGCTAATGCCAGCCGTGATAGCATGTGGATCGCGCTGACGATTATCCTTTCCAAACAGAGCAACTTCCTTACCGTAGTATTGTTCATAAGTTACTTTCCCCCCCAGCTGCGGCAGAGCCGGCAGCCAGGCCTGTGCGCGAATATCCCAACCGTTCGCCGGACGCTCCTCATAATCTTCAACATCCGGTGAATTCTTCCATCTTGTCAGGCGTAAATAGCTATTTGCCCCCAGCTTGAGGAAATCTCTCCAGTATTCCAGTCCCAGCCCTGCCCGGGCATGCTCCCGGGAAAGGTCATAATCCAGAAAGGTATTACCACCCAGTAGCCAGCCATCGTTTAACCAACGCAGGCCAAACCCCAGACTGGACTGAGTTCTGTCGTCAGTCCGATGTAAACTTTCCTGCGTGAAGGCCAGCCAGTTCTTTTTCTCATATAAAGGTACCAATAGATCAAATTGCGAACCTTTGAGCGAAAAATTTTTATCCGTGTCCAGCTGTACGCGAGCGGTGCCAAACTGGCTAAGCCATTGCTGAATCTGACTGCTGGACTCGCTTGCTACCATCCCTCGGGCCATAGACGTTACAGCGTCCACATTCGGATTACTGGTCAGAAAATTCCCTGCGCCCGACATAAAACTCGCTACTTTTTGCGTCTGGTCATCAGAGGCTGCATCTGAGTTGTTACCCTCCCATTTCACGGAAGGTAATGGCGCAAGCGGGACATCCAGTTCATCCCCCCGCTGAAGATGCTCAATGCCATTTCTGAACGTACGGAACTGATTCAATCGTCGTAACTGTTCGGCATTAATATTAAATTTATCCGCCACCGTATTAACCGTTTCCCCTTCATCCAGAATATAAGGGCGAACCGGCAACGATAAAATATCTGTTTTTTGATTCAAAAAGTGACTTTCTGATGCCGCAGCAGTCGAAGAGAATGAAGCGGCCAGAGGAAAGGTGAGTTGTGTAAATATATTCGCCCAGACGACAAAACCAGACAAACGAGTAGAATTGAATAATGCCATAAACGTCTCGTGAAATATACTAAGGTTATTGCATGATATTGTCGTCAGGTATTCAGTGTTAATCATCCGCTGTCTGTTCATAACCTATCGGCCATTATCGCGACTGGTTACATCCCAAAAGAATCAATAAAACAAGGGTTGACGGCAAAAGCTGACGACAACACACTGAAGGCGTTCCATAGGGAAAGCCACAGGGGCAAGGATGCCTGTCCCATCCCAAACATAGATTGAGTCATTCTTTTAACGGCCGAGCAGGCCGTTTTTTTTCAGGAAATTCTTCACGCAGATCTCGTCAAATCGAATCACATTAAAACAATGTAAAAACATCTTTCGCGGAGGATCCATTCCTAACAGGAGTGATAACGCTAATTATTTTTCTGCCTTATACCCTGACAATAAGATAAAAACACCCCAACGAGACGGGCAATACAGTTGCTTATACTGCTGGAGGTTAGAAGCACAGATGCCGATTATTTATTGAAACTCATCGAACAACCAAATACATTCTTTGATACAAAGCATTACATGCCATTGGCGGATTTCAAGAAAAGTTTAGGCCGACATTTTACTATTACGTTAGATAATATTGATGAAGATCCTTTTATTAAGCTAACTGGTCGAAAGAAATACGCAATACCATCAACCCGAAGCCAGCGTAGGCAAGGAAATAGCCGAACTGTGAAACGGGCTGGAAAAGTTGATTGATAAAGTCGTGGGTATTACCCTGAAAGGCTTTGGTGAAATCGGTAAAGCCTGGCAGAAGGTGAAAGGCTGGTTCGGCATGGGCGAGGACGAAGTAGCGAAGGCCGAGAGCGAAGCAAAACCCGTTATGCCAGCGCCACCAGCGCATGATATGACGTATGGCGGTCAGGTGCAGTTACAGGCAGCGGCAAGCACTCCGATTACGTCCATGACCAGCAACGCTATCAGCAATTCATCCCGGCAGGTTTCACAGCGTACAGACGTGCGGATTGACAATATTGAGATCCAGACGCGGGCCACCGATGCAAAAGGCATCGCGCAGAAGATCCCCGGCAGTCTGAAAGATGCCACATGGCATTTTGATGATGTCCTGAGAGCGTAGGGCGTCCACTATCCCACCTGTCCGTAATCGGTAAAAAATTACGGGCAGGGGCTGTACAACGTTTACACTCTGACCTTTCACCGCATATTATTCCCTGTGAAGATTACAACGGACGATAACACAAGGAATGTATCACGATGGCCGCACTACAGTTTCCCTGCACCATATTCAAAACCCAAAAATGGATGGACGACTACAGCGCCAGTGATATGCGCTGCAGGGATTTAACCGAAGCACAACTGAAAACCCATTACGGGCTGGTGGACGTTTCCACCAGGGCCAACCCCTACACATTAACAAAGATCACTCCGTTCAATCAGCCTCAATCTATGTTTTATGGCTCCCGTGGAGAGGGTGAGAAAATTACCCACCAGCAGTGCACTGCGATCCTGTTTGATGAGTTCCGCCAGCTCTCCCGCCTTTTTTCGGTATATGGACCTTACAGCCATCTGATCGAAAAGATGATCACCCACATGCAGAACGGCAACGGCACCCCCTTTCGTGATGTGGTGTTGGAAAGGGCTTTAAAGGAGCATGTTCTTAATGACAGGACGAGAAACAGCACCCGTCTTTTGCTGGAAGATGTACTTAAAAACAGCATTAACTGGGAACAACGATACATTCCAACGGATAAAAAAGATGCTCTAAGAGCGGCTATCCGCCAAGGTAAATTACCAAAATTCGACAGATTCCAGGATAACTTTAACGGTATGGGGATAACCGTTCACGATACCTGGGCGACGCATATCACCATAAAGTCCTTACAGATTAATAATAATCGCTACCGTGCAGTTTTACATTACAAAGTTCAGGATCACTTTGGCCTTGATGTTGACGACATTTCAAAATTCAAGTTCAACCAGTTCCGTTTTTTCCGTATATGGTTTGTGCTCCAGCGATTCAATCAGTTTAGTTTCAAACCCTTCATGACAAATATTGAAGCCACAATTGAAATTTCCGGGGAACGTAATGATATTCAGAAATAAAAAGAAGCTCTTCGTCCTCCTTCTGGTTGGCTGTGCTCTGCTCGCTTACGTTATCCGGTTATATCTACGCCCAGTGGAAATCGTTGCGGTTCATGAGGATGGAAATTTTAGTTCTGTTTTAGTTAAAACGTTTCCTTTCACTGATAAAAGGAAAATAGACTGGTGGCTCAAAAACAAGGATATGTTAAAAGAAAAATACGGTATCCCTAGACCAGATTCAGATGGATCTTTTACTGTCATTTTTTGGGATTTCGGAGATGGCTACAAAGAAACTGATGGTTACGACAGGCTTTGTTTTAAAGATATGAAACCACCAAAAAACTGTATTGATAAAAACTCTTTCATGTTTGTTAAAAACGGTAAAAATACCGGAATGGCTTTTTGGGCCGATAACGGAATATATCGAGTAAAAAAAAGTGGTGAGATGGTAAAAACCAGATATAAATAATTGCTCCCCTCGCGTAGAGATAGCAATAAAAGCATCCCTGTTCCATGGCTTGCCCGACCAGGCGGAAGCAGCAAAATGCCAAAGAGGCTATCCCTGGCGGCGATGCCTTACCGCCTGCCTCAACGCCTTTCGGTAATGCTATTCTCTATAAAATCGTCGATTTGACACGCTCCACACTCTAACGTAATCACACGTTGTGCCATGCCAAAATGTTGAGTCACAAAAAGCACGTAGAAAAATGCATAATCTGACCAACACCGAGGAGGGACAGGTCTCAAACCTGCTATTTTCGGACGGCGTCCGAATACAACCAGCGAAAACACGTAGCATCCGAATTTTTCCATACCGATCTCACCACGCCAAACCTCAGTTTTACCCAACAAATGGTAAATTATGGACAGCGTTGCCCACCCCGTGTCCATAACGTTGTTCCTATATGAATGTGCACAGAGAGGAGGTATCTATATAATAAATATAATTATTTTTTATTTTTAATATTATATATAGACAGTGGACAGGCTGGACACGCAAAAGCATACTAGCTTTCTGCTACACATAGCGAAGCGTAGTTACCCCCCTCCCCGGTAATGTACAATTTTCCACCAGAATATTTTGGTAGTACGCTTGGTAGTTAGAACCTGAGATTCTAAATAGCTTTACTTTTATAATCAGTCCACTACAAGACAGATTCAACTCCCGCCAGCAGTGGTTACCAGAACCACCTGATGAAGTCGAAAGCCCGCTTAGCGAAAGCTATGCGGGCTTTTTTGTGCCTGTTGTGTGATGCCGTTCGGCCTGATTCCAGAGAAAACTGGAGCGTAGTCAGGCACATAGATTATTCGCTGCGTGGTATAGCACATTAATGCACGCTCTTTTACGACGTCAGGCTGTACGCTGAAATGCATTAAACTATCGACATGCGAAGATGCTCGATCTAACAACCAAACCCATCAACCTTTACTTTCAATCCCCAGACGTTCCAGCTCTTTCCTGCCAAGCGTCTTTAACCAGTTTCCGAGGCTCATGCCCGCGTCTTTCGCTGCAACTTCAAATTGGGCTTTCAGTTCAGGCGTGATGCGTATCTGAAATGTGGGAGATAGCCCATTTCCTTTAGGGTTTTTGTCTCGTTTCGCAATTGACATGTACGTGCGTAATCCCCAGTATGGTTTCATCTAAGTACGTACTTTATAGCGCCATGTTATAAAGAGCAACGCCCCGGAAGTGCGCCAACACGACCAGGGCGTCTAACCACAAACGTTAAGGAACTAACGCTATGGCTAACGCAAATAGTACCACAACAACCCGCCCTGAAATCATCTGCCCATCGCCAGTAAGCGAAACGGCAATCACACAACTTTTAAAAACTCCGCTTGGTGCGAATCTGGATCTGTTTCAGGTGCTGGACTGCTGCCAATATATTTCCGATGCGCTTATTGAAAATAGCGACCATACCGAATGTATGGCCCTCTATGGCCGCCTGTATGCAGGGCTGGAAGTATTAAAGGTCGTGCTGAAAGTGCCTTTACCCGCGTATTTAATAGAACGCCTGACGGTTGATGCCGCAACAGAGGAAAAATACCACTGCCCGCTTTCTACGGATTCGGAATCAATGCGGGAATACTGCGCGGCGCTGACCATGCTCTTATTACAGCGACAGCAGTCGCCCGAGCAGGAAGAACAGATCGGCGGATTATTATTCGAATTACTCAACGTCCTGATCGAGGATTTAAAGGCGCCGCGCTTTATTCGTAGCGAAGCGGGATTAATGATGATTAGCGACGATACGAAGCCGGATATTCACTGAGTTCTTCAGGGCAGTAGCGGCCAGCATACAGGTCGGCTGCCCGTTCAGTAGAGCCAGTCAGGCCTCCTGACAAGGGAGGACTTTCAGCATTACCTTATGGTTGAGCCATAATTATTCAACCAGGCTTATCTGCTTTCCCCATAAGGATGTTTCTGTATGCGCCGTTTTTTTATGTCGATTTTTTCCAGTCCAGAGTCGCTTTTGCAGGTAATGAGTCATCAGGAAATCATTGAATCCGTTGAGGACGGCGATCGCATTATTATCGATCAGGATGGCAACGCATCGGTCAATTTTAAAAGCAGAGAAGTACGCCAGGACTTTCTGCGCCATGTTAACGCGTTAAAGAGAGCCTGATATGGGAACGGCTATTTTTATGGTGCTTATGGTAAGCGGCTACTGGTACACAAGTCGGGACCTGTCCACGCGTTTTAAAATTAAGCGTTCTTTCGGCTGGGATGTTTACTTCCTTGTGGCCCTTTATGGCTGCGTCTTCGTACTGCAGGGCGTGATTGCCACCGGCTTAATCTGGCTGTTTTTGCTGGCCTTGTCTGCCGTCGTAAATTCGTTGCACCTCATACCGGGTAAATATGCCGACTGGCAAATGGAGTTTATGAACTGGAGTTTTCTTGGCATCCAGGCCCCCGTTGTCATCATGCTGGCCTTCGCCATATTTTTCTGCCTGTATCGCTCTAACTGGGCCGGCAGCGCGCGGCTGGACGGCAACGGCAGGAAAACGCTTTATAAGAGTCTTGCGCGTTCAAGCGGTATCGAACAATTGCTTTATCAGTGTATGGAAGAAGGCGAGCTGGCGCTGGTTACGCTTAAGTCGAGGCGGATTTACATCGGGATGATACATACCGCGACCCTTGAATACGAAAAGACGGCAAACGTCGTGCTGATCCCGATGCTAAGCGGCTACCGTGACGGGGAGACGATGAATCTGTGCATTGAGCATAACTACAGCAAATGGTATGCCGACCATGACATCACCCTGGATTCAGAGCCCAAAAGCGCAATGGCTTTTCGTAAGGTGATTATGCTGGATCAGATTGAAAGCCTTTCTCTCTTTGATCCCGCCAGTGCGAGCGCCCTTGCAATGGAACAGCATCCGGAAAAGGTCGAATAATTATCTTTAAGCAATGCAAACGATGCAGAGATACGCTTGCAGAAAATTTCCTGAATGAGTTAGCAGAATAAAAAACAGGCCTTTACTGAGACGCAAAAGCTTATTTACTTTGCTGTCGCCCATAATGTTATTCAGCGTAATAGCGCTGCTAATACTACTTTTATGGCGCGTCAGTTTTTTATCTCTTCTGTAATCAACTGGCTTGCGGAGGTTTATCAACTATCTTTATCTAACGGTGTTACCAAAGGTAATGAAATGAAAACAATATCGCTCGTCACCTCTGCGCTACTTTTGGCCCTGTTCTCCGGACAGGCGCTGTCACAAACGAATAATGTTAAATCGAACCAGCAAAAACAGGATGATGATCCAACTAAAGTCACCACTAAAGTTGGCGTTTCCTGGTCAGATAACTACGACATGGATGACAGCAACGTTTCATTTTCCGCTTCTCTGGCGCTAAGTGAAGCCCAAAAGATTAATGCGCGAGTAAACAGCGATGCCACTGAATGGCGTGTGGGCGGCTCTTGGTTATTTCCCATTGGAATATTTAACTTCAATTTTGGTAAAAATGAATACACCAACGGCGCGTCGCAAACTAATTATTCGGTAGGGACTTTCCTGCCGTTGAGCTATTTCGGTTTTGAGCCCGGGGGATTCCAGATATTCCCAATGGCGGGTTATACCTACAATACTGGCGATCATCCGGAATGTAGCGGCGGGAATTGCGCTCAACCAGAATTCAGCGGTGATCTGTCTCCCGAAAATGGTTTTGTCAGTATGGAGACATCAGGCAGCAGCGGTTATCTGGGCACATTTGTGCTTAAACCCTTTACGCAAAAATTTCGAATGCTCGCCTTCCTTGCCGGCTCCTATGGTTCTAAAAACGAAGATGGTGAAAATTATAAAGGCTATTTTGGCGGGCTGGGTGTGGGATATTCAATGACGAGTCATCATTCAGTTAAGGCGTATACCTACGTCATGGATAACAACACTTATCTTGATGAAGCCGATAAGCGAATATTATTAGCGTATACTTACCAGTTCTGATCCCTCCACCATCACGATTGTTTATAGTTGTCCGTTTAAGAAAAAAGTCACCGTTGCTGGTGACTTTTAACGTTTAGGTCAGGACAAAAAATCAGAAGCGGATTTTCATCCCCACGGATGCAGAGAAATCAGCGTCTACGTTTGTTTTACCGCTGTTATCCCAGGTTTTGCCCAGCTCAGTATAAGCCTGCACATCGTGGGTAACGGTCCAGGTTGCGCCCACGGCGGCTTCCGTCGCCGAAAACTGCTGGTTTGCCTTAAGCGTTGTTTTGCCGTCTCTGTTAGCCGTGTTGCGCCAGGCGACCTCATCCTGTCCGTCCGTCAGCTCATGCCAGTAGTTGACGCGCAGGTAAGGTTTTACCTTTCCATATCTGGTGTCGTAATCCGCAGTGAGACGCGCACCAAGTCGGCCAATCACCGCGCTGTCGGCATCAACGGAAACTTTCGTTTTCGCCGGATCGTTTAGCGTCACATCGTCAAAGTTACTCCACTGCCAGACAAGCTGCGCCTGCGGCTCCAGCGCCCAGTTACTGTCGCCCAACTGCCACGGACGCCCCACTTCTACCGAGGCGGTGATGGTGTTGCCGTCAGGATGATAAGTTTCCCGGTCAGAAAGATTTTTCAGATCCACCGAGTGATAGCCGTACTGCAGCACGTTATCAACATACAGCCCGTCTGTGTCGGTCCAGGTTGCGTAACCGCCGATATAGGAAGAGAAGGTGGAGTTATACGCCCCGCCGCCGCTCATACCGGTATTGCCGTTAATTGAGCTATCGATATCTATAAAGGTGGTGTAAATCCCCGAACGCCACTTATCGTTCTGCCACAGATCCAGCCCCATCTGCATTCCGTTGTAGCGGGAATGACTCGTACTGCCGGTTGCATCATCCAGACGCAAATCCACCGTCTTGTTCATGTATCGCGCCCAGAAGCGACTTTCCTGATCCTCCGGCACATCCGCATTCCACGGCTGTTCATCGCCCACACGCTGATGTAACGTGCCGAGCACGAACAGATCGGCCTGGCGTGTGATGGCGGCTAAGGTATCAAAGCCGGGCACATCCGGACGATAGCCAGCGCGCAGAAACCAGTCTTCGCCCGCCCCCTGCGAATTACCCGGGAACAATTGATATTCCCAGGCGCCTGCCAGCAGCTTATCGCTGCCAAGTGTAAAAGCGTCTTTGGTAGTCTGCGCGGTGGTGGTGGCGCCATTTTGCGCTTCAACCACCCTAATTCCGTCACCGTCGGTAGGTTCGCCGAGCTGGCTGACATCAATATCCAGCAGGGTAGTACCCGTCGCGGTACCGCCGTTGATCACCAGGCGATCGGCCACCCCCGGGCTATGCTGCTGAGCGGCAATTTTTAACGTGCCGTCCATCCCGACGTAGTCGCCATTCACCGTCAGGGTTGAGCCCACGCTGTCGCCACGCAGATTAATGGTGCCCTGGTTAACCAGACTCGCCACGCTCTGATTTTGCCCGCCGGCATCAAGGGTGGCATTACTGCTGACAATATGGCTGGAATTAGCGCTCAGGCGATAAGCGCTCCCCGCCAGCAGTGTGCCGTTTTCCACCAGCGTATAGCCGCTCCAGGTATTGCTACCATTGAGTACGGTGGTGCCGCTGCCGCGCTGAATGACATCGCCGGCGCCCGAAATAACGCCATTGAGTTCGAGCGTATTACTGCGGTTCAGCACCAGCGTATCCAGATTGAGAATATTGCCGTTAACGCTCCCCTCCGTCCCGCCATTCCCCAGTTGCAGCGTGCCGTTACGAATGGTCGAATTTCCTTGCCATACGCTGTCTTTCGTCAGGGTTAAACTGCCGTCACCGTCTTTGGTGAGGCTACCGCTGCCGCTGAGCGTCGAGAGGAGTGAAACGTCATTACCGTTAGTGTCGATGGTGCCGCCGTCACCGGAAAGCTGCACTTCGCGGGCGGTATCAAACGCCTCGCCGTAACGCAGCGTCCCGCCGCTCAGACCAATCGATGTGCCTGCCGCCCCCAGATTTCCATCGCCGGATACCTGCAGCACGCCGCCGCTGATTTTTGTGCCGCCCAGATATTGGTTATCGCCATTGAGGATCAGCGTTCCGAGATCGGTTTTATTCAGCCCGCCTTCCCCGTCGATGGTCGAATTAACGATCACGGTATACAGCGCGCCAAGCTGCGTGCCGTCGCCAACGCGAATGACAGTGTCAGAAGTGTGGGTAGTGATAACGCCCTTGCTTATCACATAACCGTTGGCAGCAAACTGCGCGCCGCTGATAGTAACGGCCCCCAGACTGTTATCAACGGTAACATTCCCCCCCGTACCGCCAAAGACGGCAAAAGCCCCATCGCTAAACGGCGCGTTTAACGTACCATCCGGACTGGTCATATCGGTGGTCCAGTTGTCGTTACCGTTTTTGTTCTGCCAGACGCCATCGCCGCCTTCAATTATGCCATTATTTTTCAGCGCCCCGTCCGTACCGCCGGTACCGTCCCAGAAGTTAAGGGGGTAACCGGCATGATTAACCAGGTTTACCTGTCCGTTGACAGAGGTCTGCACATAGAGGTCGTCGGCAGCTTCAGGCGCGCTGCCAATCTCCAGAATATTGTTAGTGAGGCTGCCGGTATAGTTGATCACCCGGTAAACGCCGACATCGAAGTTACCACCCGGCGTCTGGGTGATATTGAGTTTCCCATCAAGGATCAGATTGCCGTTCACGTTCAGCAGATCGTTGAGCGTGCTGCTGGTGTTGTCCTGGTCGTTGGGCTGACCATACTGGAAGTCGAGCTGAGAATTATCCGCCGCCAGGTTCAGGCTGCCCATTGTCAAACTGCCGACGCTGCTAATAGCGGCGCCTGCGGCCAGACGGCCGTTATTCTCCACCGTGACGCTGCCGCCAATAACCCCTGCGCCGCCAAGCGTTGCCCCACTGTTAACGGTAGTCGCGCCGGTCGCTGCACTTTGATCGCCATTAATCAGCAATACGCCCTGTGCGGCGGTTGTCGCGCCGGTCCAGGTATTATCTCCAGTCAGGGTTAAAGTGCCGGTACCGGTTTTAGTCAGCCCGCCCCCGTTGCCGCTGATGATGCCGCTAATAATGTCATTGATAGCCAGAGCGCCTTCGCTGAGCGTCGCTCCACCCAGCTCAACGTTGCCCGCACCTGAAAGCGAACCGATAGACGTTGTACCACTCGCGGCGCTGATATCGACGTTTGCCCCGCTCTGGTTTGCGATCCGCGCGCCTTGCGCCTGCGCATTACTGGCAAAGGTCACCAGCCCGGCATTTGTCACTACGCTGGAGCCGCCGTTGGCGCTGTCCTGCAACGCTAAGGCAGAAACGGCATCGACATTCACCGTAGCGCTGCCGCCGTTAGCGCTGTCGGTAAACTGCCCGGTGGCGTTGTTGGTCAGGTTAAGGGTGCTCTGCGCCGCATTGGCCGTGTCGTTAAAGCTCAGCGTCGCATTATTGATGTTAAAGCTGTGCGACTCCGCCTGAGCGCTGCCATTCAGATTCAACAGCGCCAGATCGGATACGGCGATCGTGCTGTTGGCTGTGCCGCCCAGTGCTCTGGTGACATTGGCGTTCACCGTCAACTGTCCGGTGCCGTTTTTACCGGTAATGGTAGTGTCGCCCAGGTAGGTATTGGCGGTGCCCAGATCCAATACGCCATTTCCCGAAATGACTGAAGAGTCAACAATCGCTAGCGAGCCATCGCCGCCAATCGTGCCCATTGGGGTGAAGGTATGGCCGTAGACATCGAGCGTCCCGCCATTGTTTTCGCCAAGGAGAATATTACGGCTGGTTGTGAAATCATCACCCGCCTGGAAGGTTGCTCCATTGTTCAGCGTAACAGACGTCCCATCAATACCAAGGTTTGCATCCCTGCTCGCCTGAAGCGTTCCTCCCCATACTTCAACCCCGCCTGCAAAGGTGTTGTTGCCATTGAGGATCAATCGACCTGCGTCGGTTTTAAGCAGGCGGAGCGTGGCAGGATCAGGCAGACCGAGCGTATTAGCAATCAGATCGGCATTAATCGTCGTTGTTATGTCCGCGCCGGTAACTGTACCGGTATCGCTGACATCCCCGACACGGATCGCAAAGTAACGGTCCGCAAATGTTTCCCCCTCGTTGGTATAAGCATTATCCGGCACTAAACCTCCCGCAACCTGAGTCTGGATCATCTCAAGTTTCGATAGAGCATCACCGTTAAGGACATAGCCGTCAGCAGTAAATTGCATGCCTGAAGCGCGAACCGGACCATTCTCACTGGATAATGTCACCGTACCGCCCGAGGGCTGGAATATGGCAAAAGCGCCTGCATCCCAGGGTTCATTACCGTCGCCATCCTGCTGCGTCCAGTTATTGCTTGTACTTCCTATATTCGCAAACCAGGTACCGTCTCCCCCTTCCACCTGGCCATTGCCCGTAACCCCATCTCCGCCGTGATTCGTCCCCTGCGGATTACCATCCCAGAACTGTAATTTACCCAACGGCAATGCATAGCTGAGCACCAGGTTTACCTGATTATTAATCGTGGTCTGAATGGAATACAGTTGCTGAATGGGGGTTGGCAGCGAGCCAATATCCATTTTATTGTTCGTCAATGCACCGGTGTAGTTGAACAGGCGATAGACTCCCGGCAGGAAGCGACCATCATTGGTTTGTTCGACATTTAACGTACCGTCTAACGTCAAATTACCATTTACCTGGACCAGGTCGTTCAGGGTTCCCCCTGGCGTAAATGCTTCTCCCAACTGGAACTGGCTATTGGTATTGCTGGCCAGCGTCATATTGCCGTTGACCGTCAGGACACCGGTGCCGTTGCCGCGGGCATCATCCCCCGGGCGTAACACGGAACCGGTATTGAACAGTACATTCCCGCCAATAGTGCCATAGCCGCCAAGGGTGCTGCCGCTCATCACGGTGGTCAGACCGGCTCCGCTCTGCACGCCGTTAATCAACAAGGTGCCATGTTCAACGTTGGTGGCGCCCGCATAGCTGTTCGCCCCGCCCAGACGCGTCACACCCGTACCAATCTGGCGGAAAGCGCCGCTCCCGGAAATCACGCCGTTAAGGGCGACGTCGTCAGAATGGTTAACCGTGAGAATTCCGTTATCGGTAATGTTGGTTTGCTCCGACAGGTTCCCCACGGTGTCGCCGTTGCCAAGCGACAGTTCCGAGCCGCTGCCAATCAGCGTATTACCGGTATAAGTATTATCGCCCAGCAGAATGGTATTCCCGCTATTTATGCGCTCCATGCCACCGGTACCGGAAATCACCCCGCTATAGGTTTGATCCGCGTTGCCATCGAAGGAGACGAGACTATTGGCTCCTGCGGTGGAGATGTTGTAGTTATGGATCGTCGCCTGCCCGGCTTGAGTGGCGCTGTCGCCGGTACGCAGCATAGCGCCGTTATTAACGTTGATGACAGGCGAGCTGGCGAGAGTTAAGTCGTTAACAACTCGCATATCTGTCGGATCGCCATCAAGCGTCAGCGTGCTCCAGCCGGTGCCGATGTTGGTGCCGATACTGGTGTTATCCGTTGTCAGCGAACCGATATTGCCGGTAGTACTGTTAAACGTCAGCATACTACCGCTGCCGCTCTGGCTGAGGACATGGGTAGTATTGGCAATATTTACATTCCCGATGGTGGCACGATCCTGGCCGTCAGCTCCCTGGAAGGTCACGCCCCCGCTCAGCGCTCCTGCGCTCCAGCTAAACTGGTCGGAGCCACTGCCGAGCAGAATTTCCCCCCGGGTTTGCCCGCCGGTAAGCGACACGCTGTCATTACCGCTGCCCAACGCGACCACTTTCGCCGTGCTGCTTGCCGCCAGCAGTGTACCGCTATTGGTCAGCGTATTATTACTGGTGCCGGTGGCATCAATAACCGTCGCATTTTGGCTCAGACTGGTGATGGTGCCGGTGTTGTTAATTGTGCGTGCAGAAGCGGTGCCGCTGAGGTTGATAAGCGACTGGCTATTGGTCGTGCTGCTGGAATTGATGGCGCCGCTGTTAGTAAACGCGGTCGTATTTTCAGCAAGAATGGTGCTGCCGGTGTTGCTGCTGGTGGCGATAGTTCCGCTGTTGGTCAAGCTGGCGGCGTTGGTGGCTTCGATAGCTGCCCCGGTGCTGTTGGCCATAGTGATGTTCGAACCGGAGGTGACGTTGCCGTTAGTGCGCGCAAGTATCCCGGTGCTGCCTGCGCCGTTCCCCTTAATAGTGTAACCATTACCGATAGTCAGATTACCGCTGGTAGCTGAACCGTCCGCCTGCATAAAAGCAAAACCACTGCCACTGCCATTTACACTCAGCACGTTGTTGGTACCTGCCGCGGCGAAAGTTACCGCAGTACGGATAGCCGGACCGTTACCCGCGTTGACTGTAACGCCGTTCAGGTTGACGTTGCTGGAGTTTGCATTGTTGTTGATGCCCGCGCCGCTGCCGGTAATGTCAATGGTGGTATCGGCGGCGGTAAAAGAAGATGCGTTAGTGCTGTCGATCCGCACGCCGTCCGCGCCGTTGGCAGCGGTAATATGGTTATCTGTGCCGTTGACGGTTAAGTTAGCGCCGCTCCCTGTTAGCTGCACCGCCGCCAGACCGCCATTCGCGTTGACATCGCCAAGCTGCTGGACAACGGCCCCGGCGCCCTGCACACGCACGCCGACATTGCCACTGCCCTGTGCGCCAGATACAGAAATAGTGCCGTTGTTGGTCAGTTCGCCTGCGTTCTGAATATCGACGCCAATATTGTTATTCCCCGCCACGCTGACCGTAGAATTCACCGTCGCGATACCGCCATCGTGCAGCAATATTCCGGTGCTGGTATTACCCAGCAGATTCATATCAGCGCCGCTATCAAGGGTCAGCGACCCCAGGTTTGACACGTTATAGCCTACGATACCGGCCTGCCCCGCCACCGAGCCGATGTCAGCGTTTGAAGTCACGAGCGTGACTCGCGGGTCGTTACCGATATCGCCGTTAATGCTGTAGTTACGTCCGTCCACCAGCACGGCGGTTGTGTTATTCCCGATCAGCGAGATAGCGCCATCGCTGATGGTGCCTGACGCACCGCCGGTAACTTTCACCCCGACGGCATTCAGACCGCTCACCACAATGCGGGCGGCGCCTGTAGTTATTTGTGTCGCAATGTCATCGGTTGGATCTTCGTTATTCAAATCGTCAACGCCGTTGGCAAACACGCCGGTCGAGCCGTTACCTGCGACGCTCAGATTATAGCTGCCGCCCGTCGTTGTACCGGTGAAGATGGCCCCATGATCGACAGCAAACAGAATCGAGCCCAACCGGGCGCTGTCCGTAATAGTGGGATTAGAGATATTGATACTCGCGCCCTGTCCCCAGGCGTAGTAGCCAATCTGGTTGGTGTTTTCAAATGTCAGGGCTGATGGCGCCCCTAAGTTGATGGTCGCATCACCACGGGCATGCACCCCGATGGCCCCTGCCGCAAGCAGGCGAATGGTGGAATTGAGCTGCACCGTAGCCGCGTTATCGTTCAGCCCTTCGGCGTATACCGCATAGTTGCGATAGGTGAATGGGTTGCTGTCCGAGCCGCCAGTATCGCCCACGGCTCCGACTGTAATCGTACTTGCAGCAGTAGAATTTAGCGTTGCGTCCGCGGTTTGTGCCAGTACGTTTAGCGCGATGTTGTTATCGCCATCAACCAGGATATCGCCGCCGTTGGTAACGATGCCGCTGTTATCTTTAATGTACATACCGTAGTTAGCGGCCGCAGAATCATTAACCAGCCTGCCCAACACATTAATATCACCGCTGTTGGTAACGGTCGCATTACCACCGTTGACCAGCATCCCGGCCGCGTTGCGCGTACCGCTCAGAAGACTGATTACGCCGTCAGCATCGTTAAGCATGTTTCCATCGCCGACGGTGGCGATAGCGGCGGTCAAATCCCCGCTCCCTGCAAGATTGACAGCGTCAGGTTCGGAACCATCAATAACGGCCGTGCTGCCCACATACATAGTCCCGGAGTTGGTGAAATTAGCGTCTTCACTGGTGAAGACGCCATAAGCCCCAGCATGACCGTCTACATTATTAACGTTGCCCGTAATCGCAATGGTCGCACCGGCGGCATTGGTAACATCAGTCGTATCCCCGGCGGCGATGCCATAGGCGGTATGGGTCGCGGTGTCGGTAACAGCGATATTGATATGACCCGAGTTGGTGACGCTACTGTCCCCCAGCCCCACAATACCCGCCGCGCCCGCGTTATTCACGCCTTGATCGGAACCGTCTTTTTCAAGAAACAGGCCGGCATTAAGAACGCCATTATTCACAGCAGTCGCGTCTGTAGCCCTCATCCCCACCGTAGCCGCGCCGCTGCCGCTGCGCCAGGCGTTAATTGCGCCGTTGTTGGTTATCAGCGCCCCATTGTCCGCCTCCATCACCGCCGTTGCGCCATCAACTGCCAGGCTGCCTTGCCCGGTGACGGTACCGCTGGCATTTGCGCCGGTGGCGTAAATTACCCGCAGATCACCGCTATCAATCGTTGCGTTATTGTTGTGCGCCAACTGGTCATCCCAGACGTTATAGCTCATGTTGATAGTGGTGCTTTGCGCCGTGCCCAGCAGACCCGAAATAATGGCGTTGTAGACCGTTTGTGCTTCGACCGCGGAGTCAATCACCTCCCCTTGCACCGTCGCGCCGGCGGTTAGCCAGTACTGCACCTGCGGCGCGTCCGCAAATTCTCCCTGACCAATCAGGTAATCGTTAACTCTCGCAATATCCTCCGCCGAGTTAATCTGGAAAATTTCATCCGCTAACCGACGAACATTGCCCAACGGGCCCATTTCATAGCGCGGCAGCGTCAGGGTGTAGTTGTACTGGGTACTTTGCGCAGTGACGTCCTGTGACTGAGTAGCTATTTGCGCCGCTGGGCGGAAGTGAATGTAGTTATCGGAAACCCAGTTGGCCGCGCCTGCATTGCCGCTATCGGCAGCAACAAACGCCAGAGTCGAATTTTTCGCAAGTAAATCAATAGTATTATCCGCTGCGGAAATGGGGATGCTGCTGGTGGTATCCGCGCCGACGTTAATATTGGCAGTCCCGCCGCCCTCGCTGACATAGGCGATACCGAACTCATTTAAGATGCGCACCGAACTGGGGTCGTATACCGGCAGTTGCATGGTGGCGACGGCGACGTCTTCAGCCGGAATAAACGAGGCGGAATCGTATACGCTGATGACCTGATAGCTGCCATCAAGTCCGGGGACCTCAACGTTCAGCTCCTGATTCTGTTGCGGGTTAGCCGGGTCAGGCGAATAGTTATATTCGTTAATATTTGCCGAGGTGATTGGCACCGTTGCGCCCTGTGAATCCGTGGCGGTAATAGTCACGATACGCCCGGCGGCCGAAGCGCCGGAGCCTGAAAGCGCATCGGAAACGGTTACGGTGGTGCTGCTAACGCCGTTGCCGCTTGTAAAATCAGGGAATACTGGAATGCTGCCGAGAATATTCAGCTCGGTGCCTGCCGGATAGTTGGTATCGCTGGGATTAAGAGCGATGGTAAACGCAGTGCCGGTATTAATAACCTGATCAAGGTTCCCGGAAAATGTGTATGTTGGGTAGTACAGCGTCCAGTCCACATCCTCCGCCTGCGCACAAGCCGGCGCCATTCCGACCAGCATCGCGGCCATTAATAACTGTGCGCGTCGACGGCTTTTCGCACCCTTTCCCGTTCTGCTGGTACCAATTTCTGCCACAGGGACAAATCCATTTGCAGCACGGCTCCAGATCAACCGATAAATTTTGTTCATATGTTTTTCCGGCAAAGGCGTTCAAAAGAAACACTTTTTAATTAAAAAACATTAAAAACACGTAATCTTTACACTTTGTAAAAGTAGTATAAATTTCTTAAAGTGAAATATTCAGAAGGAAAAACTAATGAATTATAATTAGGGGTGGGTTTTAAGGTGCTAATTATTAACGATAAAGATCGGACAAAAGTTACTGAAGGAGATACATTTGAAAAACTAAAGGCAAGCTGGCAAACCGGAAAATCGTTAAAAACGATTATGAATCCTGCCAGCTTTATCGTTAAAAGATTCAGAACTGATAGCTGTAATTTACGCTGGCAAACCACAGCCAGGGATTATCGTAGTTGCCTGCCAGAATGGCCGGAGACTGCACTTTTGAAGATTGCATATGCAGATATTCCACCGCAAACCCAATATTACTCGCCGGACTAAGCTGATACTGAGCGCCGGTGGCGAAACGCCATTCATCTCCGGTCGGCATGGTTAAAGCCACGTCGCTCTGGTCTTTATAAGGCGTGCTGTCAAATGCCACCCCGGCGTTCAGACGCCATAGATCCGTTGGGCGGTATTGCACCCCCACTGCGGTATGCCAGGTATCTTTCAGCCGGTTATTTTTAGCGAGCTGTTGACCATTAACGGTTATCTGCGGCGCGCCAAACTGACTCCAGTCCTGCCAGCCAAGATCGCCCATGACTGACCACTGCTTATCGATATCATGCACGAGGCTCAGCATGATTTGCTGGGGCGCGCGCACCTGGGCAGAAACAGGCAGGGAATATTCCACATCAGGCTGATTCGGGAAACGCGCTTTGCCGTCAATATTAAAGTCGTAATCGGTTTTACTGTTCCAGGTGATGCCCGCCCGCGTCTGGTCGGTAAGCTCCATCAGCAAACCGAGACGGTAGCTCATCGCCCAGTCATGATCGTGCTCCTTTTGATCCTCACCGCCAACATTACGCGTCAGCGACAGGAAGCCATAGTTGGCATTGACCGATGCCCCGACGGAAACGCGATCGCTGAGTCTCCATGCCAGCGATGGGCTGAGGGTCATTGCCACCATAGTGCTTTTTTTAATTAACCTGTCGCCCGCCCAGTTGCCAAAATCAATTCCCAGCCCATAGTTGCCATACAGGCCGAGCCCGGCATAAAGATTATCGTTTACTTTTTGGCTATAGAATCCGCTGGCGTTAGGAAAAAGGTTCATTACGTTGCCGGGGCTTTGCCGGTTTGAGCCATCCAACTGGTAATCGATATTTCCGCCCATTACCTGAGCGCCGCCGGTAAACATGCGATCCGGCAGCCGGGTCATCCCGGCCGGGTTGGTGAAAATGGTTGATGCGTCCTGTGCTCGTGCAGCCTGCCCGGCCCCGGCAAGCGCCGTATCTTCTGTTCCAATTTCATAAAAATAAAGGGCACTGGCGTGAGAAAACGATGTAAACAGTAATCCTGAGCACACTAAGGTAATGTTTTTCATTTGCCACCGCTTATGAAGGGGAAAGGTTGTTAGCCATTATTTTTAAAAAAAGTGTAGCAGTAATGGGTAAATATTCATTTCCACATATATAAAAATAAAACGGCTAGTTCGTTGTAAAAATGGCGGGCTAATACCCGGTCAGGAAGATATTCAGAAGGGTGCAGAAGGAGTGATAAATAATTAACAGGCGGCGATCTTTTTTGATTACAAAACGGAAAAAGAGCAGACGGCAAATGAGTGAGGGGGAAGCCGCCTGCCCTTGATCTTAAGTCAGATCAACATCCTTGTGACCAAAGAACCAGGTAATGATAAAGCCACAAATATAGGAAATCAGCACGCCTGCGGCGTAAATCCCCATCCCGGCATAAATGCCCTGAGCGGACGTCATCAGCGGCAGTGATACCAGCCCTGATGGGCCGAACACGGTATTCAGACCAATCGGCAGACCGAACCAGGCGACCAGGCCAATAAAGAAGCCACCGCAGGCGCCGCCAAGACAGGCGGTTACAAAAGGCTTCACGCGCGGCAGCGTTACGGCGTAGATCAGCGGTTCGCCAACGCCCAGCAGGCCCGGGATGATCGCGCCTTTAACCTGATTGCGGGTAACCGAGTGTTTAGCCGAACGGAAGTAAAGCGCAAGCGCAGCCCCCACCTGCCCGCCGCCGGCCATGGCCAGAATCGGGAACAGCGAGTTGAAACCCTGCACATCCATCAGAGCGAAATAGACCGGGATAAAACCCTGGTGAACGCCGAAGACCACCGCAATCAGGAACAGGCCCGCAAGAATGGCGCAGCCAAACGGGTTGCCGTTCAGGTGCAGGAACAGCCAGGACATGCCTTTAAACAGCTCGCCGCCAAATGGCATGATCAGCGTAAATGTCAGCGCGCCGGTAATCAGCAGCGTCAGCAGCGAGGTGAGGATCATGTCCAGATTATCCGGAATGACTTTACGAATCTGGCGCTCAATCCACGCGCCCAGAATCGACGCGATCAGCACGCCAATAATGTTGCCGCGCGGGTCGATGCCCATGCCGAAGAAGTTATCGATACCGGAGAAATAGCCCACCGTCGCTTCCGGGTTGTAACCCAGCAGGAACAAAGAGGCGATAATGGCCCCGTTTACGCCCGAACCACCGAAGGCTTTCTGCGCGTTATAACCAATCAGAATAGGCAGGAAGGTGAAAAGACCTTTGCCGAAAATCTTCATGTAGCCAACGATATGCACGATGGTTGCATTCTTTTCGGCAGCGTCAGCCAGCAGGCTTTGCTCAATTAAGGTCGCAAAACCCAACAGCATGCCTGCGGCGATAAAGCCCGGGATCAGCGGCGTAAAGATGGTGGCAAACTTGGCAAGGAACTGATGCACCACGCTGTTTTGCTTAGCCTTCATCTTCTGTTTGGTGTCGCTTGCCACTGAACCTACGCTGGGTTGTTCCGTCGCGGAATCGGCACCGTTCGCCAGCATCACGTTCATCATTTCAGCGGCCGTCTGGGCTTTGCCCGGCCCGAGGATAATTTGCAACTGATCGTCGCTGTTAATAACGCCCAGAACGCCGGCAAGCGCCTTGAGTTTGTCGTGCTCGATTAACTGGTCGTTATTAAGCGTAAGACGCAGGCGGGTCATACAGTGCCCGCAGTTCTGGATATTATTTTTATTGCCGACCAGTTGCAGGATCGTGGCAATTAATTGTTCCGTAATCTTAGCCATTGCTAGATCTCCGTATTGGCTAAAGCCTGGCGAATAAAGCCGTTGTTATCATTTAAAAGCTGTTTTGCCTGCGCTGCGGTCAGCTTGCCCAGCACCATGACGATGGCGGTTTTGCAGTGGCCATCGCAGGCGGCGAGCGCCTCAGATGCCGTCTGCTGGTCGCAATCCGTGGCCTGCATAACAATGTTGATCTGGCGCTGAACGAGTTTCTGGTTGGTCGCTTCTACATCCACCATCAGGTTGCCGTAAACTTTTCCGCTGCGGATCATCGCCCCGGTGGTCAGCATGTTGAGCACCAGCTTTTGCGCCGTACCTGCTTTCATACGTGACGAGCCGGTTACTACTTCCGCCCCAACGACCGGCATGATGGCGATTTTGGCAATTTGGGTGATTTCACTGCCCGCGTTACAGGTCAGCGCTACGGTGGTTGCGCCGAGGCTATTGGCATAGTTGAGCGCAGCCACGACGTAAGGCGTGCGGCCGCTGGCGGCAATACCTACCAGCACGTCTTTGTCGCTGAACTGAAGATTTTTCAGATCCTCAACGCCCATCGTCAGGCTGTCTTCTGCGTTTTCGACCGCCTGAAGAATAGCCTGATGGCCTCCCGCAATCAGCGCAACGACCTGCTCGCGCGGCGTGCCGTAGGTTGGTGGGCACTCGCTGGCGTCAAGAATACCAAGACGCCCGGAGGTGCCCGCGCCGCAGTAAATTAAGCGTCCGCCCTTCTGGAAGGCAGCAACGATGGCATCGACAGCCTGAGTGATAGCCGGGATCACCTTTTCAACTGCCAGCGCCACCTTCTGGTCTTCTTTATTAATGACTCTCAGCATCTCTTCCGTAGAGAGCATGTCGATATTTTCGCTTTGAGTATTACGGCCTTCGGTGGTCAGGGCAGATAAATCGATCTTCATCATTGTCTCGCTATTCGTTCATGCCGGTTGGCAGCGTTAAAGTTCCAGCGCCCAGCGCAAAAAAGCTTTGCGTTGAGCCGCATCTAATTTCAAAAACTCACTTTGCACCTGGCTTAAGGACGCGTTATGCCCTGCCGGCGCTTTAGATTCGATCCGCGGTTCGTGCTGCGCCGTACCGGCAGCCTTCGCAGGTAAATACTGGCTGTAATCCGTCATTAAAGTGCTTTGCGGCAGGTTTACAGGTTGGCTATTTAATACGATTTCCGCGCCGTCAGCGTTGCTGAGCGTAAATTGTGGATTCTTAGCGGTTTTACGCGTTGCGTTTTCCGTACGCGGCGTCGCTGTGCGCAGCGTAACTTCTCCGGTAAGCGGCGCATCAAACGTCAGCAGCAAGGCATCAGAAGTGATACGGCCCTGGCTTTCGTTTGCGGAACCGGGATTGGTCGGCGCATCAAAGCGTACAATCATCGCCTGCTCGCCAGCCCCAAGCGTTATCGATTTCGCAAGAGGATTGATCTGCGCATCGCGTGCCGCCAGAACATTTACATTTTCACCCATTTTCAGCGTGGAGGCCACGCTGAAGCCGGACAGCGTAAGCAGCAACAGGGTTAGCATAGTTCTGAACATCGGGTTCTCCTTTTATGACCGGAACAGTTATCCCGCTCCGGTCACAGCATAATTAGAATTCGTAACGAAGCCCGGCGTGGTAGAAGCTTTCTGATGCGGAGCTTCCGCCAAACGAAACGCTTCGGCCGGTCATGACGTTTTTGCCATCCTGCCCGTTCCGCAGAATATATGCCGTGTAGATTGAGCTACGTGGGGTCAGCTTATATTGCGCCTCGAAGGTGGTATCACGCAGCACCAGCTCATCGCCGCCTTCGTTATTGAGATAACGGTAGCCGGTTCGAACCGTCCAGTCGCTGTTAATGTCGTAAACGGCGGTGAACTCCCAGTTTTTATCTTTGCTGTCCGCATAGCCGTTGGTGTAAGTCACCGTGTCCTGCGAGTAGAGCAGGCCAAGCATCAATGAACCGAGGTAATAACGCGTACCTACGCCGCCATAGGTGAAGGTATCTGCGCCGTTAGTACGGCTGTTATCGCTTTGCTTTGCACGGGTTTTCTGGAAAGCGATAACCGGGGCCAGCTTGCCGGCATCGCCCATATCCAGCGTGTAGCGCAGCGCGGCGTTATAGCCGTAATCCAGATCTGAGGTGTTGTTCCCGATGATATAAGCGGTGGAGAAATCAAAATTGCCAAAAGTATTCTGATACTGAACGGTGCCATCCTGACGGAATACCTGAACGGCCGTCGGGTCGATGTGTCGAGCCTGGCGTCCCGTAGAAACATCTGAACTGGCGAACACATCGCCGATATCGGTAAACATAATCAGCCCGGAAGAAACGCGTCCGCCGGTAATTTTCCCGTACTGGGACATATCCAGGCCCGCCCAGACATAACGCGCGGTCAGGCTGTCATTTTCGCCTTCAACGTTGTTGGCGTATTCCGCGGAGTTAACCTGATATTGCGCAAGACCGATGACCGACACGGTGTCATTAACAACCTGACGACCGCTTACCCCTAAACGGCCATCGAAATCGCCCTGCGTATCCCCGGACTTTTTATCAGAGATGTTGAACCCTAAACGGCCATACAAATCTACGGTCGATCCATCTTTAGCTTTATAAATTTCAGCAGCTTGTGTAGTGAAACTCGCCAGCAAGGCAAGGAGAGAAACGGTATAAGCCTTTGTTTTCATTATCATCATTCCATTAGCGAATAAATTATAAGTTGGTCTGGCGCCGACCGGAATAATTAATGATCCAAATGATAATTTAAAGGAATATTTTATTCTTTTATGAATAAATGTGACGGCATTCATACATTTTGTATGACGAACAACAATCAGAAATTTCGTCAATTCAGGGTGATGAATGTTGCCTTTCAGCGACGAGAAGGTGATGATCGAATTGGATTTTTTTGTGGAGAAACGCCGTGCTGTACCGTCAAAAATTGATTGAAAATATGGGGCGTTTCACCCCAGGCGAGCGCAAGATTGCGAGCTTCATTATTGACAGCCCCGATGCGTTGAAAGAACTCTCCTCACAACAGATGGCGCAAACGCTTGGCGTCAGCCAGTCGGCCATCGTGAAATTTGCCCAGAAACTCGGGCTACAGGGCTTCACAAAATTAAAAGTGGCGCTGGTTGAAGAGTGGGGAAAACAGGTTACCGAACGCAAGCAGCAATCGCCTCATCTGCATAACGATATCAGCAGCCAGGATCCCCTTCTTGATGTTGCAAATAAGCTTCTGAATGAAAAGCTTAGCGCCATAAGAAAGACGACCGACAACCTCGATATTCCCGAGGTTGAAAAGATAATTGGGCTGCTTCAGGCGGCGAGGCGCATCCAGATTTCCGCCATTGGCGGCTCTTCTCTGGTGGGGAAGGATCTCGCCTGGAAGCTGATGAAAATAGGTTTTCATATCCTTACGGATTACGACACCCATGTGCAATTAACCCTCGCACAAACGCTAACCAGCCAGGACGTGATGCTGGCAATCTCCTTTTCCGGTCAGCGTAAAGAAGTGCTCCTGGCGGCAGAGATAGCAAAATCCAAAGGCGCGACGGTGATTGCCATAACTTCTTTGCAGAACAGCGCCCTGAGAAAACTGGCCGATTTCACGCTCGATACCGTTTCGGATGAGCAACGCTGGCGAAGCTCCTCTATTTCATCGCGTACGGCGCAACTGTGCATAACCGATTTGCTGTTTATGGGTCTGCTTCAGCTTAACGAAAGCGAAGGAATGAAGATGATAGAGCAGAGCCGCAATTACGTTGAGAGATTAACCTGAGCGCATTTTTGCGATGCCAGCGCGCTCGAATTTAACTTAACGCTTCTGAGGAACCCGATGAATATGCAAAGTATTTCCCCTGCCGAGGCCAAAGTGCTGCTAGAAAAAGGCGCGGCGTTGATCGATATCCGTGAGCGGGATGAATATGCACGCGAAAATATCGCCGAGGCGCATCTCCTGTCGCTTTCCGCCATTGAAAACGGCGATCGGCTTGGTCCGTTCGAGCCTTACGACACGGTAATTTTTTACTGCCAGTCGGGCATGCGCTCGTCGCAAAATGCGCAAAAACTGGCAGAGGCTGTCGCTCCGGCAAAGGTTTTGCTGCTGGAAGGCGGGCTGAATGCGTGGAAGAAAGAGGGGCAGGAAATCCTTGCCGATAAATCTCACCCTCTGCCGCTGATGCGCCAGGTGCAAATAGCGGCGGGCACGCTGGCGCTGGCCGGCGTCGTGCTGGGGTATGCCGTTAATCCGGGGTTCTTTTTGCTTTCCGGTTTTGTCGGCGCGGGCCTGCTGTTTGCTGGTATCAGCGGCTTTTGCGGCATGGCTCGCCTTTTGGCCTTCATGCCGTGGAACCGCCGCTAGCAGGCGTAAACCTCCGTCCAGTTATAGTTGGTAAAGGCTAATTTTACCGGCGCGGATACAGATCCGTAGTCATCCGCCTGATGCGCAAGGAAATACTCCCTGAACCGGGCAGGCAGAAATTCTGCCTGATAACGCAAAATCGTGCTGTGCCAGAACGGCGGCGGCAAGGGAATATCACCATGTCGTTCGCGCAGTTTATTGCGCCAGGGGGAAGCAAGCAGTTGCCGGGCAAACGATTCTTTTGCGGTGTGGCTTTTCGCGTCTGGCGTACCGGCAACCAAAAGCTGATTCGGTAGCGCCACAAGCCGCAGGTTGTTGATACTTACCAAATGATTTTTTGCATTTTTGGCGAAGATATTCGCCAGATCAGGATCGATATCAGCAATGTCCGCACACTGGTAAATCGGCATCGTGATTGCGAAAAAGGTAAAATGTAATCCTGATAAAGGCATCGCATCCGCCAGCGGATCGCCTGCGGCCTGCTCATTAATCTCACACAATAATTTATGTAACGATGCGGTTAGCGCGGGTTTGATGCCGCTGGTAATAGCAAGTTTGCGCGGGTCATAAAACGCTTGTTGCATAACTTCCCCACGCCCGGGATGGGCTTCCCACCTGACGAGCGTTTTCTCGCTGGTGGTGGAATAAAGCTGCTGTAGTTCACTGGCATTAAACATGGCGCCTCCTTTCCCCTACCCTATCTCAATAATGCGCGAAACGTTATGCGAGTATTCTTTATCGTCCGGTCGCTCTGATCTATGTTTATAAGCATCAACTGGCAGTTTAATACCTTACTTTTGAGAGGCTATATATGTTTAAAGCGGGCGATCTGGTTCAACCTAAAAAAGGCGGACCAAAGATGGAGGTGCTTGATGTGCAAGGAGATGAAGTGATTTGCGCGCCATCCAACATTCTCAGCGGTGAAACGGTCACGCTGAAAGCGTCTGAGGTGACGCTGTATAAAGAAGACGGTGATTTTGGCGTTTGCTGATTAGCCTGCGGGCGGGCAATGCTGCCCGCCTGAAACAAATAAAATATGCCCTTTCCTTGTCATCGCCAGTTCTCAACAACCGGGCATGGCGGTAATAAGGCTCAGCAATCAATAGCCTTTTTCATAACCTGCCAAAAAACATTTCACGGCCACATCGGCGTGAGCTTCTTTAAAAAAATCTGCCACGGACTCTTTATCAAGAGAGTAACGGCGCGTCAGAACGCCAGCCTCCCAGGCGGCGCGCTGGCGATCGCCGGTTTGTTCAGAAAGACGATAGGTGAACCCCAGCACAAAACCCCGTTTATAGTCGGAGCAGAACCGCGCCACTTTGCTGACACTGTCGGCTTCGCGAGCTTTAAGTCCCGCCATCAACCCCTTACCGAAATGGTTTTCCATCAGCTCGCCCTCACATAATGAATCGCTATATAAACCATTATATAGCGATCTTTCTGGCGCTGGACAGCATAAAAAATCATTAGCACTTAACAACATGATTTTAAATGTAAAAAATACAACCAGACGACAAAATCAGGAAAGGCGCGTGGATAAGGCTCTTTTAGCGGATTTTATTGACGAATCGGCAAGAAATAAAAATTTTTCGCTAATTGTCCAAAATCATACAGATGGATAATCTATATGCAATAAATAACCCAACCTTTATAACTGGCATAAACGTCAAGAAATGGTGTTTATGACTGGTTACATTCCGGAGCCAGAATAATGTTTTCTCCTGAGTCGCGCCTGCGCCACGCCGCAGCGGATACTTTTGCGATGGTGGTTTATTGCTCGGTAGTCAACATGATGATTGAGATCTTCCTCTCCGGCATGAGCTTTGACCAGTCGCTTTCATCGCGCCTCGTCGCTATTCCGGTAAATATCCTCATCGCCTGGCCGTACGGCATGTACCGGGATGCCTTTATGCGCTTCGCAAAACGTTACGGCCGTGCAAGCTGGACAAAAAATCTGGCGGACGTGCTGGCTTATGTCACCTTTCAGTCGCCGGTCTATGTGGCAATTTTGCTGACGGTCGGGGCCGACTGGAATCAAATTATCGCAGCCGTGAGTTCTAATATTGTTATTTCGATGATGATGGGTGCGGCTTACGGCTATTTTCTGGATTACTGCCGCCGTCTGTTTCGTCTTAGCGGCTACCGGAGCGCGAAAGTTGGAGTTTAAGAAGTGTGACTGGCGCAACGCCAGTCCTGAAGATTAACGCTCGCCAAATAACCCGGACAAATAGCGCTCCAGCGCAATGCGTGAGCTAAAACCGTGCGGAATGCCGTAATGCTGGTGCGTTTCCCCGGCCAGATAAAGCGGAAACTGCTGATAGTGATCGCAGGTTTTAACATCCGACGCGGGCTCGGCCAGTGACTGACTCCGTTCTTTAAGCGTTGGATGAATAACCAACGCCGTACGCCCCATACGCGCTTCGCGATTAACATAAACGTAGTTTTCACCACGGCGGTAGCCATAGGCTTTAGGGGTCACTTCATCCATGGTAAAACCGGCTTTTTCAAGTACGCGGGCCACCTCGTCAGGTCTTAAATACATAATTTTTCCTCGTCATCTTTTTAGCTTCGCAACCATACAATAACCAGCATTAGCAGGGCTTTCAGATTAGTCCATAAAGACGGTGAAAGACCGTGACCTGCCTCATTACTAAAAATTATGGTCTACACTGGAAGTTACATCGCAAATAGGGAGAAACACATGTTTAACCGACCAAATCGAAACGAAGTTGATGAAAGCGTTGACGATATTAACCACGACGTGAACCAACTGGCGGACACGCTGGAAGAGGTTCTGAAGTCTTTCGGTAGCGATGTTAAAGAGGAAGGCGAAGCGGCGCGTAAAAAGGCTGAATCCCTCCTGAAAGAGACCCGTGCCCGCATTCAGGGTCGTGGCCGTGTGAAACAAGCTGCCTGTAACGCAATAAGCTGTGCGGATACTTACGTTCGCGACAAACCATGGCATAGCGTTGGAATTAGCGCTGCCGTCGGGATCTTCCTCGGCGCGCTTTTGGTTTCACGCCGCTAAGACCGGCTGTACGCAACAAAAAGACAGTGATGTTTGATACTAAATACGCGTTCGCCCCGACAGTTCCGCTGCCGGGGTTTTTACGTTATGGCCTGTCGAAACCGCTTTGCAAAGCGCTGCGCCGCATGCTGCGAGGCCACATTAGTAAAACTCATCAGAATTCCCCCTCGCCTTTTGAGGCCATTCGCCAGTCGCTTAAAGCCTGAACGGCAAGACCTGACGTACGGGCACGGGCAACCAGAGCGCTCACGAAAAAAAATCCAGCGTCACCCGCCACGCTGCTCGTTCAGACATTACTTATCTAAAAATACTATATCTTGTATGGTTGATAATTTTCCCGCCCACATCTAGTATTCATATTCTCAACCACAGAGAGAATAAGAATCATGCGCATTACCATATACACTCGTAACGACTGTGTTCAGTGCCACGCCACTAAGCGCGCTATCGAAAGCCGTGGGTTTTCTTTCGACCTGATCAATCTCGATTTAAATCCCGAAGCCGCGGACGATTTACGTGCGCAGGGGTATCGCCAGCTACCGGTTGTGGTGACAGAACAGGAAAGCTGGAGCGGCTTTCGCCCAGACATGATTAACCGACTGCGCGCCCGAGCCAGCGCATGAGTCATCTCGTCTACTTCTCAAGCTCGTCGGAAAATACCCTGCGTTTTGTTGAACGCCTTGGGTTGCCCGCCCTGCGCATTCCGCTGGAAGTTAAACAGCGGCTGGAAGTGACGGAACCCTATATTTTGATCGTACCGAGCTACGGCGGCGGCGGCATTGCCGGCGCCGTGCCCGCCCAGGTGATTCGATTTTTAAACAACCCCGTCAACCGGTCACTGCTTCGCGGTGTGATTGCCAGCGGCAATCGCAATTTCGGAGAAGGGTTTTGCCGGGCCGGCGATGTCATAGCCCAAAAATGCCAGGTGCCGTACCTCTATCGTTTTGAGCTATTAGGTACTGACCAGGACATTGAAAACGTACGTAAGGGAGTAAGCGAATTTTGGCAACGACAGAAACAATCCGCGTAACGGCGACAGACGGCGCGGACTATCACGCGCTCAACGCCATGCTGAATCTCTATGATTCCGAAGGCCGCATCCAGTTTGAAAAAGACAAACTGGCGGTGGAAAAATTTCACGAGCAGCATGTGCTCCCCCGCACGCGGCAGTTTGCCAGCCAGCATGCGCGTCTGAACTGGCTTGTGGCGGAAGGTTATTACGATGAACGCGTGCTCACGCGTTACGATCGCGGATTCGTCGTTGCTTTATTTGAGAAGGCGCATAACAGCGGCTTTCGCTTCAAAACGTTCCTCGGCGCATGGAAGTTCTACACCAGCTACACGCTGAAATCTTACGACGGCAAAGAGTACCTCGAACATTTTGAAGACCGCGTGACTATGGTGGCGCTGACGCTTGCGCAGGGCGACGAAAAGCTGGCGTATCGTCTGATGGAAGAGATGCTCTTCGGCCGTTTCCAGCCCGCCACGCCAACCTTCCTGAACTGCGGAAAACAGCAGCGCGGCGAACTTGTTTCCTGCTTCCTGTTACGCATTGAAGACAACATGGAATCGATTGGGCGTGCGGTTAACTCTGCGCTGCAGCTTTCCAAACGCGGCGGCGGCGTGGCTTTCCTGCTCTCGAACCTGCGCGAAGCGGGCGCGCCGATTAAGCGCATCGAAAACCAGTCATCCGGCGTCATTCCCGTGATGAAAATGCTGGAAGATGCGTTTTCCTACGCCAACCAGCTTGGCGCGCGTCAGGGCGCCGGCGCGGTTTATCTCCACGCCCATCATCCGGATATTTTCCGCTTCCTTGACACCAAGCGTGAAAACGCCGACGAGAAGATCCGCATCAAAACGCTTTCGCTCGGCGTCGTTATCCCGGATATCACCTTCCAGTTGGCAAAAGATAATCAGCCGATGGCGCTTTTCTCTCCTTACGATGTGGAACGCATTTACGGCAAACCGTTCGGCGACATCGCCGTCAGCGAACTTTACGAAGAGATGGTGGCGGACGAGCGCATTCGTAAAACGTTTATTAACGCCCGTGATTTCTTCCAGCGCCTGGCTGAGATCCAGTTTGAATCCGGCTATCCGTACATCATGTTTGAAGATACGGTAAACCGCGCCAACCCCATTGCCGGGCGCATTAATATGAGCAACCTGTGTTCGGAAATTTTGCAGGTTAACAGCGCATCGACCTATGACGAGAACCTCGATTATTCGCAGGTCGGCAAAGATATCTCCTGTAATCTTGGCTCGCTGAACATCGCCCACACTATGGATTCACCTGATTTTGGCCGCACCGTCGAAACAGCCATTCGCGGGCTGACGGCGGTTTCCGACATGAGCCATATCCGCTCGGTGCCGTCCATTGAAGCGGGGAATGCCGCCTCTCATGCCATTGGCCTGGGGCAGATGAACCTGCACGGTTATCTGGCGCGCGAGGGAATTGCCTACGGCTCGCCGGAAGGGCTGGATTTCACCAATATCTATTTCTACACCATTACCTGGCATGCGGTGCGCGCTTCGAATTTGCTGGCCCGGGAGCGCAAACAGCGTTTCGCAGGCTTTGAACGCTCACGCTACGCCAGCGGCGAATACTTCAGTCAGTATCTGCAGGAAATCTGGTATCCCAAAACGACGAAAGTACGCGAGCTGTTTGCTAAAGCGGGAATCGCTATTCCGACTCGGGAACAGTGGCGGCAGTTGCGTGACGACGTGATGGAATACGGCTTGTATAACCAGAATCTGCAGGCGATTCCGCCGACCGGATCGATTTCATATATCAACCACGCGACGTCAAGCATTCATCCAATCGTCTCGCGCATTGAGATCCGCAAAGAAGGCAAAACCGGCCGCGTTTACTACCCGGCGCCTTTTATGACTAACGACAACCTGGAGTTTTACCAGGATGCCTACGATATCGGCCCGGAAAAAATTATCGACACCTACGCCGAAGCCACGCGCCACGTGGATCAGGGGCTATCGCTGACGCTGTTCTTCCGCGATACGGCCACCACTCGCGACATCAACAAAGCGCAGATTTATGCCTGGAAAAAAGGCATCAAAACCCTTTACTACATTCGCCTGCGACAGATGGCGCTGGAAGGAACGGAGGTGCAGGGCTGCGTGTCCTGCGCTTTATAAGGAGAGAACATGACACAGTTAACCCGCATCAGCGCCATCAACTGGAACAAAATCGAGGATGAAAAAGACCTCGAAGTCTGGAACCGACTAACCAGCAATTTCTGGCTGCCGGAAAAGGTGCCGCTGTCTAACGATATCCCGGCCTGGCAGTCGCTGGAGCGCGACGAACAGCAGCTTACCATCCGCGTGTTCACCGGGCTGACGCTGCTGGATACCATTCAGAATAACGTTGGCGCGCCGGTGCTGATGGCGGATGCCGTTACGCCGCACGAAGAAGCCGTGCTTTCCAATATTAGCTTTATGGAAGCGGTACATGCCCGCTCTTACAGCTCGATTTTCTCGACGCTGTGCCAGACTAAAGACGTGGACGCGGCCTATGCCTGGAGTGAAGAAAACGAGCCGTTGCAGCGTAAGGCGCAAATAATTCTCGCCCATTACCATGCGGACGACCCGCTAAAGAAAAAGATCGCCAGCGTATTTCTGGAATCTTTCCTCTTTTATTCAGGCTTTTATTTGCCGATGTACTGGTCAAGCCGCGGCAAATTAACCAATACCGCCGATCTGATTCGGCTGATTATTCGTGACGAAGCGGTTCATGGTTATTATATCGGCTATAAATATCAGAAAGCGCTGGCGCAACAGAGCGCGCAACGCCTGAACGAACTGCAAAACTTCGCTCTGGATTTGCTGATGGATCTCTACGATAACGAGGTTGCCTATAGCGAAGCGCTGTACGGCGGCGTGGGCTGGGTAGATGAGGTGAAAGCGTTCCTGTCCTACAACGCCAACAAGGCGCTGATGAACCTCGGCTACAACGCGCTTTTCCCGCCGGAAATGGCAGAAGTGAACCCGGCTATTCTGGCCGCGCTTTCGCCAAACGCCGATGAAAACCATGACTTTTTCTCAGGCTCCGGCTCATCGTACGTGATGGGTAAAGCGGTCGAAACCCAGGACGAAGACTGGGATTTCTAATCGTTAAATTCAACTCAGAAAAGGTGCCGCAAGGCACCCGTTCGCCTGCCGATTTATTCATTCCGCGTCACCGTAATATATAAATATTAATTCTGCCTGGATATCACACTATTCGGGCAGAATTATCATCTATTGACAAAAAATATGGCTTTCATCGAATTTGCTCGCAGCCCCCGGTACCACGGGGAATTTCATCCGCATTCGCAATGCGGATATTTGTCATGCGGGAAATTGAGGGTTGTCTCAGATTCTGAGTATGTTAGGGTATATCCAGGTGAATATTTCCATCAGGAATTGTGTATATATAAATTAAATATGGGATTAACTTTATTGCATGGCAATTAAATTAGAAGTAAAGAACTTATATAAAGTATTTGGTGAGCATCCACAACGCGCATTCAAATATATAGAAAAAGGTTTATCAAAAGCTGAAATATTAGAAAAAACAGGGCTGTCGCTTGGCGTGAAAGACGCCAGTCTGGCCATTGAAGAAGGCGAGATATTCGTCATCATGGGGTTATCCGGTTCCGGTAAATCCACCATGGTTCGCCTTCTCAATCGCCTGATTGAACCAACCCGCGGACAAGTTCTGATTGACGGCGTAGACATCGCCAAAATATCAGACGTCGAACTCCGTGAGGTGCGCAAAAATAAGATCTCCATGGTCTTCCAGTCCTTTGCTTTGATGCCTCATATGAACGTGTTAGATAACACGGCGTTTGGTATGGAATTAGCAGGCATGCCGGTGGCTGAGCGCCATGAAAAAGCGCTTGATGCACTGCGTCAGGTGGGGCTTGATACTTATGCCCACGCTTATCCTGACGAGCTTTCCGGCGGTATGCGCCAGCGTGTTGGCTTAGCCCGCGCGCTGGCCATTAATCCAGATATATTATTGATGGATGAAGCCTTCTCCGCCCTCGATCCATTAATTCGTACTGAAATGCAGGACGAATTAGTTAAATTGCAGGCAAAACACCAGCGCACCATTGTGTTTATTTCTCACGACCTTGACGAAGCGATGCGTATTGGCGACCGAATTGCCATTATGCAGGGCGGCGAAGTGGTGCAGGTCGGTACGCCGGATGAAATCCTTAACAATCCGGCGAATGACTATGTGCGTACTTTCTTCCGCGGCGTGGATATCAGCCAGGTGTTCAGCGCAAAAGATATTGCCCGTCGTAGCCCGGCAGGCCTGCTGCGCAAAACTACCGGTTTTGGTCCGCGCGTCGCGCTGAAGCTGCTGCAGGATGATGACCGCGAATATGGCTATGTCATTGAGCGCGGACAGAAATTCCTCGGCATCGTTTCCACCGATTCACTGAAAACCGCAATGGCGGCGGGGCTTGGTTTAGACAGCGCGTTTCTGGAGTCTCCGGCGGCGGTTTCCGCCGACACGTCACTGAGCGACTTGCTCACCCCTGTAGGACAGGCGCCGTGCGCGGTGCCGGTAGTGGGTGAAGAAAATCAGTACGTGGGCATCATCTCAAAAGGGGTGTTGCTGCAGGCATTAGACCGTGAGGGGGCAACCAATGAGTGATTCATCAAATCCATGGGATACCGGTAGCGTGGCTGCCGATACGACCACAAATCAGGCCGCATCCAGTGCAGATGCATGGGGCAGCCAGGCCGCCACTACGCCCGACGCGGGCAGCGGCGCCGACTGGCTTACTTCAGCCCCTGCGCCGCAGCCTGAACATTTTAATATTCTCGATCCGTTCCATAAAACGCTGATCCCACTCGACAGTTGGGTAACGCACGGCATTGACTGGGTCGTCACCCACTTCCGCCCGGTGTTCCAGGGCATTCGCGTGCCGGTGGATTACATTCTGAGCGGCTTCCAGCAGCTATTGCTGGGGATGCCCGCGCCGGTTGCCATCATCGTGTTTGCGTTGATTGCCTGGCAGATGTCGAGCCTCGGCATGGGTATCGCGACGCTGGTTTCCCTGGTGGCCATTGGCGCAATCGGCGCCTGGTCTCAGGCGATGGTTACGCTGGCTCTGGTACTGACGGCGCTGCTGTTCTGTATGGTCATCGGACTACCGCTCGGAATATGGCTTGCACGAAGCGAACGTGCCGCGAAATTCATTCGTCCGCTGCTGGATGCGATGCAAACCACGCCGGCGTTCGTTTATCTGGTGCCGATTGTGATGCTGTTTGGGATCGGCAACGTGCCGGGCGTCGTGGTGACGATTATCTTCGCCCTGCCGCCTATTGTGCGTCTGACCATCCTCGGCATTAAACAGGTGCCGGAAGATTTGGTCGAGGCCGCCCGTTCATTCGGCGCAAGCCCGCGCCAGATGTTGTTTAAAGTACAGTTACCGCTGGCCATGCCAACCATTATGGCAGGTGTAAACCAGACGCTGATGCTTGCCCTCTCCATGGTAGTAATCGCATCAATGATTGCCGTCGGTGGGCTTGGCCAGATGGTACTGCGCGGCATTGGCCGTCTTGACATGGGCCTTGCCACCGTCGGCGGCGTGGGGATTGTAATCCTCGCCATTATTCTCGACCGCCTGACACAGTCCATTGGTCGCGATTCACGCAGCCGTGGCAACCGTCGCTGGTACTCCACCGGCCCGTTGGGTCTGCTGACCCGTCCCTTCATTAAGGTGGAAAAGCGCTAGCGCCATTCACCCTCTCAATACTCTCCGGCGGGTGGCACTACGCTTACCCGCCCTACGACAAAAAAGGAATAACGATGCGACACACAGCTATTTTAGCCACGGCCCTTGCCACACTCGTTACCACCAGCGCCTTCGCAGCCGACCTGCCGGGTAAAGGCATTACCGTTCAGCCAGCGCAAAGCACTATCTCAGAAGAGACATTTCAGACGTTATTAGTCAGCCGCGGCCTTGAAAAACTGGGCTATACGGTCGCCAAACCAAGCGAAGTTGATTACAACGTCGCCTATACCTCCATGGCCGCAGGCGACATCACCTTCGTGGCCACCAACTGGAAGCCGCTGCATGACGATATGTATACCGCAGCAGGCGGCGACAAGAAGTTCTACCGTGAAGGAACTTATGTTCAGGGCGCAGCTCAGGGCTACCTTATCGACAAAAAAACGGCCGAGCAGTACAAAATCACCAATATAGAGCAGCTAAAAGATCCGAAAATCGCCAAACTGTTTGACACCAACGGCGACGGTAAAGCGGACATGACCGGCTGTACTCCTGGCTGGGGTTGCGAAGCGGTTATCAACCACCAGATTGACGCTTATGGTCTGAGCAACACCGTGGTGCATAACCAGGGTAACTACTCCGCGATGATCGCCGATACCATCACCCGCCATAAAGAAGGCAAGCCAATTCTGTACTACACCTGGACACCGTACTGGGTGAGCGATGTGATGGTGCCGGGCAAAGACGTGGTATGGCTGCAGGTGCCGTTCTCATCCATGCCGGGTGAGCAGAAAGACATCGACACTAAACTGCCAAACGGCGCTAACTACGGTTTCCCGGTGAACACCATGCACATCGTGGCAAACAAAGCCTGGGCCGAGAAAAACCCGCAGGCGGCGAAACTGTTTAGCCTGATGAAGCTGCCGCTGGCGGATATCAACGCCGAAAACGCAATGATGCATAACGGTCACGCATCCGAAGCCGATATCCAGGGTCACGTTGATGGCTGGATCAAAGCTCACCAGGCGCAGTTCGACGGCTGGGTGAACGAAGCATTAACGGCTAAGTAACGCCCCGGCGGGTGGCGCCTTGCTTATTCGCCCTACAGATTGTAGGGCGGGTAAGCGAAGCGCCATCCACCATTGTCCCCTTCCCCTTACCGCACAATCTGACTTCTGCATCCATTAATTTTCGTTATTATTCCCGCTCAATCCTCACAAGCAGAAAATAAGAATGAAAAATTCCGCACATGGACTGAGTCCTGCGCTAATTGTCCTGATGTCTGTTGCGACCGGGCTGGCTGTTGCCAGCAACTACTACGCACAGCCCCTGCTCGATACCATCGCGAACGCTTTTTCCCTTTCCATTAATCAGGCCGGCTTTATCGTTACCGCCGCACAGCTCGGCTATGCCGCGGGGTTACTGCTGTTGGTGCCGCTGGGCGATATGTTTGAACGCCGCGGGCTTATCGTTTTTATGACGCTGCTGGCCGCAGGCGGCATGCTCATTACCGCCGCCAGCCAGTCTTTGTGGATGATGATCCTCGGCACCGCGCTAACCGGTTTATTCTCCGTGGTTGCGCAGATTCTGGTGCCGCTGGCCGCGCATCTTGCCGAGCCGGAAAAGCGCGGAAAAGTTGTCGGCACTATTATGAGCGGTCTGCTGCTGGGCATTCTGCTGGCGCGTACCGTTGCTGGTTTGCTGGCAGGCCTTGGCGGCTGGCGCACCGTTTACTGGGTCGCAAGCGTGCTGATGGTTCTGATGGCGGTGGCGCTATGGCGCGGCCTGCCGACGGTGAAACAGGACAATCATCTTAACTATCCGCAGCTTCTCGGCTCCGTCTTTAGCCTGTTTATCAAAAACAGCCTGCTGCGCACCCGCGCTCTGCTGGGCTGCCTGACGTTCGCGAACTTCAGCATTCTGTGGACGTCGATGGCGTTTTTACTGGCCTCGCCGCCGTTTAACTTCTCTGAAGGGGTTATCGGCCTGTTCGGGCTGGCCGGTGCGGCGGGCGCGTTAGGCGCGCGTCCTGCGGGCGGCTTTGCGGATAAGGGCAAAGCGCATCTCACCACAACAATTGGTCTGGGGCTGCTTCTGCTGTCCTGGATTGCCACGGCGCTTGGGCAGTTTTCGGTTATCGCGCTGATTATCGGGATTCTGATCCTGGATCTGACGGTTCAGGGTGTGCATATCACCAACCAGACGGTGATTTATCGCATGATGCCGGAAGCGCGCAACCGCCTGACCGCCGGCTACATGACCAGCTATTTTATTGGCGGGGCCGCCGGGTCGTTGATTTCTGCAAGCGCCTACCAGCATGCCGGATGGAACGGGGTATGCATCGCAGGTGCCATCGTCGCCCTACTAAATCTGGTAGTGTGGTGGCGAGGCTATCACCGCCAGGTGGACTGCCAATAACCCTTTACATCCTTTGTGGGCGTTTGAGGGGTGTTAAGGCCCGGGACAGTCTGTTAAGGTTGTCCCTGATTATTAATTCGAGTGACATTAACGCTGGTTATTTATAAACAATTAATATGGAAAGTCCCGCAACAATTTCAACCGAAAATCATCAAATTGAGGCGACCTGGGTTGAAGGGCTGAAAGACAGCCTGCCTATCGTCATAAGTTATATTCCCGTCGCTTTTGCCTTTGGTCTCAACGCCACCAAACTGGGATTCACCCCGCTCGAAAGCCTGTTTTTCTCCTGCATTATTTACGCTGGCGCCAGCCAGTTCGTGATAACCGCATTACTTGCGGCGGGCAGCTCCCTTTGGGTTGCAGCGCTCACCGTCATGGCGATGGATATACGTCACGTGCTCTATGGCCCTTCCCTGCGTAGCCGCATTACACAAAGGCTCAGTAAACCTAAAACCGCCGTCTGGGCTTTTGGCCTGACGGACGAAGTGTTCGCTGCCGCCACCGCGAAGCTCGTCAGGGATAATCGACGCTGGAGCGAAAACTGGATGATCGGCATCGCGTTCAGCTCCTGGTTCTCCTGGGTGCTTGGCACGGCTCTGGGTTCCTGGTCCGGCAATGGCTTCCTCGACGGCTTCCCGGCGGTGGAGGCCGCGCTGAGCTTTATGCTGCCCGCGCTGTTCTTAAGCTTCCTGCTTGCCTCGTTCCAGCACAAACAATCCTGGACGGTAACTGCGGCCCTGGCCGGCGCGCTGCTGGGCATTACGCTTGTGTCGATCCCGGCGGCCATTTTAGCTGGCATTGTCTGTGGTTGCCTGGCAGCCCTGGTGCAAGCGTTCTATCAGGAGGAGGCATAAATGAGTACGCAAGTGCTGCTGCTCGGCCTGCTGGTCGGTTTAGCTAACTATCTATTCCGCTATTTACCGCTACGCCTGCGGGCGAACGCCACTCGTCCGGCAAAACGCGGCGCGACAGGCGTGCTGCTGGATAGCATCGGCATCGCCTCTATTTGCGCGCTGCTGGTGGTATCGAGCGCGCCGGAAATCATGCATGACAGCAAGCGTGCGCTGCCAACGCTTGTCGGCTTTGCCATTCTTGGCATGAGCTTTTACAAAACCCGCAGCATCATTGTTCCTACGCTGCTCAGCGCTCTGGGTTACGGATTAGCCTGGAAAATCATGATGGTGATATAAGCCAGACGGATAAAAAACGTTTAAATAATACATTTACTTTATTTGTCACCATCGTTACTATATCGGCCGCAACTAATGAGGTTATGCCAAAATGGATAGTTCGTTTACGCCCATTGAACAAATGCTAAAATTTCGCGCCAAGCGCCATCAGGATTTCCCTTATCAGGAGATTCTGCTGACCCGTCTGTGCATGCACATGCAGGGTAAGCTGCTGGAAAATCGCAATAAGATGCTGAAAGCTCAAGGGATTAACGAGACGTTATTTATGGCGTTAATCACACTTGAGTCCCAGGAAAACCATAGCATTCAGCCGTCAGAGCTGAGCTGCGCGCTGGGTTCATCACGTACCAACGCGACCCGCATCGCCGATGAACTGGAAAAACGTGGCTGGATTGAACGCCGCGAAAGCGACAACGACCGTCGCTGTCTGCATCTGCAACTGACCGATAAAGGTCACGAATTCCTGCGCCAGGTTCTGCCGCCGCAGCATAACTGCCTGCATGAGCTGTGGTCCTCCCTTAGCGGTACTGAGAAAGAACAGTTGGAAGCTATCACCCGCAAACTACTCACCCGCCTTGATCAAATGGATGAAGACCAGACCGTGCTTGAAGCCGTGCGCTAAGCAGCGCCGTCATACCGAATCGCGTGTCCCAATAAGAGATAACAACTTAGAGGCCAGCAATTTACCTTGCTGGCCTCTAAGATCTAACAGGTCGGTTTTTAGCCGATCACAATAATAAAAAAATGTGGAGATAAGCATGAGCGCACATGCCCAGACTCAAAACCCGCAGCAACCTGCAAACAAGAAAGGCAAACGTAAAGGCGCCCTTCTTGCGTTGACTTTGCTCTTTGTCATTATTGCTGTGGCGTATGGGATTTATTGGTTTTTAGTATTGCGTCACTACGAAAATACGGACGATGCGTATGTGGCAGGAAATCAGGTGCAGATTATGTCTCAGGTTTCCGGCAGCGTAACCAAGGTCTGGGCCGACAATACCGATTTCGTCAAACAGGGTGACGTGCTGGTAACGCTTGACCAGGCTGATGCTGAACAGGCCTTTGATAAAGCACAGACCGTGCTGGCATCAAGCGTGCGCCAGACGCGCCAGCAGATGATCAACAGCAAGCAATATCAGGCCAATATCGAACTGAAAAAGACCGCGCTGGCGCAGGCGCAAAGCGACCTGAACCGCCGCGTGCCTTTAGGCAGCGCAAACCTGATTGGCCGTGAAGAGCTGCAACACGCACGCGACGCCGTTGCATCCGCGCAGGCCGACCTTGACGTTGCCATTCAGCAGTACAACGCTAATCAGGCGATGATTCTGGGCACCAGCCTTGAAGACCAGCCGAGTGTGAAACAGGCCGCGGCCGATTTACGTAACGCGTGGATGGCGCTGCAGCGCACCAAAATCGTCAGCCCGATGACCGGCTATGTTTCTCGCCGCGCCGTACAGGTTGGCGCGCAAATCAGCCCAACAACGCCGCTGATGGCTATCGTGCCGGCCAGCGGGTTATGGGTTGATGCCAACTTCAAAGAGACGCAGCTTGCCCATATGCGTATCGGCCAGTCAGCTACCGTGGTCAGTGATATTTACGGTGACGAAGTGAAATACACCGGCAAAGTGGTCGGGCTGGATATGGGAACCGGTAGCGCCTTCTCTTTACTGCCTGCCCAGAACGCCACCGGTAACTGGATCAAAGTGGTTCAGCGCCTGCCGGTACGTATAGAACTGGATGCAAAACAGCTCGAACAGCACCCGCTGCGCATCGGTCTGTCTACTTTAGTTACCGTCGACACGTCAAACCGCGACGGCAGCGTGCTGGCAAGCCAGGTTCGTACTTCACCCGCCTATGAAAGCAACGCGCGTGAGCTGAATCTGGCGCCGGTTAACCAGCTAATTAACCAGATTATTCAGGCAAATGCGGGCTAATAAAGCGGAGGCTGTATGGCGCAACAAAAACCGCTAGAAGGCGCCCCGCTGGTTATTATGACCATCGCCTTATCGCTGGCGACCTTTATGCAGGTGCTGGATTCCACCATCGCAAACGTCGCTATCCCGACGATTGCCGGTAACCTTGGTTCTTCACTGAGCCAAGGGACCTGGGTCATTACCTCTTTTGGTGTGGCAAATGCGATTTCGATCCCCCTGACAGGCTGGCTCGCCAAACGCATCGGCGAAGTCCGGCTGTTTATGTGGTCGACAATTCTGTTTGTTATCGCCTCCTGGGCATGCGGCATTTCCAACAGCCTGGAGATGCTGATCTTCTTCCGCGTGATTCAGGGGGTGGTGGCCGGGCCGCTGATCCCGCTTTCGCAAAGCCTGCTGCTCAATAACTATCCGCCGGCCAAGCGAAGCATCGCGCTTGCGCTATGGTCGATGACGGTTATCGTTGCACCTATCTGCGGACCGATTCTCGGCGGCTATATCAGCGATAATTATCACTGGGGCTGGATCTTCTTTATCAACGTGCCGATTGGCGCCGCGGTAGTTCTGATGACGCTGCAAACGCTGCGCGGCCGAGAGACGAAAACGGAACACCGCCGCATCGACGCCATCGGCCTTGCGCTGTTGGTGGTGGGCATCGGCAGCCTGCAAGTCATGCTCGACCGCGGTAAAGAGCTGGACTGGTTTAACTCGACGGAAATCGTGGTGTTAACCGTGATAGCGGTGGTAACGATTAGCTTCCTGATTGTCTGGGAGCTGACCGATGATAATCCGATAGTCGATCTGTCGTTGTTCAAGTCGCGAAACTTTACCATCGGCTGCCTGTGTATCAGCCTTGCCTATATGCTCTACTTCGGCGCGATTGTTCTGCTGCCGCAGCTATTGCAGGAGGTATATGGCTACACGGCGACCTGGGCGGGGCTTGCATCGGCACCTGTAGGGCTGCTTCCGGTTCTGCTGTCGCCGATTATTGGCCGCTTCGCGCATAAGCTTGATATGCGTCGGCTGGTGACATTCAGCTTTATTATGTACGCGGTCTGTTTCTACTGGCGCGCGTACACTTTCGAGCCGGGAATGGATTTTGGCGCGTCGGCATGGCCGCAGTTTATTCAGGGCTTCGCCGTGGCATGTTTCTTTATGCCGCTGACGACGATTACGCTTTCCGGCCTGCCTCCGGAACGCATGGCGGCGGCCTCAAGCCTGTCGAACTTTACCCGTACGCTTGCCGGCTCGATTGGCACGTCGATTACGACAACGCTTTGGACCAACCGCGAGGCGCTGCACCATGCGCAGCTCACGGAATCAGTCACGCCGTTTAATCCGAATGCGGTGGAGACCTATAACCAGCTACAGGGCTTAGGGATGACGCAGCAGCAGGCTTCCGGCTATATCGCGCAGCAGATAACCAACCAGGGGCTGATTATCTCCGCTAACGAGATATTCTGGATATCAGCAGGCATCTTCCTTCTGCTGTTAGGCCTGATTTGGTTCGCCAAACCGCCGTTTGGCGCAGGCGGTGGCGGCAGTGGCGCGCACTAGTTTAAAAAGATAAAGGGGCCATCAGGCCCCTTTTTGTTGCCTGCCGTCTGGCGGTTTCGCAGCACAGGTTGTCAGTTTTGCGCCAGTAATCTCGGTCCTGAGTTGTCAGGATAAAGGCTGACCCACGCCCAGGAGAACCGCCATGCTGCAAGACCCGTCGCAAAAATATCTTCCTCATCAAACCGTGCATTTGCCCGATCGCCAATGGCCTGACAGGCAGCTTACACATGCGCCGCGCTGGCTTTCTACGGACCTGCGCGACGGTAATCAGGCGCTGGCCGAACCGATGGACAGCGCACGCAAGCTGCGTTTCTGGGAGCAACTTCTTAAATGTGGCTTTAAAGAGATTGAAGTCGCTTTCCCTTCGGCCTCGGAGACGGATTTTCAGTTTGTTCGTCAGCTAATTGAAGAACAGCGCATCCCTGAGGATGTCACTATTCAGGTGCTGACCCAGGCGCGCAGCGATCTTATTGAACGCACCTTTGCCGCGCTGGAAAACGCGAAGTGCGCTACCGTACATCTTTATAACGCCACCGCCCCGCTCTTTCGCCGCCTGGTGTTCCGACAGAGCAAAGAGGAAATCATCCAGTTGGCGGTCAGCGCGACCCGACAGATCCGGGCGTTATGCGAAGCAAACCCGCAGACAAAATGGAGCTATGAATATTCTCCGGAAACGTTTTGTTTTACCGAGCCTGATTTCGCCCTGCAAATCTGCGAGGCGGTGGCCGACGTCTGGGAGCCTTGCGCGCAAAGGCCGATGATCGTTAACCTGCCCGCGACCGTGGAGGTGAATACCCCAAATGTTTATGCCGATCAGATTGAGTATTTTTGCCGACATTTCTCGCGGCGTAGCGCGGTGTGTATCAGTATCCACCCTCATAACGATCGTGGTAGCGGTGTCGCGAGCGCCGAACTGGCATTACTTGCGGGCGCCGAGCGGGTTGAAGGCTGTCTTTTCGGTAATGGCGAGCGCACCGGAAATGTCTGCCTCGTTACCCTTGCCATGAATCTCTATAGCCAGGGCGTTTCTCCACAGCTCGATTTCAGCGATATGAAGCAGGTTGTGGAACTGGTGGAGCAATGTAATCAGCTACCGGTGCATCCTCGTCACCCATACGCCGGGAAGCTCGCTTTCACCGCCTTTTCCGGCTCGCATCAGGATGCCATCAAGAAAGGCTTTACGGCTTGTCAGCGCTCCTCCTCTTCCCTTTGGGAGATGCCTTATCTTCCCGTAGACCCCAACGATATCGGCTGTAGCTACGAAGCGGTGATCCGGGTAAACAGCCAGTCAGGAAAAAGTGGCGCGGCGTGGATGCTGGAACAAAATCATGGGCTGGTGTTACCGCGCGGCCTGCAACAGGACTTTAGCCGCCACGTACAGCAACAAACCGACCGGGACGGCAATGAAATGACGCTGAGCGCGCTCTGGCAGTTATTCCGTGAACTGTATGGTCCTCATCAGTTAGCCGGGCGGCAACTGCTTGATTACCGCAGCGAAAGCCAGGGAAAAGGCGTACTTTCGCTGCACGCTCGCCTCCAGACTGAAGAAGGCGTCATGACTTTGCAGGGGAAAGGCAACGGGTTGCTTTCCGCCGCATCCGAAGCGTTGAAAGCGCGGTTTAACATCGCTTTCGCTATTGAGGATTACCATGAGCATACGCTTGGCAGGCACAGCGAGAGCCGCTCGGCGGCCTATATCCGCCTTACCTTTGCTAAAGGCGAAAGCCGCTGGGGCGTAGGCATCGACAATGATGTTTCGCGCGCCTCTGTGCAAGCGCTGCTCAATGCGCTACCGCTACGCGGTTAACTACAGAAAGTAGTTCCCAGGCGAGACGCCGAGAATACGGCGAAACATCGCGCTGAAAGCGCTGTGGCTTTCGTATCCCAGGTCCAGCGCTACACGAAGCACCGGTTGCCCCTGAGCAAGGCGGATTAAAGCCTCCATCAGCCTTGCCCGCCGCACCCATTCGCTGTACGCCAGACCGGTTTGCTGGCGAAAATGGCGCAGCAGGGTTCGCTGACTAACATTAAGCTGCGTGGCCGCAAGATCCGTCGTCCACGGCCTGCCGGGTTCAGCCTGAATCTGTCGACATAATCTCTGCAACGCCGGAGTCTCAGGTTCCGGCAGGTTAAACGGCAGCACCGTCATGACGCGGATCTCATCGAGAATCAGCTCGTAGATCCGCTCTTCTCTGCTGCCGGCGGCGTATTCTTCAGGTAATTCTAGCGAGGTAACGATCAGCTCTCTCAGAAGCGCGGATACCTGCACAACCTGACACACAGAGGGTAAATCTGCTCGCGCATAGGGATCGACAAACAATGTTCGGGCGGCGACGTTCCCCGTCACATGAAGCCGATGCCGCGTTCCCGCAGGAAGCCAGACGCCACGGCCGGGTGGTACGACCCAGTGGCCCTGCTCCGTTTCAACCCGCGCCACACCGCTTAACGTATGCAGTAATTGCGCGCAGTCATGGCTGTGCCACGGCTCCGCCGCCCCATGGGAATAATCATGGGCGAAAGGCACCAGCGGACGTGTGGCGAAGCTGAACTGAAGCGAGGTTGACATAATTTTATTTCTGAATAAAAAGATGAAGATAGCATACGCCAGATATAAAAAAAGGAGCCACATGGCTCCTTTTTACGATCCAAAGAACTAGATATGCAGCTCTTTGAGTTTCTCTTTCGGCAACGCCAGTTCGTCATTGCTGTTGACGCTAACGCCGTGCTCAAGGATATGGCGCGCGATATCCTGCGCTTCCTGCAATGAGTGCATGTGGTAAGTCCCACATTGATACACGTTCAGCTCAGGGATCTGGTTTTGCTCTTTCACTTTCAGCACATCTTCCATCGCCGCTTTCCATGCATCGGCCACGCGGGTTTCGTCCGGCACGCCGATCAGGCTCATGTAAAAGCCGGTACGGCAGCCCATTGGCGAAATATCGATGATCTCGACACCGTTACCGTTGAGATGGTCCCGCATGAAGCCTGCGAATAAATGTTCCAACGTGTGGATCCCTTTTTCCGGCATCACTTCCTTGTTCGGGACACAAAAGCGCAGGTCAAACACGGTGATGGTATCGCCATGCGGCGTGTGCATCGTCTTGGCTACACGCACTGCTGGCGCGCCCATGCGAGTATGGTCGACTGTGAAGCTATCCAACAACGGCATCTGGTCACCTCCGATAAGTGATTTTTTTTAAAATAAAATGAACCATTCTATTTAATACGCGTCTCAATAATTGAAAGACGCGCATTTGTTATCATCATCCCTGTCTTCAGAGATGAATATTTTGGCCACATTGATTGTGGCCATTTTCTTTTGTGCTAAGCCTGTTTCTCAAGCCAGGTATCAAACGGCTCGGTATCGCTGGCTTCTCTCTCACGCTGGCGCTGCCAGGATGCATCATGCTCCTGCTGCAGTACGTCCGACGTCAAAATCTCCAGCGGCTCGCCGATCAACATCTGACGATACTGCTCCGCCAGGGCAAGGCCGGTGCCGCCAATGCCATTATCAATCATAGATCGCAGAATGCGTGCTGAATACGTCAGTTCAGGATCGTCGAAACAGGCGACCAGCCGATCGCACACCTGTTGGTATTCATCATTTCCAGCAATGCTGTCCAGCGTTTCCGCCACGCGACGTAAATCTGCGAACAAATCTTTGCCCACTTTGGACAAAGGATGTTGCGTGGCTCCGCACCCTACGCCAAGCATCAGGCCCGGCTTGCGACCTTCCAGAATCACTCGATTCCAGTTGGTGCGCGTACAAAGCAGCTCATCGCTGCTCATTTCCGGGGCATCAGCCAGCACGCACCAGATCATAAACAGGTCAAGGAAGCGAATCTGCTGTTCGTCCATTCCAATCGGGGAGAACGGGTTGATGTCCAGCGAGCGGACTTCAATGTATTCAATACCGCCGCGCAGCAGCGCGTCTGATGGTGATTCGTCTTTACGAGTTACGCGTTTCGGACGGATCGGCGCATAAAGCTCATTTTCGATCTGCAGTACGTTAGTGTTGATCTGCAGACGCTTGCCGTCTTTCTCAAGACCAATGCGCGCATACTCTTCAGACGGAGTTTTAATCGCCTTTTTAAGCCCGGCAACGTATGTGTTCAAATCGTTGAACGTGATGCCGAGATTGCTTTGCGATTTGTTGGTATAGCCTAAGTCGCTCAGGCGCAGGGAAGTCGCATACGGCAGGTAATGCATGCCACAGTCGGTTTTCTCAAACGGCAGCGAGCTTTCTTTGCCCTGCAGGAATGACGAGCAAATCGCCGGCGATGCCCCAAACAGATAGGGAATTATCCAGCCAAAACGGTAGTAGTTACGAATCAGACGGAAATACCCGGCTGAAATCTGTTCTTTGCCGCTTTGCGCATCCTGCACGCCAAGACGCGCCTGCCAGAACTCCAGAGGCAGCGAGAAATTGTAATGCACGCCGGAAATAGTCTGCATCAACGCGCCGTAGCGGTTCTTCAGACCTTCGCGGTACAGCGTTTTCATACGCCCCGTGTTAGACGAGCCATACTGCGCCAGTTCAATGTTCTGACCATCATCGATATAGCACGGCATACTTAGCGGCCACATGCGCTCATCACCCAGCTCACGTGCGACATGGCGATGAATATCGCGCATGAAGGTCAGCATATGGTCGATGTCGCCATCTACCGGGGTAATAAATTCCAGCAGGGCTTCGGCGAAGTCTGTTGTGATCCATTTATGTGTCAGCGCTGAGCCGAGGCTTTCCGGGTGCCCTGTCGTTGCCAGCTCGCCTGTCGGCGTAACCCGCAATGTTTCGCGTTCAAGACCACGTCGAATGCCTTTGACTACCTGAGGATGCTTTTCCAGCCAGGCCAGCGCCTGTGATACGTCCGGGATCAAATTGACCTCCCGCCTGTCGAATTCATTTTTATTAAGCATAATTGTAAAAGCTCACGATGAACGTTCGCGCCCTCAATTATTGCCACCACGCCATGCCTTGTACCGTTGCAGCCGCAACAACGATGTAGCGAATCGCTTTACCAAGGCATAAAAAGAAAATTACTGGTCCCCACGCCAGACGTAGCCATCCGGCAAGCAGGCACAACAGATCGCCAATTAAAGGCAACCAACTCAGTAATAAAGCAGCCGGACCAAATCGAGTCAGCCAGGCGGTTGCTTTTCCCTGCAAGCGGGACTGTTTACGCTGCGGGAAAAAACGTCCCAGAATAACGTTAGTCAGCCCACCCAGGCTATTACCCATTGTTGCTATTAAAATAAGTAACCAGGTCGGGCCAACACCTGCCACCAGTAAAGCGACCAGGACGGCTTCTGAACTGCCGGGAAGCAAGGTGGCGCTGAGAAAGCTACTGGTGAACAAAGAAGCCAGTGACAATATGTCACTCACAGTAAGCGAACATCCACACCGGCCATGCCTGCCGCCCGAGCCGCTTCCAGCCCAAAGTCAGCGTCTTCAAACACTACGCACTTCTCGGGCGCAACACCCATCAGCTCGGCGCACAGTAAGAATGTATCGGGAAAAGGTTTGTGCTTTTTAACATGATCGGCGGCGACGACAGCCGTGAAGTAGCGTCGTAAACCAAGATGATTTAGCAGCGCTTCGGCGATATCGCTTTCGCTGCCTGTACCGACAGACATTGGACGACGGCCGTGCCAGGACTTCACTACGTCAATCAACGGCAGAGGACGCACGGTATCAAGCAGCATAGTTCTCACCGCCTGCGTTTTTTCCTGCGCCAGAAGATGCGGATCGAGACTGGCCTGATGACTTTCAATAATGACCTGCGCGATGCGCCAGGTTGGAGAACCGTTCAACGCCACCATAGCCTGTTCATCAAACTGCATGTCGTAACGAGACAATGTCTCACGCCATGCCTTGCGATGCGTTGGTTCGGTATCGAGGATGGTCCCGTCCATATCGAAAATTAACCCGTCGTAACGTTCGTACATCTCATCCCTCACATCACCAAATGTCGAGGCGTTACTTTAGCGTAAACAGGTAAAATTGTCGCTTACTGTGACGGCGTTAGCGCAAAGGGTGAATGTTTTGTAAGCGGATGATTAGCACTTGCTGGAGAAGAACGGGAAATACAGAAGGGGGAGCAATATGGTGCATCCGGGAGGATTCGAACCTCCGACCGCTCGGTTCGTAGCCGAGTACTCTATCCAGCTGAGCTACGGATGCATCAGGGGGCACTGCTTTGTACTTCTGACTCAGCACCGTTAAGAAAGCTTAACAATTCTGAAGAAGGATGGTGCATCCGGGAGGATTCGAACCTCCGACCGCTCGGTTCGTAGCCGAGTACTCTATCCAGCTGAGCTACGGATGCACAGGGGCACTGCTTTTTACTGCCGACTCAATGTCGCTCAACCTGCCGCAACATCGAAATATATGGTGCATCCGGGAGGATTCGAACCTCCGACCGCTCGGTTCGTAGCCGAGTACTCTATCCAGCTGAGCTACGGATGCAAAATGGCGGTGAGGCGGGGATTCGAACCCCGGATGCAGCTTTTGACCGCATACTCCCTTAGCAGGGGAGCGCCTTCAGCCTCTCGGCCACCTCACCACACGCCTCTTGCGAGTGCTTCAAGTTACTCGTGAGAGCTTCTCGTCGCTGCGTGGCGCACATATTACTTTCTGGGACTTATAAGTCAAACAATTTTTCCCGACTCGCTATCGATTGCACAAATCACATCCGATTCGCATAATTTGGAGACAAAAAGAGTGTTTTATCAACAGGCAAGATCGCGTTTCCAGAAAAAAACATGCGAAGTTTCTCGCAGTAAAGCGAGCGGACAGAATAGTTCAGGAGAGACAATGGAGGTAAGACTGTAAAAGAAGGGAGATAAAAGGAGCGCCTCGCTAATGACTAGCGAGACGCAGTAACTTTAGTAACTCGTTTGTTGCGATTTTTCAGCCTGGATACGTTGGTAGATCTCTTCGCGGTGTACAGAGACTTCTTTCGGGGCGTTCACACCAATACGAACCTGGTTGCCTTTTACCCCAAGCACAGTCACGGTCACCTCATCCCCAATCATGAGGGTCTCACCAACTCGACGAGTCAGAATAAGCATTCTTTGCTCCTTGAAAGATTAAAAGAGTCGGGTCTCTGGCGTATCCCGGCATTATCCATCATATAACGCCAAAAAGTAAGCGATGACAAACACATAAAGTGTAAGCAGTCACGGCATTACATTCTGTTATGACTAAGTTTAGCCGATATACTCAACTTCAACCTGACTTTATCATTATCGATAGTGTGTAAATGTTCGGGCGCCAGCTCACAAAACGACGCTGGCCCCGCTTACACTTTATTTTGACTTAGAGTCTAGCCGTGACCCAGGCTTCCACGCCGGACAGCGCGCCAGGCAAGGCAGCCGCGTCTGTGCCACCCGCTTGAGCCATATCTGGACGACCGCCACCCTTGCCTCCGACCTGCTGTGCAACCATCCCCACCAGTTCCCCCGCCTTTACGCGGTCAGTCACATCTTTGGAGACACCAGCAATCAGAGAAACCTTACCTTCTGACACGGTGGCCAGAACGATTACCGCTGAGCCAAGCTGATTTTTCAGATCGTCAACCATGGTACGCAACATCTTCGGTTCAACGTTGCTCAGCTCGCTTACCAGCAATTTCACGCCTTTCACTTCTGTTGCTTTACTGGAAAGATTTGCGCTTTCCTGTGAAGCTTGCTGCTCTTTTAACTGCTGCAATTCTTTCTCAAGCTGGCGGGTACGCTCCAGCACAGAACGCACTTTCTCGTTCAGATTCTGGCTGTCACCTTTAAGCAGTTGAGCGATGTCATGCAACTGGTCGCTTTGCGCATGCAGATTAGCCAGTGCGCCTTCGCCCGTTACCGCCTCAATACGACGCACGCCTGCCGCCGTCCCTGATTCAGCAACGATGCGGAACAGGCCGATATCGCCGGTACGGCTGGCATGAGTACCGCCGCAAAGCTCGGTTGAGAAATCGCCCATGCTTAACACACGCACGTGGTCATCATATTTCTCGCCGAACAGCGCCATTGCTCCCTTCGCTTTCGCCGCTTCGAGATCCATTACGTTGGTTTCGATTGGCAGGTTACGGCGAATCTGGGCATTGACGATATCTTCTACAGCGCGGACTTCGCTCGGCTTCATCGCTTCAAAATGCGAGAAGTCAAAACGCAAGCCTTTGTCGTTAACCAAAGACCCCTTCTGCGCAACGTGCGTACCGAGTACCTGACGCAGGGCGGCATGCAGCAGGTGCGTAGCTGAGTGATTCAGACGAATACGTGCCCGGCGGGCCTCATCTACTTCAGCTTTCACGCTGTCGTTCACTTTCAGCACGCCGCTTGTCAGCTTGCCCAGATGTCCAATCGCCTGGCCATATTTCTGAGTATCGCTAACAGCGAAGTCAATGCCGTTGCCTTTGATTGCGCCTTTATCGCCTACCTGGCCACCGGATTCGCCGTAGAACGGAGTTTCATCCAGCACGACTACCGCTTCCTGGCCTGCTTCAATCTGCGCAACAGATTGACCGTCAACAAATAGCGCGGTCACTTTTGCGTTCAAATCCAGGCTATCGTAGCCTTTAAAGGCTGAAGCAGAATCCACGCGGATCATGCTGTTGTAGTCCGCGCCGAAACCACTGGATTCGCGCGCACGGCGGCGCTGCTCTTCCATTGCGGCTTCAAAACCCGCTTCGTCTACTTTCAGATTGCGCTCGCGGCAAACATCCGCCGTCAGGTCAACCGGGAAGCCATAGGTGTCATACAGGCGGAAGGCTGTTTCGCCGTCCAGGGTGTCGCCCTGCAGATTTGCCAGCTCTTCATCCAGCAGCGCCAGACCACGTTCCAGAGTACGGGCAAACTGCTCTTCTTCCGTTTTCAGAACCTGTTCAACCAGCGCCTGCTGATCTTTTAGTTCGTCACCGGCAGATCCCATGACGCCAATCAGCGGGCCAACCAGCTTGTAGAAGAAAGTCTCTTTCGCGCCAAGCATGTTGCCGTGGCGCACCGCACGGCGAATGATACGACGCAGAACATAGCCACGGCCTTCGTTAGATGGCGTAACACCATCGGCAACAAGGAAGGCGCAAGAACGAATATGGTCGGCAATAACGCGCAGAGACTTGCTGGACAAATCTGTCGCGCCGGTCACTTTGGCAACAGACTGAATCAGTTTGCTGAACAGATCGATTTCGTAGTTGGAGTTAACGTGCTGCAGCACGGCAGCAATACGCTCCAGACCCATACCGGTATCAACCGACGGTTTCGGCAGCGGCAGCATGGTGCCGTCCTGCTGGCGATTGAACTGCATGAAAACGATGTTCCAGATTTCGATATAGCGATCGCCGTCTTCTTCGGCGCTACCCGGAGGGCCGCCCCAGATATGATCGCCATGATCGAAGAAAATCTCGGTGCACGGGCCGCAAGGACCTGTATCGCCCATCTGCCAGAAGTTATCAGATGCGTAAGCCGCGCCTTTATTATCGCCAATGCGAATTATGCGCTCACGCGGAACGCCAACTTCTTTTTCCCAGATTTCAAAGGCTTCGTCATCGGTTTCGTATACGGTTACCCACAGACGATCTTTTGGCAAATTGAACCATTGTTCGCCGGTCAGGAGTTCCCATGCGAAGTTGATAGCGTCATGTTTGAAGTAGTCACCGAAGCTGAAGTTACCCAGCATTTCGAAGAAAGTATGATGACGTGCGGTGTAACCGACATTTTCCAGATCGTTGTGCTTACCGCCCGCGCGCACACAACGTTGAGACGTTGTAGCACGGGAATAATTACGCTTGTCGAGGCCCAGGAAAACATCCTTGAACTGGTTCATCCCGGCGTTGGTAAACAGCAAAGTCGGATCGTTATTCGGAACCAGGGAGCTGCTAGCTACAACCTGGTGACCTTTACTATGGAAAAAATCGAGAAACGCCTGACGGATCTCAGCGGTGCTCTTGCTCATAATTATCCTGAAATCAAGCTAATGAAGAGTTGTAAACCAGACATCACTCGTAGCGATGCTGAAGTGTTGACCAGTTTACCTGGAAAAAAGTGGGAATAAGATAAGTTTTCTTACCGGGGAAGTAAAATCCCGTATGAATCTAATCGGTAAAATTTCGATAGATGGCCTGGATATCTTCCATAAAGAAGCCACGATACAAAAGAAAACGCTGCACTTTGGCACGCTCTTTCCACTCGATTGGTAGCGGCTCGCCAAATTTTCTTTCCGCCATTTCGCGCGCCATCGCCTGCCAGTCCACTTCGCACTCCATCATGGCCGACTCGCCGATCGCCCTGTCGATACCTTTTTGTTGCAGCTCCTGACGAATACGCTGTGGCCCATAGCCTTTACGGCTGCGGCTGGCGATAAAACGAGTAGCAAACTGGGCGTCGTCGAGCCAGCGATGTTCGTAACACCAGGCGATAACTTGTTCTATATCTTCTGGAGTGAAGACGGGCTGTTCAGCATTCTGACTGCCAGGAAAAGTGGGTGCAGAGGCACGCTTGCGACGTAGTTCATGTTCGCTGTGATCGCGCATAGCAAGAATGCGGGTAGCTTTATCCAGTAAGCGGGCATAAGCACTACGGCGAGGGGTTGTTCCTGATTCAGACATAACAGATTACCTGTTAAGAAGACGATGCGGTGAGGGTATTGTGTTAAAGCAGAAATAAACAGGGGTTGCCGTAGCAACCCCTGTTGGGAATCAGAATTCTTCGTTGGTTTCAGCGGCGTCTTTATCGTGATCGTCCACGGTAAAGTCCGGTGTGGCATCCTGATTATTGAGCAGCATTTCGCGTAGTTTCTTCTCGATTTCTACGGACATTGGCTTGTTCTCTTTCAGGAAGTTACTGGCGTTGGTTTTACCCTGGCCAATCTTCTCACCGTTGTAGCTGTACCATGCGCCTGCTTTTTCAATCAGCTTGTGCTTCACGCCCAGGTCAACCAGTTCGCCGTAGAAGTTGATGCCTTCGCCATAGAGAATCTGGAACTCAGCCTGTTTAAAGGGCGCCGCGATTTTGTTTTTCACAACTTTCACACGGGTTTCGCTACCGATAACGTTATCGCCGTCTTTTACCGCACCGATACGGCGAATATCAAGACGTACAGAAGCATAGAACTTCAGCGCGTTACCACCGGTCGTGGTTTCCGGGTTCCCGAACATCACACCGATCTTCATACGGATCTGGTTGATGAAGATAAGCAGCGTGTTGGACTGCTTCAGGTTACCAGCCAGCTTACGCATCGCCTGGCTCATCATACGTGCCGCAAGGCCCATGTGAGAGTCACCGATTTCGCCCTCGATTTCCGCTTTTGGCGTCAGCGCGGCGACGGAGTCAACGATGATAACGTCGACTGCGCCAGAGCGCGCCAGCGCATCACAGATTTCCAGAGCTTGCTCGCCGGTATCCGGCTGCGAACACAGCAGGTTGTCGATATCAACGCCAAGTTTCTTCGCATAGACGGGATCCAGCGCGTGCTCAGCATCGATAAACGCACAGGTTTTACCTTCACGTTGTGCGGCGCCGATTACCTGCAGGGTCAAGGTCGTTTTACCTGAAGATTCTGGTCCGTAGATTTCAACGATACGGCCCATTGGCAGGCCGCCAGCCCCCAGAGCGATATCCAGTGAAAGTGAACCGGTAGAGATCGTTTCGACATCCATGGAACGGTCTTCACCCAGGCGCATGATGGAGCCTTTGCCGAATTGTTTTTCAATCTGGCCAAGTGCTGCCGCTAACGCCTTCTGTTTGTTTTCGTCGATAGCCATTTTTACTCCTGTCATGCAGGGTGAGCCATTAATGCACCACGCTGCGTTCTTAATACGTTTTGTTGAGCCAATTATACTGTATGGTCATACAGTATCAAGCTTATTTTTTAGAAATTCTTCCCACAGGGTTTGCAGGGCATATTCTGTCGACTTGCGCCGTACCGTATCACGGTCGCCTTCGAAAAGTTGCTGGCGAGCGATAGTGCCTTCAGCCTTTGAAGCAAAGCCAAACCATACCGTACCCACTGGTTTTTCTTCGCTCCCGCCATTTGGCCCGGCGATCCCGCTTACCGCGACCGCATAGTCTGCACCCGCCGCGTAAAGCGCGCCCTGGGCCATTTCCCGCACCACCGCTTCGCTCACCGCGCCATGGGTTTCCAGCGTGCCGCTGTCAACGCCGATCATCTGATGCTTGGCGTCATTACTGTAGGTGACAAAGCCGCGTTCAAACCAGGCGGAACTGCCCGACACATCGGTGATAACTTTGGCTATCCACCCGCCAGTACAGGATTCTGCCGTGGTGATGGTGGCGCCCAAATGCCCAAGCGCTTCGCCCACCTGATGGCTTAATTCACGCAACGTTTTCTCTGTCATGGCTTGCTCCGATTGTAGACATATCACCGATTATCACGATAGCACTTTAGCGCATTTTCAGGGCATTACATCAAGAAGGTCGAGGCGGCTTCCAGGAATGAAAAAGGCCAGCAAATGCTGGCCGGAGGGATTATTTCATGCTGCTGGCGATCGTTTCCACATTATGTTTAAACGCCATTTCATAGGTGCTGGCAGGGCCACCCGCAGGCGACAGGGCTTCAGGATAAAGCTCCCCACCCGGCTGCGCACCGCTGGCTTTAGCAATCTGCTGCACGAGACGTGGATCGGTCTGATTCTCAATAAAATAGGTTTTGATGTGCTGTTCTTTGAGCTGCTTAATTAAGGCTGCGACATCGCTGGCGCTGGCTTCCGCCTCAGTAGAAAAGCCCACTGGTGAAAGGAACGTTACGCCATAAGCCTTACCGAAATAACCAAAGGCATCATGACTGGTCAATACATGGCGGCGCGCTTTGGGAATGGCTTCAAAGCGCGTTTTAGCCCAGCTATCAAGCAATTTTAAACGCGTGACGTATTCAGTTCCTGTCTGACGGATCGCCGGCGCGTCTTCCGGGTCGGCAGCTATTAGCGCCTTCATTATATTATCAGCGTAAATTGCGCCGTTTTCAGCGCTGTTCCATGCATGTGGATCGGTGATCGTTTTGCCCTCTTCTTCCATGCTGCGAGTGTTCACGCCCTGAGAAGCAACAATCACTTTACCTTTAAAACCTGAAGCGCTTACCAGCCGATCCATCCATCCTTCCATGCCTAGCCCGCTGACTATAACGACATCCGCATGACTTAACGCCACGCTGTCTTTTGGCGAAGGTTCAAAGCTGTGCGGATCGCCATCCGGCCCAACGAGACTGGTGACGGTAACTTGCTCACCTCCCACCTGCTTTGCCATATCCGCCAGCACGGTAAAACTGGTTACTACATTCAAATTCTTCGCCAGTGCTGCCTGAGAGAAAACTGCCAGAATCAACGGCAGAGCAATTCCAAAACGTTTCATTTAACCCCCTTGCTGATTAATAAGCCGCCCCGGTATAAACTCCAGGCTAAGCCACTACGTGAACCAAATAAAATCGATACGAAAAACGCGCCGCTTGCTGTCAGTACGATGGCGGGCCCGGCAGGAAGCGCTGCATAAAATGACCACGCCAGCCCGAGCCATGCGCAAAACAGGCCGCAAAGCACAGCAATGGCCATCGTGCCCGGCAACGTTTTTGCCCAGCAGCGGGCAGATACTGCAGGCAGCATCATTAACCCCACTGACATCAACGTCCCGAGGATTTGAAAACCGGCTACCAGATTCAACACCAGCAAAGCCAGAAACACGCCGTGCAGAAGATGCGGCGTCAGGCGGCTGTTTACGCGCAAGAAAGTACGGTCGAAAGTTTCCATCACAAAGCCGCGATAAAGCAGTGCCAGCAGTAGTAACGTCACGCTGGCGATAATGCCCACAAAGACCGTGGCCGGGCTGTCGATGGCAAGAATAGAGCCGAAGAGCAAATGCAGCAGGTCGACACTGGATCCTCGCAGTGAGATTAACGTCACGCCAAGAGCGAGCGACCCAAGGTAAAAGCCTGCAAAGCTCGCATCTTCCTTAAGTTTGGTATGAGCGCTTACCAGGCCTGAAATCAGCGCGACCAGTACACCTGCGACAAATCCGCCGATCCCCATTGCCACCAGCGACATTCCCGCCAGTAAATATCCCACCGCTACGCCCGGCAAAATGGCGTGTGATAACGCATCGCCAACCAGGCTCATGCGACGCAGCAAAAGGAAAATACCCAACGGAGCGGTGCTCAGCGAAAGCGCCAGGCACGCCACTAGCGCGCGACGCATAAAACCGTAATCGACAAAGGGTTCAATTAAGACGTGATAAATCATGCGGATAACGCCAGATTTAAGCTTGTGGGTTGATAATAAGGCAGAATTTCTGAGGCTTTTCCCCAGTGGCAGCATTCCGGGCCGAGCAATAAAACCTGTGGGAAGTGACGTTTCACCAGCGCGTTGTCGTGCAATACCGCGATAACCGTTTGCCCGGCATCGTGCATCTGACAAATCAGGTCCATCAGGAAGCGGCTTGTTTGCGCATCAACGCCGGTAAAGGGTTCATCCAGCAGAACCAAAGGCGCGTTCTGAACAAGTAATCTTGCAAAAAGCATGCGCTGAAACTGCCCGCCAGAAAGCGTTTCGACAGGCTGATTGTGAAGCTTACCCAGCCCCACACGCTCGATAGCTTCGCAAATGCGCAGGCGATGCTGGCGATTAATTCCAGAAAACAGGCCGCGTCCGGGCCAGCTTCCCATACACACCACATCATAAACCGACGCAGGAAACTGGCGATCCATCTCAGAAAGTTGCGGCAGCCAGGCAGCCCGGGGCGCAGAGCCTTCAGTGAAAGAGATATGCCCGGATACCGGGGGCTGCAACTGAATCAGCGTCTTCAATAGCGTGGATTTCCCCGTGCCATTAGCGCCAATGACGGCTGTCATACTGCCCGTAAGGAAAGTCCCGGACAGCGGCGAAGTTACCGCCCGGCCCCGGTAACCAGGCACCGCTTGCTTAAGAGTAATCATGGCAAGGCGATCGCCCAGAGAATGGCTAGCCACAAAAGTGACAGCGCAAACATAACAACGCCGAAACGTAGAGAAGCTGATGCGGTAAATAACGTGCGCAAAGGAAATGACGACATGACAAGCACCCAAAATGATTTGTTATAACATAACATAAATCACTCTGAGTGCATTGTAAATTACGGAGTTACGCTTCGCTTAAAACGAAGCTTTATACGCAAAAAAAGTAGCGGGCTGCTCACCCGCCGCACTGTTTACTGCACGCGGGCCAGCGCAACGGCCTGCCCCAACTGCCATACGGCCATCGCGTAATGCGTACTGTGGTTGTAGCGGGTAATCGCGTAGAAGTTTGGCAAGCCGTACCAGTACTGATATCGATCGCCCATATCCAGACGCAGCAGGCTGGCTTCCTGATGGTTACCCAGCGAACTTTGCGGGCTTAAACCGGACTGCTGCAGTGCGGAGACGGAGTACTTTGTATTGAAGCCGTTCGCCAGGCCCGGCACCTGACCGTTTGCCGGCACCGCCACCAAATCTCCTTTTACCCAGCCATGCCCTTTGAAGTAGTTGGCCACGCTGCCAATGGCATCTTCCGGATCCCACAGATTGACATGTCCATCGCCATTAAAATCAACCGCATACTCTTTGAAAGAAGATGGCATAAACTGACCATAACCCATCGCGCCCGCAAACGAGCCCTTAAGCGCCAGCGGATCGTCACCTTCATTACGCGCCATAAGCAGGAAGGTTTCCAGCTCACCGGCGAAGTATTGAGCACGGCGTGGATAGGCAAACGCCAGCGTAGAGAGGGCATCAATAATGCGGGTTTTGCCCATTACGCGGCCCCATCGGGTTTCTACACCGATAATCCCGACGATAATCTCTGGCGGTACGCCGTAAACCTGGAAAGCACGCTTGAGCGCGGCATCGTATTGGTTCCAGAACATCACGCCGTTTTGCACGTTATCAGGCGTAATAAATTTACCCCGATAGCGTAGCCATGCGCCGTTTGGTCCCGGAGGCGGTGCCGTGGTCGGCGCCTGCTGATCCATCAAACGCAGCACATAGTTGAGTTTTTTAGCCTGAGACAGCACTTCGTGTAGTTGCTGGCGATCAAAACCGTGCTTACTCACCATCTTATCGATAAATTTTTCGGCCTCAGGATTATACGCAAAATCCCCGGACTGCATGAAAACATCATGCTGCGGCTGAAGCAGGAAACCACCGGATGGCGTACCGGAAGTTTGCTGTATCTGCGCCTCGGTTTTCGGCTTGCTGCTACAGGCTGATAACAAAACAAGAAGTGGGAGTAACGCGGCTGAATAACGCATGTGCTGGGATGTCCATATGTGTGGCCAGAAAAGTGTATCTCTCATGGTAAATCAAAAACCCAGCGCTGGTAACAGACTCTGCGAGGTATCGCGAAGTTTTCCTGCTTGCGGGCAGTGTGCCGCCGCAATGTTCTGTGGTGTAATAGAAGGACTTTTACCGGGCAATAATATTTGTGAAAAGCGAGAAATTTCAACAACAATAAATCATCACAATGCCCATTAATTCAAAGGATTAGAAAGACAGACATTATGAGTAATATGGATAATTTAGATTCCCATACGCCGATGATGCAGCAGTATCTGCGCCTGAAAGCGCAGCACCCTGAGATCCTGCTTTTTTACCGCATGGGCGACTTTTACGAGCTATTTTATGACGATGCGAAACGCGCATCGCAGTTGCTGGATATCTCCCTGACTAAACGCGGCGCTTCTGCAGGCGAACCTATCCCGATGGCGGGGGTGCCGCATCACGCCGTAGAAAACTATCTGGCGAAGCTGGTAAATCTTGGTGAGTCCGCCGCCATTTGCGAGCAAATTGGCGATCCGGCCACCAGCAAAGGACCGGTTGAGCGAAAAGTTGTACGCATCGTTACGCCCGGCACCATCAGCGATGAGGCTTTATTGCAGGAGCGTCAGGATAATCTGCTGGCCGCCATTTGGCAGGACAGCAAAGGTTTTGGCTACGCGACGCTGGATATCAGCTCCGGCCGTTTCCGCCTGAGCGAGCCAGAAGATGCCGAGACCATGGCTGCCGAGCTGCAGCGCACCAATCCTGCTGAGCTGCTGTATGCAGAAGACTTTGCACAAACTCGTCTGATTGAAGGCCGCCGCGGTCTGCGCCGCCGTCCGTTATGGGAATTCGAGATTGAAACGGCTCGTCAGCAGTTAAATATGCAGTTTGGTACGCGTGATTTAACCGGCTTTGGCGTTGAAAACGCTCATCACGCGTTATGTGCCGCCGGCTGTTTGCTGCAATACGTTAAAGATACTCAGCGCACTTCCCTGCCGCACATCCGGTCCGTCACCATGGACCGGCAGCAGGACAGCATCATTATGGATGCGGCAACGCGCCGAAATCTTGAAATAACCCAGAATCTCTCGGGCGGTTTTGAGAATACGCTCGCCTCGGTACTGGACTGCACCGTTACGCCAATGGGCAGCCGCATGCTCAAACGCTGGCTGCATATGCCGGTACGTAGCGTCGATGTGCTGCAAAAACGTCAAAGCACTATCGCCGCTCTCCAGGATCGCACGGCTGAAATCCAGCCGGTGCTTCGTCAGGTAGGCGATCTGGAACGTATTCTGGCGCGTCTTGCGCTACGTACAGCACGTCCGCGCGATTTAGCCCGCATGCGTTACGCTTTCCAGCAACTGCCTGAATTACGCGAACTGCTGGCCGATGTGCCAACAGACTATGTGCAAACGCTGCGTGAAAATATGGGCGAATTCACCGAGCTGCGTGAATTGCTTGAACGCGCGGTTATAGAGTCACCGCCTGTGCTGGTACGCGACGGCGGTGTCATTGCCCCAGGATATAACGAAGAGCTGGACGAATGGCGTGCGCTGGCAGATGGCGCGACGGATTATCTCGATAAACTAGAAATCCGTGAACGTGAAAAGCTGGGACTGGATACGCTGAAAGTCGGCTTTAACGCCGTGCACGGCTACTACATTCAGATCAGCCGCGGGCAGAGCCACCACGCGCCAATTCACTATGTCCGCCGCCAGACGCTAAAAAATGCCGAGCGTTATATTATTCCTGAGCTTAAAGAATACGAAGATAAGGTTCTGACTTCGAAAGGCAAAGCGCTGGCGCTTGAGAAACAGCTTTACGACCAGCTTTTTGACATGCTGTTGCCGCATCTTGAGGCGCTGCAAACCAGCGCTACTGCGCTTGCAGAACTCGACGTGCTGGTGAACCTGGCAGAACGTGCTTACAGCCTGAATTACACCTGCCCGCAACTTACCGATAAACCTGGTATTAAAGTGGTTGGCGGCCGCCATCCGGTTGTCGAAAAAGTGCTGAGCGAGCCGTTTATCGCCAACCCGCTGAGCCTCTCACCGCAGCGCCGCATGTTGATTATCACGGGCCCGAACATGGGGGGTAAAAGCACCTATATGCGCCAATCTGCGCTCATTGTGCTGCTTGCATATATTGGCAGCTTCGTGCCGGCGCAACAGGCTGAGATCGGCCCAATCGATCGTATTTTCACTCGCGTAGGCGCGGCGGACGACCTGGCATCCGGCCGCTCTACCTTTATGGTAGAAATGACCGAAACGGCCAATATTTTGCATAACGCTACAGAGCACAGCCTGGTGCTGATGGATGAGATCGGACGCGGAACCTCAACGTATGACGGCCTGTCACTGGCCTGGGCCTGCGCCGAAAACCTGGCAAACCGCATCAAAGCGCTGACGCTGTTTGCAACCCATTATTTCGAACTCACCACTCTGCCGGAAAAAATGGAAGGCGTTGCAAATGTGCATCTGGATGCGCTTGAACATGGCGATACCATAGCCTTCATGCACAGCGTGCAGGACGGCGCGGCAAGCAAAAGTTACGGTCTGGCCGTTGCCGCGCTGGCGGGTGTGCCGAAAGATGTCATCAAACGCGCTCGTCAAAAATTACGAGAGCTGGAGACGGTTTCCAATAACACAGCAGCTACCCAGGTAGACGGTACACAGATGTCATTGTTGTCAATTGCCGAGGAAACTTCCCCTGCGGTAGAAGCCCTGGAAGCGTTAGATCCGGATTCGCTGTCGCCAAGACAGGCGCTGGAGTGGATTTATCGTTTGAAGAGTCTGGTGTAGTCGTTCCCTTTCTCCAGCAAAGAGAGGGAAAAGGCATAAAAAAAGCGGTGATTTTAATCACCGCTTTTTATTTGAAGAGTCGATTATTCGCGGAACAGCGCTTCGATATTCAGCCCCTGAGTCTGCAAAATTTCACGCAGACGGCGCAGGCCTTCAACCTGAATCTGACGAACACGTTCACGAGTCAGACCGATTTCACGGCCCACATCTTCCAGCGTCGCCGCTTCATAACCCAGCAGACCAAAACGACGGGCCAACACTTCACGCTGCTTAGCATTCAGTTCAAACAACCACTTGACGATGCTTTGCTTCATATCATCATCTTGCGTGGTGTCTTCCGGGCCGTTGTCTTTCTCATCCGCGAGGATGTCCAGAAGCGCTTTCTCAGAGTCGCCACCCAACGGGGTGTCTACTGAGGTGATGCGTTCGTTGAGACGCAGCATACGGCTGACATCGTCAACTGGCTTATCCAACTGCTCTGCGATCTCTTCCGCGCTTGGCTCATGATCCAGCTTGTGGGAGAGTTCTCGAGCGGTACGCAGATAAACGTTCAGCTCTTTCACAATATGAATCGGCAGGCGAATCGTACGGGTTTGGTTCATAATTGCCCGTTCGATGGTCTGACGAATCCACCAGGTGGCGTACGTTGAGAAACGGAACCCGCGTTCCGGGTCAAACTTCTCTACCGCACGAATCAGCCCCAGGTTGCCCTCTTCAATCAGATCCAGCAGTGCCAGACCACGATTGCTATAACGACGAGCAATCTTCACCACCAGACGCAGGTTACTTTCAATCATACGTCGGCGGGAGGCGACATCACCACGCAAAGCGCGGCGAGCAAAATAAACTTCTTCTTCGGCTGTTAGTAATGGGGAGTAGCCGATCTCCCCAAGATAAAGCTGAGTCGCGTCCAACACACGCTGTGTAGCGCCCTGTGACAACAGCTCTTCTTCGGCAATATCGTTATCACTGGGCTCCTCTTCTACAAGGGCTTTTTCATCAAAAGCCTCAACTCCGTTCTCATCAAATTCCGCGTCTTCGGTTAACTCATTAACTTTCAGCGTATTCTGACTCATAAGGTGGCTCCTACCCGTGATCCCTGGGCAAAACACTTATGATGGAGTGCTTTGCCGGTTTATCGCTGCGGTAAGTAACGCAGCGGGTTTACGGATTTCCCCTTGTAACGAATTTCAAAATGCAATCTTGTTGAACTGGTTCCGGTGCTACCCATGGTAGCTATCTTCTGCCCCGCCTTGATTTCTTCTTGTTCCCGGACCAGCATTGTATCGTTATGGGCGTAGGCACTCAGGTAATCATCGTTATGTTTGATGATGATTAGATTACCGTAACCGCGCAGTGCGTTACCGGCATATACCACGCGGCCTGAAGCGGTCGCGACGATAGCCTGTCCTTTACTGCCCGCAATATCGATCCCTTTATTGCCACCCTCAGTAGCAGAGAAGTTCTCGATAATGTTGCCATCAGTCGGCCAACGCCAGGTAGAAATCGGCGCGCTATCGGACGTGCTGCTGGCAGTCGGTACGGTAGTCGTAGAGCTAATCACAGGTGCCGTAACCGGTGCTGTGACGGTTGTCGCAGTACCCTTATTATTCGGCAACATTTTGTTAGCACTCTGTTCACCTGAGTCTTCAGAATACGTAATTGTCGGTTTAGAAGCAACTGCGGTGCTTGAGTTTTGTGCAGCAGGATTGGTTATACCTTGCGCGCTTGCGTCGGCTGCCGTAACCGCATTTCCGCCGGTAATTGGCGTGCCGGATGCGTTGCCAACTTGCAGGGTCTGACCGACCTCCAGGCCATACGGAGCCGGAACATTGTTGCGCTGAGCAAGGTCACGGAAATCATTCCCGGTTATCCATGCAATGTAGAACAATGTGTCGCCGCGCTTCACGGTATAAGTGCTGCCGCCAGCGTAGCTGCCTTTCGGAATATTCCCATACTGACGGTTATAAACGATACGACCATTTTGAGTTTGTACTGGTTCTGACTGAACAACTGGCTGGGTTTGCATCGGCTGAATAACCGGCTGCTGTACAGGTTGTGTCTGTGGGGACTGGGCCGGCGTAGACATTTTAGGCGGCTGTGTCACTAACATCCCGCCAGATGCGCTGCTTCCCGCATTGTTGTTGCCACCGACCGAGCTGATGGGCGCCTGTGTATCATTGCTGCTACAGCCGGCCAGCCACAGGCTCACCAGCGATAACGCCGCCATACGGCGTAAAGTAAAAGTTGGGCTTCCCGCGCTCATGTATCCCCCGAAAATAAAAACAACTGCATGCTTATGAAGTACGGCAGAATTTGCGTTGGCTAGGTTACGCCACTCTCCTGATAAAAAAACAGGAAACGTCCAGGTTATGCCAGTTCGCCCTTCACTAAGGGTACAAAACGAACGGCTTCTACCGTATCAATAATGAATTCGCCACCGTGTCGACGAACGCGTTTTAAAAACTGGCGATCGTCGCCCACCGGAAGCACCAGAATCCCGCCTTCGTCCAACTGGCCCAGAAGCGCCGTTGGGATCTCAGGCGGAGCTGCCGTAACAATGATAGCGTCAAATGGCGCTCGGGCATGCCAGCCCTGCCAGCCATCACCATGACGGGTAGAAATATTATGCAGATCGAGCTGTTTCAGGCGACGCCTCGCGTGCCATTGCAGCCCTTTAATACGTTCAACTGAACAAACATGATGCACCAGATGGGCAAGGATCGCCGTCTGATATCCCGAACCTGTACCGATTTCCAGCACTCTCGATTCCGGCGTCAGTTCAAGTAATTCGGTCATGCGTGCAACCATATACGGCTGCGAAATAGTCTGTCCTGAGCCAATCGGCAATGCCGTATTTTCCCAGGCTTTGTGCTCAAACGCTTCGTCGACAAATTTTTCCCGCGGCACCTGCGCAATGGCATTAAGGACCTGTTCGTCTTTAATGCCCTGGGCACGAAGCTGTGTGAGAAGAGCTTCTACGCGTTTGCTCACGACCATTGCCCGGCGACTCCCGCTTTGGTTAACCAGGAACTCACGACGTCATGCACGCCGTGGGCGGTTAAATCGACGTGCAATGGCGTCACCGAAACGTAACCTTCATCAACGGCCGCAAAGTCGGTATCCGGGCCTGCATCGAACTTGTCGCCAGGAGGACCAATCCAGTACAGCGTGTTGCCACGCGGATCTTCCTGTGGAATGACTTTATCTGCCGGATGGCGACTGCCGCAGCGCGTCACCCGAATGCCCTTTATTTCATCAAGCGGCAAATCCGGCACATTAATATTAAGGATGCGCCCGGTTCGCAAAGGCTCTCGGGATAAAGCGCGCAGAATTGAACAGGTAATGGCAGCGGCGGTGTCATAATGTTGATAGCCGTTTAGCGAAACGGCCAGCGCCGGGAAACCTAAATGTCGCCCTTCCATCGCGGCCGCAACGGTGCCGGAATAGATAACATCGTCGCCCAGATTAGGCCCCGCATTAATACCTGCAACCACGACATCCGGACGTGGACGCATCAAAGCGTTAACGCCAAGGTAAACGCAATCGGTCGGCGTGCCCATTTGCACGGAAATATCGCCGTTTGGCAGGGTAAAAGTACGCAGGGAAGATTCAAGCGTCAGCGAGTTTGATGCACCACTGCGATTACGATCCGGCGCCACGACCTGCACCTCTGCAAATTCTCGCAGCCGCTTAGCCAGCGCCTGAATGCCCGGCGCATGGATCCCGTCATCGTTACTCAGCAATATTCGCATAGTCACCCGGCGTATTCATAAGTTCCCTTACAACACTGGTGGCGAAGCTCCCGGCCGGCAGCCAAAAGCTCACCTCAACCGTCACATCATCCCACCAGTTCCAGCGTAATTCTTCTGGTTTTACCAACATGGCGCGGCGAGCCGCTTCCACGCGCTCACGCGTCAATAAGGATTGCAAATCAGTTTCTTCTGCAACGCTGCGTTGTTCAAATTCCAGCGCGGCATTGAGCGTTCCCCACGCGCCATCGCCCGGTAACGGCGCCGTAATCAGCAATTCACCGTTATCCACACGTTGTTGTAAAACAGGGAGTTCTTCGCTTGTCGCCACAAACCAGCTACCGCGTCCTGCCAATTGTAGCGCATCGCCATCAACAACTTGATTAAAGTCTGTTTTTTTCAGTCTAAGGCTAACAATTTGATTAAACAACGCGCTGCGGGCCGCCGACAAATAAAAACTGCGTTTATTGCGATCGCGCAGCGGTGAATTATTTTGCGCCCAGCGACGCGCCTGATGCAGGTTGTTGCCGCCAATGCCGAAACGCTGGCTGCCGAAATAGTTCGGCACGCCCTCTTTTAAAATCGCGTTTAGACGCTGTTCAAGCTCTTCGCGGTTGCTTACTTCACGCAGCACCAGAGTAAAATTATTACCCTTAAGCGCGCCAGTCCGCAACTTGCGACGATGACGGGCATACTCCAGAACCTCACAGCCTTCCAGCTCAAAAGCGCTCATATCCGGCATTTCTTTGCCCGGCAGACGCACGCAAAACCATTGTTCGGTAACCGCGTGTTTGTCCTTCTGCCCGGCAAAACTTACCTCGCGCGCATGCACTTTAAGAAATTTCGCCAGCGCATCCGCCACAAAACGCGTATTGCAGCCCTTCTTCAGGATGCGCAGCAGCAGGTGCTCTCCATCGCCGTCAGGCCCAAAACCGAGGTCTTCAATCACCACAAAATCTTCCGGGCTGGATTTTATTAACCCGGTCCCTTCTGGCTTGCCGTGCAGCCAGGTCAGGTTTTGCATATCCATTACGCGCGAACCTTATGCAGTAACGCGACTGCCTCACAGGCGATGCCCTCGCCACGTCCGGTAAACCCGAGCTTCTCCGTGGTGGTGGCTTTGACGTTTACATCGTCCATGTGGCAACCAAGATCCTCGGCGATAAATACACGCATCTGCGGAATATGCGGAGCCATTTTGGGAGCCTGGGCGATAATCGTCACATCAACGTTACCGAGCGTATAACCTTTAGCCTGAATACGACGCCAGGCCTCGCGCAGCAGTTCGCGGCTGTCCGCGCCTTTGTAAGCCGCATCGGTATCCGGGAACAGTTTGCCGATATCACCAAGCGCTGCGGCACCGAGCAGAGCATCGGTTAATGCGTGCAGCGCAACATCGCCATCAGAATGGGCCAGTAACCCTTTTTCGAACGGAACACGCACGCCGCCAATGATAATTGGGCCGACGCCCCCGAAAGCATGTACATCAAAACCATGTCCGATACGCATTATAAATTCTCCGTGTGGGTTAACCGCGTGAGGTAAAACGCCGCGAGTGCCAGGTCTTCTGGACGAGTAACTTTTATATTATCGGCACGGGCGCTGATTAATTCCGGATGGAAACCGCAATATTCAAGCGCAGAGGCTTCATCGGTAATCGTTGCCCCCTCGTTCAGCGCGCGAAGCAGACAGCTTCGCAGCAGTTCGAGCGGGAACAGTTGAGGAGTCAGCGCGTGCCAGAGGTCTTCGCGCTCGACGGTATGAGCAATAAGGGGTTTGCCTGGTTCGCCGCGCTTCATGGTATCGCGCACCGGCGCCGCCAGAATGCCGCCCACTTTGCTGGTATGCGTAGTAGCCAGCAAGCGCGCTAAATCATCCTGATGCAGGCAAGGACGAGCCGCGTCATGCACCAGCACCCATTCTGCTTCTCCTGCGGCCTGCAGGCCTGCAAGCACTGAATCGGCGCGTTGCCCTCCCCCGATCACAGCGGTGACGAGCGGGTTTGAGGCCAGCGGCAGTGAGGCGAATCTGGAATCTCCAGGGCTGATGGCGATGATGACGTGGCTGACTCGCGGATGAGCCAACAAGCTCGCAACAGCATGTTCAAGAATGGTTTTATTGCCGATTTCCAGGTATTGCTTTGGACATTCCGTTTGCATGCGGCTGCCGATTCCGGCCGCCGGCACCACGGCAATTACGTCCGGGGAGGAGTCTGCCATGTATTATCACTTACGCTGATTATCGAATATTCTGCGCGGCATTATTGCCTGCGCGCTTAGAAGTGTCAGGTACCAGGCGGTAAAAGGTTTCACCGGGCCTGGTCATGCTCAACTCGTTGCGTGCGCGCTCTTCAATGGCTTCCTGGCCGCCGTTAAGATCGTCAATCTCAGCAAACAACTGATCGTTGCGTGCTTTAAGTTTGGCATTGGTCGCCTGCTGCGCAGCCACGTCCTCATTAACGCGCGTGTAGTCATGTACACCGTTTTTTCCGAACCACAGCGAATACTGCAGCCAGACCAACAAGGCCAGCAATAGCAGCGTTAGTTTACCCATCCCGCCCCCTGAAAAACGGCACAATCATCCCACAACTGTATGTCGGACTCCACTCGGTTGCCCTTGTGGGTCGTCGAATTTGCGGCAGAATTTATCACAAATCGCGCCGACATGCGCGCTTGCAGGAGGTTTAGCTTACATCGGGACATGATAACGCTGTTCAGTTTCATTCAGGGACGGCGTTAACCCATCAGCCACATAAATAAAACACCGAACATCAGCGCCACCGTCAGCAAGGTTGCAACGCAGCTATAATGCAGCCGTCCGCGCGCCAGGGAGTGTAGCGCAATGCCAACAACAACGGCGACGGGCATCAGCGCAAGAAAGAAGGGCCACGTATACAGGAAGAAAAACAGCGTGTTAGGGCCATATACCAGGAAGGGAATACCCAGCGCCAGCAGCCACGACAAAAAGCCGATGAACGCGCCTGGCAAGGACCAGGTGGTATCTTCGGCTGACGGGCTGGGTTCAGCCTGTGTGATAACGATGTTCGAGCTGTTGCGCATAACGAATCCGGTGACCTGAGTGACCAGACGCGGTTATGCGCCTGGTCCTGTCTTAGGATTTGATAATATCGTCACGACGCAGCAGGTCTAATAATTGCGCAATCAAATTTGTTACCAATTGTTCGCCGTCTAAGTGAATTTCTGGCTCACGCGGTGACTCATATACCGCATCAATACCGGTAAAATTGCGCAATTCGCCAGCGCGAGCTTTTTTATACAATCCCTTTGGATCGCGCGCTTCGCAAATCTCAAGAGGCGTATCGACAAAGACTTCAATAAACCGCCCTTCCCCGATACGCTCGCGCACCATTTGCCGTTCTGCGCGATGCGGAGAAATAAAAGCCGTCAGCACGACCAGCCCGGCATCCACCATCAGGCTGGCGACTTCGCCTACGCGACGGATGTTTTCTTTACGGTCTTCATCGCTGAAGCCCAAATCGCTGCACAACCCGTGGCGCACGTTATCGCCATCAAGCAGATAAGTGCTCACGCCCAGCTTATGTAGCGCCTCTTCAAGCGCGCCGGCCACGGTAGATTTACCGGAGCCGGACAAGCCGGTGAACCACAGCACCGCGCCACGGTGCTGATGGAGTTGTTCACGCTGCTGTTGCGTAACGGGATGAGGATGCCAGACGACGTTTTCGTCGTGCTCAGCCATTACTTGCCTCCCAGCAAATCACGGGCGCCCCAATGCGGGAAGTGGCGACGGACCAGAGCGTTTAGCTCCAGCTCAAACGCGCTGTAAGCGGAAGGCTCTTGCCAGACCTCTTCCTGCGGCTCGCGCACCATACCAGCTCCCACGGTTACGTTGGTCAGGCGGTCAATGAAAATCAGCCCGCCGGTGACCGGGTTTTCCTGGTATTTATCCAGCACAAGCGGCTCGTCAAAGGTCAAATCAACCAGCCCGATACCGTTAAGCGGCAGGTTTTCCACCAGGCGTTGCGTCAGCGTGTTGATCTCAACCTGATGGTGAATATTATCAACGCGCGCGCGGGTCTTCTTGCCGGCAACTTTAATATCGTAACTTTGCCCCGGCACCAGCGGCTGTTCCGCCATCCACACCACATCAACTTTCGCAGTTTGCACCGCCGGATGCGTGTCGCTTGCGTCCACAAGCAAGTCGCCACGGCTGATGTCGATTTCATCTTTCAGCACTAAAGTGATCGCTTCGCCCGCAGCAGCTTGTTGCAAATCTCCATCAAACGTTACGATTCGCGCAATCGCGGACTCGACGCCAGACGGTAGCACTTTCACCCGCTGCCCGACTTTTACCGAACCAGAGGCAAGCGTGCCTGCGTAACCGCGGAAATCCAGATTCGGGCGGTTTACGTACTGCACCGGGAAGCGCATCGGCTGCTGATCCACGATTCGCTTCACTTCTACCGTTTCCAGCAGTTCCAGAAGCGTAGGCCCGGTGTACCACGGCATATTTGCGCTTTGCGTCGCCACGTTGTCGCCTTCGAGAGCGGAAAGCGGCACAAAGCGAATATCCAGATCCGACGGTAGCTGTTCGGCAAACGTCAGGTAATCCTGTTTGATTTGCTCGAACGTTTCTTCGCTAAAGCCGACAAGATCCATTTTGTTAACGGCCACAACCAGATGCTTGATCCCCAGCAAAGTGGAAATAAAGCTGTGGCGACGAGTTTGATCCAGCACGCTCTTACGCGCGTCGATAAGCAGGATCGCCAGCTCACAGGTGGAAGCGCCGGTGGCCATATTACGGGTGTACTGCTCGTGCCCCGGCGTGTCGGCAATAATAAATTTACGCTTTTCGGTGGAGAAATAGCGGTACGCCACGTCGATAGTAATACCCTGCTCACGCTCGGCCTGCAGGCCGTCCACCAGCAAGGCCAGGTCAAGCTTTTCGCCCTGAGTGCCGTGGCGTTTGCTGTCGGTATGCAGCGAGGAAAGTTGGTCTTCGTAGATCTGGCGCGTGTCGTGCAGCAGGCGGCCAATCAGCGTGCTTTTGCCGTCATCCACGCTGCCGCAGGTCAGGAAGCGCAGCAGGCTTTTGTGTTGCTGAGCGTGCAGGTAAGCTTCGACGCCGCCCTGCTCCGCGATTTGTTGTGCAATTGCGTTATTCATTGTGCGGTCCTCAGAAGTACCCTTGACGCTTTTTCAGTTCCATCGAACCGGCCTGATCGCGGTCGATCGCTCGTCCCTGACGCTCGCTGGTAGTGGAAACCAGCATTTCTTCGATGATTTCCGGCAGCGTTTGCGCTTCGGATTCAACGGCGCCGGTCAATGGCCAGCAGCCCAGCGTACGGAAACGGACCATTTTCTGTTCGATAACTTCGCCCGGCTGCAAATCAATGCGGTCGTCATCAACCATCAGCAGCATGCCGTCGCGCTCCAGAACCGGGCGCGGCGCGGCAAGGTACAAAGGAACAATCTCAATATTTTCCAGATAGATGTACTGCCAGATATCCAGCTCGGTCCAGTTGGAGAGCGGGAACACGCGGATGCTTTCGCCTTTGTTAATCTGGCCGTTGTAGTTGTGCCAAAGTTCGGGACGCTGATTTTTCGGGTCCCAGCGGTGGAAACGGTCACGGAAGGAATAAATACGCTCTTTAGCGCGCGATTTTTCCTCGTCACGGCGAGCGCCGCCGAAGGCCGCATCAAAACCGTATTTGCTCAGCGCCTGCTTCAGCCCTTCGGTTTTCATAATGTCGGTGTGTTTGGCGCTGCCGTGAACAAACGGGTTGATGCCCATCGCCACGCCTTCCGGGTTTTTATGCACCAGCAGCTCAAAACCGTAGTTTTTCGCGGTGCGGTCACGGAATTCGTACATTTCACGGAATTTCCAGCCGGTATCCACATGCAGCAGCGGGAACGGTAACGTCCCCGGATAAAAGGCCTTACGAGCCAAATGCAACATCACCGAGGAATCTTTGCCGATCGAATACATCATCACCGGATTGGAAAATTCGGCTGCGACCTCGCGGATAATATGGATGCTTTCAGCCTCCAGTTGCCGCAAGTGAGTGAGTCGTTTTTGGTCCATAACCTTCCCTTAAAGCTGCGAATGGCACGGCGGGTCATGGCCTGCCGTTTAAATGAAATTAAAAGGGACTATAAGACGCGGGTATATTTCTTATGAAATTACGAATTGGAATGACTAGTTCCGTAAAGGAATAACGCCGTAGATTTGCAAATCACAAAATGTGCTTAACGGGCTATTTATCGGGGCTTTAGGAGGATTTGGAATTGTGTAACCCACGTCACAGTTTCATACTACGCAGGCAAAAAATTACTGATAATAAAAAGGACTCACTATGTTTTCCGCAGTGCGCCGCTCCGCTATTTGTCTGGCGCTTGGCGTAGGTTTCACATTTTCCGCATGGGCTGCTCCCGCACGCCTGGGTGAAACTGCTGATTTACAGACTCGCCACATCGCCACCGTATTTCCTGGGCGAATGACCGGCAGCCCGGCCGAAATGTTAGCCGCAGATTACCTCCAGCAGCAGTTCGCTCTTTATGGCTATCAAAGCGACATTCGCCGCTTTAACACGCGCTATCTCTACACCACCAAAGACGGCCACCAGAACTGGCACAACGTCAGCGCAAGCCAGGTGATTGCCGCGCGCGAAGGTAAAGTTCCGCAGCAGATTATTATCATGGCGCACCTGGATACCTACACGCCGTTAACGGATAACGACGTGAACGATAATCTCGGCGGGCTGACGCTTCAGGGCGTGGATGATAACGCCTCGGGCCTTGGCGTCATGCTGGAGCTGGCGCAGCGCCTGAAAACGGTACCGACACGCTACGGCATCCGTTTTATCGCCACCAGCGGCGAAGAGATTGGCTCACTCGGCGCGGAAAATATCCTCAAGCGCATGAGCGAGAGCGAAAAGAAAAATACCCTGCTGGTGATTAACCTCGATAACCTGGTCACCGGCGATAAGCTCTATTTTAACAGCGGTAAAAACACGCCTGCGGCGGTGCGCAAGCTCACCCGCGATCGGGCGCTGAAGCTCGCTCGCCAGTTGGGTATTAGGGCTGCGATGAACCCAGGGCTGAATGCAAAATATTCGAAAGGCACCGGCTGCTGCAACGACGCCGAACCTTTTGATAAAGCAGGCATTCCCGTGCTGTCGGTAGAATCCACTAACTGGTCGCTGGGCGAAAAAGACGGTTATCAGCAGCGCGCAAAAAATAAAGCGTTCCCGAAAGGAACGAGCTGGCATCAGGCAACGCTCGACAACCAACAATATCTGGATAAATGGCTGCCGGGACGCATTGAGAAACGCAGCCACGACGTGGTGCGCGTGATGTTGCCATTGCTTAAAGAACTGGCTAAAGCGGGGAAATAAATCTATTCCCCACCACAGTGGGGAATAGATTTACTTTACTCGTGCAGACCGCACTCGCGCTTCAGCCCAAAGAAGCGCGTCTCTTCTTCTGCCATGCCCGGTTCCCACTTCCTCGTAGTGTGAGTATCGCCAACCGACAAATAACCTTGATCCCACAGCGGATGATATTTCAGGCCCTGTTCGGTGAGGTACTGGTAAACCGTGCGATTATCCCAGTCGATGATCGGCAGAATCTTAAATACGCCGCGCTGAATCGCCAGCACCGGCAGGTTTGCCCGGCTGCCGGACTGCTCACGGCGCAGACCCGCAAACCAGGTTTGCCCGCCCAGTTCCTGCAAGGCGCGGTTCATCGGCTCAACTTTATTGATCTCGTTGTATTTCTCAATACCTTCAACGCCCTGCTCCCACAGCTTGCCGTAGCGTGCTTCCTGCCATGCCGCGCTTTCCTTCGCGCTGAACACTTTCAGATTCAGCTTCAGCTTGTCCGTCAGCTCATCAATAAACTGATAGGTTTCCGGGAACAGATAGCCGGTATCGGTAAGGATCACCGGGATATCCGGACGCAGCCGGGTAACCAGATGCAGACTCACCGCCGCCTGGATACCGAAGCTTGAAGACAGCACAAACGCGCCGGGCAAATTTTCCAGCGCCCAGCCTACGCGTTCCTGCGCGCTGAGCTTTTCGAGCTGAGCATTTACCTCAGCCAGCGCCATCACGCGCTCAACCTTCGGTAACTCGTTCAGCGCTTTTAGATCGAGTACGGACATAGGTGCCTCGCTTATTTATTGAGATCGCGGTGGATGACGTTGCACTTATCCTCCCTACACGATCTGATTTTGTAGGGCGGGTAAGCGAATGCGCCACCCGCCGCTATATCATTAATCCCACAGATCCCGGGCCGGATCGAGCACCGGACGGATAATCCCGGCACGAATGGTGAAATCGCCGAAGCCTTCATTCTCTTCGCGCTCTTTCGACCAGCGACCCACCAGTTCATCAATCGATGCCAGAATCTCCGGCTCGGTAATATTTTCACGATACATGCGCGGAATACGCGTGCCGATACGGTTACCGCCGATATGCAGGTTGTAGCGCCCGGGCGCCTTGCCCACCAGGCCGATTTCCGCCAGCATCGCGCGGCCGCAGCCGTTCGGGCAGCCGGTTACGCGCAGGACGATGTTTTCCTCGCCCACGTGATGTTTTTCCATCACGTCTTCAACTTTAGTCACAAACTGCGGCAGGAAGCGTTCAGCTTCGGCCATCGCCAGCGGGCAGGTCGGGAATGCCACGCAGGCCATGGAATTTTCACGCTGGGGTTTCACCGCGTTCATCAGCCCATGATCTTTGGCGAGCTTCTCGATTTTTGCCTTTTCGCTTGCCGGCACGCCCGCCACGATCAGGTTCTGGTTTGCCGTCAGACGGAAATCGCCTTTGTGGATCTTCGCGATCTCCAGCAGGCCCGTTTTCAACGGACGGCCCGGATAATCCAGAATACGGCCGTTTTCGATAAACAGCGTCAGGTGCCATTTGTCGTCAATGCCTTTTACCCAGCCAATACGATCGCCGCGACCGGTAAATTCATAAGGACGGATCGGTTCGAATTTAATGCCAGCGCGACGTTCGACTTCCGCTTTAAACACATCCACGCCAACGCGCTCAAGGGTGTATTTGGTCTTGGCGTTTTTACGATCGGTACGGTTGCCCCAGTCGCGTTGTGTTGTCACAACGGCTTCCGCAACGGCAAGCGTGTGCTCAAGCGGGATATAGCCAAATTCGCTCGCGGTACGGGCGTAGGTCGCTTTGTTGCCGTGCTCGATGGACAAGCCGCCGCCCACCAGCAGGTTGAAGCCCACCAGCTTGCCGTCTTTGGCAATAGCGATGAAGTTCATGTCGTTGGCATGGAGATCCACGTCATTCTGCGGCGGCACCACAACCGTGGTTTTAAATTTACGCGGCAGGTAAGTCGCGCCCAGAATCGGCTCTTCGTCGGTGGTGGCTACTTTTTCCTGATCCCACCAGATTTCGGCATAAGCGCGAGTACGCGGCAGCAGGTGCTCAGAGAGTTTCTTCGCCCACTCGTAGGCTTCCTGGTGCAGCTCCGACTCAACCGGATTTGAAGTGCACAGCACGTTACGGTTTACGTCGTTTGCGGTCGCAAGCGCGTCCAGGCCCACTTCATGCAGCATCTCATGTGCCGGCTTGACGTTCTTTTTCAGAATGCCGTGGAACTGGAAAGTCTGGCGGTTCGTCAGACGAATACTGCCGTAGATGGTTTTGTCTTCGGCGAATTTATCAATGGCGCGCCACTGCTGCGTGGTGATAATCCCGCCCGGCAGGCGGCAGCGCAACATCATCGCATGGCGCGGCTCAAGCTTCTGTTCGGCGCGCTCGGCACGAATATCGCGGTCATCCTGCTGATACATACCGTGGAAACGGATGAGCAGGAAGTTGTCGCCCTTAAAGCCGCCGGTCAGCCCGTCCTGCAAATCCTCTTTAATGGTGCCGCGCAGGTAATTGCTTTCAAGCTTCAGGCGCTCGGCGTCAGCCAGTTTTCCTTCAACCACTAAGGGTCCAGGGTGTTTTTCGCTCATTAGTAAACATCTCGCTGATAACGGCGCTCAATGCGCAGCTCACTTAAAAATTCATCTGCCGTTTCGATATCCATGCCACCGAACTCGGCCACCACTTCCAGTAATGCCTGCTCAACGTCCTTCGCCATGCGATTGGCATCGCCACAGACATAAATGTGGGCACCTTCATTAATCCAGTTCCACAGTTCCGCGCCTTTTTCGCGCAGTTTATCTTGTACGTATATTTTATGTTGCTGGTCGCGAGACCAGGCGAGGTCGATATTCGTCAGCAGCCCGTCTTTGACGTAGCGCTGCCATTCCACCTGGTACAGGAAGTCTTCGGTAAAGTGCGGGTTGCCGAAGAACAGCCAGTTTTTGCCCGTTGCGCCGTCGTTTTCACGCTGCTGCATAAAGGCGCGGAACGGCGCGATGCCGGTGCCCGGGCCAATCATAATCACCGGCGTTTCCGGGTTGACTGGCAGGCGGAAGTTGTCGTTATGTTCGATGAACACGCGTACTTCGCCGTCTTCCTCAAGCCTGTCGGCCAGGAAGCCTGAAGCGCCGCCAGTGCGGGCACGGCCTTCAATTTCGTAACGCACAACGCCGACGGTAATGTGCACTTCGCTTTCCGCCTCAGCCTGCGAGGAAGCGATAGAATACAGGCGCGGCGTGAGCGGGCGCAGCAGCTCGATAAGCTGTTCGGCCGTCAGCTCAGCCGGAGCGTAGCGCACCATGTCGACAATCGGCGTGTTCTGGGCAAAATGCTGCAGTTTGGTTTTATCGCCTGCCAGATCCAACAGCGCTGCGCTGCGGGTAAGCTGGGCATATTTCTCAACGATATTTGTGGTATTGACGGTCAGCTCGAAGTGCCATTCCAGCGCTTCACTTAGCGGCAGCGTTTTGCCGTCGACCGTCACGCTTTCATCGCCTTTCAGCCACAGCAGTTCGACCAGCTCTTTTACCAAAGCCGGATCGTTTTGATACCAGACGCCAAGCGCATCGCCCGGCTGATAACGCAGACCGGAATCGCCAAGATCAATTTCAAAATGACGCACGTCTTTTTCTGAATCGCGACCGGTAATTTTTTGGTTAACCGCAAGCGTCGCGGTCAGCGGCGCTTCTTTGGTATACGGGCTGGTGAAGAGTTCGTTTACCACGCCGGTTGCGGTTACAGCGGCCTGGGCTGGCGTCTCCGCAGGGACGCGGGACTTCAGCAGCTCAACGATTTTGCCGCGCCATTCCTGAGCGGCAGGCTGGAACTCAACGTCGGAATCTACGCGATCCAGCAGGCGAACACCGCCCAGCTCCGCGAGTTTAGAATCGAAGTCTTTACCGGACTGGCAGAAAAATTCGTAAGAGGTATCGCCAAGGCTGAATACGGCAAACGCCGTATCGGTAAGTTTTGGCGCTTTTTTGGAGAACAGGAACTTGTGCAGCGCCACCGCTTCTTCCGGCGGCTCACCTTCACCCTGCGTTGAAGTCACGACGATTAGCAGTTTTTCCTGGGCGATTTGTTTGAATTTATAGTCGCCCGCATTGACCAGATTGACGTTCAGTTTTGCCGCCAACAGATCGTCCCGAAGCTGTTCGCTGACGCGACGCGCGTTGCCGGTCTGGGATGCGGAAATCAAAGTGATAACCGGCATTTCAGCCGCAGGCGGTTGTGCGGTAGCGACAGCTCCCGGTTGTTGATTAATCATTCCCCAGAAATAGCCGGATAACCAGGCCAGTTGCGTCTGCGAGAAGTCTGTTGTTGCCGCCTGGAGGCGTGCCAGTTGCTCCGGGGTGAGCGGCAGCAAAGCGGTCGGTGGGGCCTGAGTTGTCATGCTTGATTGGGTTCCAGTAGCAAAAGGTCCGTTTTGAATAGCGAACGAATAAACGGGAATAGCGTAAGGTTAACCAGCGGGATAATAACAATTAAAGAAGGGATGGAAATAACAAATAACCAAAATGACTAACCGCTTTTTCGGGTAATTCATAACATTAAAAGTGATTAATTAAGCCTTTGATATTAAATAATTTAATTCCTGAAAATCGCTAAAAGGCGGCGTTCAGGCAAAGATGATAGTTTTAGTTAATGCGCAAAATAATGGATTCCGGTACTATGCGGCGGTTTTTCGCCCTACTGAGACTGTGATAATGGCAACCACCCTGTTTAAAGATTTTACCTTCGAAGCCGCTCATCGCCTGCCGCACGTGCCGGAAGGCCACAAGTGCGGCCGCCTGCATGGCCACTCGTTTATGGTGCGCCTGGAAATCACCGGCGAGGTCGATCCTTATACGGGCTGGATTATGGATTTTTCCGAGCTAAAGGCGGCGTTTAAACCTACTTACGACAGGCTGGATCACTACTACCTGAATGATATTCCCGGCCTTGAGAATCCTACCAGCGAAGTGTTGGCAAAATGGATTTGGGATGAGATGAAACCGCTTGTGCCGCTGCTTTCCGCAGTCATGGTGAAAGAAACCTGCACCGCTGGCTGCGTCTACAAAGGTTAATTCGACTGCATGCTAAAAAGAAAGGCACCCCGGGGTGCCTTTCTACTAAGCAATATTCAGGTACTTATGCGTCTGCATCGAAAGCCGCCAGTTGCGGGCGATACAGGTTTCAATGCACAGACGGGTCGCGTCTTCTTTCTGGCTGATAGGCTGCAGCGCGATAATGCGATTTTTTTCATCGACAAGCGTCGCCAGCAGCTCATCTAAAGCTTCGATATCCCGCATACGCCCAACCGGATGTTTGATTTCATCCGCTCGTTCCAGCGCCTGAGAAAGCACGTCGTAACCGCCACGCATATTTACCTTCGGCGAAACCGTAACCCAGGTGGAAGCCGAGCAGCGCACTTCATGCGTACCGCTGGTTTCAATCTGACAGCTAAAGCCGTGATGTTCTAAAAGCGTCGTTAAAGGATGGAGATCGTGGATACAAGGCTCGCCGCCGGTGATCACCACGTGACGGGCGGTATAACCCTGGCGCTGCATCACGGCCAGCAAATCTTCCGGACTTGCCGCGCCCCATTTATCGCTTTCTTTGGTTTTAGCAAGAATGCTGAACAGAGACACTTCACGATCCGCGAGTTTATCCCAGGTGTGTTTGGTATCGCACCACGCGCAGCCCACCGGGCAGCCTTGCAGGCGAATAAAGATGGCGGGCACACCAGTAAAATAGCCCTCCCCTTGCAGGGTCTGGAACATCTCGTTAATCGGGTACTGCATAATTATCTCTGTAATAGTCCTAAAGCCTAATTATCGCAGAACTATCGATTGAGATCATGTTTAAAGGGTGTGGTCGGCTCAATCGGGGGGCGATCGAGCCGGCCACTGCCATGGTTACTGTGGCGTAACCATGGCGTTTACGAAGCGGCGTGTTATCTGCTGCGGACGGGTTATCGCCCCGCCTACCACCACCGCATGAGCGCCCAGCTCCAGGCAATGCGCCGCCATTTCAGGCGTTTCCACATTCCCTTCCGCAATCACCGGCACGTTAACCGCAGCCAGGACATCGCGCAGGAACTGACAGTCATTATTCGCCAGTATTTGCCCTTTTGTTTCCTTCGTATAACCGTGCAGCGTGGTGCCGACGCAGTCAAAACCGATTTCTGCGGCATAGCGCGCTTCATCAACCGTGGCGATATCCGCCATCAACAGCAGCTCCGGATAACGCTTACGCACCGCTTCGACCAGCGCCCGTAAATCGAGCTCGCCCGGACGCCGGTGGCCCGTGGCGTCCATCGCGATCATAGCCGGATTTACCGCCATCAGCTCATCCACTTCTTTAAGCGTTGGCGTGATGTAAACATCGCTGCCCGGATAGTCGCGTTTAATGATGGCGATAACAGGTAAATCAACGAGTTCCATAATCGTTTTTACGTCGATAAGGCTGTTGGCGCGAAGAGCCGACGCGCCTCCCTGAGCGGCGGCCAGCGCCATTCGCGACATGATAAACGGGCTGTGCAGCGGTTCGTTATCCAGCGCCTGGCAGGAGACGATGAGTTTTCCCTCTATTTGCGACAACATGGAAGGTTTCATGGGGCAAGAATCTCCTCTACTTCATTTTTGATAATGGTGACGTGCGGGCCGTAAATCACCTGAACGCCGTTCCCACGGCGGATAACCGCTCGCGCGCCGGTTTCTTTTAGCAAAGCTTCGTCGAGAAGCGCGCCGTCGTGCAGCGTGACGCGCAGTCGTGTGGCACAGCAATCCAGCTCCACAATATTTTCTTTACCGCCAAGCGCGACGACAACCTGCTGAGGACGCTCGCCTGCGGCAACCTGCACGCTTTCGGCGGTGATATCCTCACGGCCGGGAGTTTTGAAATTGAAGCGCGTGATAACAAAACGGAAGGTGAAGTAATAGAGGAAGAACCACGGGATACCAACCAGCGGCACAAACATCCAGTTGGTTTTCGCCTCGCCCTGCAGCACGCCGAACAGAATGAAGTCGATAAAGCCGCCGGAGAAAGTCTGCCCGATGGTGATGTGCAGAATATGCGCCAGCATAAAAGCCAGCCCGTCGAACACGGCGTGAATCACATACAGCGCCGGAGCAATAAACAAGAACGAGAACTCAATCGGCTCGGTGATGCCGGTGAGAAACGACGTCAGCGCCGCGGAGATGAGCAAGCCTGCCACGCGCTTGCGGTTTTCTGGCTTAGCCGTGTGATACATAGCAAGGCAGGCGCCAATCAGGCCAAACATCATGGTGATGAAGCGGCCGGACATAAACCGCGCGGTGCCGATATAAAACTGTTGGGTGTTCGGGTCGCCAAGCTGGGCGAAGAAAATACGCTGCGTGCCTTCGACCAGTTGGCCGTTGATCATCTCAGAACCGCCAAGCGCGGTGGTCCAGAAAGGTAAATAAAAAATATGGTGCAGGCCGAACGGGCCAAGCATGCGCAGCACAAATCCGTAGATAAAGGTGCCGAAATAACCGGTAGCATCCACCAGCCCGCCCATGCCAAAAATCAGCTTCTGGAAATGCGGCCAGACGATGGTCATTACCGCGCCGACCAGGATTGCCGCAAGCGAGCTGACAATCGGCACAAAACGTGACCCGCCAAAGAATCCGAGAAACTGCGGCAGGGCGATTTTGTTGTATCGGTTATGCAGCAGCGAGGTGACAAGACCGATGACAACCCCGCCGAATACGCCGGTTTCAAGCGTCTGCGTCCCAAGCGCCATGCCCTGCCCCACTGCTCCGGGATTCGTTGTCGCCAGCGCTCCGGTTAGCGTCAGCAACGCGTTGATGGTGGCGTTCATGACCAGGTAAGCCAGCAGCGAGGCAAGGCCGGCGGTGCCTTTATCGCCTTTCGCGAGCCCTACTGCGACGCCCACCGCAAACAGCACCGCCAGGTTGGCAAACACAATAGATCCGGCGCTCGCCATAATGGTGAAAATGCCCTGAAGCCATGCCACATCTAAAAACGGATAAGCCGCGACGGTATTAGGATTGGATAAGGCGCCGCCGATACCCAACAGCAAACCCGCCGCAGGTAAGACTGCAACCGGCAACATAAAAGATTTTCCAAACCGCTGGGCCTTCTCAAACCAGACCCCTGATGACGCTCCGCTAAAAACTGACATAAATTTTCTCCCCAACTCTCTTTTTCGATGAAAATTTTTACCACAATAAACACACAACTCTGAAAATTTCCACCACCATCACGATCGAGATCACATTTAATCGAATCTGCTGGCACAGCGCGGGGGCTTTCCGCCACACTAGGCGCAGTTTTGAATGAGCAAGCGGGATAGGTTCGATGACGGAAAATGAAAATATATTGCTGCACCTGCGCCAGGGTCTGCCGGGCTATAGCCCAACGCTGCAAAAACTGGGCGATTTTATTCTTACCCAGCCGCAGAAGGTGCTGTATCTGACCATTACCGAACTGGCGCGGGAAAGCGAAACCAGCGAGGCAAGCGTCACTCGTCTGTGCCGTCATTTAAGCTGTAAAGGCTACACGGAGTTCAAGATGGCGCTGGCGCTGGACATCCAGCAAAGCCAGCCAGCCGCTACGGTCAGCGAAGACAGTATTGACGAGCTCGTTGAAGAATCTGTGCAGGCGCTGCGGGATACAGGAAAGCTCATCAATCGTGATGTGCTTAAGCAGGCTGGTCTCGCGCTGCACGAGGCGGCTTCCGTGCAAATTTACGGCGTCGCCGCCAGCGCAATAATGGGCGATTACCTGCACTATAAGCTGCTGCGTCTGGGGAAATCAGCCCAGCTTTTCAGCGACATGCACCGGGCGGCGATGAATGCCGCTACGCTTGGCGAGAGCGATTTTGTGGTAGCGATATCCAGTTCCGGTTCGACGAAAGATCTGCTGCACGTGGTGAAGCTCGCCAAAAAGCGCAACGCGCGCGTACTGTTGCTGAGCAACACGCTTCGCAGCCCACTTGCCGATTTGGCCGATCTTCTGCTGGTAGCGGCAAAACCGGAAGGCCCGCTTAGCGCCGGTTCGCTGAACGCAAAAGTTGGCGCAATGCTGCTGGTTGAAGTGCTGGTCGGGGAGCTAATTTCCCATGATAGCCGCTACGCCTCGGCAAGCCAGCAAACCGCAAGCGCGACGTTGCCGCTGCTTATCTAAAACTGGTCGGGAAATCCCGACCGGGTCCTTTTTCAGGCATAAAAAAAAACCCGCTTGCGCGGGTTTTTATCAGAACCTAAAGCGGCAGTAAGAAATTACTGACCTTTAACTTCTTTCAGACCGTTGAACGGTGCTGCATCACCCAGCGCTTCTTCGATACGAATCAACTGGTTGTATTTAGCAACACGGTCAGAACGGCTCATAGAACCCGTTTTGATCTGGCCTGCAGCGGTACCAACAGCCAGGTCAGCGATGGTAGCGTCTTCAGTTTCGCCAGAACGGTGAGAGATAACCGCAGTGTAGCCCGCGTCTTTCGCCATTTTGATCGCAGCCAGAGTTTCGGTCAGAGAACCGATCTGGTTGAATTTGATCAGAATGGAGTTAGCGATGCCTTTTTCGATACCTTCTTTCAGGATCTTGGTGTTGGTTACGAACAGGTCATCACCAACCAGTTGCAGTTTGTCGCCCAGCACTTCGGTCTGGTATTTGAAGCCAGCCCAGTCAGATTCATCCAGACCGTCTTCGATAGAAACGATTGGGTACTGTTTGGTCAGGTCTTCCAGGAAGTGGGTGAATTCTTCAGAGGTGAAAGCTTTGTTGCCTTCGCCGGCCAGAACGTATTTACCGTCTTTGTAGAATTCAGATGCCGCGCAGTCCATAGCCAGAGTAACGTCTTTACCCAGCTCGTAGCCTGCGGCTTTAACCGCTTCAGCGATAACAGCCAGCGCTTCTGCGTTGGAACCCAGGTTAGGCGCGTAGCCGCCTTCGTCGCCAACAGCCGTGCTCATGCCTTTAGATTTCAGAACTTTGGCCAGGTTGTGGAACACTTCAGAACCGATACGGATCGCTTCTTTCAGGGTTTTCGCGCCAACTGGTTGAATCATGAACTCTTGAATATCAACGTTGTTATCAGCGTGCTCGCCGCCGTTGATGATGTTCATCATAGGCAGAGGCATGGAGTATTTGCCCGGAGTGCCGTTCAGCTCAGCGATGTGTGCGTACAGCGGCAGGCCTTTAGAGGCAGCAGCAGCTTTAGCAGCAGCCAGAGAAACAGCCAGGATGGCGTTAGCACCGAAGTTAGATTTGTTTTCAGTACCGTCAAGATCGATCATGATCTTGTCGATGTTAGCCTGGTCTTTCGCATCTTTACCCATTACCGCCTGAGCGATTGGGCCGTTAACAGCGGCAACGGCTTTAGTTACGCCTTTACCCATGTAACGAGACTTGTCGCCATCGCGCAGTTCCAGCGCTTCGCGGGAACCAGTAGAAGCGCCTGATGGTGCCGCAGCCATACCTACGAAACCGCCTTCCAGATGAACTTCGGCTTCAACAGTCGGGTTACCACGGGAGTCGATGATTTCACGACCGATGACTTTCACAATTTTGGACATATAGGTTTTCCTCAAGTCACAACGTTAAACTAAAACTCCAGACAAACAACGCGCGAAATGTCGCGCGTTGCCGTTCTAACTCTGCTTACTTCGCCTGACGCTTCTGGTATTCGCCTGCAGCCTTCACAAAGCCTGCAAACAGCGGATGCCCATCACGCGGGGTAGAAGTAAATTCCGGGTGGAACTGGCAGGCGACAAACCATGGGTGATTTGGCACCTCGATGATTTCCACCAGTTGATCATCACCGGAGCGGCCTGCAACTTTCAGACCCGCTGCTTCAATCTGCTTCAACAACATGTTGTTGACTTCATAGCGGTGACGATGACGCTCAACGATAGTCGGCTCGCCGTACATCTGGCGCACCAGGGTATCGTCGGTCAGTTGACACTGTTGGCCACCAAGACGCATGGTGCCACCCAGATCGCTTTTTTCAGTACGGACTTCAACGTTACCTTCTTCGTCACGCCACTCGGTGATTAAGGCGACCACCGGGTATTTACAGTCTGGCACAAATTCCGTGGAGTTGGCGTTGGCCATACCCGCAACGTTACGCGCGAATTCGATCAGCGCAACCTGCATCCCCAGGCAGATACCCAGATACGGAATATTGTTTTCACGAGCATAGCGCGCAGTGGCAATTTTGCCTTCCACGCCACGGTAACCGAAGCCGCCTGGGATCAGGATCGCGTCCAGACCTTTGAGCAGCTCTTCGCCACGCGTTTCAACATCCTGCGAATCAATCAGCTTGATGTTGACGGTCAGACGATTTTTCAGGCCACCGTGTTTTAGCGCTTCAATCACAGATTTATAGGCGTCCGGCAGTTCAATGTACTTGCCGACCATGCCAATCGTGACTTCGCCCGTTGGATTCGCTTCTTCGTAGATTACCTGTTCCCATTCAGCCAGATTGGCTTCAGGAACGGTTAAGCTGAATCGTTTACAAATATAATCGTCCAACCCCTGTGATTTCAACAGGCCTGGAATTTTATAGATGGAATCGACGTCTTTCAGAGAAATAACCGCTTTCTCCGGGACGTTGCAGAACAATGCAATTTTTGCACGTTCGTTTGCAGGCACCACGCGGTCGGAGCGGCAAATCAGCACATCCGGCTGAATACCGATGGAAAGCAGTTCTTTAACGGAGTGTTGGGTTGGTTTAGTTTTCACTTCACCGGCTGCGGCCATGTACGGCACCAGGGTCAGGTGCATATACAGCGTGTGCTCACGGCCCACTTCAACCGCCATCTGGCGAATCGCTTCGAGGAACGGCAGGGATTCGATATCGCCTACGGTGCCGCCGATTTCAACCAGCACGACATCATAACCTTCGCCGCCTTCAAGGATGCGTTCTTTAATAGCGTTAGTGATGTGCGGGATAACCTGCACGGTGGCGCCCAAATAGTCGCCACGACGTTCTTTACGCAGAACTTCGGAGTAGATACGCCCCGTGGTGAAGTTGTTACGACGCGTCATTTTGTTACGAATGAAACGCTCGTAGTGACCCAAATCCAGATCGGTTTCAGCGCCGTCTTCGGTAACGAACACTTCCCCATGTTGAATAGGGCTCATGGTACCCGGATCGACGTTGATATACGGATCGAGTTTCATGATGGATACGTTGAGGCCACGGGCTTCGAGAATAGCTGCGAGGGAGGCTGCGGCAATGCCTTTACCCAGAGAGGAAACGACCCCGCCGGTCACAAAAATATAGTTCGTTGTCATGCTGAACCTGAGAAGTTAGGTTTAAAGACGATGGAATAACCAGGACGGGAAAGCAGTATACCCGAACAGTATGGGCGCCACAAACTTTCATTCTTCACCCGCCAGCCTGACCTCGCGCTTTGTCAGGCCTGAGAAAATAGCGGGTCTGATAGAAATGTTTTTGACGCAAATCAAGCGCTTGTTAAATTGAAATTGTCATAAATCGCGCTTGATCGCAAAAACGCGTTAGATTTCAGTTTCCTGGCGTTTAACCTGTTGCCAGGCATTTTCCATCTGATCGAGCGTTGCCTGGGTCATTTCCAGCCCCTGTGCGGCAATGATGCGCTCTACTTCGCGGAAACGCCGTTCGAATTTGCGGTTAGCTTTTTGTAACGCGACTTCAGCTTTAGTGCCTAAATGACGCGCCAGATTTACCGTGGCGAAGAGTAAATCCCCCACTTCTTCTTCCAGCTTCGCTTCATCAACGACGACCTGCTGAGCCTCGTGCATCACCTCGTCAATTTCTTCATGCACTTTGTCCAGCACCGGACCGAGAGAATCCCAGTCAAAGCCGACGGACGAGCAGCGCTTCTGAATTTTATGCGCGCGCATTAAAGCGGGCAGCGCTTCGGGAATATCATCAAGCGCGGAATGCTGAGCTTTCTCAGCGCGTTCAGCGGTTTTGATTTGCTCCCACTTCGCCAGTACTTCCTTGCTGGTGCCGGCTTCTCCATCAGCGAAAATATGCGGGTGACGGCGCTCCAGCTTGTCGCTGATGGCCGAACAGATATCGTCAAAGTTGAACCGATCTTCCTCCTGCGCCATCTGCGCGTAAAATACGACCTGAAACAGCAGATCGCCCAGTTCGCCGCGCAGGTCGTCGAAGTCTTCGCGGTTAATGGCGTCGAGCACCTCGTAGGTTTCTTCAAGCGTATATGGCGCGATGGTGGCGAAGGTTTGCTCGCGGTCCCACGGGCAACCGTTCTCAGGATCGCGCAGGCGCTTCATAATGCCCAGCAGGCGGGTAATTTGGTTCAATGTCGATCCTATACATTTTGCGTAGGGTGGATAAGCGAAGCGCCATCCACCAGATAATGTCGGATGGCGCTCGCGCTTATCCGACCTACAAGGGCACAGCCGTAAAAATCAGCCGTGCAGACGTTTCGCATCGATAATATCCGGCACCTGATTTAGTTTGCCAAGCACGCGGCCCAGCACCTGAAGATTGTAGATTTCGATGTTCATATCGATGGTGGCCAACTGCTGTTTGGTATCGCTGCGACTCGCCACGCCCAGCACGTTGACCTTCTCATTCGCCAGAATAGTAGTGATATCACGCAGCAGTCCGCTGCGATCGTTTGCCGTCACCCGCACCACCAGCGAGTAGCCGCTGGAGTAGCTTTCGCCCCATACGGCATCGACGATGCGTTCTGGCGCGTGGGATTGCAGCTCGGCAAGCTGATCGCAATCCGCGCGGTGAATGGAGATCCCACGGCCCTGAGTAATAAAACCAATGATTTCATCCCCCGGAATCGGCTGGCAGCAGCGCGCAATGTGATGCATCAGATTCCCTACGCCTTCAACCACCACGCGGCCATTGTCTTTGCTGCGCGATTGCGGAGCGTAGGTTTTCTGTTTTAGCTGGCGCAGCGCCTGCTCGTCCTGCTCGGCGGCGGTCGGTTTGTTAAACTGCGCCTGCAGGAAGTTACTCATCTGGTTAAGACGAATATCGCCTCCACCAATAGCCGCCAGTAACTCATCGATTTCATTGAAGTTATACCGTGGGAGCAGGTATTTTTCCGCCTCTTTCAGGCTGACGCCCAGGCGTTCAATTTCATCATCCAGAATCTGGCGCCCCGCGAGGATGTTTTTATCGCGGTCTTGTTTACGGAACCAGTTGTGAATTTTGGCGCGTCCGCGGCTGGTGGTGACATAGCCGAGGTTCGGGTTCAGCCAGTCGCGGCTTGGGTTCGGCTGCTTCTGGGTGATGATTTCAATCTGATCGCCCATCTGCAACTGATAGGTAAACGGCACGATACGCCCGCCAATCTTCGCGCCAATGCAGCGGTGCCCGACGTCGCTGTGAATATGATAGGCAAAGTCGAGCGGCGTGGAGCCCGCAGGTAAATCCACCACATCGCCTTTCGGCGTAAAGACATACACGCGGTCGTCAAAGACCTGGCTGCGTAACTCGTCGAGCATTTCGCCGGAATCCGCCATCTCTTCCTGCCAGGCAATCAGCTTACGCAGCCAGGCGATACGGTCTTCGTGACCCGTACTGCCGCTACGCGCATTGCCCTCTTTATATTTCCAGTGGGCGGCGACGCCCAGCTCCGACTCCTCATGCATCTGCTTAGTACGGATCTGAATTTCAATGGTTTTACCGTTCGGCCCCAGCACAACCGTGTGGATTGACTGGTAGCCGTTGGGTTTCGGGTTGGCGACGTAGTCGTCGAACTCGTCCGGCAAATGACGAAAATGGGTATGTACGATGCCCAGCGCGGCATAGCAATCCTGCAGGCGTTCCGCCACGATACGCACGGCGCGCACATCGAACAGTTCGTCGAAGGCGAGAGATTTTTTCTGCATCTTGCGCCAGATGCTGTAGATGTGTTTCGGGCGGCCATAAACTTCGGCTTTCACGCCCTCTTCTTTCATCGATTTGCGCAGCGATCCAACGAACTCGTCGATATAGTGTTCACGGTCAATGCGGCGCTCGTGCAGCAGTTTAGCGATGCGTTTATATTCCGCCGGGTGCAGATAGCGGAAGCAATAATCTTCCAGCTCCCACTTCAGTTGCCCGATGCCAAGACGGTTGGCGAGCGGCGCGTAGATATTGGTACATTCTTTTGCGGCGAGTACGCGTTCGTCTTCCGGCGCGTCTTTAACCTCGCGCAGATGGGCGATACGTTCGGCAAGCTTAATAACCACGCAGCGGAAATCATCCACCATCGCAAGCAGCATGCGACGGACGTTATCCACCTGTTCGGCTGAGACGGAATCGGTATGGGCGGCTTTCAACTGACGGATGGCAGCCATATCGCGCACGCCGTGGATCAGCGTAACGACCTGGCTATCAATGCTCTCTCGCATTACCTCTTCGCTGACCACGCCCGCATCGGCAAGCGGGAACAACAATGCCGCCCTGAGCGTGTCATTGTCCATACTGAGCATGGAGAGGATCTCTACCATCTCGACGCCGCGCCACAGCAGCAGCTCCGCGTTCGGATGGCCTTTGGTCTGCTGTTCGCAATAACGCCAGGTTTCGGCTAAGCGCTCACACGACTGCTGGTTGATAATCCCGAGGCTTTCAATCCACTTATCGGGCGCGAATTCGCCAGCTTTATTGAGATGTGCACTTCTTACCGCAACCATTGTCCTCTCCTGTCGGGTACTCGCATCAGGCCGCCAGGCCTGTTAATCGCTTAAATACGCTCAAAGAGCGCCATTGACTCCAGGTGCCCAGTGTGGGGAAACATATCGAGCATTGCCAGCCGCCGAATTTGGTAACCCGCGCTTAATAACGCCTCGCTGTCACGCGCAAGCGTGGTGGGATTACATGAAACATAGACCACACGCTGCGGCGCAAGATTAATGACATGCTGCATCACGCCGGGCGCCCCTGCTCGTGCCGGATCGAGTAAGATTTTATCAAATCCCAGCGCCGCCCAGGGGTGACGTGTGACATCCTCTTCCAGATTCTCATGAAAGAATGTGACATTTTTCAGCGAATTATGACGGGCATTATATTCACCTTTCGCCACCAGCGCAGCAACGCCTTCGACGCCGACCACGCTTGCTGCGCGTTTTGCCAGCGGCAACGTAAAGTTTCCCATTCCACAAAACAAATCCAGCACCCGGTCTGTCGGCTGTATGTCGAGCCAGTCGATAGCGCGGGCGACCATTTGCTGATTCACCGCGTCATTTACCTGGATGAAATCACGCGGGCTAAAGCTTAAGCGTAGCCCGTCTGAATGATACCAGGGTGCTACATTGCCGGGCGCTTCCAGCGTTTCACTGTCCGGCGCAAGAAACAGCGCAACGCCAGTTGTTTGCGAAAACTGTTCCAGTTTTTGTCGATCGCCATTTTCAAGCGGGCTGAGATGGCGCAGCACCATCAGCGGGCCGCTGTCCGCAAGCACCAGCTCCACATGCCCTAAGCGACGAACGGCTTTTAATTCAGACAAGCATTGACGCAAAGGTTCCAGAAGCGCTTCAAGTTGGGGCGCTAAAACAGGGCACTGATGAATATTTACCAGCTCTTTGTCGCTCGCTTTGCGAAAACCCATCTGCAACGTTTGCGATTTAAGATGAAAATTCAGGCTCAGCCTCGCACGGCGGCGATAGCCCCATGGGTTGTCGGCAATAATTTCGTCGACCTCGCGCGGAGCGTCTCGCGTTCCCATCATTCGCGCCAAAGCACGAGATTTTGCCTGCTGTTGCAGCTCGACGCTTGCATGCTGCTGCTGGCAGCCGCCGCAAACGCCAAAATGCCTGCAGCGAGGAGCCACGCGTTCAGAGCTGTCGCTTAAACGCCGTTTCACCACCGCCTGCGCAAAATTGCGTTTATCCTCAGTGACAGTAACTTCGGCCTGCTCGCCGGGCAGTGCGCCCGCGATAAATAGCGCTTTTCCGTTATGACGAGCCACGCCCTGGCCGAACGGATCAAGGTCGTTAACCGTCACGGTTATGATTTGACGAGTCGTAACCCGTCGCTTTGCAGAGTAGAATTGCGCCATGAGTGGAGATGTGCTCTCAAATATTAACTGTTGCTTTAATTGTCCCATATCGGAACCCCATGACCAACTACAGCCTGCGGGCACGCATGATGATCCTGATTCTGGCTCCGACGCTTATGATCGGTTTGCTGCTCAGCACCTTTTTCGTTGTCCATCGTTACAACGACTTACAGCGCCAGTTGGAGGATGCCGGCGCCAGCATCATTGAGCCGCTTGCGGTTTCAAGCGAATACGGCATGAGCTTCCATAGCCGCGAGTCCATTCGTCAGCTTGTCAGCGTCCTGCACCGCCGACACTCGGATATTGTGCGAGCCATCTCTATTTTTGATGAAAACAATAAGCTTTTTGTCACGTCGAATTTCCAGCTCAGTCCTTCGGTGTTGCAGTTGCCTGACGGGCAGAAGCCCCCTAAAAGTTTAAATGTGACGCGCAAAGGCGACATAATTATTCTGCGCACGCCGATCATTTCCGAAAGCTATTCGCCAGATGAATCAGAAATCACCGATGCTAAGCCCGCCGGCAATACGCTCGGCTATGTCGCGATGGAGCTGGATCTCAAATCCGTGCGCCTGCAGCAGTATCGGGAAATTTTTATCTCGACGATGATGATGCTGTTCTGCGTAGGCATTGCGATGCTGTTTGCTTACCGATTGATGCGCGATGTCACAAGCCCGATTCGCAATATGGTCAATACCGTGGATCGCATTCGTCGCGGGCAGCTTGATAGCCGCGTTGAAGGCTTTATGCTGGGCGAGCTGGATATGCTGAAAAACGGCATTAACTCGATGGCGATGTCGCTCACCGCCTACCACGAAGAGATGCAGCATAATGTCGATCAGGCCACGTTCGATTTGCGCGAAACGCTGGAGCAGATGGAAATCCAGAACGTTGAGCTGGATTTAGCGAAAAAACGCGCCCAGGAAGCCGCGCGTATCAAATCTGAATTCCTGGCCAATATGTCTCACGAGCTGCGTACTCCGCTCAACGGCGTGATTGGCTTCACGCGCCTGACCTTAAAAACGGATCTCAATCAAACCCAGCGCGATCATCTGCACACCATTGAGCGCTCGGCGAATAATTTGCTGGCGATCATCAACGACGTTCTGGACTTCTCAAAGCTCGAAGCGGGCAAACTTACCCTGGAAAGCATCCCCTTCCCGCTGCGCAGCACCCTCGATGAAGTGGTGATTTTGCTGGCGCATTCGGCTCATGATAAAGGTCTGGAGCTGACGCTGAATATCAAAAATGACGTGCCGGATAATGTGATTGGCGATCCGCTGCGCCTGCAGCAGGTGATCACTAATCTGGTCGGCAACGCGATTAAATTTACCGAAAGCGGCAATATTGATTTACTCGTTGAGAAGCGCTCGCAGGGCAATAACAAAGTTCAGATAGAAATGCAGATTCGCGACACCGGCATCGGAATCCCTGAACGCGAACAATCGCGGCTGTTCCAGGCGTTTCGCCAGGCGGATGCCAGTATTTCGCGCCGCCACGGCGGAACCGGTCTCGGCCTCGTCATCACGCAAAAACTGGTTAATGAGATGGGGGGCGATATCTCCTTCCACAGCCAGCCAAACCGCGGTTCGACCTTCTGGTTCCATATCGATCTCGATTTAAACCCGCATGCCGTGCTGGATGGGTATTCCACCGAAAACCTGGCCGGAAAGCGTATCGCCTACATCGAACAGAACGCTGCCGCTGCGCAAAGCACCCTGAATTTACTGGCCGAAACGCCGTTAACCGTAATCTACAGCCCGTCGTTTACGACACTGCCCGACGAACATTACGACATTCTGCTCATCGGCGTGCCCGTTACCTTTACCGACGCGCTGAGCATGGAAAATCCGAAGCTGGTGCGGGCGACTTCCATGACCGACTGCCTGATTCTGGCGCTGCCTTGTCATGCGCAGGTCAGCGCGGAATCGCTTAAAAAGCAGGGAGTGTTCGCCTGCCTGCTCAAGCCGATAACCTCAACGCGCCTGCTGCCGATGCTGGCGGACAGGGCGTTCTGCAAATCACCCGAGCTTTCTGAAGGCGTGGGCAGCGGCAAATTCCCGATGACGGTAATGGCGGTTGACGACAACCCAGCGAACCTGAAGCTGATTGGCGCGCTGCTTGAAGATCACGTCCAGAACGTTGTGCTGTGTGAAAGCGGCCTGCAGGCTATCGATCGCGCCAAACAGATGCAGCCAGACATTATTTTAATGGATATCCAGATGCCGGACATGGATGGTATTCGCGCCTGCGAGCTGATTCGCCAGCTTCCGCACCATCAGCAAACGCCGGTGATTGCCGTGACGGCGCACGCTATGGCCGGGCAAAAAGAGAAGCTGCTTAGCGCCGGGATGAACGACTATCTCGCCAAGCCTATCGAAGAGCAAAAGTTGCATAATCTTCTGGCGCGCTACCAGCCGGGAAGCATCGTTGCCGCGCCTGCGGCGCCATCTGACGCCGTCGCTTCAATAGATCATAAAAACCAGACGCTCGACTGGACGCTTGCCCTGCAGCAGGCTGCAAACAAACCCGACCTGGCGCGGGATATGCTGCAAATGCTGCTCGCCTTCCTGCCGGAAGTGCGTAATACGGTTGAAGAGCAGTTAGTGGGCGAGGCCCCCCCGGGGCTTGTAGATATCATCCACAAGCTGCACGGTAGCTGTAGCTATAGCGGAGTGCCGCGGCTGAAAAATCTGTGTATGACCCTTGAGCATGAAATGCGCAACGGTGTTCCGCCGCAGGAGCTTGAGCCCGAACTGCTCGAGCTGCTTGATGAGATGGATAACGTTTCCAGAGAAGCTCAGAAGATGCTGGGTTAACGGATGGCGGGTGGATAAACGCAAGCTTATTCACCCGTCATGAAGGCAAACTAACCTTTAGTCATCGCCCGCCACATCACTTCAAATCCTGCCGTTTTGTAGTTCCCCGCCTCATTTGGTTCACGCGAGGCGAACTCCATAGTCGTTTCCGCCAGGGAAAAAAATATGGCATCGGCAAAAGCGGATTGCCCGCAGGAGAAAAATTCGCTCGTCACGCAGGCCTCGGCCAGTTCGTGCAGCTCCGGATAAAGCTGGGCCGCTTGCGCCAGCGTTTCTTCGGTGATTTTGTCGGAAACGGCCAACTGGCGCATCGCTTTGCTGGCGGCAGGAGAGATCAATCCCCAGTCAATATAACCGCTCCACACCGCGCGGGCGCGCTCTTTTACCGAAGAGCCGGGCCGATAATTCTCCATCATCGTTTTGCCAAGGCTCAGCTTAAGATGCAAATAGAGCGCGTTGAGCAGCTCATCTTTGGTGGCGAAATAGCGGAATAGCGTTCCCTCAGCGACCCCGGCCTTTTTGGCAATGAGCGACGTTGCCGCGCCCAGCCCTAATTCAGCCACCGCGACTTTTGCCGCTTCGAGAAGGGCTAATCGTTTATCTTCACTTTTTGGACGAGCCACATTTCCTCACAGTTCTTGCGATTTTCGCCAAAATTAAACCATGTTAGCCAGCGCCTGAGCAACCATACTGGCGGCTTCTGAGATTTTTCATCCTGCCGGAATCCCGCTGACAAAAATGTGATTGACGGCGAGATGCCGGCTTCTATAATGAGTGTTCACTCACTCAATGACAAGTTCATTCTTTATGACGTTGCCGCAGCCCCGTCGCAAATCTGTCAAAATCATAATTCTGGTGGTCATCATGTTAGCAGGTGGTATTGCTGGTTTAACCAGGCTCTTCTCCATGACTGAGTTTGGCAAATTACCGGACGGACAGCGTCTTGAAAGAATCAAGGCTTCGCCAAACTGGCGCGACGGGAAGTTTCATAACGAAACCGCAACGCCGATGTATACCAACGGCAAAGGTTTTTTATCCGTGCTGTGGGAGTTTCTGTTCGTAAAACATAGTGAAACCAAACCCGAACACGCTTTGCCGGTGATAAAGACAGATTTAAAGGCGCTGAAAAGCGATGAAGATCAGATTGTCTGGCTCGGCCATTCATCCTGGTTCATGCAGCTTGACGGCAATAAAATCCTCATCGATCCCGTATTCAGCAGTTACGCCGCTCCCTTCTCCTTTATGAACAAGGCGTTTTCCGGCGCTTATCCCTGGTCGATGGAGGATATGCCAGAGATCGATTATCTGATTATTTCTCACGATCACTGGGATCATCTGGATTACCCGACGCTGATGGCGCTTAAACCAAAGGTGAAGCAGGTAGTTACGGCGCTCGGCGTTGGTTCGCATCTTGAAGCCTGGGGTTTTGCCCCGGAAATCATTCATGAACTGGACTGGCATGAAAGCGCAGCCGTTACGCAGGATTTGACTATTCACGCCCTGCCGGCACGCCACTTTTCCGGGCGCGGTTTAACCGCCAACAAAACGCTTTGGGCGAGTTTTATGTTTGTCACCCCGCGCCAGAAAATTTTCTACAGCGGAGACAGCGGCTACGGCCCACATTTCAAAAAAATTGGCGAGCAATTTGGCCCGGTCGATGTCGCTATTCTGGAAAACGGCCAGTACGACCCGGCGTGGCAAAACATCCATATGCTGCCTGAAGAAACCGCCGCCGCCGCCGCCGATCTGCATGCGAAAGTCATGCTGCCGGGGCACGCCGGGCGTTTCTCTATGTCGAATCACACCTGGTACGATCCTTACAAACGGATTGCCGCGGCCAGCAAAAATAAGCTTTATACGCTGCTTACACCGGAAATGGGGGAGGTGGTGAAAGTGAACGATCCACATCAGAAATTCCTCTCCTGGTGGGAAGCAAAAACTGAATAACGTTCGACACATTCGTGACAAAAGGAGGAGATATGTCCATGCCCGCGCACTTCATGGAATCCCTGATTGAATGGATTGAAGACAACATGGATAAGCCGCTCAGAATTGAGGATGTGGCAAAACATTCCGGCTATTCAAAATGGTATCTGCAGCGAATGTTTACCAGCACCACCGGGAAAAGCATGGGAACTTATATCAGAGACAGAAAGCTGATGCTGGCCGCAGACGATTTAATGAATACGAACGACAGAATCGTAGATATTTCAGAGCGATACGGCTTCGATTCTCAGCAATCTTTTACGCGTATTTTTGGTAAGAAATACAATGTTTCGCCTTCGGCCTACCGCAAAAATAACGTGCGGCAGGTGGCGTGAGATACTGTCGGCGATTTCGTAAGGTATAAGCGCAGCGCCTCCGCCAAAACAATGGCGGACGGCACTGGCCGCTTATCCACCCTACGTGAAACCTTACCGGGATACGTTCACCTCAAATATTCAAGGTAGTAAACGTCCAATCGCAAGCGTCGCGGCAATATTTCGTGCCGCCATGCGCAGATTATTCCCGGCGCTTTTCAGCGCCTCTTCAAGCGTGCAAATGGTATACAGCACGCTGAATACCGCATCCAGCCCGTGCTCGTGAACCACGCCGACATCTTCAGTAAGGCTGCCCGCAATGCCGATTACCGGCTTGTTGTAGCGCTTTGCCACTTTTGCCACGCCGACTGGCACTTTGCCGTGAATGCTCTGGCTATCAATGCGGCCTTCGCCGGTGATGACCAGGTCCGCGTCGCGCACCAGCTCATCCAGATTCAGCGCCTCGGTAACGATTTCGATGCCCTGGCGTAGCTCTGCGCCGCAAAAAGCGTAAAGCGCGGCTCCCATGCCCCCGGCCGCGCCACCGCCAGCCATCGTCAGCACGTCAATATCCAGATCCCGGGCGATGATTTTTGCGTAATGCCCAAGCGCATCGTCTAACTGTTTCACCATTTCCGGCGAAGCGCCTTTTTGCGGCCCAAAAATCGCCGAAGCGCCTTCGCCGCCGGTTAAAGGATTTGTGACATCGCAGGCCACTTCAATGCGGCAATTCCGCAGGCGTTTATCCAGTTCGCTGATATCGACAGAGGCCAGTTTTTTAAGCTCGCCGCCGCCATAGCCCAACTGTTCGCCCTTTTCATCCAGCAGCTTCGCGCCCAGCGCCTGCACCATGCCGATGCCGCCATCGTTCGTGGCGCTCCCGCCGATGCCGATAATAATGTGCTTAACGCCGCCGTCCAGCGCATGTCGAATCAGCTCGCCCGTCCCCCAGGAAGTAGTAATAAGTGGGTTACGTTCCGCAGCCGGAACCTGCTCCAGCCCGCTTGCCGCCGCCATTTCAATAAAAGCGCACTCGCCACTGCCTGAAAGCCCATAAAAGGCTTTAACTGGCTTACCAAGCGGCCCGGTCACCTCAATTTCGACAACGCTGCCTTCCGTTGCGGCGACCATTGCTTCCACGGTGCCCTCTCCTCCATCTGCGACCGGCAGTTTTACATAGCTGGCGTCCGGGAAAATTTCCCTGAAACCCGCTTCTATCTGTGTCGCTACCTCCAGAGCGCTGAGGCTCTCTTTCCAGGAATCTGGTGCGATTACAATTTTCATATGCCGTCCGTCGCGATGTGGAAGTTGTCATGATGTCCGGTGCCTGCAGGCACCGGTGGCTAACCTAACGCACCATGCAAGGGCGTTTATTGTCGAAGGTCCATTCAGGAATAAGATACTGTATTGCCATAGCGTCATCACGTGCGCCAAGCCCGTGTTTTTGATAAAGCTCGTGAGCTTTCATCACTTCGTCCATATCCAGCTCGACGCCCAGACCCGGCGTGCCTGGCACCTGCACCATGCCGCCTTTGATTTCAAACGGCTGTCTGGTCAGGCGCTGATTGCCTTCCTGCCAGATCCAGTGCGTGTCGATAGCGGTGACTTTGCCCGGTGCGGCGGCGGCCACGTGGGTAAACATGGCAAGCGAAATATCGAAGTGGTTGTTGGAATGAGAACCCCAGGTCAGGCCAAAGTCATGGCACATCTGCGCAACGCGCACCGAACCCTGCATGGTCCAGAAGTGCGGATCGGCAAGCGGAATGTCAACGGATTGCAGAGAAAGCGTATGGCCCATCTGACGCCAGTCGGTAGCAATCATATTGGTCGCGGTTGGCAGACCCGTCGCACGACGGAATTCCGCCATCACTTCACGACCCGAGTAACCTTGTTCGGCGCCGCATGGGTCTTCGGCATATGCCAGCACGCCGCGCAACTGTTTGCCCAGATTAATTGCTTCGTTAAGCGACCATGCGCCATTTGGATCGAGCGTTACGCGCGCCTGCGGGAAACGTTTTGCCAGCGCGGTTACCGCTTCGGCCTCCTCGCTTCCTGCCAGCACGCCGCCTTTGAGTTTGAAATCATTAAAGCCGTATTTTTCATAGGCGGCTTCGGCAAGGCGTACCACGGTGTCCGGCGTCATCGCTTCTTCGTGGCGGATACGATACCAGTCACATTTGTCGTCCGGCTGGCTTTGATAAGGCAGCGGGGTAAGTTTGCGGTTGCCGACAAAGAACAGATACCCCAGCATTTCAACTTCGCTGCGCTGCTGTCCGTCGCCCAGCAGGCTTGCGACGTTGACGCCAAGATGCTGGCCGAGCAGATCAAGCATCGCCGCCTCAATACCGGTAACGACGTGAATCGTGGTGCGCAAATCAAACGTCTGCAAACCACGGCCGCAGGCGTCACGATCGGCAAATTTCTGGCGCACGTCATTGAGGATATTTTTGTACTCGCCGAGGGTTTTTCCCACTACCAGCGCTGCGGCGTCTTCCAGCGTTTGACGGATTTTCTCTCCGCCCGGAATTTCACCCACGCCGGTATGCCCGGAATTATCTTTAATGATGACGATATTACGTGTGAAGAATGGCGCGTGCGCACCGCTCAGGTTCATCAGCATGCTGTCGTGACCGGCCACAGGGATCACCTGCATGGAAGCCACTACTGGGGTCGAATTTGAGCTACTCATTATTCATTCCTTGTCCAAAAATGTCTTATCCACGGCCAAAAGCCGGACGTTTACGATCGAATTTCCAGCCGGGCACCAGATATTGCATGGCAGCGGCATCATTACGCGCGCCACCGGGCAGGGACTTATAGATTTCATGCGCCTTCTGCACCCGATCCCAGTCAAGCTCTACACCCAGCCCCGGCGCGTCCGGAACGGCTATCTTGCCATTGACGATTTGTAGCGGAGATTTTGTCAGCCGCTCATCGCCCTCCTGCCAGATCCAGTGCGTGTCGATGGCGGTCGGCTTGCCCGGCGCAGCCGCGCCTACATGGGTAAACATCGCAAGCGAGATATCAAAATGGTTGTTTGAATGACAGCCCCAGGTCAGACCCCAGTCATCGCACATCTGCGCCACCCGAACGGCGCCGCTCAGCGTCCAGAAATGCGGATCGGCCAGCGGAATATCTACCGCGTTAACCATCACAGCATGGTTCATTTCACGCCAGTTGGTGGCAATCATGTTGGTCGCGACAGGCAGACCGGTAGCACGACGGAATTCCGACATTATTTCGCGCCCGGAATAACCCTGCTCCGCGCCGCACGGATCTTCCGCATACGTCAGCACGTCGCCCATGCCTTTGCACAGTTCAATGGCTTCGTCGAGCAGCCACGCTCCGTTTGGATCTACGGTGATGCGCGCATCCGGGAAGCGTTTTTTCAGTTCGCGGGCAGCATCCAGCTCTTGCTCGCCCGGCAGCACGCCGCCTTTGAGTTTGAAATCTTTAAAACCGTAGCGGTCCTGCGCGGCTTCCGCCAGGCGCACAATCGACTGGCTGGTTAGCGCCTCCTGATGACGCAGCTCATACCAGGCGTGCCTGGCGTTTTTACCGTCAAGATAAGGCAGATCGGTTTTGTTGCGATCGCCGATATAAAACAGATAACCCAGCACGGTGACTTCATCGCGCTGCTTGCCCGGGCCAAGCAGCTCGCAGACCGGCACGTTCAGCGCTTTACCCAGTAAATCCAGAAGCGCCGCTTCCAGCGCCGCCACCGCGTTAACGCGCAGCTCAAAGGTCCAGGCGCCCTTGCCGAAGGTATCAAAATCGGCGGACTGGTTGCCTTTGTGGACGTTCTGCACCACGCGATTCATGCGCGCAACTTCCTGCCCGACAACTTGCGGAATCGCATCGACCAGCGTCTGGTAAATGACTTCTCCGCCGGGCGCCTCACCAACGCCGGTGTTTCCGGCGTTATCGGTGAGCACCACAATATTACGAGTAAAATATGCGCCATGCGCGCCGCCAATATTGAGCAACATGCTGTCATGGCCGGCCACCGGAATGACCTTCATATCAGTGACAATTGGGCTTGCTTGAGTATTCATCATTATCATCCTGTTATGACGGGTTTGAGTTCTACGCGTTTGATATCGCCAACGATAACCAGGTAGCTAAGCACCGCGACGAGCGCGTGGATCCCTACGTAAATCAGCGCCCCGTTAAACGAACCGGATACGCCGACAATGTAGCCAATAGCGATTGGCGTCACGATGCCGGAGACGTTGCCGAACATGTTAAACAGACCGCCGCTCAGGCCGCTGATCTCTTTTGGCGCGGTGTCGGCCATTACGGCCCAGCCCAATGCGCCAATGCCTTTGCCGAAGAAGGCCATCGCCATAAAGCCCACGACCATCCATTCAGCCTGGACGTAGTTACAGAACACCATACTGACCGAGAGCAACATCCCCAGTACGATGGGCGTTTTACGCGCAATGTTTAGCGAGCCCGTGCGGCGCATCAGCCAGTCAGAAATAATGCCGCCCAGCACGCCCCCCATAAATCCGCAAACCGCCGGTACCGAGGCCACAAAGCCCGCCTTCAGAATCGACATGCCTTTTTCCTGCACCAGATAAACCGGGAACCAGGTGATAAAGAAATAGGTTAAGGCGTTAATACAGTACTGGCCGATATAGATGCCGATCATCATGCGCGAGCCAATCAACTGTTTGATCTGCCCCCATTTCTGTGCGAACGGGACATGCTCTTTGGCTTTTTTCTGATCCATATTGATCAGCGCGCCGCCCTCTTCGATGTACTCAAGCTCTTTCTTGTTCACACCCGGATGGTTGTTCGGTTCGTGGATAACCTTCAGCCAGATAAAGCTAATGATGACGCCCAGTCCGCCCATGAAGAAGAATACGTGCGACCAACCCACTTCGTGCGTCAGCCAGCCCATAATCGGGGCGAAGATAACGGTCGCGAAGTATTGCGCAGAGTTAAAAATGGCCACTGCGGTGCCGCGCTCTTGCGCCGGGAACCAGGCCGCTACGATTCGGCTGTTGCCAGGGAAGGAAGGCGCTTCGGCCAACCCCACCAGAAAACGCAGCGTAAACAGCGCGATGATGATGCCAAAACCGCTAAAGATATCGACGAAACCCTGCAGCAGGGTAAACATCGACCAGATGAAGATGGACCAGAAATAGACGCGTTTCGAACCGAAACGGTCAAGCAGCCAGCCGCCCGGGATTTGGCCGATGACGTATGCCCAGGAGAACGCGGAAAAAACGTATCCCATGCCAATCGGGTCAAGACCAATGTCTTTTGCCATTTCGGAACCGGCAATCGACAGAGTGGCGCGGTCGCCATAGTTAAATGAAGTGACGATAAACAGCATCACCACTATCCAGTAGCGGGCGTTGGTTCTTTTTTCCACCGCGCTCGCCGTTTGGCTAATTGTGTTCATGATGCACTCCTGAACTGAACAGCATTTGTAGGGTAACGGGAATAGGGCTTTGGTTTTCGCACAGTATTTTTTTATTCGCGAAATGAGTCATTACGCTGGTTTGTGCGGCTTTATTGTTTAACCGAGAGAAAGTATATGGAGGGAGCCTGCCGGCCTCATCGTGCAAAGACACAAGTTTGTCGCCCCTCATCCGGGCAGTTTTTGGCTTCTGTCCATAAAGCTGGGGGATGGTTCACGCTTTTTGCAACAAGAGGCAGGAAGGAGTGCGGCAAAAGAGATGAATGCTGGCTTTGTGAGGGGCTTCGCTTGACGAAGCCTGGAAAATCACAGGAATGCCCTCCGGGCGGAGGGCATGAAAAACTAACTCAGCAGAGCGCCCCACTGTTCAATCCAGGGGTTGGCTACAACTTCAGGTTCAGGGTGGTCGTTGGCATCGATAGCCAGCACGTTGCCGATTCGTGTCGCGCCCTGTTCTTGCAGTAAGGCATCAAACTGCTTACCGCCACCGCAAAAATGATCGTAATTATTGTCGCCCAGGGCAATTAGCCCATAGCGTAACTCCGGCTGGTAACCCACTTCATCTTTTATGGCCTGAAACAGCGGAACAATGCTGTCGGGTAAATCGCCCTGCCCGGTGGTGGAGGTCACAACCAGCACATAGTGATGGCGATAATATTGCCAGTCTGACAGCTCGGGGTCTTCAAACACCGTGGCTTTGTGACCCTGTTTTTTCAAAATTGCTTCGGCTTCTTCTGCCACCAGCAGCGAGTTTCCATACATGGTGCCAACAAAAATACCCACTTCAGCCATAGGATTTCTCTCTGGATTATGGTTCCTGGTTTTCATCCTGACGGTTGCCTGCGGCAAACTCAACCTTTTCGATATCGCTAAGCATTCCGCGCCAGCCGAACTGTGACATCATCTGCATCCAGGTATCGTCCAGCCGTGCGCGCAGGGTAAGCGGCTCGCCGGTAACCGGATGACTAAGCTCAAGTTGGCTTGCGTGCAGCATCAAACGCTGACAGCCAAAATGTTCAGCGGCGGCGCGATTCTGGCGTAAATCTCCATGTTTGGAATCGCCGATAATAGGATGACGCAAATGCGAAAGGTGGCGGCGCAACTGGTGTTTGCGGCCGGTCTGCGGTTCCAGTTCCACAAGGCTGTAGCGCGCCGTTGGGTAACGTCCCACCGACACCGGCATTTCAACCGTCGCCATGCCGCGATAATGCGTTACCGCAGGCTGCGGGCCTTTATCAAGGCTTGCATGCTTGTCAGCGATTTTATCCAGCTCTTCGGTTAGCGGATAATCCAGCACCGCTTCATCCTCAAGCCAGCCTCGTGTCACGGCGTGATAACGCTTATGAATCTGATGATTTTCAAACTGCTGCGATAATAAATGCGCCACTTCGCTGGAAAGCGCCATCAGCAGTACGCCGGAAGTCGGCCTGTCCAGACGGTGAACGGTAAAAACATGCTGACCGATTTGATCGCGCACGGTTTGCATCACGAAGACATTTTCGTGTCTGTCCAGCCAGCTACGATGCACCAGCCAGCCCGACGGTTTATTCACCGCCACCAGCCATTCATCCTGATAAATGATTTCAAGCATCAATCGGCTGCGTCCGTAAACAAAACGTCCAGCTCCTGAAGTGCGGCCAGTAACTGTGCACGCCCGATATGGGCAGCATCCAGCGCCATTTCATAATAGGGCGCAATGGCAAACGAAGTCGGCAGCGGCTGTTTGCTGTCGATAAGCGCGTGCATACGCGGAATCAAAACCCACTGCAGCCACGCGTGCGGCTCCAGCGTGTCCATACAAAACGGCTGTGTGCTTTCAAACGCGGCGGGTTGCGGGGCAACGCTTTGCCATAACTGATGATCGCGTAAAACCTGTTCGATCGCGTGTAAATGCTGGCGTACCAGCGCATGGCGTTCCATGAAAACCTCATAAGTCAGTCAAAAGAAGCGGCCAAGCATACCACTTCTTCGGCGCGGCGAAAAAAATGCATAAAAAAAGGGAGCACTGTATAAAACAGTGCTCCCGGTTCGTTTCGCAGCTAATCCGGCTACTTTTGGTGCTCCCTGCTCGTCCTTGACAACTTTGTCCTGCGGTCTCCTGACCTACAATCCTTCGTACATGCGTCCTGCAACCAACATCCTGCTGGTCTCCTGCATCATCCTGATACGAAATCCTTTAGTCTTCCAGACCCGCCACTCTTCCTGATTCGGCTCTCATTCTCCGTCCTGGAGGTGTCCCTTACTCATCCTGAGTTGCTCCATGCTTCTTCCTGAAGCCTTCCTTGTAACACCATCCCGGTGCGTTCCGCTTCTTCGTGAAGTGACATCATCCTGATATCTCCTTCACTACCCGTCTTCCTTTCGACGAACACAGGATCTCTTATTTGGCGGACCCTGACAAGGTACCTGGTATGAAAGTCGCCATAAACTTTCATTCGAAAGCCAACGCGTATCGATGTAACTATTTGAGGAATAACAAAACGTGTTTTTCGTAGTCAGCCAATGCCTGACAAAAAGTTAGCGATCTCTTACAGCATTTGTAAGAGATATCTCACACGCATTGCGTACGACGGCGCTAAATCACCTGAGGCCTGAGCGATTCCAGGAACGCGACCAGCGATGGCGCAAGCGTTTTGCGCTGCTTTGTACCGATTTTCTCCAGCACAACTTCACCGCTTAAATTACACAGCGACACCACCTCCATTTCGTCCTGCGTGGTTGCAAGAAAAAGGGTTGGAGAAAGCTTCAGGCGTTTTTGCGTGACCAGATGACCAATTAAATTTTCCTGAACGCGCTGAAAATCATCTTCGCTCCAGGCCTGAAGAAGCGTTAAATCCAGGCTGCCGGACCGCGCGGGCATATCGCCTGCGAACTGCGTGGTGTAAAACTGATGGGCCGCGGGCTGTAGCGAGATATCCATCGCGCGTTCTACGGCGCTTAAATCGGCCTCAAGGGAAAAAGGCTGCGGTCGCCAGCGCACGTCGCTGCCGGTTGTGGTGACAATGCAGGGGGATGGTACGCCATACAGTTCTTCACTTGCAGGCCAGCCTCCGGTTTGCTCACGCCAAAGCGTGCAAAAACGTTCAGTGAATGCTTCCAGCGCCTGGCGCACATCGTTATCCATCAATTTCTCACTCACATAAGGCTGCGGTACAATAAAGGCCAATTGTACCCGCATTCTATTGGTGACACATGTCTTATGAACAACATCAGGCCTTAAGCGGCCTGACGCTGGGTAAGCCAACCGCTTATCAGGATACCTACGAACCAGCCCTGCTGCAGGCCGTGCCGCGCAGCCTCAATCGCGATCCGTTGGGCCTGCAGGCAGATAATCTGCCTTTCAACGGCGGCGATATCTGGACGCTCTACGAACTTTCCTGGCTGAACGATAACGGCCTGCCGCAGGTTGCCGTTGGGCACGTCCAGCTCGACGCCAACAGCGTTAACCTGGTGGAATCGAAAAGCTTTAAGCTCTATCTGAACAGTTTTAACCAGACGCGCTTTAGCGATTGGGAAACCGTACAGGAAACATTGAAACGCGATTTAAGCGCCTGCGCGCAGGGCGACGTCAGCGTCGTGCTGTTCCGTTTACATGAGCTCGAAGGCCAGGAAATTGCCGCTTTCAACGGCGAATGCATCGATGAGCAAAACATCGTTATCGATAGCTATGAGTTCAATGCCGGTTACCTTGAGGGCGCCGCCGGCAGCGAAATCGTAGAAGAAACGCTGGTCAGCCATCTTCTCAAATCCAACTGCCTGATTACCCATCAGCCGGACTGGGGTTCAGTGCAGATTCGCTATCGCGGCTCGCGTATTGATCGTGAAAAGCTGCTGCGTTATCTCGTGTCGTTCCGCCACCACAATGAATTCCACGAGCAGTGCGTTGAGCGAATTTTTAATGATATTCAGCGTTTTTGCGGGCCGCAGTCCCTGAGCGTTTATGCGCGTTACACCCGCCGTGGCGGGCTGGATATCAACCCATGGCGCACCAACACCGATTTCCATCCGGCATTTGGCCGCCTGGTTCGCCAATAAATGCGAAATGCCTCGCAGGGCCATAATGGATTGATGTTTTCGGGTTGTTAAATCCGCTGCGGCAGGGCTATTGTAATCAGTGGGAGCGGCACACTCGCTCCGTAAGGAGTTTACTTGATTACACATATTAGCCCTCTTGGCTCAATGGATATGTTGTCGCAACTGGAAGTCGACATGCTTAAACGCACGGCCAGCAGCGACATTTACCAACTTTTCCGCAACTGTTCGCTTGCCGTCCTTAACTCAGGAAGCCAGACCGACAGCAGCAAAGAACTACTCTCACGCTACGAAAACTTTGATATCAACGTGTTGCGCCGCGAACGCGGCGTCAAACTTGAGCTAATTAATCCACCGGATGAAGCCTTCGTTGATGGCCGAATTATCCGCGCCCTGCAGGCTAACCTGTTCGCGGTATTGCGCGATATTCTGTTCGTTAACGGCCAACTCGCTAACGCAGGCCGCTTTCCGAACCTTGATCTGGAAGACTCCTCACACATCACCAACATGGTGTTTTCGATACTGCGAAATGCCCGCGCGCTGCACGTTGGCGAAGCGCCAAACCTCGTGGTTTGCTGGGGCGGACACTCCATTAACGAAAATGAATACCTGTATGCTCGTCGCGTAGGCACCCAGCTTGGCCTGCGTGAACTCAATATCTGCACCGGCTGTGGGCCAGGCGCGATGGAAGCGCCAATGAAAGGCGCGGCGGTAGGCCAGGCGCAGCAGCGCTATCGCGAAGGCCGCTTTATTGGCCTCACAGAGCCTTCGATTATCGCTGCCGAACCGCCCAATCCGCTGGTTAACGAGCTGATTATCATGCCGGATATTGAGAAACGTCTGGAAGCCTTTGTCCGTATCGCCCACGGCATTATTATTTTCCCGGGCGGCGTGGGAACGGCAGAAGAATTGCTCTATCTGCTGGGCATACTGATGAATCCGCACAACCACGATCAGGTGCTGCCGCTGATTCTGACCGGCCCGAAAGAGAGCGAAGACTACTTCCGCGTGCTGGACGAGTTTATCGTCAATACCGTCGGCGAACAGGCCCGGCGTCACTATAAAATCATCATTGACGATGCCCCGGAAGTGGCGCGCCTGATGAAAAAAGCGATGCCGCAGGTGAAAGAGAACCGCCGAGAAACCGGCGACGCCTACAGTTTCAACTGGTCGATTCGTATCGCGCAGGATCTGCAGATGCCGTTTGAGCCCTCCCATGAAAACATGGCGAACCTTAACCTGCATCCGAACCAGCCGGCGGAAAAACTGGCGGCGGCGCTACGCCGGGCTTTCTCGGGCATTGTTGCCGGCAACGTAAAAGAAAGCGGCATTCGCGCCATCGAAGAATACGGTCCGTACAAGATTCACGGCGATGTTCAGATGATGAAACGCATGGACGACCTGCTGCAAGGATTTGTGGCGCAACACCGTATGAAGCTCCCCGGCAGCGCCTATATCCCCTGTTACGAAATCTGCACCTGATTCCCCAAGGGCGACTGCGATGTCGCCCTCTCTATTTTTAACTCAGCTTTACAAACCAAACGATTGCGCTCCTCCCTTTCCCACTAATCATCATGCCCTTTGAACAATTTCACGTCGAAAATACTGCTTAAGCCGCTTTATGTAGATAAAACCGAATTATTTATAAGAGGATAATTTATCGCATCTTTCACAGATGCTAGTCTCTGCGCGCTTAAATATGGCGTGTGGGATCTCAAGCAGTGTGAAATACCGTCAATAACCTTATAGATGGTGGATTCATGCATTTGGGATCGCGATCACTGATACATTGATTACATAAATGTATCTTTCCGCCCGCCAATAGTTACGGGATAAAATTACTAGAAAAAAGCCCTGGCACAGAATTTAGTTTCATCGGTCATTCGATAAGCATCTTTATTGACTGAAATTTTGCAAAAATCGTTTCTTCTGGAGAAGTTGATGGATACCACACAAACCGGCAGTATTGCCTCTGTCGAGACAAAAAGTTCCTGGCGTAAGACTGATACCATGTGGATGCTGGGCCTGTATGGCACCGCAATTGGTGCTGGCGTTCTGTTCCTGCCAATTAACGCAGGCGTAGGCGGCCTTATTCCACTGCTGATTATGGCAGTGCTTGCCTTTCCAATGACCTATTTTGCGCATCGTGGCTTAACCCGCTTTGTGCTGTCCGGTAAAAATCCTGGCGAAGACATTACTGAAGTTGTAGAAGAACACTTTGGCATCGGCGCAGGTAAAATCATCACCCTGCTCTATTTCTTCGCCATTTACCCGATTCTGCTGGTTTACAGCGTGGCAATCACTAATACCGTAGACAGCTTCATTACTCACCAGTTGGGTATGGTTTCGCCTCCGCGCGCCATTCTATCCCTGATTCTGATTGTCGGCATGATGACTATTGTTCGTTTCGGCGAGCAGATGATAGTGAAGGCGATGAGCATCCTGGTGTTCCCGTTTGTTATCGCTCTGATGCTTCTGGCGCTGTATTTGATTCCTAACTGGAGCGGCGCGGTGTTCGAAACCCTGTCCTTAAGCGGCACTCCGGCGACCGGCAGTGGCCTGTGGATGACCCTGTGGCTGGCAATCCCGGTTATGGTGTTCTCCTTTAACCACTCACCGATCATCTCCTCTTTCGCGGTTGCCAAGCGTGAAGAGTACGGCGAGGAAGCTGAGAAGAAATGCTCCCGCATTCTGGCTTTCGCACACATCATGATGGTGCTGACCGTAATGTTCTTCGTGTTCAGTTGCGTACTGAGCCTGTCGCCTGCGAACCTGGCTGAAGCTAAAGCACAGAACATCTCTATTCTGTCTTACCTGGCTAACCACTTTAACGCACCGATCATCGCCTGGATGGCGCCAATCATCGCGATTGTAGCTATTACTAAATCCTTCCTCGGCCACTATTTAGGCGCGCGTGAAGGCTTTAACGGCATGGTTATCAAAACGCTGCGCGGCAAAGGCAAGAGCATCGAAATCAGCAAACTGAACCGCATTACCGCGATCTTCATGCTGGTCACCACCTGGATTGTGGCCACCCTGAACCCGAGCATTCTGGGCATGATTGAAACCCTGGGCGGCCCGATTATCGCGATGATCCTGTTCCTGATGCCGATGTATGCTATTCAGAAAGTACCTGCTATGCGTAAATACAGCGGCCATATCAGCAACGTATTCGTTGTTGTGATGGGCCTGATTGCTATCTCCGCTATCTCTTACTCTCTGTTCGGCTAATTCGCCTTTAAACCGCCTGCTTTCTGCGGGCGGTTCTCCCCTCTTCAACGTCACTCACGCAATGGAAGCATCATGATTAGCGTATTCGACATTTTTAAAATTGGTATCGGGCCTTCCAGCTCTCATACCGTCGGCCCGATGAAGGCTGGCAAGCAGTTCGCAGACGACTTAATCGCGCAAGGGATATTGCACGATGTTACCCGCGTAATTGTTGATGTTTATGGTTCGCTCTCCCTGACCGGTAAAGGCCACCACACTGATATCGCGATTATTATGGGCCTTGCGGGAAATCTGCCGGATAGCGTGGATATCGATGCCATTCCGCATTTCATTCAGGATGTGAATACCCATGGCCGACTGATGCTGGCTAACGGCGCGCATGAAGTGGAATTCCCGGTAGATTGCTGCATGAATTTCCATGCGGATAATTTGTCGCTGCATGAAAACGGTATGCGCATCACCGCTCTGGCGGGCGACAAGGTGTTGTACAGCCAGACTTATTACTCCATCGGCGGCGGATTTATCGTCGATGAAGCCCACTTTGGGCAGGAAGATACCCAACAGGTTGCGGTGCCTTATCCCTATAAGAACGCGGCCGACTTGCGCAAACACTGCGATACAACCGGCCTGTCGCTCTCCGGCTTAATGATGCAAAACGAACGTGCGATGCATACTCAGGCGGAAATCAACGCGCATTTTGCAAACGTCTGGGATGTCATGCGCAGCGGCATTGAACGCGGCATCACCACCGAAGGCGTTCTGCCGGGTAAAATGCGGGTACCGCGCCGCGCCGCCGCGTTACGCAGAATGCTGGTGAGCAGTGATAAAAACAATTCGGACCCCATGACCGTTGTTGACTGGATCAATATGTTTGCGCTGGCGGTTAACGAAGAGAACGCTGCGGGCGGCCGCGTGGTAACAGCGCCGACAAACGGCGCCTGCGGTATTGTTCCGGCGGTGCTGGCTTACTATGACAAGTTTATCCGTGAAGTGAACACTAATTCCTGCGCACGCTACTTCCTGGCTGCGGGGGCGATTGGTTCGCTGTACAAAATGAACGCCTCTATTTCTGGTGCGGAAGTTGGCTGCCAGGGCGAAGTTGGCGTGGCTTGTTCTATGGCTGCGGCAGGCCTTGCGGAGCTGCTGGGCGGCAGCCCGGCGCAGGTTTGTATCGCTGCGGAAATCGGGATGGAACATAACCTTGGCCTGACTTGCGATCCGGTTGCGGGCCAGGTGCAGGTGCCCTGCATCGAGCGTAACGCCATTGCTGCGGTAAAAGCGGTGAATGCGGCTCGTATGGCGCTGCGCCGCACCAGTGAGCCACGCGTTTGTCTCGATAAGGTGATTGAAACCATGTACGAAACCGGGAAAGACATGAACGCCAAATACCGTGAAACTTCTCGCGGCGGACTGGCGATGAAGGTTTCCTGCGATTAAAAACAAAGGATTATGTCTTCTGGTTTATCCCAAACACCCGGAAACCACATTTTTCGGGTGTTTGTCATCAATCTGAGGCCCTCGCTTGAGAAGCATTTTATTGCTGGCGGTCTTAGCGCAAGTCTCCCACTTTTACGTGGTCCATATCATCAAACACCTGATTTTCACCCACCATTCCCCAGATAAAGGTGTACGCGCGCGTACCTACGCCTGAGTGAATAGACCAGCTTGGTGAAATCACCGCCTGCTCATTTTGCACCACGATATGACGAGTTTCCTGCGGCTGGCCCATCATATGGAACACGCAGCTATTCTCTTCCAGACCAAAATAGAAATAGACTTCCATGCGACGTTCATGCGTGTGGCAAGGCATGGTGTTCCACAGGTTACCCGGTGCAAGTTCGGTCAGCCCCATGCTCAACTGGCAGGTTTCCAGCACGTCCGGCACGAAATATTTGTTGATGGTGCGACGGTTGCTGGTGACATCTTCACCCAGCGTAACCGGTGCAACGTCCGCAGGCGTAACGCGTTTGGTCGGATAAGCCGTGTGGGCTGGCGCGCAGTTATAGTAGAAACGAGCAGGTCTGGACGCATCAACGCTTTCGAACGCCACTTCTTTCGCGCCTTTACCTACATACAGCGCGTCGCGATGACCAATTTCATAGCTGGAGCCATCTACCGTAATGGCGCCGGGGCCGCCAATATTAATGACGCCCAGCTCGCGGCGTTCGAGGAAGTAGCTTACGCCAAGCTGCTTACCCACTTCACCGCCCACGCTCACTGAACGCGTCACAGGCATTACGCCGCCGACAATAATACGGTCGATATGGCTGTAGGTCATAGTGTACCGGTCGGCCTGGAAAATGGTCTCAATCAGGAACTCTTTACGCAGACCGGCAGTATCGAGCATTTTCGCGTGATCGCTGTGAATGCTTTGACGAATATCCATGACTTCTCCTCTCTGGCAGTTCTGAACGGATGCGTCTGACATATCCGCTGCTATTAATGAAAAACTACAATTTAAATATTTTTTAATTACACAAAACTTACCTTCAGTCGCCTTACAAACTATTTTAGTGCCGGGAGGATAAAAATAATGCGATCTAAATTGAAATATAGTTTCAGTGTGCTTGAATCACAATTCCAACTAATCAGCAGGACCCGTTATAAACTATCCTCTGGAGCACTGCCACGCGGGTAACGTCTTTCATAGCTGCGCGCCAGCCATCGGCGCTTCCATCGATTTACATGCAACCGGTGCGGTGCTTGAGGGACTGCCGCTTCATCTGCGGCAGACGCGTGTGCGGCAAGGAATGTGAGAAAGAACTGGTGCAGGAAGTACAGCATCGCTAAAAGAAAAGGAGCCGTTTGGCTCCTCTTTTAATTACAGCGCTGACTTCAGGCGCTGTACTGCCTCATAAAGCTGCTCTTCCGTGGCTGTCGCATAAGAGAAACGCAGCGTCTTTTTGTCCGCGTTATCACTAAAGAAGAACTCGCCCGGCACGTAGACCACGCCTTTCTCCAGCGTCTGCTGCAGCCACTTTGTAGTATCAAACTCGTAGCGGAACTGCGCCCACAGGAACATACCGCCCTGCGGTTGGTTAAAGCTGATATGTTCGCCCAGCTCTTCTTGCAGGTAGCGCGAAAGGCTCAGGCATTTTTGCTTGTAAACATCGCGAATCAGGGCAATCTGCGGATTAAGCCGCCCCAGCGTTAAATAAGCAGCGACTAATGACTGAGAGAAGGAGTTCGCATGAAGATCGGTCGCCTGCTTAACGATCGCCACCTTCTGCTTCATCCATTCCGGCAGGATTACCCAGCCCACACGCAGGCCCGGCGCCAGAATTTTTGAGAAGGTTGAGGTATAGACCACGTTCTCGTGATTGCCCATCTCCGCCGCAACCTGAAAGAGCGTTTTCTGACGCTCTTCGGTAAAGCTGATGGCGCCGTACGGATCGTCCTCAATAATAATAAAATCGTGCTCAATGGCCAGCTTCACCAGCTTCTCGCGACGTTCGGCGCTAAGAGTCGTGCCGCTCGGGTTACCAAAGGTCGGCACCAGATAAACGCACTTAATACGGGTCGTTTTAAGCAACGCTTCCAGTTCATCGACAATCATGCCGTGCTCGTCACCGCCTACGGATTGCACCCGGGCTTCAGTGAGGCTAAGAATTTGCAGCGTAGCAAGATAAGTAGGGCGCTCAACGACAAAGACGTCTCCCGGATTCGCCAGCGCGCGAATCAGCAGATCCAGCGCCTGCTGAGAACCGGAAGTAATAAGCAACTGGTCAGGATTAGTGGTAATGCCGCGCTCCCGGCACAGGCCGACAAGCTGCTGACGAAGTTCGACATTTCCTTCCGTTAAGCCGTACTGGAAAGCATCGTTGAAATTCTTATCCACCACCATTTGCGTGGCCTGCGCCAGGCCTTCTTTATCAAACAGTTCCTGGGAGGGAATACCTCCGGCAAGCGAAATCACGCCCGGCATTTTGCTGTGTTTTAAAAGTTCGCGGATGGCTGAAGGCTGCAGGTTCTGGATACGGTGTGCGAGGTGCGTGCTCTTGCTCATATTGTTATCTCTGATTTTTGTTCGCCTAAAATATACATAGCAATCAAATTAATTAGCAATGCCTTTTCAGAAGTAAAAGCGATGCTTTTTTTTGCGAGGCGCTTTCCCAAATTAATTTCTCAGGTTCGCCCGCTGTACAGGGAAATGTTAAAGTGGATGAAGTCATTATGGAAAGTGAAAAAACAATGAGCATTCATCTACTTATCGTCGACGCCCTGAATCTGATCCGCCGTATTCATGCGGTACAGGGCTCGCCGTGCGCCGACACCTGCCTGCATGCCCTTGAAGCGCTGATAACCCATAGCCAGCCAACCCATGCCGTTGCGGTGTTTGACGATGAAGACAGACGCGAAGGCTGGCGGCATCAGGCGTTACCGGACTATAAAGCCGGACGGGCGCCGATGCCGGAAACCTTGCAGCATGAATTGCCCTCCATTCGGGAAGCCTTCACCCGCCGCGGCGTTGCCTGCTGGCATTCGCCGGGTAACGAGGCGGACGATCTTGCGGCGACGCTTGCCGCTAAGCTTGCAGCGGGCGGCCATCGCGCTACTATCGTTTCCACGGATAAAGGCTTTTGCCAGTTGCTCGCGCCTACGATTGAGATCCGCGACTACTTTCAGAAACGCTGGCTGGATGCGCCTTTTATTGCGCAGGAGTACGGCGTGCGGCCCGAACAACTGCCGGATTTCTGGGGCCTGGCGGGCATCAGCAGCAGCAAAATTCCAGGCGTTGCCGGTATCGGGCCGAAAAGCGCAACGCAGTTGATAAATCAGTTCTCAACGCTTGAAGAGCTCTATCAGCGGCTGGATGAAGTGCCGGAGAAATGGCGGAAAAAGCTGGAGCAGCATAAAGAGAGCGCCTTTGTCTGTCGCCAGGTTGCAAGTTTGCAGACGGATTTAACGCTGGATGGGAATTTGCAGCAGCTACGGCTGCCCGCTAGCCGCTCATAGTTTCGATATTTATGGTGGATGGCGCTTCGCTTATCCACCCTACAGCTCACTTTGTAAATCAGGTAAGCAGCGGCACCCGACAACTGAATTCGTAGGTCGGGTAAGCGGCAGCGCCACCCGACAATATTCACGTCAAACCCTGAATCTTAACTACGCTCGTCGCGACGGCCGCCGACGGCCGCCCACATGCGGCGAACGTGTACGGTCACTTCTTCACGATCGTGGTAAAGCTGACGTGCCTGAATCTGCGCGCTGATGCCGTTTTCTTCAAGCTTCTCGCGGATCTGCGCAAGGTTTTGCGAAACCTCTTCATAACGCTTTTTCATTGGCAGCTTGAGGTTAAAAATGGTTTCGCGACACCAGCCGTTTACAAGCCAGGTAGCCATCAGGCTCGCGACTTTAGCTGGCTTCTCCACCATGTCGCATACCATCCAGGAGATATTGGTGCGCGTTGGCTTATATTTAAAACCGTCTTCACGTAGCCAGGTAACCTGCCCGGTATCCATCAGGCTTTGCGCCATCGGACCGTTATCCACAGAAGAAACCCACATGTTGCGTTTCACCAGTTGGTAAGTCCAGCCGCCGGGGCACGCGCCCAAATCCACCGCGTACATGCCGTTTGCCAGGCGCTCGTCCCACTCGTCGGCCGGAATAAACACGTGGAACGCCTCTTCAAGCTTCAGCGTTGAGCGGCTTGGCGCGTCCGACGGGAATTTAAGGCGCGGAATGCCCATATAGAACGGCGAATTATTGTCGGCATACGAATAGCCGGTATAGCAGCAGCCGGGGGCAATAAAGAACACGTGCACCACTGGGCGTTTCGGCGTTTCGTAGTTAGCCAGCACGCCCGCTTCACGCAGGCTGGCGCGCAGCGGTACGGTAAGCTTGCGGCAGAACTTCATCAGTTCTTTGCTTTCATTGGTGTCGGCAACTTCAACGCGCAGATCGCCGCCCTTCTCAACGACACCCTGAAGCATGCCGGCGATCGGCGTGATACGATCCTCTGGTGGAAGATCTTTTAATAGCTCGCCGGCAACGATCATCTGGCGAGCAAAGATCAGATCGCTAAACGGCAGTTCACGCGCCAGCTTGTCAGCATCTTCTGGCTGATAGCATTCAAAAATCACGTAGCCGCTGCTTTCTTTTACGCGTGCAAAACCATACACGCCCCGGCTTCCCGCTTTATCGGTAATTTCCGCCGCGCACTCTTTTTCGAAGCCCTGGCGGCAGTATAAAATAACTTTATTATTCATGGCTTGCGCCCTTACGTTTCAGGCGCATTGCACCAATCAACATCAAAATCCAGCCGGCGAGGAAACTTACCCCGCCGACAGGTGTAACAAACGCCCACAGGCGTAAATGCGACAGCGCCAGGCAATAAAGACTGCCGCTGAATAAGACGGTGCCGAGCGCCATAAATACGCTGCTCCAGTAAAACCAGATGCTGATGCGGCGCTGCATGGCAACCGCCAGGCCAAAAATAGCCAGCGTATGAAACGCCTGATATTCAAGACCCGTTTGGATCCAACCCATCTCTACAACACCGAGAGACTTGCTTAATACATGCGCCCCAAAGGCTCCCAGGGCAACGAAAATAAAGCCGCTGATAGCGGTAAAAATCAGCATGAAACGGCTGGTCATGTTGTAACCCTAAATGTAAGGCGCGGATTGAGGCCGCGCGAGGATTTACTTATTGATCGTAGCGGAAGCGGAATTTCTCTTGTTCGCTGGCGGCTTTTGCCAGGATCCACTGCCGGAATGCGGCTATTTTACCGAGTTCTGCCTGACTGTCATGACAAACAAGATAAAACGCATTTTTACTCACCAGAACATCGTTAAACGGGCAAACCAGGCGACCCGCTTCGATTTCAGACTGCGCCATTACGTTGTTTGCCAGCGCAATGCCCTGTCCATGAATAGCGGCCTGCAGCACCATAGCGCTGTGGCTAAAGATAGGCCCTTGCTGCACATTAATGTGGCTTACACCAAGCTGGCGCGTGTAAGTTTGCCAGTCCCGCCGCGAAGCATCATGTAATAAAGTGTGCCGCGCCAGGTCTTCCGGGGTTTTAATCGGTCTGTCGCCCGTAAGCAACATCGGCGAACAAACCGGCAGCAGATATTCGGCATACAGTTTTTCTACCCGCAAACCAGGCCAGTTGCCGCGTCCGTAAAAAATAGCCACGTCGACGTCGTCAGAAAGTTTATCTTCCTGACGGTCAACCGCTTGTATACGCACGTCGATTCCCGGATAAGCTGAGTTAAAGCTTGAAAGGCGAGGCACCAGCCAGTGAATGGCAAAACTTGGCAATAAACTTACCGTCAGAGCGCCTTTTGCGCTCCTGGCCTGGAGCTTGCGCGTCGCTTCCGTGAGCTGAGAAAAAATCTCTTTAATATCCAGATAATAGCTCTGCCCTTCTTCAGTAAGCAGCAAAGATCGGTTACGACGACGGAACAGTTTTAGCCCTAAAAAGTCCTCAAGGGACTTAATCTGGTGGCTAACTGCCGCCTGGGTGACAAATAACTCTTCGGCCGCTTTAGTAAAACTCAGGTGGCGAGCAGCGGCATCAAAAACACGTAAAGCATTCAGAGGTGGCAAGCGCTTGGACATAGTTGACAGGCTTAAATGTTAATGGCTGTTAACAAACAGGTTATTTTAATTAACCTATTAGTTTTTTTTATCTGAGCCATTATAAATTGTCCGTTGAGGATGCACCAGCAAATACCTATAGTGGCGGCACTTCCTGAGCCGGAACGAAAAGTTGTCTGGAATGCGTGTTCTGGAGGGCTTTTGGCTTACGGTTGTGATGTTGTGTTGTTGTGTTTGCATTTGGTCTGGCATTCCAGACCCCGGTAGCTAAGCTACCCCTTTTTCACTTCCTGTACATTTACCCTGTCTGTCCATAGTGATTAATGTAGCACCGCTCAAAGCGGTGCTTTTTTTTGCTTACCTGTTACTGGTCCAGCTCAACCATCTCTTTCACATCAGTACGATTAATCTGCTGCTTATTCCCGTTGGCGTCTTTGTACGAAATCATCCCTGTTTCATCGTCAGTTTGCGGCTTGCCATCGGCAACAATGGTGCGACCGTCGTTCGTATGCATTACGTAGTTCGGGCTGGAACATGCTGCGAGTGCAAAAGTCATCATACATGCAGATACAATAGCGGCTGCCTTATTCATATTCTTCTCCTTGTATGTAGAGTTTAATGCTAATTAAATCTCTTCTTCTTACAGGCTGAAACCTTAGCCTAACAATTATTAGCATAACTCTCTTCTGCGACTTTGCCAGGTTAAGCAGACAATTCCGATAGTTACGCATACCTTGTGCAGTCTTAAGAAATGCGCCACGATCTAAGGATTGAAACGAGGATACTCATGAAAGCATTTAATCCCGCCCATTTTCGCAGCCAGTTTCCGGCGCTGGCGGATGCCGGCGTCTATCTGGACAGCGCGGCAACGGCGTTAAAACCCCAGGCTGTGATTGACGCCAGCCAGCAGTTTTACAGCCTCAGCGCAGGCAACGTTCACCGCAGCCAGTTCCCTACGGCGCAGCGACTCACGGCTCGTTACGAAGCCGCGCGCGAAGCCGTAGCGACGTTGCTGAACGCTCCTTCCGGCAAAGATATTATCTGGACGCGCGGCACCACCGAGGCTATCAATCTGGTTGCCCAATGTTATGCCCGTCCGCGCCTGCAAGCCGGGGATGAAATTATCGTTAGCGAGGCCGAGCATCATGCTAACTTCGTGCCCTGGTTGATGGTCGCGGAGCAAACTGGCGCACGTATCGTCAAACTGCCGATTGGCAAAGATTATCTTGCCGATCTCACCCAGCTTCCTGCTTTGCTCAACGAACGCACTAAAATTCTGGCGCTGGGTCAAATGTCGAACGTAACCGGCGGCTGTCCGGATCTCGCGAAAGCCATTAGCCTGGCGCACGGCGTCGGCGCAGTAGTTATGGTGGACGGCGCGCAGGGCGTGGTGCATTGCCCGCCGGACGTTCAGGCGCTGGATATCGACTTTTATGCTTTTTCCGGCCACAAGCTTTACGGCCCGACGGGCATCGGCGCGCTGTACGGTAAAACCGGCCTGCTGGCTGAGATGTCCCCGTGGCTTGGCGGCGGTAAAATGATTTCGCAGGTCTCGTTTGACGGCTTTAAAACCCAGCCGGTGCCTTATCGTTTCGAAGCCGGCACGCCAAACGTTGCGGGAGTCATTGGTCTGAGCGCCGCGCTTGAATGGCTCGCAGAAATAGACGTGGTTGAAGCGGAAACTTACAGCCGGGGCCTGGCGACGCTTGCAGAAGCCGAACTGGCAAAACGCCCGGGTTTTCGCAGCTTCCGCTGCCAGGATTCGAGCCTGCTGGCGTTTGATTTCGCGGGCGTTCATCACAGCGATATGGTTACGCTGCTGGCGGAATCAGGCATCGCGCTACGAGCCGGACAACATTGCGCGCAACCTCTTCTTGCCGCGCTGGGCGTGAGCGGCACCCTTCGCGCTTCTTTCGCTCCTTACAACACAAAAAGCGACGTGGACGCGCTGGTGAAAGCCATCGATCATGCGCTGGATATTCTGGTGGATTAAATGACGAGTGGATTCTTAGCAGGTCACCCTTTTGGCAACACAATTACCGCCGAGACGCTTCGCGCAACTTTCGTACCGCTGCAGCAGTGGGAAGACAAATACCGCCAGTTGATCATGCTTGGCAAACAGTTGCCTGCCCTGCCCGCGGATTTAAAACGCGATGATATCGAGATTACTGGCTGTGAAAACCGTGTCTGGCTCGGTCACGAGCGTGAAGCGAACGGGACCCTGCATTTTTACGGCGACAGCGAAGGGCGTATCGTTCGGGGATTGCTGGCGGTGCTGCTGACGGCAATTGAAGGCAAAACGGCAGAAGAGTTGCGAAGCGCAGATCCGCTGGCGCTGTTTGACGAGCTGGGGCTGCGCAATCAGCTCAGCGCTTCACGCAGTAGCGGGCTGGCGGCCTTAGCTGAAGCCGTGCGCCAGGCCGCCCGGGGAGAATAATCAGGCGTTTCTCGCCGCCTTCGCCATCATTTTTTTAAGCACATGGGAAACCGCCACGAACCCAAAACTGGCGGTGACCATGGTTGCCGCGCCAAAACCGGACGCGCAGTCCATACGCTTTGGGCCGTCGGCAGTACTTTTGGCGGCGCACACCGAGCCGTCCGCCTGTGGATAAACCAGCGCCTCGGTGGAAAATACGCAGTCCACGCCCAGTTTGCCTTTGCTGTTCTTCACGACGCCAAAATCGCTTTTCAATCTTTCGCGCAGTTTTGCCGCCAGCGGATCCTGGATAGTTTTCGCCAGATCGGCCACCTGGATCTGCGTTGGATCGATTTGCCCGCCTGCCCCGCCGGTTGTCACTAACGGAATCTTATTGCGACGACAGTAAGCTATCAGCGCCGCTTTAGGCCGTACGCTGTCGATGGCGTCAATCACGTAGGTAAAGCCCTGGCTTAACAACTGCACGGCGTTATCGGCAGTAATAAAATCGTCCACCACCGTGACGCGGCATTCCGGGTTAATTTCACGAATACGCGCTGCCATCACTTCCGTTTTAGCGAGACCTACGTTATCGCGAAGCGCATGTATTTGACGGTTGGTGTTCGTCACGCACACATCATCCATATCGATGAGCGTAATCGCCCCAATACCGGTGCGGGCGAGCGCTTCTGCGGCCCAGGAGCCGACGCCACCAATACCGATGACACAAACATGCGCCCCGGCAAACAGTTGCAGAGCATCGCGCCCATAAAGACGAGCAGTGCCGCCAAAGCGTTGCAGCCAGGCATCGGACAGAACGACAGACATCAGGATATCCTCAGGGAAAAACAAACGGGCTGATTATACAGCCCGTACATATAAGAGGGGAGGTTCGCAGCATTAACCGCTAAATACGTTGCCGCCAGAACCGGCGCCCGGCGCGTTTTTCAGCACCCATACGCGGCCATAATGGTTATACCAGCCGGCGCGGTGCCCGGCTTCCGGCCCGATGCCCTGGTAAATATCAAAATGCTGCCCTTTGATGGCTCCGCCCACATCCAGCGCCACCATGACACGCAGCTCATATTGTCCGCTGAACTTGCCGTTGTTATCCAGCAGCGGCACTTCTGCCAGAAGCGTAGTGCCCGCAGGAATAATGGAACGGTCAGAAGCCACCGACGCGCGGCCAATCAACGGCACCGCGCTCGCGCCTTTTACCGGCGCGTAGCTGGCAGGCTTAAAGAAGACGAAGGACGGATTTTGCTCCAGCAGCTCCTGAACTTCAGCCTGGCTGTGCGTTTCACCCCAGTGGCGAATCGCCTGCATCGACATGTCTTCTTTTTTCACTTCACCGCGATCGATAAGCACTTTGCCGATACTGCGGTAGGCATGACCATTTTTGCCCGCGTAGCCAAAGAAGGTTAACGGCTGGCCGTCGCCAAAGTCGATATAGCCGCTGCCCTGTACATCCATAATGAAGTTATCCATCAGGGAATTGCTATAGGCAAGTATGTAGCTGTCGCTCAGCGCGCCACGGTAAATCTCGCCGCGCGACGGCAGGCGTCCGCGTTTAGGCGGCATACGGTAGATTGGGTACTGAAATTCACCCTGGCGGGTATAGCGCGCCTGCACCACCGGCGTGTAGTAACCTGTAAACTGCACGTTGCCATAGTTGTCCGCCCCTTCCATCTGCCAGGCGTCCAGGCCGTATTGACTTAGCTGGCGCGTGTCGCCGCCCGCGCGCAGCCACTGCTGCACAGAACCGTAGACGTCGCTCTTGCTGTTATAAAGTCTCGGGGAGGCTGAACGAATCTGATTAACCTGCTCGGCGAAGTCTCCACCATTAATAGGAGCGCCGACCGCATCTGGCTGGTTAACCAGCGAAAAGGGTTGGGTAAACTTGCCGTCTTTGTATTGCTGACCTTTATCAGTCGGTTTTGAAGAGCAGGCCGCCAATGCTGCTACCATCACGCCCGTTACAATGTACTTAATCCAACGTCCTTTCATCACTGCCTCGCCCTGGTTTATGCCGCTACACGCCACGCGAAGATAGCAAACACGCCGGGATAATTAAATGCGTTGCGCGGGCGTCAGGGTAAATGTGTATACAAATTAACCTAAAAGCCGTCATTTTCAACAACCTGTGACAATTTCGGCATTTTTTAAAAAAAGGGTTGCATCAAAAAGCGAGCAGAGTATAGTGCGCATCCACGGACGCGGGGTGGAGCAGCCTGGTAGCTCGTCGGGCTCATAACCCGAAGGTCGTCAGTTCAAATCTGGCCCCCGCAACCAATTAAGCCGCTGTTTACAGCGCCATGATGAAAATCATGTGGGAAGTAAAAGCAGTATACGGACGCGGGGTGGAGCAGCCTGGTAGCTCGTCGGGCTCATAACCCGAAGGTCGTCAGTTCAAATCTGGCCCCCGCAACCAATTAAGCCGCTGTTTACAGCGCCGTGATGAAAATCATGTGGGAAGTAAAAGCAGTATACGGACGCGGGGTGGAGCAGCCTGGTAGCTCGTCGGGCTCATAACCCGAAGGTCGTCAGTTCAAATCTGGCCCCCGCAACCAACTTTTAAAACACCTTTACGGGTGTTTTTTTGTATCTGAAATCCGCAATATCCTCGCCCGCAATGAAAAACGGCGCGTTATCCGCGCCGTGCAAGCGTTGCCCCATCCGCAAAATACGCTTTGATCCCTGCAAGAATAGACTCCGCCACTTCCTGCTGGAAGGAAGCCGTACGCAGCTTGCGCTCTTCCTCAACGTTACTTAAAAATGCCGTTTCCACGAGGATGGAAGGTATATCCGGCGCTTTGAGCACCGCAAACCCTGCTTGATCAACGCTGTTTTTATGCAGCTTGTTTACCCGCCCCAGCCTCTGCAGCACTTCTTTGCCGAATTTCAGGCTGTCGTTGATGGTCAACGACTGCACCATATCGAACATGGTGTGATCGACATAGCGATCGCCGCTTCTGCTTATCCCGCCGATCAAGTCCGAGGCGTTCTGCGTTTGCGCCAGATATTTCGCCGCCGTACTGGTGGCGCCTTTGGTCGAAAGCGCAAAGACCGACGAGCCGCGAGCCGCACCCGAGGTAAACGCATCCGCATGGATCGAAACAAAAAGATCCGCACGCTGCTTCTGGGCCTTTGCCACGCGAACTTTCAACGGAATAAATACATCCTCGTTGCGCGTCATATATGCCTTCATGTTCGCTTCTTTATCGATCAGCGCTTTCAGACGCCGCGCGATTTTCAGCACGATATCTTTCTCTCGGGTTTTATGTTTCCCGATGGCTCCCGGATCTTCACCGCCGTGCCCCGGATCGAGCATAATAACAATCGGCCTGTCGCGCCCGGCCTTACCCGGTTTCGGCCCTTGTTCGGCCGGCATTTTTTTATCCAGTTCGCCGTTGTTGTAATCTTCTAACAGCGCAAGCAGCGGATCCTGCTCGCTACTCATATTCGCCGGATAAAGATCCATCACCAGACGTTCTTTAAATTCGGCAACCGGAGCCAGGGCGAACAGATGCGGCGTAACGTTTTGTTTCAGTTCAAAAACCATACGCACGGTTTTCGGATCGAACTGGCCCACGCGCGCAGATTTAATAAAAGGATCGTCCGCGCGGATCTGGGTTCCGACGCCTTTGAGCACCGAGTTGAGATTAACCCCTTCGATATCCACCACAACGCGTTCCGGATTGCTCAAAGCGAACTGCTTATACTTAAGCAGTTGATTGGACTCCAGCGTCACACGAGTATAAGACGAAGCCGGCCAGACGCGCACGGCAACCACCTGGCTTACAGCGGCCAGACCAACCTGGCTTACGCTCAACAACCACATGGCGCCTGCGCCCTGAAGTAAACGGCGGCGGCTAATTAATGCACTGGAATCTGGCATGGCTCTCCTGAGAGTCATCTTTTTTTGAACAGTAAAGACGGAAAGTCTAATTTTTTAGCCGAAAACTTTAACGAATCACACGGTTACTGTCATCCATAAAAGGGTAAACATTCTCAAACATCATTAAACGACGCGCCGATGACAAATCTTCAGATGACGAAATTGCTGCTTGCACCTAACCCAATAAAAGAATAAAAATACACAAATTACGAATAATCATGCAATGAGGGCTTGCCGTGGTGAAGGAACGTAGAACCGAACTGGTACAGGGATTCCGCCATTCTGTTCCCTATATAAATGCCCATCGGGGGAAAACGTTTGTCATTATGCTTGGCGGCGAAGCCATTGAGCATGAGAACTTCTCCAGTATCGTTAACGATATTGGCCTGCTGCACAGCCTGGGCATCCGCCTGGTGGTGGTTTATGGCGCCCGTCCGCAGATTGATGCCAACCTGGCATCCCACAATCACGAGCCGGTGTATCACAAATATACCCGCGTCACCGACGCCAAAACGCTCGAACTGGTGAAACAGGCGGCTGGTTTGCTGCAGTTGGATATCACAGCACGCCTTTCCATGAGCCTTGGCAACACGCCTTTGCAGGGCGCGCATATTAATGTGGTGAGCGGCAACTTTATTATCGCTCAGCCGCTCGGCGTGGATGACGGCATCGACTATTGCCACAGCGGCCGTATTCGCCGTATCGACGAAGAAGCCATTCATCGCCAGCTTGATAACGGCGCTATCGTGCTGATGGGGCCGGTAGCGGTTTCGGTAACGGGCGAAAGCTTTAATCTTACCTCCGAAGAAGTTGCCACCCAACTGGCGGTAAAGCTCAAGGCCGAGAAAATGATAGGTTTCTGCTCGTCCCAGGGCGTGACCGACGACAATGGCAATATCATCTCTGAACTGTTTCCCAACGATGCGCAAAGCCGTATTGAAGAGCTGGAAAACGCCGGGGATTATCACTCCGGCACGGTGCGCTTCCTGCGCGGCGCGGTGAAAGCCTGCCGCAGCGGCGTGCGCCGTAGCCACCTGATTAGCTATCAGGAAGACGGCGCTTTGCTGCAGGAGCTGTTCTCCCGCGACGGCATCGGTACCCAGATAGTTATGGAAAGCGCCGAGCAAATCCGCCGCGCGACCATCAACGATATCGGCGGCATCCTTGAGCTGATTCGCCCGCTGGAACAACAGGGCATTCTGGTGCGTCGCTCACGCGAACAACTGGAAATGGAAATCGATAAGTTTACGATAATCCAGCGCGATAACCTCACCATCGCCTGTGCGGCGCTGTATCCTTTCCAGGAGGAGGGCATCGGTGAAATGGCGTGCGTCGCGGTACATCCGGATTACCGAAGCTCATCAAGAGGGGAAGTTTTGCTGCAGCGTATCGCCACACAGGCGCGGCAAATGGGATTGAGTAAGCTGTTCGTGCTGACGACGCGCAGTATTCACTGGTTCCAGGAGCGTGGCTTCACCCCGGTGGATGTAGACCTGCTGCCGGAAAGTAAAAAAGAGATGTACAACTATCAACGCCGCTCGAAGATCCTGATGGCTGACTTAGCCTGATTTGTGGCGGGTGGCGCAGGCTCGCCCGCCTTACAAAAACTAGTTAAACCCGTCAATCAAACCGCTGCGTCTTTCAGTACGCGTCATAATCGCTTTTTCAAGCACGCGGTCATCGGCATACAAGGATAACCGCCTGCGCGCACGCGTAATGGCGGTATAAACCAGCTCGCGGGTCACAACCGGTGTGAACTGATTCGGCAGCACCAGCGCCGCATGATCAAATTCAGATCCCTGCGATTTGTGCACCGTCATAGCAAATGCGGTGTCATGATCCGGCAAACGGCTGGGCTGCACTGATTTCACCGTACCATCCGGCAGAGAAAACCAGACGCGTAGCCCTTCCCCTCTTTCCAGCGCAATACCGATGTCGCCGTTAAATAGCCCCAACGTGCTGTCGTTACGGGTGATCATAATCGGGCGTCCGCTGTACCAGCGTGATGAAGCGGGCTTCGGCCTTGCGATCAGGCGCTTATTCAACAACGCGTGTTCGACCCTTTCATTCAAACCGCTAACGCCAAACGGCCCTTCCCGTAGCGCGCATAAAAGCTGGTAACGCCCAAACGCTTCAAGAATCAGCTCGGGTTCAGCCTGTTTACGCATTAATTCAAGGTAGGCGCTGTAGCCTTCCAGCGCGTCCGCAATCATCGCCCCGTAGTCATTGCTTTCACGCAGCGGCTGTTTTGTTATATCGGTAAAACCCAGGCTGAAAGTTGCCTGAGCCTGACGCGCATCGCTGGCATTCACGGCGAAAGCGAGTTGCCCAATGCCGGACTGGCTGTCGAAGCGATAGCTTTTCTGCAGCAAACATAAGCCATCGCACAATGTGCTGGCATGTTCACTCTTCCCGGCGGGAATTAAATAATCCGTAATACGGCTCAGTTCCTGCGCACGTGCGGCGGAATAGCCATACGTCACGTAATGGCAGATATCTCCCAGCACGGCTCCGGCTTCAACGGATGCAAGCTGGTCGCGATCGCCAAGGAAAATCACGCGCGCATGGGCCGGCAGCGCGTCGATGACTTTCGCCATCATCGGCAAATCCACCATCGAAGCTTCATCCACTACCAGCACATCCAGGTGGAGCGGGTTTCCGGCGTGATAGCGCAGACGCTGGCTGTTCGGCTGCACGCCCAGCAGGCGGTGCAGCGTACAGGCATCATCCGGCAAAGCTTCTTTTTGTTTATCGCTAAGGGGTAAACGACGCAGCGCCGAACCGAGCGATTCCGTTAAACGAGCCGCCGCTTTCCCCGTAGGCGCCGCGAGCTGAATACGTAACGGGCTTTCGCCGGAAAGCTGAACCAGGGCCGCAAGAAGTTTGGCAACCGTTGTCGTTTTTCCCGTGCCCGGCCCGCCGGAAATCACGGAAATCCTTCTTGTCAGTGCGACCGCCGCCGCAACTTTCTGCCAGTCGATATCATTCGTTGGCTCGAAAAGATGGTTAAGTACAGCGGCAAGCTGCTGTTCATCCATCGGCATCGGGCGGTTTTCAGTACCGAAGAATTGCGCCACGGAGCGCTCGCTTTGCCACATCCGATTAAGATAAAGCCGATCGCCTATCAGTTTCAGCGGCGTGGCGTCGTCGTTTACGCTTACCGCATGTGAAAGCAGCAGCGTATTTTTCCAGTCGCTTACCTCGCCCGCAGCGGCAAACAGTTGCTCCGGCAGTTCTGATTGTCGCCCTACAAAGCAATATTCAGGCGTAAGCCGGGCGAGCGGCAGGCAAACATGGCCTTCGCCCGCATCATGGCTCACCAACGCGGCAGCCAGCATCACAGCCGGTTGCTCATCATTGGCAACCATCATGGCAAACTGGGCGTCCAGCGCGCGGAGCAGCTTTTGTTCGACCGCCTGCTGCAACCATTGCGACATTTTCATGGCATCACCTCTTCTTGAGTACCGGCAAATAAAGCATCCATTTTCGTAATCAGTTCGGCATCAGGACGAGTAGAAAAAATCCCTTGTGAAGAACCGTTGCCTTCTACGCCACGCAGGAAGAGATAAATCACCCCGCCAAAATGGGTTTCGTAATCATAATCGCGGATGCGATGGCGCAGATAACGGTGCAGCGCCAAAGTGTACAGTTGATACTGCAGGTCGTAACGATGAGATTGCATTGCCCCCGCCATCGCCTGCCGGGTATAAGCCTGGCTATCTTCGCCTAACCAGTTTGATTTGTAATCCAGCAGGTAATAGCGCCCCTGCCAGCGAAACACCAGATCGATAAAGCCCTTGAGCATGCCTCGCACCTGTCGGAAATCCAGCGGCGGGCAACCCGCCGAAAGCGGATCGTATTCGCGAATGAGTTTATCCAGCACCTCGGCACGCAGATCTGTTTCAATAGGCAGATAAAACTCAAGCTCCACCTGCTTTTCTTTTGGTTTCAGTTGGTTAAGCGAAACACCCGTTTCATTTAAAGGCGCCTGCAAAATCTCGCGTAGCCAGCCGCTAAGAACGGGCTGCCAGCGCTCGCCAAATCCCTGCAGGGTCAACGCCTCGGCAAGCCATGCTTCATCAAGCGGCTGGGTAAAATCAATGTCTTCAAACAGGCTGTGCAGGAATGTGCCGGGCGCCGCGCCGCGTGGGAAGGAGTGAGGAGTTAGTAATGGCTCACTTTTCTGCTGTTCGGCCCCCGCAGCGTCCACATCAAGACGCGGTAATAAATCCAGCGCCACACTCTGACCATGCTGTTGCAGGCCGGAATAGCTGGTCACCTGCCAGTTATCAGAGATGCTCCGTTGCAATACGCGCGCGCTCAGTTCCGGCCGCTTAACCGCAACGGGCTGCCAGGGTTGCGGATCTTTTTGCCTTAGCGACTCCACGCTAATCGCCTCACAGGCTAACGCCTCAAGACATGCCTGCAGACCTGCAGCATCCTGAGCTTCACCTTTTTGCAGCAGGTAACCCAGCGCACTAAGGTGCAGATCGCTGGTCCCTTTTTTGGCACGTGTACCGCGAAAAAGAGGAGCAACGCCAACACTGCAATGCCAGACAGAACGGGTTAGCGCCACGTACAGCAAGCGCAAATCTTCTGCGAGCCGTTCCTCTTCCGCAAGGCTCATGCTTTCTTCGTTATTGCTTAAGTCCAGTAACGAGGTAAATGTGGTGCGATCGTGATACAAACCGCTGCTCTGCGGCCGGAAATTGGCGATAAAAGGCAGCCAGACTAACGGATACTCAAGCCCTTTGGACTTGTGAATGGTGACAACCTGAACCAGGTGTTTATCGCTTTCAAGACGCAGTTGTTGACTGGAGGCGCTGCTGTTAGGTTCCGCGATTTGCTGCGCAAGCCAGCGAACTAACGCATGTTCGCTGTCGGCCTGCGAAGCCGCTTCCTGCAGCAGTTCGCTGATGTGCAAAATATCCGTCAGACGTCTTTCGCCCCCGGGCGTCGCCAGTAGATTTTCTGCAACCTGGCGTGCGGCCATCAAAGTGCGCAGCATCGGCATCACGCCCCGACGGAACCAAATTTGCCGGTAGCCGGTAAACTCTTCCACCAGCCGGTCCCAGGCTTCCTCGTCTTCATTCAGCGCTTCAATACGCTGCGCATCCAGCCCTAAGACGCTGGTCGCCATAGCGCTACGCAGCGTAGATTCTATTTCCGGCGCCAGCACCGCCTGCAAAATCCATAGCAGCTCGCGGGCTTCCGGCGTGGCGAATACAGAATCGCGATTCGAGAGATAAACCGAAGGGATATTCAACCCGCCCAGCGCCTCACAAACTATTGCCGCCTCGCCTCTGCTGCGCACAAGAATCGTGATATCGGATGCCTGCACCGGGCGGGATTTGTCGCCTTCCCAAAGCAGGGCGTCACCACGAAGCCCCGCGGCTAGCCAGTCACGGATTTGCTGTGCGCACTGCATCGCCATGGCTTGTTGGTAATCACTCACACCGCAGCCATCTCCCGGCTGCAACCACAGCGACATCGCCGCTAATGTCTCATCCCGAACGGTAAATCGCAGGCCGCTGTTTTTAGGCGCGGCTTTTACCGATAAGAAAGGTATCTGGCGGAATAAAAAGGGGTTTTCAACCTGACTAAATAACGTGTTCACGCTGGCTATCATCGATGGAGACGAGCGCCAGTTGGTGTCCAGCGTATAATGATTGCTTACCTCGTGGCGCGCTTTCATGTAGGTGAAAATGTCCGCGCCGCGGAAAGCATAAATCGCCTGCTTGGGATCGCCAATCAGCAGCAGCGCGGTTTCTGGCTGGTTGGCATAAAGCCGATGGAAAATACGATATTGCTGCGGGTCGGTATCCTGGAATTCATCGATCATCGCCACCGGAAAACGGGCCCGAATCGCTGCGGCCAGAACCTCACCGCCCGGTTGACGTAAGGCTTCATCAAGACGGCTAAGCATATCGTCAAAACCCAACTCGCCTCGACGACGCTTTTCCTGCTGTACGATATAGCGAATTTCTGCCATGGCACGTGCAATAACCAGATCGCGAAGCGTCAGGGGCTCTGCCAGTAGAGCAGCTATTTCGTTAAAGACGGCATGGCGCGGCGGCTCGCCTTTTTTGGTTTTCTCATCAAGCGTCGCCTGTGAAAAACGGCTTAACGCATCCGGTAACTGATAGCTGCTTGTGGATGTCTGCGCCCATTCGCCAATGATGTTAAGCCAGTTGGGCAGGTTTTTGCTGCTGTAGCTTCGTCTGTCGACGCCGGACTGGTCAATAATGGCCGCGATCTCTTCTGCCGCAGCCTGCCATTGCGCTTTCACGTTATCAATGGCGGCAACAATCTTTTCGTGACGCGCAATCAGCGTTTCATTATCTGCCGGAGGCTGTTTCAGCGCGGGCTGCTCCCCCTGCAACCAGCTATTGATGTCGCACAGCAAATCCTCAGGACCAGACCAATGCTCGCTCATCGCCTGCGCTACAGGTTTAGGCAACGGATAACAGTGACGACGCCAGAAGTCAGCGCAGGCATGCCGGCGCAGCAGGGATTCATCTTCAATGAGCTGTTGCTCGAAAAGCATGCCTGACTCAAAGGCGTTAAGGCTTAGCATCCGCTGGCAAAAACCATGGATAGTGAAAATAGCGGCCTCGTCCATCTGCTGTTCCGCCAGCCGCAAAATTTGCGCCGCCTGATGTTTGTCGGGAATTTGGTCCAGCAGTTGTGAAAGGAGAGGATTTTCAGTGTGGTTGCGCACACAGGCGATGCGCAGCTCATGAATATTGGCGCGAATACGGCCACGCAGTTCTTCCGTGGCCGCTTCGGTAAAGGTCACGACCAGCAACTCTTCAACACCGAGCGGGCGAGGAAAAGCGGCGCTTTCCCCCAGCCCCAACAGTAATCGTAAATACAATGCCGCTATGGTGAATGTTTTTCCGGTACCGGCAGAAGCTTCAATCAGGCGCTCACCGATGAGCGGCAAGCTTAGTGGATCAAGGGGCTGAGCGGTGTCGGTCATTATCTCTCACTTTATTTATTCCCGTCATTCTTCAAGCTGCAGGGCGTTGGCTGTACTCGCTTGCCAGGCACTTACCTGAGTAAGCGCCCCGTGATGAGCTCCCTTGCAGCCTGGCTGCAACTCGAATTATTTAGGGTATAGCGTCTATAAGCGGCAACGATTGTTGCAGATTGCTGACCCCCTCCCAGGTTTTCCACCCTTTTGGCATGGCATATTCCGCTTTGCCGTTATGGCTGCCGGAAACCTGCGACAACATTGCCGCGCCCTGAGGTTCAACCACCGCCTGATGGAAGAAATCCGCCAGTTTTTGTGGAGTCAGCTTTTTAATTTCGGCGACTACTTTATCACGCGAATCAAAGGCCAGGTTTCCTCTGTCAAAATCTTTGCTCAACTGCGAAGCCTCCTGAGACAAAGTCTGCGGTGCCTGCATCATTTCGCTGATAACACCTTGCTGCATCTGGGCAAAATCATCCGCGCTCATAGAACGTAACTTTTGTTCTGCAACCGGATAAAAGGCCTTAAAGCGCTCATAAAGATAAGCCGGTTGCTTATCGCTACTTTGCAGCAGGAAACCAACTCCCCATTGGCGTCCAACGGACATCGGGAAGGCGAACACTGCATAACCCAGTTGTTCCTGAGTACGCAACTGGTTGTAGAACCACGGCTGAATGATCTGTCCAAGCATCGAGCTATAAGCTGTGCTGACAGTCTCGTCGTAACCTTTAGGGACATATACTGCGGCCAGGGCAGAATCTGTGCTGCTCCCGGTTTTCTCAAACATCGCAAGAGTCTGTTTATCGACCAGCACATCTTTGTTGCGGCACCACTCGTTACCTCTGGCAGCTAGCTGGCTTTGAACCCGGTGCGCCAGCGTTTTAGCTTGAGCCGGCGCCATGTTGCCTAACACCAGGAATTCGGGTTTAGCGTTATTTTTTAACGTATCGCGGTAGGAAATAACGTCCTGCAACGTTATTTCTGGCAGCAGGGCGCGACGCGCTTCACGCTGGAAGTAAGGGACCTGAGAAACCATCTGGATTGGCATAATAGCCTGGTCGTACGCTTTACCTTTATCCGCTGAGTCCATCATTTGCGCATACCAGGACTTCGCCTGAATAAGCTGTTCCTGCGTTGGGGTATAAGAAAAATATCCCTTCAACAACGCTTCAAACAGTTGCGGCAAACGTTGCGTATAGCCATTGGCATTAACCATTAATCCGCTATTCGCGTTGGTTGAAAAACTGATGCCGCCAATGGCCGCCTGATTACTTAATTCATCCAGCGCGATACCGGCCAGGTAATCGTTTAGGGCGAACAGAACCTGGTTTTTAGCGCTATCCATCGCCTGCGGATTACGCAGCACCATAGTCACGTCGGCTTTTGGTTCAAGGCCGAAATATTTGCTCGGCATATAGAGCACGCGCAGGCCCGGTTCTTTAACCAACAGTTCCGGATGGGCATAGGTTTTTTCCGGTTTGATCAGGGTGAAATCGTCCGGAATATACGGATTCAACTGCGGCAGGGTAAGGTTGATCGCAGCGGCTTTCTGCTGCCAGTCGGCAAATGTCTGTTCGCTGATTTTGTCGACCTGATACGGCGCATCGACAAAATAAGCGGTTTTATTGTGCGGTTCTTTCGGGCTGATATACCAGATACGCGCGTTTTGCGGCGTCATCATATCCAGCCGTTCTTTGATGGCTGCAGGATCAAACTGGTCGGCAATATTTACCGCATCGAGTGTATGTTCAACCGGCACACGCAGCATGGTGTCCGCTAACCACTCCACATAGTCCATATCACGGTTAATAGAGGGATATCGGAAATCCAGATCCAGCACGTGCGCCAGTTCGTCGAAGTAGCGTTTATCCACCCCGTTCTGACGCAGATTATTCAGGTAGCTGAAAATAGCCGCAACGACTTCATCACGCTGCGCAAGGCCTTTGTCCGTTAAAGAAACGGATATAGCAAACACGCCGCTATTGCCGTTGATTAACGGATCGGAATCCGCACGGATGCTGTCTGCCAGCCCCTGCTTTTGCAGCCAGTCGGATAAGGTATTCTCGCTGCGATTGCCAATCAGGTAGCCAATCAGCTCATCGGTTTTGCTGCGGAATTTATCGCTGTTGTTATCTATACGGAATTCGACGCGCAGTACTTTGCGCGGCAGCGCCGGCACATAGTGAATGATGATGCCCTTCTGGGCGTCCGTCACCACAGGAACAGTGATAACCGGTTTTTCAATACTTTTATCGGGCACGCGTCCGTAGGTATCCACAGCGATTTTTGCCAGTTCAGGCAAAGGCTTATTACTGTAGATGACAGCTTTCATCAGGTTGGCGGAATAGTATTGATTGCGAAACGCCACCAGCGCATCAAGCAGCTTGCTGCCCGGCTTATCGCGCAAAGTTTCGAGGTTGCCGCCTGAAAAACGCGAACCGGGGTGCGCAGGATTAAGCGTCTCTGCACTGACTTGCGCCATACGCATACCGTCACGAGCACGAGCCAGCGTTAATTCTGCGTTGACTGCGTTACGCTCACGTTCGGCGTATTCCGCAGCCAGATTAGGTTCGGCGATGGCGTCGGCCAGACGATCGACGGCACCCGCCAGCGCATCATTTTCAACTTCCATATAAAATGCGGTGCGGTAAGTCGCGGTACTGGCGTTATGGCTGCCGCCGTGCTTTTTAAGAAATTCAGACAGGCTGTCCGGCTCGGGATATTTCTTTGAGCCCATCAGCGTCATATGTTCGAGGTAGTGTGCGAGTCCCAGATGATCGTCAGGGTCTTCAAGCGATCCTACAGGCACAACCAGCGCAGACAAGGATTTCACCGCCTGCGGGTCGGAGACCAGCAAGACTGTCATATGGTTATCCAGACGCACTGCCTGATACTGGCGATTATCCTTATCGCTTTTACGGATGGTTTCCTGGAGGGGCTGCCAGCCCGTGTCTGCCTGACTTAATGGTGCCCAAAGAGCAACTAACAAGAAAAGCGGTTTGAACCAGGTGCTGCATTTAGGCATTCACGAACCTCATAATCACGAAACTTCCTAACTCTCTCATCATTAACAACTTTTAAGGTATCACGCTCTTTTAGTTGTTACTTTTTTCGCCACCCCTGAGCAAGTTGCGCATCATAGATGAACTTACCGGGCTGTGCAATTTTTATACTATTTATTTATGAACGGTTGAATCGAAACAGCGGTAACAGGTAACGCTCGGCCTCACGAATAACGGCTTCATAGTAGTCATTATCCAGCGTGCGGTATAAACGCTGTAACCAGATATCAGCGCCTTCGCCTTCTACCATTTGGTTACCCTCCCATGCCGCCAACAGCCTGCTTTTAGCTTTCTGCTGCGTTTGTTCATCCCATAAAATGGCATCATTTACCGGGTCATAACAGGCTTTTATCCACGCACCACCACTATTTGGTAGCAGCAGAAGCGGCTGGTTTAATCCTTCCCGATAACCATCAATAAGTTGCAATAAATAGCTTTTGGCCTGCTCAACGTCCAGAGACGGGAAATTCCATGCGGAAGATTTTCGCCCGTACATTCGGCTGCTCCCAACCCCACCCATGGCGCACCAGACAATATGCTCTACCCATAACTGCATGCCATGGGCGACGTTCAGAACGGAAGGACGCCAGCGCAGCAAACCGTCAGACTGAACATCCGACAACCACCCTACCAGTCTTGTTCCCGCCAGCGTTAAATCAACTTCAAGGCTTGCGCCATTTTGCCGCTCAGCTATCACTTTTGCGGACAGTTCTTCCATTTCTGTTAACTGGTTTTCCCAAACAATTTCACCAAAGGCCCCATACGGCAGAGCTCCGGCTGCACGATAGCGGCGAAATAGCAGTTGTGGATCGTCGCCAACAATCAGGGTATTGAGTAGCTGCTGATTCATCTGGAAACGTTCGAGGCTATCGAGCGTAAAAGGTTCAGCATCCGGCAGCTCTGTTTTATCAAGCCAGAAATTAATTCCCAGTCGCATCTGAAAGAAAGCTCGTACCGGATGCCGCCAGAATCGCTGCAGTTGCTCCAGAGTAATTTCTTCCCGGACTTTGTCCTGTAATACCTGGATAAACGGCGGATGAACCTCTCCTTGCTCGCAGGCAGCCGGAAGCCATTCACTGGCATAGCTTTGCTCATGGGAGACGGGCATAAAGTTACTTGCATCAAACGGGGTGCGGCTGTGTTGGTAAATGAGATGTGCTTTTACGCCTTCGCCGCTTTCATCGCAGGTACGCGAGGAATCCTGCGGCAGGCAATGGCTTTGGGCTATGTAATTAAGCAGCTCTTCGACCAGTACGGATGGATAACGCTTACTGTTATCCTGGATAGAACGCCCGATATAGCTGATATAAAAGCGTTGCTCGGCCGAATTTAAGGCTTCCAGGAAAAGGTAGCGGTCGTCGTCACGACGGCTACGGTCGCCACGCTGTGGTTTTTGACTCATCAGGTCGAAGCCAAGCGGCGCCACCGTGCGCGGATAAACGCCATCGTTCATGCCCAACAGGCAAACAACCTTGAAGGGAATAGAACGCATCGGCATCAGAGTACAAAAGTTTACCGGCCCTGCAAGGAAACGCGGGCTGATTCGTTCCTGATTAAGCCGTTGAGCCAGTTCGTCATGCAATAACCTGAGGGGGACAGCTTGCTGGTAATGGGCATCCAGACCGTGCTTAATTATTTCCTGCCATTGCTTTTCAATAAGCGCCAATGCCGCCTCAGTGTCTTTGTCCGGCAGGAAGAAACAATCAAGCATTTCACGGCATACCGGCACCCATTCAGAAAGCAGCCTTTCAGCGCAAAGCGCCTGCCGCCAGCGATTGAGCTGCATCAGCAGCTCAGCCAGTTGCCCCACCAGTTCAGCGATTAAACCGCTGGATTCGTCATAAGGCAGAACGGATTGCCATTCACCCGCCTTACTGTCCATCGCATAACCCAAAAGCATGCGGGTTAAGCCGAAACGCCAGGTGTGTTGCCCGGTAACCGGTAGATCAAATTCGAGCACGTTGTCGTCATCAATGCCCCAGCGCACGCCCGATTCATTCACCCACTGCCGTAAATAGCGAAGACCTTCTTCGTTGATGGCAAAGCGTGCTGCAAGAGCAGGCACTTCGAGCAAAGCCAGTACATCTTCTGCCATAAAGCGGCTGGTCGGCAGGGAAAGCAAAGAGATAAAGGCCTGGAGCGCAGGATGCGCCTGGCTTGCACGCCGGTCGGAAATAGCAAAAGGTAGCCTGCGGTCTGATGCGGCGTTACCGAAAACAGCCTGAATAAACGGGCTGTAGCTGTCGATATCCGCAACCATGACGATGATGTCGCGCGGTGTCAGCGAAGGATCGGCATCCAGCATTGCCAGTAGCTGATCGTAGAGCACCTCCACTTCTCGCTGTGGGCTGTGACATTCGTGAAACGTGATAGAGCGATCGTTGGGATCCAGCCTTCTTTTGTTATGACTATGCGAGTAATCTTCTTCCGTTAATCCCGTAACGGCATTGTTTTGTAGCTCAAGCAGATCATACTGCAGGCTGTGCAGCAGGTTATCCGGCTCAATGTCCACAAACACGTCAATCTCTTCAAACTGCTCGAGCTCCGCCAGCAGGAAAGTATAATCACGGCCCAGCTTTCCCCACGAAGCCAGCATTGGATTGCCTACGTCCTGCTCCCCGTCATCGTTAAAGAGAGAGAAAGCCGTCTGATTATCCTTAAATAATGGCAATGAATTATCTGCCTGATAATGGCTGCGACGCCGACGGCTTAACAACCGCGCAAGATATGACGGATCTTTAATATCACCCCAGTAATAACGACAAGGGTTGGTAAACAAAAGATGGACATCAATATGTTTACCCAGCGCCTGAAGGGCCTGGAGATAAACAGGCGGCAAGGCAGAAATGCCACAAATAAAGACCCGTGGAGGCAGACCGGCCGGGCATTCGTCGCTCTTTTCCAGGGTACTGATAAATCGCTGATAAAGGTTCGCACGGTGCCATTCTGGCTGACCGAGCTCACGGGTATGTTGCACAAGTGCTGCCCACAGCGGCGCCTGCCAAAGCTGCGCATCACCCGCATTTTCCACTAACTCTCCCCTCTCCCATTTACTTAACCAGTCGGGACGATATACGAGATACTGGTCATAGAGATCCGCGATGCGTGAAGCAAGCTGGAAGAGCTTTCGACCATGCTCATCTTCTTTCAGATAGTGCAGCAGCAGAACAAACTCCGGCTTTTCGAGCATATCGGGAATCAGCTTCATGAGTTTCCAGCTCATGCTCTGTTTGTTAAACGCACTCTCCTCAGGCACGTCCGGCAGAACGCGGACGAACATATCCCAAATAAAGCTTGCCGGAAGCGGAAACGCTATGTTGGCAGCAATACCAAACTTTTGTGCCAGCGTCATTTGTAGCCATTGCGCCATCCCCGCGCTCTGTACAAGCACTACCTCTGGCTGGAACGGATCGGGAAGAGGCTGCCCTTCCACAATAAATTCCATGATGGCTTCGAGGACATCAAGGCGGTTGGAATGGTAAACACGCAACATAGAATCGCTACTCCTGACTTTTCTCTTCCTGCGGGCAATGCAGACGCGATAGCTGCCCGGAACGCCCCGCAGGGCTGGTAATAGTAACGGCGATGCTGACACATCCTGCCTCAGATGTCTGCTGTCTGATGACTTTCCACTCGGGTAGCGGATCCGGTACCAGGGGTTCGCTCATTTCAACAGCCAGTCGCCACAGGTATCGGAACTGCCATTGGGCCTGAAATCCTTGTTGCAGAACCCGGTGGTAACCGAGTAATGCCATCATCACCACGGCAAAAAGCGCCAGAGAACACAGCACTTCAGGCAGGCTAAAGCCACTTTGTTTTGCTTTCACTGTGGAAGCTGGCACTGAGCATCCTCCCTGATGGGACAGAAATCGAGCCAACCATGAGCTGCAGCACGCCAGCGAGAATCCTCAAGGCTTCCCCAGCGCCACAGCGTAAGCGGGAGTTGATCCTGCCCAGGAAGCTTCTGAGCCGCCATTAACGTATCTCCTTTTTCTGTTAACAGGACGCAAGCTCGCCATTCCTTTCCTTGCTGCTGGCACTGCCATTGCCTGGTTGCCTGCCAGCGTTGCTGTCCTCCCCAGGCTAGCGCGGAAACGGCGCCGACATAGTATTTTAGAAAGCTAATTTCGCTGGCAATAGCCTTTCGCTGCTGGTTTAGCTGCTGTTGCAGCCCGTTGAGCATCAGTATGCCTAAGGACAAAAGCAGCAACACAAATGCCAGAGAGCTGCTGCCTCGCTGGAGGTTTTTCACAAGTTGTACCCCACAACGATATGCCTTAACGAGACGGGCTGAGCTCCTCCTTTCAACGAAGCGCTAAGCTGAATTTCCAGCAGCGGCTGTAAAGAATTACGGAATAACTGTGTTACTGAGAAATGATTTATCACCACGATTTCCGGATCCGTTATTTTCTCCCAGCCGCTGCCCTCGCAGGTAGCCGCCCCTTTTAGAGTTTCAAGGCTGCCATTTCTTAGCCGAAATCCAGTGACCTCGGCTTCTGCGTGCCCGGGAGGCTCCCAGCGCCCGTTACCGTTTATATCCCACCGCACCAGTACACATTCCCCGCCTTTGATGAGCGTTAAGCCCTTTCCGGTACATGTGCCGTGGCAATAACCCGCCCGCTGCAAGTTTTTCCCTATGCTAAAAACCAGTTGCCAGAGCGATTCATGCAAATTTTCTTTCTGATATTGCAACAGCACGCCACGCTGGAGAGCGGGAAAAAGTCGCCCGGCGCTAAGCAACACCACGCTACTCAAAGCCATGGCGATTAATGTTTCCAGTAAGGTAAACCCTCTTTGATTCAACTGCATTTTTTAGCCTCGCTGGCTTTACAGGTGCGAATGCGCCCCCACGCAGAAAGAATGATATGCCACTCACCGGCAGGGCTCCGCACAACCAGGTGGCCAGGCCACGCCGTGTTCCGTATGCCGTAAAAACCCAGCCCCGCAGTCATTTCAACGAGTTCGACTTCGGCAAAAGGCTGTGCAAGCTGCCAGCGAGATGCATCTGCGCATTGCGTATCTGCGGCAAGGCGACTCGACAGGCACCATCTTGTATCCGAATGGGTTAGCCTGAGCAGGTGGTCTATGTTTTTCCAGTTAGCGTCGCTGCGCAGTTGCTGCAGAAGGTTTCGCACCTGCTGTACGGTTATCCACAATCGCTGCTGTTGCTGCCATTTCTGCCAGCCATAGATGCCGCCCGCGCTCAACGCCACGATAATCACCATGACCAGCAAAACCTCCATAAGGCTAAAACCACGCTGCATTTTTTTCATGGCGAGAGTGTGCCCGGCGCTAAAAGTATCTGCCATACGGAGATCACGTTTCATCGAGATATGCCGGTAAAAAAATCTTTATTTGCAGCAGGTTACATTCGTACTGGAAGGGAATTCGAAAGACTAAACCGAGGGCAAAAAAAACCGGCGCACAGAAGCGCCGGTTGTGTCAGTCTGTCGACGTTAGATTGCGACAGGTGCCTTGATGGCGGGATGCGGATCGTAACCCTCAATCTCAAAGTCTTCGAAGCGGTAATCGAACAGGGATTCAGGCTTACGCTTGATAACCAGTTTTGGCAGCGCACGCGGTTCGCGGGTTAACTGCAGTCTGGTCTGCTCAAGGTGATTGCTGTACAGGTGAGTGTCGCCGCCAGTCCAGACAAAATCGCCCACTTCCAGAGAGCACTGCTGCGCCATCATATGCACCAGCAGCGCATAGCTTGCGATGTTAAACGGCAGGCCAAGGAAGATGTCGCAGGAGCGCTGGTAAAGCTGGCATGAGAGTTTGCCATCGGCCACATAGAACTGGAAGAAAGCATGGCAGGGCGCCAGCGCCATTTTGTCCAACTCTCCCACGTTCCAGGCAGAAACGATGATGCGACGTGAGTCAGGATCGTTTTTCAACTGGTTAAGCACCGTCGTGAGCTGGTCAATGTGGCGGCCATCGGGCGTAGCCCAGGTGCGCCATTGTTTACCATAAACCGGCCCAAGATCGCCGTTATCATCTGCCCATTCATCCCAGATGGTAACCTTGTTTTCACGCAGATAGGCTATGTTTGTGTCGCCTTTCAGGAACCACAGCAGCTCATGGATTATGGAGCGTAAATGGCAACGTTTCGTGGTAACCAGCGGGAAACCTTCCTGCAAATTAAAACGCATCTGATGCCCGAAAATCGACAGCGTGCCGGTACCGGTGCGGTCATTTTTAGGGGTGCCTTCTTCAAGCACTTTTTTCATCAAATCAAGATACTGTTGCATGCTACCTCACGAAAGCTGTTGCTGCGGGCGACGGCGATAAGCCCAAATCATCATAATCACACCGGCCACGATCATCGGAATCGAGAGGATCTGTCCCATGCTGATGTACTGTACCCATGCGCCGGTAAACTGGGCATCCGGCTGGCGGAAGAATTCAACGATAATGCGGAACGCGCCATAACCAATCAGGAACAGGCCAGAAACCGACCCCATTGGGCGCGGTTTACGGATAAACAGATTGAGGATAATGAACAGCACGATGCCTTCGAGCACCATCTCGTAAAGCTGCGAAGGGTGACGCGGCAATACACCATAGGTGTTGAACAGCGACTGCCATTCCGGGTGCGTCGCCAGCAGACCGATATCTTCACTACGCGAGCCCGGGAACAGCATTGCCCAATGGAAAGAAGGATCGACACGGCCCCAAAGCTCGCCGTTGATAAAGTTGCCAAGACGGCCCGCACCCAGGCCGAAAGGAATCAGCGGGGCGATGAAGTCAGCAACCTGGAAGAAGGTACGTTTAGTACGGCGCGCAAACCAGATCATCACGCAAATCACACCGACCAGACCGCCGTGGAAGGACATGCCGCCATCCCAGACTTTAAACAGGTAAAGCGGATCGGCAAGGAAAGTGGGCAGATTATAGAAGAAGACGTAACCAAGACGACCACCGAGGAAGACCCCAAGGAAGCCCGCGTACAGCAGGTTTTCTACTTCATTTTTGGTCCAGCCGCTTCCTGGTTTGTTGGCCCGGCGTCCGGCCAGCCACATGGCAAAAACAAAACCAACCAGGTACATCATCCCGTACCAGTGCAGGGAAACCGGCCCGACGGAAAAAATTACCGGGTCAAATTCAGGGAACCGCAAATAGCCACTATTCATAGTCATCACAAGCCATTGTTATCCCACCATTCATGGACGGCAGGTTGCAAGTACGCATCAGTGCCGATGCGCTCCGAAAGCGCCGAATCATAGCACAAAGGGCACGCCGATTAAGTCCGCGAAGTTGTAAAAGATATGTAATACCGGCCTTACAACAAGGGGCCAGGCGCTTTAGCGCCCGCCGCGAATCAGCCCGCCCATGCCGCGCCGTTCCATGAACGAAGCTACCTGATGACGAACTTCCGTTGCCAGTTGAGCTTCAAGGCTGCGCGCTGCCAGCAGCTTTGCTTCTTCAAGGTTTATGTGACGCAGCAGATATTTAACGCGCGCGACCGAGCGACCATTCATGGAAAGATGGCGATATCCCATCCCCACCAGCAACGCAACGCACATTGGGTCGCCCGCCATTTCACCGCACAGGCACAGGTCAATACCGTGGCGTTCGGCTTCGCTGGCGATATGTTGCAGTACGCGCAGCATCGCCGGATGCAGGCTGTCGTACAGGCTGGCTACACGAGTATTGTTGCGATCGACAGCCAGCAAATATTGCGTCAGGTCGTTAGTTCCGACAGAAATAAAATCAACCCGGCTGGCAAGGTGCCCCATCATAAAGACCATGGAAGGCACTTCTACCATCACCCCCAAACGGGGTTTTGGCAGCGCGTAACCCAGCACCTCTTCCACTTCACGCCCTGCTCTGTCGATAAGACGGCGCGCTTCGTCCACTTCATCCAGGCTTGTGATCATCGGCAGCAGGATACTTAAGTTACCTGTAGCCGCGTTCGCCCGCAGCATGGCGCGAACCTGTACCAGGAAGATCTCTGGCTGGTCGAGCGTGATACGGATCCCCCGCCAACCAAGGCAGGGGTTTTCTTCGCTGATTGGCATGTACGGTAGCTGTTTGTCAGCCCCCACATCGAGCGTACGCAGCGTTACTGGCTTCTCGTTGAACATCTGCAACATGCCCTGATATTGGGCAACCTGCTCTTCCTCAGAAGGGAAGCCGCTTTGCAGCATGAAGGGAATTTCGGTGCGGTAGAGCCCAATGCCGTCGATTCGGCTGCCGAGCTTTTCTTCATGCTCCGGGCTAAGTCCTGCGTTGAGCATGACCTGCACTCGCTCGCCGCTTTTCAGCGCCGCAGGCATTTCTACGTCGTCTTCCGCAAGGCGGCTTAGCTCGTTTTCTTCGCTGATAAGCCGCTGATATTCCTGCAGCAGCACCGGTTCAGGATCGACTAGCAGCTCGCCACGATAGCCATCCACCACCAGCGTGCGACGATGCAGCACCGAGGGCTGGATATCCGCTCCCATCACCGTCGGAATACCTAACGCACGCACCATAATGGCGGCATGGGAGTTTGCTGCGCCGTCGCGCACCACGACACCGGCAAGACGGCTTTGCGGCAGTTCCGCAAGCGTGGTCGCCGAAAGCTCATCGGCTACCAGAATAAAACGTTCCGGCCAGGTGTTTGGCCCCTGAATAGTGTCATCAAGGTGGAAAAGCAGGCGTTGCCCAAGCGTTCTCAGGTCGCCTGCCCGCTCTTTCAGATAGCCGTCCGACAGGCTGGCAAATTGTTCGGCAAACTTCTCGACGACCTTTTTGACCGCCCACTCTGCGACTGAGCCTTTATCCACTTCGCCGTACAATTCTCGGCGCAGGCGGGCATCGGTTAACAGGTGAGAGTAAAGATCGAAAATAGCGGCGGTTTCTTTCTGCGCGCCTGCCGCAAAACGTTTGCTGTAGCGACGAAATTCGTTTGCGGCTTCTTCAAGAGCTGCGGTGAGGCGTTCACGCTCGCGAGTGGTGTCGAGCGTTGATGCTTCAGATACCTGCTCCATAAGCGGGAGCGTGGAATCCATCCAGCCTTCGGCAATGGCAACGCCCGGCGATGCGGGAAGCGCGCGAATTCTCGTCTGGCGATACTGGCCAAACAAAGCTGCAAGCTGGGACTGGGAAAGAATGCCCGCCATTTGCGTGGCGAGGGTAACGAGGAAGGACTCTTCGCTTTCGTCGTACTGGCGGTGTTCACGTTGCTGGACGACCAGCACACCCAGCAACTGGCGTCGCTGGATGATAGGCACTCCGAGGAAAGCGCGGAAACGCTCCTCTTTTACCGCTGGCACGTATTTAAAGCTGGGGTGTTTCTGTGCATCCGCAAGGTTAATGGGTTCGGCAAGTCGCCCAACCAGCCCGACAATGCCTTCATCAAATGCGAGGGTAATGGTGCGTCCGCGCGGCTTTTTCAGCCCTTTCGTTGCCATCAGATAGTAGCAGCGGCGGTCGCTATCTGCGAGATAAACCGAGCAGACCTCGGTATCCATCGCAAGGCAGATATCCGTAACCAGGATATCCAGCGCCTCATTGAGGCGCGGGGCGCTGGCTACCTTTTCAACTATTTCTCGCAAACGGGTGAGCATTTTTTGCGTGACTTAACCTCTTTTACGTCGCCATGCAGGCGCGTTATTGCGTGGTGGCGTAACTTCCTGCAGCGGCATAACGACACTGGCAAACTCTTTCATCACCCGACGATAAACATCGCGTTTAAAGGAGACAACCTGACGCACTGGATACCAATAGCTCACCCAGCGCCAGCCATCAAACTCCGGGGTGCTGCTGGTCTGCATATTGATGTCGTTATCAGAGCTAATCAACTGCAAAAGAAACCATTTTTGTTTCTGGCCGATACAAACCGGCTTTGTGTCCCAACGCACCAAACGTTTCGGTAATTTGTAACGTAACCAGTTGCGGGTCGAGGCGAGGATACGGACATCTTTTCGCTGTAAACCAACTTCCTCAAAAAGCTCACGGTACATCGCCTGCTCAGGGGATTCGCCTGGATTGATGCCACCCTGCGGAAACTGCCAGGAGTGCTGACCAAAACGTCTGGCCCACATCACCTGCCCTTGCCGATTACAGATTACAATACCAACATTCGGGCGGTAGCCATCATCATCGATCACCGGACTACCTCAAATAAAACCTGGATTGCAGCGATTGTTTCATACAAGCCTCAGGCGGTAAACCACTCTTGATAGACAACCGTGACTAATAACATTTGAATAACTCACAAATTTAACCGGAGTTATAAACAGACACGGCGAATACCTCGCGATTTTATTCACTTTTTCTGTGGATATAACTGTGAAAAACTAGCCGATACTCTCGGGACAACTTCTTACAACTCAAAACAAGAACAATCTCACCAAGAGGAAAAATAATTATAATTCATATATATACCAATAAAAAAGCTGTTTAAAACTTTCATAGCGTGATGTATATCACACATAAGGATCGTTAGCTGATGAAAGATCGAACAATGATGTTTTTATCCACAGATTGTGCCAACAAGTTAGGCGCTATTCGTCGAAAAAATGTGTTTTGCCCCTCAGTCAAGGCTGTAAATGGAACCAGTAGTGTTGGTTTTCCTCAGTTATCCCATTTTTCTGTGGATAACCCGGTGTAAGATCCTGTTCATTGCCAGTGACCAGAATTGGAAAAGATTTTTTCACCTCGTTCAATATGCGTATATCCACTAAAAAAAGTATTAAAAATCATGTAATTGATATTCATGACCCCGGCACGTTAAACTATTTCAACTCTGTGGGTAAACCACGGTCATTTTTTAACCACATGGCAGCTATGCGTTATGCACCTATTACAACCCTTGCTTCATCCACCAGAAAATGAACAGATTTTGCTGGGCCAGGCTCAGCGCCTCGCGGGTTATACGCTCGGAGAACTGGCGGCCCTTGCGGGCCTTGCTATTCCTCCCGACCTGAAACGCGATAAAGGCTGGATCGGCATTCTGCTGGAGCTGTGGCTTGGCGCGAGCGCCGGGAGTAAACCAGAACAAGACTTCGCCGCCCTGGGCATTGAGCTAAAAACGATCCCGATAGATCAACAGGGTCGCCCGCTGGAAACGACTTTTGTCTGCGTCGCGCCCCTCACCGGCAATACGGGCGTGGTGTGGGAAACCAGCCACGTGCGTCACAAACTGAAACGGGTATTGTGGATCCCGGTAGAAGGCGAGCGACAAATCCCCCTTGCCGAGCGCCGCGTTGGCGCGCCGCTGTTGTGGGAGCCGTCAGAAGAAGAGGAACGTCAGCTAAGGCTCGACTGGGAAGAATTAATGGATTTGATCGTGCTCGGCCAGGTAGAACGTATTACCGCGCGTCACGGCGAGGTGCTGCAACTGCGCCCGAAAGCGGCCAACAGCAAAGCGCTCACCGAAGCCATAGGCACAAACGGCGAGCGGATCCTTACGCTGCCCCGGGGTTTTTATCTGAAAAAAAACTTCACCGCTCGGCTGCTGGCGCGTCATTTCCATCTGTAGCATCAATTAATTTGTACTCCCTTTCCGGCACGCGCTTATAATTAGCGTTTTCATTTTTTGGCAGGACTTTTTTGATGTTTGCATGGATCTCCGACCCCAATGCGTGGATGGCGTTAGGCACGCTGACGATTCTGGAAATCGTACTGGGTATCGACAATATTATTTTTCTTTCTCTGGTCGTTGCGAAGCTCCCGAAAGAGCAGCAGCAAAAAGCGCGTCGTCTTGGTTTAGGCGCTGCAATGTTAATGCGCCTGGCGCTGCTGGCCTCCATTGCGTGGGTTATTCGCTTAACGACGCCGCTGTTTACGGTCATGGACAACGAAATTTCGGCACGAGATTTAATTCTGCTGTTTGGAGGTCTGTTCCTTATCTGGAAAGCCAGTAAGGAGATTCACGAATCCATCGAAGGCGAAGAAGAAGGGCTGAAAACCAACGTCCACTCTTTCTTTGGCGCCATCGTACAAATCATGCTGCTGGATATTATTTTCAGCCTCGATTCGGTGATCACCGCCGTCGGCCTGTCCGACCATCTGTTTATCATGATGGCCGCCGTGATTATTGCCGTTGGGGTAATGATGTTTGCCGCACGCTCGATTGGCGATTTCGTTGACCGCCATCCATCGGTGAAAATGCTCGCTCTGGCCTTCCTGCTGCTGGTCGGCTTTACGTTAATTCTCGAAAGCTTCGATATTCATGTGCCGAAGGGTTACATCTATTTTGCGATGTTCTTCTCAATCGCAGTGGAAAGCCTCAACCTTATCCGCAACAAAAAAAATCCGCTCTAATCCGCAAGGGGAAGGCTTTAATGCTTTCCCCTGATTTATTTTAAGAATTCCCCGCTTATCCTCTCGCCTTTATAAAGTTATTACTAAACTATGTATGTCATTTCATTCCTGACGAGGCGAATAACGATGAAAAAATGGGCAGTTGTAATTTCCGCTATCGGGCTGGCATGCGCCGTTTCTGGCTGTAGCAGCGATTACGTGATGGCAACCAAAGATGGCCGCATGATTCTTACCGATGGCAAGCCGCAAATTGATGATGAAACCGGGCTGGTGAGCTATCGCGACCAGCAGGGCAACGAGATGCAAATCAACCGCGACGACGTTTCACAAATTATTGAACGTTAAACCCTGAAGGTCAGCGCCTCGCTGGCCTGAATACTTTTCTTACCTCCCCCTCTTTCGCTTTTGCTTTCCCTCTGCCATGTTAATAGTCCTTTTTTGTCGGGCGCTTGCCTGATGTGGTCTGCCAGAAGAATAAGGAAGCCGGTTATGCATTATCACCGTATCCCCCATAGCTCTCTTGAAATAAGCACGCTGGGCTTAGGAACCATGACTTTTGGTGAGCAAAACAGCGAAGCCGACGCCCATGAGCAGCTCGATTACGCCGTAAGCCAGGGCGTTAACCTGATTGACGTCGCGGAAATGTATCCGGTGCCGCCGCGCCCGGAAACGCAAGGCTTAACAGAAAGCTACGTAGGCAACTGGCTCAAACAGCGCGGCAACCGTGACAAGCTGGTTATCGCGTCCAAAGTTAGCGGACCAAGCCGCAACAACGATGCAGGGATCCGCCCGAACCAAATACTCGATCGAAGGAATATTCGTGACGCGCTGGATGCAAGCCTGAAGCGTTTGCAAACGGATTATCTCGATCTTTACCAGGTACACTGGCCGCAGCGAGCGACCAACTGCTTCGGCAAACTGGGTTATACCTGGACGGATAACGCGGTTCCCGTCACGCTGCTGGAAACGCTGGAAGCCCTGGCGGAGTTTCAACGCGCAGGAAAAATTCGCTATATCGGCGTATCGAACGAAACGCCGTGGGGCGTGATGCGCTATCTGCAACTGGCGGAAAAGCACGATTTGCCGCGCATTGTCACTATTCAGAACCCGTACAGCCTGGTGAACCGCAGCTTTGAAGTGGGACTTGCGGAAATAACCCAGCGCGAAGGCGTTGAACTGCTTGCCTATTCCTGCCTGGCTTTTGGCACGCTAACGGGAAAATACCTTAACGGCGCCAAACCTGCCGGTGCGCGTAATACGCTGTTTAGCCGCTTTACTCGCTATAGCGGCGAACAAACGCAACAGGCGGTTGCCGCCTATGTGGACGTGGCGAAACGCCATAGCCTGGACCCGGCGCAAATGGCCCTGGCGTTTGTGCGCCGTCAGCCGTTTGTCGCCAGCACGCTGCTGGGCGCAACGACGCTGGAACAGTTGAAAACAAACCTTGAAAGCCTGCATCTGAACCTAAGCGAAGAGGTGGTTGAAGAACTCGAAGCGGTACATCGCGTTTATACCTATCCTGCTCCTTAAGGCCATTATTGGCGGACGGCGTTTCGCTTATCTGCCCTACTTATCATTGAATTTGTAGGGCGGATAAGCGCATGCGCCATTGAGTTCTCATTTCTGCCGTATTTGCCAGACCCACAGGGCGCTAATCGCCAGCGCAAACACTACGCCAAAGCCGATGCCAATGCCGACAATCGGCGCGCCGGTTTTTACCGCCAGCGAGTACAGGCCGAGCATCAGCAGCATCGCGGTATTTTCGCCGAGGTTTTGCACCGCAATCGCATTACCGGCCCCTACGGTGCGCTTCCCGCGCTCCTGCAACAGCGCATTGAGCGGCACCACAAAGAAACCGCCAAGCACCCCAATCAGCATCAGCAATACGTAAGATGGCAGCAACGCGTGTTGCATCGCGAAGAACAGCACGCCAATACCGATCAAAACCCCGGCAGGCATGCAGCGCGCCACGGTTTCAAGCGTTACCAGCTTCGCCGCAGCCCCCGCACCAACCACAATGCCGACCGCAACCATGGCGTTCAGGTAAGTTGGCGTAGCGTTATCCGTTATCCCCAGTGCAACAGGCACCCATAGCACCAGCAGAAAACGAAGCGTCACGCCCGCGCCCCAGAACAGGCTTGTGCCAACGAGAGAAAAACGCGTTTCGCCGTTGCGCCATAACGTGCGGCAGGCGGTGAAGAAACTACGGGTCAACGGCATAAAGCGCCATGACTGACCGGGACGGGCCGGAGCGAGTTTTGGAATAAACATATTGGCTACCACCGCTCCCGCATAAACCAGCACGCAAACGCCCAGCGCAGCCAGAATATGCCAGTCGGCCAGCACGCCGCCCGCCATCGATCCCAATAAAATCGCGGCGATGGTTGAAGATTCCATGATGCCGTTGGCTTTTACCAGACGATCGCCGGTAGTTAATTCGCCAAGAATGCCGTATTTCGCCGGCGAGTAAGCTGCCGCGCCAATTCCCACCAGCGTATAGCCCACAAAGGGGTTCAGCCCCAGGCAGATAACTCCCGCGCCCACAAGCTTCAGACTGTTAGCAAACATCATCACTCGCCCTTTTGCGAAGCTGTCCGCAACTTGCCCAACGAACGGAGCAAAGAGAATGTATGCGCCGACAAATACCATTTGCAGCACCGGCTGGCTCCAGTCCGGATAAAACTGCTGCTTGAGCACCGCAAGCGTCGCGAACAGCAAAGCATTATCGCCAAAGGCGGACAGGAACTGCGCCGCCGTGACCGCTTTCATTCCTCGTGACCACAAAGAGGCATCGTTTAGCGCATTCTCATGCATCCTCTGCCTCCAGTTGCGCCTTCAGGGTAACAAAGTCCGGTTTACCGCTGCCCAGCACCGGCAACTGTTTAAGGAAGCGGATATCGCGCGGTACGGCCAGCTCAGGCACGCCATGTTCCCGGGCATAGCGCATTAGTTTTTCACGGTTCAGTTCGCTGTCGGTGGTGAACATCACCAGCGCCTCGCCTTTTGCCGCATCGTTCTTAATAACGGTTGCGTGCATTTTGTCCGGCGACACGCCCAGCGCCACTTGTTCCACCATCTCAAGCGACACCATTTCGCCTGCGATTTTGGCAAAGCGTTTAGCGCGCCCCTGAATAATGCAGAAGCCCTGATCGTCAAATTTCACGATATCGCCGGTGTCGTACCAGCCTTTTTCCATTTCACCCAACGCATTTTCCGCCGTGGGTACTTCAAGGACACCCGGATTTTCCACGCGCAGATAGCCGTTCATGATGTTCGGCCCTTTTAACTGCAGGCGGCCCCCTTCTTCAATGCCGGGCACGGCCATCAGGCGAGCGTCCATAGCAGGCAGAATGCGCCCAACGGTGCCCGGTTTCGCGGCCATCGGAACGTTAATTGATACCACCGGCGCGCATTCAGTTACGCCGTAGCCTTCCAGAATGCGCAGGCCGAATTTGTCCTGCCAAAGCTGTTTAGTGCTTTCCTGGAGTTTTTCGGCTCCCGCAACAACATAACGCAGGCGGAAAAAGTCATAAGGATTCGCGAAACGCGCGTAATTACCGAGGAACGTTGAAGTGCCAAACAGCACCGTGCAGTTGCGGTCATAAACCAGCTCAGGCACTACGCGGTAGTGCAGCGGGCTTGGATAAAGGAACACTTCCGCCCCGGTCAGCAGCGGGGTAAACAGGCCGACGGTCAGGCCGAAGGAGTGGAACAACGGCAGCGCCGACATAAAGCGGTCATTAGCGGTAAAGTCCGCAATGGTACGAATCTGTTCGACGTTCGCCAGCAGGCTTTTATGGCTGTGCACCACGCCTTTTGGATTGCCCTCGGAACCTGAGGTAAACAGCACCATCGCGGCATCTTCCGGCTTCTGTTTTACCTGTGCCAGATGCGGCACAAACAGATGGGCGAAGATCCACAGTTTATCGGCGGCAGTGACCTCTCCTTTAAGATCTTCCAGGAAGACCCAGCGCACCTGAGTAAGCTGCTCTGGCAAATGCCACAGCTTGCCTTTGTCGAGGAACTGGCGCGAGGTAAATACCGTTTTGATTTGCGCGGCGGTTATAGCGCTGGTCAGCCCTTTTATGCCCGCCGTGTAGTTCATCATCGCCGGGATACGGCCGCGGGACGATGCGCCAAAAATCACCGCCGCGCTGATAGCCGCGTTGGGCAACATCAGGCCGATGGTTTCGCCCGCTTTGCTGTATTTATTGAGGATCCGCCCGACAAACAGCGTTTTGGTCAGCAGCGCACGGTAAGTGTCCGGCTTGAAATTAATGTCTTCAATGCAGTTTTTACGTGAACCATAGCGGTAGCACGCGGCGAGCAAAGCTTCATACAGCGTTTCACGCGGGCGTACCGCCATGCGCGCTTCCATCATAATCTGATGCAGCATTTCACCCGCCATCTTGCGGCGGTCGCGGGCCCGCGGCGCATCCGGCATTGGAACGGAGGTCGGCGGCAGAATGTGCAGGGTGATGCGTGGGAACAGGCGCTGTTTGACCAGGCCTTTCAGGCGGCTAAAGAAGGTCAGCTCCGCACCGTTAATGCGCAGCGGGATCACCGTGGCGTTTGCTTTAGCGGCCACAAACCCCGCGCCTTCGTAGATTTTCATCAGCGAGCCGGTAACCGAGATTCGCCCTTCCGGGAAGATAACTACCGGGCGGCCTTGCTCTACCAGGCGCACCAGATGTTTAATCGACATCGGCTTTGTCGGATCAACCGGCACAAAATCGATAATAGATTTCAGCCAACGCATGTACCACTGCTGGCTAACGGAAGAGTAGACGGCAAAAACCGGGCGAATCGGCAAAAACAGCGCCAGCAGAATGCCATCGATAAAGGAGACATGGTTGGGAACAATCAGCACGCGCGGCAGATTGAGGGCATTCGTATCGCCAGACAAACGCACCCGAAAAAGCATGCGAAACAGCGCACGGAAGAAACCTAACAGCATATCAACTCCCTTTGTCGTTAATCGGCACAGACACTTAAGTGTAGTGGCTGAAGAGTACACGACTAGCTTTGAAGGAGCGAGTCCAGGCAAGCATACAAACTCTGAAAAAAAGCAAAAAAAAACCTGCGCATCTGCGCAGGTCGGTGCAAGAAGAATTGTACACACAGCGTACGAAGAATTCTCACCAATCAATACCTCTGGGATCTGAATTGTGGCGCAGGATGACAGGCCTAACCAGCGAGAAAACGAAAAGGAATGAGCGGAAGTGCAACCAGGTGTTTAAATTCTCGCTTCTTGTTACAGGTGAGGATCGTGAGGCAAAAAAAAACCTGCGCATCCGCGCAGGTTGGTGTAATTCTTGTGGTCAGCATCAGGCGCCGACACCACCTATCAATACCTCTGGGATCACAAATGTAGCAGCGGCTCAGCCGCTTACGCCATATGGAAATCGCAACAGCGCACTGCAAACTGTAAGCAAAAATTTTGCCGGAAATTATTAAAAATCCGCAACATGCTCAATTCTGCCGCTGCGTCTGAATTTCGACCGCCCAGGACATGTAACAATGGGACTCTTTTGCGAGGCATTTTGCTCAGGTTTGCGAGCGCAGTGACACTTGTCCCCTTGAAGTGGCAGGGCTTTTCCGTAACACTTAAGTTTGTGTAAACGTTTACCCAACCGGAATGTGACTTATGGCGACAATTAAGGATGTAGCTCGGCTTGCAGGTGTTTCTGTCGCCACGGTGTCCCGTGTGATTAACGACTCGCCAAAAGCCAGCGACGCTTCACGTCAGGCGGTGACCTGCGCGATGGAAGAGCTTAACTACCATCCCAACGCCAATGCCCGCGCATTAGCCCAACAGACAACCGAAACGATTGGCCTGATTGTGGGCGATGTCTCCGACCCCTTCTTTGGCGCCATGGTGAAAGCCGTTGAGCAAGTGGCCTATCGCACCGGCAACTTTCTGCTGATTGGCAACGGGTATCACAACGAACAAAAAGAGCGCCAGGCCATCGAACAACTGATTCGCCACCGCTGCGCCGCCCTGGTGGTACATGCCAAAAAAATTCCTGACAGCGAACTGATTTCCTTAATGAAACAGATGCCAGGCATGGTGCTTATTAATCGTACCCTGCCCGGCTTTGAACAGCGCTGCGTGGCGCTGGATGACCGCTATGGCGCCTGGCTTGCCACCCGTCATTTGATTCAGCAGGGCCATACAAAAATTGGCTACCTGTGCTCCAACCACACGATTTCCGATGCCGAAGATCGCCTGCAAGGTTATTACGACGCGCTAAAAGAGCACGGTATTCCGGTTAACGATCGTCTGGTGACCTTTGGCGAGCCGGATGAAAGCGGCGGCGAACAGGCCATGACCGAGCTGCTTGGGCGCGGAAAACATTTTTCTGCCGTCGCCTGTTATAACGACTCGATGGCTGCAGGGGCAATGGGCGTTCTGAACGACAACGGCATCGACGTACCGAAAGAGATCTCGCTGATTGGCTTTGATGATGTGCTGATTTCACGCTATGTGCGCCCGCGTCTCACTACCGTTCGTTACCCAATAATTACCATGGCGACCCAGGCCGCCGAGCTTGCGATGGCGCTTGCGGAAAACCGTCCGCTGCCCGAAACCACACACATTTTTAGCCCTACGCTCGTGCGCCGTCATTCGGTAGTTGCGCCAAGTGGTGAGTAGCCGACGTTGGGTATTGCACTGGCTTTTCATCATTCATTGTCTAAAAGCGTGATCCTCGTATGACAATTTACATGGCGAAGCGGTATGCCGGATCTTACCCTTCTGGCACCTGTGTTAGACTGCGATGAAAACTGCGGTATCGCGACGGAAGACTTAATCAGGAATGAATCGATGGTAACAATGCTGGATGTCTCGCTACGCGCAGGCGTTTCAAAAGCAACGGTATCTCGCGTGTTGAACGGCACCGGGCAGGTGAAAGAAAGCACCCGCGAACAGGTCTTTAAGGCTATGGAGGAGTTAGGGTACCGCCCTAATTTCCTGGCGCGTTCGCTTGCCAACCGCAGCAGTAACAGCGTGGGATTAGTGGTTTCAACCTTTGACGGATTCTACTTTGGCCGCCTGCTACAGCAGGCTTCCCGCCAGACCGAAGCCCATGGCAAGCAGCTAATCGTCACCGACGGGCACGACACCCCGCAAAAAGAGTTAGATGCGGTACAAATGCTGGTCGACAGACATTGCGACGCCATCGTGCTGTATACCCGCTTTATGTCTGAACGGGCGTTAATATCCTTGATGGGTTCCATTCGGGTACCGCTGGTGGTGATTAACCGCGATGTAACCCAGGCGCGGGAACGCTGCGTATTCTTCGAACAGCAGGATGCGGCATTTCAGGCTACCGAATATTTAATTCAGCAGGGCCATCGCGAAATAGCCTGTATCACGGTGCCGATTTCCACTCCAACCGGGCAGGCCCGTTTGATGGGCTACCGCAAGGCTTTGCAAAAGCACGGCATTCGCTTTAATGAAGAACGCGTAAAAAACGGCGATTCCACCATGACGGTAGGCCATCAACTTTGCCAGGAGTTGCTGGAAAGCCATGTGCCTTTTACCGCGCTGTTTGCCTGTAACGACGATATGGCGCTGGGCGCCTCAAAAGCCCTGCACCAGGCGGGTATGCGTATTCCGCAGGACGTTTCGCTGTTTGGTTTTGACGATGCGCCAAGCGCGCAGTGGCTCCAGCCTGCGTTGTCCACCGTCTATTTGCCGATTGATAATATGATAACTACCGCCATCGACCAGGCAATCAAACTGGCAAACGGCGAAGATCTTGAACCGATCCCGCCATTTGTCGGTACGCTGGTGCTGCGTGAATCCGTTGCGCCCGGCCCTTATTTCCGCAGCGGGCGCAAACCCTCAAAGTAGTTCCAGCGCGAGCAGTTCCTGAATAGTCTGACGGCGACGAATCAAACGCGCGGCCCCGTTATCAAACAGCACTTCCGGTAACAGCGGGCGGCTATTGTAATTTGAAGACATAGACGCGCCGTATGCTCCCGTATCATGCAGCACCAGATAATCACCGACTTTAACCGGCGGGAGCGCGCGAGTTTCCACTTTGCCGCCTTCCTGCTGGGTAAAGACATCCCCTGATTCACACAGTGGCCCGGCAACGACGGTATCGATCGGCGGCTGCGTGGATAAGTCGCGCCCGTCGCAGGCCATGGCTGAAATGTGGTGATAGCTGCCGTACATAGACGGGCGCATCAGATCGTTAAAACCGGCGTCGATCAACACGAAGTGGCGCGATCCCATGTCTTTTACGGAACGCACCTGGGCTACCAGCACGCCAGATTCCGCCACCAGAAAACGCCCCGGTTCAATTTCAAGTTTTACCGCATGACCAAGACGCCGGGCGATTTTGTCGCGAGCCGCGCTCCACAGGCCAAAATAGTGGCTGGTATCAATAGTCTCTTCGCCTTCTCGATAAGGAACAGATAAACCGCCGCCTGCGGAAATGGCCTCCAGATCCTGCCCAAAGTCGATAACCTGCTGCACCATCGCCCCGCAAACGCGCTCCAGATGGCCATAATCCACGCCCGAGCCGATATGCATATGAATGCCGACCAGATGCAGGTTGTAGCGTTGAATCATCTCCAGCGCCTGCGGCAGATCGGCATGCCAGATGCCGTGTTTGCTGTTTTCACCGCCGGTATTGGTTTTCTGGCTGTGACCGTGTCCAAAGCCCGGATTTACGCGCAGCCAGACGCGGTGTCCTGGAGAAACTTCGCCGAGCTGTTGCAGCATATCGACCGAGCCTGCGTTGACCGGTATTTTTTGCTCCGCCACCAGCCGTAGCGTGGCTTCATCGATCATATCGGCGGTAAACACGATATCGTCCGGGTTTTCCTGCGGGTTGAAGCCCGCCGCGAGCGCACGCTCAATTTCGCCCTGCGATACCGAATCCACCTTCACGCCCTGCTCGCGCATCAGACGCAGAATATGAATATTCGAGCACGCTTTCTGTGCAAAACGAATCACGTCGAACTGGCGCAACTGGGCAATCTGCCGGCGGATAATTTCCGCGTCATAAACCCACACCGGGCAGCCAAATTCAGCAGGCAGCGCCAGCAGGTTTTTCGCATTCAGCGCGGTGTCGGTTGTATTGAGTGGGCGTGGCATCGTTAGCTCCGGCAATAAATTATTTTGTTTATTACGCCACAGCCGAAGATGAAGAAAAAATATCGATTTCTCGCAAGTCTATTCACTTGTGATATACATTTGTATCATGACGGGTGCGTTTCGCTTAGCCGCCCATACGAATGTTAAAACGCCATAAAAGTCGAAAACCATGCCATCCGTAACGCTGCGCCATATCGAAATTTTTCATGCCGTGATGACCGCCGGAAACCTTACCGAAGCGGCAGGCCTGCTACATACCTCGCAGCCCACCGTCAGCCGTGAGCTGGCCCGCCTTGAAAAACTCATTGGTCTGCAACTCTTTGAGCGCAGCCGTGGGAGGCTGCATCCTACCGTTCAGGGGCTACGGCTTTTTGAAGAAGTGCAGCGTTCATGGTATGGGCTGGACAGGATCGTCAACGCAGCGGAAAGCCTGCGTGAATTCCGCCAGGGCGAGCTGTCTATCGCCTGCCTGCCGGTCTTCTCTCAGTCTTTCCTGCCGCTGCTGGTGCAGCCGTTTCTGGCGCGCTACCCGGAACTGAGCCTGAATATTGTGCCGCAGGAATCACCGCTTCTTGAGGAGTGGCTCTCAGCGCAACGCCACGATTTAGGGCTGACGGAAAATATCTCCACGCCCGCAGGTACGGAGCGCCAGACGCTGCTGACTTTAAATGAGGTTTGCGTGTTGCCTGCCGGACACCGCCTGGCCCATAAAGCAAAGCTGACGCCGCAGGATTTCGCCGGAGAAAATTACATTAGCCTGTCACGTACCGACAGCTATCGGCAGCTTCTTGATGCGCTCTTTCAGGAGCACGATGTTAAGCGCAGGATGGTGGTGGAAACCCACAGCGCGGCCTCGGTTTGCGCGATGGTACGAGCGGGGGCGGGCGTTTCGGTAGTCAATCCGCTTACGGCGCTGGATTACGCCTCAAGCGGCGTAGTCGCCCGGCGTTTCAGCGTGGCGGTGCCTTTTACCGTGAGCCTGATTCGCCCCCTGCACCGCCCCGCCTCCGCGCTGGTCAGCGCCTTTAGCGAGCATCTGCATGACAACATGCATATTTATAGCGACCCGCTAAATGCGCTGCTCGACGCCTGATTTACTGCTCGGTCGCCGGTTGGTGATGTCCGGTGCCGTTGCTGAAGTTAATCAGGCAGATTATCAGCCCAATCACCGCGAGGCCCGCGGCTGCCACCGGCACGGCGGTTAAACCATAACCGCGCGCGATAACCATACCGCCCACCCACGCCCCCAGTGCATTGCCCACGTTAAAGGCGGCGATATTGAGCGTAGAAACCAGATTTGGCGCATCTTTGCCGTGCAGCACCACGTTGATTTGCAGCGCCGGCACGGTAGCGAACGCCGCCATCGACCACAAGAACAGCGTAATTTCAGCAAGCCACATGCCGTGGCTCGTCCAGCGGAACAGCAGCGAGAAAATGGCGATAAACGTAAAGCTCAGCATCAGGCTGACAGAGACTTTCCAGTCGGCCAGACGCCCGCCCAGAATATTCCCCACCGTAAGCCCCGCGCCCATCAGGAATAGCGTCCAGCTCACGCCCTGATGCGTAATCCCGGTTACCTGCAACAGCATTGGCGCCACGTAGCTAAACAGCGCAAACATTGCTGCGGCAAAGAAGACCGTCATCGACAAAGAAAGCCACAGTTTGCCGTTGCCCAGCGCGCTGACTTCGCGCCTTAAATCCGTGGGCGTCTCATCTTTTTGCGAAGGCAGGCTGATAATCAGCGCAATAAATGCAATCACGCCGATCGCCGCCACGCCCCAAAAAGTCGAGCGCCAGCCGTACATTTGCCCAAACCAGGTGCCAATCGGCACGCCGAGCACGTTGGCAAGGGTCAGGCCGGTAAACATCAGCGCAACTGCCGAGGCTTTGCGATTCGGGGCGACAAGGCTTGCCGCCACCACGGCGCCGATACCGAAAAATGCCCCGTGGCAAAGCGCGGTGATAATACGCGCCAGCATGAGGAAGTTATAAGAGATAGCCACGGCGCATAGCAGGTTGCCGATGATAAAAATCACCATCAACAGCACGAGCGAGAGCTTGCGCGGCAGTCGGGCCGTTAACAGAGCCATGATCGGCGCACCGATGGCCACGCCGAGCGCGTAGCCGCTGATGAGCCAGCCGGCGGTAGGAATCGAAATATGAAGATCGCCGGCCACATCGGGCAGCAGACCCATAATGACAAACTCCGTCGTGCCGATGGCAAAGGCACTCATCGCCAGCGCCAGTAAGGAAACAGGCATGGAATAACTCCCGGGTACAAATTTGACAAAAGGCGGGAGAGCATGGGCTCAGCCGCCAGATTTGTGGGAATGTCAGAGGTGCAGCTTATTGAAATATGTGCGCTGCTTAACAAATTTATAACACAGAATGCGCCGGGGATGACCCGACGCGCCGTGAGGATAAGGTTTTTTGCCGCTTAATTCTTTGAAATAGCAGAGAAAAAATTATCGTTCATCAAGCATGAAATTGACCGCATCCTCGGCGTGGATTGCAGCAGTATCAAACACGGGCAGCGGGCAATCCTGTTGTCGCAGCAACAGGCCTATCTCCGTGCAGCCGAAAATCACACCCTGCGCGCCCTGCTGCTTAAGGTCTTCGATAACCTGCTGGTAATAGCGTCTGGATGCCGCGGTGATTTTCCCCAGGCACAGCTCTTCAAAAATAATCTGGTTGATACGCAGGCGCTGCGGCTCATTGGGGATCAGTGATTCAATGCCGAATTCCGCGTGCAGGCGACCACGATAAAAATCCTGCTCCATTGTGTAACGCGTGCCCAACAGCGCCACCCTGGTTGCGCCCTGCGCGGTAATCGCCCTGCCGGTTGCATCTGCAATGTGCAAAAACGGCAAACCGCAGCGTGATTCAATGTGGTTCGCCACTTTGTGCATGGTATTCGTGCACAGCACAATGCCTTCCGCGCCCGCTTTTTGTAGCCCCAGCGCCGCATCCGCCAGCATCTCGCCCGCTTTGTCCCATTCCCCGCTGGACTGGCAGGCTTCAATTTCATGGAAGTCCACGCTGTGCAGGAGGATCTTCGCCGAGTGCAGCCCGCCCAGACGCGCCTTCACGCCTTCATTTATCAGGCGATAATAAGGAAGAGTAGATTCCCAGCTCATGCCGCCAATCAGGCCTATCGTTTTCATTATTTGTCACCTTGTCATCGTTATTCCCCGGTTATAGCAGAGGTTTGTCGAACAATGAAAGCGTGATCGCCGCAGCAATTATCACCGGCGAGCTATCGCAAATATCTTTTTCGCGATACGATTATAAAAATGAAACAATGTTTCACTTAGATAAGGATCTGCGAATGTTTACCTTTTTTAAAGACACCACCCTGGACTCTCTCGGCGCAGGCGTGAGCCGCCGCATTCTGGCGCACGGCGGCCAAATGATGGCGGTACAAGTTAACTTCGAAACGGGCGCTGTGGGTCCGATGCACAATCATCCCCACGAGCAGTTGACTTACGTACTGTCCGGCGAGTTTGAGTTCACCATCGGCGATGAAGTCCACACGGTAAAAGCGGGTGATACGCTGTATAAAGAGCCCCACGTGATGCACGGCTGCGTATGCCTGGCCGCCGGCACGCTGCTGGATACCTTCACGCCAATTCGCGAAGATTTTCTGAAGTAGGCTACAAACGACAGCGGCTCCAAAAGGAGCCGTTATATAAGGAATAAACCGGCCTTAGATAATCTTTTCCATCTCCAGAGGATTTTCCATCTCCATGCGGCTACCTATGGCATGTCGCATCAGCACCGTACCCGATGCAACAATCAAACCCAGAAACGCCGCAAGTACGATAATTAAGGACCTGCGCGGACCATCTTTTTTCACCGGCAATGAAGGCTGCATCTGATATTTATACGGCGTGAAGTTCACATCGCCAACGTTAAGAGTGGCCAATTGGGTAAGCAGATGTTCACGGTTCTGCATTGATGCGTTCAGCTCAGCGACGTCTTTAATGGACTGCTCAATTTTGAGCTTTTCAGCTAAACCATCGGCACCCAGCGCGACAGAATAATCAGGGTCGTCTTTCACCGCCTGGCCGTTGCTGTAAACGGGTTTTTTTATCCCGGCAGCATTTGCCACCTGCAAGGAGTAGCCCAGACGCTGCACGTTAATATTATGCTGATTTTCCAGCATCGTGCGATCCAACTGCAGCTTGTCTTTCTCAAAGGCAATTTTTAGCTCAACCGCATTTTTCAAATCCTGCAGCACATCCTTTTTCACCTCAGCGGTAATAAACTGAATGTAATTTTCCAGCACCTGTTGGGCGTCGCCCGCATCCGGCGCGACAAAACTCAGGGTCCAGGAAGAGTATGGCGCGTTGTCTGTCTTTTTCAGGTCTATGTTGTTGAGGGATTTGAATTTTTCCGAAACGCTGATAATCGCTCGGTGCAGCTCGCTGTTATCAACTTCCTGATTGTTCAACAGCGCCTGCACGTAAGGAGACTGAGCGAGGAATTGCTCACGTAGCGTCTGGGAATCGAACTTTTTCAAAAACATATTGTAGATAGTGCCCGCTTCAACCTTCGCGCCCACGCCAAGCACCGTCATATTGATCATCGCGCGGCGCAGCTCAATCATCTGCTCGTTTTCAGGCGCGGTGATAATCGCCTGGCTGGTCCACTTTTGGGGCAGCAGGAAACTCGCCGCAAGGCCCGCCAGAATAAAGACAAACGTGATGGCAACAATTTGCTTTCTGGCGGCGAATAATGTCGCCAACAGATTCAGTAAATCTATCTCTTCACGCGCAGGGGACAGCATTTTATAAGAAGAAGCGCTTTCTAACTGACTGGGTTTTACTTCGATAGAAGACATAACTGGCCGCTTAAAAGTTGATGGAAAAATGATCTACGCCAGATGCCGGACACGAAAAAACGCTTTCGTGCGACAACCTCAGAACAAGCAATAACGGGACGTTTATGAACAAGGGATATGCAGCACATCATTTTCCTTGTGAATATCACTTTTGATTGCAAAGCATTGTCTGAAAGGCACTTTTTACAAGGTAATCGCTACTGCCAGCGCGCTTACATATGCTTACGGTTGGTTAAAAAGTGCCTGAGGAGAGGCTCCATTATTCCCAAGATTTGTCTTAAAAACAACTACCATCTCTTGCAGTTTTAGAACTTTCCTATATTCAGGAATTTGCCTGGTTTTGGGCCAAAATCCCCACTCACTTCAAATAATCGAAACGGCGTTTCGACTCCGATCACATTTCCATCATTTATTGAATGACGCCGTTACAAATAGTAATAAGATGAATTAAAACGCTGTTTTATAAATCAGGAACCGCGGTTTGTTAGTTAATGAAACCCAAAGAAATAGCGTGAGTAACAACTGACATAGATTTATTTACGTTATTGAAATAACTGGGTTATTTAATTCTCGAAAAGTTGCGTAGCGCGCCAGAAATATTACCCGCGTTTTCCGGGAACAGGAAACGATGTGTTTTCACAACGAATTTGTAACAACTGTTTTTTAAACCATTGGATGCCAGGTAGGTATGTATGAATGAAAACAAGATGTTGGGACTGGCGTGGATATCGCCCTATATAATAGGGCTTCTTGTCTTTACCGCCTTCCCGTTTGTTTCATCTTTCTTCCTCAGTTTTACTGAGTACGACTTGATGAACCCGCCGGTTTTCACCGGTATTGAAAACTATCGCTACATGTTGACCGAGGATTCGCTGTTCTGGAAATCCATGGGCGTGACTTTCGCGTACGTGTTTTTAACCATCCCTCTAAAACTTGCTTTTGCCCTTGGCATCGCATTTGTTCTTAACTTCAAGCTGCGCGGCATTGGTTTCTTCCGTACTGCTTATTACATCCCTTCTATTCTCGGCAGCTCCGTGGCTATCGCCGTGCTGTGGCGCGCTCTGTTCGCCATCGACGGCCTGCTCAATAGCTTTATTGGCGTGTTCGGTCTTGACCCGGTGAACTGGCTGGGCGAGCCGTCTCTGGCGCTGATGTCCGTAACCTTGCTCCGCGTATGGCAGTTTGGCTCCGCCATGGTTATCTTCCTCGCCGCGCTGCAAAACGTACCGCAATCCCAGTACGAAGCGGCGATGATCGACGGCGCGTCCAAATGGCAAATGTTCACGAAAGTCACCGTGCCGCTGATTACGCCGGTTATCTTCTTCAACTTCATTATGCAAACGACTCAGGCGTTCCAGGAGTTTACCGCGCCGTACATTATTACCGGCGGCGGCCCGACTCACTATACCTACCTCTTCTCGCTTTATATCTACGACACGGCGTTCAAATACTTCGAAATGGGTTATGGCGCAGCGCTGGCGTGGGTTCTGTTCCTGGTCGTGGCGGTCTTTGCCTCCATCGCCTTTAAGTCATCGAAATATTGGGTGTTCTACTCTGCCGATAAGGGAGGCAAAAATGGCTGATATTCAACAAAGCCAGTTACCGGCAAGCAACGCTGCGGACCTTGCTGAACAGGAAGTCCAGCGCACTTTGCGTCGTGAAAAAATTAGCCGCGTCATCCGTTATGTCATTCTTTTAGCGGTCGGTTTGCTGATGCTTTATCCGCTGGTATGGATGTTTTCGGCATCCTTTAAACCGAACCATGAAATCTTTACCACGCTCGGCCTGTGGCCTGCGCATCCAACCAGCGACGGCTTCGTCAACGGCTGGAAAACCGGTACCGAGTACACCTTCGGTCATTACATGTGGAACACGTTCCAGTACGTCATTCCGAAAGTGATTTTAACCATTATCTCTTCAACGATTGTGGCTTATGGCTTTGCCCGCTTTGAGATCCCGTTTAAGAAGTTTTGGTTCGCCACGCTGATTACCACCATGTTGCTGCCAAGCACCGTGCTGTTAATCCCTCAGTACCTGATGTTCCGTGAAATGGGCATGCTGAACAGCTATCTGCCGCTCTATTTACCGCTGGCATTCGCGACCCAGGGGTTCTTTGTTTTCATGCTGATCCAGTTCTTGCGTGGCGTGCCGCGCGATATGGAAGAAGCCGCCCAGATTGATGGCTGCAACTCCTTCCAGGTGCTGTGGTACGTGGTGGTGCCAATCCTCAAACCGGCCATTATCTCCGTCGCCCTGTTCCAGTTCATGTGGTCAATGAACGACTTTATCGGGCCGCTGATTTACGTCTACAGCGTGGATAAATACCCGATTGCACTGGCGCTCAAGATGTCTATCGACGTCACCGAAGGCGCACCGTGGAACGAAATTCTGGCAATGGCGAGCATCTCCATTCTGCCGTCGATCATCATCTTCTTCCTGGCTCAACGCTACTTCGTACAAGGCGTGACCAGCAGCGGAATTAAAGGTTAAGTGAGGGAATATCATGGCTGAAGTCATTTTCAACAAATTGCAAAAAGTCTACTCCAACGGCTTCCAGGCGGTTCACGGCATTGACCTGACCATTGCGGATGGCGAGTTTATGGTTATCGTCGGCCCGTCTGGCTGTGCAAAATCAACCACTCTGCGCATGCTGGCCGGACTTGAAACCATCAGCGGCGGCGAAGTAAGAATCGGCGAGCGCGTGGTGAACAACCTCGCGCCAAAATCTCGCGGCATTGCGATGGTGTTCCAGAACTACGCGCTTTATCCGCACATGACCGTTCGCGAAAACCTCGCCTTCGGCCTGAAGCTTTCCAAAATGCCAAAGGACCAGATAACCGCGCAGGTAAATGAAGCGGCGAAAATCCTTGAGCTTGATGAGCTGATGGACAGGCTGCCGCGCCAGCTCTCCGGTGGCCAGGCGCAACGTGTGGCGGTCGGCCGCGCGATTGTGAAGAAGCCGGACGTGTTCTTGTTCGATGAACCGCTGTCTAACCTGGATGCGAAGCTGCGCGCCTCGATGCGCATTCGTATCTCTGACCTGCACAAGCAGCTTAAGAAAAGCGGCAAACCAGCAACCACCGTGTATGTAACCCACGATCAGACCGAAGCGATGACCATGGGCGACCGTATTTGCGTGATGAAACTGGGCCATATCATGCAGGTTGATACGCCGGATAACCTCTATCACTTCCCGAAAAACATGTTCGTGGCAGGCTTTATCGGCGCGCCGGAAATGAACATCAGGCCGAGCAAGCTGATTGAAAAAGACGGCCGTCTGCAAATCAGCGTTGGCAACGACACTCTGGCGCTGAACGAGCGGCAGCAGGCGCGCTGCGCGGCTTATAAAAACCAGGATGTGTTCTTCGGCATTCGCCCTGAATTCGTTTCAATCTCTGATGAGCCATTCGCTGAGAGCCATTCCAGCGGAGAGATGGTTCGCGTGGAGAACATGGGTCATGAATTCTTCGTCTACCTGAGAGTGGCCGACTTTGAAATGACCTGCCGCATTCCTTCCGATGAAGCTAAGCCAATGATTCAAAAGGGACTTCATCGTAAGGTGTATTTCAAGTTCGACATGGAAAAATGTCATATTTTTGACGCTAAAACAGAACAAAACATCTCTCTTTGAGTGAGTCTAAGATAATGAAAAAATTAGTGTTGAGTACCCTGATAACCTCTACTCTGGTCATGGCTACCGGTTGTGCATTTGCAGCAGAACAGGTCGATTTACGTATGTCCTGGTGGGGCGGAAACGGCCGTCACCAGGTCACGCTGAAAGCGCTGGAGGAGTTCCATAAACAGCACCCGAACATCAATGTGAAATCGGAGTACACCGGCTGGGACGGCCATCTTTCCCGACTGACCACCCAGATTGCGGGCGGAACAGAGCCGGATGTTATGCAGACCAACTGGAACTGGCTGCCGATCTTCTCGAAAACCGGCACCGGCTTTTATAATCTGAACACCGTGAGCGACGATCTGGATCTTACGCAGTTCGATCCAAAAGAGCTGAAGTCCACCACCGTCGACGGCAAGCTGAACGGAATTCCTATTTCCGTCACCGCGCGCGTGTTCTATTTCAACGATGAAACCTGGAAAAAAGCGGGCGTTGAATACCCGAAAACCTGGGATGCGTTGATGGCCGCCGGGAAAACTTTCGAATCTAAACTGGGTAAACAATACTTCCCGGTGGTGCTTGAGCATCAGGACACCTTAGCGCTGCTGCGTTCGTACATGGTGCAGAAATACAATATCGCCGAAGTGGACGTTGCCGGTAAGAAATTCGCCTGGAGCAAAGAGCAGTGGGTGGAGTTCTTTAGCATGTACAAGAAACTTATCGATAACCACGTCATGCCGGATACCAAATATTACGCCTCGTTTGGTAAGAGCAACATGTACGAAATGAAGCCGTGGATTCAGGGCGAGTGGGCAGGTACTTACATGTGGAACTCCACCATTACCAAGTACTCCGACAACCTGCAGCCGCCGGCGAAACTTGAGCTGGGCGCGTATCCAATGCTGCCGGATGCCAAAGATGCAGGCCTGTTCTTTAAACCGGCGCAGATGTTCTCCATCAGCAAAACCACAAAACATCCGAAGGAATCAGCGCAGTTGATTAACTTCTTGCTCAATAGTAAAGAAGGTGTGGAAGCGCTGGGTCTGGAGCGTGGCGTGCCGTTGAGCAAAGCGGCAGTTGCGCAGCTTACGGCTGACGGCGTGATTAAAGATAACGATCCGGCGGTTGCGGGTCTGAAACTGGCTCAGTCTTTGCCAAATCACCTGACCACCTCGCCGTACTTTGACGATCCGCAGATCGTTTCTCTGTTCGGTACTTCTCTGCAATACATCGACTACGGCCAGAAAAGCGTGGAAGAAACGGCGGCGGAATTCGAACGTCAGGGTAACCGTATTCTCAAACGCGCCATGCGTTAATTTATTCGTCAGTTATCAAGTCTCCGTACCCTGCCCTGCTTGCGCGGCAGGGTATTTTTTTAAAAAGATAAGGATCTTCGTCATGGCTAAAGGTAAAAAAATCCAGCTTTCCTTCCGCTCGCGACGCGACAAGGAAACCGGCGCCGAAGTATTGCGCTTAACCCCGCCTCATGTGATTTGCCACCGTAATTACTTCTATCAAAAATGTTTCAGCGCCGACGGCCAGCAGTTAATTTTCGGCGGCGCATTTGAGGGCCACTGGAACTATTATTTGCTCGATCTCAACAAACAGATCGCTACGCAATTAACAGAAGGCGGCGGCGATAATACCTTCGGCGGCTTTTTATCCGCAGACGATAAGTCGTTGTGGTATGTGAAAAATGCCCGTGAATTACGTCGCGTCGATCTGGAATCGCTTGAAGAATATAACGTTTATGAAGTAGACGAAGACTGGGTCGCTTACGGCACCTGGGTGGCGAATTCAGACTGCACAAAGCTTGTCGGCATTGAGATTAAAAAAAGCGACTGGTCACCGCTCACCGACTGGCAAAAATTCCGCGACTTCTACTTTACTAACCCGGAATGTCGCCTGATTCGTATCGATCTGCAAACCGGCGAGCAGGACACCATCCTGCAGGAAAAACGTTGGCTGGGGCATCCAATTTATCGTCCGTTTGATGATGAAACCGTCGCTTTCTGCCACGAAGGCCCGCGTGATGCCATCGACGCCCGCATGTGGCTGATAAACCAAAACGGCAGCAGCCTGCGCAAAGTGCGCCAGCACGAAGAAGGCGAAAGCTTTACCCATGAATTCTGGGTGCCGGACGGCTCCGCGCTTTATTACGTGGCGCATAAAGAAGGATCGGCGCATCGTTATCTGTGCAGCGCCGATCCGCAGACGCTTGAAAATCGCCAGCTAAGAGCAATTCCGCCTTGCTCGCACCTGATGAGCAATCATGATGGTTCGCTGGTAGTCGGTGACGGCGCACAGCATAAAACGGGAAATATCGATCTTAACGATCCGTTTATTTGGGTGTTCGACCTGCATAAAGGCACGCAAAAAGCGGTGTGCCAGCACAATACATCATGGAAAGTACTGGACGGCGACCGTCAGGTTACTCATCCGCATCCGTCGTTCTCGCCGGATAACCAGTGGGTGCTGTTTACTTCTGATGAAGAAGGGATGCCTGCTTTATATCTGGCGCGGGTTTAGATATGGCGGCGGATGGCGCTGCGCTTATCCGCCCTACGACTCTGGCGCGGGTTTAGGTATGGCGGCGGATGGCGCTAGCGGTTATCCGCCCGACTACTCAAAGGGTAACCAGTAACCCAGGTCGGGTAAGCGCAGCGCTACCCGACACAATGAACCTAATGGAATCAACGAGCCAGCCAGCCGCCATCTACAGCCACGGTATAACCGTTGATATAGTCAGAAGCGCTGGACGCCAGGAATACAACCGGCCCCATCAGGTCGTCTGGCAAACCCCAACGACCCGCCGGAATACGATCCAGAATCTCGCTGCTACGCTGCTCGTCGGCACGAAGCTGTTGAGTATTGTTGGTCGCCATGTAGCCCGGCGCGATAGCGTTCACGTTAATGCCGTGTTTCGCCCATTCGTTCGCCAGCAGACGGGTCACGCCCATCACCGCGCTTTTTGACGCCGTATAAGAAGGCACCCGAATGCCTCCCTGGAAGGAAAGCATGGAGGCGATGTTAATGATTTTGCCGCCGTTGCCCTGCGCAATGAAATGCTTCGCCGCAGCCTGAGACATAAAGAATACGCTCTTGATGTTCAGATTCATCACGTCGTCCCAGTTTTGCTCGCTGAAGTCGATGGCATCTTCGCGACGAATCAGGCCCGCGTTGTTCACCAGAATATCAATATGACCGAACTCAGCAACCGCGCGATCCAGCAGCGCAGGAATGCCGTCGATCTTGCGCAGGTCGGCAGTCAGGCTCACAAAACGACGGCCCAGAGCGGTGACGCGTTCGATGGTTTCTGTCGGCTCAACGATATTGATGCCCACAATGTCGCAACCCGCCTGTGCAAGCCCAAGCGCCATGCCCTGACCCAGGCCAGTATCACAACCGCTAACAACAGCAACTTTACCTTGTAGGGAGAATGAATCCAGAATCATGGAGGTTTCCTTTTTATTCGAGCCTGCGCCGGCAGGCGTTTCTGGAAAAATATTGTTCACGCAATAAGCGCACCTTCACACGAAGAACTTACGGTGAAAACACTGTTCCGTAATCTTTGATGAAGTGATAGTAATCTTGTTGAAACTTCATTTCAATTATAAATAAAACATCGTTTCAATTTTATAATAATATTCATTGATTTTGATAATGGGATCACGGTTAAGCGCGCAAAGCCGCGCGCTTTGGCCCGCAGCCTGCGTCGTTTAAGTGAGGTAAGTTGTCGTTTAGTGAAAGCTATCACACATATTGAAACATCGTTTTGATAAATTATGACCATCTGTTCGAACTTTCAGAACATCCTGTAGATACGAATAATGATTCGAAGGAGAGCATTATGGCTAAAGGTATGCGGGTACAACTGGTTTACGAAGTAAGCCAGGACCCGGACACGGGCGTCGACGTCACCCGCTTAACCCCACCGGAAGTGACATGTCATCGTAACTATTTCTATCAAAAGTGTTTTACCAACGATGGCAGCAAGCTTCTGTTCGCGGGCGAGTTTGACGGTAACTGGAATTACTACCTGCTCGATATCGCCAGGCATGAAGCGGTGCAGCTTACGGAAGGAGCTGGCGATAACACCTTTGGCGGCTTCCTTTCCCCGGACGATCGCTCCCTTTATTACGTGAAGAACGAGCGTACCCTGCTGGAAGTGAATCTCAGCACCCTTGCTGAACGCGAAGTTTATCGCGTACCGGACGACTGGGTAGGCTATGGCACCTGGGTTGCCAACAGCGACTGCACCAAACTGGTCGGCATCGAAATAGCCAAAAGCGACTGGGTGCCGCTAAACGACTGGAAAATCTTCCACGACTTCTTCCACAAAGGGCCAAACTGCCGCCTGCTGCGTGTTGATCTGCAAACCGGCGAAAGCGCTGTGATTCACCAGGAGAAAAACTGGCTTGGCCACCCGATTTACCAGCCGTTCGATGACAATACCGTTGCCTTCTGTCACGAAGGTCCGCACGACCTGGTCGACGCACGTATGTGGATGGTCAACGAAGACGGCAGCAACGTACGCAAAGTAAAAGAACATGCCGAAGGTGAAAGCTGCACGCATGAATTCTGGGTGCCAGACGGCTCGTCGCTGATGTACGTTTCCTATCTGAAGGGCCAGCAGGGCCGCACCATTTATAGCTACAACCCCGATTGCGGCGTAAACGAAGCTGTAATGCAAATGCCCGCCTGTTCACATCTGATGAGCAACTTCGACGGCAGCCTGCTGGTGGGCGATGGTTCAGGTACGCCGGTTGATGTCAAAGACACCAGCGGCTACACCATCGATAACGATCCGTATCTGTATGCCTTTGACGTAGCGAAAAAAGCTTATTTCCGCGTGGCGCGTCACGACACTTCCTGGGCTACGTTTGCTAACAGCCGCCAGGTTACCCATCCGCATCCTTCATTCACCCCGGACGACAGCGCGATTCTGTTCAGTTCGGACAAAGACGGCAAACCGGCGCTGTATATCGCCAACATGCCCGCCAGCCCGGAGTTTGTCACCGCCTGAACTTAAAACTAAACCTTTGAGTGTCCTGTAACTGGCCTTGCCCTCCTGCGCGGAGGGCTTTTTTTGGCTGCGATTTGGCCGCTAAAGACAGGTGGATGGCGCTTACGCCTATCCAGCCTCCCTAACCTTTCACATTCGATAATCACGTAGATCGGGTAAGCGCCAGCGCCGCCCGAGATAATCTTAAAATGAAGGCAACAAAAAACCCCCGCTGACTGCTCGGGGGCCGGAGATACAAAAACCGAGAGTAATATCAGATACAGAACAGGGGTTAGAACGAGTAGGCAACGCCAACGCGATAGCGGGTCTGGCGTTCATCAGTGGTTTTGCTGCCGCTGACGTTGCCCAATTCAGCATACGGCGCCCAGTTTTTATCCCATTTATAGGCCAGCTTCACGTTGTATTCATCCGAATCTTTGTCGTTGTTAGAACGGATTTGGTGCTCGCTTTTCGCGTACACATAGTTCAACTCGGTACGCCAGTCGCCCAGCGCGAAGCCTGCCCATAAATCGCCGCGGTTTACTTTGTCATCTTCTTTATTGGCGTTGTTCGGGTTACGCGTGTATTCGAAGCGGTAACGAGCGGCGACATAGAAGCCGTTATCGAAGCTGTATTGCGCGTGCAGGTTCGGTTTCCAGATGGTCCGGCTGTCGTTACTTTCAACGGTCAGGGCTGGCGTCAGGAAAATGTTATCCGTCGCTTTCCAGCGCCAGCTCACCTGATCCTCATGGCCGTTACCGACTAAATCCGCGAAAGGCTGATCCTGATCGGTACCGCCAGACTTCCATTTGGCTTCAACGCTAAAACCTAATCCGTTATCAAAACGATGGGACACCGCGACACGGTCAGCATTAATGCCGGAATCAATATATTCATGACGTAAATCAACAGTAACCGCCTGCGCGGCAATACTGGTACCACAGAGAACCGCTACCACCAGAGTTTTCTTAAACATCATCAATCCCTCATTGAAATATTGTTTCATTATTATGAAATGCCATTTTATTTTTAAACCAACAATATTTTAGTGATCGAGATCGTAAATATTTATGTCTGAATTTTTCGTACATGCCTTCGTGATAGCCATCAACAAAGTGGATATTTAAACACTACAAACAGCGAGTTAAGTCACAAAAATAAAAACGCAAACATAAATAAAACAATATTTCAACTTTTGTTTTGGCTATCCGAATAGGAATTATCTTGCGTGTACGGCAAAGTAATTAGCGGAAGGGAAACTTATTCGCTACGGACGAGGTAAGGGAACGTTTATAAGTGGGAAGCGTCAGGCAAATAAAAAGCGCTTTCTACGGGAGAAGAAAGCGCCGGTGAAGGGAAATACTAAAAATTTAATCAATCGCGCTCAACGGCCAGCGCCACACCCTGCCCGCCGCCGATACACAATGTCGCCAGGCCTTTTTTCGCATCACGCTTGACCATTTCATGCACCAGCGAAACCAGAATACGGCAGCCGGACGCGCCAATTGGATGACCAAGCGCTATCGCCCCGCCATTGACATTCACTTTGCGCTCGTCCCATTCCAGCATCTTGCCCACGGAAAGCGCCTGCGCCGCAAAAGCTTCGTTTGCCTCGATCAAATCCAGCTCCTCCAGCGACCAGCCCGCACGTTCGAGGCAGCGCCGCGTTGCGGTTACTGGCGCAATCCCCATCAAAGCGGGATCGACGCCAACGCTTGCGAAGGCCCGAATGCGCGCCAGCACCGGCAAATTCAGCTCTTCGGCTTTGGCCGCGCTCATCATCAGCACCGCAGCGGCGCCGTCATTAATCGATGAGGCATTGCCTGCGGTTACGCTCCCGCCGACATCAAAGGCCGGAATAAGCTGTGCCAACGCTTCGGCGCTGGCGTCGGTACGCGGCTGCTCGTCGGTATCGACAAACAAAGTGCCGCCCGAACGCATCTCTACCGCAACCGGGACAATTTCATCTTTGAACCGGCCTGAATCAATGGCCGCTCGCGCTTTTTGCTGCGAGGCGAGCGCGAAAGCATCCTGGCTTTCGCGACTGATGCCGTATTCACGGGCAAGGTTTTCCGCCGTTACACCCATATGATAATCATTGAACGCGTCCCACAGGCCGTCGTGAACGAGACTGTCGATAAGCTGGCTGTTGCCGAGCGCCGCACCCGTCCGGCTGTTGGCAAGAACATGCGGGGCGCGACTCATATTTTCCTGGCCGCCTGCGATAACCACATCCGCTTCGCCGCACTGAATAGCCTGCGTGGCAAGATGCAGCGCTTTTAAACCGGAACCGCAAACGTCGTTAATCGTGATGGCGGAAACAGACCACGGCAGGCCGCTGTTGAGCGCCGTTTGTCGCGCAGGGTTTTGCCCGGCTCCGGCGGTTAGCACCTGGCCCAGAATCACCTCGTCAATCTCCTGCTCGCTCACGCCGCTGCGTTCAAGCAGCGCTTTAACCACCGCGCTGCCTAACTCCGCCGCGCTGCGCGGGGAAAGCGCGCCCTGGAAGCAGCCGATCGGGGTTCGGGCCGCCCCAACAATCACCACATCTTTCATTAAAATTCTCCGCAACGCGCACCCTGACCCTAAGTGCGCATATCATGGGTGAATATTAATTAATTGTTAATTTCGATTTTCGCAGATCGTTATATTTAAAAAGTTATTAATTAAATAAATAAACAATAACTTCAAAGGGATAAATAAAATCCACCGCGTTTCGCCTGGGAATATTTCTTCACAACCAGTGAACGTCATCACAATTTAATTACAGCACAAAGCAGGCCGTTGAAATGTTTCAGGGCTATTGTCGGCAAAAGGGCGTAAGTTGAAGGGGAAAAGTTTCATCTATACTTCTAAAAGATAGCACTCTGGCAGCTGTTAAATCCCTGATGTCTTGCACACCATCCTGAGAGAACGTTTCTGATCTGATTTCACAACTGCTCCTGCGAGTTCACATCGCCCGACGAGCAACTTAATGAAAATAAAAGTCAAACAGTGGTTTACCCCTAATAAACCGAAGGAACTTCGATCGGACCTGCGCCCCTGGCCCGGCGGCGCATCGGCTAATGACAGCGCGATCAAAGCAGAGCTGTTTTCTACCGCGCAAATGGAACGCTATGGTCAGAAGCTTGCGCAATCGCATAAATTATCCCCCGCCAGGATGCCCTACTATTTATTGAAGCGCCTGGAGGATAACGAAGCCGTTATTACCCGTAACTGTTATTTGCTCAACGCCGGTGACAAAACCAGCATCACCCCTGCGGGCGAATGGCTGCTGGATAACTATTATCTTATCGAAGAGCAGATCCGCGTGGTTCGCCACCATTTGCCGAAAAATTTCGGCAAAGGCCTGCCGTCGCTTGCCTCTCCGCATAACTGCCCGCGTATTTATGACATCGCCGCTGAAGCCATCGCCCACGGCGATGGCCGTTGGGACGCAGGCAGCCTGACCAGTTATATCGCAGCCTATCAGCAGGTAACGCCCTTAACGCTGGGCGAACTTTGGGCACTGCCGGGCATGCTGCGCCTGGCGTTGATCGAGAACCTGCGCCGCGTCAGCATCGAAGTGGCGGATGCCCAAAAAGAACGAAACCTGGCCGACGTTTGGGTAACGCGCATTTTTGACTGCGCCGAAAATGCCCCGGCGGATTTGATTTTGTTGATTGCCGATATGGCCCGTTCACGCCCGCCGCTCTCCAGCGCATTTGTGGCGGAACTGGTGCGCCGCCTGCAGGGACGAGGCAACATGCTATCCCTGCCCCTGACCTGGGTTGAGCAGCGCCTGGCCGAAACGGGCGTTACCACCGATTTTCTTATCCACCGTTTTAACCAGCAGCTTGCCGCCAGCCAGCTTTCCGTAAGCAACAGCATCGCCGGTTTACGCCTGCTGAGCGAAACCAACTGGGCAGACTTTGCCGAGGCCATGAGCCTTGTGGAACAAACGCTGCGACAAGACCCGTCCGGGATTTATCCGGCCATGCACTTTGATACCCGGGATCACTACCGGCATATCATTGAAATGCTGGCCAGACACAGCCGCTTCAATGAACCGGCCGTTGCCCGCCGTATTCTGGATCTGGCCCAAGGGGCGGATGCAGGCACGCCCGAACATCACGTTGGCTACTATCTGATTGGCGAAGGACGTCCTGAGCTTGAAAAACAACTGGCGGCGAACACCTCGTGGATAATTCGGCTGCGCCACAGTTTTAACCAGGTGCCTCTACTTTCCTGGCTGGGTAGCCTGAGTTTGCTGATTACGGCGGTTAGCGCCGAGGTATTGTTTCACACTTATCAAAGCGGAATGGGCTGGCCGCTTTGGCTGCTGGCCTTGCCGCTTATCGTGCTCATCAGCCAGCTTGCCAGCAATTTGTTGAGCGAGGCGACAACCCGTTTCAGAGCGCCGCTGCCGCTGCCGCGTATGGATTTTTCATCCGGTATTCCGGCGCAATTCTGCACCATGGTGGTGATTCCCAGCCTGCTTACCAGCCGCGAAGGGATAGACAAGCTGCTCAACAGCCTTGAGGTCAGCTACCTTGGCAATAACACCGCAAATCTCTATTTTGCCTTGCTCACCGACTTTGCGGATTCAGCGGCTGAAAACTCCGCTGAAAATGACGCGTTGCTACACTGGGCCGAGGCGCAAACGCAGAATCTGAATCGCCGCTACGCATCGGCTTCCGGGCCGCTATTTTTCCTGCTTCATCGCAAAGCGCAGTGGAACGAACAGCAGGGCGTATGGATGGGATACGAGCGAAAACGCGGCAAGCTGTCAATGCTGAACGGTTGGTTACGCAATCAGGCTCAGTTTGTTGAAGTACACAGCAATGCCATCAGCCCGCCCGTTGGTGTGAAATACGTCATCACGCTTGATAGCGATACCGTGCTGCCGCGCGATACGGCCCACAAGCTGGTGGCCACTATGGCGCACCCGCTCAATCATCCGGTCTACGATCCGGCAAGACAAAGAGTGGTGAAAGGCTACGGAATATTGCAGCCGGGGCTTGCGGAAGAGATCCCGCGTAACGGCCAGGGTCGCTATGCCGCTATGTGCAGCAGTATCCCCGGCAACGATCCTTACTCGATGATGTCGTCCGATATTTATCAGGATCTGTTTGGCGAAGGATCTTTTGTCGGCAAAGGGATCTATGACGTGGATACTTTCGTTATGGCGACGCATAACACCTGCCCTGAAAATCTGGTGCTTAGCCATGACCTGCTTGAAGGCTGTTATGCCCGCTCGGGTTTGCTGAGCGAAGTTTTGCTCTACGAGCAGTATCCCAATAATTATCTCACCGATGTGGCAAGGCGCACCCGCTGGATACGCGGCGACTGGCAGCTTCTCAACTGGCTTAAACCCAACGTCAGAAAAGCAGACGGCACGCATGATAAAAATCCGCTGAGCACGCTTTCGCGCTGGAAACTGCTGGATAACCTGCGCCGCAGCCTGGTCGCCCCTTCTTTATTGATTCTATTGTTCTGCACGCTGCTGCTGGTTCCGAACCCGCCGTTGTGGCTGGCCGTGCTGGCGAGCGCGCTGCTGCTGCCAACCGTTTTAGTGGTGGCGCAGGATCTTATCAATAAGCCTGCGCGGCGGCCTTTCCTGCAACATCTCATTCTGGTGTCTTCGGGCGCGCTAAAACGTCTGACGCGCATCGGCCTTGGTTTTATTACGCTTCCTCACGAAGCCGGCTACTCCCTGCGGGCCATTGCGGTAACGCTCTGGCGTCTGGGAATCAGCCATCGCAATCTCAATCAGTGGGCAAGCTTCGAGCAAAGCGCAGAAAGCGCAAAAACCTCCCCCGTGCGCTTTTACCGCGCAATGTGGATGAACGTGCTGTGCGGCGTGGCGCTTGTTTCACTGACGGCCTGGCTGGCTCCCATGCTGTTGATTTTTGCCCTGCCAGTCGGCGCGCTGTGGTGCGCGGCCCCTCTGTTATTAAGCTGGCTAAGCCGCCAGCCTTCCCGGCAATCGCATTCGCTCAATACCAGTCAAAACCGGCTGCTGCGCCAGACCGCCCGCGAAATTTGGGCATTCTTTGAAACCTTCACCACGGCGAAAGAGAACTGGCTTCCGCCGGATAACTATCAGGAAATTCCGCAGCCGGTAATTGCCCACCGCACTTCGCCCACCAATATCGGCCTGTCGCTGATGGCGAATCTCACGGCCTGGGATTTTGGTTACATCCCGCAGGGGGAAATGCTGCAGCGTATTACGCTCACCCTCGATACGCTGGATAAAATGGAGCATTACCGCGGGCATTTGTATAACTGGTACGACACCCGCACGCTGCAACCGCTCAATCCGCGCTACATCTCAAGCGTGGATAGCGGCAACATGGCCGGGCATCTTCTTACGCTCAGCGCTGGCTTAACGCAGCTACGCAATCAGCCGGTGCTCGACTGCGCCCAGTTGCTGATGGGGCTGGACGACACGCTTGGCATCCTCGAAAAAGTCTGGGGTCAGCATGCGCCCACCTCCCTGCGCCAGTTTCGCAAACATTGCAGCGCCGCGGCCATGCTTTCTCCCGCGCTGTTATTCCCGGAATTGAAGAACATGCGTACGCAAAGCAATCGCCTGCACGCGCTTTGCAGCCATGAAGACGGGCAAATTCGCCGCTGGGTGGATCATCTTCAGCATCAACTGGTGCTTATCTGCCACGAATGGTCACAGTTTCTTGGCTGGTTACCGCACGGCTGGGGCAACCAACCGCTGCCGTCACTAAGCTGGATTGCCCAGGCAAAATATACCGGCGAAGGCACACCTTCTGAGTCGGCCATTCGCCAGGCCCGCACGCGGCTGGATATTATTACCGAGCTGGAACAGCGGCTTAGCGAACATGCGAGGATGGACTTCACCTTCCTGTATAACGAAGTGACAAGCCTGCTCAGCGTCGGCTACAACTGCGATAACAACAGACTTGATAACAGCCATTACGATCTGCTGCCTTCGGAAATCCGCCTCACCAGTTTCCTCGCCATCGCCACCAACCAGTTGCCGCTCAAAAGCTGGTTTGCGCTGGGCCGCCTGTTCACCACCATCGATAACGAAACCGCGCTGATGTCCTGGAGCGGCTCCATGTTCGAATACCTGATGCCGAACCTGGTGATGCCGATTTATCCCGGCAGCCTGCTCGATGAGATGAGCCAGTCGGCGGTTAACCGTCAAATCGACTGGGGCAAAGAGCGCGGCGTGCCGTGGGGTATTTCCGAATCGGGCTATTACTCTTTTGATGCGCTACAGAATTATCAGTACCACGCTTTCGGCGTGCCGGGACTCGGCCTGCGCCGTGGGCTGGCCGACGATATGGTTATCGCGCCTTATGCCACGCTGATGGCGTTAACCGTCGCTCCGCAAAGAGCCTGCGACAATTTAGCTACCCTCGAAAGAAACGGCGCGCGTGGCGAATATGGATTCTACGAAGCGCTGGATTACACACCTTCGCGACTGGCAAGCGGCCAGATGTATGCGGTAGTACGCTCGTGGATGGCGCACCATCAGGGCATGGCCTTCCAGGCGCTGTCGCACGTATTGCTCAATGCCCCGATGGTCGACAGATTTATGTCCAGTCCGGCTTTCCAGTCGGCTCGTTTACTCTTACAGGAACGCGTGCCTGATGCGGTCGAGCTCTACAGCCCGCGCCGCCACTTTGAATCCCACGAAGGAGCGTTGCAGCCGGTTCAGTACGAAATCCGTGAATTCACTGACGTTGACAGCCTGATTCCCGAAGTTCAACTGCTGTCCAACGCCGAATATCACCTGATGGTAACCCAGTCCGGCGGCGGATACAGCCGCTGGAAGGATCTGGCGCTGACCCGCTGGCGCAGCGACGCCACCTGCGATAACTGGGGCACCTTCTGTTATATCAGCGACCCGAAAACCGGAGAGGTCTGGAGCAATACCTGGCAGCCTGTCGGTGAACCGGCAAGCCAGTACGACGTGGTCTTTACCGATGCCGGAGCAGAATTCAAACGCATCGAAGGCTCCCTTAGCGTGAAAACGCAGATTGTTGTCTCGCCGGAAGACGATATCGAACTCCGCCGCGTCACCCTGCTTCATCGGGGACGCCAGCCCCGCACCGTTGAACTGACGACTTATGCAGAAGTTGTGCTGGCCCCGGCCACCAGCGACCTCGCGCACCCGGCGTTCAGCAACTTATTTATTCAAACTGAGCTGGTGCCGGATCAGGAAGCGATTCTGTGCCACCGCCGCCCGCGTTCGCCGGACGATCGCTGCCCGTGGCTGTTTCATATGGTGGTCGTACACGGCCAGACGGAGAAAAACGCTTCTTTCGAAACCGATCGCGCAAGGTTCCTTGGGCGCGGACGTACTCCGGCCAATGCGCTTGCGGCGGAACAAAGCGGCTCCCTTAGCAATACCGCCGGGCCGGTACTGGACCCTATTCTGGCCATTCGGCAGCCCATTGTTTTACAACCGGGCGTTCCGGTCACCGTGGATATTCTTTATGGCGTAACGGAAAGCCGCCAGCTCAGCCAGGCACTGCTGGAAAAATATCGCGATCACCCTATTGCCGACCGCGTATTTGAACTCGCCTGGTCGCACAGCCAGATTGTGCTGCGCCAGATTAACGCCAACGAAGATGACGCTACGCTGTTTAACCGTCTTGCAAGCGCCGTGCTTTTCCCGGGTCCGGAACTGCGAGCGGAAGCAAAAACGATTTGCCGTAACCGCCGCGGACAGTCCGGCCTTTGGGGCTGGGCGATTTCGGGCGATCTGCCCATCGTTATTCTCAACGTCAGCAGCGACGAAAGCATTCTGCTGATTACCACTCTGATTCAGGCGCACCACTACTGGCGGCTGAAAGGGCTGGCGGTGGATTTGGTTATCCTTAACGACAGCCAGGGCGGCTATCAGCAGGAGCTGCAAAATCAGATAGTGGAGCTGATTGTCGCCGGTTCCGAAGCAAGCCAGATGGACAAGCCCGGCGGCATTTTCGTCCGTAACGGCGAACACATGTCGGCGGAAGATCGTCTGCTGCTGCTGAGCGTGGCGCAAATCGTTCTTGATGACCGCTCCGGCAGCCTGAAAGAGCAGCTCAACCGGCGTATCGTGCCAACGCTTTCTGCGTCACAGGACCTGGTGCCAGCCACGGGTCTGCCCGCCAACCAGCACGATCCGTGGCAGCCGGATACCAGCGCTCTGGTGTTCTTTAACGGGCGAGGAGGATTTTCGCAGGATGGTCGCGAATATCAGATAATCCTCGAAGAACAAGGGCAAACCCCGGCGCCGTGGTCCAACGTGCTGGCGAATGCCGGCTTCGGCACCGTTATTTCTGAGGCGGGTCAGGCCTATACCTGGTTTGAGAATGCCCATGAGTATCGCCTGACGCCGTGGGAAAACGATCCCATCAGCGACAGATCTGGCGAAGCCTTTTATCTGCGAGATGAAGAAAGCGGCGCGGTCTGGTCACCCACCACGTTACCCGTACGCGGCAACGGCCACTATCTGTCGCGACACGGCTTTGGCTACAGCGTGTTCGCCCACCGTGAGAGCGGTATCGACAGCGAACTGACCGTTCTGGTGGCGGAAAACGCCCCGATAAAAATCGCTATTTTGACGCTCAACAATACTTCTGGCCGCTCGCGTAAAATTTCCGTTACCGGCTATGTGGAGTGGACGCTGGGCGAATCCCGCACAAAATCCTCGATGCATGTGGTCACCCGCGCCGCCAAAGTTGCGAGGGGCTGCGGCGTGCTGGCGAACAATTACTACAGCAGCAGCGGCTCAGAAAGAACGGCGTTTTTTGCTGTGACCGGCGTGCATTGCTCCTTCACCGGCGACCGCCGCGAGTTCCTTGGTCGTAACGGCTCGCAGCGCTCCCCTGCCGCCATGAAACAGCGAACACTTTCCGATAAAACGGGCGCGGGATTAGATCCCTGCGGCGCGGTGCAGTCGGCCACCACGATGATAGATGGCGATCAGCGGACATTCGTTTTCGTGCTTGGCATTGGGCAAAATCAGCACGAGGCGGAAACGATGATCGGCCAGTATCTTAGCGAAGATGCCGCACGCAACGAACTGGCGAATGTACACCGCTACTGGCACCGCATGCTCGACAAAATCGTGGTGACGACGCCTGACCCTGCGGTGAATCTGCTGGCGAACGGCTGGCTGCTTTATCAAACGCTGGCCTGCCGCATTATGGCGCGCAGCGGTTATTACCAGTCCGGAGGAGCCTTTGGCTTCCGCGATCAGCTTCAGGATACGCTGGCCCTGAGCCACGCCGCGCCGGAGCGCCTGCGCGAACAGATCCTGCTGTGCGCCTCACGGCAGTTTGTGGAAGGGGATGTTCAGCACTGGTGGCATCCGCCGCAGGGCAACGGCGTGCGCACTCGCTGTTCGGATGATTATCTCTGGCTGCCGCTCGCCATCTGCCATTACGTCGAAACCACCGGCGATACGGGCCTGCTCGAACATCGCCTGCCTTATCTTGAGGGCAGATTGCTGGCGCCGGGAGAAGAGTCCGCCTATGAACAGCCGGTCATTAGCGCAATCGAGGAGACTTTATGGCAGCACGGCGTGAAGGCTATTCGCCACGGTTTGCGATTTGGGCAGCACGGCCTGCCGCTGATGGGTGCCGGGGACTGGAATGACGGCATGAACCTCGTCGGCCTTGAGGGCAAAGGCGAAAGCGTATGGCTGGGCTTCTTCCTTTATGACATCCTGCAGCGTTTTGCGACGCTTGCCGAAAGCCGCGCGGATAACGATATCGCCGGGCTGTGCCGTAAAGAAGCCCTTAGCCTGCAAAAAAATCTCGAATCCGCAGGCTGGGACGGCGCGTGGTATCGCCGGGGCTATTTCGACAGCGGAGAGCCGCTTGGCTCGCATACCGCAAAAGAATGCCAGATTGACGCCATCGCCCAGAGCTGGTCTGTGCTGTCCGGTGCTGCAAGCCCGGAACGCTGCGCTCAGGCCATGCAGGCGCTGGATGAACGGCTGGTGGATAGCGAAGTTGGCATTATAAAACTGTTAACCCCGCCGTTTAACGGCAAAGGGCCGAACCCCGGCTATATTCAGGGCTACCTGCCCGGCGTGCGTGAAAACGGCGGCCAATATACCCACGGCGCGATTTGGGCGGTGATGGCCTTTGCGCGCAGCGGCAATACCGAGCGCGCCTGGCAGCTCTGGTCGATGATAAACCCGGTCAACCATGGTCTGACGGCCGAAGCGGTAGAGCGCTACAAAGTGGAACCTTATGTTATGACGGCGGATGTGTATAGCGTCGCCCCGCACACCGGACGCGGCGGCTGGAGCTGGTATACCGGTTCAGCGGGCTGGGCCTATCGTCTGATTGTTGAATCGCTGCTAGGCATCGAGCGACACGGCGAAGCGATTTCTGTTCGCCCTCTGCTGCCGCCTGACTGGACGTCGCTCAGCATGAACTATCAACATCAAAGCAGCTACTATCACATTACCGTTACCCAGGGCGAAGGCGACTATCGCGTCACGCTGGATGGCAGCGCGCTGGTCAACGATCGCATCCCGCTGGTTGATGACGGACAGGAGCACAGGGTTGAGATCTTATTAGCCAGAAGGCAATAAGGGTTTATGCGGAAAACCAGGAGCAGAAGAAAACCGCAGATAGTAGTGGTCAACAAAAACTGGCACAGCTTTTGTTGACCACTACAGAGAACGCTAAGGTGTGCATCTACGAAAACGCCACCAGGACAGAGATAGCGACGATAAGACCGTCTGAATCGTGCAAATACACCATAACATTCGATATTGAGGATTAGTCATTTTTGGGCATTGGCCAACTTCTATTTTGGATAACGATGCGATAACCATCTCGATCTTCGAAAGTGCGCCCGCTAACGTCCCAATACGGATTGAATGAACGAACAAAAATAAAGCCGGATTCAACCATTCTTGCACGCACACCTTCCCACTCAGTACTATCTGGGTAGTACAAAACCAGTAGGTCTTCTTCCGTATGCAATGGCTTAACCGGGTGATAATGGCAGGTAGTTAACTCCATGTGCCAGTGCAATCCTTCCCGCCCCAACATGATTCCGCTGAAACCTTCATGGTCGTTGAAATCAGCAATCTTATTCAGGTCGAGGCCTTTACTGTACATCTGATAAGAAAGTTCAAGGTTGGTGACGGGCCGAGCGATGCGCATGTGAACAAATGATATAATCATAGCCTCTTTAGCATTGTTGCAAAAATGTAAACCAAACAAATTTATGCACTTGCTCATACGTGCTATTTGCTATGGGCATCCACTGGTTGATGATGTGGCTACGGTCTCTACAGGAATGATACAAGGGGGCGTAATGCCCCCCTTTCTTATGCTGTTAGGCTTGTTTCTTCTCGTTCCACGAATCTGAGTGAAGAATATTTCCGTCTTTATAGAGATGAGTGATTTTCTCATAACTCAGAGAAACATCTTCCATATGTCCTGTACCTGTTACGTTGCGAGTGTCGTGCATCAGTGGACTATGGCTAACCACTTTCACGTTTTCCAAAGTGATCGTGTAGTAAATTTCCTCTTGTCCACTGTAGTTTATTCTGTAAAACTGAAATTCAGCACTTTTAAGTGTCTGGCCTGTTGCAACGGCTTTAAACAGGTAAGGGGATGAACTATCGATCTCTTTGGTGAAATTAAAAGAGCAGTGTTGACGGGAACCAGTAACTTTACCAGTGAGCGAATCTGTAGGGATAATTACACCGTGCTGCAAGCTGCGTAGCTCTATGCTTCCATCCCTTCCGTGAACATCACAAGATCCCATAATCTGAGAACCGCCATCATCTTTTAAAATTAGGTGAACAGGTACAGCCATTTATTAAGCTCCTTGCAATTAGTCGTACAACCATTTCCCGGCTTTTGCTGACTCGATCAGCATACCGATAGTGAAATCTGGAACGGGGATCGGGGGAAATTTCTTGAATGGATTCCATGAAAAAGGCTCGTCAGGGTAGTATGTTTCAATCTTAAAGTGGCCTCGTTCAACCCGGAATTCCTTGAAGAATTCATCCATCAAATCTTCGGCTTCGCCAACATCCAACTGCATATCAGTATCAAAGTCAGTTTCCAGTGTTAGCAGCTTTTGCTTTTTGTCGTTATTAAACAAATAAACGCCGTTGTAGCGCCTTGCCAACGCAAATACACGTTGCTCAATGTCATCTACCATAATTTATCGTTACCCCGTGCTATACGGTTATAGTCACGTATAGCGCAGTAGGTGATCTGTGACACATCAGCCAATAAAATAACTTCACCTACAAGTGGAATAGTTCGCCCTACAAAGGTACTAACTTTCGCAACCATTCGCCGCTCTGCCGTCCAGGGCGTATAACCCCCTACCCAAGTTGGCAACTTTATCCCGTAAGGAAATTTTGCGGTCTTGAAAAACTTCCGCATTGTTTTTGATACTCGCGAAGTGCCTTCTTTTGCTCCCTTGGGTTTCGTTCGGGTTTTCTGGTTATTGACTCCACTATAAAGGGCTACCACAGCCACAACATCATCAATCCCAAAATGATCCGCTGTTGTTTCACAGAAAATCATGAAAAACAGTTCAGAGGCGGTAAGATTCGATTTTCCCGCATAGAAGTACGTTCCGTTTAGTTCTTCTACTGTATCCATCAGTAACCCTATGGTTTCTATTGATTTGCTTGCTTATCGTACTCCTATGCAATCGGACAAAAGAAAAATAATTTCAAAGAAATGTCTGAACTTAGACAATGCTTGCCATTTAGCGCCGTGTTGGGTATCCAACAGAAAGCGCCGTAGACGGATCATCAGGGATTTTGTCAGTTAACCGCTCTCTTATCGAGTAGCGTTCATTTATGGCACGGTGAACACCACGGCAGAACCAGATCCTTTCCCGATCTGGTTAGGCTTCCCAACATTTGCTCGTTTATCTGCTGCAATGTCATCACGACAAGCAGGATCAAGACACCGCGCTAAGTGTGGAACGGTTAAAAGTTTATGAGAATTAATGCCGGGTGCGGGCTTTGTGTTCATTGTTGGGCTATCGCGGTAAGAACCTTGAAACCACCGCCAACGCTTTCATAAGCTCTCATCTCACCACTAACCAAAGCGTGATAATCACTTGTGTAGTTCAATAAGGTAGAACCCGTAAGCGACTGAAATAGGTAACTATTTAAGTTGCTGGCAGAGCAGCATTTTAGAATGCTTGCTCCACAAGGGGAGAGATCTGGAGCGGGTGAAGGGAATCGAACCCTCGTATGCAGCTTGGGAAGCTGCCGTTCTACCATTGAACTACACCCGCTTTTTTGAGGAGCCCCGGCATTATAACCCTCCGGGGCAAGGTGACAAGGGGCAATCATACTAAGTGTTGGTATTTTAAACGGTTGTTTGCGCACCACTTAGCAAGAAGGTTTGCTGCCCTGTGGGGGCAAATATCGCAGCGGGTCTAATGCCGTAGCCCGGTAACGGATCTGGAAGTGCAGATTAACCGAATCGGAGCCGGTGCTGCCCATAGTGGCGATTTTCTGCCCTGCGCTCACTTTTTGCCCGTTATTGACGAGCGTTGTATCGTTGTGGGCGTAAGCAGTAATGTAGTCTTCACTGTGTTTAATCATCACCAGGTTGCCATAACCTCTTAGCTGATCCCCAACGTAAACCACGGTGCCCGCTGCGGATGCATAAATGGGTTGGCCGCGCGAGCCGGCAATATCAATGCCTTTATTCCCGCCGTCGCTGCTGGAGAAGGGTTCGATAATTTTGCCGCTGGTTGGCCAGCGCCAGCATCTTGACCCCACAGGGGGAGCCGCGACTTTCGCCACGCTAGTGTTGCTGGAGGTTGAAGAGCGGGGTTTCGACGTTTTCGCGACGGCTGTTTTTTTCTTTGCAGAACTGCCCTTTACGCGAATCTTTTGTCCGATCTCAAGGGTATAAGGGGCGGAAATGCCGTTAAGACGCGCCAGTTCGCCGACGCTTGAGCCGGTCATGCGCGAGATGCGATAGAGCGTGTCGCCACGTTTGACGATATAAACCGACCCGCTGTAACTGCCTGCGGATGCTTTAGAAGTATTCGCTTTGTTTGATGAGCACGCGACGAGTAACAGGCCCAGGATGGCGACGGCGGCATTCAATGCCCATTTGCTGACTGTGCTTTCCTTGCGCAAACTAAGCCTCTGAAACAATAACATAATTAACAGGCTCCTCTCCGAAGAGAGGAGCCCGGAACGGTTTACTTAACCGGACGCAATGCAGGGAACAGGATAACGTCGCGGATGGTATGGCTGTCGGTGAACAGCATAACCATACGGTCGATACCGATGCCCAGGCCAGCCGTTGGCGGCAGGCCGTGCTCCAGCGCAGTCACGTAGTCTTCGTCGAAGAACATCGCTTCGTCATCGCCTGCGTCTTTCGCCGCAACCTGGTCAGCAAAGCGCTGCGCCTGGTCTTCTGCATCATTGAGCTCAGAGAAGCCGTTACCGATTTCACGGCCGCCGATGAAGAACTCGAAGCGGTCAGTGATTTCTGGATTTTCATCGTTACGACGCGCCAGCGGAGAAACTTCTGCCGGATATTCAGTGATGAAGGTAGGCTGAATCAGATGGCTTTCGGCAACCTCTTCGAAGATCTCAGTGACTACGCGGCCCAGACCCCAGCTCTTCTCAACTTTAATACCGATAGCAGCCGCGATTTCCAGCGCTTTGCCCATATCGTCGAGATCGTCGATATTGGTTTCAGGGCGGTGTTTTTTGATAGCTTCGCGCATGGTGAGTTTTTCGAACGGCTTGCCGAAATCGAAAATCTCTTCGCCATATTTCACTTCGGTGGTGCCCAGAACGTCCTGCGCCAGGGTACGGAACAGGGATTCGGTCAGTTCGATCAGATCTTTGTAATCCGCATACGCCATATAGAGTTCCATCATGGTGAACTCTGGGTTATGACGCGGGGAGATACCTTCGTTACGGAAATTACGGTTGATTTCGAATACGCGCTCGAAGCCGCCGACAACCAGACGCTTCAGATACAGCTCCGGCGCAATACGCAGGTACATATCGATGTCCAGCGCATTGTGGTGGGTGATAAACGGGCGAGCAGACGCGCCGCCGGGGATCACCTGCATCATTGGCGTTTCGACTTCCATAAAGCCGCGGCCAACCATGAAGTTACGAATGCCGGACATGATCTGAGAACGCACTTTAAAGGTGTTGCGGGATTCGTCGTTGGAAATCAGATCCAGGTAACGCTGGCGGTAACGCGCTTCCTGATCCTGCAGGCCGTGGAATTTATCCGGCAAAGGACGCAGGGCTTTAGTCAGCAGGCGCAGCTCGGTGCAATGAATAGACAACTCGCCGGTTTTGGTTTTAAACAGCTTGCCGCGCGCGCCGAGGATATCGCCGAGGTCCCATTTTTTGAACTGCTCGTTATAGATGCCTTCAGGCAGATCGTCACGGGCAACGTACAACTGAATACGGCCGCCAACATCCTGTAAAGTCACGAAAGAAGCTTTACCCATAATACGACGAGTCATCATGCGGCCAGCGACGGTAACTTCGATATTAAGCGCTTCAAGCTCTTCGTTCTCTTTACCGTCAAAGTCTGCGTGCAGAAGGTCTGAGGTATGATCGCGACGGAAGTCGTTTGGGAAGGCAATGCCCTGCTCGCGCAGGCCAGCCAGCTTCTCGCGGCGGGTTTTGAGTTCATTATTAAGATCGACTGCCGCTTCGGTGCCCTGTGCTTGTTGTTCAGACATGTTGGTTCCTCATAACCCTGCTTTCAAACTTGCTTCGATAAATTTGTCCAGATCGCCATCCAGTACGGCCTGCGTGTTGCGGGTTTCAACCCCGGTACGCAAGTCTTTGATACGGGAATCATCAAGGACGTAAGAACGAATCTGGCTACCCCAGCCGATATCCGATTTGTTGTCTTCCAGCGCCTGCTTCTCAGCATTTTTCTTCTGCATTTCCAGCTCGTATAACTTCGCTTTCATCTGCTTCATGGCCTGATCTTTGTTCTTATGCTGCGAACGGTCGTTCTGGCACTGGGTGACGGTGTTGGTCGGAATGTGGGTAATACGTACCGCAGATTCTGTACGGTTAACGTGCTGACCGCCCGCGCCTGACGCGCGATATACGTCGATACGCAAATCGGCCGGGTTGATTTCGATATCAATGTCGTCATCCACTTCCGGATAGACGAAGGCAGAGCTAAAGGAAGTATGGCGACGGCCGCCGGAGTCGAAAGGACTCTTACGAACCAGACGATGCACGCCGGTTTCGGTGCGCAGCCAGCCAAAAGCGTATTCGCCCTGAATTTTGATCGTCACAGACTTGATGCCCGCCACTTCGCCTTCGGATTCTTCAATGATTTCTGTTTTGAACCCGCGCGCTTCGGCCCAGCGCAAATACATACGCATCAACATGCTTGCCCAGTCCTGCGCTTCGGTACCACCGGAGCCTGCCTGGATATCGATGTAGCAGTCGGCGCTGTCGTAATCGCCTGAGAACATACGACGGAATTCGAGCTGCGCCAGTTTGGCTTCAAGCTGATCTAACTCAACAACGGCTTCATTGAAGGTTTCTTCGTCGTCGGCTTCAATAGCAAGCTCCAGCAAACCGGAAACATCTTCCAGCCCCTGGGTCATTTGATCCAACGTTTCGACAATCGCTTCCAGTGCAGAACGCTCTTTACCCAGCGCCTGCGCGCGTTCAGGTTCGTTCCACACATCAGGCTGTTCCAGCTCTGCGTTTACTTCTTCCAGGCGCTCTTTCTTGGCATCGTAGTCAAAGATACCCCCTAAGAACGTCGCTGCGCTCTGTGAGGTCCTGGATGCGGTTTTTTACCGGGTTAATTTCAAACATGTGTAATATCTTATGTTGGGGACTAAGACGAAAATGCGGTCGTAAACCGGAAAGTTTACCGGAATTACGCCACATTTTATAGCTTTGGTTGGCTTTATAACGCCCAGATATGGTCGATTAAAAGCTGCACTGTTCGGTTACCGCGAAACTCATTTACATCGAGCTTGAAAGCCAGTTCGACTTCGCGAACGCCGTTGTCCGGCCAGTGAGCGGTATCGACATTAAAAGCGATGCCGTCCAGCAGCGGGCCGCCGCCCAGCGGTTCCACCATCACCTTCAGATGACGCTCGCCGACCAGCCGCTGTTGCAGCAGGCGGAACTTACCGTCGAACAGCGGTTCCGGGAACATCTGCCCCCAGGGACCTGCATCACGCAGCATCTCGGCGATTTCCAGCGTCATTTCCGATGCGGCAAGCGCGCCATCGGACCAGATTTCGCCTTGCAACAGCGCAGGATCGAGCCATTCCCCCACCAGTTCGCCGAAGCGCTGGCGGAACTCTTCAAAACGCGCTTCTTCAAGGGACAGCCCCGCGGCCATGGCATGGCCGCCGAATTTTAGCATCAGGCCTGGATTCAGCGTATCCAGCCGCTCCAGCGCATCGCGCATATGCAGCCCCTGAATTGAACGCCCGGAGCCTTTAAGCGTGCCGTCGCCTGCCGGCGCAAAAGCTATCACCGGACGGTTGAAGCGTTCTTTAATACGCGAGGCAAGAATGCCGACCACGCCCTGATGCCACTCGGGATGATACATCGCAAGGCCATACGGCAACTCTTCGTTGCTGCGCTCCAGCTTTTCGCACAGCGTTAACGCTTCAACCTGCATGCCCTGCTCTATCTCTTTGCGGGTTTGATTCAGCGCGTCGAGTTCGTTCGCGAGCATGCGCGCTTCGCCGATGTTTTCGCTAAGCAGTAACGCCACGCCGACGGACATATCGTCCAGACGCCCCGCCGCATTCAGGCGCGGCCCCAGAGCAAAGCCCAGATCGCTGGCCGCAAGCTTATGGGGTTCACGATTGGCGACCTCAAGCAGCGCGCGTATGCCCGGACGGCAAACCCCTGCGCGAATACGGCTTAAACCTTGCCAGGTAAGGATGCGATTGTTGGTATCAAGAGGCACAACGTCTGCCACCGTACCCAGCGCCACCAGATCCAACAGTTCCGCCAGATTTGGGATCGCAAGCCCCTGCTGTTCAAACCAGCCGCAGTCGCGCAGATGCGCGCGCAGAGCGAGCATCAGGTAAAACGCAACGCCTACGCCTGCGAGTGATTTTGACGGGAATTCGCAGTCAACCAGATTCGGATTGATGATGGCTTCCGCAGCCGGAAGCTCCGAACCGGGCAGGTGGTGATCTGTCACGATCACAGGAATGCCCAACTTATGCGCGCGGTCAACGCCGCTGTGCGATGAAATACCGTTATCAACCGTCAGAATCAGTTGCGCACCGCGGGCATGGGCCTGATCCACTACTTCCGGACTTAAGCCATAGCCATCCTCGAAACGGTTCGGTACCAGATAGCCCACGTTTGTACCACCAAGGCTGCGTAACGCCAGCACGCTCAATGCCGTGCTGGTCGCACCATCGGCATCGAAATCTCCGACGACGATAATACGTAGCCCTTCACGAAACGCGTTATGCAGGATTTCAACAGCTTTTTCCATGCCGTTGAGCTGCTTCCAGGGCAGCATCCCTTTCACGCTGCGTTCCAGATCCTGTTCGCCACGCACTCCGCGACTGGCATAGAGACGTTTTAACAGCGGAGGTAAACCCGCCGGTAAGACCGCCGTGTCATCCACCACCCGGCGACGAAGTTGCTTTTGCTGTTTCACCCGTTATTGACCACTTACTTTGCTCAGTTGCTGGTGCGCATCCAGCATTTGTTTCATCTCTTTTGGCCCCTGGTAACCAGGAATTACCGTACCGTTACTCAGCACGATAGCTGGCGTACCCTGCACGCCGAACTGCACGCCAAGGTTGTAATGGTTAGCAATATTGGTTGCACAGGTCGCAGAAGGAACGGCATCGCCTTTCATTGCGGCATCAAACGCTTTGTTGCGGTCTTTTGCGCACCAGATGGATTTCATGTCGCTTTCGGCCTGGCTTTGCAGCCCCTGACGCGGGAACGCGAGGTAACGCACGGTAATACCGAGCGCGTTATAGTCTTTCATTTCTTCATGCAGCTTGTGGCAATAGCCGCAGGTGATGTCGGTGAATACGGTAATAACGTGCTTTTCCTGGGGCGCTTTATAAACAATCATTTCTTTTTCAAGCGCGTTCAGTTTGCCTGTCAACAACTGGTTGGTGACGTTTACCGGCTGCGCGCCGCTGACGTCATAAAGCGGGCCCTGAATAATATGCTTGCCGTCTTCGGTCACATACAGCACGCCGCTGTCGGTTAAGACGGTCTTCATGCCGGCAACGGGTGCGGCCTGGATATCTGCATTTTGAACGCCCAGCTTCGCCAGGGATAGCTTGATTGCCGCATCGTCAGCGTGAGCAAAACCGGAGACAGATGCCGCCAACAACGAGAGCAGCAAAATACCTTTTTTCATCATGATTCCTTTATTCTGGCACTCACGCCCGTGGGTGGTGCTGTTGATGTAGCTGACGCAAACGTTCGGTCGCTACATGAGTATAAATTTGTGTAGTAGACAAATCGCTGTGCCCAAGAAGCATCTGTACGACACGTAAATCCGCCCCGTGGTTCAGCAAATGCGTAGCAAAAGCGTGGCGCAGGACGTGCGGAGAGAGTTTTTCGCTATCGATTCCCGCAATTACCGCGTAATGCTTGATGCGATGCCAGAAGGTTTGCCTTGTCATCTGCTGCGCCCGTTGGCTCGGAAACAGCACGTCGATAGACTGTCCGTTTAACAACCACGGACGGCCATGCTCAAGATAGTTTTCCAGCCAGTAAACGGCTTCCTCGCCAAGCGGCACAAGCCGTTCTTTATTCCCTTTGCCAATCACCCGCACCACGCCCTGACGCAGGCTGATATCGCTTATTGATAAACCTACCAGCTCGGACACGCGCAGGCCGGTAGCATACAACAATTCCAGCATCGCTTTGTCGCGTAACTCGATGGGCTGGTCAAGACATGGAGCCTGAAGCAGCCGCTCAACCTGCGCTTCGCTGAGATCTTTTGGTAAGCGCTGCGGTAATTTAGGTGATGAAAGCAAGGCGCTCGGATCGTCATCGCGCGCTTTCTCGCGGTAGAGATGCTGAAATAAACGGCGTACAGCGCTTAACATGCGCGCGGAGCTGGTGGCTTTGTATCCCCCCTCCAGTCGTTCAGCAAACAGCGACTGAAGATCGCCCGCCTGTACCGTCAATAACGTTAAACCGTGACGCTCTAACCATTCCACAACCATTTTCAAATCGCGGCGGTACGAGGTCAGCGTGTTCTCGGCCAGATTTTTTTCGAGCCAAAGCGCATCAAGAAACTGTTCAATACGAGCCAAATCCTGTTCCACTGAAGCCTCACTTAAGCTTGAATTCTGTCCATTATGCATGATGCGTAATGGGATCTGGTACACTTGCCAGCCTGCACGTTATTAAATGAGTTGTTATCGCTATGAACATTGGCCTTTTTTATGGCTCCAGCACCTGCTACACCGAAATGGCTGCCGAAAAGATTCGTGACATCATCGGCCCGGAGCTGGTGACGCTCCATAACCTGAAAGATGACTCCCCTGCGCAAATGGAACAGTACGATGTACTGATCCTCGGCATCCCAACCTGGGATTTTGGCGAACTGCAGGAAGACTGGGAAGCCATCTGGGATCAACTGGATAACCTGAATCTGGAAGGCAAACTCGTGGCCTTGTACGGCATGGGCGACCAGCTAGGCTACGGCGAATGGTTCCTCGACGCGCTGGGTATGCTGCACGACAAACTGGCTCCCCGCGGTGCGCAATTTATCGGTTACTGGCCAACTGAAGGTTATGAGTTTACAAGTGATAAACCTATTACCGCCGATGGAAAATTATTCGTTGGCCTCGCACTGGATGAAACCAACCAGTACGATCTGAGCGATGAACGCATTCAGAACTGGTGCGAGCAAATTCTGGGTGAAATGGCTGAGAAGTTCGCATGACAGGTGCTTAAGCCTGGCCGTTACCGCTCGCCTGCTGTTGCAACATCAGGCGACGTAAATCCCGCCACTCGCCAATATCCATGCTGTCGGCCGCCAGCCACAAATGCTGGCATCTTGTTTTCCGCGTCTGGCGGATTCGTAGCATCATGCCGCTGCGCAGCATCCATGGCGTGCCGACTATTTCCCACTCTTTATCCTGCCATTTCAGATGATAATTCGTCAGCAGTTTGATCTCGCCATGTGTTGCATGAATCCGGCGTTGACTGCGTACGCTGTCAAAAACCACCAGAGAAAGTAAAAGCATCCAGATAAGCGTATAGCTCATCGGCCAGGGTAGAAGCAGCACAATTAACGCAAGCAGCCCGTGGGCTAACAGGGATAACCACTGCGCCCGCCAGGAGACGCGAAGATCAGATTGCCACAGGACCACGTTCTCTATTCCGTGTTTGGATAAGCTTCACCATACGCTGCAACGCTGAGTCTGCCGGTTCACCATGATTCATCAACCAGTTAAAGAGGTCGGGATCATCACATTCCAGAAGGCGGATAAATAACTGCTTATCCTCATCGCTTAACGTGTCATATTCATACTCAAAGAACGGCATAATCGAAATATCGAGCTCGCGCATTCCGCGGCGGCACGCCCAGTGGATTCGGGCTTTGTTATTGATATCCATGTGCTCTTTCCTGCTTAAATGACGTGTAAGATACGAATGCTAGTGTAACTTGTTTTCGCCGCATGTATTACCTGAATGTTGCTATCTGCGTACTGACTCTGGAGAAATAGCCGCAACGCGACATCGTTACATTTGCGCTGCGAGGTAACTCGAAACGGCACAATTCGCGTCATCAAACTGCTTGCATTGGCGAGTGGCTCTTTTACCATTAACGACATTCACCCGTTGGATAACCCAGGACAAAATATGGCTTTCAACCCGTTTCCTCCCCGTCAACCTACAGCCGCAGCTCGCCTGCCACTGACGCTGATGACGCTCGATGACTGGGCGCTAGTGAATGTGACTGGCGCAGACGCTGAAAAGTACCTGCAAGGGCAGGTCACCGCCGATGTAGCACTGCTGGGATCCAACCAACATCTGCTTTGCGCCCATTGCGACGCCAAAGGCAAGATGTGGAGCAACCTGCGCCTGTTCCATCGCGGCGAAGGTTTTGCCTTTATTGAACGTCGCAACCTTTATGAAGCCCAGCTTTCGGAGCTGAAAAAGTATGCCGTGTTCTCAAAGGTTACGATGACGCCTGACAACGAAAGCGTCCTGTTGGGGCTTGCTGGTTTTCAGGCTCGCGCAGCGCTGGCGAATCTTTTTGCGGCCCTGCCGGACGCACAAAATCCTGTCGTACAGGACGGCGCAACCACTCTGCTGTGGTTTAACCTGCCAGCCGAGCGTTTCCTGCTCGTCACCGACGTAGCCACGGCGCAACGGCTTACCGAAAACCTACGCGGTGAAGCGCAGCTTAATGACAGCCAACAATGGCTGGCGCTGGATATTGAAGGCGGCCTGGCGGTGATTGACAGCGCCAACAGCGCTCAGTTTATTCCGCAGGCGACGAACCTCCAGGCGCTGGGCGGTATCAGCTTTAAAAAGGGCTGCTATACCGGCCAGGAAATGGTGGCGCGAGCGAAGTTTCGTGGCGCTAACAAACGCGCGCTTTGGTATCTCGCAGGCAGCGCTTCACGTCTGCCGGAAGTTGGCGAAGACCTTGAGATGAAAATGGGCGATAACTGGCGTCGTACCGGCACAGTACTTGCCGCAAGCCATCTGGACGACGGACGTGTGCTTATTCAGGCCGTAATGAATAACGATCTCGAACCAGACAGCGTTTTCCGTGTACGGGAAGATGGCGGCAGCGAGCTGGCCATCGAACCACTGCCTTATTCATTAGAAGAGAGTTAATCATCTGGCAAATGCCCCTGCGCTGCGGGGGCAATCGCATCAGCGAATATATAAATAGATGGCGAGGAAGTGGCACACGCTGCCGCCGAGTACGAAGCCATGCCAGATAGCGTGGTTATAAGGAATACGTTTGCAGACGTAGAAAATCACGCCAAGAGAATAAATAATTCCGCCAATTGCCAGTAGCGCCACGCTGCCTGCGGCGAGTTTCACCGCCATCTGATAAATAACTACCAGCGACAGCCAGCCCATCAGCAGATAAGTCACAAGCGATAAGACCTTAAAGCGATGCGCGATAGTGAGCTTAAACAATATTCCCGCCAGCGCCAGGCTCCAGATTACAATCATCAGCCCACGTGAAAGCGGTGAATTAAGTCCTACCAGCAGGAACGGCGTATATGTTCCGGCAATCAAGAGATAAATGGCGCAATGGTCGAATTTTTTCAGCCAGCGTTTGGCGCGCTCATGGGGGATGGCGTGGTACAGGGTGGAGGCGAGAAACAGCAAAATCATGCTGCCGCCGTAAAGGCTGTAGCTGGTGATTGCCGTGGCGCTGGCGTTTGTATCCACCGCCTGAACCAGCAACAGAACCAGTCCGACAATGCCGAATACCAGCCCGATGCCGTGACTAATACTATTGGCTATTTCCTCAGCCAGCGAATATCCCAGCGCTTTAATTGGTTTGTCAGCCATAAGGCTACTCCAGGTGAGACTTAAGATGAAAAATGCAGCACGGTTAGCATAACTGAGAATGATTCCAGCGAACACATGTGCGCTAAAATAAATCTGCCGGCGGCAAGCGGCGCGCCTGTACAATCGGCATATCTGCCTTAAATACCTGGAGAATAGCTATGTCCCCCCACGCTTTTGGCGAGATGAGCGATGTGATTGATTTTCTGATGGAAATCGACAAGCTCAAACTCGTTGAGCGACGTACAAAGATAATCGGCCATGGCCGCCCAGAAAATTCAGCCGAACATAGCTGGCATTTTGCCGTTGCAGCGATGAGCTTTGCCCCTTTCGCACCTGCAGAAGTAAATATTTCACGGGTGGTACAAATGGCATTGTTGCATGACATTGTTGAAATCGATGTGGGTGATGTCCTGGTTTATGATTTAGCCGCACGCGAAGCTATCGCAGAAAAAGAAGCGCTTGCAGCAACGCGGCTGTTTGGTTTATTACCCGAGCCGCAGAGCCGTGAATTTCTCAAACTCTGGCTGGAATACGAAGCAGGAATAAGCGCCGATGCACGCTTTGCCAGCGCGCTGGATCGCATTTTGCCCATACTGCAAAATCTACATAATGAAGGACAAAGCTGGCGCGAGAATAATATTTCTCTTGAGCAAGTATTAACCCGCAATGCACAGGTGGGCGAAAGCTGGCCGGAATTATGGCAACATGTCGTCAGCCATTTATATGGTGCGCAGGAAAAAGGCTGGCTGCGCTAAACTCTCTTACCGGCTCACGGCTGAAACTCAGGAAGATGTACAATGTTTACTCACGCGGCGATTGCTAATCTCAACGGCCTGGAAATGATGGTCTACAACTATGTCATTAAAAATCGTGACAAAGTGATGTATATGACCATCCGCGAACTGGCCGACGGCGCGGGAGTTTCCACGACCACCGTGCTGCGCTTTTGCCGCAAGCTGAACTGCGAAGGTTATTCCGAGTTTCGCGTACGTTTTAAATTATATCTGGAACAAAACGATGAGCAGTTGGTTAATTTTGGCCCCAGCGAAATAATCAGTTTTTTTAAAAGCACTAACAATGAAGATTTCGATAATTTAATCGATCATGCGGTCGATATTATTTGTTCTTCAGAGCGAATTATATTTGTCGGCGCTGGGACCTCTGGCGCTTTAGCAAAATATGGCGCACGTTTCTTTTCTAACGTCGGAAAATTTAGTAATCATATTGACGATCCTTATTTTCCCGTGACTAACGATATGGCAAAAAACGCGCTCGCAATCGTGCTCTCCGTTTCGGGTGAAACAGAAGAAATCCTGCGCTTTGCCAGCCAGTTTAGCCTGCACAATTGCAAGGTATTGTCGGTCACCAGCCACGAGAACTCTTCTCTGGCAAGGCTTGCCGACTTTAATATTTCCTGGCATATTCCGCTGACCCGCGTAGGCGGAGTTTATGACATCACGACGCAAATCCCCGTTATATATATTTTAGAAACCATTGGCCGCAAGCTGGCGAAAAAAATGGCAGAATAAAACATATTGTTTTTTAGCTGTAACAAATCACAAGCGTCGCCATTTGTTATATCGTGACAATTAAATCTCATTTGTTAGACTCCACGACAGAGCTAATTAACGCAGCATCATTTTGTGATGTATCGCACATTATTTTTTGGCGCGGACAGTGAGATTAAAAAATATGAAAAAACTGACATTACCGAAAGATTTTTTATGGGGCGGCGCGGTTGCTGCGCATCAGGTTGAAGGCGGCTGGAACAAAGAAGGTAAAGGTCCAAGCATCTGCGACGTGTTAACCGGCGGCGCACACGGCGTTCCTCGCGAAATCACAAAGGAAGTCATTGCGGGGAAATACTACCCGAACCATGAAGCCATCGACTTCCACGGCCGTTACAAAGAAGACATCAAGCTGTTTGCCGAGATGGGTTTCAAATGCTTCCGCACCTCAATTGCGTGGACGCGTATTTTCCCGAAAGGTGACGAGCAGCAGCCCAACGAAGAAGGTCTGAAATTCTACGACGATATGTTCGATGAGCTTCTGAAATACAACATCGAGCCGGTCATCACTCTCTCCCACTTCGAAATGCCGCATCATTTGGTCACCGAATACGGCGGCTGGACCAACCGTAAGGTCGTTGATTTCTTCGTGCGTTTTGCTGAAGTGGTGTTCGAGCGCTACAAGAGCAAAGTGAAATACTGGATGACCTTTAACGAGATCAACAACCAGCGTAACTGGCGCGCGCCGCTGTTCGGCTATTGCTGCTCCGGCGTGGTATACACCGAGCACGATAACCCTGAAGAAGTGATGTATCAGGTTCTGCATCATCAGTTTGTAGCAAGCGCCATGGCGGTGAAAATCGGCCATCGCATTAACCCTGAGATGCAAATCGGCTGCATGCTGGCGATGGTGCCGCTCTACCCGTTCTCCTGCAAACCTGAAGACGTTATGTACGCCCAGGAATCCATGCGCGAGCGTTATGTCTTTACCGACGTTCAACTGCGTGGCTACTACCCGACTTACGTACTTAACGAGTGGGAACGCCGCGAGTTCAATATCAAAATGGAAGCGGGCGACGAGCAAATTCTGCGTGAAGGCGTGTGTGATTACCTCGGTTTCAGCTACTACATGACCAACGCCGTAAAAGCAGAGGGCGGTTCGGGCGACGCACTGTCTGGTTTCCAGGGCAGCGAACCAAACCCGCACGTTAAAGCCTCCGACTGGGGCTGGCAGATTGACCCGGTTGGCCTGCGTTTTGCGTTGTGTGAATTATATGAGCGTTATCAGAAGCCGCTGTTTATCGTTGAGAACGGCTTCGGCGCTTACGACAAAGTTGAAGAAGACGGTTCTATCAATGACGATTACCGCATCGATTATCTGAAAGCTCACGTTACGGAGATGATGAAAGCAGTTACCTACGACGGTGTCGATCTGATGGGCTATACCCCGTGGGGTTGCATCGACTGCGTCTCTTTTACCACCGGCCAGTACAGCAAGCGCTACGGCTTCATCTACGTGAATAAGCATGATGACGGCACCGGCGATATGTCTCGCTCCCGTAAGAAAAGCTTCAACTGGTATAAAGAAGTTATCGCCAGCAACGGCGAAAATCTCTAATCAGTAAACGGTGGATGGCGCTGCGCTTATCCACCCTACGTTTCGAATACTTTCGGCGGTCGGGTAAGCGTCAGCGCCATCCACCCTACGTTTCGGGTGCTTCCGTAGGTCGGGTAAGCGCTAGCGCCACCCGACATAAAGTTTTAGCCTCTTAAACTGGCAGAGCAAACCGGAAACACGCCCCGCATTCAGGCTTTTCCACAAGCGTAATGTCGCTGCCGTGAAGCTGCAGCATCTGGCGTACAATCATTAATCCCAGACCGCCTGCTCGTAGCCGCGACTGACTGGCAATCGAAGGGCGAACGAACAGCCCTTCTTTAAGCTCCTGCGGAATACCCGGTCCGTTATCGCTCACCTGAACCAGCACTTTCTCGCCTTCTTTCCATACGCGTACGGCTATAGTGCCCTGCTCCGGCACGTGACGAATCGCATTATCAAGCAGATTGGTAAAAATGCGCTCTATCATGCCGAGATCGGCATCTATCAGCGGCAAACCGGGCTGAATATCCGCCAGCATCTGCTGCTGGCGGGTTTGCGCGGCCAGTTCAAATTTCTGAAAGACGTCCTGCAAAAGCTCAGCGAGAGAAAACTGCTCTTTTTGCGGTTTCACCACGCCATATTCCAGACGCGCAAGTTCAAACAAGGACTGCGCCAGAGCCCCTACTTTTTGGCTCTGGCCAAGCGCAATGTCCAGATAGCGTTTTTTGTCCGCTTCAGAAAGCGTGGCGGACATGACGGACAGGCTCTCAAGATAGCCATGCAGCGAAGTCAGCGGCGTGCGCAGGTCATGGGAAATATTAGCGATAAATTCACGGCGAAGCTGGTCTTGCTGAGATAAACGATGCCACTGCTCGGCAATGCGCCGGGCCATGCTGATAACCCCCTGACGCAGCAGACCGATTTCATCTTTGCCTTTCTCATTGCTAAGAGGAAGCGCGGCCATCGTCTGCATCTCTTCTATGCCGCCCATCTCAAGCGCGTGGACCTGACGGGACAGATCGCGCAGCGGGCGAGTTATCCAGCGGAAAGCCAGTCCCCCGACTATCATGCCAAGCAAGGCGACAAGGCTGATTGAGATCAGCACGATCTTCAGCAGCGCGTTAAAGTGCGCGTCGTTATTTAGCGCGCTGTAGTTTTCCCCCAGCAGGATCACGTAAAGATAGCCTCTGAGCTGTCCGTCCTGAAGCATCGGCGCCACGCTAAATACTTTCCTGGAGTCGATGCTGCGCGGATCGTCGCCGTAAACGGGATATTTCTGCTCGTTTAAAGCAGCCTGAATGGGGGCTAAATCGACCCGCTGGCGTTTTATGTGTCCATCCGGCGCCGCATCGCCAATGATATTGCCTTCTTTATCAAGCAGGTAAACCTCAACGCTTGGATTGACCGACATCAAATGGTCAAACAACGTGCGAACCGAGTCTTTGTTAAGCCCGTCCTTACCGAGCAGCGGATAGCTCTGGTTGATATGCTGTGCGAGATTGCTTGAGAGCTGCTGAATAACCGCCTGACTGTATTGCGTGCTGGTGCGAACCTGCATCCAGCCCATGAGCGCGCAGGAGGCGAAAAGCAAAATTGCAAATACCAGCGTCAGGCGCTGTGAAAGGGAAAAAGTTCGCATGGGTTACTCGCGTGGCTGTGCGGTGAATTTGTAACCTTTACCCCAGACGGTGCGGATAAAGTTCGGTTCCGCCGGGTTGTCTTCAATCTTGATTCGCAGACGATTGATGTGCGTATTAACCGTATGTTCGTAACCTTCATGCTCATATCCCCACACCTGATTAAGCAGGTTCAGGCGGGAGAAGACGGTTTCCGGGTTTCTGGCAAAGAAATAGAGCAGATCGAATTCGCGTGGCGTGAGATCAACAGGAACATTGTTAAGCTGCACATCGCGAGTCAGCGGATCGATAGTCAGCGTGCCGAAGGTGAGCGTGCCCGCGTCAAGCCGCAAATTCTGGCTCATCGCCTCCTGGCGGCGAAATAACGCTTTAACGCGCGCCACCAGTTCCAGCATGGAAAAGGGCTTGGCAAGATAGTCATCAGCGCCAAGTTCAAGGCCAAGCACCCTGTGCGTTTCACCTGAACGGGCGCTGATAATGATAATCGGCGTATAGCGGGTCATGGTGCGTGCAAAGCGGCAAATTTCCAGCCCGTCCACGCCTGGCAGCATCAGATCGAGAATTAACGCATCCCATCCGCCCTGCTTAAGCTTATCCATGCCGGTATTACCATCTGCGGCATGGGCTATCTCAAAACCTTCTTTCCGCAGATGCAATTGTAAAAGCTCGGCGATATTTTCATCGTCTTCCACTATTAACAGCTTTTTCGCCTGATTCACTTGCCTACTCCCACACGCACGTCGTGTTGAAAGTCTACACAACAAGCACGCTGGAAGTTGTCACATTTTGTTGAACTCTGGCGCTACTTCCCTCCGGCCAAATCAATAAAGCTGCCTGTAACATAAGACGCTTTGCTGCTTAATAACCAGACGATTGCCTGCGCAACTTCTTCCGGTTGCCCGCCACGCTGCATGGGCAGAGAAAATTTCACGCGATCAACTCTTCCGGCTTCACCGCCGGTTGCATGCATATCGGTATAGATAAACCCGGGACGTACGCAGTTAACGCGAATACCCTGCGCCGCGACTTCCAGCGAAAGCCCGGTGGTTAGCGTATCTATCGCTCCTTTTGAAGCTGCGTAATCGACATATTCACCCGGCGAACCCAGGCGTGCCGCAGCGGAAGAAACGTTAACAATCGAACCGCCTTCTCCGCCGTGGCGATAAGCCATGCGTTTGACTGCTTCACGGCAGCAAAGGAAATAGCCCGTAACGTTAGTCGCCAGCACGCGGTTGATACGGTCTGCCGTCAGGTTTTCGATAGTGGATTGCTGGAAGAGAATGCCGGCGTTATTGACCAGCGCGGTAACCGCGCCAAAGGCGTTGTCGATTTCAGCAAACATTGCCAGCACCTGCAGTTCATCGGCGATGTCCGCTTTGATAGCCAGCGCTTCGCCGCCCGTAGCGCGAATGGTATTGACCACCTCATCAGCGGCCTGTTTGTTACGCAGGTAGTTAATTACGACTTTATAACCGTGCCGGGCAAGCAGAATGGCGGTTGCCTTGCCAATGCCGCGGCTGCCGCCGGTGACCAGAACTGTTGCCATGTTTCCTCCAGATGTCCAGGTAACACAAAGGGCACCGGGGTGCCCTTAATTGCTTTACATGATGGATGACGCTTCGCTTTTCCACCCTACCTATCTCCCCGTTAGCTCTCCCTTGAGGGAGAAGGTCAGGGGGAGATCGAAGCTACTTTACTGGTATTCGCTCATCGGCACGCAGGAGCAGAAAAGGTTACGGTCGCCGAATACATCATCCAGACGCTTGACGGTCGGCCAGTATTTATTGCTGTGACCTGCCGGGAAAACGGCCAGCTCGCGGGTATACGGATGTGCCCACTCGGTCACGATTTCGTCCTGAGTATGCGGGGCGTTCACCAGCGGGTTATCGTCCAGCGGCCATTCGCCACGCGCTACACGATCGATTTCAGTACGGATAGTCAGCATCGCATCGATAAAGCGATCCAGCTCCAGCTTGCTTTCGGATTCCGTTGGCTCAACCATCAGCGTGCCCGCAACCGGGAAAGACATAGTTGGCGCATGGAAACCAAAATCAATCAGACGCTTAGCAATATCCAGCTCGCTGATGCCGGTTTCTTCTTTCAGCGGACGGATGTCGAGAATACATTCGTGCGCCACGCGGCCGTTCGCGCCGGTGTACAGCACCGGGAAAGCAGACTGCAGGCGGCTGGCGATATAGTTCGCGTTCAGAATCGCTACCTGGCTTGCTTTTTTAAGGCCTTCGGCGCCCATCATGCGGATGTACATCCAACTGATGGGCAGAATCGAGGCGCTGCCAAACGGGGCCGCAGAAACCGCGCCCTGCTGGGTCAGCATCTCTTCAACCTGCACTACGCTGTGACCCGGCACAAACGGAGCCAGATGCGCTTTCACGCCGATTGGCCCCATGCCCGGACCGCCGCCGCCGTGGGGAATGCAGAAGGTTTTGTGCAGATTAAGGTGCGAAACGTCCGCGCCGATATAGCCCGGGGAAGTAATGCCGACCTGGGCATTCATGTTCGCGCCGTCGAGATAAACCTGCCCGCCGTACTGGTGAACAATCTGACAAACTTCACGAATGGTTTCTTCGTAAACGCCGTGCGTGGATGGGTAAGTCACCATGATGCAGGAAAGCGCGCTGCCCGCCTGCTCCGCCTTCGCACGCAGATCCTGAAGATCGATATTGCCCTGTTTGTCGCATGCGACAACGATCACTTCCATGCCAGCCATTTGTGCAGAAGCCGGGTTAGTGCCGTGCGCGGAGCTTGGGATCAGGCAGATATTACGACCCGCTTCGTTGCGGCTTTCATGATAGCGACGAATCGCCAGCAGACCCGCATATTCGCCCTGCGCACCGGAGTTTGGCTGCATGCACAACGCGTCATAACCGGTCAGTTTCACCAGCCAGTCGGAAAGCTGGGAAATCATCTGATGGTAGCCTTCCGCCTGATTCGCCGGGCAGAACGGGTGCAGTTCGGCAAATTCCGGCCAGGTAATGGGGATCATTTCCGCCGCGGCGTTCAGCTTCATGGTGCACGAACCCAGCGGGATCATCGCCTGGTTGAGCGCCAGATCTTTACGCTCCAGAGAGTGCATGTAGCGCATCATCTCGGTTTCGCTGTGGTAGCGATTGAACACCGGGTGGGTCAGGATTTCGTCGTCGCGCAGCATTTCCGCCGGAACAGACAGGCTGTCGCCGGCAACGTCCTGATCCAGCTTGTCGATTTCCAGGCCGTGGTTATCGCCCAGCAGCACGGTGAACAGCGCCTGCACGTCTTCGCGAGTGGTCGCTTCGTCAAGCGTAATGCCGACCGCGCCCAGAATATCGCTGCGCAGGTTGATTTCGTTTGCTTCGGCACGAGCCAGAACGGCGGCTTTATCAGCGACTTCGACACAAAGCGTGTCGAACCAATGTTTGTGACGCAGCGCCAGGCCTTTCTTTTGCAGGCCCGCGGCGAGAATATCGGTCAGACGATGGATACGGCCAGCAATGCGTTTCAGGCCATCTGGACCATGAAATACCGCATACAGGCTGGCGATGTTGGCCAGCAGCACCTGAGAAGTGCAGATGTTGGAGTTCGCTTTCTCGCGGCGGATATGCTGCTCACGGGTCTGCATTGCCATGCGCAGCGCGGTGCGGCCAGCAGCATCGCGAGAAACGCCGATAATACGGCCAGGCATGGAACGTTTGAATTCATCACGCGCGGCAAAGAACGCCGCATGCGGGCCGCCGTAACCCATCGGCACGCCAAAGCGCTGTGCAGAACCAAAGACGATATCTGCGCCCTGTTTACCCGGTGCGGTGAGCAGCACCAGCGACATAAAATCAGCGGCTACGCTTACCACAACTTTGCGTTGTTTCAGTTCAGCAATCAGCGCGCTGTAATCGTGCACTTCGCCAGTGGTGCCAACCTGTTGCAGGAGCACGCCGAATACGTCCTGGTGATCCAGCACTTTTGCTGCATCGTCGACAATTACGTCAAAGCCAAAGGTTTCCGCGCGGGTACGCACCACGTCCAGCGTTTGTGGATGAATGTCCGCCGCCACGAAGAAGCGGTTGGCATTTTTCAGCTTGCTCACGCGTTTTGCCATCGCCATTGCTTCTGCGGCAGCGGTTGCCTCATCCAGCAGCGAGGCGGAGGCGATGTCCAGCCCGGTCAAATCCAGAGTTACCTGCTGGAAGTTCAGCAGCGCTTCCAGACGACCCTGAGACACTTCCGGCTGATAAGGCGTGTATGCGGTGTACCAGCCCGGATTTTCCAGCATATTACGTAGAATCACCGGCGGCGTTTGCACCGCGGCATAACCCATCCCAATGTAAGTTTTGAAGCGTTTATTCCGGCTGGCAATGGCTTTTAGTTCCGCAAGCGCTGCGAATTCTGTTGCCGCTTCACCCACCATCGGCGGCTGTGCGAGCTGAATATCAGCCGGAACAATGGTGGAGATAAGTTCATTTAAAGAGGCGGCGCCCACGGCCTCCAGCATTTCGTGCTGTTGCTGGGCGGACGGGCCAATATGGCGGGCGATAAACGCTTCGTGGTTTTCAAGGCTACGTAAGGACTGGGTCATGAGCGGTGATTCCTGAAATACATGCAGAACTTTAGCGGTGGATGGCGCGACGCTTATCCACCCTACAAAACAAGATTCGGTGAACATCGTAGGGCGGGTAAGCAGAGCGTCACCCGCCAGGTACAGTATTACTCGTTTTCCAGCAGGGCTTCATAGGCGGCGGCGTCCAGCAGGCCGTCCAGTTCGGACTCGTCGCGGGCTTTAATTTTAAAGATCCAGCCGCCGGCGTAAGGTTCGCTGTTCACCCGTTCCGGGGAGCCTTCCAGCTCGCTGTTTACGGCAATGATTTCACCGCTGATTGGGGCATAAATGTCGGATGCGGCCTTAACGGATTCCGCAACGGCGCAGTCGTCGCCAATGCTAACGGTAGAACCCACTTCCGGCAGATCGACAAACACCATATCGCCCAGCAGCTCTTGCGCGTGTTCGGTGATGCCTACGGTGTAGGAACCATCCGCTTCTTTACGCAGCCATTCGTGTTCTTTGCTGTATTTCAGTTCATTCGGCACATTGCTCATTGTTCTTTTCCTCTCTCAAAATTTACTGTGCGACGGCTTTGCCGGCGCGAACAAAAACAGGTTTAGTGACTTTTACCGGCATTTCGCGGTTGCGGATCTGCACGATGGCGGTATCGCCAATACCGGCCGGTACGCGCGCCAGAGCAATGCTGTAGCCAAGCGTTGGCGAGAAGGTGCCGCTGGTAATAATTCCTTCGCAGGCGTTGCCGGATTCATCGGTAAAACGAACGGGCAATTCATTACGTAATACGCCTTTCTCGGTCATGATCAAGCCAACCAGCTTCTCGGTGCCTTTTGCGCGCTGCGCTTCAAGGGCTTCACGGCCGATAAAATCACGCTCAGCGGGCTCCCATGCAATGGTCCAGCCCATGTTTGCCGCCAGCGGGGACACGCCTTCGTCCATTTCCTGGCCATAGAGGTTCATGCCCGCTTCCAGACGCAGCGTGTCACGCGCGCCGAGACCACAAGGCTTAACGCCCGCTTCAACAAGCTGCGCCCAGAAGCCTGCGGCCTTCTCGTTTGGCATGGCGATTTCATAGCCTGCTTCGCCGGTGTAGCCGGTGGTCGCGATAAACAAATCGCCCGCCTGCACGCCAAAAAATGGCTTCATGCCAGCTACCGCGCTGCGCTGTTCTTCAGTGAATAATGTTGCAGCTTTGGCCTGGGCATGCGGCCCCTGCACGGCAATCAGAGAAAGGTCGTCGCGTACGGTCACGTCAACCGCGAACGGTTCAGCGTGCTGGTTGATCCACTCAAGGTCTTTTTCGCGAGTGGCGGAGTTAACCACCAGGCGGAAGTAGTCTTCGGTGAAGAAATAGATAATCAGGTCGTCGATAACGCCGCCGGAGGCGTTGAGCATCCCGGTGTAAAGGGCTTTGCCCGGCTGGGTCAGTTTGGCAACGTCGTTGGCTACCAGATAGCGCAGGAATTCGCGGGTGCGGCTGCCATGTAAATCGACAATGGTCATGTGGGAAACATCGAACATGCCCGCATCGGTGCGTACCGCGTGGTGTTCGTCAATCTGCGAGCCGTAGTGCAGCGGCATCATCCAGCCATGGAAATCCACCATGCGCGCGCCGCAGAGATTATGCTGTTCAAACAAAGGGGTCTGTTGAGCCATCTTTTCCTCTTTAACCAACTGGTTACAAAGCGTTTTTACACTTTGCTTTCTGTCAGACGAAACCCGGCATCGCCACCGTTCCCGATAGCGACGCAAACGTTACCTTTGGTCTGAACTTACCACTGAAAGGACGTGTAAACCATAAGGGAAAAACAGCTATTGCATTAGCTTATGACCCAAACAGGCGATGCAGCATGCAGAGTATTCAACTGCAAAAATGCGAGGCAGTGCGCATAAACCGCAAGTGCTAAACGAAGAATTTAGAGTTAGCTAACATTTACGACCATTTCAGAAACAAATTCACTGCATCAAGAAAAACATGCCATTAAAAAAAGTAATCCGAAATTTAGCCTGAGATTAGAATATTTCAAATGAGGGAGGCGGATCCCTTTCCGAAGACCGGAAAGGGAAATGTGATCGACCTAACGTTATTGAGTTAGCGAAGCCAGGCCGGCAGATCCTGCAACCCCATCGCCTGCCGAACCAATTTCGGTTTCACGCCCGGAAGCGTATCGGCCAGTTTCAGCCCCACGTCGCGTAAAAGCTTTTTGGCTGGATTACTGCCTGCGAACAAATCACGGAAGCCCTGCATGCTCGCCAGCATCATCGCCGCGCTGTGCTTGCGGCTACGCTCGTAGCGGCGCAGATACAGATATTGACCGATATCTTTGCCCTGCCGATGCGCACGGCGAACTTCATCAATCAGCCCGGCGGCATCCATAAAGCCAAGGTTGACGCCCTGCCCGGCCAGCGGGTGAATGGTATGTGCCGCATCGCCCACCAGCGCGAGGCGATGCGCTGCGAAACTACGCGCGTAGCGCCCGGTTAGCGGAAAGATCTGACGTTCGCTTTCAACGCTGCAAAGCCCCAGCCGCATATCAAAGGCCACGGAAAGCGACTGGTTAAACTCTTCGGGCGAGGCGTTTTGCATACGCTCCGCTTCCGGCGGCGGCAACGACCAGACAATCGAGCATAAATGCGGATCGGAAAGCGGCAGGAACGCCAGAATGCCTTCGCCGTGGAAAATCTGGCGAGCCACGCCCTGATGCGGCTGCGCGGTACGAATAGTGGCAACCAGCGCGTGATGGCGGTAGTCCCAGAAGGTAAGCGGGATATCCGCCTGTTTACGTAGCCAGGAGTTGGCGCCGTCTGCACCGACGACCAGGCGCGCTGTCAGCATCGCGCCGTCTTTCAAGGTGATAAACGCTTCGTTTTCACCCCAGGCAACCTGCTGTAATTCAGCGGGCGCCATTAGCGTGACATCTGCGCACTGCTCCGCACGCTGCCAGAGCGCATGATGAATCACAGCGTTTTCAATAATGTGGCCGAGGTGGCTAAAACCATAGGTTTTATCATCAAAAGCAATGTGCCCGAAGCTGTCCTTCTCCCACACTTCCATGCCGTGATAGGCGCAGGCTCGCTGGGCGATGATCTTTGGCCAGACGCCAAGATGAGTCAGCAGCTTTTCACTGGCAGCGTTTATGGCCGACACGCGTAGCGCCGGGGGGGCGTCAGGGGCCTGCGGCTGCGGAAGATGATTCTCCAGTACAGCCACGCGAAGACCGCTGCCCTGCAGGCCACAGGCAACAGCCAGGCCTACCATGCCGCCACCAACAATCGCCACATCAACGCTTTGCAAATTGACTCTCCTTTAACGCGCAACCCAGCCAAGGGTGCGCTGTGCCAGCACATCGCGTGCCGGAGTAAAATGTTCCATCGCCATCAGGCCAAGATTACGCCCAATCACCAGTGGCGCCCAACGGTTGGCAAATAATTGCACCAGACCGTCCGTTACGCCAATAGTGGCGGCTTTATCTGTTGCCCGGCGCTGCTGATATTCTGCCAGTACCGGGTAACTGCCCGGGTCCTGCTGTGCCTGACAGGCCGCGGCCAGAGATTCTGCGAGCGACATAACATCGCGCAAGCCGAGGTTAAAGCCCTGGCCGGCAATGGGATGCAAAGTTTGTGCTGCATTGCCGACGAGCGCCACGCGGTGCGAAATCGCCTGTGAAGCGGTGGTCAGTGCGAGCGGATAGATATTGCGAGCGCCCGCGTGAGTTATGCGTCCCAGACGCCAGCCGAAGGCGCGTTGCAGTTCGTTGCAGAAGCGTTCGTCGCTCCAGCTTTTCACCTCTTCCAGCGCATCCCACGGATGGCACCAGACCAGCGAGCAGCGTCCGCCAGACATCGGCAACATTGCCAGCGGACCATGCTGCGTGAAACGTTCGAACGCACGGCCATTATGCGGCAGCGCGGTAGTGACGTTAGCAATAACGGCGATTTGCCGATAATCCTCCTGCTGCCAGGTAATGCCACACTGTTCCGCAAGCCCGGAACGCGAACCATCCGCCGCGACCAGAACGTTACCTTCAAGCACCGCGCCGTTATCGAGTGTAACGCTAACGCCATTTTCTTCACGAATGAAGGAAGCCACACGTTGCGGGCAATGCAGCGTAACGCCAGGCGCTTTACGTAACAGGGCAAACAGCCGCTGGCCGACATCATGCAGCTCAACAACCTGCCCCAACGCGCTAATCTGATAATCTTCTGCTTTAAGTGTGACAAAACCGGCGTGGCCGCGATCGCTCACATGCACAGAGGTGATTGCCGTGGCGCACGACGAAATGGCAGGCCAGACGCCGATGTTAGTCAACTGCTGGCAGGTGCCTTGCGCCAGCGCAATGGCACGAGCGTCGAAGCCTGGATGAATCGCTGAATCAGGCGCGGTGGCTTCTACCAGATGCACCGGCAGTTTACCGCCCGTCATTTTTGAGATGGCAAGCGCAAGCGTTGCGCCATTCATGCCGCCGCCGACAATGATTACGCTCATAGCTGACGCGCCGCCGCCATCAAGGCTTCGATGTCATCTGCGGATTTTACCACGCTCGCCGTCAGGTTTTCGTTACCTTCGGCGGTGATGAGGATATCGTCTTCGATACGAATGCCAATGCCGCGGTACTCCGCAGGCACATCCGCATCCGGCGCGATATACAGGCCCGGCTCAACGGTGATGACCATGCCTGGCTCAAGCACGCGGGAACGATCCTGCCCGTACGCGCCGACATCGTGCACATCCAGCCCCAGCCAGTGGCTCAGGCCGTGCATAAAGAACTGGCGATGCGCATTATCCGCAATCAGTTGGTCGACTTCGCCTTTAAGAATGCCAAGCCTCACCAGACCGCTAACCATAATGCGAATGACCTCGCCGGTTACTTCCTGCATTGAGGTGCCGGGGCGATAAAGCTTCAGCGCGGTTTCCAGGGATTCGAGAACGATGTCGTAAATGGCCCGCTGTGGTGCGCTAAATTTGCCGTTTACCGGGAAGGTGCGGGTGATGTCGCCTGCATAACCTTTGTATTCGCAGCCTGCGTCGATCAGCACTAAATCGCCGTCGCGCATTTCACTTTCGTTTTCGGTGTAATGCAGAATGCAGCCGTTTTCACCGCTGCCAACGATGGTGTTATAAGACGGGAAACGTGCGCCGTGGCGGCTAAACTCATGCAGAATTTCGCCTTCAAGCTGATATTCGAACATGCCCGGGCGGCATTTTTCCATCGCGCGAGTATGGGCGAGCGCGGTGATTTCCCCTGCCCGGCGCATCACGGCGATCTCTTCTTCTGATTTAAACAAGCGCAACTCGTGCACCCACGGACGCCAGTCTGTAAGCGTTGCAGGAGCGGAGAGATTCTGGCGGGAGCCGCGACGCAGCTTATCCAGCGCCGCAAACACGATGCTGTCAGCGTAATCATATTCGCCCTGGGCGTGATAGACGACATCCAGGCCATTCAGCAACTGATGCAGTTGTTCGCCAATTTCGGAAAAAGCCAGGGCGCGATCGACCGCCAGGGTTTCCGGCGCGGCTTCCTGCCCCAGACGACGACCAAACCAGATTTCGGCGGTTTTATCACGCAGCCGGTTGAACAGCACGCTGTGGTTGTGAGTTTCGTCGCTTTTGATAAGCACCAGTACCGCTTCAGGCTCGTTAAAACCGGTGAAGTACCAGAAATCGCTGTTCTGGCGGTACGGATATTCGCTGTCCGCGCTGCGTATTGCTTCGGGAGCCGCAAAAATTAGCGCGGCGCTGGCCGGAGCCATTTTCGCCAGTAGCGCCTGGCGGCGGCGAAGAAATTCCTGCTGAGTCATCACACCTCCTGAAGCTTATTGTTCTTAGTGAAGCGTTGGCTTACGCACTTCTGGCGCGGTTGGCACCGGACGGGTAAAGGTGTCGTGGCAAAGCAATGCGGCAACCCGCACGTACTCAATGATTTCTTCCAGCGACATTTCCAGCTCTTCCTGATCTTCATCCTCGTCATAACCAAGCTGGGCGATGTTGCGCAGATCGTCGATAGCCTCGCCGGTTTCGCCAGCGACTTTATCGAGCTTAGGCTGGGTGACGCCGAGCCCCAGCAGGAAGTGGTTCACCCAACCGGCCAGCGCGTCCGCACGGTCAAACACCGTGGTTTCATCGCCGTCTGGCAGGTAGAGCTTGAACAGAAAACCATCGTCTTCCAGGGCGTCGCCGGTTGCGCCATGCATATCGCGCAGGATATCGGCCAGGTTCTGGCTAAAGGCCAGTCCTTCGTTTGTCAGGTCGTGCAGCAGCGGTTGCCAGCTACTGTCTTTATTACCGCCGCACAGCATGCCGCTGATTAAGCCGTGCATTTCCGCGGGAGTGAGCCCCACGCCCTGTTGGTTCAAAAGTTGGCTTACGGCGTCGTAGCCTGGCATAGCGTTCTGTATAGACATGCGCATTCGTCATCGTTGGCAGGGATAGTTCATGTTATGCTACCACCAGGGACTCCGGGGCACCAGAAAAGGGCTTGTATCTTCATAACGGGGTAGCTATAGTGACGCCCCTTTCGTGACCTGCTAATGGGTTACGTCAGGCAGGCGAGTTAACAGCAGGAAGGTGGCATGTCTGCACAACCAGTCGATATCCAAATTTTCGGTCGTTCATTGCGCGTGAATTGTCCGCCTGAACAACAGGATGCGCTGAATCAGGCTGCGGTTGAGCTGGATCAGCGGTTGCAAGATTTAAAAGTTCGCACTAGAGTCACAAATACTGAGCAGTTAGTTTTCATCGCAGCGCTAAACATTTGCTATGAATTAGCTCAGGAAAAATCGAAAACCCGTGACTACGCTGCTAACATGGAACAGCGGATCAAAATGTTACAGCAGACCATTGAACAAGCGTTACTTGAGCAAGGTCGCATAACAGAAAGACAGGGTCCAAATTTTGAATAACGCTTTACAGTTGACTATGGTAGAGTGACTGTGAAGTAAAAATTTCTCTGAGATGTTTGCAAGCGGGCCAGTCCCCTGAGCCGATATTTCATACCACAAGAATGTGGTGCTCCACCGTCGGTGAGCATGCTCGGTCCGTCCGAGAAGCCTTAAGACAGTGACGCTGCATTCACCTTGAACCAAGGGTTCAAGGGTTACAGCCTGCGGCGGCATCTCGGAGATTCCCTCTTTCTACCCGGTCATTTCGCATGACGCACAATCCGTTAAGTTCACCACCCCATTTTGTCTCAGCGCTTCGTACTGAAATTCGCCAAACCATTCGGCAACGACGCCGTACCCTCACTGATACCGAACAGCAAATCTTCGCCGAACAGGCCGCTTTACGTATGCTTAGCTTTCCGCCGGTGATCAATGCCGCAAACGTCGCTGTGTTTTTATCTTTTGATGGCGAGCTGGATACGCGTCCGCTGATTCGAGCATTGTGGCAAGCTGGAAAGGCCGTTTACCTGCCGGTGCTTCATCCTTTCAGTAAAGGCAGCTTGCTGTTTTTACGCTACGACAAAAACAGCCACCTGGTAATGAATCGCCTGAAAATCCTTGAGCCAAAACTTGATGTGCGCAACGTCTTGCCGCTGGATAATCTGGATGTGTTAATAACGCCGCTGGTCGCCTTTGATGAGCAAGGTCAACGGCTGGGCATGGGCGGCGGGTTCTACGATCGTACTTTACAGAACTGGCGGCAGCATGGCTTATGGCCCGTTGGGTTGGCGCATGATTGTCAACTGGTGCCGACGCTGCCTGTCGAAGAGTGGGATATTCCTTTGCCTGCGGTAGTAACGCCGTCGCGGCTTTGGGAGTGGTGAAACGGGTGGATGGCGCATTTGCTTATCCACCCTATTGAAGCCAAAAAATGTAGGGCGGGTAAGCGTAGCGCCCCCCGCCATTAGCCGATTAGTAAAGCAGGCGCGCGCGGATAGTCCCCGGAATCGCCTTCATTGATTTCAATGCCGCCTCGGCAACATCTTCCTCAGCATCAATATCAATTACCACGTAGCCCATATGCGGCGTCGTTTGCAGATACTGCGCGGCGATGTTGATACCCTGCTCGGCGAAAATCTGGTTCAGCGCGGTCAAAATACCGGGACGGTTTTCGTGAATGTGCAGCAGGCGGCTTGTGGTGCCACCGTGCAACGGCAGAGAAACTTCCGGGAAGTTCACCGCAGAAAGCGTTGAGCCGTTATCGGAATATTTAGCCAGCTTACCCGCCACTTCAAGACCAATATTTTCCTGCGCTTCCTGCGTTGACCCGCCGATGTGCGGCGTCAGGATCACGTTATCAAATTCACACAGCGGGGAAGTGAACGGATCGCTGTTGGTTGCAGGCTCCGTCGGGAACACGTCGATTGCCGCACCGGCCAGATGCTTACGGGCCAGCGCATCGCACAGCGCAGGAATGTCGACCACGGTTCCGCGGGCGTCGTTAATTAGCAGCGCGCCCGGCTTCATCAGCGCCAGTTCGTTGGCGCCAATCATGTTTTTAGTCGAGGCGTTTTCAGGCACGTGCAGGCTGACGACGTCGCTCATGTTAAGCAGATCGGAAAGATGCTGAACCTGGGTTGCGTTACCCAGCGGCAGTTTATTTTCAATATCATAGAAAAAGACGTTCATGCCCAGCGCTTCAGCCAGAATGCCAAGCTGCGTCCCGATATGGCCGTAACCAATGATACCGAGTTTTTTCCCGCGCGCTTCAAAGGACCCTACAGCCAGCTTGTTCCACACGCCACGGTGCGCTTTTGCGTTCGCCTCTGGTATGCCGCGCAGCAGAAGCAATAGCTGGCCGATAACCAGCTCAGCAACAGAGCGGGTGTTGGAGAATGGCGCGTTAAAGACCGGTATGCCACGTTTTGCCGCCGCATCCAGATCGACCTGGTTGGTGCCGATACAGAAGCAGCCGACCGCGACCAGTTTCTCTGCCGCCGCCAGAACATCTTCAGTTAAGTTAGTACGGGAACGTAAGCCGATGAAATGGGCATCACGGATAGCAGCTTTAAGCGCATCGCTATCCAGCGCGCCTTTGTGATACTCGATGTTGGTATAACCTGCCGCACGAAGGTTCTCGACCGCTTTCTGGTGCACGCCTTCCACCAGCAGGAATTTAATTTTGTCTTTCTCCAGTGATACTTTTGCCATTTCCCGACCCTATTTTTCTGTGCTGTTGTGTTACTGCCTATAAGCTACCCTTCTGTCAAAATATCAAAATCTACGCCTTCGGCAATATAAACGATTGCATCCGCACCGTGACAAAAAGGAATAAAAGGGAAGGGGTTAGCACAAAATGCTGGTAGTGCAGAAGTTACAGGAATGAATCACAGGTGTTTTATAGGAATGTGACATATGTCACCAAATTTACCGTTAAAATAATTTGTCATTTTTTATACGTATTTTTGGGGCGCATGGTGCGCCCCGGTCAGATCATTTTACGATGGTTTTCACGCCGTCAGCCGTACCAATCAGCGCGACATCCGCGCCACGGTTGGCAAACAACCCAACGGTCACCACGCCCGGCAAGCCGTTAATGGCGTTTTCAAGCGCTATCGGGTCGATGATGCTCAGGCCATAAACATCAAGAATGATGTTGCCGTTATCCGTCACTACGCCCTGGCGGTATTCCGGGCGTCCGCCCAGTTTGACGAGCTCGCGAGCTACACAGCTACGCGCCATGGGAATCACTTCTACCGGCAGCGGGAAGTTACCCAGGATATCCACCTGCTTGGACGCATCCGCGATGCAAATAAACTTCTCAGCCACAGATGCAATGATTTTCTCGCGGGTAAGCGCTGCGCCACCGCCTTTGATCATCTGCATATGCCCGTTGATTTCATCTGCGCCATCAACATAGATGCCAAGAGAATCCACTTCGTTCAGATCGTATACGGGGATGCCGAGACTTTTCAGTTTGGCAGTGGAGGCGTCGGAGCTGGAAACCGCACCGTCAATCTGATGTTTGATGGTGCCCAGAGCATCAATAAAATGTGCGGCCGTGGAGCCGGTGCCCACACCAACGATAGTGCCTGGCTGCACGTACTGGAGCGCTGCCCAACCGACTGCTTTTTTCAGTTCATCCTGCGTCATGGTTATTTGCCTGTGCTGTGAAAACTGACGCGCATTATAAAGCAAGCGTTGCGGGAAAGTCCCCGGCAATGACCGAACTCATCCGATCTTTGTGGATTTGGTCTGGATCGGTCACAAATTTATGTCATAGTGCTGGCACAACGAAAACAGGAGTCAGCAAACAACAATGAAACGCCCGGACTACAGAACGCTACAGGCGCTGGATGCGGTTATTCGTGAACGAGGATTCGAGCGCGCGGCGCAAAAGCTCTGCATTACTCAATCAGCGGTTTCACAACGTATCAAGCAGCTCGAAAACATGTTCGGCCAGCCATTGTTAGTTCGCACGGTGCCGCCGCGCCCGACGGAACAGGGGCAAAAACTGCTGGCTCTGTTGCGCCAGGTGGAGTTGCTGGAAGAAGAATGGCTGGGTGATGAACAAACTGGCTCAACGCCGCTGCTGCTGTCGCTGGCGGTAAACGCCGACAGCCTGGCAACCTGGTTGCTGCCAGCGCTTGCCCCGGTGCTGGCCGACTCCCCTATTCGTCTGAATCTTCAGGTCGAAGACGAAACCCGAACTCAGGAACGCCTGCGTCGCGGCGAAGTTGTTGGCGCGGTATCGATTCAACCGCAGCCGCTGCCAAGCTGCCTGGTCGACCGGCTCGGCGCGCTGGACTATCTGTTTGTCGGCTCCAAAGATTTTGCCGCTCGCTACTTCCCGAACGGCGTCACTCGTTCTGCGCTATTAAAAGCGCCCGCGGTGGCGTTTGATCATCTTGATGATATGCATCAGGCGTTTTTGCAGCAAAACTTCGATCTTTCGCCCGGCAGCGTGCCGTGCCATATCGTTAATTCATCGGAAGCCTTCGTACAACTGGCGCGCCAGGGCACGACGTGTTGCATGATTCCGCATTTGCAAATTGAAAGAGAACTCAACAGCGGCGAGTTAATCGACCTGACGCCTGGCCTGATGCAAAGGCGCATGCTGTACTGGCACAGGTTTGCGCCGGAAAGCAGGATGATGCGCAACGTGACGGACGCTCTGCTGGAATACGGGCACCGCGTGCTGCGTCAGGATGCCGAATAGCAAAAAGCCCGCTTAAGTGCAAAAGCGGGCTTTATTTTGTCGGATGGCGCAAACGCCATCCACTACGTTTTAAATTGCTATTGCGCAGCCTGACTCTGAGCTCGTTCCAGCTCAAACACCACATCAACCTGATCGTCAAACTGAATGGTCTGCTGATCGTAGGTGTCTTGCGCAGAAACCGGCGCCGCAGCGTCGGCTTTCATCATGCGCACCATTGGCGCTGGCTGATAGTTCGAAACGTGATAGCGCACACTATATACCGGCCCCAGTTTGCTCTCAAAGCCCTCGGCCAGCAGTTTGGCCTGACGAGTCGCGTCATCAATAGCCGCTTTACGCGCTTTGTCTTTGTACTCTTCCGGATGCGCAACACCCAGCGAAACAGAACGAATTTCGTTCAGGCCGGATTTTAAAGCGCCATCCAGCAATTCGTTCATCTTGTCGAGCTTGCGCAGCGTCACTTCAACCTGGCGCACGGCACGATAGCCTTTTAGCTGCGTTTTACCGTCCTTCAGATATTCATATTCAGGCTGGGTGCGCAAATTCGCGGCGTTGATATCTTTCTTCTCGACGCCGCTTTGCTGCAGAAACGTCAGATATTGCGCAACACGATCGTCAGCCTGCTTCTTGGCCGATGCCGCGTCTTTCGCGGAGACATTTACTTCAATGGCGAGCGTGGCGATATCAGGTACGGCATCCACGCTTGCGGTGCCGGATGTCACAACGTGCGGGCCGTTTGGCAACTCATCCGCCAGCGCTGGTACCGAGCCAAATCCTACTAAAGCGGCTAATGCCAGGGTTTTAAACTTCACTGTAATTCCTCCATGCTACGTTCCACTGTCATCACGTCCGGGTAAGAACGCGGGCGTCTGGCAGCAAGCTTAGTCTGAAATGGTAACTTGTCTATCGGATAAAGGCGAATTAGCCCGCCAGCGCATTGATGTGCCGGACGCCGTCCCACGCCAACTGGGAGGCGATAAACCACATCACAAGACCCACAACGCCGTTAATGATCCTCTGGGCTTTCGCTGTCCGCAAGCGCGGCGCAAGCCATGCGGCGAGAATCGCCAGCCCGTAAAACCACAGAATCGAAGCGCTGACGGTGCCGAGTGCAAACCAGCGCTTCGGCTCTTCAGCAAGCTGTCCGCCCAGGCTGCCCAGCACAACAAAAGTATCGAGATAAACGTGCGGATTAAGCCAGGTCACGGCCAGCATGGTAGCGATGATTCGCCAGCGCCCCTGCTTCATCACCTCAGCCGTTGCCAGTTCCACGCTGGCGCTCATCGCGGTTCGCAGCGCCCCCCACCCGTACCACAGCAGAAACGCCACGCCGCCCCAGGTCACAATCGCCAGCAGCCACGGTGATCTCATCAAAATTGCGCTGCCGCCGAATATTCCGCCGCAGATCAGCACCAGATCGCTTAATGCGCAAAGCGAGGCAATCATCAGATGGTACTGACGACGAATGCCCTGATTCATCACGAAAGCATTCTGCGGACCAAGGGGCAGGATCATAGCAGCGCCTAATACAAGCCCTTGAAAATAGTAAGATAACACGATGATTTACTCTTCAACGTTTAGCAACTGAAGAGAAGTGTACCAGGGAAGAATTATTAGCGGAAATGGATAATTTTAATGGTTTATCAGAATGGCTAATGATAAAGAGGCCAGCCGAAACTGGCCATAAATAATCAGCCTTGCGCAGGCTCTTTTACGCGTTTGAAGTTCACGTCCATCTGCGGATAAGGAATGCCGATGCCGTTTTCATCCAACGCTTTTTTGATGCGCTCCAGCACGTCCCAGTAAACGTTTTGCAAATCGCCGCTGTTGCTCCAGACCCGTATCACAAAGTTCACCGAGGAGGGACCAAGTTCGTTCAGGCGCACCGTCATTTCACGGTCTTTCAGGATACGATCGTCGCTATTGATGATTTCAGTCAGGATCTGCCTGACCTTGTCGACATCCGCGTCGTACGCCACGCCAATGATAAATTCATTGCGACGTACGGGCTCACGTGAAAAGTTCGTGATGTTTCCGTCGATGATTTTCTTGTTCGGCACCACCACAATTTTGCCGTCCGCGGAACGCAGCGTGGTGGAGAAAATTTGCACGCTCAGTACGGTACCGGCGGTTCCCCCAAGATCAACATACTCACCGGCACGGAAAGGACGGAAGGTTACCAGCAGGACGCCTGCTGCCAGGTTAGAAAGGGAGCCTTGCAGCGCCAGACCAATCGCCAGACCTGCGGCACCAAGTACGGCGATAACCGATGCGGTTTGTACGCCAACCCGGCCAAGTGCTGCGATAAGCGTAAAGGCGATAATCCCGTAACGCACCAGAGCGGAAAGGAAATCAGCCACCGTTGCATCAATATGACGAGCGCGCATCACACGATTAATTGCGCCAGAGACCGCACGGGCGATAATCATCCCGACGACGATAATGGCAATGGCCGCCACGATGTTGACCGCATAGCTCAGCAGTAACGCCTGGTTGTGTACCAGCCAACCTCCGGCATTATTAATACTGTCTACTACATTGAGATCTTCCATTCACGGTTCCTTGTTCTTACCGAAAAATTGCGCCCGACAGGCGCGGCTAAGACTTTAAAGGGTAAGTAAAAACCGGTGAATGTGCCAGGTTGGTCACAAAAATGGCCGACAGGTGCAAAAAAAATCGACAAAAAAGCCCGCGCGAAGCGGGCTTGATTCAGGCATAAAGCGCTTTAAATTACAGAACGTCGACAGCGTTCAGCTCTTTGAAAGCCTGCTCCAGACGAACGATCATAGAAGTCTGTGCAGCACGCAGCCATACGCGTGGATCGTAGTATTTCTTGTTCGGCTGATCTTCGCCTTTAGGGTTGCCCAACTGGCCCTGCAGGTAAGCTTCGTTTTCTTTGTAGTAGTTCAGGATACCTTCCCATGTTGCCCACTGGGTATCGGTATCGATGTTCATTTTGATAACGCCGTAGCTCACGGAATCTTTGATTTCCTGAGCGGTAGAACCGGAACCGCCGTGGAACACGAAGTTCAGCGCATTGTGCGGCAGGTTGTGTTTTTTGGACACATAATCCTGAGAGTCACGCAGGATAGTCGGGGTCAACTTAACGTTACCTGGTTTGTATACGCCGTGTACGTTACCGAAGGAAGCCGCGATGGTGAAGCGCGGGCTGATTGCGTTCAGCTTTGTGTAGGCGTAATCAACGTCTTCTGGCTGGGTGTACAGCGCGGATGCGTCCATATGGCTGTTGTCCACGCCATCTTCTTCGCCGCCGGTGCAGCCCAGTTCGATTTCCAGAGTCATGCCGATTTTGGACATGCGCTCCAGGTATTTAGAGCAGATCTCGATGTTCTCTTCCAGAGACTCTTCGGACAGGTCAATCATGTGAGAAGAGAACAGTGGTTTGCCGGTCGCTGCGAAGTGTTTTTCACCCGCGTCTAACAGGCCATCGATCCACGGCAGCAGTTTCTTAGCGCAGTGGTCGGTGTGCAGGATTACCGGCACGCCATAATGCTCAGCCATCTGATGCACGTGGTGTGCGCCAGAGATAGCGCCCAGGATTGCAGCACCCTGAGGAACGTCGGTTTTCACGCCCTTACCAGCGATGAAAGCAGCACCGCCGTTAGAGAACTGAACGATTACCGGCGCTTTAACTTTCGCAGCGGTTTCCAGTACGGCGTTGATGGAGTCGGTGCCTACGCAGTTCACTGCCGGCAGAGCGAAGTTGTTTTCTTTAGCTACCTGGAAAACTTTCTGTACATCATCACCAGTGATTACGCCTGGTTTTACGAAATCAAAAATCTTAGACATGGTTGTTTGTCCTGTATCGTCGAAACGTTTGTGCCGCCTAAGGTTTACGGGCGACAAGAAATCAACGGGCAGGATACCCTGCCCGTAATTATTACTTCTTAGCGCGCTCTTCGAGCATGGCTACCGCTGGCAGAACTTTGCCTTCCACGAATTCGAGGAATGCGCCGCCGCCAGTAGAGATGTAGGAAATTTTGTCGGAAATACCGAACAGATCGATTGCGGCCAGAGTATCGCCGCCGCCTGCGATGGAGAACGCTTCGCTGTCGGCGATAGCGTTAGCGACGATTTCAGTACCTTTGCGGAAGTTCGGGAATTCGAACACGCCAACCGGGCCGTTCCACAGAATGGTTTTCGCGTTTTTCAGGATCTCAGCCAGTTTCTGCGCAGAAACATCGCCCAGATCCAGAATCTGTTCTTCATCTTTGATGTCGTTTACAGATTTCAGCGTCGCTGGCGCGGTTTCAGAGAACTCAGTCGCTACGCGTACGTCAGTTGGAACCGGGATATCGCAGGTTGTCAGCAGACGTTTTGCTTCATCAACTAGATCTGCTTCGTACAGGGATTTACCCACGTTGTGGCCTTGAGCGGCAACGAAGGTGTTTGCAATGCCACCGCCGACGATCAGTTGGTCAGCAATTTTGGACAGGGAATCCAGAACGGTCAGTTTGGTGGAAACTTTAGAACCGCCAACGATAGCAACCATCGGGCGAGCAGGTTCTTTCAATGCTTTGCCCAGCGCGTCCAGCTCTTCAGCCAACAGCGGGCCTGCACAGGCGATATCCGCGAATTTACCCACGCCGTGAGTAGAAGCCTGGGCGCGGTGAGCGGTACCGAAAGCATCCATGACGAATACGTCGCACAGAGCAGCGTATTTTTTAGACAGGGTTTCGTCGTCTTTCTTTTCGCCTTTATTGAAGCGAACGTTTTCCAGCACGACCAGCTCGCCGGCAGCGACTTCAACGCCATCCAGGTAATCTTTAGCCAGGCGAACCGGGGCAGACAATTTGTCTTTCAGATAGTTAACAACTGGCAGCAGAGAGAATTCTTCGTTGTACTCGCCTTCGGTCGGACGGCCCAGGTGAGAAGTAACCATCACTTTCGCGCCTTGTTTCAGAGCCAGTTCGATGGTCGGCAGAGATGCACGGATACGTGCGTCAGATGTCACTTTCCCTTCTTTAACTGGTACGTTCAAATCTGCACGGATCAGAACGCGCTTACCAGCCAGATCCAGATCGGTCATCTTAATTACAGACATGGTGAATCCTCTCGTTGATTCTTAAAGTTTTGCGAACGCTTATGCGCTCTACCTGAAACCACTTGCAGCCATGACTAACGTCGTGTCGAGCATTCGGTTAGCAAAGCCCCATTCGTTATCACACCAGACTAGAGTTTTAATCAGATGTTGCCCACTGACCCGGGTTTGCGTGCCGTCAACAATGGCACTGTGCGGATCGTGGTTAAAATCAGTCGAGACCAACGGTAATTCCGTATAGTCAACTATACCATGAAATGAATCCTGTGCCGCTTTTTGCAGCAACAGGTTGACTTCACTAGCTTTTACTGCATCCCTCACCGTCACGCTCAAATCAATGGCGGTAACGTTTATTGTTGGTACACGTACCGCAATCGCTTCAAAACGGTCGTTAAATTGCGGGAAAACACGTGTGATACCGGCGGCAAGTCGCGTATCTACCGGAATGATCGATTGACTGGCAGCACGAGTGCGTCTGAGGTCCGGGTGATACGCGTCAATAACCTGTTGATCGTGCATGGCGGAATGAATGGTGGTCACGGTGCCCCACTCAATGCCAAATGCGTCATCCAGCAACTTAATAATTGGGATTATGCAATTCGTGGTGCAGGAAGCATTCGAGACGATGCGGTGTTCGGCTTTCACTTCGTCATGATTGACGCCGAAAACCACGGTTGCGTCGAGATCGTTGCCGCCAGGATGGGAGAAGAGAACCTTTTTCGCGCCGGCTGCCAGATGGGCTTCGCCGTCTGCGCGGGAACCAAATACGCCTGTACAGTCCAGTACAACGTCGACGCCCAGTTCGCGCCAGGGTAACGCTGCGATGCCAGGTTCGTGAAGCAGGCGAATCGCGTCATCGCCGACCCACAACAGATCGCGTTCCTGGCGCACGTCCCAGGCAAAGCGCCCGTGACTGGTATCGTATTTCAACAGGTGCGCCATTCCCGCAGCATCAGCCAGCTCATTGATTGCTACAACGGTAATTTCCGCACGGCGACCGGATTCGTACAAAGCACGTACCACGTTGCGCCCAATGCGACCGAAGCCATTAATTGCGATGCGTACGGTCATATCTCTCCTGCCAGGATCCCTGAAACTAAGTGGCTGACAGAGTAATCCAGCAACAGTCTGAGGGGAATCCTCGCGCTCACGAAACTGCAATTGATTGCTTAATTGTCGAACATATAATCAACTGAAACGCTTCAGCTATGGTAAGCGAAACGTGGAATAAAAGGAACGCTGGCGCGGGACAGACGGGCGTTATTCTGACGCAAGTCACATTTTTGATGGAATTAATGAAACGGACAGGCAGGCGGGGACGAATAACGCGCAAAAAAAAACGGGCCGCCTGAGCGCCCCGTTTCAACGCAGAGAAAAATTACAGAACTGCTTTAGCCTGTTTCACCACGTTCTCAACGGTGAAGCCAAACTCTTCGAACAACTGCTCGGCAGGTGCGGACTCACCGAAGGTGGTCATGCCCACAACCGCGCCGTTCAGGCCGACGTATTTGTACCAGTAGTCAGCGATGCTGGCTTCGATAGCCACACGCGCTGCAACCGCTTTCGGCAGAACCGCTTCACGGTAAGCCGGATCTTGTTTGTCGAATGCATCGGTGGACGGCATGGAAACCACGCGCGCTTTGATGCCTTCAGCGCTCAGTTGATCCCATGCCGCTACCGCCAGCTCAACTTCTGAACCGGTAGCAATCAGGATAAGCTCAGGCGTGCCTGCACAATCTTTCAGAACGTAAGCGCCGCGGGCAACGTTCGCCAACTGCTCTTCGGTACGATCCTGCTGGGCCAGGTTCTGGCGGGAGAAAATCAGCGCGGTCGGGCCGTCGTGACGTTCTACAGCGTATTTCCACGCAACCGCAGATTCAACCTGGTCACACGGACGCCATGTGCTCATGTTCGGCGTCACGCGCAGGGCAGCAAGCTGCTCTACCGGCTGGTGCGTCGGGCCGTCTTCGCCCAGACCGATGGAGTCGTGGGTGTAGACCATCACCTGGCGCTGCTTCATAAGTGCCGCCATACGCACCGCGTTACGGGCGTATTCCACGAACATCAGGAAGGTGGAGGTGTACGGCAGGAAACCGCCGTGCAGCGCGATGCCGTTGGCAATCGCGGTCATACCGAATTCACGCACACCGTAATGGATGTAGTTACCGGCCTGGTCTTCGTTGATGGCTTTAGAGCCGGACCAGATAGTCAGGTTAGAAGGCGCCAGGTCAGCAGAGCCGCCGAGGAATTCAGGCAGCCAGTGGCCGAAGGCTTCAATGGCATTCTGGGACGCTTTACGGCTGGCGATTTTTGCCGGATTAGCCTGCAGGTTCGCGATGAACTCCTGCGCTTTAGCGGCGAAATCAGCAGGCATGTCGCCTTTCATACGGCGGGTAAATTCTGCGGCTTCCTGCGGGAAGGATTTCGCGTAGGCCGCGAACTTCTCGTTCCAGGCCGCTTCTTTCGCCTGGCCTGCTTCGCGCGCATCCCACTGGGCGTAGATATCCTGTGGAATTTCGAACGGAGCGTGTTTCCAGCCAAGCTGTTCACGGGTCAGAGCGATTTCCGCGTCGCCCAGCGGCGCGCCGTGGGAATCGTGCGTGCCGGCTTTGTTTGGCGAACCGAAACCGATGATGGTTTTGCACATCAGCAGGGAAGGCTTGTCGGTCACCGCTTTCGCTTCTTCAACAGCGCGCTTGATTGCGTCCGCATCGTGACCGTCCACGCCGCGCACCACGTGCCAGCCATAGGCTTCAAAGCGTTTCGCGGTATCGTCGGTGAACCAGCCTTCAACGTGGCCGTCAATGGAGATGCCGTTGTCGTCGTAGAACGCGACCAGTTTACCCAGACCCAGCGTACCGGCCAGCGAGCAGACTTCGTGGGAGATGCCTTCCATCATGCAGCCGTCACCCATAAACGTATAGGTGAAATGGTCAACGATATCGTGGCCCGGACGGTTGAACTGCGCCGCCAGGGTACGTTCAGCAATCGCCATACCTACCGCGTTCGCAACGCCCTGCCCCAGCGGGCCGGTAGTGGTTTCAACCCCGGCGGTGTAGCCCACTTCCGGGTGACCCGGGGTTTTTGAATGTAGCTGACGGAAGTTTTTTAACTCTTCAATCGGCAGGTCATAACCCGTGAGGTGCAGCAGGCTGTAAATCAGCATGGAACCGTGGCCGTTAGACAGGACGAAACGGTCGCGATCGGCCCAGGCCGGGTTCTGCGGGTTATGGTTCAGGAAATCACGCCACAGGACTTCAGCAATATCGGCCATGCCCATAGGGGCGCCCGGGTGACCGGATTTGGCTTTCTGTACTGCGTCCATGCTGAGCGCACGAATAGCATTGGCAAGCTCTTTACGAGAGGACATTTTCACTCCAGATCGGATGGTTGAAGGTCACGCCTTGTTTTACGACTTGACTACTAAGCGTTATGGGCTACGCCCGAAAAATTGCCAACAATGTACCGCAAGCCGCAGGTCATGTACATGGAGCATCCTTTTGTCCCCGTAAGAAATATCCAGGAAGCGCTCGCATGTTGCGCAAGTTGCTGCGCGCGCTTCGCTAACTTATTTATACTGAGCTTTATCCACCGCCATTTCTGGCGTGGAGTTTGCCCCTGGGCTGTTGAAACTAATAAAGGAAGACTGGCCATGAAGATGCGCCCTATTTTACTGAGCCTGACGCTCGCCACCGCGCTGAGCGGCTGCCAAAACATGGACTCCAACGGTTTATTAACCTCCGGCGCCGAAGCCTTTCAGGCCTATACGCTAAGCGATGCGCAGGTTAAAGAGCTGAGCGATAAATCTTGTGCGGAGCTGGACAGTAAAGCCACTATCGCCCCGGCAAGCAGCGACTATGCGAAACGCCTGACAAAAATATCCAGCGCGCTGGGCGACAACATCAACGGCATGCCGGTGAACTACAAAGTTTACGTCACTAAAGACGTCAACGCGTTCGCCATGGCGAACGGCTGTATCCGCGTTTACAGCGGTCTGATGGACATGATGAACGATAACGAAGTCGAAGCGGTTATCGGCCACGAAATGGGCCACGTCGCGCTCGGCCACGTGAAGAAAGGTATGCAGGTTGCGCTCGGCACTAACGCTGCGCGAGTTGCCGCCGCTTCAGCCGGCGGCATGATTGGCAGCCTGTCGCAATCGCAGTTAGGTGACCTGGGTGAAAAGCTGGTGAACGCGCAGTTCTCTCAACGTCAGGAATCGGAAGCCGATGACTATTCTTACGATCTGCTGAGAAAACGCGGTATTAACCCGATAGGCCTTGCAACCAGCTTCGAGAAGCTTGCCAAACAGGAAGAAGGCCGCCAGAGCTCAATGCTGGACGACCACCCGGCTTCCGCCGAGCGCGCGCAGCATGTTCGCGATCGCATGACTGCGGATGGGCTGAAGTAAGATAAAAAAATGGTGGATGGCGCTTACGCTTATCCACCCTACAACAGCCCTACGTATGCCGGATAAGCGTAAGCGCCATCCGACACCAACGTTTACTCGCCTTTCTTAGCCGCCTGGATATAGAGCATTTCCAGCGCCAGCGTAGCGCCTGCAAGAGCGGTGATTTCAGACTGGTCGTAGGCCGGAGCCACTTCCACGACGTCCATCCCAACAATGTTCAGGTCTTTGAGGCCGCGTACCAGCTTCAGGGCGCGGTCTGAAGTCAGGCCGCCGATAACCGGCGTGCCGGTCCCCGGAGCAAAAGCGGGATCCAGACAGTCGATATCAAAGGTCAGATAAACCGGCATATCGCCGACGATCTGCTTAACCTGGGCCAGAATATCGTCAACGGTGCGGTCGTTAACCTGGCCCGCGTCCAGTACGGTAAAACCATTGTCTTTGTCGAACTCGGTACGAATACCAATCTGCACGGAATGGTTTGGATCGATCAGACCTTCAAGCGGCGCGGTATAGAACATGGTGCCGTGGTCGAACTCGCAGCCGTTAGCATAGGTGTCGGTGTGCGCATCGAAATGCACCAGCGCCATTTTGCCAAAGTGTTTAGCATGAGCGCGCAGCAGCGGCAGAGTCACAAAATGATCGCCGCCGAAAGAGAGCATTCGCTTGCCCGCGGCCAGCAGTTTTTCGGCATGCGCCTGCAAACGCTCGCTCATGTCGCGTGCGTCGCCAAATGCATAAACCAGATCGCCGCAGTCTACGACATTCAGACGCTCGCGCATGTCGAAGTTCCACGGGAAGCGGCTGCCTTCCCAGGCAAGGTTAGTAGAAACCTGACGAATAGCCGCAGGGCCATGACGGCCGCCCGCGCGACCAGAGGTAGCCGCATCAAACGGAACGCCGGTGATCACCCAATCGGCATCGCTATCGTACGGCTGGAAGTTCAGCGGAAAACGTAAAAAACCGAAAGCATTGGATACCAGGGAATTATCGTACTGATGGCCTAGGGTGCTCATTGTATGACCTCTCGGTGAGTGAATTTATGTCAAAAAAAAGTCCCTTCCGCGTCGTTAAACCCGACGAGGAAGGGACTGGATTCGTTCAGATACTGTCTGTTGTCGCGGATTATCGCCGTAATTTCATCCGGGTTCAATAGTGCGTAATTCATACGCACAGTATAGAACAGGCTTCGAAATTACTCGTCTTCCAGGTAAGTGTAACCGTACAGCCCCGCCTCGAACTCTTCCAGGAACTGCTGCTGCAGGGCGGCATCCAGATCCGTCTGCTTCACCTGATCGCGGAAGTGGGTCAGCAAAGTATTCGGGTCAAGCTGCACGTATTCCAGCATGTCCGCGACGGTATCGCCTTCATCAGACAGCTCAACTTCCACGCTGCCGTCAGGGAACACGAATACGTCTACCGCTTCGGTATCGCCGAACAGGTTATGCATGTTGCCCAGAATTTCCTGGTATGCGCCAACCATAAAGAAGCCCAGCAGCGGCGGGTTGTCCGCATCGTATTCCGGCATCGGCATGGTGGTGGCAATACCGTCGCCGTCAATATAATGGTCGATTGCGCCATCGGAATCGCAGGTAATGTCCAGCAGCACCGCGCGACGCTCGGGAACCTGGTCCAGCCCCTCAAGCGGCAGCACAGGGAACAACTGGTCGATACCCCAGGCATCCGGCATAGACTGGAACAGCGAGAAGTTGACGTAGATTTTATCCGCCATACGTTCCTGCAACTCGTCGATAATGGGACGGTGCGCGCGGTTGCTCGGGTCCAGCAGGCGCTGAATTTCATGGCACATGCTCAGATAAAGCTGCTCCGCCCAGGCGCGTTCCTGCAGCGAATAGCTGCCCGAAGCGTAGCCGGTATGGATATCGTGCAGGTCGATCTGGCTGTCGTGCAGCCATTCACGCAGCGAGCGCCGGTTGTTCGGTTCATGCATCTCGCCCCACGTTTCCCACATACTTTGCAGCGCGCGCGGCGCGTCTTCAGCAGGCGCCGTTGGCGTTGTGTATTCGTTACGCTCAACGCCGATGATGTTGGACACCAGCACGGTATGGTGTGCGGTAACCGCACGGCCAGACTCGGTAATCACCGTCGGGTGCGGCAAGCCATGCTCTTCGCAGGCATCGCCGATAGCCCAGATAATATTGTTAGCGTATTCGTTCAGGCCATAGTTAACCGAACAATCCGACTGGGAACGTGTCCCTTCGTAGTCCACGCCCAGACCGCCGCCCACGTCGAAGCATTCGATGTTAACGCCCATCTTGTGCAGCTCAACGTAGAAGCGTGCGGATTCACGAACGCCGGTGGCGATATCGCGAATGTTCGCCATTTGCGAACCGAGGTGGAAGTGCAACAATTGCAGGCTGTCGATACGACCAGCTTCACGCAACATTTCAACCAGTTGCAGAACCTGAGTCGCCGCCAGACCAAATTTGGATTTTTCGCCGCCGGAAGACTGCCATTTACCGGAGCCTTGCGATGCCAGACGCGCACGCACGCCAAGGCGCGGCACCACGTTCAAACGCTCAGCTTCTTCCAGCACGATGCGGATCTCTGACATCTTCTCGATGACCAGATAAACCTTATGGCCCATCTTCTCGCCGATAAGCGCGAGGCGGATATATTCACGGTCTTTATAACCGTTACAGACGATCACTGAACGTGTCATGCCCGCATGCGCCAGAACGGCCATCAGCTCGGCTTTCGAACCCGCTTCCAGGCCAAGCGGTTCACCGGAATGGATCAGTGATTCAATCACGCGGCGGTGCTGGTTTACCTTAATGGGATAGACGAGGAAATAGTTGCCGTTATAGCCGTAAGATTCACGCGCGCGTTTGAATGCTGCGTTAATAGAGCGCAGGCGGTGCTGAAGAATCTGCGGGAAACAAAACAGTGCAGGCAAGCGCTGCCCCTGTGCTTCACGGGCTTTAACCAACTCCGCCAGATCGACCCGTGCCTCAGGCACATCCGGATCGGGGCATACGGTAATATGGCCCAGTTCGTTGACGTCGTAATAGTTATTGCCCCACCAGGCAATATTGTAAGTACGCAGCATCTTGCTGGCTTCCTGGGAGCTCATGGCAACCTCCTGCATGGAGCGGTGTACATTCTGCTCGCCCACTGACGAACCCGAAACAGAAGAGATTTTGTCAGACATGGCGAACCTCAAATTTAAACGAATGTGCAAAATAGTTGACTACTATCGCAGGGGCATCCTGCAATAACAACCCATTAACAGCGCGTAATAGCAGCATAAGACGCTGACAGAAAAACTGTGCGGCCGGTTTCTTTTTCATATCATTGTAAAACACATAGCCGAACTCCGTCGGACGGGTCGGCGAAACCACGAGAAACTCTTATCCAGGACAAGAGCGCCCTTGTTCAGGAACTATGGACGTATGTAACCAGCCCGGGAGTCCATCGATGCGCCAAAATGGGCATAACATCGGCTGGAATGGAGCAAAGAGATGCAGGTTGCGAGGGGCATATACGCGACCAGGACGGTCGCCAGATTCTGCGAATTACAGCGGTTTTTCAATCGTATCACCTCCACGCATACGGTTTAGGTATGCGACAAGCCAAAGCCTGGATAATTGCTCAGACCGGTGACAAACTTCATGTGAATAAGCCCCTGAAAGATGTCACTCAAAAAATTAACAGGAAAATCAATTAATTGATTTTCGCCTGATAACCACAAAGAAGGAAAAACCACGCTTTTTCCTTCTTTGTCAGCAATCATTGCTCAACCCGGCTGGAAGTGGGCAACACAAAAATCTGTGTGCTTGTTGAATGAGCCGCGCGCGCCGCTTTATACCGACAACAGGGGGAAAAAGCAAAGGATAAATGCAGCTTTTGCCAATGACGTCAGGAAAAATTGCCACAGCGGTTTATTCATAAATTTGATGAATGATAAAAATCGCTGGCAATCTGATTAAGGGTTAACCTAAAATGGCCGTCCAGATGTTAATCCGTCTATACTGATTAACTGTTAGACTGCCTGTCGTTCAACCTGCGGCGAATACCCACAATGTCAGCATATCGCACTGATGCGGGCGCCAATCAGAGCAGTCTTACTATACGAATTATTTTTAGGGTGAAGAAAACATGGCTAAACACCTTTTTACGTCCGAGTCTGTATCAGAAGGGCATCCCGACAAAATCGCTGACCAAATCTCCGATGCGGTGCTTGATGCGATCCTCGAACAGGATCCAAAGGCTCGCGTAGCTTGTGAAACCTACGTGAAAACCGGCATGGTTCTGGTTGGCGGCGAAATCACTACCAGCGCCTGGGTTGATATCGAAGAGATAACCCGTAACACGGTTCGTGAAATCGGCTACGTGCATTCTGATATGGGCTTTGACGCCAATTCTTGTGCGGTGCTGAGCGCTATCGGCAAACAGTCTCCGGACATTAACCAGGGCGTTGACCGTACCGATCCGCTGGAACAGGGCGCGGGCGACCAGGGCCTGATGTTTGGCTATGCCACTAACGAAACCGACGTGCTGATGCCGGCGCCAATCACTTACGCACACCGTCTGGTCCAGCGCCAGGCAGAAGTTCGTAAGAACGGCGCGCTGCCATGGCTGCGTCCGGATGCGAAAAGCCAGATCACCTTCCAGTATGACGAAGGCAAAATTGTCGGCATTGATGCGGTGGTTCTGTCTACCCAGCATTCCGAAGATATTGAACTGAAAACGCTGCAAGAAGCGGTGATGGAAGAGATTATCAAGCCGGTTCTGCCTGCTGAATGGCTTAACGCTTCCACCAAATACCACATCAACCCAACCGGCCGTTTTGTTATCGGCGGCCCAATGGGCGACTGCGGTCTGACCGGTCGTAAAATTATCGTTGATACCTACGGCGGCATGGCGCGTCACGGCGGCGGCGCGTTCTCCGGTAAAGATCCTTCTAAAGTGGACCGTTCTGCTGCATACGCTGCGCGTTACGTTGCGAAAAATATCGTGGCTGCGGGCCTTGCAGACCGTTGTGAGATTCAGGTTTCTTACGCCATCGGCGTCGCTGAACCTACTTCCATCATGGTTGAAACCTTCGGCACTGAGAAAATCTCAACCGAGCAACTGACCCTGCTGGTGCGCGAGTTCTTCGACCTGCGTCCATACGGCCTGATTCAGATGCTGGATCTGCTGCACCCAATCTACAAAGAAACCGCAGCCTACGGTCACTTTGGTCGTGAACATTTCCCATGGGAAAAAACCGACAAAGCCGCTCTGCTGCGCGAAGCTGCCGGCCTGAAATAATCCGCCACGCTTCAGACCTTCAAAGGCCAGCTCTGCTGGCCTTTTGTATTTTCACCTGCTGCAATCCCCGTTTTTACACGCCTCGTCTATACTTTCTTTCCGGCTGCCAAAACAGATTCTATGAAAACGATTACAGTCTGCTTGCCAAGCTTTTCAATCAGATTAATCCCTCTAATTCCCCCTAATGCTGCATTTGTTACAACTCGTTTCGGCTTAGTCTGAAAATCCAGCAAATCCCTTGCCGAAAGCTCACTTAATGCTATGTTTTATCTACATAAATAATGCATACACTTCTTGACACTTGTGTAACCGATTACACTAACGTGATTGGTATCACACTAATTTACGCGGCACTCACCTACCCTTAACAACGATAAAACTGATAATTCAACCGGAGGGCTATATGCCTGACACTAATAAAAAACACGGGCGCTCTAATAAGAGCATGACGTTTTTTGTCTGCTTCCTTGCCGCGCTGGCAGGTTTACTGTTTGGTCTGGATATCGGCGTTATCGCCGGCGCCCTGCCGTTTATCGCTAACGATTTCCAGATAAGCTCACACACGCAAGAATGGGTAGTCAGCTCCATGATGTTTGGAGCGGCAGTCGGCGCCGTCGGCAGCGGCTGGCTTTCCTTCCGCCTGGGGCGTAAATACAGCCTGATGATCGGGGCGATCCTTTTCGTTGCCGGTTCGCTGTGTTCCGCCTTTGCGCCAAACGTTGAAGTTCTGATTATTTCTCGCGTGCTGCTTGGCCTGGCGGTCGGGGTGGCGTCTTATACCGCCCCGCTTTACCTGTCTGAGATTGCGCCGGAAAAAATTCGCGGCAGCATGATTTCTATGTATCAACTGATGATTACCATCGGTATTCTCGGCGCCTATCTGTCCGATACCGCCTTTAGCTACTCCGGCTCCTGGCGCTGGATGCTCGGCGTCATCACCATTCCGGCCCTGCTGCTGCTGATTGGCGTGTTCTTCCTGCCGGACAGCCCGCGCTGGTTTGCCGCTAAACGCCGTTTCCACGATGCCGAACGGGTGCTGTTGCGTCTGCGCGATACCAGCGCGGAAGCAAAGCGTGAACTTGAAGAGATCCGTGAAAGCCTGCAGGTGAAACAAAGCGGTTGGTCGCTGTTCAAAGACAACAGCAACTTCCGTCGCGCGGTGTTCCTCGGCGTTCTGCTTCAGGTAATGCAGCAGTTCACCGGTATGAACGTCATCATGTACTACGCGCCAAAAATCTTCGAAATCGCCGGCTTCACCAACACCACGCAGCAAATGTGGGGGACGGTTATCGTCGGCCTGATTAACGTGCTGGCGACCTTTATCGCCATCGGTCTGGTGGATCGCTGGGGCCGCAAACCAACGCTGGTGCTGGGCTTCCTGGTGATGGCAACGGGTATGGGCGTGCTGGGGACTATGCTGCATGTCGGCATCCATTCTCAGGGCGCGCAGTACTTCGCCGTGGCTATGCTGCTGATGTTTATCGTAGGCTTTGCGATGAGCGCCGGTCCGTTGATTTGGGTATTGTGCTCTGAAATCCAGCCGCTGAAAGGCCGCGATTTTGGTATCACCTGCTCCACGACGACTAACTGGATCGCCAATATGATTGTCGGCGCAACCTTCCTGACCATGCTCAACACGCTGGGCAACGCGAACACCTTCTGGGTTTACGCCGGTCTGAACATCTTCTTTATCGCCCTAACGCTGTGGCTGGTTCCAGAAACCAAACACGTGTCCCTGGAACATATTGAACGTAACCTGATGAAAGGCCGACCTTTACGTGAGATTGGCGCTCACGACTAAGCCTGAAACTGCCCTTCTCCGCAAGGAGAGGGGCTTGCACTCTGCCCTTGCCCCATTCTATTCTCTGCCGTTATGAAATCCCCACGACTCCCTATCGCCGTCCAGCAGGCCGTTATGCGTTGCCTGCGTGAAAAATTACAGCAGGCAAATCTGCACTTAGGCCGTAACTACCCGGAACCGAAACTGGTATATCAGCAACGCGGCACCGCGGCGGGCACCGCCTGGATGGAAAGCTACGAAATCCGCCTGAATCCCGTGCTGCTGATGGAAAACCAGCAGGCGTTTATCGATGAAGTTGTGCCGCACGAGCTGGCTCACCTTCTGGTCTGGAAACACTTTGGCCGCGTGGCGCCGCACGGTAAAGAGTGGAAATGGATGATGGAAGCCGTGCTCGGCGTTCCCGCTCGCCGGACACATCAGTTTGAAGTGCAATCCGTTCGCAAAAACACCTTCCCCTATCGCTGTCGCTGCCAACTGCATCAGCTTACCGTGCGCCGCCACAATAAAGTGCTGCGCGGTGAATCTGAATACCGCTGCGTGCACTGCGGCGACCTGCTAAAACCCGAACTTACAGCTTTCTGTAATTAAAAAATTAACCAAAGAATTTTCTGATCCTGCCGATTGAAACTGGATAAATCCTCAGGTAGGGTGCGGGCACGTTTTAGTAAGGATTCTGGAAATGTCTCGCAAATATTTTTGGGCTGTTGCAGTTGTTGCAGCCCTCTCCTCTTTTTCTGCTTTCAGCTCCGGTATCAACAGTTTCTCTCAGGCCAAAACCGCTGGCGTCAAAGTGAATGCCGATGCGCCGGGAGACTTTTACTGCGGATGTAAAATCAACTGGCAGGGCAAGAAAGGTATTCCGGACCTTAAATCTTGCGGCTATAAAGTGCGTAAAAACGAAAACCGCGCGAAACGCATCGAGTGGGAACACGTTGTTCCGGCCTGGCAGTTCGGCCATCAGCGCCAGTGCTGGCAGAACGGCGGCAGGAAAAACTGCGCCAAAGATCCCCTCTATCGCAAAATAGAAAGCGACATGCACAACCTGCAGCCGGCGGTAGGAGAAGTAAATGCCGACCGCAATAACTTTATGTATAGCCAGTGGAACGGCGGCGAAGGCCAGTACGGCCAGTGCGAAATGAAAGTCGATTTTAAAGATAAGCTGGCCGAGCCGCCAGCTCGCGCACGTGGCGTTATTGCCCGCACCTACTTTTATATGCGCGATCGGTATCAACTGAGGCTTTCCCGTCAGCAGACGCAGCTTTTCGAAGTCTGGAACAGGCTGTATCCGGTAAGCCGCTGGGAATGCGAACGCGACGATCGCATCGCTAAAGTGCAGGGCAATCATAACCCTTATGTGCTGCGGGCTTGCCAGGCGCAAAACAGCTAACCTAAACTAGCTTCCATTGCTCATTTAGCTGTGAATGCCGAACAGGATTTTCGTAGGATGGATAGCGCCAGCTTATCCACCCTGGTCCGGACATACAGCATAACTATCGGATATTTTACGCATGCGTATACCCCGCATTCATCACCCTGAACTTCTCACCGTCGGCGAGGATGTGGCGCTCAGCGAAGACGCCGCAAACCATGTAGGCCGCGTATTGCGCATGGGAGCAGGCCAGGCTTTGCAGCTTTTTGACGGCAGCAATCAGATTTTTGACGCTGAAATCGTGCAGGCCGATAAAAAAAGCGTGCGGGTCAAAGTGCTTGCTGCAAACGCCGACGATCGCGAATCGCCGCTGCATTTGCATCTCGGCCAGGTGATGTCACGCGGCGAAAAAATGGAGTTCACTATTCAAAAAGCCGTGGAGCTTGGGGTGAACGTCATTACGCCTTTGTTTTCCGAGCGTTGTGGCGTAAAGCTTGATGCCGAACGTCTGAATAAAAAGCTCATGCAGTGGCGCAAAATCGCCGTTGGCGCTTGCGAGCAATGTGGCCGTAACCTGGTGCCGGAAATCCGCCCGGCGATGGAGCTTGAAGAGTGGTGCGCCGAGCAGGATGCAAGCCTGAAGCTCAATCTCCATCCTCGCGCCAGCGCCAGCATTAATACCTTGCCGCAGCCAGTCGAACGCGTGCGTTTGTTGATTGGCCCGGAAGGCGGTTTAACGGCGGACGAAATTGCCATGACCGCACGCCACCAGTTTACTGATATCTTGTTAGGACCACGCGTTCTGCGCACTGAGACTACCGCGCTCACCGCCATCACCGCGCTTCAGGTGCGTTTTGGCGATCTGGGCTAAAGGAGAGGAAGAATGATCAAGCTCGGCATCGTGATGGATCCCATCGCAAACATTAACATCAAGAAAGACTCAAGCTTCGCCATGCTGCTCGAAGCGCAACGCCGCGGTTACGAGATCCATTACATGGAAATGGCGGATTTGTACCTGATTAACGGTGAAGCGCGCGCGCGTACTCGTCTGGTTTCCGTCGAGCAAAATTACGACAAATGGTACGACTTCGGTAGCGAGCAGGATATTGCTCTGACCGATCTTAACGTCGTGCTGATGCGTAAAGATCCGCCATTTGATACCGAATTTATCTACGCCACCTATATCCTTGAGCGCGCCGAAGAGAAAGGCACGCTAATCGTCAATAAGCCCCAGAGCCTGCGCGATTGTAACGAAAAACTATTCACCGCCTGGTTTGCGGATTTAACCCCGGAAACGCTGGTGACGCGCAACAAAACGCAGCTTAAAGCGTTCTGGCAGAAGCATGGCGATATCATTATGAAACCGCTGGATGGCATGGGCGGCACTTCTATTTTCCGTGTGAAGGAAGGCGATCCTAACCTCGGCGTGATTGCAGAAACCCTGACCGAACTCGGTAACCGCTACTGCATGGCGCAAAACTATCTGCCGGCTATCGTCGATGGCGACAAACGCGTTCTGGTCGTTGACGGCGAGCCGGTTCCTTATTGCCTGGCACGTATTCCGCAGGGCGGAGAAACGCGCGGTAATCTGGCGGCTGGCGGTCGTGGCGAACCTCGTCCGCTGACTGAAAGCGACTGGGAAATTGCGCGTCGCGTGGGCCCAACGCTAAAAGCCAAAGGGCTTATTTTCGTCGGCCTGGATATTATCGGTGACCGCCTGACCGAGATTAACGTCACCAGCCCCACCTGCATCCGCGAAATCGAAGCCGAGTTCCCGGTTTCCATCACCGGTATGCTGTTTGACGCAATCGAGAAGCGACTCGCGAAATAATCTTTAAGCGGCGGTAGGGAAACCGCCAGTAGTGACAGCTAGCTGCTTTCCCCGCATACTGGGCGCTGTCGCTTTTTCAACCGGGATCAGAACCTCTGACAATGAATTTACAGCATCACTTTCTTATTGCCATGCCAGCTCTCCAGGACCCCCTCTTTAAGCGCGCCGTAGTTTATATCTGCGAATACAACGAAGATGGCGCAATGGGGATAATCATCAATAAACCTCTCGAAAATCTTCAGGTCGAAGGCGTGCTGCAGAAGCTGAAGATAGAACCCGATCCTCGCGACCCCGCCATCCGCCTTGATAAGCCCGTATTTATCGGTGGCCCGCTGGCTGAAGACCGTGGTTTTATCCTGCACAGCCCACCGGATCTTTTCGCGTCGAGCATTCGCATCTCGGACGATACCGTCATTACCACCTCCCGGGATGTGCTGGAAACCCTCGGCACGCCAAACCAGCCGAAAGAGGTGATGGTGGCATTAGGTTATTCCTCATGGGAAAAAGGGCAGCTTGAGCAAGAGATCCTCGAAAACGCCTGGCTTACCGCCCCGGCCGACGCCGCCATTTTATTCCACACCCCGATTGCCGAACGCTGGCGCGAAGCGGCGAAGCTGATTGGCGTTGATATCCATACAATGCCAGGCGAAGCGGGGCACGCGTAATGAGCGGTGGAACACTTTTAGCTTTTGATTTCGGGACCAAAAGCATTGGCGTGGCGATTGGCCAACGCATCACCGGCACCGCCCGCCCGCTCACCGCTCTGAAAGCTCAGGACGGCACGCCTGACTGGAACGCCGTGGAAAAAATCCTGAAAGAGTGGCAGCCAGACGAAGTGATTGTTGGCCTGCCGCTGAATATGGACGGCACAGAACAACCGTTGACCGCCCGCGCCCGCAAATTTGCAAACCGTCTGCACGGCCGCTTCGGCGTGAAAGTCTCCCTGCAGGATGAACGTCTCAGCACCGTTGAAGCGCGTGCGGGCCTGTTTGAACATGGCGGCTTCCGGGCGCTTAACAAAGGCAGCATCGATTCCGCTTCCGCGGTAGTGATCCTTGAAAGCTGGTTTGAATATCATCCCTGACTGGTTTTGCTGCCAGGTGGCGTACCGGTAGCCGCGTTCTGCAGCTTATGCTTCGCGGCTGCGGCCTTCAGTTCCTTTAGCAGGTCAGAGGAATTCATAATGCTTTCTCCCGTGGCGCATTAGCAGCATCCGCATCCTTATCGATTTTTCCTTCTCGCACAAGCTGAGCCTCACTCTGCGCAAAAGTTTGCATGCCATGCTGTTGCCCTGTCTGTAACAGGCCGGGTAACTGATGCGTTTTGCCTTCGCGAATCAGATTCGCCACCGCGGCGGTATTTACCAGCAGTTCGTACAGGGCGACCCGCCCTCCGTTCGTTGTTGGCAATAACTTTTGTGCCAGCACGGCTTTAAGGCTGCCTGCAAGCTGGCTGCGGATATGGCTTTTTTCTTCAGCCGGGAATACGTCTATCAATCTTTCCACCGCCTGCGCCGCGCCGCGTGTATGCAACGTAGCCAGTACCAGATGCCCCGTTTCCGCCGCGGTTAAAGCAAGCCTTATGGTTTCGCTGTCTCTTAACTCTCCCAGCAGGATCACATCCGGGTCTTCGCGCAGCGCGGCTTTTAGGCCGGCGGCGAATGTCTGGCAATGCGCGCCCAGCTCCCTTTGTTGAATCAGACACCGCCCGGAGCGATGCACAAACTCCACCGGATCTTCCAGCGTGAGAATATGCCCATCCAGATGCTGATTGAGATGGCCTACCATCGCTGCAAGCGTGGTGGATTTGCCGCTGCCGGTGGCGCCTGTGACAAGAATCAGGCCATCAGGCATTTGTAGTAGCGATGGAATTATCGGCGGAGCGCCAGATTCCTCGAACTTCGGACAGCTTGATGAAAGCAAACGTAACGCGAGAGAATAGCCATGAAGCTGACGGAACGCGTTGGCGCGCAGCCGAATATTATCTGCAAGCGTCACGGCAAAATCCAACTGCCCCGTCTCTTCCAGCTCTTCTTGTTGTCCCTTCGCAAGCCAGCCGGCAAGCAGAGTTTCGGGTTCGGGCGCGGTTTCCGGCAAGGGCTCAAGCCTCCCTTGCCTGCGCCAGCGAGCAGATTGCCCCGTGCACAGGTGTAGATCGGAAGCGTTATGCTTTACACTAAGGGCCACAATTTCTTCGATATCCATATCACTTTCCAACGTATGAACGAGATAGCGCACAATCTGGCACAGGTTCACCACAAAATCTCTGCGGCAGCGTTACGCTGCGGCCGGGCTTGCGAAGAAGTTACTTTGCTTGCAGTCAGCAAAACAAAACCTGCGAGCGCCATCGAAGAAGCGGTTGCCGCCGGGCAGCGTGCTTTTGGCGAAAACTACGTGCAGGAAGGCGTGGATAAAATTCGCTACTTCGCAGAAAAAGGCGCCCAGCCGCTTGAATGGCACTTTATTGGCCCTTTGCAGTCGAACAAAAGTCGTCTGGTCGCCGAAAATTTTGACTGGTGCCATACGGTTGACAGGCTGCGCATTGCCACTCGCCTGAGCGAGCAGCGCCCGGCGGGGCTGTCGCCGCTTAACGTCTTGATTCAAATTAATATTAGCGATGAACATAGCAAATCCGGAATCGCGCTTAGCGAGCTTGACCAGCTTGCGTCTGAAGTCGCCGCGCTACCGGGTTTGGTGTTAAGGGGTTTAATGGCGATTCCTGCCCCTGAACCCGATTATGAGCGTCAGTTTGCTGTTTGCAGCCAGATGGCCGCGGCATTCGAAGCGCTCAAAAACCGTTATTCGACGGTCGATACTTTATCTCTGGGCATGACCGATGACATGGACGCCGCGATTGCCGCAGGCAGCACCATGGTGCGCATTGGAACCGCTATTTTCGGCGCGCGGGATTATTCCGCTCGCTAATCACTAATGTTTGAGGAACGCCATGCAGATGTTGACCTTCCTGATTTCCACCATCGTTGAGCTTTATGTCATGGTGCTGTTGCTGCGCATCTGGATGCAGTGGGCGCGCACTGACTTTTATAATCCGTTTTCCCAGTTTGTGGTGAAAGCAACGCAGCCGATAATCAGTCCGCTGCGCCGCTTTATTCCTTCGATGGGACCAATTGATACCGCCTCGTTGCTTATCGCCTACGTGCTTTGTCTTCTAAAAGCGATGGTGCTTTTCCAGGCTATCACCTTCGCCCCAATTATCTGGATTGCCGCTCTGTTGGTGCTGCTGAAAACCGCCGGTCTGCTGTTCTTCTGGGTGATGATTATTCGGGCGCTGATGAGCTGGGTAAGCCAGGGACGCAGCCCGGTTGAATTTGTGTTGATGCAGCTCACCGAACCGTTTATGGCTCCGGTGCGTCGCATTCTGCCTGCGATGGGCGGCATCGATTTCTCCGGCATGATCGTGATTCTGGCGCTTTACGCCCTGAATATCGGCGTGGCCGAGCTGCTGGCGCTTTCCGGTAATATGCTGCTGCCGAGCCTGTGGATGGCGCTTTGAGTGCAGTGAGTCAAACCTCCGACGGGCTGGTTTTGCGGCTGTATATTCAGCCTAAAGCCAGCCGGGATTGCATTATCGGGCTGCATGGCGACGAGCTTAAAGTCGCCATCACCGCCCCGCCGGTAGACGGTAAAGCCAACGCTCATCTGGTAAAGTACCTGGCTAAACAGTTCCGCGTCGCCAAAGGCCAGGTGCTGGTTGAAAAAGGCGAACTGGGCCGCCATAAGCAAATTAAGATTATCGACCCGCAACAAATCCCGACGGAAGTCGCGGCATTGCTCGAATAATTACCCAAATTTCACAGGATCCCGCTATGCAAAAAGTTGTCCTCGCTACCGGTAACGCCGGTAAAGTGCGCGAACTCGCCGATTTACTGCGCGACTTTGGTCTTGATGTCGTGGCACAAACCGAGCTGGGCGTAGAATCCGCCGAGGAAACCGGCCTGACTTTTATTGAGAATGCCATCCTCAAAGCCCGCCACGCGGCGCAGGTCACAGGCCTGCCGGCAATTGCCGATGATTCCGGCCTCGCGGTTGATGTTCTTGGCGGCGCTCCGGGAATTTATTCCGCGCGTTACGCCGGTGAAAATGCTACCGACCAACAAAACCTTGAGAAGCTGCTTGCTACGCTCAAAGATGCGCCGGACGAACAACGCCAGGCTCAGTTCCACTGCGTTCTGGTTTATATGCGCCATGCCGAAGACCCAACGCCGCTGGTGTTCCACGGCAGTTGGTCCGGAGAAATCACTCGCGAAGCCGCGGGCGCAGGCGGCTTTGGCTATGATCCAATCTTCTTTGTCCCAAGCGAAGGCAAGACCGCCGCGGAACTCACCCGCGACGAGAAACGCGCGATATCCCATCGGGGACAAGCGTTGAAACTGTTACTGGAAGCAATGAAAAATGGCTAATTTGCCACCGCTGAGTCTCTATATTCACATCCCGTGGTGCGTGCAGAAGTGCCCCTACTGTGACTTCAACTCTCACGCGCTCAAAGGCGACGTGCCGCACGACGAGTATGTCAGCCACCTGCTGCGCGATCTGGATCTTGACGCGCCTTTGGCACAAGGACGTGAAATAAAGACCATCTTTATTGGTGGCGGAACGCCAAGCTTGCTCTCAAGCGAGGCGATGCAAAACCTGCTCGACGGCGTGCGTGCGCGCCTGCCGTTAGCAGCAGATGCAGAAATGACGATGGAGGCGAACCCTGGCACAGTCGAGGCCGATCGTTTCAACGGCTATCAGCGCGCCGGAGTGAATCGCATCTCAATCGGCGTGCAAAGCTTTAGCGAGCCAAAGCTAAAACGTCTGGGCCGCATCCACGATTCTGACGAGGCGAAACGAGCGGCGAATCTGGCAAGCGGCCTCGGGCTTCGCAGTTTTAACCTCGACCTGATGCATGGCCTGCCGGATCAGTCGCTGGAAGAAGCGCTGGACGATTTGCGCCAGGCAATCGAGCTTAACCCCCCGCATTTGTCCTGGTATCAGTTGACCATTGAGCCGAATACGCTGTTCGGTTCTCGTCCGCCAAAACTGCCGGACGATGACGCGTTATGGGATATTTTTGAACAGGGCGACAAGCTGCTGACCGCCGCGGGTTATCAGCAGTACGAAACCTCGGCCTACGCTAAACCTGGCTTCCAGTGTCAGCACAACCTGAACTACTGGCGCTTCGGAGACTATCTGGGCATCGGCTGCGGCGCTCACGGTAAAATTACGTTTGAAGACGGTCGCATTTTGCGAACCGCCAAAACGCGCCATCCTCGCGGCTATATGGACGGGAAATACCTTGACCGCCAGCATGACGTGGAGCAGGCCGACAAACCGTTCGAGTTCTTTATGAATCGCTTCCGCCTGCTGGAAGCTGCGCCGCGCAACGAATTCAACTTATACACCGGGCTTGGTGAAGACGTTATTCGTCCTCAGTTAGATGAAGCGATAGCTAAAGATTATCTGATTGAGACGGCGGAACACTGGCAGATTACCGAGCACGGCAAACTGTTCCTGAATTCGCTGCTGGAGCTGTTTTTGGCGGAGTGAGAGGAGACGGCGGATGGCGCGTTGCTTATCCGCCCTACGGAACGATTCGCCCTTGCAGGGCGGATAAGCGTCGCGCCATCCATCCCACGGTAATGATTCGCCCTTGTAGGGCGGATAAGCGTAGCGCCATCCGCCGCTTAAGTTTACTTCAGCGTTTCAACCAGCCCTTTACGCTGGCCTTCCAGCGTCACCACTTTGCTGCATACATCGCGGCCGAACTGCTCAAAATCTTTTTCCTGATTTTTCCACTCGTTCTGAATCGAGGTTTGCAGACCGCCCAGGCTACCCAGCACGCCCTGTAATGGATTGCCGCCGCCTTTGAGCACCGCTTTTGCGCCCATCTCGTTAATGCTGTCCTGCAGGATGCCGCCCATCGCCTGGTTTACCAGGGTCTGGCCGTCGGCCCGTACCTGGTCGATAGCTTTATAGTGGAAGGTTAATCCGTCCTGACGATGTTCAATAATGCGATTCATCTGCTCTTTAAGCTGGGCATCAAGCTTAGTCAAACGGCCGCGCATATTGCTGCTCTCGCCAACTTCCTGAGCGATAATTTTATCCAGCGCTACACGTCCTTTTTCAACTCGATTACGTGCACCGGTATCAATCCACGGCAGATCGGTACGCAGCGCCTGCTGATAGTTAATCGCCAACTGGCGCTGCGTTGCATTCAAAGTGTGCGGCTTGCCGTTAAACTGCAGGCTGCCGTCCGGGGCGATAACTAAATTGCCGTTCTCACCGACTACCTGCACAGACTGCGGGCTAATGACCACGTCATCGCGCGGGTTCACGCTGCATTTATAATCGGCCTGCGCCTGCATAGCGGTGAGGAGCAGAACGCCCATTAAAGCCTTACGAATCATAGCTACTCCTGATAAAAAAACGGGCCGGCTAAACCGACCCGCAGAGACTGACTATCAATCCCACCAGACGTCGAACAGATCGCTCATGCGAATATCTTCGACCTTGTGATCTTCGAGCCATTTACGCACCAGCGCCTGATGCTCTTCGGTGCATTTGCCGATTTCCTGCTTGCAGATTAATCCATCCCACGCGAGGTAACCGCCGCCGTCAAAGGCCAGGCCGTTTTTATCGATGACGTCGTTAATAAACGCATCAACGGTTTTATCAATCTGTTCTTCCGAGGTGCCTTCCGGGAAACGCCATGCAACTGAGAACCCCAGCTCCTGGAATTCGTCGATATGCATTTTTTTACGCAAACGACGGCTACGATTTTTTGCCATTATTTTACCCTCTCGAACATTAAGTCCCATACGCCATGACCAAGACGATGGCCACGTTGTTCAAATTTGGTCACCGGACGCGAATCCGGACGCGGTACGTAGTCGTTATTCTCCGACTGATTTTGATAACCGTCGATAGAAGACATCACTTCGAGCATGTGTTCAGCATAAGGTTCCCAGTCGGTCGCCATATGGAACACGCCGCCCAGTTTCAGTTTGCGCTTCACCAGCTCCGCAAAAGGCACCTGAACGATACGGCGTTTATTATGACGCGCTTTGTGCCAGGGATCAGGGAAAAAGAGCTGAACCATGTTTAAAGAATTGTCAGGAATCATATTTTCCAGCACTTCTACCGCGTCGTGGCACATTACGCGCAGGTTTTCGACGCCCGCTTCGTGCGCGGTGCTCAGGCAGGCGCCCACGCCCGGCGAATGCACTTCAATACCGAGGAAATTCTGATCGGGCTTAGCCCCCGCCATAGCCACAAGCGATGACCCCATGCCAAAACCGATTTCCAGCGTGACCGGCGCTTCACGTCCAAACAGCGCGGCAAAGTCAGCGGGTGCGGCTTCATATTCGACGCCCATCACCGGCCAGTAGTTTTCCAGCGCGTGCTCCTGGCCTTTAGTCAGGCGGCCCTGGCGGCGGACAAAGCTGCGAATCCGGCGCAGCACGCGGCCTTCTTCATTAAATTCCGGTGAGATGACGTCATTTTTCATGGGTTTTGGCTACGTGTTAGTGTTCGGGAAACGGGCATTATCCAAAGTTAGTGGTGAGTTGCAAGAACAAGCACAGGAAAGTTCCGGTTTACAGCCGTCCGTGGTCTGTGCTGGAATCGGCACCCTGATTTAACCCTTTGCCGGATGCCTCGCGTTGACGATACAAGCGCCTCAATTCGCCCACCAGGTTCTTAACTGGTACCACTTGTTCGGGCGTAAAACTCTGCCCTGGCAGCAAGAGAAAACGCCTTACAAAGTATGGCTCTCAGAAGTGATGTTGCAACAAACGCAGGTCGCGACGGTTATTCCATATTTTGAACGCTTCATGGCGCGTTTTCCGACGGTAACCGATCTCGCCAATGCGCCGCTAGATGAGGTTCTGCATCTGTGGACCGGTCTTGGCTATTACGCACGAGCCCGCAATTTGCATAAAGCCGCGCAAATGGTGGCTAACCTTCATGGCGGCGTTTTCCCGGAAACCTTTGAAGAGGTTGCCGCATTGCCCGGCGTTGGGCGTTCAACCGCTGGCGCGATTTTGTCGCTATCCCTCGGCAAACACTTTCCTATTCTGGACGGTAACGTAAAACGCGTTCTTGCGCGTTGCTACGCCGTTTCTGGCTGGCCGGGCAAAAAGGACGTGGAGAAACGTCTGTGGGAAATCAGCGAAAAAGTCACGCCTGCGGAGGGCGTCAGCCAGTTTAACCAGGCGATGATGGATCTGGGCGCAATGGTTTGCACCCGTTCGAAGCCCAAATGCGAACTTTGCCCGTTAAACAACGGCTGCGTGGCTTACGCCAGTCACAGTTGGGCAAACTATCCGGGGAAAAAACCGAAAGTCACGCTACCGGAACGCACCGGCTACATGCTGATGATGCAGCAGGCTGATGAGGTATTTCTCGCTCAGCGACCAGCCGTGGGTTTATGGGGAGGCTTGTACTGTTTCCCGCAGTTCGGCACCGAAGCAGAGCTGCGCGAGTGGCTGGCGCAACGCCAAATTCCGGCCAATAATCTCACGCAATTAACCGCCTTCCGCCATACTTTTAGCCATTTCCATCTGGATATTGTGCCCATGTGGCTGCCCGTGCATTCATTCACGGGGTGCATGGATGAAGGAACCGCTCTCTGGTATAACTTAGCGCAGCCGCCTTCCGTGGGGCTGGCTGCCCCCGTGGAGCGCCTGTTACAGCAATTACATGCAGAGCCGGTAGTGATTAACGCTGCCCGGGCTCTTGAAGAGGAATGATGATGAGCAGAACTATTTTTTGTACCTACCTGCAACGCGAGGCCGAAGGCCAGGATTTTCAGCTCTATCCAGGCGAACTGGGCAAGCGCATTTATAACGAAATTTCTAAAGAAGCCTGGGCGCTGTGGCAGGCCAAACAAACCATGCTTATCAACGAACGCAAAATGAGCATGATGAACCCGGAGCACCGCAAAGAGCTGGAAGCCGAAATGGTGAACTTCCTGTTCGAAGGCAAAGAAGTCCATATTGAAGGCTTCACGCCGCCAGAAAAGTAAGCGTACTCAAAGGGCCGGTTTCGGCCCTTTTGCAATCCACGACACGCAAAATGCAAACACGGAAAGATGAAAAAACTTCTCGCGCTAGCCCTTGTTGCCCCACTGCTCATCTCATGTTCGAGCAAAAAAGACGACGCCTATAACGAAGCATTTGTTAAGGACACGAACGGATTTGATATTTTGATGGGGCAATTTGCCCATAACATCGAAAATATCTGGGGCATGAAAGAGGTTCTGATCGCAGGTCCCAAGGACTATGTCAAATATACCGATCGGTATCTGACCCGTAGCCACATTAACTTCGACGACGGTACCATTACCATTGAAACCATCGCAGGCACCGATCCGGCCGCGCACTTGCGTCAGGCGATCATTACTACGCTGCTGATGGGCGACGATCCCGGTTCAATCGATCTCTACTCCGATGCTAACGACGTGCTGATTTCGAAAATGCCGTTCCTGTACGGGCAGGTTGTTGATAACACCGGCCAGCCGATCCGCTGGGAAGGCCGCGCCGCGAAGTTTGCGGACTATTTGCTGCAAACACGCCTGAAAAGTCGCTCAACCGGCCTGAAAGTCGTTTATAGCGTGACGATTAATCTGGTGCCGAACCACCTTGATAAGCGTGCCCATAAATACATCGGCATGGTACGTAAAGCCTCGAAAAAGTACGGCGTGGACGAGTCGCTGATCCTTGCGATTATGCAAACCGAATCGAGCTTTAACCCGTATGCGGTAAGCCATGCAGATGCGCTCGGCCTGATGCAGGTTGTGCAGCACAGCGCGGGCGTTGACGTGTTTAAAGCGCAGGGAAAATGGGGCAAACCAAGCCGCAGCTACCTGTTCGACCCGGAAAGCAATATCGATACCGGCACCGCGTACCTTGCGATTTTACAAGAGAGCTATCTGGGCGGCATTGATAACCCAACCTCTCGTCGCTATGCCGTCATCACCGCATACAACGGCGGCGCAGGCAGCGTGCTGCGGGTGTTTAACAGCGATAAACAGCGTGCATTCAGCATTATTAATAGCATGAATGCCGACGACGTTTATCAGACGCTAACCACGCGCCATCCGTCTGCGGAATCGCGCCGTTATCTCTATAAAGTAAATACCGCACAGAAAAGTTATCGCAGGCGTTAGTTAAAACGCTCCCCCGTAAAGTGAAACCAACTGTACGGGGGATTTTCATCGAGGCATACAAAGCTACAAAAAAACAAAAAACCTAATATCCGACGCTTGCCGTTTCAATAATCGTCATTTTCTTATTTTCAATTAAATAAACCGAAAAACCTTCTTTCTTAATAACTCCATAATCTCTCCATTATTTCCTTTCAGAAATATTCGTTTAAATAATTGACAGCAATACTGCTTCACATTATGCCGCAAAAATTTATAATGAGCGTCAGTGAGAACGATCATTCTCACTTCCAGGAAGACGGACAGAAGATGATTATGAAGCTTGAAGAACGTCAGAAACTACGACAGGACGAAATCATTATCGCGGCGCGCCGCTGCTTCTGCGCAAGCGGATTTCACGCAGCCAGCATGTCGCAGATCGCCGGCGAAGCAAAATTAAGCGTTGGGCAAATCTATCGCTATTTCAGCAACAAAGACGCCATTATCGAAGAGATGGTTCGCCGCATCATTGACTCTCGTATCGCTGAGATCGAAGGCAAGATGCAGACCGATCGCATACCGCAGCTCCTGGCCTGGCGGCAAACGCTGAACGAAGACGACGATAAGCTGATGCTTGAAATGTCCGCTGAGGCTACACGAAATCCGCTGGTCGCCTCGATGCTCGCCGCAGCCGATGCACGCATGTTCGCTAACGCCTGCGAGTCGTTGAAAAAACAGAATCCACATCTTAGCGAAGAACACATTCGCTGCTGCGTGGAGATCACTGCGGTAATGATGGAGGGCACGCTCTTTCGCCGCCTGACATTGCAAAAAGCCTCGCCGGAATTACTCGAAAAACGTTACCGGGAAATACTTAATATGCTGCTGAAAGCTAATTAAAGGCGGAAAATTAACAGAGGAAAATAACCCCCTCTTTTTTGTTGCCATTAATAGTGGGAACACCGTATTACGATACCTTTAAATAATCTTTATCCCCGTCATTTATTAACGGGGAGAGGGTTGTGCATTCTGGAAAAACCATGAAATATATAACAATACCCATCGCGGCATTATTTCTTCTCACCGGCTGCGATAATACCCAGCCATCTGCAACAAACTCACTCCCGGAAGTCGGCATCGTTACCTTAGCCAGCCAGCCGGTTGCGGTGACCAGCCAGCTAATCGGCCGCACCGCTGCGACGCTCAGCGCGGAAGTCCGTCCGCAGGTCGGGGGCATTATCCAGCAACGGCTTTTTAACGAGGGCGATACCGTAAAAGCCGGACAAAAGCTGTATCAAATCGATCCCTCCAGCTATCGCGCAGCGTATGACGAAGCCGCCGCAGCGTTAAAACAGGCGCAGTCGCTGGTACAGGCTGACTGCCAGAAAGCCCAGCGCTACGCGCAACTGGTAAAAGATGACGGCGTATCGCGGCAGGATGCGGAAGACGCCAAAGCCACCTGCGCGCAGGACAAAGCCAGTGTGGAATCAAAAAAAGCGGCGCTGGAAAGCGCGCGCATCAATCTCAACTGGACGACAGTTACCGCCCCTATTAGCGGACGTATTGGCATCTCTTCGGTTACGCCAGGCGCGCTGGTGACGGCTCAACAGGAAACCGCCCTCGCCACCATTCGCGGACTGGAGAATATGTATGTCGATTTGACGCGAACCAGCGCCGATCTGCTGCGTTTACGCAAGCAGGCGCTCTCTTCAAACAGCGACACTCTGAGCGTATCGCTGATTCTGGAAGATGGCAGCGCCTACAGCGAGAAGGGCCGACTTGCGCTGACGGAAGTTGCGGTGGATGAATCTACCGGTTCAGTCACGCTGCGCGCCGTGTTTCCTAATCCCCGACAAGAACTCCTGCCGGGCATGTTTGTTCGCGCCAAAGTGGATGAAGGAATCATGGACGACGCCATTCTCGCGCCTCAACAGGGAGTGACCCGCGACGCTAAAGGGAACGCCACCGCGCTGGTGGTGAACGCCGGCAATAAAGTGGAACAACGCACTGTGCAAACCGGCGATGCCTATGGCGATAAATGGCTGGTGCTAAGCGGGCTTAAAGCCGGCGATAAGCTTATTGTCGAGGGAACGGACAAAGTTGCCGCCGGGCAGGAAGTCAAAGCTGAAGAGATAGAAGCGAGCGGAGGAAACGCCTGATGTTTTCCCGTTTCTTTGTCCGTCGCCCGGTTTTCGCGTGGGTAATTGCCATTCTGATTATGCTCGCCGGGATTCTGGCGATCCGCACGCTGCCCGTAGCGCAGTATCCGGACGTTGCGCCGCCCTCGGTGAAAATCTCCGCCACCTACACCGGCGCTTCGGCGCAGACGCTGGAAAACAGCGTTACTCAGGTTATCGAACAGCAGCTTACCGGGCTGGATAACCTGCTCTATTTCACCTCCACCAGCAGCTCCGATGGCACGGTAAGCATCAACGTCACCTTTGAGCAGGGCACCGACCCGGATACCGCTCAGGTGCAGGTGCAAAACAAAGTTCAGCAGGCCGAATCACGCCTGCCGAGCGAAGTGCAGCAGTCAGGCATTACGGTCGTGAAATCGCAGAGCAACTTCCTGCTGATCATGGGCGTGTATGACAAAACCGACAAAGCCAGCAGTTCTGATATCGCCGACTGGCTGGTAAGTAACGTACAGGATCCGCTGGCGCGCGTTGAAGGCGTTGGGAGCTTGCGGGTATTCGGCGCGGAATACGCCATGCGTATATGGCTCGATCCGGCGAAGCTGGCTTCTTACTCGCTGATGCCGTCCGACGTGCAAAGCGCGATTGAAGCGCAAAACGTGCAGGTTTCGGCGGGTAAAATCGGCGCGCTGCCCTCTTCTTCGGCCCAGCAGCTCACCGCAACCGTGCGCGCCCAGTCACGCCTGCAAACGGTGGATCAGTTTAAAAATATCATCGTCAAAAGCCAGGCCAACGGCGCGGTGGTTCGAATCAGCGACCTCGCCCGTGTAGAAATGGGCAGTGAAGATTATACAGCTACCTCGAAGCTAAACGGCCATCCGGCGGCAGGCGTGGCGGTGATGCTCTCTCCGGGCGCCAACGCGCTCAGTACCGCAACGCTTGTGAAGGAAAAAATCGCCGAATTCAAACGCGCGATGCCGGAAGGCTATGACGTCGCCTACCCGAAAGACAGCACGGAGTTCATCAAAATCTCCGTCGAGGACGTCATTCAGACGCTGTTTGAAGCCATCATCCTGGTAGTGGTGGTCATGTACCTGTTCCTGCAAAACATCCGCGCCACGCTGATCCCCGCGCTGGCGGTGCCGGTAGTGTTGCTCGGTACATTCGGCGTGCTGGCGCTGTTTGGCTACTCCATCAATACCCTGACGTTGTTTGCGATGGTGCTGGCGATAGGCCTGCTGGTGGATGACGCCATCGTAGTGGTGGAAAACGTCGAGCGTATTATGCGCGATGAAGGGCTGCCTGCCCGTGAAGCGACTGAAAAATCGATGGGTGAAATCTCTGGCGCGCTGGTGGCGATTGCGCTGGTGCTCTCCGCCGTCTTCCTGCCGATGGCGTTCTTCGGCGGTTCGACGGGGGTTATCTACCGCCAGTTTTCGGTCACCATTATTTCCGCAATGATTCTCTCGGTAGTTGTGGCGCTGACCCTGACGCCCGCGCTGTGCGGTTCGGTTCTCAGCCATACGCCGCCGCACAGGAAAGGTTTTTTCGGCGCGTTTAACCGCTTTTACGGCAAAACCGAGCACGGTTATCAGCACCGCGTATTGCGTGTTCTTCGCCGCTCCGGCAGCGTGCTGGCGGTATACGTCGTGCTTTGTGGCGCGATGGCGCTGGCGATGTGGAAACTGCCGGGCAGCTTCCTGCCCACCGAAGACCAGGGTGAAATCATGGTGCAGTACACCCTGCCCGCAGGCGCGACGGCCGTTCGCACCGCCGAGGTGAGCCGCAAAGTCACCGACTGGTTCCTTAAGGAAGAAAAAGACAACACCAACGTTATCTTTACCGTCGAAGGCTTCAGCTTTAGCGGTAGCGGCCAGAATGCCGGGATGGCGTTTGTGTCGCTGAAAAACTGGTCAGAGCGCGAAGGAGAAGAGAACACCGCCCAGGCGATTGCCTTGCGCGCGAGTAAAGAGCTGGGCGCCATCCGCGATGCTACCATCTTTGCCATGACGCCGCCGTCGGTAGACGGCCTGGGCCAAAGCAACGGCTTTACCTTTGAACTGCTGGCCGCAGGCGGAACCGATCGCGATACGCTGCTGAAGCTGCGTAACCAACTCATTGCCAAAGCTAATCAGGACTCGTCTCTGCAGGCCGTACGCGCCAACGACCTGCCTCAAATGCCGCAGTTGCAGGTGGATATCGACAACAACAAAGCCGTATCGCTGGGGCTGTCCCTGAGCGACGTCACCAGCACCCTCTCCAGCGCCTGGGGCGGCACCTACGTGAACGACTTTATCGATCGCGGCCGGGTGAAAAAGGTCTATCTCCAGGGTGATAGCGATTACCGCGCCGCGCCGTCAGATCTTAATAAGTGGTTTGTTCGCGGCAGCGACGACAGCATGACGCCGTTCTCCGCTTTTGCCACCACCCGCTGGGAATACGGCCCGGAAAGCCTGGTGCGCTACAACGGCTCGGCGGCCTATGAAATCCAGGGCGAGAACGCCAGCGGCTCCAGCTCCGGTACGGCAATGATCAGGATGGAACAGTTGGCGAACAGCCTCCCTTCCGGCACGACCTGGGCGTGGAGCGGTTTGTCTTTGCAGGAGAAACTGGCGAGCGGCCAGGCGGTGAGCCTGTATGCCATCTCGATTCTGGTGGTGTTCCTGTGCCTGGCGGCGCTGTACGAGAGCTGGTCGGTGCCGATCTCCGTCATTCTGGTGATCCCGCTCGGCGTGCTGGGCGCGGCGCTGGCGGCATGGATGCGCGATCTGAATAACGACGTCTACTTCCAGGTGGCGCTGCTGACCACAATCGGCCTGTCGTCGAAAAACGCCATTCTGATCGTCGAGTTTGCCGAAGCTGCGGTAAACGAAGGCTATTCCCTGACGCGAGCCGCGTTACGCGCCGCCCAGACACGTCTGCGTCCGATAATTATGACTTCTCTGGCGTTTATCGCAGGCGTTACGCCGCTGGCGATAGCAACCGGCGCGGGCGCTAACAGCCGCATAGCGATCGGTACCGGCATTATCGGCGGGACGCTGGCGGCGACGCTGCTCGCCATCTTCTTCGTCCCTTTATTTTTTGTACTGGTGAAACGTCTTTTCTCCGGTAAACACCTGACCCGGAGGTAATAATGTTTCGACTTTCTGTATTAGTTCTGGCGCTGCTGAGCGCGGGCTGCGTGTCGCTGGACCCGACGTACCAGCGTCCCGCAGCGCCCATCCCGGCAACGCTTCCTGGTAATCACGGCGAAGCCACGGCGGTAGTCAGCAACTGGCAGCAGGTGGTGAACGACGCGCGGCTGAAAAGCGTGGTAACTATGGCGCTTAATAGCAACCGCGATGTTCAAAAAGCGATTGCCGATATCGACGCCGCCCGCGCCCAGTATGGCGAAACGCGTTCATCCCTGTTCCCTACGGTGGATGCACAGCTAAGCCATACCCGCAGCCGCACTCTGGCGAGCGGAGTAACCACCAGCGATGAGGCCAACGGCGCGGTTTCCAGCTTCGAGCTGGACCTGTTCGGCCGCAACCAGAGCCTGTCTCGTGCGGCGCGTGAAACCTGGCTTGCCAGCGAATTCACCGCGCAAAACGTCCGTCTGACGATGATCGGTGAACTGACTACCGCCTGGATAACTCTGGCGGCGGACAACAGCAATCTGGCGCTGGCAAAATCCACAATGGAAAGCGCGGCCAACTCGTTAAAAATCGTTAAGCGCCAGCGGGAAGTGGGCGTCGCTGCGGCAACAGACGTAAGTGAAGCGATGGCGGTTTATCAGCAGGCACGCGCCAGCGTGGCAAGCTACCAGACGCTGGTGATGCAGGACAAAAATGCCCTGAATCTGCTGGCTGGCGATACGGTGCCGGAAGCAATGCTGCCCGGTACGCTGGAAAGCCTGAGCGATAATGCCATCACGCTGATCCCGGCTGGCGTGAACTCAAGTACGCTGCTGCGCCGTCCGGATATTCAGGAAGCCGAGCATAACCTGCAAAGCGCCAACGCTAATATTGGCGCGGCGCGGGCCAATTTCTTCCCGACCATTTCACTCACCGCCAGCGCGGGCGTCGGCAGCGATTCCCTCTCGTCGCTGTTCAGCCACGGCCTGAAAGTATGGTCTTTCGCACCAAACATCACTCTGCCGCTGTTTAGCGGCGGCAATAATCTGGCGCAGTTGCGCTATGCCGAAGCGGAGAAAAAAGGGTTGATCGCCACCTACGAGAAAACCATTCAGAGCGCGTTTAAAGACGTAGCCGACGCGCTGGCTCGCCGTGAAACCCTGAGTGAACAACTTGATGCCCAGCGTGAATACGTGGCGGCAGAGCAAAAAACTCTGGATGTAGCGACGCGCAGCTATCAGGCAGGCGCGGGCGATTATCTGACGGTGCTAACCGCGCAGCGGTCGCTGTGGTCTGCGCAGGAATCGCTGATTGCGCTGCAACAGACCGATTTCGAAAACCGCGTCACTCTCTGGCAGTCGCTCGGCGGCGGCATTCAGTAAAAGAAAAGCCGGGCAGCTATGCCCGGCCAGGTTTGCAGAAGTAATTAATCAGAGCCGTTTATAAGACGGCTAATGGGTTCTTACTTCACCATATAGCCGTACAAACGTTTAATCCCGTCCGCATCCGTTTCGCTGTAAACACCCTGTAACTCCGGTGAGAAGCCGGGCAGCATGTTTACGCCCTCCTCCAGCGCCAGGAAATAACGCAGCGCAGCGCTTCCCCAGATTTCGCCAGGCACAACGCAAAGTACGCCCGGCGGATACGGCAACGCGCCTTCTGCGGCAATACGCCCTTCAGCCTGGCTTAAACGCACCAGCTCTACGTTGCCGCGGATAAACTCGCTGTGAGCATCCTGCGGGTTCATCGCTACCGGCGGCAGGCTGGTTTTGCGGAACATGGATTTTTGCAGATCTTTCACTTCAAAGCTGACGTAGAGATCGTGCATTTCCTGGCAGAGCTGACGCAGCGTGTAATCTTTATAACGCACGGAATATTTCTGATAAATGGTCGGCAGCACGTCGGCAAGCGGCGTGTCATCTTCAATATGCTGTTCGAACTGCGCAAGCATCGCCACCAGTTGCGCCATTTTTTCCGTACTTTCCGCAGGCGTCAGCAGGAACAGAATCGAGTTGAGATCCGCTTTTTCCGGCACCACGCCGTTTTCACGCAGGTAGTTTGCGAGAATTGCAGCCGGAATGCCGAATTCGCTGTACTTGCCGGTTTGTGGATCGATTCCCGGCGTGGTCAGCAGCAGCTTACAAGGATCGACAAAATATTCGTCTTTCTCGTAACCTTCAAAACCGTGCCACTTTTCGCCCGGCTCAAAGCTGAAGAAGCGGCGCTCCTTAGCAATGATATCGGTAGGATGATCCTGCCACGGTCGGCCTGCTACAACCGGCGGGATAAAAGGTTTGATCATTTTGCAGTTGGCGACGATCGCCTTGCGCGCTTCGATCCCTAGCGCCACGCATTCTGCCCACAGGCGACGCCCGCTCTCCCCTTCGTGAATTTTAGCGTTCACATCCAGCGCCGCAAAAAGCGGATAGAACGGGCTGGTAGAAGCGTGCAGCATGAAAGCATTGTTCAGACGCTTATGCGGGCAGAAACGCGCCTGGCCGCGGATATGATTGTCTTTTTTATGGATCTGAGAAGTCTGCGAGAAACCGGCCTGCTGCTTGTGAACCGACTGGGTGACGAAAATCCCCGGATCGTTTTCATTAAGATCCAGCAGCAACGGCGAGCAGTCCGCCATCATCGGAATAAACTGTTCGTAGCCGACCCACGCGGAATCAAAGAGGATGTAATCGCAAAGGTGGCCGATCTTATCCACCACCTGCCGCGCGTTATAAATGGTGCCGTCGTAAGTACCGAGCTGGATAACCGCAAGGCGGAACGGGCGTTCATCCTGCGCGCGATCCGGCGCCACTTCGCCGATCAAGTTCCGCAAATAAGCATCGTCAAAACAGTGCGCGTCAATCCCGCCGATAAAGCCAAACGGGTTGCGCGCCGCTTCGAGATAGACTGGCGTTGCGCCCGCCTGAATTAATGCGCCGTGGTGGTTAGATTTGTGGTTATTGCGATCGAACAGTACGAGGTCGCCGCGCGTTAGCAGCGCGTTGGTGACGACTTTATTAGCAGCGGAGGTGCCGTTTAATACGAAGTAGGTTTTATCCGCATGGAACACTTTAGCCGCAAATTTCTGCGCATGTTTTGCCGATCCTTCGTGGATTAGTAAATCGCCCAGCTTCACGTCCGCGTTGCACATGTCAGCGCGGAATACGTTTTCACCGAAGAAATCATAGAATTGACGCCCGGCAGGATGCTTCCTGAAAAACTCGCCGTGCTGATGGCCGGGACACGCAAAGGTGCTGTTTTCCATCGCCACGTATTTGGTCAGCGTATCGAAGAACGGCGGCAGCAGACTCTCTTCATACTCAACGGCTGCGGTTTCCAGCTCCAGATAATCCTGCGCTTTACCGGTGATAACGCCCGTAAAATCAGCCTGTTCATCCTGCTGGGTTTCGGAAACTAAAAAGACCGGAAGGTTAAAGCCCGTGCGTTTGAGTAACGCCAGAATGCCGCTGCGGCTGTCTGCAACAGACAGCACGACTGCCGCAACATCGGTAAAATCTGTGCTGTCGAGTGCAACCACTTCACGATGGGTGGAAAGCGTGGCAACCACGTCGTGGCTGGCGGCAATTTTCAATGATTTCATATGCACAAATCCCAAAAGCTCAAGGATGAGTGAGTGCCAGAAGGCACGGCAAGGGGAATAATTCCCCGGCGAATGCGTCTTGCGGGTCTAAAGGAGGTAACCACTCCGACCACCAGACATCAGTAAAATCAGGCCGAGTTATCTGATTTTACTGTTGTCCTGCAGTGAGCGTGCGTTGCCCTCACCGCATAGAGGGCAAGGGTCTTCGGGAGAGTACGGAAAGGTGAACGAGCGCCATCAAGAGATGTCGGTGAACATTGACTGTGAACATCAATAAGCGCCCCGTTGAATGCGAAAAATTTCGCGCAATCATGGCACCTTCTTTCCCGGGGTTCAAGACGCGACGCGAGGCGGAGGTACGATATAGCGCACATTATTCATGCAAACGCACGGCCATGGCCTACAAAATCGTTGACGAAGAAAGGGCTTTACGGTTTAATGCGCCCCGTTGCCCGGATAGCTCAGTCGGTAGAGCAGGGGATTGAAAATCCCCGTGTCCTTGGTTCGATTCCGAGTCCGGGCACCACTTATTTAGAAAAACCAGCCTACGGGCTGGTTTTTTGCTTTCTAAACTCGCCGAAATCAACGTTTTTACAATAACTTAACTCCACCCAACTCAATCAACTTCAACCCGCATCAAGTCCCTTGCGAGGGTACAACTGAGGGTATAGTCTGATTCGATAAAATTTATACCCCTTTTTGCTATCAGGAGACCCACCAATGGCGCTCACTGATGCTAAAATCCGCGCAGCCAAACCGGATGAAAAACCTTATAAACTTGCCGACAGCGGCAACATGTTTTTGCTCGTTCGTCCTAACGATTCCCGCTACTGGCGACTGCGCTACCGGTTTCTGGGCAAAGAGAAACGCTTGCTCTGGAGTCTATCCAGAAGTCTCTTTATCAAAAGCGAGGGAGAAACGCGCAGGCTGTATTTCACACAGTTATAATGATCTGCCGGTGGTGTGCCCGGGTGTATTACCGGAACATGTGGGAGTTGCTTACGATCCCCTACAACAATCACATTACGGGCCCCCCCCCAGTCCCAGGATACCAAGGACAATATCCTGCTGTGAGGCTTCATCAATAATGACCTAATCAAGAAGAGCAACTTTACCGATGGAATTAATAATCGAATGAGTGCTACTGCCGATAACCGGAAAACGTTTAATAAAACGGTCGAAATCATCCCTGTATGTTCCCGCAAATGATTTTGCTATGGGGATATGTTCCCGCAAATGTTATTTTAAATAAATCATCGATAATGATGTTAGCTGCCCCAGTAAAACATTAAAATCGAATACCTCTAATACTTTATTATATTCAGACAGAGAATTTTGTTTTTCCTGGATGGCTTTTTCATAAAAAATAACTGAAGGGAAGTAAAAAGCGCCAGCCTTTTATCCTGACTGTCCAGCGGTTTTACTTTCAGTATCCTGAAATTCAACAGCAAATCAATTCTGTTTCTGAACCCAATCCGTCGATCAGAAAGGTTATGGTCTGCGTCTTACCCGTTCCGGGTGGCCCTTTAATTTCATAACGTAGGATTTATTATTTTTAGAGTAGTAAACTGCCGCATATTTATCGCCATAGAGAATAACTTGTTCAGCCTGGGATACCACAGAACGCCCCTTACGTTCGAGAAAAGTATTTCGCAGGATTACGGTTGGTGTTATCTGGCATACAGAAAGCGGACGATTATATTTTTTTCCACTACGAAAATGACAGGTCAGCATGACCTCTCCGTCATCATTTCCAGCCCATAAAGTCCAGTCGGTAATTTTGTGGGTCTTATTTTCCCCGTCAACACAAATCGTGACCATGTTATCACCCAATAATTATTATTTAACTTCCGGAGAAAATCGTTAAGGGCACGCTTAAATCTATCCCAAAAGGTATTTATCGCTTTGTTCTTTTAAGGGAACTCACCCCAGGAACTTGACCCTATGTTTGATCCACGAGATCGTTCTGTGGGGAAGTTTCTCCCGCACGCCAGAGATGCCAAGTGCTGGATATAATTCCCTTAACAGGTCGTCTTCATCAGACTGCCAGAGCCGGGTCTCCGTCAGGCCCATTTTTCCGGCCCGGGCAAAAGTGGCCCTCCGGGTGTGACCGGGCAGCAACGCCTTCATTCCGTCAATCCCTTTTCTGTGATGCGCCAGCATCAGTGCCTGTTCCATTTCAGTCCAGGGACGGTTATGTCACTTCCCAATCCCCAGTTTGGTCACTGTGCCCTCACCGCACTGACGCTTCTGCCCAGCTTTTCCCTATTTCGATGGCAGAGATCTATCCATGTTGTTGTTCCACGAACGTGATTTCGGCTATCGTCCAGTGATTCCGGTGTCGCTGTGTTTTATCCACCCCGCCAGTTCCTTTTACATCAGTCACGTTGTCTTTCCTGCACCAGCGTATAGATTTGAGCCCGGAGGTGCTGCTCAGCCTGGCTGATTTGCTGCTGACGTTGCAGCGAATCTTCAGGCAACTGATTCAGCAGACGAAATTGTTCTTCCAGCGGAACAGTCCGCCTGAAGCTTGTCAGCATGCCAAAAACCTGCGATTTAAGTTCACTGACGGTGATGTATTTTCCCTTCTGACCGTCAAGCGCATTCAGTTTATCGGCAAGTGCCTGAAGCTGTATCATGCCTTCATGCCAGCCATCCATTGCGTCAGTTGACAACGCTGAGACGTTAACCTGTTGTTGCCACTGTTGTATCAGAGGCTTAGCCTGCTCCGGCCACAGCACCAGAGCCTGTTCTGTAAGTTTTCGGCTGTAAGTAATATTCCAGTCAGGAGGCAATTTATCCAGTCGGGCAAGCTGCTTTTGTGTTTGGGCGATAAGTTCCTTCGGCAATGGAGTCTGCTGACGCAACATATCCAGCTTTTCAGGCGCGAGAGGTGCAGGTAACGGTGCCAGGGATGCAGCAAGCTGAGTCTGTAGCGGGTCAGGCCGGTGAAGATATTGCCAGCTCCACACTGCGACTGTGCTTATCACCAGCATGGCACACATCCCGGCAGCGAAGGATTTCCACTTTTTTACCGGGGTGGGCGTTGCCGCCAGCACTTCCCCGTTCGGCTGCTGTTCCGGTTGCGCGACATATACCCACTTAACTGCACTGTCTGGCGTATCTTCAGCGGGACTAGTAAGGTCCCTCATGGCTGTTGTTGCATCATTCATCACGGTAGCAGGCAACACAATACTGGGCTGAATGTTTGGCCCTGTGCTGGTAATACCATCGCTGTTTTCCAGCCGAACAACACTGCTGTGCATCAGGGTACGCAACGTATCGAGCTGGCTCAGGTGTTTAAGCTCCAGACGCTGCAACACCTCCCCCAGACCGGTAAGCAACTGCTCCGCCCGGTACAACTGGCTGAGGTCACTGTAATTCAGCGGGAGCGAGCGCATCCGCTGCTGCAGGCGCTGACTCAGACTGCTGAGGATTTCCATGCGGGCATGGACCGGCTGAGGCCACAGCGCCTCCCACTGATGACTTATCAGTGCCTCGAGTATCGCCAGCCCTTCATTAAGCCCGAAAACCCCGGCCAGCTGCGTACGCGCCAGCGTGTACCAGGCGGCGGTCTGCATTTCAACGCCGTTGGTTTCAAAAAGCGACAGGCAAAGTTTCTCTGCATACGACCAGTTCACATCCGGCCGGGCCGGATGTGTCAGCTTACTTAGTTCATCGCGCAGGGCGGCATAATCCGGTAGCGTGCGCGGGTCGCCGCCGGTTTTGATTTTACGTGAGGTGATGTCATTCATGACCAGATATCCATCTGACGTGCCTGGAACTGTGGAAGGTTATTGTTTATGCGGCTTCGCTTTCTGCATATTCGAGACTCTGCAGATACTGTAACGCCACCGGATCGGCAATATATTCAACCTGCCCATGATGACGCTCCACCTCATCAATAATTCGACTGAGTTCGACCCGGAAAAACTCCTTACGCAGGTTAACCCTGTTAATCCGGTAGCTTTCCAGATGGTCATGCAGTGTCTTTTCAAGTGCGGGGGCGTCATCGCAGGAAATCATGGCATGAACGTCGTCCCACTGACCGGAAAGCTGTTTCTTTTCCTGATACAGGCCGCGAGCCACTTCAGTACTGACGGTTTCTTCAAAGGCTTTCTCTTTCTGTGCCAGGCTGACACGGCCTGTTCAAACTCCGTTTTTTTCTTCCTGAAGCCCCGGTAAATGAAAATTCGTATTATCAGCGCAACGGCTATCAGCAAACCAAAGAACAGACCGATGACGCCAGCCGGATTCGATACAGATTCAATGAATTGTTCATTAAGATTGATTAATGCTCTTACCGCGACATAAACACCCCAGGCAATTACACCAATAATAATCAGGATAATACCCGCAGCATTGTCATCTTTTTTTCTTCGTGCCATGTTTTATTTTTTCCTTTCTTATTTTAATCCTGACTATTTAATCTGAATAACGGGCAAGGGGCCTTTGCTATAGCCGATTAATACTGATTCCCTGAGCAAATCGGTAAATGGGTGTATCCGGGCCTGCTGGCCATATAGAGGGGAGCGCATGTTGGCTGTTGGGGTTGGGTACTGATCGGTTCGTCGTTTTCTGCAACACGTTGCGGTTTCTGCTTTTTCGCAGTTGTCACCTTTTTCGTCTGCGTTTTACGGGTGGAAGTGGAAGGTTTTACCGGGTTGCGGACTTCTGAGGAACCATACCCGGAACAGAATCGCTTCGACTGACTCAGACTCCCGTCATTACAGACAAAACGACCATCCGAAGTACAGTGTGCTATGCCGCCTTTTGAACCTGAACAGGGCTGTCTTCCACGCGCAGCCTCAGCCTGCAGGGTGAAAAGGACACTCAACACCAGTAAGAGGCTTATTTTTTTCATCGCTGTATCCGTGAATTATTTCGTTAATTAGGGGCTCTGTTCTCCGTCAGCTATTGACCATTTCGTCAGGTAAATATGCAATGACTAAAAGCAAAGAAATAACTCTTAATATTTCTGTACCCGCTATATCGGCCTGAGTTTTGCTGGTAAACGAGACCGGAGTGGGTTGTCTGGCCTGCAGTTTTTTAAGGAACTGTGATTTTACTGACATGCTGTTATCTGGCCTTACATACGGGTTGTCGTGTCAAGATACTGTTGGTTCTTAAAGTGTCGAAGTAACACCCGCCCTTCAGGCATAAACTCCGTGCCGTAACGTACCAGTCCCACCTCTTTCAGCTCAGCATCAATGGCATAACGCAGCTCTCCCGGAATGTCCGGCTCAAGCAGCACCACCTCAATGGCGCTCAGGCGAGGCTCATATTTGAGTAGTACGGCTGAGAGCGTGGACATCAGCTTGTGTGCAGTTCCTGGCAGGCCCTGCAGAATGGTGGTCATATCCGGCAGACCGTAATCCGGTAAATGCGCCAGTGTTCCGGCGCGACAATTAAGGATTCGTTGCATATTGTCCAGCACTGACAGGATGACCTGATTTTCTTCACTGACTTGGTGAAGATCGAGTCCACCTACAAAGTTACCGTAAAGCATCTCGCACAGAGAGGGGATATTTCGGGTCATGGTTAACTTCCATCATTATTTAGTGATTTTGTTGCTAATGAAAAATTCAGACGGTTTTACTCCATCTTTTTAAGATCTCACCCTCTTCCTACGGTTTTTTAGCAATTGCGCACGAACGGTGCTGTTGGTTGCGGTTTAACGGAAGCTAGTGATGTTTACGCTTCAGGTTTTTCCATTGAACGGATAACCAGGAAGTCCTGAGAAATACCAGCCCCTTTTTCTACTGCTTGTCGATCATGAACAAACCAGGCATACATTTCTGAGGGCGCGTTATCTTCAGGGAAAGGTTGAGGCTGACCAAGATAAGCTGCATGCGCATAATCGAGAAAACGTCTCGCACGCCTCAATGCAGGCCTATAAATATCAGGCACGATTTGGATACGCTTATCATTAGGATCGTTTTCCATACTGTTCTTCATCCTTATTGCGGCATCATGGACATCGTCCAGCCATCCCCAATTTTTATGCAACACATCAAGTTCATTCTGGTAGTGCCTTGAAGCTTCTTTTGCCTGTGATGAAATCCCCAATAGCCCGGCAGAAGCACCAGCGGAGGCTAAAATATCGCCGCGTTGTTTTTCATACTTCATGCACTCACAGCGGTATTGATAGTATTGTCGCCCAAGCCACTCAATATAGCTGTCCAGATGACGGTTCTGCGCTCCGATACTGACGGCCTTAAAAGGCACCGCTTGCTGATACAGCTTTGTCCATTGAGCGACAGACTTGTTCTTAACCTTATCCTGCATGATGAAATAGTTTGCAACTGTTTCAGATTGAGCCCGCAAATTTTGAAAATCAGGAAAAGGGACGCCGGCCATCGTCGCCGCTCTGTACATCCGGTGCAAAGCTACCCGACAGAGTTCCGCGCTCGGTTTTTGTTCATTCGGTTTCAGGCCACCCCCTACGTCCTCTGCACATCCGGGCAACAGTTCTTCCTGATGCTTACTGTTACTTCCCCCCAGGCAATAAAGACGGCGCCAGGGCCGGTTTTCATGGGCGGCAACCAGATGCAGCGCGTTTTTGACCGTATCAGGTAATGCCGATTCCTGGTCGATAGATTTATCACCCAGCAACACACTGATACCTTTTACTGGCCCCCCGAAAGTAGAAATAAACCAGTCCACACCATTATTATTGGCAGGGGTATGACGAGCACAGTCAAACAGGCCTGTAAAAACAATCTCTACGGAGATCCCCTGGTAAGTATGTTTATCACCCTGCTTCTGACAAATATCATCAAGCAGCGTATCAATAAATTTACGTGCAAGAGTTGCTCCAACATCGTATCCAAAGAGTGAAATCGAGATTAGTTTGATCGGTACAGGGCTATTAGTTTTGGCTCGTTCAAAAAACCGCTCAAAACGTAATTTTGCCGAATTTATTCGCGTATCGACACCGGTAACTAACATATCTGCAATAGCGGGATTATCACGCAACCAGGGGGTTGCCTCGATACCTGATTTCTTTGCTGCGTTTTTAGCTACATCCCCCGCCAGCGATTTCCACTCTGAAGGGTTTATCAGTTTTTTTCCTGAGTCCTTTAAAACCTCCCACCAGTTACCACCTTTCAAATAATCAAGGCCAGCATCTTTTGCCATTTCTTTTGGCTGATCTTTCAAATCATCCAGTGCAGAGCCTTGCGCACTATCCATAATGGTATGCAGTTTCTCAGTAAGTTCTTCATTAAATGGTGTCCCAAGACCTGATAAATAAAATTTATTATGAGTATTTTGCGGAGCATCTTGCTTCTGATCTGGAAATGCTCTGAACAAGCGCGCCACATTACTAAGACGTTGATCCGGTGCATCCTGGTCAATATTCCGATGGATGCCATCAAAAAAGAAACCAACATGCCAAATACGTGAACAGTTTCCCAACCCGGCTTCTTCTGCCTGCTGCGCGCGACTGGCGGCAGCAATGATATTTTCGATATCCATCAATTATGCTCCTGCTTTGCAGACTTATCTGGAGTATCAGGACGTTTTTCATAAGGCGACCAGGCATTATCGCTCCAGCCCAGTAAGACTTTATCTCCGGGTAAAAAGTGAACATGCAGATCATTCTCTCCCCATTTTCTTTCTGGCATTGGCATAACAACCCGACGTTTTTCCAGGCGCATACCTTTAAGATACTGCTCATGAGTAATATCAAGCGTCCAGATAACTTCCGCTGTTTTTCCGCTGATGGTGCCGCAGCAGGTGGCACCACCACCACCATGGGCAAACGCATTTGATCCCGCCACTCCGTTAACACTAAATCCCAAAATAGGTCTGTCAATTTCACTGTGAATAATTAACGTTACCCCCCCGGTAGGCGGCCCCCAGATTGATGCCCCGATTAACCAGCCACCGTATGCCAGAACCACTGCCAATAAACTGCCCCAGATCCATTTACCCCAGCGGGCATAGCCACGATTCACAGCGTTATCAATGTTGTCGTAAGTCTTAAAAAATCCCATTTTTATTTCCCTGACTCACCTGTTATTTCATCTTTTCTGGACCTTTTTCATAAGGCGACCAGGCATTATCACTCCAGCCCAGTAACACCTTATCCCCGGGTAAAAAGTGAACATGTAAATCATTCTCTCCCCACTTTCGTTCAGGCAAAGGCATTACAACACGGCGAGTTTCCTTGCGAAGCCCTGCATCATACTGAGCACGGGTTGTGCTTAGCATCCAGATAACCTCGGCAGTTTTCCCGCTAATACTGCCACAGCAGGTTGTTTTACCTGCTCCCTTCCCATACGGGTTGTTTTTGTTATATGCCGAGGCATTCGCACCCGCCACGCCATTGACGCTAAACCCCAAAATGGGGCGGTCAATTTCACTGTGAATGATTAACGTGACGCCACCCGTCGGCGGCCCCCAGATTGATGCCCAGATTAGCCAGCCACCGTATGCCAGAACCACTGCCAATAAACTGCCCCAGATCCATTTACCCCAGTGGGCATAGCCGCGATTGACGGCGTTATCAACTTTGTCGTAAGACTTAAAAAATCCCATTTTTATTTCCCTGATCGAAGCAAACACCATTAACTGTTCAGATTTTCAGTACTGTGTTTCCGCAAGATTTACCAATACCTCTGCCAGCGACCGTGTCCTATTCAGCACCTTTGGTAATGCAGCCTTCAGCGCATCTGATTCCAGCTCCTGCCGCCCACCATTAAGATAATACAGCGCGTACACTTTCTGATCCGCAGGGGATAACGAGCCCGACTCTTTACTTTTATTCAGTGCCTTTATCACCATCAAACGCTGTGCACAGGGTGGAAATGCCTTGCTGGCTGGCATTTTCTGCCATTCATTCAATACACTGGTAACCTCTGGCTTATCCGTAATCTGCTGCCAGGCGGCTTTATCAAGCCTGATAATATGATTAGTCGGTATTTCTACTTCAGAGGGCATGATGGCAAGTGACTGCCAATGCATTTCTCCAGGGAACCACCACTGAGTGATGCCATTGAACAGAAAGGCATGCCAGTCACAGTCAGCACACTGCGCCAGTACACCCATAACATGGCTGGCATAAAAGCGTGTCAGCTCAGTTGAGCCATCCGGCTGGCGGGTGGCTGGCGTTACTGAACAGTTGCAGGCGAATGGCCTGATTGAGGGCGTGTTCATGGTGAATGCGGGCATAAAAGGCTCCGCTTTCGGTTTCCGGCTCAGAGGTGGTGTCTTTCCCCGCTGCACGGTATGGCCCCGCGTAGCGATAATGTTCACCGGTGGTTGCCGCCGCATTCCGGACGCTTACCTGCACATCCATCGGCGTGCTGGCCGGGCATTAGCAGTTATGAATATGGGCGGATTACAGTTGTACCTGATGATCGAGATAGCTTTGTTGTTTCATATGGCGAATTAAAACGCGTCCTTCCGGCATAAACTCAGTGCCGTACCGCACCAGGCCCACGTCTGTGAGTTCGGCATAGATGGCATACCGCAGTTCGCCGGGGACGTGCTGATCGAGCAGTACCACCTCAATGGATTTCAGGCGCGGCTCATACTTCAGCAGAACCGTTGACAACGTGGCCATCAGTTTATGTGCCGTGCCCGGAAGCCCCTGCAGAATGGTGGTCATGTCCGGCAGGCCATAGTCCGGTAAATGTGCCAGAGTCCCGGCGCGGCAGTTAAGGATCCGTTGCATATTACCCAGCACCGAAAGGATGACCTGATTCTCTTCACTAACCTGCTGAAGGTCGAGATCACCGGCAAAATTACCGTAAAGCATCTCGCATAATGAGGGCGAATTGCGCGGCATGATCAATTCCCCTCATCAGGAGTCACAGCAAACACGCTGCCGCCATCATCCTTGCCAATAAGACTCCACTCCGCCGGGATGCATATTTCAGGTGCATACATATCACGCTGATATTTCGTGGCCTCAGGCATCAACGTGCCTGCCTGAACATCAATAAACTGCTGATGCCCTCCGGTAATCGTTGCCCAGCGTCCTGAGTGCGGGCAGCGTTCCCCGCTTGAGCAGGTAATACGCTTACCCGGTGCATCCTCCAGAAAATACTCCGACTCATCCGGAATAATACCGTCACAGTAGCGCGTATCTTCCCAGACTAAACGCCAGTGAACATCGCGGTAGCGAATAGGATCATCGGTGATAAGCATTTCCGTGTCACTTTCCATCAATACATCGTAATAAATCTGCCGGGGGGCATTCATACCGCGAATAAAATAGTTGTAGGCCCCGAGGTTTTTAAAACCACTGATGCCGTCTTTAACCACCAGAAATTTATGATTGTACTGAATTTTAACCGGTTCCCAGATGCCGTCACAGGGTACCGGGTCATCGGTTTTAATAATAATATCGCTGCGTTCAGGAACGGGGGGAAGATTTTTGGGGAATACCGGGTAGGCAAACAAGGTTAAATTATAAATATAATTTTTAGGCTCCAATAAATACTCTGCATCAAAAATATTACACACGTTATTGTGCGGCGGATAAAGCAAATTATCGCCCACAAACTCTGCCGCAACACGCCACTGATTAATTATTTCTATTTCCGGAGGATAAGGTTCCCGTTGCCCGCCTCGCTCGTCATGGCAGGGCCAATAAAAGTACTTCTCGATCAGGCTAACCGGCCGAAAAAGCTGGTCAAATTCACCGGTTTTAATTTGCCACACCTGCCGGTTACCCAGCGCCAGTTCAGGTAACCCTTCATCATAAAGACGCAGGGCATCGTATGCCCAGATAATCGCCTTCGGATGAAAACCTTTCGTTATCTCCTCCGGCCAGGTTTTCAGCGACTCTTCAAATTTTTGAGTAAAACACGCCCAGGCATCTCGTTTGCGCTGCCACAGGGTATAGCTGCTCAGACGCTGTAGTAACCAGAACAGTTTGCGCCTGACCTGCTCATCGCTCATCGGGTATTTTGTTTTTTCGATGCTCATCATGGTTCACTTCCTGTTGTTGTCTGACGCTCCACACGGGCGGCGTTAATTATCGTTCTCTCCTTCACCTTGCTGCGCAGTTCATCGTCATGCAGTTCTCGCGTATAGGTGGCATAGGGCGGGTCAATTCCCTCAGGTTTGTTGTAACCGTGCACGCCTTCCACATCTTTCCAGCCAGAAGGATAAAACTCAGCTTTTACCCCGTTAATCTCTAAGCTGGCAGGCTGCCCGGTGGCCTTGACCTGCTCACCGATGCGATTAAGCTCTGTTTTCAGCATTTCATCCAGATTAATTATCACCTGCTCGCCACCGCCCTGCAGATATTGCTTGGGAATATCGCTACCAAATTGTTCAGCAATTTTTCCATGCCAGGCATTAGTGCCCGGCATCCGCATGGCAAGGTCTTCCGGCAGATGCAGCACCACAAGAAAACCGTTGCCGTTCCACTCATCCAGTACCGCCGAGAGCTGCCGCCACTCTTCCGCGTTACCAGGCACTTTCTGATAGCCCCAAAATCCTCCCGCAGCCCAGGAACCGCCGGGCTTTGTTGCCAGCGCAGTCTCGTTGCCGAAAGCGCGAAAAATCGTACTACCCGCCATTTCTCTGGCGCTTTTGGCGGTGATCTCACTGCTGAAAGAGGCTATGTTTATGAAAATTTTCTCTTTTCCAAAGGCTGGGCTTTTTTCTTTATATCCCAATAAGTCCGGGTAGCCTTTTTTTGAATATTTACGCCGCAGTATAGTTTCGTGCTGCTTCTCCGCATGAAGACTCGGATAACGCGTTCCCTGCTTTGGCGCATCCCGCAGCGGACGTTCGATAAGATACGCCTCAGCCTCGCGCCTCACTTGAGTACGCCCTGCCCCGGTCGCCACCGTATGGATTTCGCCCTTATATACCAGCGCCTGTAGCACCCGCAGTTTCGCATCCAGCTCTTTCAGCGCCTGTGGGATCATTTTCGACGCCAGTGGCTGCAGCGCCGCGAAGCCATCCCGTACCCGGATTAAATCCGCCTGCCATCTCTCCGGCAGCATTCGTCCCACCCGGGCTTTCAATATCTGATTAATTGCCGTGATCATGGTGTGGCAAAAATCACTCATTTTCCCTATAAGCTGCGCCTGATACTCAACAACATTCAGTTTGTTCAGCCATTTCACCGCATCTCCCTCGCCGACACGGTTCAGAAACTTAATCACGTCTCCGAGCGTTTCCACATTCTCTGCCGCTTTTGTTGTCACACGCAGGGCCAGACGTCCGACACCTTTTATCACGCCGCCAATTACCGGGATCAGGGCAAACAGTAAAATCACGAGAAACAGCCATTCCGTCACGCTTTCCCGCTTCTTCGGCTCTTTTGCAAGACCAATAGAGACCGCAATCAGATCGCGCACCGCCGTCACATCCCCCACCAGCGGAACCATACCAATCGCTGCATCGACAAGGATCTGCCCGATGGTCTGCTTCTCATTAAACGCGCCCTGGAGCGTTCCCCAGATCCACTGCCCGGTTTCCAGGCTGGTTTCCTTAAACCACGCAACGCCCGGCATGCTCATTCAACACCTCCGCAGTGTTTCGCTATCAGTACGTCAATATCGGATTCAGTCACTGACGAACCAACAAATTGCTGATTATCGGTTTTATTTTTTCGTAAATAATTCCGTGCATCCGGCCCCAACTCCACCGTCAATGGGCCATCCGGCACATCATCAAGATGCAGGTACCCGGCTCCGTCCAGATTACCGGTACGCACAGAGCCGTCCGCCAGTGTCGCCGTAAACGGGGCTCCCACCACAGGCGCATCGTCGTGATAGAGGTACTGCATCGCCGCATTGTTTCTGTCTTTCAGCGGGTCAGCCAGCCACGGCACGTCCGGGGTCTGTGACGCACCACCTTCCGTATCCAGCCGACGGGCCTTGCGGGTGTAGGTACCTGCAGTCTCGTACTTAATTTGCCCCTGCTCGATGAGCAACGAGCTCCCGCCGCCAACCAGCCGTATTCGCTTCTTACCAGCCAGCAGCATCTCTTTGGCGGAGATGAGGGTCAGTTTCTGCTCGGCACTCAGGTGCATCACCCCGTTCTGGGCCTGAAACTGCACCGGCCCCTGAGCCGAAATCAGGCTCAGCTTGCCGTGCTGGGCAAACATTCCCACGCTGTCGCCAGCCAGTCCGGTGATATGTCCTCCGGCACCCACGCTGATGTCACCACCCGCATTCAGGGCGACATTCTTCACCGCAGCCAGTTGCAGGTGCTGACCGCTGGTAAAGGCCATCCCTTCCGGGGCGGTGAAGTGAATCATCTCATTGAGGGTTTTCAGGCGGGTGCTGAACATCGCCTGCTGGCTGGCGATATCGGCTTCCAGGGCTTTCGCCTGGCGGGTGGCTCTGGCCAGTCCCTCGATTTGTGCGCGAACGGCCTCAATCTCCTGGAGTGCCACATCCATATCCAGCACATCGCCTTCGCCATGCACTTTGCCATCGGCGGTGACCAGCAGCCCTTTCGCCACACGAATAACCCCGTACTCATCGGTGCGCAACTCAAAGCCGGTGCCCCGGGGTTCATTCTCCGTGTCCACGATGTGGCCCTGGTTCAGCGCTGTGGCACCAGACGGCGTGTTAAGCGCGATATGCTCCGCCTGCCGCTGGTCTTCCATCCGCAGTTCGTTACGCCCTGCGGTGCGCAGAATGTTCTGGCTGCGGTTGTCCCGGGTGACCACGTCAGGATGCTCAGAGTCATGGAACGCATGGGCGATGTACGGCCGGTCCGGGTCGCCGCCGTCAAAGGCAATGCCCACCTCCGTGCCGTCGATGAGCGGCGTATGCCAGCCATACGTTTCCCCGGCATACGGTTTTGCCTGGCGTACCCACAGGTAGTTGTAGCCCTGCTCAGCATCCTCACGGCTGAAGTCCAGCTTCACCCGGTATCGCCCCTGTTCATCCAGATGGGCATACGGCGCGTTCTTCTCGTCGCTCTCGACGCGGGCGGTCAGCGTACCGGCGATAAGTGGACGTGGCGCAGGCTCGGGTCTGAAACAGAACTGCTCGCTGTAAGGCATGCCCCACACGGAAACGTGCAAACGGGTATCACGGGCCGCCTGAAAGGTGGCAAGCGTGATGACCATGCCCTCTTTGAGCTCCGGCACGTCACTGTCACCGGTCTCCAGCATCATGCCCGGCGTCAGGTGACTGGCGTTACTGAACAGTTGCAGGCGAATGGCCTGATTGAGGGCGTGTTCATGGTGAATGCGGGCATAAAAGGCTCCGCTTTCGGTTTCCGGCTCAGAGGTGGTGTCATCCCCCGCTTCGCGGTACGAGGCCGCGTAGCGGTAATGTTCGCCGGTGGTGGCCGCCTCGTTTCTGACGCTGACCTTTGTATCCATCGGCGTGCTGGCCGTGCGGTAGTTATAATCCCGGGTGGCGACGCTGCCGGTGACAGTGTTGTGCCAGACCCGCGCGTCCCACGCGGCCTCGACCGCGCCGTCATACAGCGCAGAAGGTTCCCGGTACGGAAGCTGCACATGAAACTGATACTGCTGCTGGCTGTCGGCGAAGGTCACCGTATCCAGCCCGGTGGTGGTGTTCACCCCGGTGCGAAACCAGATACCGTCTTCTGCCAGGATGCGCTGAATAAACTGAAGGTCCGTCTCCCGCCACTGGGTGATAAGCTCACGTACCGGATAGGTCCGTTCCAGTCGGAACTCAAAATCGGCCCCTTCAAATCCATGCACCCGCAGAACCTGCTCCACCAGTTCCGGTACGGAGACATTCTGGTGCACCGCACAGCGGCGGGTGTGGGACAGAAGCTCAAGACGGGAAGAGAGCGTGACCGCAAAATGCGTCTGGTCAGCGGTCTCCTTCAGGTACCTAAACCCGGTAATGATGCCCTGCACCACACGCCCGGAGCGCATCGACAGGGTGGCGTATTTGAGCATCACATCCTGACGGGTGATACCCTGCTGCGCCGTGGTGAACTCAATATCCCACCGGAACGGCGCGTTCAGCGCCTCGCGTCCACGGAAGTTCAGTACATCCGGTTTCAGGCGGCTGTCATTAATCTCAAGCGTGTAGCGGGCCTGCCCGTCAAACAGGGCCGGCCAGTTATCCAGCGTTGTATCCATTACCTTACTCCTTCACCGGGACCAGGGTCAGTCCGGTGCTGTTGAGCTGGATGGTGCGCGGCTTGTCCGGGTCGAGGTCATCAAGGCTCAGCACCAGCTTCCAGGTGTTGTTATGGATATCCGGGCGGTTGAACAGCCCCACCACCGCCACGAATTTTGCGTCTTCATCCATCGGCATATTGAGGGCGACGCTGCCTTTGGGCATCACCAGCAGCGACTTGCTGGCCACGATGTCTTCTTTCAGGGTGTTGTCCGCATCGCGCAGCAGTTTCTGGTAGTCGGCGGCGTCCACCTTCTGGCGGTCTTTAAGCTGGTAGACCTGCACCATAGTGGCAAGGGGCGTCTGGCCTTCATCGGCATTGGCGGCGGCGCGCGGTTCGAAATCCAGATGCAGCACCTTTATTTTTTTGTAGAAAATGGCTTTGGTCATGCTGACAGTGCCGTCCGACACCGACTGGGTCAGGCCACAGCCGGTCAGTAGAGCAGTGAGCAGCATCAGGGAAGCGCAACGTTGCAGGGAAGCGAATGTCATTCAGAGATCCTTTTCAGACTTCACAACAGGAGTGTTTAGGGTCAGGTAGTGGAACATCAGTCAAACCGGTAGCCACCGGACTGTGCCGGAGGAAGCGCGCTGCAGGTCAGCCCTTCATACGTTCCCATGCTGACCGTCAGGTGGGTGCGTTTCGCAGACTTATCGCGTTTCAGGCCGAGCACACCGGTTCGCCCGAGCTGCACCCGACCGGTTTTACCCAGCCGCGGCTCTGGCAGGCAGGCAACGGGTACCGTGAGACGCACCCTGACATCAGAGCGGTAACCCATATACACCCGCAACAACACCATCAGGTCGGTATGCATCTGACCGCCCGGCAGCCAGCCTTCAGCTTCTTCGGGGTTGTCTGTCGCGAGCATCAGCAGAATACGGCTGCAGGCCTCTTTTCCGGTTTTACCGAGGGTGGCACGCTGTGACAGCGACACCCGGTTGCCCTTGCCGAGTCCGCTGCGGTTTGTCACCGGCACGGTGACCGGATCCGAACTGATAATGGTGGCCCGGGTCTCCAGGGCCAGCAGGCTCACCAGTTGGCGTATCCCTTCGGCATTGCGGGTCGGCAGGCGCATGGTGCCAAGCAGGGCCAGAAAGCGGGAAACCGGTGTAGCCACCTGCTCCGCGGTGCCCGGAATACCAAGGCCAATCAGCCCCAGCAGGCACCGGGAGATATCATCTGTGCCGCCGGGTTCGAAAGTGGCCGGATACGCATACTTGCGCCAGATACGGTAGTACTGGGTCAGAATGCGGTGACTGAAGATATCAAGGAACGCGGAGGTGGCCTCATAGCCTTCCCGTCGCTGGGCAATATCATCCAGCAACGCCGTTGGCAGTGGCGAATCCACACCGTACATCCCGAGAAATGTGGTACGTACCGTCGCTGGCAGGTCCGGATTATCGTCGTCGGTTTCAACGACCTTAAGCTCACTGACCGGGAAGCCCATTCCCGGCCACGGACGAAAGCGCACCGGGTCATTGCTGAGTTTATCGGTACTGCCCAGCGGTGGTGCATCCGGGTTTTCCTGCTCAAGCATCTGGCAGAAACGGTAGAAATTCACCCGCCAGATGTCGTTGCGAAGCGCCTCTGTCAGCCCGGAATGTGCTGGCTGTGATTCTCTTTCCATCGCAGTCGTTTCCCTGTCGGTTGCAGTACCAGCGTCAGCTGATTGAAGAGGTGCACGTCGGCATAGAGTGCAAAGAAGCGGTGCAGCATTTCGCCAAACAGGGTGACATCCCCTTCGCCGGCAAAATTATCGGCATTCAGGGTGATTTCGATATCGACCCCGCGCAGCATAAAGCCCCGTTCAAAGCGGCGGATAAGCGTGTGCTTCACCGCCACAATGGCGTCCAGACGGCGGCGGTTCATCTCATCATCTGTCCAGTCATACAGCGCCAGCGTCCCGCGCAGCACCTCCGGGTTATCCATCATGCTCAAAAAGCTGGAACCCAGATGGCTCATGACCCGCCAGTGGAAGCGGTCATTGGCCGGCGGATAAAGCGGGAGCGTCGGGACCTTCAGGTTCATCACCCTGACCGGCACCTTGCCTGCTTTCACTACCCGGTCAAGCAGCGTGCTTTCAAGCGATCGACGCGGCAACTGACCGTTCGTGCCAGTGATGCGGATAGAGAGTGATTCCGGGATTTGTGACAACTGCTCCTGCTCGAAAGACTTCCCGCCAAGGATTAACCAGGTGTCATACAGGCCCGAAGGACCGCGCTTCACGCGGGTGTGGAAGTAACGCTCCGGTGCGTCAAAGCGCATCATGCCGCCACGGTGACGAAAACTGGTGAACGGCACATACGGGTGTTTGCCATTTTTCACCGCCCCGTGGATATCGTCCACGCTGTAGATTTCGGTATGGCCGTCCTGGACGCGCATCGGGCGCAGCAGGTATTCGTTCTGCAGCGGGTCCGGCGTCAGCGGATCGGCTTCCAGCGGGAACAGGTTAATCACCGGCGCGCAGTGCAGGCGGAAGTTTTCGGTCTCAAACGGCAGGTCCGACGGCCAGCCACTGTCCAGCACGATATCGGTTTCAAACCAGTTATTTTTCGCACTGAGGCTGGTCAGCTCCAGGCCCCGGAGCTCCACGAACATGAATTTCTGACGAAAGCTGAAGTACTCCAGCAGAAGCTGATAGCCGCTGAACGCAGAGTCTCCCTTTGGCCACAGGCGATCAGTATCGTCAAAACCCATCGGTTTACACCAGCCGTCGAAGCGTACACGCTCAGTGCGGGTCTCACTGTGGCGGGCATACATGGCGTGAACCCGTCGGGTCAGCGCCAGATGCAGCGCCGAGGCCACCGGACTGTCGGCATCGAGATAAATTGCCACCTTATCAATCCCGGCCTTCGACCAGTCCACTTTGTCAGGGCATTCGAAACGCAAACGAATGGCGGCACGCCCATCCGGTTCGGTCTGCAGGCGGGCGTCCGTCAGGTGCAGCGGCTGCAGCGGCACCTCACGGGTGGTGCGGTACTGGCACACCGTGTTATCCGGCCCGACCGGGCGGGAAAGTACGGAAAAGCCCTCTTCCAGCACTTCCATTTTGCGCAACTGACGCCAGTCCGGTGTGAAGGACACCACGGAAAGTGACGGAATAGTGCGCATGTAATGCGGCCACAACAGGCTGACCAGCCCTTCGGTCAGCTCCGGCAGGTCATCATCCAGTTTTTCACGCAAACGGCCCATCAGGAAGGCAAAGCCCTCGAACAAACGCTCTACATACGGGTCACGCGCCCCGGTTTTGTCCAGATTGAGCATCGCCGCCCGGTCCGGGTGGGCGCGGGCAAATTCTTTACCGGCTTCGCGCAGATAGCGCATCTCAGCTTCATAATAACGCAGGGTTAAATCATCCATGTACGGACATCCTGAGTGGAAAAATCATCAAAAGAAAGGCGTCATCAAGAGGACGATCGTTAACTGAAAAGGGTAGCTCTGAGCGGAAACAGTGGATTTACCCGCACAGCACCATCGCACGGGCCGGATCGAGCGCAATTAGCCCTGCCAGCAGCGTATCCATTTCTGGTGTCAGACGGGCCTTGTCGCTTTCACTGCGCCCGGCTTTCAGGCGCAACAACCGGAGTCTGCGGGCCTGCACGTCAAACAGCAGCCCGGGTTCCCATTCACTGAGGGTCAGTTGCGGCGCGCTGGCGGCAAGTTCACCGAGCAGGTGCAAGGCAAGCTCGTTGCGTCCGTACTGCTCGGCCACCCGGGCCATAAGAAGACGCAGTAACCAGCGGCTGCGCGGTGAGGCCATATCCGGACGGCTCTGCAACCAGCCCAGTGCCGCCTCCGGGCCTTCGCTGTCACCCTTTACCATCGCCTCTGCTTCCAGCGCCAGGATATCATCCATCTGACCGCCGTTCGCCACCACAGGCTCATCACTGAACCCGGGCATCTCATCGTTGACCTTCTCCGCTATCCAGCCAAGCGTCACCTCATCGGCCAGCGGCGTGCCGTCATTCCAGGCAAGCGTTTCCAGTCCCGGCAGACGCCGGAGGAGCAACTTCAGGTCGCTCAGGATGTAATCGGCCCAGTACTCCCAGGGAGCACCTGCACGGCTCAGCCCCTGCCACAGATACCACTGTAAATCCAGCCAGAAGCGGTTACCGCCTTCCGTGAAAACCGAATCGACCAGTTCAATCAGTTCTGTCCAGCTCTGCTGCAGATACAGACGCTTAAGCTGAGCACGGTAGTCCGCTTTCGGGGGCAACAGTCGGGTCCGGCCGCTGGCATCGAGCGCGGGCAGTTGCGTCACCAGGTCCCAGCGAGCGGCTTTCATCATCCGGTGTGCCGACAGCCAACCCTGCGGCTGCTCCACCACCCAGCCGGACAGCACACGCAGTTGGCGTACCAGTTCCACTTCGGATTTTACGGCCGGGATGGCTGGCACGGCACTGCCTGAAGTTGATGTGGGGCTGCGTGCGTCGCCGGTACCCTCATAACGTGCGGTGGCCACCGGGGTGTCCAGCCCACCCGAACCGGCAAGTCGAGTTTCCAGAGTACGCTGTAGCCCGGCGAATGAAGGACGTTCCGCCTCCGGCAGAGTCGTCAGGGCGGTTTCCAGCAGGCACAGCACAGCCGCGGTTTTCGCAGTCTCTTCCCGCGTCACGTCCGGCCAGCGCGAAAGCGCATCCAGCATTTTCTCACTGTTCAACCATTCCAGCGCCGCCCGTCGGGCGGTGGCACGCTGCGGATGACAGTAGGAACCTACCTGATTCAGCATGGCCGCAAGCAGCAGCAGACCATCGGTGAGGCCCGTGTCGCCGTCACGCTGCAGGCGGGCAAAGGTGTACCAGGTCACCACCCGGATATCGCGGGCCTGATGGGTCAGAACCTGCTCTGCCAGGCGGCACAACTCGTCCGTATCCGTGCCGGAAAGCTTGTTGATTTCCTCGCGCATCCGCTGGAAATCATCCTCATAGGTCGGGTCATCCCCTGCACCTTGTCCGGTCGGAAGCACCATCAGCCACGGCGACCACAAGGAGAGGTTTTCCCGGGTCTGTGCAAGCAATGCTGCGCGCTGTGCCGCATCCGGGAGACACAAGGTCAGTAACGTCTCTGCCGTCGCCATTTATTTATCTCCCGCAAGTGTCAGTGTGCTGTCAGCGGCACCAACGGCAAAAATGTTCTGCGGCAGGATGAAGCCCTGCAGTCTGAGCAGCGCCAGTGGTCCGTCGCCGAGTTCGCTGCGCATAATGAATTTAAGCGGGTTACCGTCCGGAGTGATCCACACCAGTTGGGTGCGGCTACTGTCAAGTGGCGTCAACAGGGCTTTATCAAGCAGACGGATGAAACCCCAGTTCCCCTGGTTGCTTTCATACAGGCGCATTTCGGTGCTGGTTGAGCGCCAGCTCAGATCCACGCCCGGGTAATATGTATTACCCGGCCAGGTGAAGCTCTGCCAGCTCTCCATCTGGTTGAAGTAATCCAGCTTCTGGCCATCCAGTGTCAACTGGGTGCGTGCCACATCGCGCGACGGTCGTGCCATCAGTTCAAAGTGCACTCCGGCATCGCCCTGGGCAAAGACAATATCTGAAATATCGGCCAGTTTGTTGATGGCTGAGAGGAACGACGGGTTGACGGTCATCCCCTGGCTTGCGGCCGGATCCACCACCCAGTGACTGCCTTCCTGATGCAGAATGCCACCGAGGTTGGTTTTGAGGAAGCTTGCGATACGCCCGGAATCCCCACGCAGGAACTGCGCCAACAGCGGCAGCGAGGCATCACTGCCGCTGGCCTTAAACGGATAGCGTCCGGCAAAGGCGGTATTCCACTGCGACACGATGGTGCTCTGCCAGCGGGCATTGAGACTGCCGGCGGCCGGAGCCAGTACCTGACGCCAGGCCAGGTCCAGAGGCTGTACAAACAATGCCTGACCAAAGCCGTTCCACTCCTGCCCCAGACTTGCCGCCACCAGGCTGCCGTAGTCGCGGGTGTCGGTCAGGTCAATGGCTTTGCCCTGGAATACTGTCTGGGCCAGCATCTGGGCCATCGCCTGCGGATTGGGTGCGCTGGTGACCTGCTGCAGCTTGAGACGCACCTGCGTCACACGGGCGAGCCATGACTGGAAGCTGAGGTTACCGTTGTTCCCGGTCCCGTCTTTACCGACCATCAGGCTGGCCAGCGGACCAAACACGCCATCCAGCGGTCCTTTTGGCCCCCGGGCCTGTTCAATAAACTGTCTGGCGTTCTTCTGACGCCCGACCAGTTTTTTAGCCGAGTCCACCAGGGAGTCAGCCAGGGCTTCATCTTTAGCCCCGGTCTGCCCCTGCCAGGCCAGGGTGTTCATCAGCGCGACCAGGGGTGACTGACGGACATCCGCCAGCAGGTTCAACTGAGCGATGGCTTCAGAAAGCGAGGCCGCTTCGTGCCACTTGATGCTGTTAGCCATATTCAGCCAGGCATTCCCAAAATCAGTGAAATAGCGCTCAGTGAGACGCTGCTTCAGGGCCTCCGGTGAGATTTCACTGTCTGCCTGCTGTTTTTTGTCGGACAGTACCCAGTCGATTTCATCGCGACGGTTTTTCACCACCTCATCAATGGCTTCCAGGACCTGCTCCTCCCACGCCTGACGGGTAAACATGCCCGGCACCACTTCTTCTGATGAAAACAGTGAAGAGGCATCTGTATCACCAGTCATGTCGGCCAGGGTTAAATCCGGCCAGTTGCGGGCGATACGGCCGAGCATCTCCTGATACAGGCCGGATTCGGCATTACGCTGGCCAATCTGTTTGAGCAAAATCTGCCGCACCGTGCCCACCAGTTCGTGGTCAGGGGTGATTTTCCACTCCGGGTGCGCCGGTAAGTTCTGCGCATAGAACCCGAGCAGCTTCGGCGCCTGGGTCTGCCACACGCTGTCGGACACACCAGAACGTGTCGGCCAGGCTTTCAGCATGTTACCGGCCAGCCAGTCCGCATCCGCTTTGTCCGGACGCGCCAGCATCAGATAGCCTTTCAGCAGGTTGTAGGTTTTCTGAGTCGCAGAGGTTCGTGCATCGCTTGCCGGTGGCAGTTGCACAAAGGCATTAAGCTGGCGGAGAAGTTCATCCGCCAGTGCATCGCGTATCAGCGTCTGATTGTTACGGGCGTACAGTGGCCAGAGCATCTTCAGCGTGTCGCTGTCCTGGTTCAGGCCAAAGCGGGTGTACCACGGCGCACCGTGTACTTCGCGGTTCTGCAGGCGGGCAATCGTCTGTTGCAGCGCCAGCTGGTTACGCAGACGTTCGGGCAGAGGCTGTTTGGTGTCAGCGGCAACACGGGCCGTATCCTGGGCGAGCCAGATTTGGGCACGGTTAACGGACAGCGACAGCAGTGTACCCGCCCCCCAGAGCAGAACCACTCCCAGCAGCACCAGGCGCAGCACCTTTTGCCCGTGGAAGCCGATTTTACGGGCATGGACCTGCAGGCTGTCGTTTTCAAGCGCCTGCCAGACAGGCGGTGACAGGCGGACATGCGGGACTGTTGTGCTGCCCGGTAGCGCCGGGCTGAACATCACCCCACGCAGACGGTACGGTGCCGGTCCGGACATCAACATGTTCAGCAACGGAAGCAGGGACTGATGGAGTCGCCCCCGCAGGGCTTTAGACAGGTCCAGCAGCCAGTGATGTTGTGAATCTTCCAGCAGTGCCGCGACACCAGGCGTCTGCAGCCGTGAGGACAGTGTGGCAAGCGTGTCGCGGGCGTCTTCGGTCACTGCCCCCGGACCAAACAATGCCCCGGCTGGCGGTACTCCTTCGCCGTCGTTTTCCCAGACGCCTTCACGGACGAGCCACAGCCAGACCGGCAGTTGCCAGCCCAGCAACGTATCGGTCTTCTGCCGCACGCGAACCAGGGTATCCTGCTTCGCCGTATCCGGCAGTGCAGTCGCATTCATCACCTGCACCACGCCGTCCAGTGGACGTTGCGGACGCACCTCTTTCAGGACGGACAAGAACTCATCATCGGGCACGCTTTCAGGCTGACCGCCGTGAATAAGCACAATCCCGTCACTCTCCTGCCAGTGGTCACGCTTAAGACCTGGCACCACTTTTTCGATATCGCTGTCACTGCCCTGCACCAGTAACAAACGGACTTTAGCTTTCCAGCGGCGACGGTAGCGCAGACGCAGGTGATCGACCAGCACCTCAGCCACAAACCGGGAGGTGTCCGCGTCAGTATGCTTTGCTTCAGGCTGGGATGCAGCAGCCTGCTGTCCGGAGGTGATCACATCCAGCTTTCCCAGCTTCTCACCGTCTTTCGTAAATACGGTTTCAAGCACCCAACCGATAATCAGCGCCGCCAGCATCAGCAGCAGGCTGATGATCACTATGCCGGTCGTACTGAACGGCCCCATATTGAAGGTGTCCTTAACCCACACCGGCCAGAACCAGAGTGCGCCGCCAATGAGGCAGACAGATAATGCGCCCAGGAGCAGCGCAAGCAGAAAGGTGGATGCGATTTTCATAACGGAGGAGAGCAATCCCTTGAGAGTTATTCTGGGGTGACAATACAGAGTTGTCGGTTGTCTTCAGACAGTTCCGTGACAATAAGCTGAGCTTGACTGTCGTTCAGGCACTGGCGGGTTGCCAGCTGTAACGCCTGCCAGGGAGCGGCAACGCCCGCAAACCCGGCAACCGTATCAATATGAGTAATTTTATCTGCTTTAAGTCCCGGGGCATGTGCCTCCCGGGCCTTGCTGAAGATGTCGCCGGAGGCCATCTGACCACCGCTGGTCCATGCCTGCTTCAGTGCCGTTTTTTCAAGTCCTGACCACATCATGACGCGCTCAAATGCCCGGTCGAGATTGCCATCGCGGCAAATCTGCGGCCGGTGAACCCTGACCGACACGTCCGGAGTATCCTTCAGACGGCAGTTGGTGAGCAGTAACACTGAAATGGCCTCACCACTGTCTTCTGGCGGCGGCCCGTAAAGCTGAGCGCTGACCACCAGTAACGCGGCGGCACGGTCATAATGACAGTCCAGCCAGTAGTCGAGGAGTTCCAACCCCGTCAGGTCGCGGATACGCACCAGCGGATGGGTAACGCTTTTTTGCAGGAGAGACGGCAATGTCGAAAACTGTTCACCGGTATCCACCGCCAGATAGCAGGTCAGCGTCGACGGAAGCAACGCCACCAGATTCTGAACATAAGCGATGATCTCCGGGAGATAGTGTGCTTCCCGATCAGCCATCTTACCGGTTACCGCCAGCGCCCGATGACGAACCGGGTCGCCGCCATTGACGGGTTCACAGGGCATCATCAGTGGTTTTTTGGCTAACACGGCTTCATGTGTATTCAGGCTGGCAGGCCCCAACCCGTTGATCAGGGCTTCGCCGATAAGCCAGGCAAAACGTTGTCCGCGGGCGACGTCTGCCCTATACCGGGCGGCGGTCGTGGCATTTTTTTTCTCACAACGCCCACGGAGCAGCACGTAGCCAAAATAGCGCCCGACAACCAGTAAGCCCCACAACGCGACAGGCAGCCCTGTTGCCAGCCCCCAGAAAGCTGCACCTGAGCGCTCGCCCTTCCATAACAGGAATGTGACCGCAGCCCCTGCCAGCAGCATCACAATGCCCAGGAGCAGCCAGCGTTTGAAGCGTGGCCGGGGGGGCAATTTCTCCTGCTCGGGGATGCGCTCAAGTTCAACCGGCACGTTTACCCCACCAGAGCATTGGGCAGTGAGCTGATAAGTGTGCAGCCGCAGCCACACTTGTGACCATGGAACGCCACAGGAACACCCCGATCGCGGTAATTTGGGTTACCTTCAACGATAGTGGTATCGCCATGTTCCGGGCAGGAAACACGGTCACCTTTACGGGCCACGCCGAGATCACCAAAAAACATAGTTGTTGAACAGGACAGCACTTCTCCACCGTGAGTGGTTTTGTCACCGAGACGAATAATTCCTTGCATGGTACATTCCTATTTAAATCACCTTGAATCTATATTTGATGCCGCAACTCTATACATATTATTCCTTGGCTATATAGAAGCCATATTTGATTTCATGCTCTCTATTACCAGAGTTGTCGATGTATTTAGCAATGATAAATGATTCGCCATTATAACTAATATAATAAGGTTCAATCATACCTTCAATTGGCAAAATCCTTTGAGTGGTTTTGTTTTTTAAATTAGCTTTCCAAATACAAGCCAAGCCACCCTGATTATCAAAGTAGAAATCATCACTACCACCCCACGTGTAATTTCTTTCATACCCCCAATCATCTCGTTCCTCTTCAGCTTGAGGCAGGAAAACATTGACACCTAGATCGGGTCGATTCGCTGGGAAATAATACACACCCTCATCGACATTTGTTTGTCCTAAATCAGGAGAGGCAATACGCCATTTATTATCGGGTGAAATAATTTTACTAACACACAAGCTATCACCGCAATATCCTTTCCACACATGCGCATCAGATTGTTCGTTCATTTCATGCTTGATAAACTTCGGTGCTGTGATCTGACCATCAATATTATTAATTTCATATATATCTTCAGAGTCACCAGAACTAACTGCATATGTGGTAAGCGAATCACTACGCCCCTTCAAATATACATCTACATCTGAATCCCCCCTTGAATATTTTGCTAATATTGAGTTCTTACCGTCTGTGTTCTTCATAAGAAAAATACTATCATCTGTCTTGACAATGTACAATAAAACCAGATCATGCTTAACAATAAAATGGGTTAATATCTTCCAATAAAATACATCTTCAGCCAATAATGGTATTCCGAATTCTCGGTTAAGATCATATTCTTTAACTAATGGCCTTATTCTCCATTGTTTGTCACTAATAGTAAATCCATATTTATTCACCAACCCATATTTCAAGGGTTTATCCAACTCGCTAAAAACTTCAGACACTGAACTAAAAGAAGGCATATAAGTCAACTCTCTATATCTGTTGTTATATGAGTTTTCTATGCATGAAGTATTCTCACCACATTTATTTCTTTGTTCTAACCATTCGAGCTGTTGTCTTTTTAGGGTGCCAACGTTCAAACTATCATTAATTTTTGATATGTATTTTTTGTTGGCAATATCATCAATCCCGCTTAGTGATGGATTATTGCATATCGTCCGCTCAGTTACATTTAACCCTTTCATATCGCATTTAAATGCTGCTGCAAAAGTAACCGCTGGGAATATACTAAATACTCCAACTACCACCGCTAATTTTGTTAACTCCATTTCCTCTCCCAAAGTAATTGCTGGCAAACAAATGAACTATCTTTATCGCAATGATGTTTAGCGACTAAGTGTGATAGCTTATCGACACTATTCCCTTTAACAATGTATGAATACTTATATATATTAGCATGATTACGGGCCACACCGATATCACCAAAAAATATGGTCATTGAGCAGGACAATACTTCTCCACCGTGTGTGGTTTTGTCGCCGAGACGAATAATCCCTTGCATACTTCTCTCCAGGGAGTAATTTTAATTTATTATTCACTGACGTTACTTCCGAAGTAACCATGTAATTTATCATCGTCCGATATTAAACATCCAAAATCGCAACCACTCAAACCAATTAAAATTAATTATATTTATTCTTAATATATTTTTTAATAGATGCGGCATCTTTATATTTAAAATACACTTCATCACCATTAAACTCACCATCCATACCGTTTAGCGCAGGGTCTTTTGTGATCATGTCATTTATAAATAACGAGTCATTACTGTATTTATAAGCATAGACTTGATAAGTATTCCCATTGATGGACTCAGCTTGATGCAATTGGTGCCAAGAGATTAAAACAATAACGTTTTTTACATTATGAATCTTCATAAAAAACACAGTATCTATATTTGGAGTATCCCCATCCACTTCATATTTATCAACTTGCGTTTTTTTTGTTCCGGAATCGTAGTACAAACCAAGGGGAAAATCAGGGTTTGGCTCTCTCTGAAAGTAGATTGTTTTTTCGCCGTCAATTTTGAACGGTCCCTGAACTACCTCACCCTGCCCATATGAAGGCAATGAGCAGAATGCAAATAATAAGCTGCAAAGTATCTTAGAAAACATATCTTAGTCCTTGTTAATATTTAGCAGTTCTGCAACCTTGTTAAACCTAATCCGACGATCATCGTATCCGTTATGCCCACCGTTTACTTTAAATGTCACATCATAAACACTTAAGTTTTTGGCAGATACATTTAATCCTTTGCTTACCCAAAACGAAAATGCGGACTCAACACCGTATTCCACACTTGATATGACCAAATCCGGAGATGCTACAAAATCCTGACTGTCCGACGGATTTTTTTTGTTGTGCATATTTGTGAAATACCGATACCCATCTTTACCAGTCAATTGAATCATACCGCGACCACGATACTTGTATCCATCCCCAGATGCTTCATCATCATTTCCCATACGGTCCGCATAAACATAATTGGCTAAGTTCTCTGGATGATGAGCATAAGTTGATTCTTGTGTCCATAATTTATTTCTCAATCGTCCTAAATCACAGTCATCATTAGCTTTGTTATAGTTTTTAGGCCCCTTTTTACAACCAAAAATCCGCCTCATACCTTTACCGCTATAATTAAGATTTTCTTCGGTTATGACAAACCCGCTCTCATGACCAATTTGAGATAAAAAGTGAGCAATTTCTTTTTTATCTTTCATGCCATAAGCATCGGCGTATTTATTCAAATAGGGCAAAACTTCCTTACATTGTGGTTCATTTTTTCCTAAGTTTGCTGCCAAAACCATTTCTAATGTGATGAATCCACTTTCGACGGTCTTAATTGCGTCTAAAAATGTCACCGGATGCATATGCCAGACAGGCTCACCGCTGCTGAATCCCTCCACCTGACTCATCCATTCCATGTCGTCAAACCACTTTCTGACATAGCTGACACACAGCGGATCCAGCTGCTTTAAAAATATTCTCCAGCGGTGATGGCTACTGCCACCGAACCACTCACTGTCGTGCTTGACCACCATTCGTGCCGCGATATCTCTGACATCCAGCTCCGCATAATTAACCGCGTGGCGCAGCTCTGCGCCGGAAAGGTCGCCACTGTTATCACTGTCCATTTTTCGCAGCAGAGCTTTGTAGTAGTCAGAGACCTGCTTTTCCCGGATACCACGCTCAGGCCGTACCCACTCCGCCATTCTGGTGAATCCATCTTTGATCCACCCTTCATGCAGGGATTTCGTCATGTCGGACGTGGACGGCTCTTCAAATGCTTTAAAGCCCAGTTTATCCAGGTCGTACTGACAGATATCCGCATCCACATCAGCATCACTGACCCAGGCCCCGTCCCCGATATCAAACCAGCGCTTACCGCTGCTGTCCTTGAACGGATGGCATTTGTCCTGCAGCATAATTTTGTGAATATCTTTCTGCACCTGTCCTTTGGTCCGGGTGAAGGTATCGCCGGAACGGCTATAAATGAAGCTTTCCGGGTGGATATAAACGTATTTCGGGCCGCTCTTCACCTGGGCCTTATTGCTCAGAAAATCGATCATCCGGCTGTCGGTGCTGAGCACTTCAATATGTGCGAACGCACTTTTCTCCACACCATGTAAGTCGCAGGGGGCAATGTCTTCCGCCAGATAGCCCACGGCATCACCTGCTGCCACCTCAAGTCTGGTTGCTGGTTTGACGACGGTATCAAATGTGCCCTGCGTAACCGCCTGCTGCATCCAGGCCGGCAGGTGTGCCCTCTGCTCACCCACGGGGGTCACAAATTGCGAATCGAGCGACACCCAGAACGCCCCGCCGGTCATTTCGGATTTGCTGTTCAGCATCCGGGCAAGCCCAAACGTCTGCGTCAGTCCCTTCAGGTCGAAGGTGATCTCACGCAGCACAATGACGCAGTCGCCCGCTTTCAGTTTATCCTTCGCAACCGGTGCCTTATCTCCGTCTTTTTCTTTGCCGGTGTATTCACGCCGACTCAGCCCGTCACCCTTGTCAGTAACCTGATACAGCTTGTGCTCCGGAAAAGCAGACAGCGGAGCAAGCCCGATATACAGCGAGTAAAAATCGAGGCTGTTGTCCTTTTTTTCGGGATCGGGGGTACAGATCGATTTGACCAGCACAAACGTACTGGAATACTGCAGCGGGTTATTGATGTATTTACCGGTCAGATAGTCCTGATTAATGCGCCAGGCCACCACTTCGCCGCCCGCCATAAACTGAAGCGGCACCGCCGTGTCTGCCATCTCGTCTGTCAGCAAGGAACCAGGAGCGCTCTTACCGGTGATGTGGATCCCGCCGTGCCACATGTTGTTTGTTCCGGCCAGCCAGGAGCCGTGTGGCTCCTGACAGAGCGGCTGCATCATGTCATCCACAGTGGCGTACTGCTCGCCATTGGCTTTTCGGGCAGGAAAACAGATTTTCATTCCGGTCATCCTTAACGTGAAGGGATATTACGTGTTTTGGGTGGCATCACGCTGGCATTTGTCTGGCTGAACTTAGGCGGCGTGGTGTCCATACTGCCACCGGCCATCGGCGAGCGGTAATGCGCAGATTTGACCAGGTAATCCCCCAGGGTTTCTTCCAGAATGCCGCCGTTGTCCAGCATGATACTGGAGCCGCCGCCATTGAGTCGCAGTTTAGGGGCACTGATGAGCAGCTCATCCTTGTTACTGCTGATGGTGAACAACAACTCAGATGTCATCTCCATTGAGCTCGCCTCTGCGCGGACCTCAACATCCCCCTGATTAGCAATCAGTTTCGCCCCGGACTGATGGGCAAACAGCCCGACAGAGTCGCTGGCAGACAGCGTGATGTTCTTCATGGCCCCCATATTCAGATGCTGACCCGCACTCAGGATGGTGTTCTGTTTGCTGGTCATCTGCAGATGTTCACCCGAAGTGAACGCCACGCCCTGTGGCGCACTCCCCAGCAGTGCCGCTGACTGGAGATCTTTCAGGCGGTTTTCCAGCAGGCTGTTCTGGCTTTCCAGATCGCAGGTGAGTGCCTGAGCCTGCTGCGCGAGGAGATTGAGCCGCTTCATTTCGGCAGCCGATTGATTCAGGCGTTCGATGGCGGTGGCCATGTCCAGCATTTTTCCCTGTGCCGCCGTCTGTGCATCGGCCGTCAGCAGCATACCGCGTCCGGCACGTACTGCACCGTACTCATCAGTGCGCAGCTCAAACCCGGTTCCGCGTGGCTCACGCCTGGCGTCCACCACATGACCGCCATTGAGCTGCGTTTTGCCAAATGGCGTCGCCAGTTTGAAATGCTCTTCCTGACGCTTATCTTCCAGGCGGAACTTATTATCCCCCGCCGTGCGCCAGACGTTCCGCGTATGGTTATCGTTCGTCACATGATCCGGGTGTTCAGAATCGTGCTGGGCGTGGGCGATATACGGGCGGTCCGGGTCGCCCCCGTCAAACATCACAGAGACTTCGGTACCGTCGAGCAACGGGGAGTGGAAACCATAGGTATCCCCGGCATACGGTTTTGCCATCCGCAGCCAGAGGTACGCATATCCCTGCTCAGTGCTGCTGCGATCAAAATCGAGTCTGATCCGGTAGCGCCCCTGGTTGTCCAGGTACGCATAAGTGTCACCTTTCTCGTCACTTTCCACCCGGGCCGGCAGTGAACCAGCGATCACCGGGCGGTCCAGTAACGCCGGACGGTAGCAGACCGCTTCACTGTAAGGGATCCCCGTGAAGCGGAGCTGAAAACCCTTATCACGCGCACCGGAAGTCTGAACACCGGTGATCACGATGCCGTCTTTCAGAGATTCAGGGACATTGCCCTGGGCCTCCAGTACTTCACCGGGCGCCAGAACCGGGCTGCTTGAACGTCCCGTTACCGTCTGCTGGCCATTGAGATAACGTTCGTGACGCAGGCGGGCATACCAGGCTCCCCCTTCCGGCGTTTCGGTATCGCCTTCACTCAGGAACGGCTCAGCGTAATGATACACCTCACCGGTGGTGGCACCGCCTTCCTGGCGGACGGTCGCAGAACTGTCCTGCGGGGTCAGCGCTTCGCGGTAGTTATAGTCGCGGTTGGCAACGCTGCCGGTGACCACTCTGTCTTCCGTACGCAGATCCCAGACGCTGTCCTGACCGTTATCGCTGGTGCGCGAGGGTGGGATAAGCGGCAACTTCACGCCAAACTGGTACCGCATCTGGCTGTCCTGGAAAATCACCACATCCTGTTCAATGCGGCTGTCCATCTCAAAGCGCCAGAAGATACCGACTTCGGCCAGCAGGCGCTGGACAAAGGCCAGGTCCGTCTCACGCCACTGGGTGATGAGCTCACGAACCGGGTATGACTGCGACAGACGGAATTCGAAATCCGCCCCTTCCAGCCCGTGGGAACGCAGGATCTGCTCCAACACTTCCGGCACCGACTGGTTCAGGTACACCGCGCAGCGCTCGGAGTGCTGCATCAGGGCGATACGCGGCACGATACGCAGGGCGTAGGTGATTTCATCCCCCGACACGGAAACGCGCCGGAAATAATCAACTACACCATAGACCGTGCGCACCGGCACCGCCGGCGTACCGTCATAAAGCGGCGTCTGGAAGGTAAAGGATGCAGGCTTTAGCATCAGATCATTGCCAGCAAGACTTGCCGCACAGGTGACGGTGACATCGTAGCACCAGGGCTGACTCAGCGTTTCGCTTGCACGAAACCGCAGCACGTCCAGGAAATGTGAGCAGTCATGCACATCCACGCGATAGCGGGACAGCCCCAGGGCTTCATCGATTTTCTTCTGTGCCAGACTGGCAATGCTTTCCATCATCACGCCTCCCCTGTGGTATCAGTGGCATCAAATTCCAGCCCAATCCCTTCTTCATCATTCCAGCCGAGCGTCAGGCAGTGTGGTTTCTGCTTCGCCGCCATGTGGGTCAGCAGTTGCTGGCTCAGCACCGGCAGGATTTGCTGGTTGAGCAGGCTGTCGACGTTACGGGCGCCTGTGTCCGGCAACAGGCAGGCGGCGGTCAGGGCGTCATACAGGCTCTCGTCGATATGGGTTTTCAGTCCATAGTGGCGATGCAGGCGCCTGCTCACCTGAGCCAGTTTCATCTGCACGATGGTGCGCATCGCGGTCTCATTCAGCGGGCGGTAAATCACGGTCTGGAAGCGGGCCAGCAGCGCGGGCTGGAAGTGGTCGCGCAGGATGGGGCGCAGCAGTTCGTGCAGGTCGCCTTCGGTGGCGTCCGGCTGTTCATCCAGCAGTTGCATGATGGGGTCGCTGCCAAGGTTGGCGGTCATCAGGATGACGGTGTTGCGGAAATCGATTTCACGGCCTTCACCGTCGCGCATAAAACCGCGGTCGAACACCTGATAGAACAGGTTCATCACGTCACGGTGGGCTTTTTCCACTTCATCCAGCAATACCACGCTGTACGGGCGCTTGCGCACCGCTTCGGTCAGAATGCCGCCCTGGCCGTAACCGACGTAGCCCGGAGGCGAGCCCTTCAACTGGGAAACCGTATGCGGCTCCTGGTACTCCGACAGGTTGATGGTAATCAGCGACTTTTCGCCGCCGTACATCACATCCGCGAGCGCCAGCGCGGTTTCGGTTTTACCGGTGCCGCTCGGGCCGACCAGCAGGAACACGCCCTGTGGACCGTTCCCGGAGGTCAGGCCGGTTTTGGCCGCACGTAAGCGCTGGGCTATAGCTGTCAGCGCCACATCCTGCCCAACCACACGCTTGCCAATTTCGTTTTCCAGGGTCAGCAGTTCGGTCTGCTCGTCTTTCATCAGGGAAGACAGCGGCACGCCGGTCCAGTCGGCAATCACGTTGGCGACGGTGCGTACATCCACATCCAGCCCCAGCAACGGCGTATCCTGCTGAATGAAAGACAAACGTTCCTGCAACGCGCTAATTTCTGCGTGACGGCTGATGTCAGTGCGACACGCAAGCAGTTCCTGCGTCAGGGATTTTTCGAGGTCGAACTGTTTCTTAAGCTGACTGAGCTGTTTGTTTAAAACGCCAGCCTGCTGTTTAATCTGCTCAATACGTTCGCCGTGGGCGTGACTGCCGAGGGCGATATCTTCCAGCAGCGCCTGCTCTTCAAATTCCAGCGCCGTCAGTTGCGCTTTCAGGCGAGTGAGATCTTCAGGCCGGGTGTCGAGGCTCATACGCACGCGGGCGCTCGCAGTGTCCAGCAGATCGACGGCTTTGTCAGGGAGCTGACGTCCTGTGATGTAACGGCGCGACAGGCTGACTGCCGCTTTTACCGCCTCATCGGTGATGTGCACGCCGTGGTGTTCGGCGTAGCGGGATTTCAGGCCACGCAACATCAGGCAGGCGGTCTCGTCATCCGGCTCGTCCACTTTCACCATCTGGAAGCGGCGCTCAAGAGCCGCATCGCGCTCAAAGTACTGTTTGTATTCAGACCAGGTGGTGGCTGCGATAGTGCGTAACTCGCCACGTGCCAGGGCGGGTTTCAGCAGGTTGGCCGCATCCGCGCCGCCCGCCTGATTGCCGGCGCCAATAATGGTGTGCGCTTCGTCGATAAACAGCAGCACCGGCGTGGGCGACTGCTGCACGGCATCAATGACGTTTTTCAGGCGCTGTTCAAATTCGCCTTTCACGCCCGCCCCTGCCTGCAGCAGACCAAGGTCAAGGGTGCGCAGGCTGACAGTTTTCAGCGACTCAGGGACGTTGCCCTCATGAATGCGCAGGGCCAGGCCTTCCACCAGAGCTGTTTTACCCACACCCGGTTCACCGACCAGGATCGGGTTGTTCTTGCGACGTCTTGAGAGAATATCCACCATCTGGCGGATTTCGGTATCACGGCCAAACACCGGGTCGATTTTGCCCTCTTTCGCTTTGGCAGTGACATCGAGGGTGAATTTATCCAGCGCGTTCTGCAGCGCAGGATTGAGTTCACCTTCTTTTATGTCAGCCCCGATCGGGCGACCAACAAATTCCACCTCACTGCCGTTCTGCGCCAGTTCCGCTTCCTGCTGCATTTCCGGGCGTTCATCGGACTGCGCATCGAGCAGCGGACGCAGGCGTTCAAGCTGACTCTGGCCCAGCGTCAGCAAAGGCCACAGACCGTCACAGCGCGCCAGTTTCGGTTTATCCACCAGGGCCATCAGCAGATGGACACTGCGAATGTGTTCTTCACCTGCCAGTGACGCCCGCATCCAGGCCTCCTGCATCAGCGTCTGAATACCGTCGGAAAGCTGTGGGCGATTGCGTACGGAGCGCGGCAGCGCATCCAGCCAGCCGAGCAAATCCTGCCACAGGGCGTCCATATCCCATTCATAGCGGCGCGCCAGCACCGTCAGGTCACCTTCGCCCTGCTCCAGCAGCTTCAGCAGCCAGTGCTCCGGCAGGATTGAAGCATGCGCACGGGTCTGGCACAGGGAGGCGGCGCCTTCCATGGCGCGGGCGCAGTAAGGATTCAGACGTCGAAGAAGGATTGCCGGGTTTTCCATGTTTGCTTGCTCACTGTTGAGGACCGTTCAGGCACGCTACCGCCCCTGGCCGTTACCGAGGCCCATAAGGTCTGTTTCCGGGATGTGATTATTTCTTTGCTGAAAGCCCGCATCCGCAGACATTCAGCAAAAAAGAAAAAGCGGACAGAGAAGCTCTGCCCGCTTGTGGCTTACGCCGTGGCGCGTTCGTTCCAGGAGTCGGAATGAATGATGTTGCCGTCTTTGTAAGTCCAGGTGATTTTTTCGTAACGCAGTTCAATGCGCTCAAGGTGGTTGTGCTTCTCTTTAGAAGGGTCCTTGATGTCGTACATTTCAGGGTTCACTTTCACCACTTTCACGTTTTCCAGTTTGGTGTTGAAGTACTCCACTTCCTGGCCCGCATCATTGATTTTGTACCACTTGAATTCCGCAGACTTGAGGGTCTGACCGGTGGTCACCGCCTTGTACAGATACGGGCTGGAGGAGTCGATTTCCTTGGTAAATTTGAACGGCGTGTGGATACGCGTACCGGTCAGCTTGCCAGTATTGTTGTCGGTCGGGATGTACAGGTTATGCTCCTGAGCGACAACCTCGATGCTGCCGTCACGATCCTGAACGTCCACAGACCCTTTAATGTCCGCGCCGCCGTCGTCTTTCAGCCAAAGATAAACAGGAATTGCCATGGAATTACTCTCCATTGTGTTGTGAAGCGTCATCATCCTGCGATGACGCTGAGGGTTTGCCCGGTATCTGACAGGCGTTCGCCTGCGGTACCAGACTGATTTCGACACGGCGGTTGAGCGCACGGCCCTCCGGGGTGTCATTGGTTGCGATCGGACGGCTTGCACCATAGCCCTGCACCGCAAAACAGCTTTCCGGCACGTCACCGGTGTCACGCACCCAGTCGCGTACCGCTGCGGCACGCTCAAGCGACAGCGTCTGATTTAGCTGTGCATTACCGGTGTTATCCGTGTGACCCGCGACCACAATCAGCCAGCCCGGCTTCGCCTTAATACCCACCAGAGAGTTCACCAGCATTTTGGTAGAGCCGGTTTTCAGCACCGCTTTGCCGGAGTCGAACAGCGACATGCTGTCGAGGCGGACAATTTTCGGAACCGGTTTGGGTTTCGGTTTTGGTGGCGGAGGCGGTGGCACATACGTATCAATGGCCTGCTGAACCGCGAGCCACAGACGGTTGCCCGGATACAACGCCAGACCATAACGCTGCGGCACGCCCTGGCGCTGCCAGCGTTCCAGCAGCAATGCATCCTGCTGCAGCGCATGAAGTGCCTGTGCTTTTGGGTCATAGTGCGTCATCGGGATAGCCACCCAGCGCTGGAGATCGGCGCTGACCTTACGGATAAGCGCCTGGTTGTGTCGCACGGACAGCGCAATGGCGCCAAGCGCGCACAACAGCAGAACCATCACTACCCGACGCCCGGTTTTACCGCCCTGTAGCGGAGTGGTGTATGGCATCAGGAGGGGCAGAACCGGATCGGCAAAATGCCAGCGGGGTTCATATGCACAGACATTGGCCGCAGGTGTAATACGGGTCTGACGAAACAGCCACTGTGGCCACAGGGCGCTGACAGAAGTCACTACCTGCCCCAGCCGCAGGGTGACCGCAAACGGCCGCACCGCGGGACACAACCTGTCGGATTTGCCCAGTTCGTCCAGCATGACCGAGTGAAGCATCGCCGTCGCCTGTAACAGGAACGGCTGGACCGTGGCGGTCTGTGCGGCACGCTGCCACTCACTAAGTGTGACCGCTGACTCGTCATCCGGGCACACCAGGAACGTATTGCCCCGGACCACTATCCAGGGCGTCTCCGGTCCACTTAACTCCGCGTTCAGCACCACCGGAACGTCATAACCCGTCAGCTCGCGAAGCTGTTTCACCTGCAGACGCAACGCTTTCAGGGACGCCCGCAACAGGGTCTCGTCATCATGGCGGTCCGGCAGGCAGCGATACATCACCGAAAGCTGTCCGGCCATCACCGGCGTACGGGCCAGCAAACGGGTGGCAAGTGGTGTCAGTTCAGAAGGCTCATCAACCCGGAGATACCAGCCCTGAGTCGTGCGCCGGAATGGCCCCAGAGCGAACACGTTGTCATCCACATCCCCGCAGACCAGTACCACCGGTCCGGTATGGTCTTCCGGCGGGAGAAAGCTGACGCCATCCAGCGGTTGTGCAGGCTGCAGACGACGGTAACGCCGGCGGCTAATCCCCCCGGAAATCAACAGTGCGGCCAGCGTCAGCAGTGTTTTTCCTGTCACTGCCCATGCCAGAAAGCCCCACACCAGCCACAGCACGGCAGCCAGACAGACCAGCACCGGAAACGCCGCCCGGGCGAACGTTCGTCCTCCCATTAGCGTGATTCCGGCAGTTGCTGGTGCAGCAGATCCTGCAGCCACAGATGACCACCCAACCACACAACACCCGTCAGCACGATCGCCACCACAATCCAGAACCAGGCGGAACGCAGCAGGTTGTAACGGCGTCGTCCGGTTTTCTGCACCACCAGTGAGACACTAGTCTCAAGCGGCGGCACGCGTTCATTGAGTGCGGAGATAACCTCATCACGACGGGACTGACCCACACCGGACAGGCTGTACTGTCCCTGGAAACCCAGCGCCAGCACCCGCTGGTAACAGGTCAGCACGGCAGGTTCTGGGGCGGGGTGTCGCAGTATCTCCGCGATGCGGTCATACAGCGCCCCACCAGCACGCAGTGAACCAAAGTACACCGCCTGCAGCGGTGCCGAACGCCAGGCTTTCTGCCCCGCGTCCAGCGTGGCCATGTTCAGCGCGTCACGGGCATCTTCATCAGAGGAAGGGCTATCCATGGCTTCCGTTACGCCGGTATCACCTTCTGCCGTCTTCGGCGCCGGCCTGCGGTTCATGACGGTTTCATCCAGCAGGGCACACTGGGCATAGGTGATGTGATCGATACTTTCCGCATCAAATCCGGCCCGATCCAGTGCCTCACGCACACTCTCCACCTGCGCTTTACATGCCGCATAGAGCGCAGGGCCGTCTGTGACCTGCCCGCCGTGGCGCAACTGCGCCACTGTCAGCCAGGTTTCTGCCATCAGGGCATCAATGTCGAAGTCCTTTATCATGAGCGCAGCACCGCAAACAGTTCCAGCTCAAGCTCACCGAGCACGGACGGGACATAGAAGACACAGACGCCCTGATCCAGCATTTCACGGGCGGCATCGCTCTCCATATCCAGTACAAAGTACTGGTTCTCCAGACGCACCGGCAGCGCAGCAGGTACACGGCTCAGGGCAATGAGGCCGATTCCTTCGACGGCCACCCCGGAGACTTCGCCGACACTGGCCGGCGCACCGGCAATACAGACGTCGGTAAAGCGCCCGACAATCTGCCAGGCAGGCTGGCTGGTCCGTACAGAGAGATAGAAATCGGCTTCATCGCGCAGACGAATATCGTGCAGCACGGCTTTCCAGGTTTCCGGATCCATGCGCTCCATCCGGACGGCCACCACACGTGACGGCAGGCTCGCTTCCAGCAGTTCGCTGATAAGATCGAAGAGTGGCGGGAAGCTTTTTTCCGGCGTGCGGTGGTCATAGCCCGGAATGGCATCCAGGTCATGTTCGAGCGAGAACGTCAGCATACTGCCGGCAAGGCGAGCCAGCTCTGCCCAGACCTGCTCAGGATGCCTGTCAGGGAAACGCTCAAACTCGGAGAGCACCCGGGCATGCGAGTTCAGGGCATTCAGCAGCCAGAAGAGAGAGACATCAGCGACCGCAAAATCGGCCATTCTGTCGTTGCTTTCGCGACGCATGGACATCAGACGCTGTCGACGGGAGCGCAACTGGCGGTTCAACAGTGCAAGGCGCTCACACAGGCTGCGGCTTGCCGAGAACAGGGCCATCGGTGGGATAAAATCAGGATCCTGACGCCAGCCTCCCTGCCCGTCCCGCAGCAGGCGGGCAATGGCACAGGTGTCCCAGGCGCCCTTGTCTTCATGTCCGAAACGGAATGCCAGATTAAAGCGGGCCACCGCCATCGACTCTTCGTCCTGTCCGAAACGATCCGTGATCGTCTCCCAAGCTTCCCGATAGCGCAGCGGACGCTCAGCTGGCACCGTGTCGGTCTGCACATTGACGATTCCGGCCTGCATCACCGGTAACGCCACATACACCGTCACCGGCGCATTGCCAACAGACGCAGATGCGTCGATTTCACGGGGTTCGGGTGGCAGATCGCTGAATCGGGTATCAACCAGCGTGTCATCCGGGAGCCAGAGACGCAGTGACTGCGCCTGAACCCGGCCGGAGGCCAGCATCGCTTCATCCAATTCGACATGCCCGACGCCCCAGGGAAATGCACTGCCACGGGTGGCGATACCGGCCCGGGAAAGTGCATCCCATTCAGACTGCTGCTGAAACTGTTGAGGGGCCAAAAGTGCCCCTTCATTCCATAACGGACGATGAATTTTCATCCCTGATTTCCCCTCGCCTTACGATTTCGCCTTCGGCATCCGGGAAACCAGAGACAGGTTGACGTCCATGCCTTCCACCTGGAAGTGCGGCACAGCAAACAGCTGTACGCGGAAGAAGCCCGGATTTTCCTCAATATCTTCTACCACCACTTTCGCATCGCGCAGCGGGTGTGACGCCTGCAGCTCGTCGCCCGGATCGGTCATTTCGGTGACCAGACTACGTACCCAGGTGTTGAGCTCCAACTCCAGCAGACGGCGGTCCTTGGTGGTGCCGATATTTTCGCGCTGGATAAGCTTCAGGTAGTGCGCAATACGCGACAGCAGGAAGATGTACGGCAGACGGGCATTGATGCGGCTGTTGGCCGTTGCATCGGCGGTGTCATACAGAGCCGGTTTCTGGGTCGAGTTCGCAGAGAAGAAGCACGCGTAGTCGCGGTTCTTGTAGTACGACAGCGGGATGAAGCCGAGGTTAGCGAATTCAAATTCGCGGGTTTCCGGGATCATCACCTCACTCGGGATTTTCACCTGGTTGCCGGTACCGAGGTCGTACAGGTGAATTGGCAGGTCCTGTACTGCGCCGCCGGCCTGCGGGCCACGAATCTGTACGCACCAGCCATTATTGATAAAACTGCGCACCATATTGGCCGCAAAGGCAAATGATGCGTTGGTCCACAGGTATTTATCGTGATCCGGACCTTTCACTTCTTCAATGTAGTTAAAACTGCGTACCGGTACGGTGTCCGGGCCATAGGGCAGGCGACCCAGCACACGCGGCATCACCAGACCGATATAGCGGGAATCATCGGTTTCACGGAAGGATTTCCATTTGATGTACTCGGCGCGGTCAAAGTAGTTGCCGATATCCTTGATGGCCGCCACATCCTCCATTGAGTCCTTAAGGAAAAATTTCGGGCCTGCGGAGCCGATAAAGGGCATATGGGCTGCGGCAGATACTTTCGAAATATTACGCAACAGCGCAACGTCCTGCGCTGAAGCATCAAATTCGTAAGCGGAAATCAGCGCGGCAATCGGCTCACCGCCCGGTGTGTCGTATTCATCAATATAAGTATGCTTATACAGTCCGCTCTGGATAATTTCCGGGCTGTCTTCGAAGTCCTGACACAGGTCTTCTTTAGACATATCCAGCAGTTCAACCTTCACGTTCTGGCGGAAATCGGTTTTGTCGACAAGGGATTTCACTCCGCGCCACAGACTTTCTACCGCCTGAAAGTCCTCATGATGCATGACCGCGTCCAACTGGCGGCTAATCTGGTAATCCAGTTCTGCGATATGGTGGTCAATCAGGGACTTATCCAGCTTTTCGACTTTTGAGCCTGATTTTGTCAGGCACTCCAGAAACACCCGCATCCCGGCAGTCAGACGTTCATCAGCAGTCGCATCCGACATCGCCTGCGCATCCTGCCAGATATCCAGTGCACTCAACTCGGAGACCGGATTTAAGTTAATTTTTTCAAACAGGGAAGCATACACACCACCGGCTTCCTGGCGTTCCAGCACGATGCTTTCGCCGCCCGCGGCATTCTCATTTTTTACAGACATCAGCATTTCCTTCATTAATCCGTTAAGTATCGCGACCGTTATGGCTTTTTCGGGGCCAGAGCGGACAACTCACTGCGCAGTTCAGCGCTGAGCGTTGGGTCAAGCAGGATCCTTTCCAGTTCTTTTCGGAACGTCTGGTTATCCAGCAGATTCGCCTTCAAATCGCGGAGTAAATTGCGCATGGCCAGCATGGCTTTGAGTTGAGGAATTTGACGGGCGACCTGTTCCGGTGCGAAATCATTCATATTACGGAAGGTCAGGCTGATATTTTCTTCGCTGCCGTCACCAGCAAGGGTATTCGCTACAGTGAGATTAATTTTGGGTTCGTATTCGGAAAGGACGCTGTTAAAATTATTTTTATTGATCCCGGTCTTACCGCGCTCTGATAACGGTGCGGTTTCCTGCCCATTACTGAAATCGCCTGTTACCAGTAATTTCAGCGGCAATTCAGTTTTCTTCTGAGCACCACCCGTATGTAAATCAAGTTTTAGATTAATACGTGCCTTCGGCACCTCACTCTGGAAGCTGTCGCTCATAATTCCCTCTTTTTATCGCCGTATGATGGTTTTTATTTCCATATTTATTTATACGCAATACTAGAGCAAATAATCAAACAGTCGCAATAACATGGATTCCCCATCTCAAACAAGATTATTTATGAGACTTTTCTACCAATCCGTTACGATAAAAATTTCTTTACATCGAATTCAATGAGTTTTCCTCATACATTTCTATGAGTTAGCGCAACAATGAAAATTATTGGGATTATGTTACCCAATGAACAATATTTGATTTAAATCTATATTTTAAAGCCAGAATAAAATCATAGAAATTTCTTAAAATAAATCCGCGAAAAGTAAAAGGGATGGCTAAAACATCAAATCTGAAAGCAGAGGATAAGATAATCAAAAGCATACACAGCAAAAATAAAACAACCAAATTATATCAACCCTAATTATTAATACCGATGGGTTTAATCGTCTTCAGCCTGCGTGTGCGCAAGATGTTCTAATCGTTGTTGATAAACGGGGCCATGCACGGCCCCGTTTTTTTATGTCCCGCTGTGACATTGAGCTTTTCACCTCGCTAGCCGATAGTAGTCATTTTTCTGACAAGTAAAATGATATGACCCAGACTGCTCCCTCCCTGGCATTAAAAGTTGCCGCGCTGCTGCTGCTGATCCTGATTTATACAGGCATTTTTACCGGTGACAGAGTCACCTGGATGATGGAAGTTACGCCGGTTGTCATCATCGCGCCACTGCTGCTCATTACCCAAAAGCGTTACCCGCTGACTCCCCTGCTCTACATACTGATTTTCTTTCATGCGATCGTTTTGATGGTCGGCGGCATGTACACTTACGCTAAAGTGCCCATTGGTTTTGACGTTCAGGAAATGTTCAATCTTAGCCGCAACCCGTATGACAAACTGGGTCATTTTTTCCAGGGATTGGTGCCTGCGCTGGCCGCGCGTGAGATCCTGGTGCGTGGTGGTTACGTCAATGGGCGCAAGATGACGGGCTTTCTGGCGTGCTGCGTAGCACTGGCGATCAGCGCGACTTACGAGCTGATTGAATGGTGGGCAGCGCTGGCTATGGGTCAAGGCGCGGATGATTTTCTTGGCACTCAGAGCGACCAGTGGGATACGCAATCAGACATGTTCTGCGCCCTGCTCGGCGCGATAACCACGGTGTCGCTCCTTGGGCGATATCACCAGCGTCAGCTAATTCGCTTGCTTTAACCTATCTAAACCGGGGCCAGATGGCTCCGGTTTAGCGTATCAGGCTTCAAAATTAAAGAATCGCTTTCCGTTTCCCGTATTCATCACGGAGTCAATTCGGTGTAGCACAAAAAATAAATATAACTGAATTTAGAAACCATTATTTATATTTTCCAATACTTTCCTCTCCCGTGCCACTGATCTTATTTTTACACAAGTACTCTTTCATTAGAAACATCCTATAAAAACAATAAATGTTCAAGCCAATAATATATCAAAGACAAATACATCAATGATAAAACATTCATTATGTACATTTGTAAGCTTGCTAATTATACTCGCAAATAGTTAACGATTTGCTTTGTCTCTAATACTATTCCGAAATAAATACGCAGCTTTTGAAATAAGCGGTAAGAAACACCTCTCTTTTCAGATTTCACTTACAAAAAATAAACATAGTTCAAATTGCAAGGAAAAAGCATTGACAATAAACATACTTAACAACCATGCATTCATAAAAAAAATACTTTACATTAAAAATAATACCGATTAAATACCCTTGCTTCTAAACTCTTTGGATGAAAAACCTATGGACAGAATCTCATTTAATCTTAATAACAGCACAAAGCTTCTTATTAAAAGCTCCGTAATAGTTACGGCCCTCGTCCCTTTATTATCGAATGCGGCGGTAATTAGCCAGTCGACAGATGCTCCGCAGATATTCAGTACTGATACTGAATATTCAATTAACTCCGGAGTAATTATTAACGCTGATAGTAGCAGCCCGGCGGTAACGATCACCGGCAGCACAATCCAGTCAACAACAAACAATGGCACCATTTCTGGAAATACAGGTAATGGTATTTTAATAAATACGGAGTCCACTGAATTTTCTCTTAACAATCAACAAACAGGAAATATCTCCTCTGAGAATAGCACGGCTATTTATGTAGAGAGCATGGCTGGCATTATCAATAACTCCGGTGCTATCGAGGGAAAAGATTTCGCCATAAAAATGGGAGAAAATGTTTCCTCCCTTACGATCGCTAACGCTGCTAATTCGACTATCAAAGCAGATACAGCCATTGATACTCTCGTATCAGTTATATTGAAGAACAACGGAGAAATAGACGGCAAAAATGGTTCTGCAATCGCTTTGCACGGGGGTAACTCGACCATCGATAATACTGGCTTATTATCAAGCCAGACAGCGAGCGCGATCTTTGTTGATAACGCAGCCAAAGTTGATTTAAGCAACAGCGGGATAATCGAAGGTAAGGGTGGGAATGCCATTGAATTAACCAGTGCTAAAAAAAACACCATTACACTGAATACCGGTTCAGATATTAAAGGCGATGTTATTTCTTCAAACTCTACCAGCAATACCCTTACGTTAAAAGGAACGGGTAGCGAGGACAGTAATTTTATTGGCCGCAATCCTGGAGAAGGTTTCGCCTCTTTAAAAATGGACGGTACGAGTTGGGAAACAACGGGTAATATAGATATCATCGGTAGCGGTGATAGCCTCCTGATTAACAGCGGTAAATTAACGCTGGCGGGCGATGTAACGAACAAGGGGAATTCACTAATTGCGCAAGGTTCCACCTTACAGCTCGGCAATGGGAGCAAAACTGGCACGCTCGAAGGTGGTGTAACCAATAATGGTTCGTTTATTTTTGATCAGGCTGGCGACACTCAGTTTGATAATATCATTAGCGGCAGCGGAGAAGTCGTCAAAAATGACAATAACAGACTGTTACTCGGTGGAGTAAATACCTATAGCGGCAATACTACTCTGAATAGAGGAACAACACTGCTGAACGCAGGCTCTGCACTTGCAAGCGCAAATATCGCAGTAAATTCGGGCGCTATTTTTGCCAGCGCTGGCGAGATCCTCGGCAATGTTAACGTTGCTAAAGGGGGCACGCTTTCTTCCTGGAATGGCGTGGAAGGTACAACGGCTGCCTCAGGCCCAACGGCCAATACTATTAATGGAAATCTGGTTAACAGCGGCAATCTGCAAATTTCCAGTCTGAAGCAAGAAGCAGGCAATATTTTTACCGTTAATGGCGATTACACCGGCCAAAGCGGTAGTCAGATCATGATGAATAGCGTTTTAGCCGATGACGCATCGCCTACAGACAGACTGGTCATTAAAGGAAGCTCTCTTGGTGAATCAGCGGTCAAGGTTAACAATATTGGTGGCCTGGGCGCGCAGACGGTTAACGGAATGAAAGTTATCTCTGTCGGAGGAGCTTCAGATGCTAAATTCACCCTGGCATCACCAGCCGTTGCAGGAGCCTGGGAATACAATCTGAATCAGCACTCTGACGGCAGTTGGTATCTGGAATCTGTCGCTACGCCGCCAACGGTTGAGCCTGCCCCTGAGGAAACGGATACCGGTAATAATGACGCTCCGGCTGGCGGTGATGGTTCTTCCGCTGGCGGTGATGGTTCTTCTGCCGGTGGTGACGGTTCTTCCGCCGGCGGTGATGGTTCTTCTGCCGGTGGTGACAGTTCTTCCGCTGGTGGTAACGGCTCTTCTAATGGTGATAATGGTTCTTCTGCCGGCGGCAATGGTTCTTCCGAAGGTGGTGACGGTTCTTCCGCTGGCGGTAATGGTTCTTCTGCCGGTGGCGGTTATGTCCCTGCGGCTCCAGAGCTTTATAACCCAGCAGTCGGAGCATATCTTGCGAACTATACCGCAGCGCAAACCATGTTCCAGCACAAACGTGAAGATCGCGACCAGCTCGTTATTCGTAATGAAGACGATCTTAATACCTGGATGTATGTGAACGGACGCTACAGCGAGAATAGCGCTGCGGGCGGAGCCATCAGCAATAAAGCAAATATTACCGTCCTGCAGATAGGTAGCGATATTTTCTCTAAGCCTTTGGGTAAAGGTATTGTTAACGGCGGCTTTATGTTAGGGGCCGGTAATACAGATAACAGAATTACTGTTCACAATAACCGCCGTACCGCAAGCGGTGAGGTTCAGGGTTTTAACGTCGGTATGTATGCAACCTGGCAGGAAGATACCACCAACCGTACCGGCACTTATTTCGATAGCTGGCTTGCCTTGAGCACCTATAAAAATACGGTGAACAGCAGCTATATGGAGCAAGAAAAATATAACAGCCGCGGTTTTGCCACATCCCTGGAAGCCGGCCATGCCTGGCTGATGGATTCTCGTTCCAAACGTAACTGGAAACTGGAGCCTCAGGCGCAGGTTATTTACAGCTACCTTCATCAGGATAGCCATACTGAGGCTAACGGCTCTCGTATTAACGCGAATGATAACAGCAGCGTTCTGGGGAGACTGGGTCTTAAAGCCAGCAATATCGAGCTTAATGCCCCTGAGGCCTGGCAGCCTTGGGTCGCGGCAAACTGGCTGACAGGAAGCGGTTCAAACGATTTGCTGTTTAACGGTGAAAAGGTCAGCAACGATATTCCGGATAATCGAGGACAGCTTGAAGTTGGCATCAGTGGCCGAATGAACGTCGCTTCTACCGTTTCGTTGCGTCTGAACGGTGAATGGGGAGAAAAGGATTATAGCGCTTACTCGGCGCATATCTTGTGGAACTACCGCTGGTAATACGCCTGTGAAAATGCCAGCGTTCAAACGCTGGCATTTTTAATTTTACTGGTTGAATCAAAACGTATTTTTGCAACTGAGCTTCATCATTACCGCCTGTTTATTGATAACAAGCTGGCGCATTCTCTCCACCTGAGTGGAGAAAATGCAGCGTATAAAGCCCGGGCGGCTTTATAAAATCAAGACGATTTAACCATTAACTGCATCAGATGGTTTTTGATGCGGAAGCAAAGCTCACGCATCTGAAATTCCGTCTGCGGCAGTACAATATCGTTGATTTCCGTACTAATCGACGGCTCAACCTGACGATATTTGTTTATAGATGAGGTCAATTTCTGCACATCATACATATACTTGTTATATGAAGCCTTATTGTATACCTGCATGGCCTCCAGCTCTTTACGGCATTCCTGCATACGTGTTGCCCGGCTATTGCTTTCCGGCTGGATCTGCGCCAGAGGGGCGGCAGGCTGAGGAGCTATCACAGGCTCACGTACCACCGTTTTTTTCGGTGCCTGCTGCGCGCATCCTGCTACCAGCAGGAGGCCTAGCGCCGTGATAATTGCTAATTTTTGCATACTTTTCCTTTTATACTGTGTATACGCGCGGCATTCATTTTCCGCATCGAAATACATGCTATCACGTATGTACTTCGCTTAACCGATACGTATTGTTGACGGGTCTTGTTGGGGCAAAAATATCTCATTAACCAAAAGTACAATCAATGTTTTCGAACAGCATTTTGCTAAAAAGGAATAATCTATGGCCCAAAAATGGCGTATGCCCAGGCAAAACACCCTGTTCCATGTGATTATTTTTGCTGCATTTTACATCGGAAAACGCTTTTTTCAGCAGAAGAGGAAGAAAATCGCTTCCGCCACAGTCGGACATTTTCCATAATTATTAGATGCCATATACGTCAGGCGCAAAATTAGATTATGCGAAACACGCAGCAAACAGCAGTGAATAATCTTTAGCATTTGACGCTGCAGTGAGGAGAATCTATTAGTAACAGGCGGTGCCAGCTATCAACAGCAGCAGAGCGCCCGCTCCCCGTAAGTGCTTAATTACGCCTGACGATATATAACACTTAATTTCAGGCTACTCCTTAGAGGTGCTCACCACTTGCCCGAACCCCTTTCCCTCTAATTGAGCATCAGGAGCGGCAAAGAAATCGATATTGAAGTAGGTGTCTTCGGTCAGTAACTCAATACGGTGCCAGTATTGTGGAGGGCTGACGCCAAAATGCCCTTCTTCAATAATCAGTTCGATTTCCGGAGCCGTATCATTTTCGCTTTTGAAACCAATGTACTTCACCGCTCCCGCCATGACCGATAATCGCCCATAAACGTCTTTTTTGGTGTTGTGATGGGTAAGCAGCGCTTTCGGAACGGAATCTTTGTTCCAGAAAGGCGTAGAACGAGTGTGTTTGTAATCTGCCGGGATGCGGTGTGCCATAGGATTCTCCAGAGAGTAAAGGTGCATGGCCATTTTTAAGCAATATTCATGCCAGAAACATATGACGCTGTATTTGAAAAATATTAGCCAGGGAACATTTTGCAGTATAGTCATTCAGACTTGATCTGTGATGGTCAAACAGACAGCCACTGGTCATTTTGACTGCCTAAAATCTGTAAACCGCTCAGATTAACCTTTCTTTTTCATCACGGTGTGATCCACCTTCACCATTCTACCTCTTCATCTGGGGTTCATCTGGCGAACGGAGTAAAGTGGAACAAGGTTTCAAATTCCTTCAATCCGCTAAGGAGATATCATGCCTTATCAGGCTTCCCCTACCCGTTATGAATCTATGCAGTATCGTCGTTGCGGCCAGAGCGGCCTGAAACTGCCCGCTCTCTCCCTCGGTCTGTGGCACAGTTTTGGCCATATTAATAATCTGGATTCACAACGCGCGTTACTGCAAAAAGCGTTTGATTCAGGCATTACCCATTTTGATTTGGCCAATAATTACGGCCCGCCTGCCGGTTCCGCTGAAGAAAATTTTGGTCGTCTGCTGCGCCAGGATTTTGCGGCTTATCGCGATGAATTTATCATCTCGACAAAAGCCGGTTACGACATGTGGCCAGGCCCGTATGGCTCCGGCGGCTCACGCAAATATCTGCTGGCAAGCCTCGACCAAAGCCTGCAGCGTATGGGCGTTGATTATGTCGATATTTTCTACTCGCACCGCGTTGACGAATATACGCCTATGGAAGAAACCGCTTCGGCTTTAGCTCAGGCCGTGCAAAGCGGTAAAGCTTTATATGTCGGCATTTCTTCTTATTCACCAGAGCGTACGCAGAAAATGACCGAGCTGCTACGCGAGTGGAAAATTCCATTACTTATCCACCAACCCTCTTACAACCTGCTAAACCGCTGGGTTGATAAGAGCGGTCTTCTGGATACGCTTGAGCAAAACGGTACGGGCTGTATTGCTTTTACGCCGCTTGCCCAGGGACTATTGACCGGCAAATACCTGAACGGCATTCCAGACGGATCGCGTATGCAGGTCGAAGGAAAAAAGGCACGCGGCCTGACGGAAAATATGCTCTCCAAAGCGAATCTTAATAGCCTGCGCTTGCTTAATGAGATGGCGCAGCATCGTGGACAAACCATGGCGCAAATGGCGCTTAGCTGGCTGCTGAAAGATGAAAGAGTGACGTCTGTGTTAATCGGCGCAAGCCGTCCGGAGCAGCTTGAAGAAAACGTGAAGGCTCTGGAAAACCTGAGCTTCAGCGGCGAAGAACTCAGCGCAATCGATAAACACGTGGCGGATGGCGAGCTGAATCTGTGGCAGGCATCTTCAGATAAATAAACGTAAAAAGCCTCTTCAGATGAAGAGGCCGACACTGATGACAAATCTTCCGGCGTCACAAAACTAAAGGGAGTCGTCATTTAAAAAATAAGGAAAATCAATCCATTGGTTTCCACCTGACAACGATAAAGAAGGAAAAAACGTGGTTTTTCCTTCTTTATCAGCAACCTGAGGCTTTGCCCGTTAATATTTTGCCTGCCGGGACAGTTTATCCAGATACCCCATGGCAAACGCGGAAAGCACAAACGTCAGATGAATAATCACATACCACATTAGAAGGATCTCCTGAAAAAACTTAACCGTTAAGGCAAGCAGCGCCAGAGATAAACCGAAGTAGACCGGTGCCAGTACCAGCGAGCGGCGTACATCGCATTTTCAAAGAAACGTTCCATAATGTCCTGATCCCTATAAATTGGACGCTCAGTATAGCGAATCAGGTAAGGATCTGTCCTGCCGCGTACGCCGTAAGCTCAGGGCGGCATGAGCTTTATACGTCGGCCAAATCTACGGCAGGACGCTGGTATTGCGGCCAGACCAGCCCCACTAACGCGGGATAAGCCTCGTGGCTTAATTCGTTAAAGCACTGGCGTAAATTGAGCACTTCTATATCTGAAAATGACACATGTTCGCCTTCAGCACAGCGTTTTTTGATATTGTCGTAATACTTATATACCGCTGAATTCAAATCGCTGCAGCGACGCTGTGCATTAAATAATTCGGGCCGGGATATCAGCTCATCAATTCGCATTCTTTTTATCGTTGCATAAGTAAAATCAATATATTCGCTATTTACGCGCCAGAAGTAATCAGGCGTAATTTTGTTCATCAACATTGCGAAATAGTCTTCACGTTCCTCAGCGCTGCTGGTAGAAACCACTTTTAATTTACCTGATGCCGCATTTTCCTGCTCATTCGACATTTCTTTCATTAACAGCAGGACGACGCATAACAAAATTAGCAGGGTCACAATAAAATAAAAAACGCTCTGCATCAGAAACTCCTGTTTTTTTTATTTTGGATTTGAGGCATCATAATATTGATATATCTCCCACAAAGGCCTCCAGCAGGCTGTTGATAGTAAAGGACATAACTAGTGCTTCCCAACAGTTTTGTGCCGTGCCGCTTTCAGGTTTCCACCGTGGAGGACCATAGCGATAGCGCAAGTAACAGTGAGTCGAACAGCCATGTTCAGGAGAAACTTTCAGCGCTTGAGAAAACCATTCTTAGCGGCAAACATTATGCAGGACTTGCAAAAAACACGCTACTGGAAGAAACGGATAAGCATATTAAAGAACGCCTGCTCTGCGCTGCGAAAATTCAAACGCTGGTCGCCGTAATCAACGAGCTATGCGAACAAGAAAAGCTCAACCCGGCCGATTTACAGATGTTGATAGAAGAAAAAACGTCAGATATCAGGCTAAAAGAAGAACAGATTTGGCTGAATCAGCTCACCCAGGAAAAGAGCTGGCCGTTATTTTATTCTTTTGAGGATTAATAGCCATGACAGAACTAAGCCTGTCCTTGTCCGCAGTAAAAGAAGCTGACGGCAGCGAAGATGACCTTGAATTTACCTTAAAGCAAAATATCAACGCACTGGTTATATTGAGAAATGAAAATATCGCCCAATATACCCAAGAAATTACCGATATCACCTCCGCCCTGGTGGATCTTAAGTGGAAAAACCGCCGCCAGATCTATCCCATGAGATTTAAAGAAGAAGTTTACGGCGCGGTATTAAGTGAAATTATCGCCGGCCAGCCGCATTTAAAGCAGATGATAATATCGCGACTTGAGGCAAAATATCAGGAGATAAAAACCTGCGAAGCGCAGACTTTATCTATCACGCGCGAATTGATTGAAGGCACCTATAAGACGCCGAATTTATAAGCAACCGCTGCGGATGAACTATTGCCTAGCCGTTATGGTGATGAGAATCACTAATAATTTCAGTGACATCCGCCACATCGCCAATTCTGATCTCCCCTGCCCGCTCAAGTTTGCTTTTGTCGATTAATAGCAAAGACTGGGCGGCGCGCCGAAGCAGCGTCGTTTTATATTCCGCGTTCCAGCTACGCGTATCCCACAGCGTACCGTTGACATCAACCCCTTCGCAGGAGAAAGCGAATAAATCTATATCGATATTTTTGAGCAACGTGCCCAACGGAGCATTGATGTAACAAGCGTACTTACGCTGCAGCGTGCCGCCGGTGCTGATGAGTTGTATATGTTCACGCTTTGCCAGTAGCTGGCAAATTCGTTCGCTATTAGTGAACACGGTGAGAGGGATATCCGGCAGCAGACGGGCCAGATACCAACAGGTAGAACTGGCGTCCAGGGCGATAACCATGCCTTCACTCACCCAGTCTGACGCACGACGAGCGATAGCAGCTTTACTGTGAAGATGGCTTTTCTGACGCTCAATAAAGGGATCGCCGCTGTCTCCGGTGCCACGGCTGATATGTCTGGCGCGTCCGTGCTGACGAATAATTTTGCCCTGTTTTTGCAGACAATCCAGGTCGCGCCGTACCGTTTCAAGGCTTACCTCCAGCAGGCGCGCCAATTGCCGCGTAGTCAGATTTTCGTATTGTTCGAGGAGCTGAATCAGTTCCTCGTGACGTGCGGTTTTCATCCATTCCCCTCATGTCTGTTGAACCTGCCGCTTTTAACATAGGGGAATTTTGCCGGAATGCCAGACATTCTCTGGCTGTAATCAGGCCAAACGGAACACCGAAATCGCCTGCTGCAATTCATCAGCCTGCCGCTGCTGCTGACGCGCAGCCTGTACCGTCTGGGCTACGTGCGCCACATTTTCATGTACGCTGCCGTCAATGCTGGCTACGCTCTCATTCATTTGCGCAATATTGGCGCTTTGCCGGCTGCTCATCTCAGCCAGTTCTTCCACCAGATACGACAATGTGCCGATAGAGGCGATAACCTCCTTCATTGTCTGCCCGGCATGTTCAACCTGTAGGGAACCATTACGCGTGCACTCTACGGAAACAGCGATCAACTGACGAATATCTTTCGCTGCATTTTCGCAGCGCATCGCAAGCGTGCGGACCTCAGAAGCCACAACCGCAAAGCCTTTACCGTGCACGCCCGCCCTTGCCGCTTCTACAGAAGCGTTCAAAGAAAGAATATTCGTCTGGAAAGCGATGCCGTCTATAAGCTCAAGGATATTGCTGATGCGCTGTGACTCATCGCGGATTTGTTCCATAGTGTGCGTCGCCTTATCGATACTTTCGCCGCCCCGCACGGCAATTTCACCTGTACGCGTGGCAAGTATTTTCGCTTCCAGAGACTTTTCGTCAGTGAGTTCGGCGGCGCTGGTGAGCTGCTCCATAGCGCTTGCCGCAACAGCCAATGCCGTTGCCTGTTCATCTGTACGTTTAGAAAGGGCGGCGTTGCGTTCGATAATGCTTTCCGAGGCGTTCAGAACATCTGCTACGCCTGCGCTGACCTTGCTAAGCGTATCGCGCATCGCCGTAAGCGCAGTGCTGAAGGTTTGCGCAAAAGGCGAGTGACTCTCCCTGTCGCTTTTTGTGAGCGTCAGGCAGCCAGCTTCGCGATTAATTTGCGCGGCCAGCCGTGCCACTTCGCTCGCCGAACGGGCGTCATTGGCCATATTGACGGCCAGGTAAATAAGAATTGCACTCTGCGCCACGACAAAAATAGCGTGGAAGAAAACCATATGAAAACCGGTATGCATAAAGCAAATAACGCCGAACAAATCTTGCTCTTGCAGATAATTAAATAATATATGGTGTACCGCTGCGGTGGCCGCCCCCATTAATATTGGGCGATAATCGCGGTAGGCCAATAACGCAGATAATAATACAAAGACCGCAAAGTGAAATTCGGTTTCCCCTTCTCCTAATTGAATTAATAAGGCTGCAAAACCTAATAATGTAAAGGCATAGAACAGCCGGGTGATAAGCTTCCCTGGAAAAAAAAGCTTGATCAGACTGGACGTTACGGCAAGCACCGCGCCAGCAATCAGCGCCACAGGAAGCGACTCATAGGCCCATCCCGCGCCAATTGCCACGACATATAAACCCCATACCAACCCAAGCATTAAAACGTCAGCATGCTGATAAATTCGATTAAAAGAGACTATCTCGGGCTGCTTCTTTGCTGTGTGAAAAAAAGTCATTGTTGCCATTGTTTCATCCACGATTATTGTTATCAGGTATTTTCACGGCTTTATTATCGCCTAATAAAAAAGCGTAGATGCTTTATTGTTAATAAGTTAATTTTTTGCTGCGTTACAAATAATCACTCCGTTCTGTTTCTTTAATTTGAATTAAGTCAGCAAGCAGCCCCCCTCCCACCGGCCATTCGCACCAGGAATAAACTGGAACGGTTAGACATTTCAGCAAAAACAACCAGGCTTTAAGGATGTGTAAACAAAACGGAGAACGACTAATGGCAAATCACCAGTCTAAAATTCAGGATCCGCGCAACCAGTATCACACCGGCGAGTATCCGCAGCAGAAACAACCGGCTCCAGGGGTTCAGGCGAAGATGGACCCGGTTCCTGACTGCGGCGAAAGCAGCTATGTCGGGAGCGGCCGACTAAAGGATCGTAAGGCGCTGGTCACCGGCGGCGATTCGGGCATTGGTCGTGCAGCCGCCATCGCTTACGCGCGTGAAGGCGCTGATGTTGTCATTAACTATCTTCCCGCCGAGCAGGAAGACGCCGAACAGGTAAAAGTTTTAATTGAAGAGGCGGGCCGCAAAGCGGTGCTGATTCCTGGCGATTTAAGCGACGAAAAATTTGCTCGCTCCCTGGTGCAACAGGCCATTAAAGAACTTGGCGGACTGGATATTCTGGCGCTCGTGGCCGGTAAACAAACGGCGGTGGAAGAGATTGCCGGGTTAACCAGCGAGCAGTTCCAGAAAACTTATGCGGTGAACGTTTTTGCCCTCTTCTGGATAACGCAGGAGGCTCTGCCACATTTGAAACCTGGGGCCAGCATCATCACCACCTCGTCAATTCAGGCTTATCAGCCAAGCCCGCATTTGCTGGATTACGCTTCAACCAAGGCCGCCATCCTGAACTACAGCCGCGGGCTGGCTAAGCAAGTTGCGGAAAAAGGCATTCGGGTTAACGTCGTGGCGCCGGGACCAATCTGGACCGCGCTGCAGATTTCCGGCGGTCAGACTCAGGAAAAAATTCCGAAGTTTGGCCAGCAGACGCCAATGAAACGTGCAGGGCAGCCGGCAGAGCTTGCGCCGATATATGTTTATCTGGCAAGTCAGGAGTCAAGCTACGTTACAGCGGAAGTGCACGGTGTGTGCGGCGGCGAGCATTTGGGCTAAAAAAATGGCGTGGTTTATACCACGCCATCTTCATTTCTGAGACTTACTACTGAGCTTTTGTGACTTCCTGTCCTACCAGCCCAATCTTCAGATATCCTGCCTGGTGCAGGGTATCCATTACGTTCATCATCGTCTCGTAATCCACCGTTTTATCCGCGCGGAAGAAAATCGTGGTGTCTTTCTTACCTTCAGTGGCCGCGGTAATTACGTTGATCATGTTTTCTTTCGTCACCGGGTCATTACCCACAAACATCGTGTCGTCGGCTTTAACGGACAGATAAACCGGTTTTTCCGGACGCGGCTGCGGTTGGCTGGAAGACGCCGGAAGATTCACCTTCACGTCCACGGTCGCCAGCGGCGCTGCCACCATAAAGATGATCAGCAGAACCAGCATTACGTCGATAAACGGCGTAACGTTAATTTCATGCATTTCACCGTTATCGTCGAGATTTTCGTTAAGACGCATAGCCATTAGTTATCAACTCACACGCAGTTTTTGAGCCGTACGAACCGGAACCGGACGAGCCTGAGAACTGGCTTCTAAATCCAGATCGCGGCTTTGCAGCAGCAGAACCTGTGCCGCTACGTCGCCCAGCGAGGCTTTGTAACCGCCAATCACACGGGCGAAAATGTTGTAGATAACAACCGCCGGGATTGCCGCAACCAGACCGATTGCCGTTGCCAGCAAGGCTTCGGCGATACCCGGCGCAACAACCGCAAGGTTAGTGGTTTGCGACTGAGCGATGCCGATGAAGCTATTCATAATGCCCCATACCGTGCCGAACAGACCGATAAATGGGGAGATAGCGCCGATGGTGGCCAGAAAACCATTGCCACGGCCCATGTGACGGCCAACCGCAGCTACGCGCCGCTCCAGACGGAAACCGGTACGCTCTTTAATGCCTTCGTTGTCTTCACTTCCGGCAGACAGTTCCAGCTCATTCTGAGCTTCGTTAATTAATACCGTGCTGAGGCTTTTAACACCGAAGGCGGAAGCCATTTCGCAGGCTTCGTCCAGAGAGCGGGCGTTACCGAGCTGCTGCTGTTCACGCTTAAGGCGGCGCTTCTGGGTGAACAGTTCAACGCTTTTACTAAAGAAGATGGCCCAGGTGACGACTGAGGCCAGAATCAGGCCGATCATCACAATTTTTACCACGATGTCGGCATGCTGATACATGCCCCAGACGGAGAGGTCCGTCTGCATCAAATTATTCGTCACTCTTACTCTCCACCGCGAAAATAATACAAAATCTGAGCGTAATAATATCAAAACGACATCGAATTGATAGTAGTTCTCATTAGTATTTGCAGAGTGCCTGAAATTGTCTGTGTATTCATTGCGTTTACGCAGTAAAACCGCGGGGCTGCCGAATTTTCAGCTTTTTTTGTCAACCTGAAGAAACGGCATGCGGCACGCTGTGTAAACCATGATAAATTATGTTTAGACATCCAGACGTTTAAACGGGGTAGCAAAAAATGGCAGCGAAGCACATCGAAACGGCACTGATAAACGCCGGGCGCGACAAAAAATTCACCCAGGGATCGGTTAACAGCGTCATTCAACGCGCTTCATCATTAGTCTTTGAAACCGTAGAAGCCAAAAGGCAGGCCACCGCCAACCGGGCAAAAGGCGAATTATTTTATGGGCGTCGCGGCACCCTAACCCACTTCTCTTTGCAGGAAGCGATGTGCGAACTGGAAGGCGGAGCAGGTTGTGCACTCTACCCCTGTGGCGCCGCCGCCGTGGCAAACGCGATTCTGGCTTTTGTCGAACAGGGCGATAACGTGCTGATGACCGGCACCGCCTACGAACCCAGCCAGGATTTCTGCACAAAAATTCTCGCTAAACTTGGCGTAACCACTACCTGGTTCGATCCTTTAATTGGCGCAGCCATCGCAGACCTTGTGCAGCCCAATACCAAAGTTGTTTTTCTTGAATCGCCGGGCTCCGTCACCATGGAAGTTCACGACGTACCGGCGATTGTGAAGGCGGTTCGCAGCGTCGCGCCCGAAGCTATCATCATGATAGATAACACCTGGTCGGCGGGCATTTTATTTAAAGCGCTGGAATTTGGCGTCGATATCTCTATTCAGGCGGGCACCAAATATCTGATTGGGCATTCCGACGCGATGGTAGGCACCGCTGTATCCAATGCGCGCTGCTGGGATAAGCTGCGTGAGAATTCTTATCTGATGGGCCAAATGCTGGACGCCGACACGGCTTACATGACCAGCCGCGGATTGCGCACCCTTAGCGTGCGTTTACGTCAGCATCAGGAAAGCAGTTTAAAGCTTGCCGGATGGTTGGCTGAACATCCATTGGTTGAACGAGTGAACCATCCGGCGCTCCCCGGCAGCAAAGGTCATGAATTCTGGAAACGTGACTTTACAGGCAGCAGCGGATTGTTCTCTTTCGTGTTGAAAAAACGCTTAGACGATGAACAACTGCAACGCTATCTCAATCATTTCCAGTATTTCAGCATGGCCTATTCCTGGGGAGGCTACGAATCGCTTATCCTTGCTAATCAGCCGGAGGAATTAGCGGAAATTCGCCCGGCAGGCGGGATAGATTTTTCCGGAACTTTAGTTCGTGTTCATATCGGGCTGGAAAACGTAGACGATCTTCAGGCCGATCTTGATGCAGGTTTCCAGCGCATAGCCTGAAGCTGCCAGATATGGGCGCCTGAAAGGACAAGAAATTGTTTGCCGCTGTGATTTGTTGAGCCCGCGATCAAGGTGCCGTGGGCTTTTTAGCGTTACACTGTCTCTAAAATAAAGTTCGTCTTATTTAAGGCGTACTACCTAAGCGGTTCCACAGGATTTTCCATGGCTGTAATACAAAATATCGTCCAGGCGCTTTGGCAACATGACTTTGCCGCCCTGGCAGACCCTCATGTGATTGGTGTTGTCTATTGCGTCATGTTTGCGACGCTGTTTCTGGAAAATGGGTTGCTGCCGGCTTCGTTTTTACCGGGAGACAGCCTGCTGCTGCTGGCGGGCGCGCTGGTGGCAAAAGGGGTAATGGATTTCGTCCCGACAATGGTGATTTTAACCACGGCGGCGAGCCTCGGCTGCTGGCTGAGCTATTTGCAGGGCCGCTGGCTGGGCAACACCAAAACGGTGAGAGGCTGGCTAAGCCAGCTTCCCGCTCAGTATCACCAGAGGGCCACGCATATGTTCGACAGGCATGGGTTGCTGGCGCTACTGGCGGGTCGTTTTCTGGCGTTTGTTCGTACTTTACTGCCAACCATGGCGGGCATTTCCGGCCTCAGCAATCGCCGCTTCCAGTTCTTTAACTGGCTAAGCGCTCTGCTATGGGTCGGCGTGGTGACAAGCTTTGGCTATGCGCTGAGTATGATCCCCTTTGTGAAACGCCATGAAGATCAGGTGATGACCTTCCTGATGATCCTGCCCATCGCCCTGCTGGTTGCCGGTTTGGTCGGCACACTGTTCGTGGTGCTCAAAAAAAAAGTTAGGCTCGCCTGAGTAATTCCACAGCCCCGGCCATTCGCGCCGGGGTTTTTACATTGTGCGCATACGCGCGACATCCTCACCCGGCGTGACGCCAAAATAGCGTTTAAATTCGCGGCTAAACTGCGATGCGCTTTCGTATCCCACCCGTACCGCTGCGGTACTCGCTTTTAGCCCGTCGTGCAAAATCAGCATACGCGCCTTATGCAGTCGATAACTTTTCAGATATTGCAGCGGCGAGGTGCTGGTGACGGATTTGAAGTTATGGTGAAACGCCGAGACGCTCATGTTCGCCTCAGCGGCAAGCTGATCGACGGACAGGCTCTCGGTGTACTGCGTTTCAATGCGCCTGAGCACACGGCTTATCAGGCTGAAATGCGTCTGGCGGCTGACCAGCGCCAGCAAAGCGCCGCCTCGCGGGCCGGTAAGAATGTGATAGAGAATTTCGCGGATAATCTGTTTGCCAAGAATTCGCGCGTCCAGCGGGCGTTCCAGCACATCTAACAGACGCTCCACCGCGCAGAGGATTTCCTCAGAAAGTTCGGCGGAGTTAATGCCGGTAGAACAAGCCTGCGGATGGAAGAGATCGTCTTCGCCAATATCCATCAACAGATCCTGAAGCTGCAAGATATCGATGTTGATGCGCATTCCCGCCAGCGGCACCTCCGGCGTCGCGAAAGTTTCACATTCGAAAGGTAAAGGTACGGTGAGCAGAAGATATTCGTTGGCGTCGTAGCGAAACACGCGATCGTTGATATAGCCCGTTTTATGGCCGGAAAAGAGAATCACGATCCCCGGTTCATACATCACCGGCGTTCTGGCATTGGGCCTGGCGCCGTACAGCAGACGAACATTAGGAAGCGCCTGAAGCGCATCATTTTCATTTTGCATCAAACGATTAATTTTTTGCGTGAGCTGCTGGCAAATCGTTTTCCGGTTCATCTTCGTGCGCTCCATAAGGCTTTTTTAGCAATGACAGTGTGCGACGAAAGCGGTTTTTTCTCCAGCCTTCTGGAGAAATGGGCAAGACAAAGGCAGGAATATGCATTGAGAGATAGCCCCCATAAGCCGACAATGAACTCCATCAAAAAGCGCTAAGCAATGTCTGTTTTCACCCACTCAACGGGAAACTAATAATGAACAATTTTAATCTACATATCCCAACCCGCATCCTGTTTGGTAAAGGCGCAATTGCTGAATTGCGCGCCCAGATCCCAGCCAAAGCGCGCGTGCTGATAACCTACGGCGGCGGCAGCGTGAAGAAAAATGGCGTGCTGGATCAGGTTTACACTGCGCTGGAAGGTCTGGGCGTGCTGGAGTTCAGCGGCATCGAACCAAACCCGACCTACGAAACGCTGATGAAAGCGGTTGAAGTGGTTCGTAAAGAGAACGTGACTTTCCTGCTGGCTGTGGGCGGCGGTTCCGTTCTGGACGGCACTAAATTCATCGCCGCTGCGGCTAATTATCCGCAGGAAAAAGATCCATGGAACATCCTTCTGACTCGCGGCGACGACGTTGAAAGCGCCATCCCGATGGGGTCCGTGCTGACGCTGCCGGCAACGGGTTCTGAATCCAACAAAGGCGCCGTGGTTTCTCGTCGCGCTACCGGTGACAAACAGGCGTTTATGTCCGAGCACGTTCAGCCGGTCTTCGCCGTACTCGATCCGGTTTATACCTACACGCTTCCACCGCGCCAGGTTGCCAACGGCGTGGTGGACGCGTTCGTTCATACCGTTGAGCAGTACATCACCTGGTCGGTAAACGCTAAAGTACAGGATCGTTTTGCAGAAGGCATTCTGCTGACGCTGATTGAAGACGGCCCGAAAGCCCTGAAAGAGCCAGAAAACTACGACGTGCGCGCAAACGTAATGTGGGCCGCCACTCAGGCGCTTAACGGCCTGATTGGCGCAGGCGTACCGCAGGACTGGGCAACCCATATGCTGGGCCATGAACTGACCGCGATGCATGGCCTGGATCACGCGCAGACGCTGGCGGTTGTGCTGCCTTCGCTGCTGAATGAAAAACGCGCGGTGAAGCACGACAAACTGCTGCAGTACGCACAACGCGTGTGGAACATCACCAGCGGCAGTGAAGAAGAGCGAATCGATGCGGCCATTGAAGCGACACGTAACTTCTTCGAGCAAATGGGCGTACCAACCCGCCTGTCTGCTTACGGCCTGGACGGCAGCACTATTCCCGCGCTGCTGGCCAAACTTGAAGAGAAAGGCATGACCCAGCTCGGTGAGCATCAGGATATTACTCTTGACGTAAGCCGCCGCATTTATGAAGCGGCACGCTAAGTAATTTAGTTACCTGGCTTTCGTTTTCGGGTATTTGGTCCAGACTTAAATGCAATTGTTACACCGGGGCCTGGCCCCGGTGAATCGCTCATTAAGGAGGAACGCATGGCAAATCCAACAGTAATCAAGCTCCAGGATGGGAACGTGATGCCTCAGTTGGGCCTCGGCGTATGGCAAGCCAGTAACGATCAGGTGCTGCTCGCTATTGATAAGGCGCTGGAAGTCGGCTATCGCTCAATCGATACCGCCGCGGCGTACAAAAATGAAGATGGCGTAGGTAACGCCCTGAAAAATGCAGGCCTGCCGCGTGATGAGTTGTTTATCACCACCAAGCTCTGGAACGAAGATCAGCAGCGTCCGCACCAGGCGCTGGAAGAGAGCCTGGAAAAGCTGCAGCTTGATAGTATCGATCTCTACCTTATGCACTGGCCTGTACCAGGCAAAGACCATTACGTTGAAGCATGGAAAGGGATGATTGAGCTGCAAAAGCAGGGGCTGGCGAAAAGCATCGGCGTCTGTAATTTTCAGGTCAACCATTTGCAAAGGCTGATTGATGAAACGGGCGTTACGCCGGTTATCAACCAGATTGAACTGCATCCTCTGCTACAACAGCGCCAGCTCCACTCCTGGAACGCCACGCACAAGATTCAGACCGAATCATGGAGCCCGCTGGCACAGGGCGGCGATGGCGTGTTTAATCAAAAAATCATTCGCGATCTGGCGGATAAATACGGCAAAACGCCGGCGCAGATTGTTATTCGCTGGCACTTAGATAGCGGCCTGGTCGTTATCCCAAAATCGGTCACGCCGTCGCGTATTGCTGAAAACTTTGACGTCTTTGATTTCCGTCTCGATAAGGACGAACTGGGCGAGATTGCGAAGCTTGATAGCGGCAAACGTCTCGGGCCTGACCCGGATGTGTTTGGCGATTAACGTTTAAAGCCTTCCTCACAATTGTGAGGAAGGCTTTTTATTTACGCCGGCCTTTTCTTCGCCCCGGCTTTTACACCCGTCTTAGGCGCAAACTTCGCACCTGCCGCTGCAGGACGACGCTGATGCGCTATCGGCGTGTGTTTGGTCAGCGCCGGCTGTGAATGACGGTTATAACGACGCGCTTCACGCATCTCTTCTAACGTCGGTGCCGGCACCAGACATTCACGGCGACCGCCAATCAGATGTTTTTTACCCATAGCTTCCAGCGCTTCACGGATCATCGGCCAGTTTGCCGGATCGTGGTAGCGCAGCAATGCCTTATGCAGACGTCGCTGGCGATCGCCCTTCGGCACCACGATATCCTCGCTTTTATAGCTAATCTTGCCGAGCGGATTCTTACCGGTGTAATACATAGTGGTCGAGTTCGCGAGCGGCGATGGATAGAAGTTCTGCACCTGATCCAGACGGAAACGGTTTTTCTTCAGCCACAGCGCCAGATTCACCATATCCTCATCACGCGTGCCCGGGTGCGCAGAGATAAAGTATGGAATCAAATACTGCTCTTTTCCGGCCTGTTTCGAATAGGTATCAAACAGCTCTTTGAAGCGGTGATAGCTGCCCATCCCCGGCTTCATCATCTTGGACAGCGGGCCTTCTTCAGTATGTTCCGGCGCGATCTTCAGGTAGCCGCCCACGTGATGGGTAGCCAGCTCTTTGATATAGCGCGGATCTTCTACCGCCAGATCATAACGCACGCCGGATGCGACCAGGATCTTCTTAATGCCTTTCAGATCGCGGGCGCGACGATAAAGATTAATGGTCGGCTGGTGGTTGGTGTCCATATGCGGGCAGATGTCCGGGTAAACACAGGACAGACGTCGACAGGTTTGTTCAGCGCGCGGCGATTTACAGCGCAGCATATACATATTCGCCGTTGGACCGCCCAGGTCGGAAACCACGCCGGTAAAGCCCGGCACGGTATCGCGGATCGCTTCAATTTCACTGATGATCGAATCTTCCGAACGGCTCTGAATGATGCGCCCTTCGTGCTCGGTGATCGAACAGAATGAACAGCCGCCGAAGCAGCCACGCATGATATTGACCGAGAAGCGAATCATTTCATACGCAGGAATGCGGGCTTTGCCATAAGACGGGTGCGGCACGCGCTTATAGGGAAGCGCAAACACGCTGTCCATCTCTTCGGTGGAAAGCGGAATGGCCGGCGGGTTAATCCAGATGTAGCGATCGCCGTGCTTTTGCATCAGCGCACGCGCGCAGCCCGGATTAGTTTCATGGTGCAAAATGCGCGATGCGTGGGCATAGAGCACTTTGTCGTTTTTCACTTTTTCAAACGACGGCAGCAGCACGTAAGTTTTTTCCCACGGCTTAGGACGCGGCGGCTGAATGACAACGGCTTTAGTTTCTTCTTTTACTTCTGTTGGTTTGCCGGTATCCGCGCACGGCAAATCTTCGCCATAAGGATGGGGGATTGGGTCGATGCGCCCGGGCGTGTCCAGACGTGTGGAATCCACGCCCGCCCAGCCCGGCATCGCCTCTTTACGCATCATCGCGGTGTTACGAACGTCGCTTATCTCGTCAATTTTCTCGCCCATTGCCAGACGATGAGCCACTTCCACCAGCGGACGCTCGCCGTTGCCGAAGATCAGCATGTCGGCTTTGGCATCCACCAGAATCGAACGACGTACGGTATCGGACCAGTAATCGTAGTGCGCGGTGCGTCTGAGACTCGCTTCGATGCCGCCAAGGATCACCGGCACATCGCGCCAGGCTTCTTTACAGCGCTGGGTATAAACCAGCGAAGCACGATCGGGGCGCTTGCCCGCGACGTTGTCCGGCGTGTAAGCGTCATCGTGGCGCAGTTTACGGTCGGCGGTGTAGCGGTTGATCATGGAATCCATGTTGCCTGCGGTGACGCCGAAGAACAGGTTCGGTTTTCCCAGACGCATGAAATCTTCTTTGCTGTTCCAGTCCGGCTGGGAGATTATTCCCACGCGGAAGCCCTGAGCCTCCAGCATGCGACCGCAAATCGCCATACCAAAACTGGGATGGTCAACGTACGCATCGCCGGTAACCAGAATGATGTCGCAGCTATCCCAGCCTAAGTCGTCCATTTCCTTGCGTGACATGGGTAAAAACGGTGCCGGGCCGAAACAGGCCGCCCAGTATTGAGGCCACGAAAAGAGTTCGCGATCGGGCTGGATCAAGCTTACAGAGCTCATATAGCTTTCCGAAAAATGATGTAAAAGTAACCAAAGCCGGCGATTATACGCCGTTATCAGGCAATAAATGAAGGGTTAATACAGGGTTTAATTTTGCCTTCACCCTTCGGTGAAGGCGGTATGCAAATTTTATGGCGCGGGCTGTACCAGCAGTTGACCAATTGAGCCTCTGTCCGCCATTTCCAGCGTCTGGCTGGAATAAAGGAACGGGAAATGCTCCCAGGAAGGCTGGCCGAAATAAACCAGCAGCTCAACCTGGCCGTCGACCCAGACGGTGTCTTTCCAGCCGCGGTCTTCGCCGAAGGGCGCGGCGCCATTAACGTTCTTAATCAGGAAACTCACGCCTTCAATATGGAAGGACTGCGGCATATCCGAACGCACGGTCCAGCGTTCCCAGGTGCCCTGCTGCGTCTGGATATCGATGCGCTTAATATCCCACAACTGGCCGTTAATGCCCGGTTCGTCGCCAAGCGTAATATCACGGCTGCGTGCCGGGCTGCCGTTGATAATTTCATCCGGCAACAGACGCATTGGCAGACTGTCTGTTACCAGCGGCAGCAGACCGGTTGGGCGCAGCGTTAATACCAGCGTAGAAATAAGGATGCTCGACGGCTCAAAGAAGCCGCGAATACGATCCATAATCCCCGCCGCTTCACCGCAGGTAATCGAAACCTCTTTCCCTTCGGTCATATCAACCAGGATTTCGCGGCGCTCGCCGGGAGCCAGAGAAAGCTGTTTGACCGGGACAGGCGCAGGTAAAAAACCCTGATCGCCTGAAATAACATGCATCGGACGGTTATCGCTCATTTGCAGCAAATAGCGACGCGCGTTGGACGCGTTGAGCAAACGCAAGCGTACCCAACCGCGAGAAACTTCAACATACGGCCCCTGCACGCCGTTAACCAACAGCGTATCTCCCACAAAACCGCCGCTGCCCGGTTCGACGTATTCCGGCGTTCCGAAATTATCCAGACGCTTGTCCTGAATGATTATCGGGAAATCATCAACGCCGTAGTGATTAGGGATGGGCAGTGATTTACTGACTTCATCTTCAATCAGCCACATACCCGCAAGGCCGTTATATACCTGCTGCGCAGAACGGTTTGGCGTGTTTGCGCGATACCAAAGCGTGGCGGCCTGTTGACGAATGGGCAGCACGGGCGCCCAGTCTACATTGGGCGACATCATGCGCGGCGCGCCGCCCATTAAAGGCCCTGGCACCTGAAGGCCGGCGATAGTCATACCGATATTTTCCTGCAGGCGATTGCTGTAAATCATCTTCACATCATCGCCATTCCAGACGCGAATTGTCGGCCCCAGGTAACGTCCGTTTAATCCCCAGACCTGCGCCTTCGCGCCGCCGGTGAATGACCAGTGTGCCCGTTGCAGCGTCAGAAAAAGAGGCTGACCACGGCGAGATTCAAGCAAAGGGGGAACGGGTAACGGTAACTGTTGCCCCGCCGCATTTGCCCTCAGTGGCACCGCACCCGCACAAAGTGCAATTCCCGATGCCTGAATAAACTGACGCCGACTGAGTGACATAATTACTCCATGTAAAACTTAAAACGTGGGGGCGGTACAAACCGTACCGCCAGAGGGGGGAACCCCGGCATGAGGCGATTAGTTCGCCTGTTTTTTCTCTACCGTGCCGGACGCTTCGCGTTCCGCCACTTCTTTATTTAGTTCGTCGATTTTCGCCATCATAATTTCACGGCAGTGCGTTGCCAGTTTACGCACCTGATCTTTACCGTATCGACTGGTATCAATCGGCGGCAGCATTTCGACAATCACCAGGCCGTTATTCCAACGGTTCAGTTTAATTTTATTACTGGTATTGGAAACGCACACCGGAATAATTGGCACGCCGGCAGCAATAGCGGCATGGAACGCGCCGGTTTTAAACGGCAATAATCCGCGCCCGCGGCTACGAGTACCTTCCGGGAACATCCAGACGGATATTTTACGTTTTTGCATTTGCGTCACAACCTGCGAAATAGTGCTGTGCGCTTTAGCGCGGTTATCCCGGTCAATCAACAGATTGCCGGTTAACCAATATAGCTGCCCAAAGAAAGGAATCCATAACAGGCTTTTCTTACCCACGGTAACCGTCGGCGGCTGCACAATATTCGCTGCGGTAACCATATCGAAATTATTCTGGTGGTTACCGATATAAATTGCGGTCGGGTGGTTTTCAGCGCCCGGGGGTAAACGGGTTTCTACTTTCAGACCAAATACGGGCGCAAGGCGTCCGAAGAGATGGCCAAAAGTTGCCACGTGGCGCGGGTTACGCGGGCTAAATAAGCAGTAAATGCAGCCTAAAATGCATACCAGGATGCAATAAATTACAACAATAATAAAACGAACGATGGATAGCATAACAACCTCTAAAGCCTAAACCGCTAACAAGTATGACCTGCTTTAGCGCAAAACACACCGTTCGGGCGACAATACCGCCGCCCGATATGGATTACTCTTCGCTGTCGCCAATGCCTGCGCGAGCCGGAGAATCAACTTCTACACGATCAATACGTTGCAGACCGCGCATCAGCGTACCGCGACGGCCGCGCTCGCCGGTAATTTTCTGAAGTTCTTCCGGACGCAGTTTAATCTTACGTTTGCCCACATGCAGCGTAACGGTGCTAAGCGGTGGCAGGATAAAGAGATGCGCCAGCTTATCTACCCCTTTCGCCGCTTCAGCAGATGGAATAGAGATGATTTTATTGCCTTTGCCTTTGGATAACTGAGGCAGATCGCTCACCGGGAACATCAGCATACGTCCGGCAGCCGTGATTGCCATCAGCATATCTTCTTCACTGGTGATTTCCATTGGCGGCAACACACGTGCATTTTCCGGCAGTGAAATCAGCGCTTTGCCTGCGCGGTTGCGCGAAATCAGGTCGTTGAAAGTACACACGAAGCCGTAACCCGCATCGGATGCCATCAGCAATTTCTGCTCATCTGGGGCCATCAACACATGTTCTACGGTTGCGCCCGGTGGCGGCGTAAGTTTACCGGTTAGCGGTTCTCCCTGACCACGTGCCGACGGCAGCGTAATCGGATCAAGCGCATAGCTTCTTCCCGTAGAATCAATGAACGCCACAGGCTGATTGCTCTTGCCTTTAGCTGAAGCCAGATAGCTATCGCCCGCCTTGTAATTAAGCCCTTGCGCGTCGATATCGTGGCCTTTGGCGCTGCGCACCCAGCCCATTTGTGACAACACTATAGTGACGGGTTCAGATGGCGTCATATCATGCTCGCTCATCGCTTTCGCTTCGCCGCGTTCGTGCAGCGGTGAACGACGGTCATCGCCGTATGCATCAGAATCGGCCTGCAGCTCTTTTTTCAGCAGCGTATTCATTTTGCGTTCGGAAGCGAGAATGCCCTGTAGCCGATCGCGCTCTTTTTCCAGCTCGCTTTGCTCGCCGCGAATTTTCATCTCTTCGAGTTTGGCGAGGTGGCGTAATTTAAGCTCAAGGATGGATTCAGCCTGCGTTTCGCTCAGCGCAAAACGCTCCATCAACACTGGCTTTGGCTCGTCTTCGGTACGGATGATGTGAATCACTTCATCAATATTGAGGAACGCCACCAGCAAACCTTCAAGGATATGCAGGCGTTTGAGCACTTTTTCGAGACGGTATGAAAGGCGACGGCGCACCGTATCGCGACGATAGTCCAGCCACTCGGTAAGAATTTCGAGCAGGTTTTTCACCGACGGACGGTTATCCAGGCCGATCATATTGAGGTTAACGCGATAGCTCTTCTCAAGATCGGTGGTGGCAAACAGGTGGTTCATGACCTGTTCCATATCGATGCGATTTGATCGAGGAACAATCACCAGACGAGTCGGGTTTTCATGATCGGATTCATCACGCAGGTCTTCAACCATCGGCAGCTTTTTAGCACGCATCTGGTTTGCGATCTGCTCCAGCACACGAGCGCCAGAAACCTGATGCGGCAGCGCGGTAATTACTACGTCGCCATCTTCTTTTTTCCAGACGGCACGCATGCGCACTGAACCGCGGCCGGTCTGATAAATTTTACGAATTTCAGCGCGCGGAGTAATGATTTCGGCTTCGGTCGGATAATCCGGGCCGTGGACGATATCCAGCAGCTCATCAAGAGAGGTTTTTGGCTTGTCGATAAGCGCGATGGCAGCATTCGCTACTTCCCGCAGGTTATGCGGCGGAATATCCGTCGCCATCCCGACCGCGATGCCGGTGGTGCCGTTTAGCAGAATGTTTGGCAAACGCGCGGGCAGCGTTTTTGGCTCCTGTAGCGTGCCGTCAAAGTTTGGGATGTAATCAACGGTGCCCTGGCCCAGCTCACCCAGCAGCACTTCCGCGTATTTAGACAAACGCGATTCGGTATAACGCATCGCCGCAAAGGACTTCGGATCGTCCGGCGCGCCCCAGTTTCCCTGCCCGTCTACCAGCGGATAGCGGTAAGAGAACGGCTGCGCCATCAGGACCATCGCCTCATAGCAGGCGCTGTCGCCGTGCGGGTGGTATTTACCCAGTACGTCGCCTACGGTACGAGCGGATTTTTTGAATTTAGCGCTGGCGCTGAGTCCCAACTCCGACATGGCATAGATGATACGGCGCTGCACGGGCTTAAGCCCATCGCCAATAAACGGCAGCGCGCGGTCCATGATGACGTACATGGAATAGTTGAGATAGGCATTTTCCGTGAATTCGTGCAGCGCAAGGCGCTCTGCACCATCATGAGTTAGATCACTCATTAATTATTCATCCTCAAACTGACGAGCCGAGTGTGGCCACAAACGGCGTAATTGCCGCCGATAGTACCTTATCTGGCTTGCCGAGTCACAGGGGGGAATAGCTTTGCGCGGAGGTTTAACGCGGGTGAGCGAGTGAAAGCGAGCCGCACCGGGCGGCTCGTTGCAGGCTTACTTCATTTTGTTGATTTGCTTTACGTCAATTTCAACAGAATTCCAGTCCTTATCTACCTCTCCCTGGATTTCAACGGTGTCCTGCGGGGTGATGGTCTGCCCATTCCAGCGCTTGTGGTCAATGTCCACATTTACCGTGCCGGAGGCATCACGAAACACGTAGTGATCGCCGCCGATGCGTTGTTCAATCTTTCCGCGCAGCGTAACCCAGGTATCGTCAGAGAATGTTTTTGCTTTTTCTGCCGTGGTTACCGTGCCCGTTGGGCCGACAAACCCGCCCGATGCAGGAGCTTGCTGCGTTGCGGCTGGCGCATTGGGATCAACAAAGCCGCCTTGATTTGCAGCGATGGCAGGCGCGGCGGAAATAGCAAGTACGGTCAGAATAGCGGCTACTTTTTTCATTATTTATTCTCCTTATTGATATGTCGTTTCTGATACCTATTAAAGTGCATAGATCTTAACGCGATCTTAATTTCTCGCCGCAAAAATGCTTTTTTTACTGAATTGCGGCAATTGCCGAAGCATCGTATTTTTGCTCTGTACACACTCAGTCAAACGTTATTAACTTCACGTGTTTGAGCGATAAGGATAGCGTCATGCGCGTATTATTAATTGAAGATGACAAACTGATCGGCGATGGACTTAAAGCCGGGCTGACCAAAATGGGCTTCACTATCGACTGGTTTACCGATGGCAAACTTGGTCAATCAACATTAAGCCAGGCCCCTTATGATGCAGTCGTACTTGATTTAAGCCTGCCCGGCATCGACGGCCTGGAAATATTAAAAAGCTGGCGGCGTAACGGCCAAAATGAGCCGGTATTAATTCTCACCGCGCGCGATGCGCTGGAACAACGCATCGAAGGTTTACAGCTCGGCGCCGATGACTATTTATGCAAACCTTTCGCGCTAATTGAAGTAGCTGCACGCCTGCAGGTTTTAATTCGCCGCACTCACGGCCAGCCGCAGCCTTTGCTTTCACACGCTGGGGTTGAACTCGACCCCATCAAATTAACCGTCACCAAAAATGGTGAATCCCTGCAGCTAAAACCGAAAGAATTCGCGCTGCTCGAATTGCTGATGCGCAACGCCGGCCGTGTACTTCCTCGCTCGCTTATTGAAGAGAAAATTTATAGCTGGGACGATGAAGTTTCCAGAAATGCGCTGGAAGTTCATATTCACCATCTTCGCCGTAAACTGGGCAGCGGCTTTATTCGTACCGTTCACGGAATTGGCTATACGCTGGGTGAAGAATGATTAAAAAGCTGACGCAAAGCCTGCGGGCGAGACTTATCGCCAGTTTTATTTTGCTGACGGCTATCGCCTGGGCTGGCGCAAGCGTTGCCGCCTGGCATCAGACATCCAAAACGCTCGACAAGCTGTTCGATACCCAGCAACTGCTGTTTGCCAAACGACTAAGCGCGCTGGATTTACGTGCCCTCCGGGCAGATCCACAGTTACCACGCACAAAAAAAATGGTGCCGCACCATCGCGGAAAACAGGATGACGATACCCTCGCCTTCGCTATTTTTTCCGTTGACGGGCAGATGCGCCTGAATGACGGCGATAACGGTAAAGACCTGAGGTTTGACTATCGCCGCGATGGTTTTACGGATGGATACCTGAACGGCGATGACGATCCCTGGCGGCTGGTGTGGCTTACTACGCCTGACGGCCGCTACCGTATTGTGGTTGGCCAGGAGAGAGAGTATCGCGAAGATATGGCTCTGGATATCGTCACGTCTCAACTGCTGCCGTGGCTGATTGCCCTGCCGTTGATGTTATTGCTGCTGGTCTGGCTGGTTAGCCGCGCGCTTGCCCCCCTACATAAGCTGGCGGCGCAGTTACGCCAGCGTTCACCAGACGATGCCCGCAAGCTAGAGACGCAGCAGCTTCCTCTGGAAATAAAACCGCTGGTCAATGCGCTCAATACGCTTTTTACCCGCACCGGCGAGTTCATGCTGCGCGAACGCCGTTTTACCTCGGATGCGGCCCATGAGCTTCGCAGCCCGCTGGCGGCGCTAAAAGTACAGGCTGAAGTGGCGCAACTGGCGGCTAACGATCCCCAAATGCGCGAACATGCATTGAATAATCTGACGACCGGCACCGAGCGGGCCTCTCGTCTGGTGGATCAGTTGCTTACTTTGTCTCGCCTGGATTCGCTGGCTGACCTGGACGATATTGAGGATGTATCGCTTCCTGCACTGCTGCAAAGCGCCGTAATGGATGCCTGGCACCAGGCTCAACGCGAGGGCGTGGATATTCGCCTTGAGTTAAAAGAAGAGCAAGTGTCTGTGCGTGGGCAAACTTTACTGCTGAGTTTAATGGTGCGTAACCTGCTGGATAATGCCGTGCGCTACAGCCCAGGCGGCAGCTTGGTGAACGTTGTTTTACGCAAGCGAGAAATTTGCATTACCGATAACGGCTCGGGTATCAGTCCGGAGTTTTTACCGAAGTTAGGCGAAAGGTTCTTTCGTCCACCAGGCCTGGAAAAAACAGGCAGCGGCCTGGGCCTTTCGATCGTCCAGCGTATCGCTTCCTTGCACGGCATGAATGCGCAGTTTTCTAACGTTGAAAGCGGTGGATTTCAGGTACGGATAAGCTGGTAATCAGAAGATTATTGCTCCTATGGCAAAAGTCTTTGCACATTCTGGCCATTTTATCGTGACGGCGGTCACGTTAGACTTCGTGCCAAACGCAATGATTCGAGGACAAACGATGAGCAATATTCTAATTATCAACGGTGCGAAAAAATTCGCCCACTCTAACGGCCAGCTAAACGACACCCTGACCGAAGTCGCGGAAAGCTACCTGCGCGACCTCGGACATGATGTTCAGGTTACGCGCACCGACAGCGAGTACGACGTAAAAGCTGAAGTCGAAAAATATCTCTGGGCCGATACCATCATTTATCAGATGCCGGGCTGGTGGATGGGTGCTCCGTGGACCATGAAAAAATACATTGATGACGTGTTCACCGAAGGTCACGGCTCCCTGTATGCCAGCGATGGTCGTACTCGATCTGACGCGGCGAAGAAATACGGTTCCGGCGGGCTGATTCAGGGAAAAACTTATATGCTTTCCCTTACCTGGAACGCCCCGCTGCAAGCCTTTGAAGATAAAGAACAGTTCTTCCATGGCGTTGGCGTTGACGGCGTTTATCTGCCCTTCCATAAGGCCAATGAATTCCTGGGCATGAAAGGCCTGCCGACCTTTATCGCGAACGACGTAATGAAGGTGCCGGACGTTCCACGCTTTGTTGCAGAATATCGCAAGCATCTCGGCGAAATTTTTGCTTAACTGTTGGTCTGCTTAGAAAAGGAGTTAGTCATGCTGACAGTAATAGCTGAGATTCGCACCCGCCCGGGCCAGCATCATCGTAAGAACGTTGTGGATGCGTTCGCAAAAATTATCCCGATCGTGTTAGAAGAAGAAGGTTGTTTCGGTTACGCGCCGTTAGTCGATCATAATGCGCAGGTCGCTTTTCAGACTACCGCCCCGGATTCCATCTTTATGGTGGAAAAATGGGAGAGCGTTGCCCATCTGGAAGCCCACTTAGCCACGCCGCACATGAAGAACCACAGCGCCGCGGTGAAAGATGACGTGCTGGATATCCATATTCACATCCTGGAAGACGCGATTAAATAAAATAATTCGCTAACTGTTTTTAGAAAAAGAAAAGGGAGCCGGTTTACACCGGCTCCCTTTTTATTTCGACCCTGTTAGACGTCGAGATCGGCCGTATCGCCTTTTTCCTGCAACCAGTTACGACGGTCTTCGGAACGTTTTTTGGCAAGCAACATATCCATCATTGCCAGCGTTTTGTCGCTGTCTTCGTCGCTGATGGTAAGCTGTACCAGGCGGCGTGTATTTGGATCGAGCGTGGTTTCGCGCAACTGCAGCGGGTTCATTTCACCCAGACCTTTAAAACGCTGTACGTTCGGTTTGCCCTTCTTACGCTTGAGTTGCTCAAGCACGCCGGCTTTCTCTTCTTCATCCAGCGCGTAGTACACCTCTTTCCCCAAATCGATGCGGTACAAAGGCGGCATTGCCACATAAACGTGGCCGCCTTTCACTAGCGAACGGAAGTGTCGCACGAACAGCGCGCACAGCAGCGTTGCGATGTGCAGTCCGTCAGAGTCCGCATCCGCGAGAATACAGATCTTGCCGTAGCGTAACTGGCTTAGATCTTCACTGTCAGGATCGATACCGATCGCAACAGAAATATCATGTACTTCCTGGGAGGCCAGGACCTCATCGGAGGAAACTTCCCAGGTGTTAAGGATCTTACCCTTAAGCGGCATGATCGCCTGATATTCACGATCGCGCGCCTGTTTTGCCGAGCCACCTGCGGAATCCCCTTCCACAAGGAACAGTTCAGTACGGCTGAGATCCTGCGCGGTACAGTCCGCCAGTTTGCCAGGCAAAGCCGGGCCGCTGGTCAGTTTCTTACGCACCACTTTTTTGGCCGCGCGCATCCGGCGCTGAGCGCTGGAGATAGCCAGTTCCGCAAGCTGTTCCGCGGCCTGAATATTCTGGTTTAGCCACAGGCTAAACGCATCTTTCACCACGCCTGAGACAAAGGCTGCGCACTGGCGGGATGAGAGGCGTTCTTTGGTCTGCCCCGCAAACTGCGGGTCCTGCATTTTGACTGAAAGCACATAGGCACAGCGTTCCCAGATATCATCCGCCGAAAGTTTTACCCCGCGTGGCAGAATGTTGCGGTATTCGCAAAATTCACGCATCGCATCAAGCAGACCCTGGCGCAGGCCGTTGACATGCGTACCGCCCTGCATGGTTGGGATCAGGTTTACATAGCTTTCAGTCAGCAGCTCGCCGCCTTCCGGCAGCCAGAGCAACGCCCAGTCAACTTCTTCGGTATCGCCTGCAAAATTACCGATAAACGGTGATTCCGGCAGCGTGATCAGCCCGTTTACCGCTTCGCTCAGATAGTCTTTCAGGCCATCCTGGTAGCACCAGCGCTGTTCGGTATTATTTACTTTATCGGTAAAGGTGATTTCCACGCCCGGACAGAGCACCGCTTTGGCTTTCAGCAGGTGGCTCAGTCGTGAAACAGAGAAGCGCGGGCTGTCGAAGAATTTTTCATCCGGCCAGAAGTGAACGCTGGTGCCGGTGTTGCGTTTGCCGCAGGTGCCGACCACGTCAAGCTCCTGCACCTTATCGCCATTTTCAAAAGCGATGCTGTAGACCTGCGCGTCACGGCGAACGGTAACTTCAACACGTTTGGACAGAGCGTTGACAACGGAAATCCCCACCCCGTGCAGGCCGCCGGAAAACTGATAGTTTTTATTAGAGAACTTACCGCCAGCGTGCAGACGGCAGAGGATCAGTTCGACCGCAGGCACCCCTTCTTCGGGATGGATATCTACCGGCATACCACGACCGTCATCGATAACTTCTAATGACTGGTCGGCATGGAGAATGACATCAACACGCTTAGCATGGCCTGCCAGCGCTTCATCCACGCTGTTATCAATGACTTCCTGGCCCAAATGATTCGGGCGGGTGGTGTCGGTGTACATTCCCGGACGGCGGCGAACCGGCTCAAGCCCGGTGAGTACCTCAATGGCATCGGCGTTATAACTGGATTGCGTCATGGTTTATTCGTTCAGATAGCGAAACAGAGAATCGGCCGACCCGGCCTCAATGTAGACCGAGGAAGTCGACAAGCTGTGTGAAATAATCTTCGAAGCCCACAAAGGCGTGATTGCCGCCGGATTCGACCGTCTGGCGACAGGAGGTGTAGTAAGCCACCGCCTGGCGGTAATCGAGCACTTCGTCACCCGTTTGTTGCAGTAGCCAGATGAGATCCGGCGCTTCAAGCGGGTCAACCTGCATGACTTTAAGATCGTAAATATGGCGAGACTCTAGCACATATTGCTGGCCGGTGTAGGGGTTCTCGTTGGCGCCAAGGTAATCCGCCAGCAATTCAAAGGGCCTTACCGCCGGGTTTACCACTACGGCGGGCAGCATGAAGCATTGCGACAGCCAGGTGGCGTAATAGCCACCTAACGAAGAGCCGACAACACCAAGCGGCTCGCCGCCGTGCTCAAGCACCAGCGACTCCAGCAGCTCCGCAGCATCGGCAGGATATGGCGGTAACTGAGGCACGACCATTTCTATATGTGGATGGCGCTCTGCAAGCCACGCCTGGAGGCTTGTCGCCTTTGCCGAACGCGGGGAGCTATTAAAACCGTGCAGGTACAGTAGCGTTGACATCAGTATCCTTCTGAAGCGGTATCAGGATTAAATACTGCGCCTTTCAGACGGCATACTTCGGTAGTGACAACGCCGTCCGGATGGAGTTCGAGCCAGCGCCAGCCCGGTTCAATGGTATCCAGCGTGAAGTTGGAACAATGGGGCTTAAACTGCACGCAGGTAGAAGGCGTTGCCAGCATACGGCGACCGTTCCAGTCGAGATCCAATTCCTGATGAATATGCCCGCACAGTAAGGTTTTAACCTGTGGGAAATTGACCAACACGTTATCCAGCTCCTGCGCATTACGCAGGCTGTGCTGATCGAGCCAGCTACATCCAGCGGGCAGTGGGTGATGATGAAGCAACAAGAGAGTGTGACGTTCAGGGGCGGCGGCTAGTTTACGCTCCAGCCATTCAAGCTGATAGTCGCTCAGTTCGCCATGAGGCACGCCAAAGACCTGACTGTCCAGCAAAACGACCTGCCAGTTATCACCGATATAGACAAGTTTCGAAGGAGAGATCCCAGCTTCCTGCAAGGCGCTGTACATCGCTGGCTGAAAATCGTGATTGCCCGGCAACCAGACGCAGGGCGCAGCAATTCTCGCGATGCCCTCAGCAAAGTGCTGGTAGGCTTGCGCGCTGTGATCCTGGGCTAAATCCCCGGTTGCGACAATCAGATCGCAGTGACGTTTGTCAGCGAGAATAGCCGCAAGCACCGCCTGGTAGCTTTCCCAGGTGTTGATGCCAAGCAGCGTTTCATTCTTTCCAGAGAATAGGTGGGTATCGGTAATTTGCAGTATCCTGATACGGCCCCCACCGGCCACAGGAAGATTTAACAGGCTTTCCAAATGGTGTCCTTAGGTTTCACTCTCTCTAACAAACCGGAACCGCCATCGCTCCATGCGCTAAACAGTAGCGCAGCCAATCAGCAAGAAACTGGTTAATTTGATGCTTTTCGTCGCGTTGATGCAACTTTTTATTAGGATAATCATACCGTGCTTTGAAGCGGAAGATCTGCTGGCTTGAACACACTTCCGCGACCATCGCGTCATGGTAAAGCCTGACGGACATGGATGGCAGGCTCCAGTAGCTTACGCTGGGCGCGGTTTGTTCTATCTCAACAAGCGTAGTGTAGCGGGTAGACTCAAGGACGGTCAGCCGATAGCGGGCGCTATTAACCTGATAGGTCAGGTTTTCGCCTGGCGCATCATTACGCGGCAGCAGGCGGCGCAGTTGAGCGAAATTGGTTTCGCACAGGCGCATCATTTCAGGGAAGTCAGGCGTATAGCGCTTCATAGTTAGTCGTTCCACTCAATTCGCAGTTTCTCATAATGCAGTTGCAGCCATTGCAAAGCGATGACTGAGGCAGCATTGTCAATGAACCCCTCTTCTACTAGCTGATAAGCCTTTTCCCGGCTCACCACATGAACACGAATATCTTCGTTTTCATCCACCAGACCGTGTATACCTTCAGCGGTGGTGGCATCCACTTCACCCACGAGTACGGATAACCGCTCGCTGGTTCCTCCAGGGCTTGCCAGGTAGCTGAGCACCGGTTTTGTGCGCCCAACCAATAAACCGGCTTCTTCCACGGCTTCCCGACGCGCCACGTCTTCAACGCTTTCGCCTTCTTCAATCATTCCGGCAATCAGTTCAAGCAGCCATGGCGTGTCGCTTGTGTCGTAAGCGGCAATTCGAATCTGTTCAATCAGCACCACTTCATCACGCACAGGGTCATAGGGTAGCAGCACCGCGGCATGCCCGCGTTCAAAAATTTCACGTCGAACTTCGCCACTCATTTCACCATTGAAAAGACGATGGCGAAAACGATAAAGATCGAGCGAAAAAAAGCCGCGATAAAGTGTTTCCCGTGCAATAATTTCAACATCGTTTTTGGCTAACGTGACAAGCTTATTCTTAGGCTGACTCATAATGATGTCCTGATGACTAATGGTAATGAAATGAGCAATTTCAACCCTGTTTGACTGCCGTTTCATTTGCTATGTGGTAGATTGATGAAAATTCCGGGTGGATGGCACGTTACGCCAACCCGCCCCGCTGGCCGTCTCTGCTAGAATCGGCAAATATTTCGCCTCAAACAGCGCTAACAAAACAATTTTGCTTCACAACAAGGAATGCAAATGAAGAAACTGCTCCCAATCCTTATCGGTCTGAGCCTAACGGGTTTCAGCGCCATGAGCCAGGCAGAAAACCTGATGCAGGTTTATCAGCAGGCGCGTCTTAGCAACCCGGACTTACGTAGATCCGCTGCAGACCGTGATGCCGCATTCGAGAAAATTAACGAAGCGCGTAGCCCGTTATTACCGCAACTCGGCCTTGGCGCAGATTACACCTATAGCAACGGCTATCGCGACGCGAACGGCGTTAACTCCAATGCAACCAGCGCCTCTTTGTCTTTGACGCAAACTATTTTTGATATGTCGAAATGGCGTGCGCTGACCCTGCAGGAAAAATCTGCCGGCATCCAGGACGTGACTTACCAGACCGACCAGCAAACGCTGATTCTCAATACCGCGACGGCCTATTTTAACGTGCTGAGCGCCATTGATGCACTTTCCTATACCGAAGCGCAGAAACAGGCGATTTACCGTCAGTTAGACCAGACGACCCAGCGCTTTAACGTAGGCCTTGTAGCTATTACCGACGTGCAGAACGCCCGTTCGCAGTACGATAACGTGCTGGCAAACGAAGTGACTGCCCGCAACAACCTGGATAACGCGGTAGAAGCGCTGCGTCAGGTTACCGGCAATTACTATCCGTCTCTGGCTTCTTTAAACGTTGACGGTTTCAAAACCAACAAGCCCGAAGCGGTGAATAGCCTGCTGCAGGAAGCTGAAAAACGTAACCTGGCGCTGTTGCAGGCTCGTCTGTCTCAGGATCTTGCTCGCGAACAAATTCGCTACGCACAAACGGGCCATATGCCAACCGTGGACCTGAGCGCTTCTACCGGCGTTTCCGATACCAGCTACAGCGGCTCAAAAACCAACAACGCGCAGTACGATGACAGCAATATGGGCCAGAATAAAATCGGCCTGAGCTTCTCGCTGCCGCTGTATCAGGGCGGCCTGGTTAACTCACAGGTTAAACAAGCGCAGTACAACTTTGTGGGCGCGAGTGAACAACTGGAAAGCGCGCACCGCAGCGTTGTGCAGACCGTTCGTTCCTCCTTCAATAACGTGAACGCGTCCATCAGTACCATCAATGCATACAAACAGGCCGTTGTGTCTGCGCAAAGCTCTTTAGATGCGATGGAAGCAGGTTACTCCGTAGGTACTCGTACTATCGTTGACGTGTTGGATGCGACCACGACGTTGTATAACGCGAAACAGCAGCTTTCCAGTGCTCGTTATAACTACCTGATCAATCAGCTTAATATTAAGCAGGCTCTGGGTACGCTTAACGAACAGGATCTGGTCGCGCTTAACGCAACGCTCGGCCAGCCGGTGCCGACCACCGCTGACAGCGTGGCTCCAGAAACGCCAGAGCAGAATGCGCGCGCGGACGGTTACACAGCGAATACCGCTGCAGCCGCTACCAGCGTCTCTGCTCAGACCACTCCGGCAGCTCAGCCTGCGAAAGCGACCAGCACCAATTCCCGTAATCCATTCGGAAATTAATTTCGTAAAAAGGGGCATGGCGACATGCCCCTGTCACAACTTGCGGCTTCGAACGTAAGGCAACGTAAAGATCCCCCCGCAATCGCCCGTCATCGCTTTAATTTCGACCATTCATCCCCTATTCTAAGCACAACATTAGCTTCATTCCTTTGGGCTCAGGACAGATAAATGAAACGGACAAAAACTATAAACCACGCATCGTTCCGCAAAAGCTGGAACGCCAGACATCTAACGCCGGTTGCGCTGGCCGTCACCGCCGTGTTTATGCTCGCGGGTTGTGAACAGAGCGACGAAACCGTCTCCATGTACCAGAACGCGGATGACTGCGCCCAGGCAAACCCTGGCAAAAGCGCGGAATGCACCACCTCCTACAATAACGCCTTAAAGGAAGCTGAGCGCACCGCGCCTAAATATGCTTCCCGTGAAGAATGTATCGCCGAGTTTGGTGAAGGTCAGTGCCAACAGGCGCCTGCCCAGGCCAGTATGGCGGGTGAGAACCAGGCGCAAACCCAGCAGAGCGGAAGTTTCTGGATGCCGCTGATGGCGGGTTACATGATGGGTCGCCTGATGGGCGGCGGCGCGGGCTTTGCTCAGCAGCCGCTGTTCACCTCCAAAAATCCGGCAAGTCCGGCCTACGGCAAATATGCTGATGCCAGCGGCAAGAGCTACGGCGCGGCAACGCCTGGCCGTACAGCCACCGTTCCAAAAACCGCTATGGCGCCAAAACCAGCCACCACCAACACCGTAACTCGCGGCGGCTTTGGTGAATCGGTCGCTAAGCAATCGACTATGCAACGCAGCAGCGCTACCGGCTCCTCCCGTTCGATGGGCGGTTAAGGGACATGGAAAGAGTCGCAATCCAGGAACGCCCGGACTGGCGCGAGAAAGCCACCGAATACGGTTTCAACTTCCACACCATGTATGGCGAACCCTACTGGTGTGAAGAAGCTTATTACAAGCTGACGTTGCCGCAGGTTGAACGTCTGGAGGAAGTCACGGCGGAACTGCACCAGATGTGCCTGAAGGTTGTCGAGAAAGTGGTGAGCAGCGATGCGCTGCTAACTAAATTCCGCATCCCGAAACACACCTGGGAATTTGTGCGTCAGTCCTGGCGCACCCAACAGCCTTCGCTTTATTCCCGTCTCGATCTGGCGTGGGATGGCGTGGGTGACCCTAAGCTGCTCGAAAACAACGCCGACACGCCGACTTCGCTTTACGAAGCCGCGTTCTTCCAGTGGATCTGGCTCGAAGATCAGACGCAGGCAGGAAATCTGCCAGCGGGTAGCGATCAGTTCAACAGCCTGCAAGAAAAGATCATCGAACGCTTTGCCGAACTAAAACAGCAGCATGGTTTCAACCTGGTGCATTTCGCCTGCTGCCAGGAGACGGTAGAAGATCGCGGTACGGTTCAGTATCTGCAGGATTGTGCCGCCGAAGCAGAAGTGGCCAGCGAATTCCTGTACATAGAAGAGATAGGCCTGGGTGAAAAAGGCCAGTTTACCGACCCGCAGGATCAGGTTATCAGCAACCTCTTTAAGCTCTATCCGTGGGAATACATGCTGCGCGAGATGTTCTCTACCAAGCTTGAAGATGCCGGTGTGCGCTGGCTGGAACCTGCCTGGAAAAGCATTATCTCCAACAAAGCATTGCTGCCGATGCTGTGGGAAATGTTCCCTAATCATCCAAACCTGCTGCCCGCGTATTTTGCAGAAGACGATTTCCCGGCGATGGATAAATATGTCGTTAAACCGATCTTCTCCCGCGAGGGCGCGAATGTGAAGATCATCGAGAACGGTCAGGAAGTTGCCCGCGTTGATGGTCCTTACGGCGAAGAAGGCATGATCGTACAAGAGTTCTATCAACTGCCAAAATTTGGCGACAGCTACACGCTTATCGGAAGCTGGCTTATCAACGATCAACCGGCCGGGATCGGCATTCGTGAAGACCGGGCGTTAATCACCCAGGATCTTTCTCGTTTCTATCCGCACGTCTTTGTAGAGTAAAAAGCGTAGCGTAAAAAGGCGCGGTAATCGCGCCTTTTTTATTAACCTACCTGCACCGAAAGCATGCTCAACGATCCCATCTCAATTCCGTCTACCGGGATCGTAATCGGTTCCTCACCATCCCACGCGCCAAGTACATAAAGCAAAGGCAGGTAGTGATCCGGCGTCGGGTTTGATAACGATCCGCCTTCATGTTGCAGATAATTCACCAGCGGGTGCTCTGCCGTTGGCCCCTTCCAGGCGAGATTGTCTTTCACAAACTGATTGAACGATTCGGCCCATGGATAAGGTGTGTTTTCTCCGTGCCAACGGGCGGTGCGCAGGTTATGCACAACGTTGCCGCTGGCGATCAGCATAATACCCTGATCACGCAACGCAGCCAGTTTACGGCCCATCTCGTAGTGCCAAGCATTCGGTTTAGTACTGTCAATGCTTAACTGCACCATGGGAATGTCTGCATCCGGGTACATTTTTATTAGCACGCCCCAGGAGCCATGGTCGAAACCCCAAGCCTCCTTATCCAGCGTGACATGTTCTGGCGCCAGCAAATCGACAAGCTGCTGGGCCAGCGCCGGAGAACCCGGGGCCGGATAATGGGTATCGTACAGCGCCTGCGGGAATCCGCCGAAATCATGAATAGTTTTTGGCGCTTCCATCGCGGTTACGCCGGTACCACGCGTGAACCAGTGGGCAGAGATCACCACAATCGCTTTCGGGCGCGGCAGAGCCTCTCCCAAATGCCGCCAGGTCTGGGTATAGTGATTCTCTTCGAGCGCATTCATCGGGCTACCGTGACCAAGGAATAGCGCGGGCATACGTTGGGTAGTCATCATCATGTCCTTAAGCGGATAAATATTTAATGACACAACATTACGCCCAATCATTGCGGGAAGAACTCAGATAAGCATGATGAAGATCATCAGGAAATTTGAATGTGTATGATGAGGAGTTGTCAATGTCAGTCCCCTTGCTCCTGACCCTGCTTGCCGGGGGAGCTACCTTTATCGGGGCCGTTTTGGGTGTAATCGGCCAGAAGCCGTCGAACCGGGTGCTGGCATTTTCACTTGGTTTTGCAGCCGGTATTATGCTGCTCATTTCTTTGATGGAAATGCTGCCTGCTGCTTTGCACACCGAAGGGATGTCGCCCGTACTTGGCTATGGCATGTTCGTGTTGGGGCTGGTGGGCTATTTCGCGCTCGATCGCAGCCTGCCCCATGCGCATCCACAGGATTTGATGGATGGCACGTTAAAAGCACCAAACCTGCGCCGCACCGCGCTTTTGCTAACGCTCGGTATCAGTCTGCATAACTTCCCGGAAGGCATTGCAACCTTTGTGACGGCCAGTTCCAATCTCGAGCTCGGGATGGGTATCGCGCTCGCCGTCGCATTACACAATATTCCTGAAGGCCTGGCGGTTGCAGGCCCGGTTTATGCCGCAACGGGTTCAAAACGTAAAGCGATCGTCTGGGCTGGCATTTCAGGGCTGGCAGAAATTTTTGGCGGCGTACTGGCCTGGTTGATTCTGGGCACGATGATCTCACCGATTGTTATGGCTTCAATCATGGCGGCCGTCGCAGGAATTATGGTGGCGCTTTCGGTAGATGAACTGATGCCGCTGGCGAAAGAAATCGATCCGCATAACAATCCCAGTTACGGCGTTCTTTGCGGTATGGCGGTGATGGGATTAAGCCTGACGCTGCTGCAAACCAGCGGCATCGGCTAACAAAAAGCCCGGTTGAGAAATGGACTGACCCCATAAAGTTGGACAGTTCATGTTAAGCGGCTATCGGGGTCTGGGTTCGGTATTCTACCGGACTCAGGCCTTTTAATTTCAGGCTGATCCGCTCGTTGTTATAGTAATGGATATAGT
>NZ_JALHAP010000035.1 GCF_025215095.1 Dryocola boscaweniae | reverse complement strand
GAGCAGGCCGTCGAGCACGGTTTCGAGGCCCTGCTGCGCGACAAGTCGCAGGTCAAGGTGCTGGTCAATCCCAACCCGGCCCTGGCCGACGCCTGAAGGAACGATCGCCGATGGTTTTCCAGCACGATATCTACGCCGGCCAGCAGGTGCTGGTCACTGGCGGCAGCTCCGGCATCGGCGCGGCCATCGCCATGCAGTTCGCCGAACTCGGCGCCGAAGTCGTCGCCCTCGGCCTGGACGCCGACGGCGTGCACGCACCGCGTCATCCGCGGATTCGCCGGGAAGAACTGGACATCACCGACAGCCAGCGCCTGCAACGGCTGTTCGAAGCGCTGCCGCGCCTGGATGTGCTGGTGAACAACGCCGGCATCAGCCGCGACCGCGAGGAATACGACCTGGCGACCTTCGAACGGGTGCTGCGCCTCAACCTGAGCGCCGCCATGCTCGCCAGCCAACTGGCC
>NZ_JALHAP010000036.1 GCF_025215095.1 Dryocola boscaweniae | reverse complement strand
TCTCTGCACTGATCACCCAGGTGATGCAACTGTTGTAAGCTCTGCCTACAGGGGAATTGTGAGAGATCTCGCCACTGATCTCCCAAGTGATGTAAATCTTGTCTAGGCTTTGCCTACAGGGGGCTTTGTGACATACCTTTTCACTGATCACCCAGGTGATGTAACTCATCAAAATTCTGCCAACAGGTGCTTTGTGGCATATCTCTGCACTGATCTCTTAGGTGATGTAACACTTTCATAAGCACTGCCTACAGGGAATTTTGACAAATCTCACCACTGATCACCTAGGTGATGTAACTCTTTTCTAGTATCTGCCTACAGGGTACTTTGTGACATATCCCTACAATGATCACCCAGGTGATGTACGACTTGTCAAGGCTCTGCCTACAGGGACATTGTGATGTATCTCTGCACTGCTCACCAAGGTCATGTAACACTTGTCTAGGCTCTGCCTACAGTGGCA
>NZ_JALHAP010000037.1 GCF_025215095.1 Dryocola boscaweniae | reverse complement strand
TCCTTGAACGGCATCTCGATGGTGAACGCCAGGCAGTCGTAGGTCTGCCCGACGAAGTTGCAGGCCAGCGCCAGGTTGGCCTGGCCCGGCGCACTACGTGGGTAGCCATGGCGGATCTGGAATTCGCCGCGCGCCATCAGTTCCTCGCGGAAGCGTTGCTCGAGTCGTTCCAGGCGGGGCGTATAGCCCGGGTTGTCCTCGCAGCCGGCGGCGAATACGTGGGGGATTTCCTCGTCGCCGTGGATGTCGAGGAACAGGTCGACGCCATGGCGCTTCATCTCCTGCTGGACGAACCAGACTTCCGGGCTGCGCTCGGCGCTCGGCTCCAGCCAGGCCCGGTTGAGATCCTGGCCGGCGGCGTTGGTGCGCAGGTTGCCGTGGAACGCGCCGTCCGGGTTCATGTTCGGCACCAGGTACAGGTCGGCCTTTTCCAGCAGGCGCTGCATTTCCGTGTCGTCCGGCCGCTGCAGGC
>NZ_JALHAP010000039.1 GCF_025215095.1 Dryocola boscaweniae | reverse complement strand
CCACATCGACGAGAAGCTCGACGCCGCGGCTTCCTACCGCCGGGTCAAGCAACTCGACGAAGCCCAGGGCCTGGTCTGGCTGAAGCCGACCCGCTTCAACAACACCTATGCCCTGGCCATGCCCGAGGAACAGGCCGAGCGCCTGGGCATCCAGAGCGTCAGCGATCTCGCGCGGGTGCTCGCCGAACAGCAGGAGGCCGAGCCCGGGAGCACCCACCTGTTCGCCATGGACCCGGAGTTCGCCGGCCGCCCCGACGGCCTCGGCCCCATGAGCGAGCTGTACGGCCTGCACTTCACCCGCAACGACATCCGCCAGATGGACGCCGGGCTGGTCTACACCGCGCTGAAGAACCGCCAGGTGTTCCTCGGCCTCGTCTACACCACCGACGGCCGCCTGAAGGATTTCAAGCTGCGCGTGCTGAAGGACGACAAGCAGTACTTCCCCTTCTACAACGCCGCCCCGGTGGTGCGTAAGGA
>NZ_JALHAP010000038.1 GCF_025215095.1 Dryocola boscaweniae | reverse complement strand
GCTATCAGCGTCCCGTAACCAATGACCTGTGGTGGCTGACCAGCTTCTACGGCCAGTGGTCGCCGGACCGGCTTTACGGCAGCGAGCGCCTGACGATTGGCGGCGAAAGCTCGGTGCGCGGTTTCAAAGAGCAGTACCTTTCCGGCGATAACGGCGGCTACTGGCGCAACGAGCTGAACTACACGCTGTTCACGCTGCCGGTTATCGGCCAGGTCAGCAGCGTGGCGGCGCTCGACGGCGGCTGGCTGCAAAAGGATAACCACGATCCCCGGGCGTCCGGCACGTTGTGGGGCGCGGCAGTCGGGTTATCCACGGCCAGCCGTTATTACTCCGGCCAGTTTACCGTTGGCCTGCCGGTGAAGTATCCCGACTGGCTGGCGCCCGATCGTATCAGCATTTACTACCGCATCGCGTTCGTTCTGTGAGGACTGAGATTATGGACAATCACCCGCAACCCGTTTGTTTTGCCCGGCGTTT
>NZ_JALHAP010000040.1 GCF_025215095.1 Dryocola boscaweniae | reverse complement strand
GGTTCATATCACCTTACCGGCGCTTATCGCAGATTAGCACGTCCTTCATCGCCTCTGACTGCCAGGGCATCCACCGTGTACGCTTAGTCGCTTAACCTCACAACCCGAAGGTGTCTCGTGAGACACAATCGTGATTGTGAAAATTTGAGAGACTCGAACACACCGTATCTTCCTTTCTTATTACGGAGAAAGGAAACAGTGTGTCGTTTCAATTTTCAGCTTGTTCCGGATTTTTAAAGAGCAATATCTTAAACATGACTCGCAAGTCATCTTTAAGATATGGTTGTCGGCGACTTTCACTCACAGACCAGCAAGTGGCGTCCCCTGGAGGTTTGAATCTCACAGTTTACGCGTGGCGTCCCCTAGGGGATTCGAACCCCTGTTACCGCCGTGAAAGGGCGGTGTCCTGGGCCTCTAGACGAAGGGGACACTTAAGTCTCACTCGCAAGACGCCTTGCTTCTTTACTTCTATCAGACAA
>NZ_JALHAP010000042.1 GCF_025215095.1 Dryocola boscaweniae | reverse complement strand
GTGGTGTTCCTTGAGCAACGCCTGGTAACGCAGCATCACCCGCGCGCGCTCGGAAACCGGGGTTTCCTTCCAGCTGGCGAAGGTTTCGCGGGCACTGGCCACCGCCTGCTCGATCTGCTCCGCGCTGGCGCAGGCGATCTCCGCCAGGGTGCTGTTGTCGAGGGGATTGCTGACCGGGATGCGCTGGGCGCCGAGACCTTCGACGAAGGCTCCCGCGATGAGGTGGCGGACTGGGACTGACATGAACCCTCCTGCACCGGCCAGGCCGGCTTTTATTGTTGTGGCGGACTGGTACGAGGTCGAGTCGGACCTCGCTTTGGCCAAGAAGCTATCACTGGGCGGAAGGTCGCGAGATCGACTAAATTGTGTTGTTCATGGACTATATTGCGGAGCCGGCTACCGACATGTCGCACACCTCCGACTGGCCCCTGCCGGCCGACAGCCTGCGCTTGCCGATCCCGGCGGCGCTGCTGGAGAAAC
>NZ_JALHAP010000041.1 GCF_025215095.1 Dryocola boscaweniae | reverse complement strand
TACCACTTTGTGATTCATGACTGGGGTGAAGTCGTAACAAGGTAACCGTAGGGGAACCTGCGGTTGGATCACCTCCTTACCTTAAAGATACAACCCGCGCAGTGCTCACACAGATTGTCTGATAGAAAACGAGCAGTAAAACCTTATAGGCTTGTAGCTCAGGTGGTTAGAGCGCACCCCTGATAAGGGTGAGGTCGGTGGTTCAAGTCCACTCAGGCCTACCAAATTCTCCCTGATACTGCGTTATGAAATAACTCACATACTTAAGTATGTTTCGTCATTCCATGCCTTGTCTCAGCACGAATTGCATTTTCTTTTTCGAAAGAAAAAGGAAAGGCCTCAGCGTGAGTGGTAAATCAAAGGTTTTACGAAATCGATGGGGCTATAGCTCAGCTGGGAGAGCGCCTGCCTTGCACGCAGGAGGTCAGCGGTTCGATCCCGCTTAGCTCCACCATCCTTTCATGCTCAATACTATCTCAA
>NZ_JALHAP010000043.1 GCF_025215095.1 Dryocola boscaweniae | reverse complement strand
ACAGCCTGCTGGATTACAGCTATAGCTGGAGTAACTACCTCAGCACCATCAATAACAACGGTTTTAACTGGGCTTCAACCGGTGACAGCCAGACACATCGTTTTACCGCTTCGCACGTGCTGTTCCGCAATGGCGATATAAAAACAGGCGCATCCATTGGGCTGACACATCAAATCAGCAACAACTACCTTAACGACGCGAAACTCGACAGCAGCAGCCGCAGGCTTACCAGCCTGGTCTCTGGCCTTAACCACACGCAAAAGATTTTTGGTGGTGTTGCGACGTTAAACCCGACTTTCAGCCACGGCGTACCCTGGCTGGGCGCGGAAGACGACAAAGGTAAAAAAGGCGACATGCCAAAAGCCGGGTTCAAAAAATGGAGCGTTAACGGCAGCTATCAGCGTCCCGTAACCAATGACCTGTGGTGGCTGACCAGCTTCTACGGCCAGTGGTCGCCGGACCGGCTTTACGGCAGCGAGCGCCTGA
>NZ_JALHAP010000080.1 GCF_025215095.1 Dryocola boscaweniae | reverse complement strand
GTGTTCCATCTTTTCCGGCAAGGTAGTGATTGACTACAGCTAATCTGGTTTCGAGGGAATATTTTGGCTTTGCCATAAAAAACTGCACCTTACTCAGTTGGGTATCCAACTTTTGGGGTGCAGTCCAGAAACCGGGCTTTTTTATAACTCTTAGCTGGCCTTGCGCTCGTGAGTCTGACGATATTCGACCAGATCTTCGATGGTCACAACGGCCATATTATGCTGGCGGGCAAAGGTGATGCATTCTGGCGCACGCGCCATGGTGCCATCGTCGTTAGTCAACTCACAAAGCACGCCGGCTGGTTTAAAACCTGCCAGGGAAACCAGGTCAATGGTCGCCTCAGTGTGGCCGCCGCGGGTTAACACCCCGCCTGGCTGAGCACGCAATGGGAACACATGTCCCGGACGATTCAGATCGCTGGGTTTAGCGTTATCAGCAATAGCTGCGCGCACGGTCGTTAAACGATCCGCCGCCGAAACACCGGTAGTCACGCCGTGTGCGGCTTCGATGGTGACAGTAAAACCGGTGCCGTAAGCGCTGGTGTTGTTCTCAACCATCATCGGCAGATCGAGCTGTTTGCGGCGTTCATCGGTCAGGCACAGGCAGACAATGCCGCTGCCGTGGCGAATGGTCAGCGCCATTTGCTCAACGGTCATGGTTTCGGCAGGGAAAATCATGTCACCTTCGTTCTCGCGATTTTCATCATCGAGAACCATCACGCCGCGGCCTTCGCGCAATGCTTTAAGTGCATGTTCAACGCGCTGAGTCGGGGTGCCAAATGCAGAAAGTAGCGTCTGATTCATGGTAAAAAAACCTCATTAAAATTATGGTTACCAGAATCAGGGCAGTCTTAGGAGCTATAAAAAATAACGTGGGCAGGCCGGGGCCTGACTTTGTCGTTACTCTCTCCCATCCGGACTTTAACCGTCGGCCCCGGAATCACACCGGATCTGCTGACCTCCGAAAAAATATTTCGGAGCGCTCGCGGGCTTTCAGCGTACGCTGATTTACCGCCGGTGGGGAGTTTCGCCCCGCCCTGAGAATAAGCAGACTTACTATAACGCCGATGATTTTCTCTGGCAACGGCATTTCCGGTTTATCACCTGGCAATCAGGCATTACAATTAAGTTATTCACGCAGGTTAAATGGAAACCACTATGATTGACCCGAAAAAAATTGAGCAGATTGCCCGTCAGGTCCATGAGTCGATGCCGAAAGGGATTCGTGAGTTCGGGGATGATGTCGAAAAGAAAATTCGCCAGGTTTTACAGGCGCAATTAACGCGTCTGGATCTGGTAAGTCGTGAAGAGTTCGATGTGCAGACCCAGGTGCTTCTGCGTACTCGCGAAAAACTGGCTTTGTTGGAACAGCGTTTAAACGAGCTGGAAAACCGTGAAGCTCATACGCCAGCGCCGGCGGTTATTCCACCAACCGACCCGCAGATGTAATACTTACTCCCCCATATGCTGGGGGAGTCTGTTTCTGTCAGGCTTCGTTATTCTGAATACGCTTGATGATATTCGTCGTTGAACAACCATCTTCAAAGTTCAGCACCATCACTTCACCGCCGTTCGCCCACACTTCTTTGCTACCGGCGATATCGTCAGGTTTGTAGTCGCCGCCTTTTACCAGCAGATCTGGCAGGATTTCACCAATCAGGCGCTGCGGGGTGTCTTCTTCGAACAATACAACCCAGTCAACGGCCTCCAGCGCGGAAAGCACGATCATGCGCTGATCCTGCGGGTTCACCGGGCGGGTTTCCCCTTTCAGGCGTTTGGTTGATGCATCGCTGTTTACAGCCACAATCAGGCGATCGCCAAGCTTGCGCGCATTCGCAAGATAGGAAACATGGCCCGCGTGCAGAATATCGAACACGCCGTTGGTCATGACAACTTTCTCACCGCGTTTACGAGCCGCAGCAACCGCAACTTTAAGCTCGGCTTCAGTCATTACGCCGAAACCGGTATCAGCACGGCCACGCACCGCATTTTCAAGCTCAATTGGGGAGACGGTAGATGTACCAAGTTTGCCGACTACCACACCCGCCGCAGCATTAGCAAAATAGCAGGCTTCTTCCAGAGAATTGCCCGCGGCAAGCGTCGCTGCCAGCACGCCAATCACCGTATCGCCAGCACCGGTCACATCATACACTTCCTGTGCCTGAGTCGGCAGATGAACCGGCTCAAGGCCCGGTTGCAACAGCGTCATTCCCTGCTCTGAACGCGTCACCAGCAGCGCGGAAAGATCGTAATCCGCAATCAGCCGCATGCCTCGTTCCACCAGTTCAGCTTCGCTTTTGCATTTCCCCACCACAGCTTCAAATTCAGACAGGTTTGGGGTCAGCAGCGTCGCGCCGCGATAACGTTCAAAGTCGGTGCCTTTCGGGTCGATTAGCACTGGTACTTTCGCAGCGCGAGCAAGGGTTATCATCTCGCGCACGCTTGCCAGCGCGCCTTTGGCGTAATCTGAAAGCACCAGCGCGCCAATGTGCGGCAGCGCCTGGCTAATGCGCTCGTGCAGCGGCTCGGGATCAACCCCTTCAAACCCTTCTTCAAAATCAAGGCGAATCAGTTGTTGGTTGCGGGAAAGCACGCGCAGCTTGGTGATTGTGGGATGAGTCGGCACGGAAACAAAGTCGCATTTAACGTTCACGCCAGCCAGCGTCTGGCTTAACGCACGAGCAGCGTCATCAATTCCCGTCAGCCCAACCAAGCGGGAATTAGCGCCGAGCGAAGCGATGTTCATCGCCACGTTGGCAGCGCCGCCAGGGCGTTCTTCAATGGTATCGACTTTCACCACCGGCACCGGGGCTTCCGGGGAGATACGGCTGGTTGGGCCATACCAGTAGCGATCCAGCATCACATCACCAACCACCATGACGCCTGCACGGCTGTATTCGGGCAGCGTTACTTTCATTCCTGACTCTCCAGAGAGGGAAAAAATTTTGCGCGAGATAATATCACATCAACCTCCTGACAAACCTCTTCGTCTTAAATCAGACGCAAGTCAGGATCATTTTCTTTGAAAATCAATACATTGATTTCCTGATTTGAAACACCATCCCAGAAAACCAATTTTGGGATGGCGGGCACTGATACCGCAATTACACTTCCGCGCGCGTTTGCGCCTCGCCCAGCCACGTTTGCCAACTGCGTTCAACCTGTTCGCGCTCGGCGGCAAATGCATCGGGCGCCACGTTGCCCGGCAACTCCTGCAAGGCCAGATGGTGCAGCTCATCGCGCAACGTGACGTAAGCATGCGTCAGCGCTTTCGCTTCGTCATCACTCATGATGTCGTTTTGCGCCATTAATTCCAGAATGCGCACATTATCAGACCAGCGCGTTAATTTTGGAGCCTGTGCCGCATAACGCAAAACCAGATACTGCGTGATAAATTCGATATCCGTAATCCCACCCTGATCCGCCTTAATATCAAAGCGATCGCGATGTTTACCGCCCAGGTGAGCGCGCATTTTTTCGCGCATTTCACGCACTTCAGTTTGTAGTTTTTTACCTTCACGCGGGGTACATAAAATCTGACGGCGAATGGCGTCAAACTCGCGATTCAGCAGCGGGTCGCCATAGACGATGCGGGCGCGTACCAGCGCCTGATGCTCCCAGGTCCATGCTTCATTTTGCTGATAATCAGCAAATGCCTCCGCCGTTGTGACGAGCATACCTGCCGCACCGGATGGACGAAGGCGGGCATCCACCTCATATAAAATCCCGGACGAAGTGCGGGTACTGAATAAATGAATCACTCGCTGCGCCAGGCGAAGATAAAACTGGCGACCATCGATTTCGCGTTCGCCGTCGGTCATCACATCCGCCGGACAATCGTGCAGGAAAACCAGATCAAGATCGGAACTGTAGCCCAGCTCCCAGCCGCCAAGCTTGCCATAACCGATAACCGCAAACCCGCGCCCTTCCCGGTCATGCAGATGTTTTGGCTGGCCGAAACGCGCCACCATTTGCGTCCACGCTTGCTGAACTACTGCGTCGATCATAGCTTCAGCAAGCCATGTCAGATGATCGCTGACTTTCATGACCGGTAGCGTTCCGGTCATATCGGCCGCAGCCACGCGCAGTAGCTGAGCCTGTTTAAACTGGCGTAACGCTTCAAGCTGCTGCTCTTCGTCGTCGTCCGGAACACGCAGCAGATACTGGCGCAACTCGTCTTTATAAGCGTCTGTCGCCGTTGGCTGATAGAGCGTGTTTGGATCAAGGAGTTCGTCCAGCAGCAGCGGATAACGCGCCAGTTGTCCCGCAATCATTGGCGACGCGGCACAAAGCGTAATCAGATGCTTGAGCGCGCCCGAATATTCCGTCAACAATTCGAGATAAGTTGTGCGGGTGACAATGCCCAGCAGCAGCGGAATCAGGCGCGATAGCGGCAGCGGAGCATCATTGCGCGAACACGCCTCGCACAGCAGCCGCGGCATAAGCTGATCCAGAACCTGACGGCCACGCGGACCAATGGTGCGTTTATCCGTATCCTGTCGAAACTCGGCGACCAACTTTAGCACTTCACCACGCGCTTCCGGTGTTAAATGACTGAGCACGGCGGTAGCCTCATCGGCATCCAGCGCATCCTGCCACAGCTCACGCCAGGCTTCGGCGATTTTATCCTCGCCCGCTTCCGGTTCGTCATCACCGATCAAATCGTTGAATACCTGGCGCACGTTATTCATCTGCGCCTGCAACGTTTGTTGTAATGAATCCCAGTTTTCTTCATTCATGCCCCAGGCAAGGCGCGCACGATTAAGCTCGTCGCCGGGCAACGTCTGGGTCTGTTCATCGTTGATGCTTTGGAGCAAATTCTCGAGGCGACGCAGGTAGAGATAGGCTTCGCGCAGCCGCTGTGCATCGTCTTCCGGCAGCAGATGAAGCTGTTGGATGGCCTCAAGCGTGGGCAGCAGCGAACGGGACTGCAGCGACGGTTCACGTCCACCGCGAATAAGCTGAAAGACCTGCACGATAAACTCGGTTTCGCGAATGCCGCCGGCGCCGAGTTTAATATTGTCATTCAGGCCACGGCGGCGCACTTCGCGGGCAATCATGCCTTTCATGTTACGCAGCGACTGGATGACGCTGAAATCAATGTAGCGGCGGAAGACAAACGGACGCAGCATATTGCGCAATTCCTGGCTCCACTTATCTTCTCTATCGCCCATAATGCGCGCCTTGACCATCGCGTAGCGTTCCCAGTCGCGCCCCTGCTCCTGATAATAATCTTCCAGCGCTGCAAAGCTCAGGACCAGCGGGCCGCTGTCGCCAAACGGGCGCAGACGCATATCCACGCGGTAGACGAAACCATCCTGCGTAGGCTGATCGAGCGTTTTGATAAGTTTTTGTCCCAGACGAGTGAAGAACTGCGCATTATCTAATTCGCGCCGCCCGCCCTGGGTCGAGCCGTTTTCCGGCCAGGCAAAAATCAGGTCGATGTCGGAGGAAAAGTTCAGTTCGCCGCCGCCAAGTTTCCCCATGCCAAGAATCATTAATGGTTGCGGAACGCCATCCTGATTACACGGCGTTCCCCATTCACGGCAACATGCGGCATAAAGCCAGTCGCGAGCGGCGACGATCAGCGTTTCCGCCAGCACGCTCAACTGTTGTAGCGAGTTTTCCGTTGAAACCTGTTGCAGCGTTTGCGCCCAGGCAATGCGTACCATAATGCGACGACGAAACAGGCGCAGCGCTTTCATCAATGCCGTCTCGTCCTGTACGCCCTGCAATTCACTTTGCAGCCAGGCGGCGTAGCGTTGCCACTCATCCGCCTCGGGAGGACTCTGCTCCAGTTCCAGCAGCCAGGCGGGGTAAGCCACCATGCTGTCGCAAACAAAATCACTGAATGTCAGTGCGGCCTGCGCTTCGGCGCTTAACTGCTGACGATCGATCTCTTGTGGCAGACGCGGCAATACCGCCTGCAGGTGCTGCTGTAAAAGGAGCGAGTGCGGCATCATATTATCTCATCATTTAATTATTTCCCGCTGTGCAACCAGAATGGCGCCTGCGAGATGGCTTCATTACGATAATGTTCAATTTCAACCTGCTGACGAGTAGTAATGGCATGGCGCAGCCCCTGCCAGTTCTCAAGCCACGGCAGGGTTATCGCGTCGTCATAGACACCGGCTAGCAGGCGAATGGAGTCGGTTTCACGCGCCAGACGTGGCAGTTGATCGCCATAGCTGTCGCCAAGCGGGCGCTGGAAGGTGTTGCGCAGCTCGGCTGCGTGACGGGAAAGATGGGTGTCCGCAAAACGTTTGAAGGAACCGGCAAGCTTAGCACTGCCTTTCTCATCAATAAATTCCTGCCACTGACGGTTCACCAGCCATTCGGTCAGCGCGAGTTTAGCCTGGCTGCTTTCCGGAGCATAAATCAGCTCTTCTGGCTTCAGGTTTTGAGCCAGCAGCGCTTCATAAGCCATCAACAGCTCGCGTAAGTGAGCACTCGCCTTACGGGGCACAATACCGCCGAACAGCGCCAGCGCATGGCGAACCAGAACCACTCCGTTAAGCATGGAGTTTTTCGCAGGTTTGCTGCCGCGCACCCACAGTTCTTCGTGGTATTGCCAATGTTCAAGCGCCATTTCCAGCGCGCCTTCCAGCCCCTGCTCAACCGTTGCTTTCGGCACAACGTGCAATACGCCCAGCGGTTTGATTTCACGAGGCGCATTGCCTGCCGCCAGATGATAACCGCGTGCGGCTTTACTCAGGTTCCCCTGGCGCAGGCCCGGCTGCGTCACCAGCCGCTGCGCCAGTTCAAGAACCGCAGACGTCTCGCCTGCGAGCAGTTCCAGCTCCAGCTCGCACAGCGGTTCGTTTAACTCTCCGGCTTTCACTTCACCCAGGTCCAGAGCAAGCTCAATCTTGCTTCCACGGTGAGTAACCACCCACTTTTCACGAGCGAAATCGGTGCTAAACAGCGGCTGCAATTCTGTCTGCAATACCGCAGGCGTTACGCCTTCCTGCCAGATTTCAGCGGGCAGCAACGAAAGGTCAAGTTCTGGCTTGCTGAGCTCGACGTTATATTCAGGACGTTGATGAAGTCCGCCAGTCACGCGACCGGCTACTTTCATGGTCATTTCGTAGCGGCCATCTACTCCGCGGATACGCAAACCCATATCGTGGCTACGCAGCGTGTTATCTGCCGTTTCGTAATAAATATTAAGCAGTTGGCGCGGTTCGCTGTGTTCGCTTTCAAGGGAATTTAGGGTATTGCGCAGATCGTCCAGCGCCGCTGGATTAACGATAAATTTGAGTTCGATTTCTTGAGGCATCGTCTTTTTACTTTTGGTTGCGGTCACACGGGATGACATCCCGGCGAACTAAATAGCTAGTTGCTGGTCAGTAGATAATATTTTGCCGTAAATTGCCACGCATCGCGCGCACTTTAACGAGCAGATATTCAACCGGAAAAGGGTTAACACCTTGTACAAGTGGCGAAATTCACACCAGGATGATTCTCATTCAGGTTTACGGATTGCACCGTCAGACTGATGCCACTACTATCGTTCCACACTTTATGACAATAATGACGAACTAATGCAGAAATTACGCCTGATTTGCCTTACTTTGCTTTCTCTTAGCGTAACCGTTGTGGCTCATGCCGAAGAAAAACGTTATGTTTCCGACGAATTGAACACCTGGGTTCGAAGCGGCCCGGGTGATAATTATCGCCTGCTGGGTACAGTAAACGCGGGCGAAGAAGTGACGCTTCTGCAAAGTAACGAAGAAACGAAATATGGCCAGGTGCGCGACAGCAACGGCCGCACCTCCTGGATCCCACTGGCTCAGTTGAGCACCAATCCAAGCCTGCGTACTCGCGTACCCGCTCTGGAACAACAGGTCAAAGACCTGACGGATAAGCTCACCAATATCGACACCACCTGGAATCAGCGCACCGCGGAAATGCAGCAAAAAGTCGCCCAGAGCGACAGCGTTATCAACGGGCTTAAAGATGAGAATCAACAGCTTAAAAACCAGCTAATCGTCGCCCAGAAAAAGGTAAATGCCGCAAACGTCCAGCTTGATGATAAGCAGCGCGCCATTATCATGCAGTGGTTTATGTATGGCGGCGGCGTGTTAGGCGTCGGCCTGCTGTTTGGCCTGCTGCTGCCGCATATGATCCCAAGCCGCAAGAAGAAAGACCGCTGGATGAATTGATCCGCAACCCTGTATCCTACAATTACGTATTATTCGTAATTTTTAGCAGACGCAGGGGTGTGAAGAGTGAAGATTTATCTGGTCGGTGGCGCCGTTCGTGATGGGTTGTTAAAACTACCGGTCAAAGATAAAGATTGGGTCGTGGTTGGCGCAACCCCGCAAGAAATGCTGGATGCTGGTTACCAACAGGTTGGGAAAGATTTTCCGGTATTTCTGCATCCAAAATCTCGCGAAGAGTACGCGCTGGCGCGCACCGAGCGTAAATCCGGGCAAGGTTATACAGGCTTCACCTGTTATGCCGCACCGGACGTTACGCTTGAGCAGGATTTACTGCGCCGCGATCTCACCATCAATGCCATCGCACAGGACGATCACGGCGAACTGGTCGATCCCTTTAACGGACGGGCAGATATTGAAAAACGCCTGCTGCGTCATGTCTCCCCGGCATTTAACGAAGATCCGCTGCGTGTTCTGCGCGTAGCGCGTTTTGCCGCACGTTACGCCCATCTTAATTTCCAGATAGCCCCGGAAACCATGACGCTGATGCAAAACATGGCCGAAGACGGCGAACTGGCGCATCTGACGCCTGAACGCGTCTGGAAAGAAACTGAAAATGCGCTGACCAGCCGCAACCCGCAGGTTTACTTCGACGTGCTGCGTAAATGCGGGGCGCTGGCCGTGTTGTTCCCGGAAATCGACGCGCTCTTTGGCGTACCTGCCCCGGCCAAATGGCACCCTGAAATCGACACCGGTATTCACGTGCTGATGACGCTTTCTATCGCAGCCCAGCTCAGCCCTGAGGTGGATGTACGTTTCGCAACGCTTTGCCACGACCTTGGCAAGGGATTAACCCCGAAAGAGTTCTGGCCGCGCCACCATGGCCATGGTCCGGCGGGAGTTAAGCTGGTAGAAAATATCTGCCAGAGAATGCGCGTGCCGAACGAGATTCGCGATCTGGCTAAACTCGTGGCGGAATACCATGACCTGATTCACACCTTCCCAATCCTGCAGCCGAAAACAGTGGTGAAACTTTTTGATGCTATCGACGCCTGGCGTAAGCCGCAGCGTGTTGAGCAAATCGCCTTAACCAGCGAGGCTGACGCGCGCGGGCGCACTGGTTTTGAAGGCAGCGATTATCCGCAAGGTAGACTGCTGCGTGCAGCCTGGGAAGCCGCTCAAAGCGTCACAAATAAAGAAGTGATTGATGCAGGTTTCAGCGGCCCGGCGATTCGGGAAGAGTTGACTAAACGTCGTATCGCAGCCGTTGCGAAGTGGAAAGAAGAACACTGCCCCCAGCCGCAAAGCTGAGGGCAACAGGCTTACATAAAGACGAAATAAACCGCTGCAGCAACAAAGAAGCGGTAGATGGCAAACGGAATAAACGACATACGTTTGATTATCTGCAGGAAGGTTTTGATGGCTATCAGAGCGACGATAAACGCGGTGACGAAGCCCACGGCAAACATCGGCAGATCGGCCATGGTCAGGAAGCCGATGCTCTTATAAACATCCAGCATCGTCGCGCCCAGCATCATTGGCACGGCCAGCAGGAATGAAAACTCGGATGCGGCATAGCGGCTCACGCCCATCAACATGCCGCCGGAGATTGTAGCGCCTGAACGAGAAAAGCCCGGCCAGAGCGCCAGACACTGGAAGCAACCAATCACAAACGCCTGACGATAAGTCATATCGTCCACCCCAACGGCGCGCGGTTCTTTTGGTTTTAGCAGTTCAGCGGCAATCAGCAATACGCCGCCGACCACCAGCGCGTACATGACGTTTATTGGGTTAAACAAAGATTTAATCGTATCGTGGAAGATAAGCCCCAGCACCACGGCAGGAACCATGCCCAACAGAATATGAATTAACGACAAACGACCTTTGCCCATGCCTTCATGAGGCGGATGGCCAAAATGAATGCCAATCAGACCGAACAGGCGGCGCCAGAACATCACTACCACAGCGAGGATCGAGCCGAGCTGAATAACCACTTCAAATGTTTCGGCGGTGTCACCTTCAAATCCCAGCAGGTGTCCGACAATAATCATATGCCCGGTAGACGAGACAGGCAAAAACTCCGTTAGCCCCTCAACAACACCGAGAATCGCGGCAATCGCCAGCGAGTGAAAATCGCTCATTAATAAACCCTCATACCCCTGAAAAACACAAAAAAACGGCGAGCGAGATACGGCCGCCGTAAAAGGTTACTGGCTATGACCAGATTAGACACGTTTGGTTTAATAATTATGAACTTATTTGTTTGCTTTCGGATTACTGCCACGCTCGATGACGACGCCGACATTTGCCGCCTGAGCAACCGCGCCAGGCTTGCTGACTTTCAGGCGAACCCAGGGTGAATTAAAGCGCGCCAACAGCAGTTGGGCCACCTCTTCCGCCACGCGCTCGACCAGGGCGAAACGGCCGCCGGAAACGTGGCTGATAACCGCTTCGCTGACATCCGCATAGCTCAGACAATCGTTCACGTCATCGCTACCGGCGGCCGTGCGGTTATCCCACGCCATTTCGATATCGAATATCAGCTTCTGATCAATGGTTTGTTCCCAGTCATACACACCGATAGTGGTGATTACCGTTAGTTGCTCTATAAATACAATGTCCATCACGCCCTGCCTGCTTTTTGGTTGCGCCAGATACCACTTCCGGCGAAATATGCGTATTATCCACAAATGCGAAGAATACAACGACACTTTCAAAATGGAACAGCGTTATGAGTGCAATCGCGCCTGGCATGATTCTCCTCGCGTATCTTTGCGGCTCAATTTCTAGCGCCATTCTGGTTTGCCGACTCGCGGGTCTCCCGGACCCAAGAGAGAACGGTTCAGGTAACCCAGGTGCGACAAACGTCTTACGTATTGGCGGCAAAGGCGCAGCCGTAGCGGTACTTATTTTTGACGTCTTAAAAGGCATGCTGCCGGTCTGGGCGGCATATGCGCTGGGCGTGACTCCATTCTGGCTCGGGCTGATCGCTATTGCCGCATGCCTGGGACATATCTGGCCCATTTTCTTTAAATTCCGCGGCGGAAAAGGCGTAGCAACGGCATTCGGCGCCATTGCGCCTATTGGTTTCGACTTAACCGGCGTGATGGCGGGAACCTGGCTTCTTAGCGTGCTGCTCAGCGGTTATTCCTCACTTGGCGCAATTATCAGCGCGCTCATCGCGCCGTTTTACGTCTGGTGGTTCAAACCGCAGTTCACTTTTCCGGTTGCCATGCTCTCCTGCCTGATCCTGATGCGTCATCACGATAATATTCAGCGTTTATGGCGCGGCCAGGAAACCAAAATCTGGAAGAAACTCCGCAAAAATAAAGACAAAAAAAAGGAGTGATTTCTCACTCCCTTTTTATTGATTCGTTATGTTTACGCCGCAGGTAATTCTGCCAGCGGCCAGCGCGGACGCACCGTCACGCTTAGTTCTCCCGCCGTTCCCGCTTTCAGACGAATCATGCCCGCATAGGCAATCATTGCGCCGTTATCGGTACAAAATTCCGGCCGCGCGTAAAACACTTCGCCACGACGTTTAGACATTAACTCTTCCATACGCGCCCGCAGAGTACGGTTAGCGCTTACGCCGCCCGCCATAACCAGCCGTTTGAAACCGGTCTGTTCGAGCGCGCGTTTACACTTAATGGCCAGCGTATCAACCACCGCATCTTCAAAAGCGCGGGCGATATCGGCGCGAGTCTGGTCGTCTGCTTCGTTACCGCGAATGGTATTTGCCGCAAAAGTTTTCAGGCCGGAGAAGCTGAAATCAAGCCCCGGACGATCCGTCATTGGACGCGGGAAGACGAAGCGCCCTTCCGTGCCCTGAGCGGCCATTTTCGACAGCATCGGGCCGCCGGGGTAATCCAGTCCAAGCAGTTTGGCCGTCTTATCAAAGGCTTCGCCTGCGGCATCGTCAATGGATTCGCCCAGCAGCTCATACTGGCCAATGCCGGTAACGCTAATCAACTGCGTATGACCGCCGGAAACCAGTAACGCGACAAACGGGAACGCCGGAGGATTATCCTCCAGCATTGGCGCTAACAAATGCCCTTCCATATGATGCACCGGCACGGCAGGCACATCCCAGGCGAACGCCAGCGCGCGGCCAACCGTTGCCCCCACTAAAAGCGCGCCGACCAGCCCCGGACCGGCGGTATAGGCCACGCCATCGATATCCCGGGCGGTTAAACCAGCCTCTTTCAATGCAGCCTGAATCAACGGCACGGTTTTACGCACGTGATCGCGGGAGGCAAGCTCCGGCACCACGCCACCGTAGTCAGCGTGCAATTTCACCTGACTATACAACTGATTGGCTAACAGCCCTTTCTCATCGTCATAAATGGCGATGCCGGTTTCATCACAGGATGTCTCTATACCCAGTACACGCATGGCTTTCTCTACCTCAAAGTCTTGCGGCGAAGTTTATGCTCCCGGGCCTCCGTTGTATACCCTATAGCATTTGAGTTACAGCAAGGCGGCAAGGGAGTGAGTCCTCAGGAGCTTACTAAAGTAAGTGACTGAGGTGACAAATCTGTCGGGAACAGATTTGAACGTTGCAAGCAACGGCCCCTCAGGGGTGAGCCACAGGATGTGCCGAATAACGGAGTGCCGCCAACGCCGCTGTAGCTCAAAGGATGACGGGTATTAAAACTTTGCTCACCTTGCGCGCTCATGTGGTGTATAATCCGCACCCCTGGAAGATTCCGGCCTTAAAAGCCAGGTTTCTGGTTGTCCGGTGCTTTACAAAGCAGCAAGAGTTGCAGTAAAATTCCGCACCATTTTGAAATAGCTGGCGCATCAGTCAGCGGCAAACCGAATTTATCAAAGGTGAGAGTTAATGCCGGTAATTAAAGTACGTGAAAACGAGCCATTCGACGTAGCACTGCGTCGCTTCAAGCGTTCTTGTGAGAAAGCAGGTGTTCTGGCGGAAGTTCGTCGTCGTGAGTTCTATGAAAAACCGACTACCGAACGTAAACGCGCTAAAGCTTCTGCTGTGAAACGTCACGCGAAGAAACTGGCTCGCGAAAACGCACGCCGCACTCGTCTGTACTAATTGCCTGGGGGTTTACCCCTCCGGAACAGACAAGTAGTAGTTGTAAAGGCCGTGCTTCCGAAAGGAATGCGCGGCTTATTTTCGTTTATGAACTGACCTGCCCTACAGGTTCCTGATGCGGCTTTATAAGCTCGACAGACAAACTTACGGGGTTAAACGGGGCCTATGGCTGGACGAATTCCACGTGTTTTCATCAATGACTTGCTGGCTCGTACCGACATCATCGATCTTGTCGATGCGCGCGTTAAGCTCAAAAAGCAAGGCAAAAACTACCATGCGTGTTGTCCGTTCCATAACGAAAAAACCCCTTCTTTCACCGTAAACGGTGATAAACAGTTTTACCACTGCTTCGGTTGCGGAGCGCACGGCAACGCGCTGGATTTTTTAATGAACTACGACAAGCTTGATTTTGTCGAAAGCGTTGAAGAATTAGCGGCCATGCATAACCTGGAAGTCCCGTACGAAGCGGGTAACGGGCCAAGCCAGATCGAGCGCCATCAGCGACAGAATCTGTATCAGTTGATGGATGGCCTGAACGCCTTTTATCAGCAATCCCTGGCGCAACACAGCGCGGAACCTGCCCGTCAGTATCTGGCAAGTCGTGGATTAAGCGCAGAAGTCATCAAGCATTTTGCTATAGGTTATGCGCCTCCCGGTTGGGATAACGCCTTAAAACGTTTTGGCGGCAACGCCGAAAATCGTCAGGCGCTGACGGACGCGGGTATGCTGGTGACCAACGACCAGGGTCGCAGTTACGATCGTTTTCGTGAAAGGGTGATGTTCCCCATCCGCGACAAGCGAGGCCGGGTAATAGGTTTTGGTGGCCGCGTGCTGGGCGATGCCCTGCCGAAGTACCTGAACTCCCCGGAAACCGATATTTTCCATAAAGGCCGCCAGTTGTATGGCCTGTATGAGGCTCAGCAAAGCCAGCCTGAACCAGCGCGGCTGTTGGTGGTCGAAGGCTATATGGATGTGGTGGCCCTGGCGCAGTACGGCATTTCTTACGCCGTCGCATCGCTTGGCACCTCAACCACCGCTGACCATATCCAGTTGCTGTTTCGGGTCACCGATAACGTCGTCTGCTGTTATGACGGCGATCGCGCCGGACGTGACGCAGCATGGCGCGCGCTGGAAACTGCGCTACCTTATATGACGGATGGCCGCCAGTTACGCTTTATGTTCCTGCCGGACGGAGAAGACCCGGATACGCTGGTTCGTAAAGAAGGAAAAGAAGCGTTTGAGGCACGGATGGAACATGCCCAGCCGCTTTCTACGTTTCTTTTTAACAGCCTGATGCCGCAGGTCGATTTGAGTTCGCCGGATGGCCGTGCGCGACTGAGCACGCTGGCCTTACCCCTGATTAGTCAGGTACCTGGTGAGACATTGCGCATTTATCTGCGTCAGGAACTGGGCAATAAACTCGGCATTCTGGACGACAGCCAGCTTGAAAAGCTCATGCCAAGGCTTGCACAAAGCGGTACGCCGCGCCCGGCGCCTCAGCTAAAACGCACAACCATGCGTATACTGATAGGACTGCTGGTACAAAACCCAGAGCTGGCACCTTCTGTTCCGCCGTTAAGCGGTCTGGAAGAGGCTAAACTGCCGGGACTGAAATTATTTATCGATTTAGTGAATACCTGTCTTGCCCAGCCAGGACTGACCACGGGGCAGCTTTTAGAGCAGTATCGCGGCACAAATGAAGCCGCTACCCTTGAAAAACTGTCAGCCTGGGACGATATAGCAGATAAGGATATTGCAGAAAAAACGTTCACCGACGCACTCGAACACATGTTTGATTCAGTGCTGGAGTTGCGTTTTGAAGAATTGATGGCACGCTCCAGAACCGCGGGATTAACCCCAGCGGAGCGTGAGGAAGTCCGCGTGATAACAGAATCACGCACGAAAAAATAAATACTCGCGGCTTAACTGCCGAACATTGATCGGGTCAAACCCGAACGCCGCACGGATGGGCAGCGGCATTAAAACAAGTCAGCCCTCGTTACGTTATTGTTGGCGGCAACGCCTACCGACACAACCCTAATACTGAAGTGTGGATACCGTCTTATGGAGCAAAACCCGCAGTCACAGCTTAAACTTCTTGTCCAACGTGGTAAGGAGCAAGGCTATCTGACCTATGCTGAGGTCAATGACCATCTGCCGGAAGATATCGTCGACTCCGATCAGATCGAAGACATCATCCAAATGATCAATGACATGGGCATTCAGGTGATGGAAGAAGCACCTGATGCCGATGACCTGTTGCTTGCTGAAAACTCAAACAACACGGACGAAGATGCGGAAGAAGCTGCCGCTCAGGTTCTGTCCAGCGTAGAATCGGAAATCGGGCGCACCACCGACCCGGTGCGCATGTACATGCGTGAAATGGGAACCGTTGAACTGTTAACCCGTGAGGGTGAAATCGATATTGCTAAGCGTATCGAAGACGGTATCAACCAGGTTCAGTGCTCCGTTGCTGAATATCCGGAAGCCATCACCTACCTGCTTGAACAGTACGATCGCGTTGAAGCTGAAGAAGTGCGCCTGACGGATCTGATCACCGGTTTCGTTGATCCTAACGCAGAAGAAGATCTTGCCCCTACCGCCACTCACATTGGCTCTGAGCTAACCAGCGAAGAAAACAGTGATGACGACGATGAGGAAGAAGATGAAGACGATGCGGACGATGACAACAGCATCGATCCGGAGCTGGCTCGCGAGAAATTTGGCGATCTTCGGACCCAATATGAAAAGACTCGTGACACCATCAAAGCGAAAGGCCGTGCTCACGCCGACTCTGCCGCAGAGATCCTGCAACTGTCTGAAGTCTTCAAGCAGTTCCGCCTGGTGCCGAAGCAGTTCGATTATCTGGTAAACAGCATGCGCGTCATGATGGACCGCGTTCGTACCCAAGAACGTATCATCATGAAGCTGTGTGTTGAGCAGTGCAAAATGCCGAAGAAAAACTTCATCACGCTGTTCACCGGCAACGAAACCAGCGAAACCTGGTTCAATGCTGCTATCGCCATGAACAAGCCGTGGTCTGAAAAACTGCGTGACGTATCTGAAGACGTGCATCGCAGCCTGCAAAAACTGCAGCAGATTGAAGAAGAGACCGGCCTGACTATCGAGCAGGTTAAGGACATCAACCGTCGCATGTCTATCGGTGAAGCAAAAGCCCGCCGCGCGAAGAAAGAGATGGTGGAAGCAAACTTACGTCTGGTTATTTCTATCGCCAAGAAATACACCAACCGCGGTCTGCAATTCCTTGATTTAATTCAGGAAGGTAACATCGGCCTGATGAAAGCCGTTGATAAGTTTGAATATCGCCGTGGGTATAAGTTCTCAACTTATGCAACCTGGTGGATCCGTCAGGCTATCACCCGTTCCATCGCCGACCAGGCGCGTACCATCCGTATTCCGGTGCATATGATTGAGACCATCAACAAACTCAACCGTATTTCACGCCAGATGCTGCAAGAGATGGGACGCGAGCCAACGCCGGAAGAGCTGGCTGAACGCATGCTGATGCCGGAAGACAAAATCCGCAAAGTGCTGAAAATCGCTAAAGAGCCAATCTCCATGGAAACGCCAATCGGCGACGATGAAGATTCGCATCTGGGTGATTTCATCGAGGATACTACCCTCGAGCTGCCGCTGGATTCTGCGACCTCTGAAAGCCTGCGCTCTGCAACGCACGACGTGCTTGCCGGCCTGACCGCACGTGAAGCGAAAGTCCTGCGTATGCGTTTCGGTATCGACATGAACACCGACCATACGCTTGAAGAAGTGGGTAAACAGTTCGACGTTACCCGCGAACGTATCCGTCAGATTGAAGCGAAAGCTCTGCGCAAACTGCGCCACCCAAGCCGTTCTGAAGTACTGCGTAGCTTCCTGGACGATTAATTTTATCGCCCTTTTAAAGCCCTCCTCGCGAGGGCTTTTTATTGCCTGTCTACTGCCGAAACAACCTCCGTGTTACCTGCCACGCGCCATTAACGACTGATCCAGCTCACGGTAAGACTCGACAAGCTTGTCCAGGGTCGCACGATTCAGACCGCTGGGATTGGGCAAAATCCACACTTCCGTATCGCCAATAGTAATATTCTGTCTGCCCCACTTCGCCCCACGCTGGCTAAACGCCTGCTCAAAAGCCTGCTTGCCCAACACGGCCAGCGCCATCGGCTGGTAGTCCTGCATCTTTGTGATTAGCTCACGACCGCCTGCACGCAGCTCGTGCAGCCCTACCTCGCTCGCCTGAACGGTTGGTCGCTCAACCAGCATGGTAATGCCGCAGCGCGTATCCAGCAGATGTCGCTCTTCTTCCGGCTTTAACTGCCGCTCGGTAAAACCAGCAAGATGAATCACCTTCCAGAAGCGATTTCCGGGATGGGCAAAATGAAATCCGGTGTGCGCCGAAGACTTGCCAGGGTTAATACCGCAGAACACAACCCGCAGCCCTGGTTGTAAGATATCGCCGATCATGACATTTCTCATCGTTATAGATATTGAGCCAAGTATAAGAGATTGATAAAGCATTGTTTATAAAACAAGCATATGTCACGCAATCACTGGATTGGCGTCCCGAGTTCCATTATAATCCAGCGCCACGGCCCCTTAGCTCAGTGGTTAGAGCAGGCGACTCATAATCGCTTGGTCGCTGGTTCAAGTCCAGCAGGGGCCACCAAATTTAAGTAGTAAATACATACAGTTATGCCACTCTCACGAGTGGCTTTTTTGTTTTTAGCAATCTATGTCCCCCTTTCTGTCAGTTAACAGCCTCCGCTCATTTTGCTATTCTCGGGTATCTTGAAGCTATTTCACTTTCTATAAAAACATTAAAAAACAATCAATAAGGAACGCCTGTGAACGCCCAAAGCGAGATGTTTAAAAAAGAAATTGCGTGGACTTGCCGCCATATGGTTCGTACCCTAAAGCAGGTGCAGGCGCTTCCCGACTTAAGCCACGTGCGGCTGGCCTGCAACATGCATCTCGATCTGAAAATGATCCCGCTGGTAGAAGGCCTACTGAAGAAGAATGCCAAAGTCTTTCTGACCACCTGTAACCCGACTACCGTGCAGGACGAGGTTGTCGCATACCTTGCCGAGGCAGGAGCCGAAGCCTGCGCATGGCGCAATATGAGCGACGCCGACTGGCGTGATTCATGGGAAAAAGCGATTGCCTGGCGCCCGACTCATCTGTGCGAAATGGGGGCGGATATCACTACTCTGCTGCATCAGCGCGGCGAGTTCGGGGATGTTGTCGCCTGTCTGGAAGCAACCGGTTCTGGCGTGAATCGTCTTGCGGATCTGCGTCCCGGCTACCCTATTTTTAACTGGGATGATTTGCCGGTTAAAGAAGGGCTGCACAATCGCCATATGGTGGGGCTGACCGCCTGGCAAACCTTCTTCCAGACCACCCACCTGACGCTGCATGAAAAGAAAGTGCTGGTGATTGGCTATGGCCTGGTAGGCCAGGGCGTTGCCGCAGCGGCAAAAGCCTATGGCGGCCAGGTGATGGTTGCGGAACTCGATCCTGCTCGCCGCCTGCAGGCTGCCTATGATGGCTGGCACGTAGTGGATATTCATGACGTTATCGCCGCTGCGGATGTTATCGCCACCGCAACCGGTGCGAAAAAAGTCGTTAGCGCAGCCGTGCTGGATAAAGCGAAAGACGGCGTGTTCGTACTTAACGTGGGTCACGTCGCCGAAGAGATCGACTGCGAATACTTAAAGCAGTTCCCCAATGAAGAAGTGATGCCGTTTATCAACGCCTACCAGTTGAATGGCAAAACGCTCTACCTGATGGCGAACGGTTCCATGCTGAACCTGACCGCCGGATTCGGCGACAGCCTGAACGCCTTTGACGTGACCCTGGCCGTGATGGCAAGCGGTATCAAACACATTGTTACCGCAGGCCAGCAGGCGGAAAAAGCTGTCTATTTGCTGCCGCAATCCGTCTGGGAACAGGCGCTGTAATCTTCTGCATTAACAACATACCGGCGGGACAAGGATAAAAAGGCCACTGCTGACCAGGCGGCTTTTTTATTGCCGCCGGACGCTATGGCAAGGTTGATTCACCCGGACGTCAGAACCCTTGATGTCGCCTGCAAATATCCCTGCAACAACAATGTTAGCTGCTTCGCAAGACAGGCTTCAAACCCTGGTTCAGCAAGCCCTTCCAATAACGTTCTCACCGGCCCGACCAGCGCTCCCAGCGCAATAGTGGCGGTAACGCCAGGATTAGCAAAATCAGCATCCGTGGCGCTGGCCAGCATCTCTGCCACTGCGGTAACCAGCCGCTCATGCATCATGGCGACCAGCCTGGCGCCGTCCTGTTCGCCCGCTACCGCATACAGCGCTTTTGACTCTTGCGGATCGCGAAGCTTGGCGGTCAGGAACGCCGTCACCAGCACAGAAGCCATATCCGCAACGGGTTGATTGCAGGCTTTCTGACAGGCTGCTTCAACCGCCGACGCCACCTCATTCAGATGTTGCTCCAGCACCGCCACCAGCAAAACATCCCGGTTGGGATAATACTGATACAGGCTGCCCACCGATATTCCGGCCCGGCTGGCAACCCGGGTGGTGGTGCAGCGGCTCAGCCCTTCCCTGGTTAAAACCTGAATGGTTGCGGTATGCAAAGCAGCAACGGTTGCGGCAGATCGTGCCTGAACCGGCGTTTTTCGTGGCTTTAGAGAGTCTGTCATGGCGCGCCCGAATGCGAATTCTAAACCTGAAGGATGCTTCATATACTTGTACTTCTTAGCAAACGGTAAATCAATAAGTGAGGCAGGAATGGCAGCTATCGACAAAAGCGGCACGTTCACATTAGGGTCGCGCACGGTAAAACGCCTGGGCTATGGCGCTATGCAGCTTGCGGGCCCTGGCGTATTCGGTCCTCCGAAAGACAGGAATGCTGCGCTGGCGGTGCTGCGCGAAGCGCTAGCAGCAGGCGTTAACCATATTGATACCAGTGATTTTTACGGTCCGCACATTACCAACCAGCTTATTCGTGAAGCGCTGTATCCTTACCGGGATGACCTCACTATTGTCACCAAAGTGGGAACAAGGCGCGGTGATGACGCTTCCTGGCTGCCCGCTTTTTCCGCTCAGGAACTGACGCAGGCGGTACATGATAATCGGCGTAACCTGCAGTTGGACGTCCTGGATGTCGTCAATTTGCGCGTCATGTTCGGTATGAGTGAGCCGATGGAAGGGTCAATAGAAGAGCAGATCGCCACGCTTGCAGAATTACAGCAGCAGGGGCTGATACGGCATATCGGCCTGAGTAACGTCACGGCGGCGCAGCTTGCCGAAGCGCAAAAAGTTGTCTCCATCGTCTGTGTACAAAATATGTACAACATTGTTCACCGGAAAGATGACGCATTGATTGATAACCTTGCCCGGCAGAACATAGGCTATGTGCCGTTTTTCCCGCTCGGCGGCTTTTCACCATTACAGTCATCGGCGCTACAGGCGGTAGCAGATGAGCTGGAAGCCACGCCTATACAGGTGGCGCTGGCATGGCTGCTGCACCGATCGCCGAATATTTTGCCGATCCCCGGCACCTCTTCAGTCGCGCATCTTCACCAGAACCTGGCGGCGGCTGAACTTATATTGCCGCAAGAGGCGCTGGATACGCTAAATAAGATCGGGGAATAACGTTTTTGCCTGAACCCATACGGCAGCATAGCTGCCGTATGCTAGTTTTCATCAGGCGCCAGGGGCCAGCCTGCCAGAGCCTGCTCCACCACCGCCAGCAGTTGCGGTTGGGAAACGCCTGCTTTTGCCTGCACCGAAATCCCGTAGTTCACCGTAACCAGGTAAGCGGCCAGCGCCGCACAGTCCGCGGACTCCGGCAAATCTCCGTCTTTTTGGTATTGCTCCAGCCTCTGACGTAACGCCGCTTCTCCCTGCGCCCGGCAACGAATAAGCATCTCTCTTATCGGCTCGGCGTCCGTCGAACAGGCGAGCGCGCCGTTAATGCCCAGGCAGCCGCGATGCATTGGGTCAGATGTCGCCATCCTGGCCGTGCCATAGAGCACGTGCTCCGCCATTTTTCGGGAGGTGGGTTCAGAAAGCGCGTCGGTCATATGGCGCAGATACCTCTGGGTGTAACGCTCAAGCACCTTCTGAAATAAAGCCTCTTTATTGCCAAAGCTGGCATATAGCCCCGGACGTTTCACGCCCGTAGCGCGGGTAAGATCGTCATAGGAGGTGCCTTCATAGCCCTTTTCCCAAAACACTTTCACTGCCGCATCCAGCGCGTCGTCGATATTAAATTCACGATGGCGTCCCATCATTTCCCCCTTTTGATAACGTCCGTTATTAAATGTGTAAAAAAAGCGCTTGTCAATTTCAATAACGATCATTACTGTAATGATCGTTATTATATTTTCAGACGTGACGCAAACGATGAGCAACTCAACAACGAGCAGGAGAAGGTTTTATGAGCAAAACTCTGGCAGGTAAAGTCGCGCTGGTTACGGGCGGATCGCGCGGTCTGGGAACAGCAATCGCTATCAGACTGGCGGAGCTGGGCGCTGATGTGGCATTCAGCTATGTCGCATCAGGGGAAAAAGCCGCTGCGGTGGCGGAAACGCTGCAGCAAAAAGGCGTGCGGACGCTGGCGATACAAAACGATCAGGGCGATCCTTTTGCGGCACAATCTCTGGTTGATACCGTTATCAACCATTTCGGCAGGCTGGATATCCTGGTCAACAACGCCGCCATTGCCGTACAGGGGCATCGCATTGACGATCCCAATGCGGATTTTGCTGAGCTAGACCGTCAGTGGCGGGTTAATGTATTGGGCGTTGTGGCTCTGACGCGTGCTGCGGCACAAAAAATTACCGACGGCGGGCGCATTGTGTTTGTCGGATCGGGTCTGGGCGGCCGCGTGGCGCTGCCTACCGTCACGGAGTACTCCGCCACTAAAGCCGCGCTGGTCGGCTATGCGAAAGGCGCTTCACGCGATCTGGGGCCACGCAATATCACAGTCAACGTGGTGCAACCCGGCATTATGCCTACCGATATGGCCGCTGCCGCCGGAGAGGTTCTTCCGCCTGGCATAAGCGATACCATGTCCATTGCACGTATCGCCACGCTGGAAGAAGTGGCTGCATCCATCGCCTTCCTCGTCGGCCCGGATGCCGGATATATCACGGGCGCCGTTCTCGACATAAGCGGCGGCTATCAGGCCTGATAATTACGCGGCGTTTGCCTGCTCCTTCCGCTCAGGCGGTGGTAGCAGCGCAAACGCCGCTTTTTATTGCCAGCTATGCTCTGAGGCTTACTCCAGATCCGCCCCGTTGCTGGCGATAACTTTTTTATACCAGTAAAACGATTTCTTACGGGTGCGCGCCTGCGTGCCATTGCCCTGATCGTCGCGGTCGACATACACAAAGCCGTAGCGCTTGCTCATCTCGCCGGTAGAAGCCGAGACCAGGTCGATGCAGCCCCAGGAGGTGTAGCCCATCACCGGAATGCCGTCTTCAATCGCCTCGGCCATCGCCGCAATGTGCTCGCGCAGATAACTGATGCGGTAATCATCTTCGATTTCGCCCTGCTCGTTGATTTCGTCCTTCGCGCCAAGGCCGTTCTCCACCAGGAACAGCGGTTTCTGGTAGCGGTCGTACATCATGTTCATCGTGATGCGCAGCCCCAGCGGATCGATGCCCCAGCCCCATTCGCTTGCCTTAATATGCGGGTTCTTCAGGGACTTCACAATATTGGCCGCGCTGCTGTTTTGCTCATTCATATCGGCTGAAGCACAACGCGAGGCGTAGTAGCTGAAGGAGACAAAATCAACGGTGTTTTTCAGGATATCGTCGTCGCCGGGCGCCATCTCAACCGTAATGCCCTTCTCTTTGAATAAGCGTTTCGTGTAGGACGGATAGGCGCCGCGCGCCTGCACATCGATAAAGAACAGATTCTCGCGATCTTTTTCCAGCGCGGCCCACACGTCTTCCGGCTTGCACGACCACGGATAGAAATTCCCGCCCGCCAGCATGCAGCCAACCTGGTTTTCAGGATTCACCTCGTGGGCGATTTTGGTGGCCAGGGCGCTTGCGACAAGTTCGTGATGCGCAGCCTGATATTTCACCTGCTCCTGATTGTCATCTTTCTCAAACACCAGGCCGGCACCGGAAAACGGGCTGTGCAGCAGGATATTGATTTCATTAAAGGTCAGCCAGTATTTCACCAGACCATCAAAGGCTTCAAAACAGGTGCGGGCATAATGCGTGAAAAACTCAACCATTTTGCGGTTACGCCAGGAACCGTATTCACGAACCAGATGCATCGGCACATCGAAGTGACACAGCGTGACCAGCGGTTCAATGCCATATTTTTTGCACTCGTTGAAAACATCGCGGTAGAAAGCAATGCCTTGGGCGTTTGGCTGCTGTTCATCACCGTTCGGAAAGATGCGGCTCCAGGCAATCGAGGTGCGGAACACGGTAAATCCCATCTCCGCCATCAGGGCGATATCGTCTTTATAGCGATGGTAAAAATCGGTGGCCTGATGGCTGGGGTAAAACTCATCGTCACGCAGCGCAAAGCGCTTTTCCTGGCCCAGCTTCACCGCCAGGCGATCTTTGCCGTGAGGTATCATATCTACCGTCGTGAGGCCTTTACCTCCCTCCAGATAAGCGCCTTCGGCCTGGTTTGCGGCAATAGCGCCGCCCCATAAAAAATCCGCCGGGAAAATGGATTCAGACATGAAATACCTCTTCTTTCTTAATTAGTTAACTTTTACAGCCCGTTGCGCAGCAGCGACAGTTGCCTGTTCGTTTTCCGTTTCTTCTACCGGAATGTCTTCAAATCCAAGCACCAGCGTGAGGATAAAGGAGAGCACGACGGCGAGCACCATCACGCCGAATACCCAGGCGATGGTCATCGGATTGGATGGGTCAAAGAACTGCACGCTGGTAAACAGCCCCGGCGAGGCCATGGAATGGCTCGCAAGCCCTGCTACGCCCGCAACGCCGCCGCAGACAAAGCCGCTGATCAGAGCCGCAATAAGCGGACGTTTCAGGCGTACGGCCACGCCATACAGCGCGGGTTCTGAAATGCCGGCAACGATGGCTGACGCCGCCGCAGCAAGGGCGGTCTGGCGCAGTTCAGGATTTTTAGTTTTCCAGGCTACCGCCAGGGATGAACCGCCCAGCGACAGGTTGGCGCCAATTTCCGACGGCATAACCATGCCCTCTTTGCCGGTTTCAGCGATGGTCTGAATGATAGTTGGGGTAAATACGCGGTGCATGCCGGTCATCACCAGCAGCGGCCACAGCCCGCCCATGATCGCAACGGACAGCCAGCCCAAATAGCTGTGCACGGTATAAACCAGCGCGGAGATCCCGCTGCCGATCCAGATCCCCAGCGGGCCGATCAGCATGATGGCGATCGGGGCGGAAATCAGCACGATCAGCATCGGTTTAAGGAAGTTTTTCGTCACCGCCGGGGTAATTTTATCAACCCAGCGCTCTATGTACGAAAGCAGCCAGGTCATCACCAGCGCCGGAATGACCGTATAGGTGTACTTCACCGCCGTAACGGAAAGCCCCATAAATTCGACGGACTGACCCTGAGCCGCTTTCGCCATTAAATCGATAAAGTTGGGATGAACCAGCACGCCTGCGATGGCAATAGCCAGCGACATATTGGTTTTAAATTTAACCGCAGCGGACGCCGCAACCATTACCGGCAGGAAGAAGAATGCGCCGTCGCCGATCACGTTAAGGATAACCAGCGTGGACGAGCCTTTTTCAAAGACGCCGGTCATGTCCAGAATCATGGCGAGCAACTTGACCATCGAACCGCCGATGATCGCCGGGATCAGCGGCGACATGGTGCCGATCAGCGCATCAAGAATGCCCGCGCCAATACGCCTTAGCGTGATCTTGCCTTTCCCTGACACCGGCGCTTCGGCAACCGCGCCTTCCGGCAGCAGCTTCAGCACTTCCGCGTAGGCCTGTGAAACCGTGTTGCCAATAATCACCTGGCACTGGTTTTCGTTTCTGACGACGCCCAGCACGCCGCTGATGGCTTTAAGTTTTGCCGCATCAACGACCGAATCATCATTAAGTACAAAGCGTAAGCGGGTCATGCAGTGGGTGACGGCCGCAATGTTACTGGCTCCGCCGAGGGCGTCGACTATCGACTGTGATACTGCCGTATAATTTTTAGACATAGGTAACAGTTCTCAGGGTAGGTAACCGGTTCCACATAAGAGTGTTAACATTAGATAATCAGATCAACTTAAAAATTTTTCTTCTTCTTTTTTTGTGATGCTGATCGAAATAAGTAGCCAGTTTAAGCCGGTTTTGCCACGTTAAACGCTGCGTGTAGAATGAGGATAATTTTAAGGAGCCAGGAATTCCCTATGTCGACAATGCTGGAAGTGGCAAAGAAAGCCGGCGTATCAAAAGCCACCGTTTCTCGGGTGCTGTCCGGTAAAGGGTATGTGAGCGAAGAAACAAAAAGACAGGTTTATCAGGCAATAGAAGAAACCGGCTACCGCCCCAATTTGCTGGCGAGAAACCTCGCAAGCAACACTTCCCAGTGCATTGGCCTGGTTGTCACCAACACGCTTTATAACGGCAATTACTTCAGCGAAATCCTTACGCAGGCGGCAAAAAAATTAGAAGATAAGGGCCGTCAGCTTATTTTGATGGACGGCAAGCACAGCGCCCAGGAAGAACGAGAAGCCATACAGTTTCTATTGGATTTGCAATGTGATGCGATAATTATTTATCCGCGATTTTTAACCACGGACGAAATGGATGACATTATCGAACAGCACAAGCAGCCTATTATGGTGGTAAATCGCAAACTCAGAAAACATCAAAGCCACTGCATTTGTTGCGATCATAAAGGGGCAAGTTTTAATGCCGCCAGATACCTTATTCAACGCGGCCATCGGGACATTGCGTTTATTACCGGATCGATGGATTCACCGACGGCGATTGAGCGCCTTTCAGGGTATAAAGACGCGTTGCGGGCATCTGATATTGCCTTGCAGGATGGGCTTATCGTGCCGGGAAAATGGACGCCCGCCAGCGGTTTTTCTGCTGTAGAAGCGTTGCTTAACAAGAAGATAAGCTATAGCGCCATTCTTGCCAGCAATGACGACATGGCTATTGGCGCAATGAAAAAACTAAATGAGGCCGGTATTCAGATACCTGAAAAAATATCCGTAATTGGCTTTGATGATATTCCAACCGCACCCTATTTAACGCCTTCCCTGTCAAGCGTAAAAGACCCGGTCAGCGAGATGATGGGCGAAGTAATTAACCGTTTAATTTTCATGCTCGATGGCGGCTATCTTTCCAGGGATAATATTTTTACCTCAGATTTGCGGCTGCGTAATTCTGTCGGCGATGGGCCTTTTAAATAAAAAGCCCATCGTTTGAACATATTATTCAGCAACTTTTACAATTAACTTGCCGAAGTTTTTGCCGCTCAGCAGCCCGCGGAATGCCTCAACGACATTCTCCAGGCCATCGACAATATCTTCGCGGAACTGAATTTTACCTTCGCTCAACCACTGGCTCATCTGCTTAAAAAATTCAGGATAATGCTCGCCGTAGTCCTGGAAGATGATAAAGCCCTGCACGCGCAGGCGCTTTTTGAGGATAGTCCCCATCAGCAACGGTAAACGGTCTTCGGTAAAAGCGCTGTTCTGCCCGTTGTACTGGCTTATCACGCCGCAAACAGGAACGCGCGCTTTAGTATTTAACAAAGGCAACACCGCATCAAACACCGCGCCGCCAACGTTTTCAAAATAAACGTCGATACCCTGCGGGCAGGCCTTTTTAAGCTGCCCGGCGAAATCCGGTGCTTTGTGATCTATACAGGCGTCAAACTTAAGCGTTTCAGCAACATAGCGGCATTTATCTTCGCCGCCGGCAATCCCCACAATTCTGGCGCCGCGTAATTTCGCCACCTGTCCCACAACGGAGCCCACCGCCCCGCTGGCTGCCGCCACGACGACTGTTTCACCTTTTTGCGGATTACCGATGTCGGTAAGCCCCATATAACCGGTGAATCCAGGCATACCCAACAGACCAAGCGCATAAGAAGGATGGGGCATATTGGCGTCCAGCTTTTGCAGCCCTTCGCCGTCAGAGAGCGCATAATCCTGCCAGCCGGTGTAAGCCAGCACCAGATCGCCCTGCTGATAATCGGGATGCTCGGATTTCTCCACCCGACAGACGGTTCCGCCGACCATAACATCGCCAATTGCTAACGGCGCGGAATAAGATTCCGCGTCATCCATACGCCCGCGCATATAGGGGTCGAGGGAAAGATAGAGCGTACGCAAAAGCATCTGGCCTTTCCCAGGCTGCGGGATTTCCTCTTCTTTCAGCACGATATCTTCACCGGTTGGCATGCCCTGCGGGCGTTTCGCCAGCACAAAACGGCGATTAATAGGGGATGACTGCGTCATAACGATCTCCATAACATGCGTAAAGAGAAGTGTCGGGTGGCGCTACGCCTGCCCGACCTGCTTTGCTAAAGAGATTGTAGGGTAGATAAGCGTAAGCGCCATCCGCCGATTAAGCGATGCCATTAATGCAGTACCGTCACCGCATCTTCAAGGCGCGCAGCCCGATGTTTCACCATTGCGGAAACCTGCGCGCCTTCCTCCACCAGCTCGGCATTTTTCCGCGTTATCGCGTCCAGCTCTGCCACCGCGTGGGTTAAGTCCGCCAGCCCTTCCGCCTGTTCGGACGTCGCATGGCTGATTTGTCCCAGGAGCTGCGTAACGTTCTGTACCTGGGAAACAATATCCTGCATGGTGCGCCCCGCCTCGTGTACCTGAACGGTGCCGGACTGCACTTTACTGGCGCTGGCATCGATAAGCTTGCGGATATCGTTGGCCGCCGCCGCGCTGCGGCTTGCCAGACTTCTCACTTCTCCGGCCACCACGGCAAAACCTTTGCCCTGCTCCCCGGCACGCGCCGCTTCCACCGCAGCGTTGAGCGCCAGAATGTTCGTCTGGAAAGCGATATCGTTAATCAGGCTGGTGATGGAGCCGATGCGCTGAGTGCTGTCGGCAATATCATCCATCGTGATGACGACGGTTTCCATAGCCCGCCCGCCGTGCGCCGCCGCGTCGCTCGCTGAGCTGGAGAGTTTATCCGCCGCCGCCGCGGTTTCAGAATTGTTCTGCACCGAGGCTGCCATCTGACTCATAGTGGTGACCGTTTGCTGCACGTTGGCCACCGACTGACGCGTGCGCTCGTTTAGCTCGTCGTTGCCTTTTGCCATCGTTTCGCTACCGTTACGCACGCTCTCGACCTGGTGGCTAACATCGTTTATCAGCCAGCGGCACATCAGACCAAGCTGGCCGATAGCGCGAAGCGTCATGCCAATCTCATCGGTACGCGCAAGGTGATCTATTTTCTGACGATTGCCCGTTGCCACTTCCAGCGCCTGGCGCGCAACGTTTTCCAGCGGACGAGCAATTTGCCACTCCAGCAAACCGCAGACCAGAGCCGTCGCCAGCGCGCTAGCCAGTAGCGGCAGCGGGCTTTGTCCTGACGCCCCCGCAGCAACCATCAATACGGCGAATAATCCCGTCATCAACGCCCGAATACGCCAGCGCAGGGAAATCGTCGGCAGCTTGCCGAACCAGCTTTTACGCAGCACCAGCCCTTTAAATAAACGTCGATTCGCTCGCCCTTCATTTAAGGCCTTATATAAAGGCTCTACCGCAGCCACTTCTTCTGCTGTCGCTTTAGTACGAATCGACATATAGCCGGTGGTCTTACCATGACGAACCACCGGGATAGCATTGGCGCGAACCCAGTAATGATCGCCGTTTTTACGACGGTTTTTGACGATGCCGGTCCAGGGTTCGCCCTGCTGGAGGGTAAACCACATGTCGGCAAAGGCCGCTTTCGGCATATCCGGATGACGGACAAGGTTATGCGGGGCGCCGATAAGCTCGTGCAACTGATAGCCGCTGACGTGCACAAAGGTGTCGTTGGCATGGGTCATATAGCTTTGCAAATCCGTGGTGGACATGAGGGTGGTGTCGTCATCCAGCAAGAATTCGTGCTGGGTGACAGGGACGCGGGCAGGCATAGCAACTCCGTTGTGCAGGTGATCCAGATGTTAATTTTTTTCTCTTAATGTTATTTCGGCGCTGCAAGAATTTACTTTAATGGTTAAACTTGACGAAGATCACACTTTTCAATTTAGCCACAGCATTTATAATGGCTTCCTCGTTGAACGATATTAGCTAATAATTTCATAGTGTTATTAATAGAAATTGCGTAGTGCCATTACGTGCTACAGTTTTAGCCTTCGAAGCGCCGCTGGCCCACTACACTTAGTGAGGGGGACAGTTTCGCTCCTGCAAGGAAAACAAAGAGGATAAGAATGTTAAAAAGGAAAAAGAAAGTCAGGCCTATCAAGGTCAGTGACGTTACCATCATTGACGATAGCCGCCTGAAAAAAGCCATCACCGCAGCCTCGCTGGGGAATGCGATGGAATGGTTTGATTTTGGCGTGTATGGCTTCGTTGCCTATGCGCTCGGTAAGGTCTTCTTCCCGGACGCAAGCCCAAGCGTGCAGATGATTGCCGCCCTCGGGACCTTCTCTGTTCCCTTCCTGATTCGTCCCCTCGGTGGTCTATTCTTCGGCATGCTGGGCGATAAATATGGTCGTCAGAAAATCCTTTCGATAACCATCATCATTATGTCGTTGAGCACCTTCTGTATTGGCCTTATTCCGTCGTACGCGACAATCGGTATCTGGGCGCCAATCCTGCTGTTGCTTGCAAAAATGGCGCAAGGATTCTCGGTAGGCGGCGAATACACCGGGGCTTCTATCTTTGTGGCCGAATACTCCCCGGACCGTAAACGCGGCTTTATGGGTAGCTGGCTCGACTTCGGCTCCATCGCCGGTTTCGTCTGCGGCGCAGGCGTTGTGGTGTTGATTACCGCTATCGTAGGAGAAGCGAACTTCCTTGACTGGGGCTGGCGTCTGCCATTCTTCCTGGCGCTGCCGCTGGGGATTATTGGTCTGTATCTGCGCCATGCTCTTGAAGAAACGCCGGCGTTCCAGCAGCACATCGATAAGCTGGAACAGGGCGATAAAGAAGGCCTCGCCGAAGGCCCTAAAGTCTCCTTTAAAGAGATTGCCACCAAACACTGGCGCAGCCTGCTGACCTGTATCGGGATCGTTATCTCCACAAACGTAACCTATTACATGTTGCTTACCTACATGCCGAGCTATCTCTCCCATAATCTTCACTATTCCGAAGAGCATGGCGTGCTGATCATTATCGCCATTATGATTGGGATGCTGTTCGTACAGCCGGTAATTGGCCTGCTGAGCGATCGTTACGGCCGCCGTCCGTTTATTGTTTTCGGGAGCGTAGCGCTGCTGTTATTTTCCATTCCTGCCTTTATCCTCATTAACAGCAACGTGCTGGGGTTGATATTTGCCGGTTTGCTGATTCTGGCGGTGATCCTCAACTCCTTTACCGGCGTAATGGCTTCAACCCTGCCTGCAATGTTCCCGACGCACATCCGTTACAGCGCGCTGGCAAGCGCGTTTAACATTTCCGTGCTGGTTGCGGGGCTGACGCCTACGCTCGCGGCCTGGCTTGTGGAATCGACCGAAAACCTGATGATGCCCGCTTACTATCTGATGGTTATTGCGGTTATCGGCCTGCTGACCGGTCTGACCATGAAAGAAACCGCTAACAAGCCGCTTAAAGGCGCAACGCCTGCTGCTTCTGACATTGAAGAAGCGCGTGAAATCGTGCAGGAACACCACGATAACATCGAGCAGAAAATCGAAGATCTGGATCGTGAAATTGAGGCCCTGCAGGCGAAACGTAGCAACCTTGTGCAGCAACACCCGCGCATTAACGAATAATTTCGTGAGCGCTATGAACGCCGGGCCATCGCCCGGCGTTTTTGTTTCCGCATTCCAGAAGGTTATTGGATATATCGTATATTTATATGCAAAGGCATTTTTGGACTTTGTGAATAGCCCCGAGTCACCTAACGTAATCAGGTCAAAAATAACAATCCATAATAATTCTTCCTTTTATGCAGGGTGCATCATGCAAAGAAAAGTTCTGCCGTTACTGTTGCTGGCTACCTTATCCGCGAGCAGCTTTGCCGCTACACCGCCAAATACTTTAGTTGTTGCCCAGGGGCTGGACGATATCGTCAGCCTCGATCCGGCTGAAGCTAATGAACTTTCCAGTATTCAAACCGTGCCGAGCCTTTACCAGCGCCTGGTGCAGGCCGACCGTGAAGACCCGGCAAAGGTTGTGCCGGTGCTGGCAGAAAGCTGGCAGGGTGATGCCGCCAATAAAAAACTAACGATCAAATTGCGGCCGGATGCCAAATTCGCCTCCGGCAACCCGCTGCGCCCGGAAGATGTGATCTTCTCTTATACGCGCGCGGTAACGCTGAACAAATCTCCAGCTTTTATTCTTAACGTGCTTGGCTGGCAGCCGGACAACATTGCAGGCCAGTTGAAAAAAGTGGATGACCACACGCTGGAGCTGCACTGGACGGCGGACGTCAGCCCGGCAGTTGCGCTGAACATTCTCTCCACGCCGATTGCTTCCATCGTCGATGAAAAAGCCGTGGCGCCAAACGCCAAAGCCGGAGATTTTGGCAACGAGTGGCTGAAAATGCACTCAGCAGGCAGCGGTCCGTTCAAAATGCGCGTTTACCAGCCGCATCAGGCCATCGTGCTGGACGCCAACCCAACATCGCCGGGCGATGCGCCAAAAGTTAAAAACATCATTATTAAAAACGTGCCCGATCCTGCGGCTCGCCGCTTGCTGATTCAGCAAGGCGACGCGGATATCGCCCGTGACCTGGGCGCGGATCAGACCAGCGCGCTGGAAGGCAAGCCCGGCGTTAAAGTGCTTAGCATTCCTTCCGCCGAGCAAAACTATATGGTGTTCAACGTTGGTAACAACGCCAATCCGCTGCTGAAAAACCCGGCCCTGTGGGAAGCGGCGCGTTATCTGGTGGATTACGAAGGCATTACCAGAGACCTGTTAAAAGGCCAGTATTTCGTGCATCAGAGCTTCCTGCCGGTCGGTTTTGCCGGTGCGCTCGATAACAATCCGTTCAAATTCGATCCGGCGAAAGCGAAAGAAATCCTCGCCAAAGCGGGCATTAAAGACGCGCATTTCACGCTTGATGTGGAAAACAAACCGCCGTTTATCACCATTGCCCAGTCCATGCAGGCGAGCTTCGCTCAGGGCGGCGTGAAACTCGATCTGCTGCCGGCCGCGGGCAGCCAGGTTTATGCGCGCGTTCGTGCTAAACAGCATCAGGCCGCGATCCGCCTGTGGATCCCGGACTATTTTGACGCTCACTCCAACGCCAGCGCCTTTGCCTTTAACGACGGCAAGGGCAGCACCGTTGCAGGCCTGAACGGCTGGCAGATCCCGGAATTAAACAAGCAAACGCTGGCAGCCGTAGCCCAGGCCGATCCGGCTAAGCGCCTGGATCTGTATAAGAAAATCCAGGAAGAGCTGCAGCGCAGCTCTCCGTATGTGTTTGTCGATCAAGGTAAAACTCAAATAGTGGTCCGTGAAAATGTGAAGGGCTACCAGCAGGGGCTGAATGCGGATATGGTGTATTACGATCGCGTAAGCAAGTGATCCCACGCGTATAGCTTAGGGCGGGTAAGCGGAAGAGCTAAAAGCTTCCCGCCTGATAATAGTGCGGTGGATGGCGCTTACGCTTATCCACCCTACGACCTGTAGATGGGATACGCGCAAGCGCCATCACCCTACGACCTGTAGGTCGGATAAGCCAGGCGCCATCCGACAAAACGCCTCATCACCGTATCGTATAAGAGTTATTGATGTCCGATATCTCCACCACTCAGGCCACGGGCCGCTTACGTCGTCCGCTGATGACCTTATTGCAGGGCTTGTTTACTCTGGCCCTTACGCTCGTCGGCCTGCTGCTTATCACCTTTGCTCTTTCGGCGCTTTCGCCGGTCGATCGTGTGCTGCAAATCGTTGGCGATCACGCAAGCCAGGCCACGTACGACCAGGTGCGTCACCAGCTAGGATTGGACAGACCCCTGCCCGTGCAGTTCTGGCACTATCTGACTAACCTTGCTCATGGCGATTTAGGCACCGCCAGCGCCACCGGGCAGCCTGTACTGCAGGACCTGCTCTCAACTTTTCCCGCCACGCTTGAACTGGCTACTCTTGCGTTGATCATCGGCAGCGTGCTGGGCGTAATTTTTGGCGTGCTCTGCGCGCGATTCGCTGGTTCTCCCTGGGATCTGGCGGTGCGCACATTTACCCTGCTCGGCAACTCTGTGCCGATCTTCTGGCTTGGCCTGCTCATGCTGGCGCTGTTCTACGCGCGTCTGCAATGGAGCGCCGGGCCCGGGCGGCTCGACGATATTTATCAATACAGCGTGGAAGCCAAAACCGGCTTTGTGCTGATTGATACCTGGCTTTCCGGCGACCGCGACGCGTTCTTCAACGCCATCAACCATCTCGTTCTTCCGGTTCTGCTGCTGGCCTATTATTCGCTCGCCGGCATTACGCGTCTGACGCGCACCGCCTGTCTGAGCGAGATGAACAAAGAGTATATTACCCTCGCCCGGGCCAAAGGGGCGGGTGATATGACCATTCTGGTACGGCACGTGCTACCCAATATTCGCGGCACGCTGTTTACGGTTATTGCTCTGGCTTATACCTCCATGCTGGAAGGCGCGGTACTCACGGAAACCGTCTTTTCCTGGCCGGGTATCGGGCGCTATTTAACGACTGCGCTTTTTGCCGGAGATACCACCGCGATTATGGGCGGCACGCTGGTCATTGGCATGTCGTTTGTCATCATCAACAATCTGACTGACGTGCTGGTGCGTGTCACCGATCCGAGGGTGCGCTGATGCCGTCTTATCTCTTTTTGCGCCGTATGCTGCGCTCGCCTGCGGCAGTTTGTGGGCTGGTCATTATCACATTGCTGGTATTGATTGCCCTGTTCGCCCCGCTACTCGCTCCGTTTGATCCTAACTGGCAGGATGCTGCCGCTCGTCTGCAATCGCCAAACACGCAGCACTGGCTCGGAACCGACAGCTATGGCCGCGATTTGCTGTCGCGCCTGCTCTACGGCTCGCGCCCCGCGCTCGGCCTGGTCCTGCTGGTGACGGTGATAACTTTGCCGGTTGGGCTGCTGATCGGCATTCTTTCCGGATATTACGGCGGCTGGCTGGAGCGTGTACTGATGCGTTTTACCGACGTGGTTATGTCGATGCCGCGTCTGATTCTGGCGTTCGCTTTTGTCGCGATGCTCGGGCCTGGACTGGTGAATGGCGCGCTGGCGCTGGCGCTGACAACCTGGCCGGCTTACGCGCGCCAGGCCCGCAGCGAAATTCAACGCCTGCGGCACAGCGACTATCTTGCTGCGGCGGAAATGATGGGCATTCGCGGTCTGCGTTTGCTTGCCGGACATATTCTCCCGCTGTGCTTACCCTCGGCAATTGTGCGCCTGGCGCTCGATCTGGCGGGCATTATTCTTGCCGCTGCCGGGCTAGGATTCCTGGGGCTCGGCGCAAGGCCGCCAATGGCGGAATGGGGAGCGATGATAGCCGACGGCATGCAGGTCATTTTCGATCGGTGGTGGATTGCGGCAGTTCCCGGCACTGCCATTCTGATAGCAAGCCTGGCGTTTAACCTGCTGGGCGATGGATTACGCGACGTGCTGGAGCCAGGCCATGACTGAGAAGCGCATTGAAGTCCGCAACTTGAATATCGATTATCCCGGCGCGCGCGTGGTAAACGACCTGTCGTTTACGCTTGGCAACGAACGCCTGGCCCTGGTGGGCGAATCCGGCTCGGGTAAATCTATGACGGCGCGTGCGCTGATGGGGCTGGTGCGAAAGCCGGGCAAAGTCAGCGCCGGACGGCTTAACGCTCTGGGCAACGATTTGCTGAGGATGAAAAACCGGGACTGGCAAAAGCTGCGCGGCAATGACGTCGCAATGGTTTTACAGGACCCGCGCTACGCGTTAAATCCGGTGAAAAACGTCGCCCTGCAAATTGATGAGGCTATACGTCTGCATCAAAATCTCTCTTCCGGCCAGCGCCGGGAAAGGATTCGCGAAGTAATTAACGCCGTAGGCTTACAGGATAACGTGCAGGCCCGCTACCCGGCAGAACTCTCTGGCGGCATGGGGCAGCGCGTAATGATCGCCATCGCGCTGGTTAACAATCCCAAAGTGCTGATTGCGGATGAACCCACCTCGGCGCTGGATGCGATTCTGCGCAACCAGATCCTTGAGTTGCTGGTGGAGCAGTGCGAACAACGCCAGATGGCGATGCTGTTGATTAGTCACGATCTACCGCTGGTAGCAGAACATTGTCAGCGCGTGCTGGTGATGTACCAGGGGCAAAAAGTCGACGAAATGCCTGCAAACGCCCTGTCCACCGCAGCCCATCCGTACACCCGCACGCTGTGGACCTGCCGTCCACATGCCGCCACATACGGCACAATGCTGCCAACGCTTGATCGCACTCAGAACCTGCAAGGAGAAACCCATGGCAATCGTTGAGGTAAAAAATCTTTGCGTACGGTTTGCCGCGAAAGGTCAGGTCAAAACGGCGGTCAGCAACGCGAGCTTTGCCATTAACGAAGGCGAGACGTTCAGCCTGATTGGCGCGTCCGGCTGCGGCAAATCCACTATTTTGCGTGTCCTCGCCGGATTGCAGCGTGAATGGCAAGGCGGAGTGAATCTTCTGGGCAGCGCCATTAAACCCGGCGTGCGTTTTCAGGGGGATTTACGTCGTAACGTGCAGATGGTGTTTCAGGATCCTTACGCGTCGTTGCATCCCAACCACACTCTTTATCGCACGCTGGCGGAACCGCTGAATATTCACCGGGAAACACAAATTGCCACTCGCGTTGAAGAGGCGCTTGTTCAGGTTGGATTACCGACTGATGCGGCAAAACGTTACCCGCACCAGCTCTCCGGCGGCCAGCGCCAGCGCGTCGCCATTGCTCGCGCGTTGCTGCTGCGGCCAAAAATCCTGCTGCTGGATGAACCCACATCGGCGCTGGATATGTCCGTACAGGCTGAAATACTCAATCTTCTTAATCGCCTTAAACAGCAGTTCGGCATGACTTATCTGCTGGTCAGCCACGATGCGGACGTGATAGCGCATATGTCCGATCGCGCGGCTTACATGTCCGGCGGCAGCATTCAGCATGAGTACGATCGCGCAGCTCTGATCCGTGGCGAGCACCGAATGGTTGCGGCATAAAATTCGCACGACTATAGAGCATTTCGCACAATTTTAGTGCAACTCCCTCCTCTGGCGCCTTTTCCGGTGCCGGAAGCTCAGCATTAAATTACGCAAAACCTTTCTGGATGTGATTAATTATTGCGCACCTTACGTTTCGCCAGGTCGTTTATCCTGATTTCACCGCTGAACGGCGAAATGGCGTATTCCCTGCAATACTAAACATGTGTATCGCGTGATACGCCACTCCCAGGAGCATATTTTGAACAGGTTACCTTCCAGCGCCTCGGCTCTTGCCTGCACGGCGCATGCACTGAATATCATCGAAAAGAAGTCACTTAGTCATGAGGAGATGAAAGCACTAAACCGAGAGGTTATCGAAAGTTTCCAGCAGCATGTTAATCCAGGTTTTCTTGAGTATCGCAAGTCTGTGACCGCCGGCGGGGATTACGGAGCCGTAGAGTGGCAAGCGAGCAGTCTGAATACGCTTGTCGACACCCAGGGTAAGGAGTACCTCGATTGCCTGGGCGGGTTCGGCATTTTTAACGTGGGGCACCGTAATCCAACAGTGGTTTCCGCCGTACAGCATCAGCTCGAAAAACAACCCCTGCACAGTCAGGAGCTTCTCGACCCGCTACGAGCGATGCTAGCCAAAACACTCGCGACGCTTACGCCAGGTAAACTGAAGTACAGCTTCTTTAGCAACAGCGGCACGGAATCGGTCGAAGCGGCGATTAAGCTCGCTAAGGCATACCAGTCACCGCGTGGGAAATTTACCTTTATTGCCGCAAGCGGCGCGTTTCACGGCAAATCTCTCGGCGCATTGTCTGCGACGGCTAAGTCCGCCTTCCGTAAACCGTTTATGCCTTTGCTGCCGGGCTTCCGTCACGTACCGTTCGGAAAGATCGACGCGTTACGCACAATGCTCAGCGAATGCCATAAAACTGGCGATGATGTCGCAGCCGTGATCCTGGAACCTGTCCAGGGTGAAGGCGGCGTAATTCTGCCGCCGGCGGGCTATTTGCCTGCCGTTCGCAAGCTTTGTGATGAGTTCGGCGCGCTGCTGATTTTCGACGAAGTGCAAACCGGCATGGGCCGCACCGGCAAAATGTTCGCCTGTGAACATGAAAACGTGCAGCCGGATATTTTATGCCTCGCCAAAGCTCTCGGTGGCGGCGTGATGCCGATTGGCGCGACGGTTGCTACAGAAGAAGTTTTCTCCGTGCTGTTTGATAACCCTTTCCTGCACACCACCACTTTTGGCGGCAACCCGCTGGCCTGCGCCGCAGCGCTAGCCACCATCCATGTATTGCTCGAGCAAAATCTTCCCGCTCAGGCAGCGCAAAAAGGACAGCTTTTAGTGGATGGTTTCCAGGCCCTCGCCCGCGAGTTTCCGGAAATGGTTGTGGAAGCACGAGGACAGGGATTGCTGATAGCCATTGAGTTTAGCGACAACGAAATTGGCTATAACTTTGCAAGCGAAATGTTCCGCCAGCAGATTCTGGTCGCCGGAACGCTCAACAATGCGAAAACCATCCGCATCGAGCCGCCGCTGACTATCACCCTTGAGCAGTGTGAGCACGTGCTGGGCTGCGCAAGGAAGGCGCTGCTACATCTCCATCGACATACATTTACCGAATCTGGGCATAAAGTAGTTACGGAATAGCGGCCATCACTGCAGGTCACATAAAATGATGATGTGACCTGTATTTTCATAAGGAATATGTATAATTACCTCCTGTTTAAGTGAGGTGAATGTTTAATGCGTATCTTTTTTCTTGAGTGGAATGCTGAATATGGAAAGCTAATGATTAATAATCTCGCTGCTGACTATGATATTCATGAAATTTCACGCTTACTTTATCGATTTAAGTCTTTGAATAAAAAAATACCTGGAAACATATTAAAAAAAATCCATTTAAAGATGCATTACCGTGTAAAGCTTGGCTGCATAAAAAGTGATGATATTATTATCTGCAACGCCTATAGCGCTCTGGCTATTGTTGAGTTAATAGAGCTAATACCATGTAAGAAAATTTTACTTTGTAGGGATACCCTGGAAAAACTCAATAATAACATGAGAAATAAAAGATTACTGCAGCCCAATGAAAATTATCTTGAAAAGGTTAAACCCTACTTCGATAAAATTTATAGCTTCGAAGAGAATGATTGCCACAGTTTTGGTATCAATTTTCTACATCAGTTTTTAAGCTTTACATCAGCACAATATTTAAAGCAAAATCATCAGGTAAGATCGATTGCAAATATGGCATTATATGTAGGTGAATTTACGGAATATCGCGCTGACATTCTCATAAAAATACATGCCATCTTAAAAGCATTAAACTATATAACTGACTTCCATCTTGTTTCTACAATCAACAGTATAACACCCCCTTACTTTTGTAAAAACGAGAAGATATCTTACTGCGAAAATATAAAAAAAGTACAGACTGCGAAAATATTAATAGAGATAAACAGACATGGCCAGACAGGTTTGACACTGAGGGCGTTGGAAGCATTGTTTTTCAATAAAAAATTAATAACCAACAATAAAGAAATTAAAAATCACATATTTTACTGCCCGGAGCGTATTTTTATTTGGGGGACCGATTCAGTTGAAAATATCGGTAGTTTTCTTGCCAAAGATATCGAGCCAGTCGACTTAGGTATTATAAAAAATTATACAGCTGACGCAATGATAGATCGTTTAATCAAAGATATCAGAAATTGAAACAATCAAACCTAAGTGCCTCAGTTTAATATGAGGCACATGGAGATTATAATCATTCAGATTGAGGCAACAGCCCGACAAAACTCCGTTTCTTACGCGGCTGCGACATCATCTCGTCAAGCTTCTCAACGCAGGCCAGATAGTGTGGCGTTTTCTTGTGCGCCAGCACCGCTTCGTCGTTCTCATAAGCCTCATAGATAAAAAAGCGCGTAGCGACTTCCGGGTCCTGCAGCACGTCGAAACGCAGGTTTCCCGGCTCTTTGATTGATCCTTCATGGTTGGCGCGAAACACGTCCAGAAACTCGTCAACCCGTTCAGGCTTAATATTAATTTCTACCAGCGTAACATTCATGCCCTGCCTCCCTGATTTTTTTCATCCAGCCAGAACTGATACGCAACGCGTGCGGACATATTCTCATGCACCACTTTTTTCACCGCTTTTAGCATGGCGAGCGGCGCCTCGGACTGGAAGATATTGCGTCCCATATCCACGCCGGATGCACCCTGATCGATAGCCCGGAAGCACATCTCCAGCGCCTCCTGTTCCGGCAGTTTTTTCCCTCCGGCAATAACAATCGGCACCGGGCAGCTTGCGGCCACTTTCTCGAAGCCCTCTTCTACAAAATAGGTTTTCACAAACTGCGCGCCGATTTCTGCGGCGATGCGGCAGGCCAGAGAAAAATAGCGCGCATCACGCGCCATCTCTTTGCCCACACCGGTTACGGCAAGCGTTGGAATGCCGTAGCGCGTGCCTTCGTCCACGAGCTTGATGATGTTATTAATCGACTGGTGCTCGTACTCGCTGCCAATATAAATCTGCGCCGCCACCGCGCAGGTGTTAAGGCGCAACGCATCTTCCATCGTCACCGCCACGCTTTCACGCGACAGCTCGCTCAGAATAGAGTTACCGCCCGATGCCCGCAGCACGACGGGTTTATTGGTTGCCGGTGGAACAACGCTGCGCAGGATGCCGCGCGTGCACATCAACACGTCGGTTTCTTCGAACAAAGGCGCGATGGATAAATCAATACGTTCAAGGCCGGTAGTCGGCCCCTGAAAATAGCCATGATCGAAAGCCAGCATCACGGTGCGGCCGGTGTCCGGGTTGAAGATGCGCGCCAGCCGGGACTGCATTCCCCAGTCCAGCGCGCCGCTGCCCTTCAGGTAAAACGCTTTGTTCTCCTGCGGGCGGCCAAACCCAAAGTCTTTACCTTCTTTGATATCGTCAAGATCTGCCATTATTTCCTCCCTCAGAAGTCGTATTTACCGATGTTTTCTTTAGTGAACACCACACGTTCCGGCAGCAGCACGATGCCGTTGCCTTTCGCTTCATACTGGTATCCCTGAACGCTGTTCGGCTCCACTTTTAGCGTGCCGATTTTAGCCACATCAATGCTGTCGCCGACGTTAAGATCGCCCTTTTTCAGCATCGTATTTGCGACGTTTACCGCAATTTCGCCCTGCTGCACGACGTCCCAGAGGCCAAAGGCTTTCACCGTGCCGCGCTCCACATAGGGACGCATCACGTTCGGCGTGCTGAAGCCAACGATGGCGACATCAGTCCGTTTGAGGTTTTCAGCCGCCTGTGCCGCCGCAGGCAGCGCGTTGGCGTCCGGCGCGATAATCGCATCCAGATCCGGATAGGCCTTTAAGATCCCCTCGGCGGTTTGCAGAGATTTCGTGGCATCGTTATAGCCAAACTGCGTGGTAACGATTTCCCACTGCGGATGATCTTTGGCGATCTTCGCTTTTGCCTCTTTCACCCACTGGTTTTGATCCGTCACGGTCGGGCTGGAGTAGAAAAACGCGACTTTGGCGGCAGGTTTAGTCACCTGTTTTGCGGCCATATCCACCAGCATGCCGCCGAGCTGCTGCGGCGTGCCCTGGTTGATATAAATACTGCGGCATTCCGGCTTGGTGTCCGAATCCCACGTCAGCACTTTTACGCCGCGCTGCATGGCGCGTTTCAGCGCCGGACACAGACCGTCTGGCGAAACCGCTGAGACGATAATCGCGTTATAGCCCTGATTAACGAAGTTATTAATGAGCTGCACCTGCCCGGAGACGCTCGGCTCGGTTGGCCCGTCGTAGGTGACCGGCACGCCGAGATCTTTACCCGCCTGCATGGCGCCGTTGCCGCCGCTGGTAAAGAAGCCCACGCCCACCAGTTTCGGGATAAAGGCAATACGATCGGCGGCCTGCGCGGCGACAACCCCAAAGGCTAAAGCCCAGGCACTAAGCTGCAGGGCACGTTTTGCTGTCTGCTTCATATCAAACTCCCGTTAGTTTTCTTGTGACCGCGCAGGCGACGCCATGCCGCCTGGAGATAATCGCGGTGCAAACTCACCGAACGACCAATGACCACCACAATCAACAGCGCACCGGACAACGCGCTCGATACCTGATTAGGCACGCCAACCATCTGTAAACCTTGTTGCAGGTACCCCACCAGCAGCGCCGCCAGTGCCGTTCCTAAAATCGAACCGGAACCACCGTAGATATTCGCCCCGCCGAGCACGGCTGCGGTCAGCGCAGGCATTAACAGGTCGCGCCCCAAATCCGAACGGGCCGAACCGAAATAGGAAACCAGCACGATTGCAGCAATGGCTGAGGCCAGTCCCACCATGCCGTACACGCCGTACAGCGAGCCGTTTACCGGCAATGCCGCATAGCGTGCCGCTCGAGGATTTTGCCCAATCAAGAAAACGTGCCGTCCAAAACGGGCACGATGCGTTAGCAGCCAGAACAGCAGGGTAATAACCGCGAACATCACCAGCGGAATGGGCAGGCCGAGCAGCGTGAGGTTAGCAAAATTGGTAAACGCGTCCGGGAAGCCGCCGATGCCTTCATACCCCGTCGCTCCCGCCATACCGGAAAGCAGGAGCGCCCCGCCGCCGAACAGATAAAGCGTGCCTAAAGTAATAACCAGCGGGCTGATGCCGGTGTAATGAATAAGCGCGGCGTTGAACAAGCCGCACAGCAGGCCGACCACGAGCGTGAGAACCACCGCAAGCGAAATAGGGAAACCTGCCTGCAACATCACGCCCAGCGCGATGGCGCACAGGCCGATGGTGGAACCGAGCGATATATCGATACCGCCGCTGATAATCACCAGCGTCAGCGGCAGAGCAACAATGCCGATGCAGATAAAATCGCTGGTGCTGAACAGCAGCATATTGATGTCCAGCATGCGAGGGTTCACCGCGCCAAACAGCAGGATCTCCGCCACCAGAATCAGCAGCAGCGCGACTTCCCAGTTAAGTTTCAGTTTCGTCATTTACGCCACATCCTTCTTCTTACGGGGAAAAGCGCGAACGTTCTTTGCGCCGGGTAAAGGCGGCACAAAACGGCTGTATTTTTGCGCCCGTTGATGACGAGCCAACGCCTGACGCAGGCGGCCGTCCAGCACCAGCACGCCGAGCAAAACCAGCCCTGCAATAAAATCATTCCACCAGGCCGGAAGCTTGAAGAGCACCAAAACGGTGTCGATTTGCGTGAGGAAAAACGCGCCCAGGAAAGCGCCAATCACCGTGCCCGTCCCCCCGAGCAGGGAAATGCCGCCGAGCACGCAGGCGGCAATGGCTTTCATCTCCAGCCCGCTGCCGGTCTGGTTTGGCACAAAACCAATTTGCGAAGCGAAGATAATCCCGCCTGTCGCCGCAAGCATGCCGTTGAATGTGAAAGCTAAAAGACGCGTGCGGTTTACCGCAACGCCGAGCTGCCGGGCGGCGGCAAGGTTATCGCCCACCGCGTAAAAATCGCGACCGAACGCTGTTCTGGCCAGCATCCAGGCGGCGACAGCGACCAGGCACAGCACCAGCATGCCAAGGGGAGAAATACCCAGCGCGACGGGTTCCGACAGCGATTTAAGGCTCGCCGGCAGGCCTTCAATCCATTTCCCGCCCGTCCACAGCAGCATGCCGCCGCGATAAAGGCCAAGCGTGCCGAGCGTAGCGACAATCGCCGGAATGCGCAGCCAGACAACCAGCACGCCGTTGAAGAACCCAGCCAGCGCGCCAATGACCAGCGCGAACAACATCGCCACCGGCAGGCTATGACCGCTGTTTAACGCCACGCCGACGGCAATGGCGCACAGGCCGACCGTTGAGCCAACCGATACGTCGATGTTGCGCGTCAGCATTACCATCGTGGCGCCTACGGCCAGCAGGATCAGGATCTGTGCGCTGGTGAAGATCATGCTCAGCGTTTGCAGGCTGAAGTAGCTGTGGTTCAAGGCGACCAGCACCGCAAACAGCGCGAGAATCGCAAGCAGCGCGCTTAGCTCGCGGTTTTTCAGCAGTTTTTTCATGCGCTTCCTCCGCCAAACGCCATGTTCATCATGCGATCGACATTAATTGAAGGCTTACGTAACTCGCCGTTCATCGCTCCCTGATGCATCACCAGCACGCGATCCGCCAGACCAACAAACTCATCCAGATCGCTGGAGATCATCAGCACCGCCACGTTCTGTGCCGCCACGCTTTTGATCAATTGATAGATATCGGCCCGGGCCGCCACGTCCACGCCGCGCGTCGGTTCATCGACGATAAGCAACAGTGGATTAGCCTCCAGACAGCGCGCCAGCAGAACTTTTTGCTGATTGCCGCCGGAAAGCGTGCGCGCCGTTTGCTCGGCATTATTAAGTTTGATGCCCAGGGCGCGGTGATAGCGTTCCACCACCGCCGCTTCCCGCTTGCTTTGTTGCCACAGGCTCGGTTCGTTAAGCGCCACGGTATTCCAGCGGATCGGCGCATCAAGAAACAGACCTGAAACCTGGCGGTCTTCGGGCAGGTAGATAAGCCCGCGATCGAGGCGTGATTTTGTGCGATCGCCGCTGATTTCTCGATTTTCCAGATAAATATGGCCGCCGCGTACGGGCCGCAAACCATAAAGCGTTTCTGCAAGTTCAGTACGCCCGGAACCCACCAGCCCTGCAAGTCCCACGATCTCACCGGCGTACAGCTCAAAGCTCAGATCGATAAAGCCTTCACCGGTAAGTTCTTCCACGCGCAGCACCGGAAAATCCTGCGGTTCGGTGCGACGGTTGCCCGGCAACGCCAGCCACAGCTTTTGCGTGTCGCTCAGCGCATGCTGGCGATTAATCGGCGTCATCGCGTTAATCAGTTGTTCATCCAGCAACTGCGCCGTTTCGCCGTGCAGCACAACGGCACCGTCGCGCATCACGGAAATGTGGCTGGAGATTTTGCGGATCTCCGGCAGCTTGTGGGAGATAAAAACAATGCCGACATCGAGATCCTGCAAAGCGCGAATCTGGCGAAATAGCCGTTCGGTTTCGCCCGGCGTTAGTGAGGCGGTTGGTTCGTCGAGGATGAGGATTTTCGCCTCGCGCATTAACCCGCGCAGGATCTCAACCATCTGCTGATCCGCCACTTCCAGCGTGCTGGCGATAGCAGTCAACGGAATTTGGCACTCAAGCTGGCGCATTTTCTCCTGCAGGCGGCTGTCTGCATCCCGGCTTGCGGGGAGGCGAAAGAGGATATTTTCACGAACGGTGAGATTGGGAAATAGCATCGGTTCCTGCGGCACGAGATAGATGCCCAGCTCATGAGCCTGCCCCGGCGTCAGGCGTCCAAACGCTTTGCCATACACCTTCAGTTCACCGCGATCCGGGGTTTCCACGCCCGCAATGATCTTCATTAATGTCGACTTCCCTGCCCCGTTGCCGCCGAGCAACGCGTGGACCTGCCCGGCATAGAGAGCAAAATCAATGTCTTTGAGGACGCTCACGCCCGAGAACTGTTTGCTGATATGGCAGGCTTCCAGTACGGCGTTGGTGTTGTGCATCTTCACTCCACAATTGAACAAAAGAGAAATTGCATTAATAATGTTCAAAAGCGTAGACGCCGATATATATTTACAACCGGGCAGGGATCACAAAATTTTTAAATAGATCGGCTAAAACCTGTGCATCACAAATTGATCTTTTTGCCGCACGCTTCACATTTTCTCATCCGGCATCTTCGAACATATGATCTAAATTTGAATAAGAGTTCACCTATGAGCGACAAACGAGCTGAAGAAGGGCGATTAGGCAGCCTGCCGATGGCAGAAGAAGAATTGCTGGCGCGAGTGGCGTGGTCTTACTACCACGACGGATTAACGCAGAATGACATTGGTGAACGCCTCGGCCTGCCGCGCCTGAAGATTTCGCGACTGCTGGAAAAAGGCCGTCAGTCAGGCGTGATACGCGTACAAATTAATTCGCGTTATGAAGGTTGCCTGGCGCTGGAAACGGCCTTGCAGCAGCGGTTCAACCTAAAGATTGCCCGCGTGCTGCCTGCGCAGAACACGCCATCGATGAGCACGCGTTTAGGCATTGGCGCCGCGCAATCGCTGATGGGCGTACTGGAGCCGGGGCAACTGCTGGCCGTAGGTTTCGGCGAAACCACCATGAGCTGTTTGCAGCATCTGAGCGGATTTATCGGCTCGCAGCAGATTCGCCTGGTGACGCTTTCCGGCGGCGTTGGGCCGTATATGACGGGCATTGGGCAGCTTGATGCGGCCTGCAGCGTTAGCATGATCCCAGCCCCGCTGCGCGTCTCTTCGCCGCAGGTGGCGGAAATTTTACGCATGGAGTCGAGCGTGCGGGATGTCATTCTCGCGGCAATGGCTGCGGATGTGGCGGTCGTCGGCATCGGCGCGATAAACCAGAAGCGCGACGCCACCATTCTGCGCTCCGGCTATATCAGCGAAGGTGAGCAACTGATGTACGCCCGCAAAGGGGCGGTGGGCGATATCCTGGGCTATTTCCTGCAAGCGGATGGCGAACTGGTGGAAGGGCTGGAAATCCACCGTGAGTTATTGGGCGTGACGCTTGATGATCTCTCGCATCTGCCGACGATTGTCGGCGTGGCGGGCGGGCAAGATAAAGCGGACGCGATTTATGCCGCGCTCCTTGGTCGCCGTATCAATGGCCTGGTGACGGAAGAAGAGACCGCGCGGGCGGTATTAGCTCTGGCTGATTAACCCCGCGCAAAACAATTGCGGGGTCAACAATGAGTTACCTATTAGCGCTGGACGCCGGAACAGGAAGCATTCGGGCCGTCATCTTCGACACTTCGGGCCACCAGATCGCCGCAGGCCAGGCCGAATGGAAACACCTGAGCGTGCCCGACGTGCCCGGCTCGATGGAGTTTGATCTCAATACTAACTGGCAGCTCGCCTGCCAGTGCATCCGTGAAGCGCTGCAAAAAGCGCATCTGCCGCCGGGCGCAATTAGCGCTATTTCCTGCTGTTCGATGCGTGAAGGCATCGTCCTTTATGACCGTAATGGCGACCCGATTTGGGCATGCGCCAACGTGGACGCCCGCGCCAGCCGTGAAGTTAGCGAGCTAAAAGAAATTCACGATTTCCAGTTTGAGTCCGAGGTGTACCACGTTTCCGGGCAAACGCTGGCGTTAAGCGCCATGCCGCGCCTGCTGTGGCTTGCGCACCACCGCCCGGATATTTATCGTCAGGCGGCAACCATCACGATGATCAGCGACTGGCTGGCGGCGAAGCTTAGCGGCGAGCTGGCGGTTGATCCTTCCAACGCCGGCACGACGGGAATGCTTGATCTGGCAACCCGAGACTGGCGGCCTGCGCTGCTGGATATGGCCGGGCTGCGGGCGGATATCCTTTCGCCGGTCAGGGAAACCGGCACGGTGCTAGGCGGCGTAACGCCAGAAGCCGCGCAGCAAAGCGGGCTGCTTGCGGGAACGCCAGTCGTAATGGGAGGCGGCGATGTGCAACTGGGCTGCCTTGGGCTTGGCGTGGTGCGGGCCGGACAAACGGCCGTACTGGGCGGAACGTTCTGGCAGCAGGTGGTGAATCTCCCGGCTATTAAGACCGATCCGGAGATGAACATTCGCATCAATCCTCATGTCATCAGCAACATGGTGCAGGCGGAATCTATCAGCTTCTTTACCGGCCTGACGATGCGCTGGTTCCGGGATGCTTTCTGCGCCGAGGAAAAGCTGCTGGCCGAAAGGCTTGGCGTGGACACTTATGCGCTGCTCGAAGATATGGCTGCGCGGGTTCCGGCTGGCTCTCATGGCGTGATGCCGATTTTCTCCGACGCGATGCATTTTAAGCAGTGGTATCACGCCGCGCCGTCGTTTATTAATCTCTCTATCGATCCGGAAAAATGCAATAAAGCGACGCTGTTTCGCGCGCTCGAAGAGAACGCAGCGATTGTCTCGGCGTGTAACCTTGAGCAGATTTCCGGTTTCTCCGGCGTGGAGTTTGAATCTCTGGTCTTTGCCGGCGGCGGTTCGAAAGGCGCGCTATGGAGCCAGATTTTAAGCGATGTCACCGGCTTGCCGGTGCGAGTGCCGGTAGTAAAAGAGGCCACGGCGCTTGGCTGCGCGATTGCTGCAGGCGTGGGTGCCGGGCTGTTTAATAATATGGCCGATACCGGCGAGAGGCTGGTGAAATGGCAGCGCGAATTTACGCCCAATCAGGCACATCGCGAGCTTTATGACGAGATGAAAAGTAAATGGATGAAGGTGTATGCGGATCAGCTAACGCTTGTAGACAGCGGGCTGACGACTTCAATGTGGCAGGCGCCGGGGTTGGTAAGAGGATAACGGCCGGTGGATGGCGCTTTCGCTTATCCACCCTACGGTCTACGGTTCGGGTTCTGTAGGTCGGGTAAGCACCGCGCCACCCGACATATTTACCCGGTTTAACCAGAACGTTTCATCATCAGCCAGAGGCTGATCAGGAAGAAGCTGGCGCTTGGTAACAGCGCGCCAAGGATGGGCGGAATGTTATACACAAGGCTTAGCGGCCCAAAGATTTGGTCGAGCACATAGAACACGAAGCCAAAGCTGATACCGGTGACTACGCGCACGCCCATCGGCACGCTACGCAGCGGCCCGAAGATAAACGACAGCGCCATCAGCATCATTACCGCAACCGACAGCGGCGCAAAGATTTTGCTCCACATGTTGAGCTGATAACGCCCTGCATCCTGCCCGCTCGACTTGAGGTATTTCACATAGTTGTGCAGGCCGCTTATCGACAGCGCATCGGGATCTAACGCCACCACGCCAAGTTTGTCCGGCGTGAGGTTTGTTTTCCACTCGCCGCTGACCATCTGAGAACCGGTAATTTGTTTCGGGTCGGTCAGATTGGATTCATCGACCTGCGACAGTCGCCACACCTTGTGGTCCGCGTCATATTGCGCCGAAGCGGCATAACGCACGGATTGCAGGCGACGATCTTTGGTGAAGCCATAAATACTGATGCCAGCAAGCTGGTTATCGCCCTTCACGCGTTCGATATAGACAAAGTTTTGGCCATCTTTCGCCCATAAACCCTGCTGCGTGGTAAGCAGCGAACCGCCGTACATCTGCTGCGCACGATAGTTACGCGCCATCTGCTCGCCCTGCGGAGCAACCCACTCGCCAATCGCCATGGTCAACAGCACCAGCGGAATGGCGGTTTTCATGACGGAAAGCGCGATTTGCATCCGGGTAAAGCCAGAAGCCTGCATAACGACCAGCTCACTGCGCTGGGCCAGCATGCCCAGGCCCAGCAGCGCGCCCAACAAGGCCGCCATCGGGAAGAAAATCTGGATGTCTTTCGGTACGCTCAGAACGGTATAAACGCCTGCGCCCAGCGCTGAATATTCGCCCTGCCCGGCTTTTTTTAGCTGATCGACAAACTTAATGATTCCCGACAGCGACACCAGCATGAACAGCGTCATCATGATGGTGGTGAAGATGGTTTTACCGATATATCGGTCGAGTACGCCAAACATTTATGCCGCTCCTTTTTTGCTGAAGCGCATGCGTAGATGGCGCATCGGTACCGTATCCCACACGTTTAGCACCAGCGCGATGCCAAAATAGACAAGGTTTACCAGCCACATCCAAATCATCGGGTCGATTTTGCCTTTTGCCCCATTCGACTTTAGCGAAGTCTGGAGCAGGAAGAAGACCAGATAGAGCAGCATCGCCGGCAGCATGGACAGAACACGGCCCTGACGCGGGTTCACCACGCTGAGCGGGACAACCATCAGCGCCATGATAAAGACGGTGAGCACAAGCGTGATACGCCAGTGCAGCTCGGCGCGAGCGTTAGGTTTGTCGCTTTGCCACAGCGTTCGCATGTCCATCTGGCTGGCATCGTCCGGGTCCAGCGCTACCGACTGGTGGCCGACAATGGCCTGATAGTCCTGGAAATCCGTAATGCGGAAGTCGCGCAGCAGCGCTGTGCCCTCAAAACGGGTGCCGGTATTGAGCGTAACGACCTGCGAGCCGTCAGCCCGCTGGGACAAATGCCCTGAATCAGCAACCACCACGGACGGACGCGCATTGCCCTTCGGGCGCAGTTGCGCAAGGAATACATCTTTGAAACTGGAGCCTTCAACGCTTTCAATAAACAGCACCGAGTTGCCGTCGGTGGCCTGCTGGAATTGCCCTTGCGCAAGCGCCGCCATGCCAGGATTCGCTTTGGCTTCCGCCAGCACTTCATCCTGATGGCGCGAAGACCAGGGCCCAAGCCACATCACGTTGACCATCGCCACCACGCCGGTGAAGAGTGCGAGGATCATCGCGGCTTTAATCAAGACTGCTTTACTCAGACCACAGGCATGCATTACCGTGATTTCGCTTTCGGTATACAGCCGTCCAAGCGTCATTAACAGCCCTAAAAACAGGCTTAAAGGCAGGATAAGCTGCGCCATTTCCGGCACGCCTAATCCCAGCAGAGAAAGAACGAGATTTGTTGGGATGTCGCCGTCAACCGCCGCACCAAGAATCCTGACCAGCTTCTGACAAAAGAAGATCAGCAGCAGGATGAAGAGGATCGCAAGTTGGCTTTTGAGCGTCTCCCGAACCAGATATCTTATGATAATCACATTAAGTACGCCTGTGAAAACGAGTCTTTTTGCAGGAAAATCGCTTGTTTCATCGCTTATACGTCATTTATTCTCTTGAGTCGTCGAAAACATCGCTAAGATTAAACTTACCCGGCGAAGTGATGCTACAGGGTGATTTAACTGACGTTGCCGAAACCGTAAAAATACATTCGTTAAGATTAACACGAAGTCATCGCAACAGCGGATATGAGTTACGAGAGCTTGTAATTCTAGCCTGTAGCCGCCGCCGTTGTCTTTAAGATTCAGGAGCGTAGTGCATGGAGTTCAGTGTAAAAAGCGGTAGCCCCGAGAAACAGCGTAGTGCCTGCATCGTTGTGGGAGTCTTTGAACCGCGTCGCCTGTCCCCGGTCGCCGAACAACTCGATAAAATCAGCGATGGCTACATCAGCGCTCTTTTGCGCCGCGGTGAGCTTGAGGGGAAACCAGGTCAGACTTTATTGCTTCACCACGTTCCGAATGTGCTTTCCGAGCGTATTCTGCTGATTGGGTGTGGTAAAGAGCGCGAGCTGGATGAGCGTCAGTATAAGCAGGTTATACAGAAAACGATTAATACCCTGAACGACACAGGCTCGATGGAAGCCGTCTGTTTTCTGACCGAACTGCACGTTAAAGGCCGCAATACTTACTGGAAAGTCCGCCAGGCGGTAGAAACCGCAAAAGAGTCGCTCTACTGCTTTGACCAGCTAAAAACCAACAAAAGCGAGCCGCGTCGTCCGCTGCGTAAAATGGTCTTTAATGTTCCCACTCGTCGTGAGCTAACCAGCGGCGAACGTGCAATTCAGCACGGTCTGGCCATTGCCGCCGGTGTCAAAGCGGCAAAAGATCTGGGCAATATGCCGCCAAATATCTGTAATGCGGCCTATCTGGCTTCTCAGGCACGTCAACTGGCCGATTCTTACAGCAAAAACGTTGTAACCCGCGTTATTGGCGAACAGCAGATGAAAGAGCTGGGCATGCACTCTTACCTCGCGGTGGGTGACGGTTCCCAGAATGAATCGCTGATGTCCGTCATTGAGTACAAAGGCAACGACGCGCCGGACGCACGTCCGATTGTGCTGGTTGGCAAAGGCCTGACGTTTGACTCCGGCGGTATCTCCATCAAACCTGCCGAAGGCATGGACGAGATGAAATACGACATGTGCGGCGCAGCATCCGTGTATGGCGTAATGCGCATGGTTGCAGAGCTGAACCTGCCGATTAACGTTATCGGCGTGCTGGCCGGTTGTGAAAACATGCCGGGTGGCCGCGCATATCGTCCAGGCGACGTGCTGACTACCATGTCCGGGCAAACCGTTGAAGTGTTAAACACCGATGCGGAAGGCCGTCTGGTCCTGTGCGACGTGCTGACCTATGTGGAACGTTTCGAGCCGGAAGTCGTTATCGATGTGGCAACGCTGACCGGCGCCTGCGTGATTGCCCTCGGCCATCACATCACCGGCTTGCTGTCTAACCACAATCCGCTGGCGCATGAACTGATTAGCGCATCTGAACAGGCGGGCGACCGCGCCTGGCGTTTGCCAATCAGCGACGAGTATCAGGATCAACTGGACTCCAATTTTGCCGATATGGCGAACATTGGCGGCCGTCCGGGCGGTGCGATTACCGCAGCCTGCTTCCTGTCTCGCTTTACACGTAAATATAACTGGGCACACCTGGATATCGCAGGAACGGCCTGGCGCTCAGGCAAAGCCAAAGGCGCAACCGGCCGTCCGGTTGCGCTGCTGTCGCAGTTCCTGTTGAACCGTTCAGGTTTTAACGGCGAAGAGTAACAGAGGTTTCCCCTCTGGACTTTTGTCGGGCGATAAGCCCACGCCATCCGCCACGACTCGGTGGATGGCGCGTCGTTTATCCACTCTACGGCTGCCAATGACTCAATAAAATGCGAGTAAAATGAAAAACGCGACGTTCTACCTTCTCGACAACGATACCGCTTCAGGTGAGCTGAGCGCCGTTGAAGCGTTGGTCTGTACACTTGCGGCAGAAAGTTTTCGGGCAGGCAAGCGCCTGCTCATTGCTTGTGTTGATGAACAGCAGGCCATCCGTCTGGATGAAGCGCTCTGGCAGCGCGACGCTCAAGCGTTTGTACCGCATAATCTCGCCGGCGAAGGACCGCGTTATGGCGCGCCGGTCGAACTCGCCTGGCCGCAGCGTCGCGGCAGCTCGTCGCGAGACGTGTTGATAAGCCTGCTGCCGCACTTCGCAGATTTTGCCACCGCTTTCCATGAAGTGATAGACTTCGTACCTTACGAAGACACTCAAAAACAACTGGCCCGCGAGCGCTATAAAGCGTACCGCGTTGCTGGTTTCCACTTGACTACGGCGTCTCATACCGCGCCGGGAACGACATAGCAGACAATGGAAAAGACATATAACCCGCAAGATATCGAACAGCCGCTTTACGAGCACTGGGAACAGCAGGGCTACTTTAAGCCAAATGGCGACACCAGCCAGGAAAGCTTCTGCATCATGATCCCACCGCCGAACGTCACCGGCAGCTTGCATATGGGTCACGCCTTCCAGCAGACGATCATGGACACCATGATTCGCTACCAGCGCATGCAGGGTAAAAATACCCTGTGGCAGGCGGGGACTGACCACGCCGGCATCGCGACCCAGATGGTCGTCGAGCGCAAAATTGCCGCCGAAGAAGGAAAAACCCGTCACGATTACGGCCGTGACGCCTTTATCGATAAAATCTGGCAGTGGAAGGCAGAGTCTGGTGGCACCATCACCCGTCAGATGCGTCGTCTTGGCAACTCGGTAGACTGGGAGCGCGAACGCTTCACCATGGACGAAGGCCTGTCCAACGCGGTGAAAGAAGTGTTCGTCCGCCTGTACAAAGAAGATCTGATTTATCGCGGCAAGCGCCTGGTAAACTGGGACCCGAAACTGCGCACCGCTATTTCCGATCTGGAAGTAGAAAACCGCGAGTCCAAAGGCTCCATGTGGCACCTGCGTTATCCGCTGGCTGACGGCGCAAAAACTGCCGACGGCAAAGATTACCTGATTGTCGCAACTACCCGTCCGGAAACCGTGCTGGGCGATACCGGCGTGGCCGTGAACCCGGAAGATCCGCGTTATAAAGATTTGATCGGTAAGTTCGTGGTGCTGCCGCTGGTTAACCGCCGCATTCCGGTCGTCGGCGACGAACACGCCGACATGGAAAAAGGCACCGGCTGCGTGAAGATTACGCCAGCCCACGACTTTAACGACTACGAAGTGGGTCGTCGTCATGCCCTGCCGATGATCAACATTCTGACCTTTGACGGCGATATCCGCGAAGCGGCTGAAGTGTTTGATACCAACGGCGAAGAATCTACCGTTTACAGCAGCGAGATCCCAGCCGAGTTCCAGAAGCTGGAGCGCTTTGCCGCGCGTAAAGCCGTCGTCGCTAAGTTCGACGAACTGGGCCTGCTTGATGAAATCAAACCTCACGATCTGACCGTGCCTTACGGCGACCGTGGCGGCGTGGTTATCGAACCAATGCTGACCGACCAGTGGTATGTGCGCACCGCTCCGCTGGCGAAAGTCGCGGTAGAAGCCGTTGAACAAGGCGATATTCAGTTCGTGCCTAAGCAGTACGAAAACATGTACTTCTCCTGGATGCGCGATATTCAGGACTGGTGTATTTCCCGCCAGCTTTGGTGGGGCCACCGCATCCCGGCCTGGTACGATGCTGAAGGCAACGTGTACGTTGGCCGTAACGAAGCGGAAGTTCGCGCTGAAAACAACCTTGGCGCAGATGTAGCGCTAAACCAGGACGAAGACGTGCTGGACACCTGGTTCTCCTCCGGTCTGTGGACGTTCTCTACCCTCGGCTGGCCGGAGAACACCGAGGCGCTGCGCACCTTCCACCCGACCAGCGTGATGGTCAGCGGCTTCGACATCATTTTCTTCTGGATTGCCCGCATGATCATGCTGACCATGCACTTCATCAAAGATGAAGATGGCAAGCCGCAGGTACCGTTTAAAACCGTCTATATGACCGGCCTTATCCGCGACGACGAAGGACAGAAAATGTCCAAGTCCAAGGGTAACGTTATCGATCCTCTGGATATGGTTGACGGCATCTCCCTGGAAGATCTGCTCGAAAAACGCACCGGCAACATGATGCAGCCGCAGTTAGCGGAGAAAATCCGCAAGCGCACCGAGAAGCAGTTCCCGAACGGCATTGAGCCGCACGGCACCGATGCGCTGCGCTTTACGCTTGCGGCGCTGGCGTCTACCGGCCGCGATATCAACTGGGACATGAAACGCCTGGAAGGTTACCGTAACTTCTGTAACAAGCTGTGGAACGCCAGCCGTTTCGTGCTGATGAATACCGAAGAGCAGGACTGCGGCTTTGAAAGCGGCGAGCTGGTTCTGTCCCTGGCGGACCGCTGGATCCTGGCCGAATTCAACCGCACCGTGAAGGCGTATCGTGAAGCGCTGGACAGCTATCGCTTTGATATCGCTGCCAACATTCTGTATGAATTCACCTGGAACCAGTTCTGCGACTGGTATCTGGAGCTGACCAAGCCGGTAATGAACAGCGGAACCGAGGCGGAACTGCGCGGCACCCGCAATACGCTGATTAACGTGCTGGAAGGTCTGCTGCGTCTTGCGCACCCAATCATTCCGTTCATCACCGAAACCATCTGGCAGCGCGTGAAGGTCTTGAAAGGCATCACCGCAGACACCATCATGCTGCAGCCGTTCCCGGCCTATAACAGCGCCCAGGACGACGAAGCCGCGTTTGCCGACACCGAGTGGCTGAAGCAGGCGATCACCGCAGTGCGTAACATTCGCGCTGAGATGAATATCGCTCCAGGCAAGCCGCTGGAAGTGCTGCTGCGTAACGTAAGCGCTGAAGCGGAACGCCGCGTGAATGCGAACCGTACTTTCCTGCAAAACCTTGCGCGTCTGGAAAGCATTACCCTGCTGAGCGGCGATGATAAAGGTCCGGTTTCCGTGACCAAAATTATCGACGGCGCAGAGCTGCTTATCCCAATGGCGGGCCTGGTCGACAAAGCCGCCGAGATTGAGCGTCTTGCTAAAGAAGTTGCGAAGATCGAAGTCGAGATCGGCAAAATCGAAGGCAAGCTGTCAAACGAAGGCTTTGTGGCGCGTGCGCCGGCAGATGTGGTTGCAAAAGAGCGTGAGCGTCTGGTTGGCTTCAATGATGCGAAAGCGAAGCTGATTGAACAGCAGGCTGTTATTGCCGCGCTGTAACTGAACCGTTAAGCGTAAAAAGCCGGGAATATTCCCGGCTTTTTTATGGATGTCTGAAAGATCCTCTCTTGCACCCTTTTCGAGGGAGTGCTATTAACTCGCCCTATATGTCAAAAGTATCAAGAGTCAAATGATGAATATTGCTGCTCCGGTTGATCTTGCCCTGCGCAGGATTTGCGCCCATGACAACTCCGCCATCGCCCAGGTTATCCGCGAGGTGTCCGCTGAATACGGCTTAACGGCCGATAAAGGCTACACGGTGGCAGACCCTAATCTGGACGAGCTTTATCAGCTCTACAGCAAACCAGGTCATGCTTATTGGGTCGTTGAACTGGAAGGCAAGGTGGTTGGCGGCGGCGGCGTAGCGCCTTTGTCCTGTAGCGAACCCGATATTTGCGAACTGCAGAAGATGTATTTCCTGCCGGTAGTACGCGGGAAAGGCCTGGCGAAACGCCTGGCAATACAGGCAATGGATTTTGCCCGCGAGCAGGGGTTTACCCGCTGCTATCTGGAAACAACCGCGTTTCTGACCGAAGCCATCGCGCTGTATGAACGCCTCGGTTTTGAGCATATTGCCGAACCGCTCGGCTGCACCGGGCATGTGGACTGTGAAGTCAGAATGCTTAAAACGCTTTAACATGCTGGCGGATAAGCGCAACGCTATCCGCCTGATACAAACTATTGACCCTCAACCGACAGACGAATAATCGCAGCGGCTTTCTGCGGCGGCAACAGCATGACATTCCGCCACAAATCCTGCACCAGATTACATGCCACCGCCTCTTTGCCTATAGCCTGGCGCGGGTCTTCCATTAGCTGAATATCCTGTCCGTATTGTTTAACCAGTTGCTGAACAATCGGCTGAATATCGCGCTGGGCCTGCTCGCGTTCTTCGGCCGTCACGGTATGTTTGTCCGGACCAAAAGCCGAACGCAGCATGTCGGCGTCAACTTCCATACGACGCATAGTGACTTCTCGCGGGATAATGCGCACAGCATTAATGCCGCCCTTCACCGCCGGGAACAGGAAGCGGAAACATTCGTCATCGCTGGCTTTTTGCACCATCGCGGTTTGCTGCATGTTGATTTGCATATAGGCCACGACGTTTGCATCGGCTGCGTTCTGCAATTGCTTCATCTGGAACGCAAGGATCTGCGGCTGAATAGCATCGATGATTTCCTGCTCCGTTTTTCCTTCTTTGTGCATTGTCAGCGACCGCTGGCGAACAGACTCAAAGAGCGCGGGCTGATGTTCTTTCATCACCTGATAAACCGGCATCTTATTGAAAGCTTCGTCCATCTGGCTTACTTGCGCCTGCATGCTGGTCTTGCCGTCGCGCGGGATGAGATACTTCACATCAATAATATTCCACGCCACGATCGCAACAGCCGCGATAACCAATGCGGCCACTTTGCCGATCCAGCCTTTTTTACGGGCAAAGCCCACCACGACGGCAATCACCGCGCCGATATAGCCTGCAAGAATGACATGAGTCCAGTTCATTAAATATCCTTTTTAAATGGAGTCGGGTATGCCGCTATGGAAACGAAGCTCGTTATCGGGGGATATGATTAACGCAGCCTCCACTTCCCCAAAAAAGCGCACCCGGTCGCTGATATCGCCACCGGCAATAAATTCTGCCAGCGCAAGATAGTCCTGATAATGACGCGCTTCTGAACGCAGCAGGGACAAATAAAACTTCTGCAGTTCGCCATCCAGATACGGAGCCAGAGCCGCAAAACGCTCGCACGACCGGGCTTCAATGTAGGCGCCGCAAATGAGTTTGTCGATAAGCATTACCGGCTCGTGGGTACGCGCTTCGCTCAGCAGACCTTTAGCGTAGCGGCTGGCGGTAATTTTTACGTAGGGAATGTTACGGTCAATCATTAGTTCGCGCACCTGCCAGAAATGGTGCAACTCTTCTTTGATAAGCAAAACCATACTGTCGATAAGCACCTGCCCCCAAATTGTGCGCGTTTTGGGCATCACGCTTTTGCTCAGGCCTTTATGCAGCGCGATAAAGTCCGGCTCCGCACCTTCACGAAAGGTAAAGTCTTCATAAGGCTTCAGCCAGTCCAGCAACGCCTGGGCGCTGGCCTTATCGGCGACGTATTTACGGATAAGCAGCATGGCGGTTTGCGCGGCTTTGAGTTCGCAAACCATATGATCGGTAAGCAACAAAGGCAGGTTTTCAGGCTCGCGAGCTTTGGCGATCCACGCATTGGGAGTCGGGCAGTGCAGGAAATTCAGGACCGGGGAGAGTAGCTCGGGGTAGTTCATGATTAAGTATTCGTGACCGTTTGAAATGCAGCGGCGGGGAGCCGCTGCACGGGAGAACTTAGTGACGCACGCCGTCGTCGTCTTCGTCCACAAAGTCTTCTTCGTCGCCTTCTTCACCTTCTTCGCCGTTCGGGTCTTCGTAATAGGTGCCCCAGCCGTCGTATTCCACGCCAAATTTCTCAGCGAGGTTCAGCAGTTGCTCAACCTGCTCGTCCAGCAGCTCAGCTTTCAGGGCGCATTCGCTCAGCACGTCGCAGCAGATGACGGTATCGCCCTCTTCCACTTCAAGCTCTTCCGGGTCGGTCACTTCATAACCCATTTTGAACGCTTCAACCGCTGCTTTTTCCAGGGTTTCGAAGTCGTCTGCAGAAAGGTGATGTTCGATGGTGTACAGCGCGTCCGGATCGCTGCCATCTTCCAGTAATTCTTCAATAATCAAACGCGTTTCTTCGCGCTGCTCTTCCAGCAGTTCTGGATTTGCCATGGCCCTTTCCTCAATGTGTCGGCAGATACTTCTATTTTCACACACGCATCGGTTTGCCTCCACCTTTCCCGAGAAAGATTTGCTATGCGGGGGTTGCAAATGAATATTCATACATATAAATTGAATTTTAATTCAATAAGTGGCATGAGCCATGTGAGGAAAAGATGAGTCACTTTTATCAAAAGCACTTTCTTAAATTACTGGATTTTACTCCGGCACAGCTCCACGATTTATTAACCCTTTCCGCAAAGCTTAAAGCCGATAAGAAAAAAGGCTGCGAAACTCAGCAGCTTACTGGTAAAAATATTGCGCTCATCTTCGAAAAAGACTCAACCCGCACACGATGCTCTTTCGAAGTTGCCGCTTATGACCAGGGCGCTCGCGTCACTTATCTCGGCCCAAGCGGCAGCCAAATCGGGCATAAAGAATCAATTAAAGATACCGCTCGCGTGCTGGGCCGCATGTACGACGGCATTCAGTATCGCGGCTACGGCCAGGAGATTGTCGAAACCCTGGCTGAATTTGCCGGCGTGCCGGTATGGAATGGCCTGACAAACGAATTCCATCCCACGCAGTTGCTGGCCGATTTACTGACCATGCAGGAACACCTGCCCGGCAAATCCCTGAGCGAAATGACGCTGGTTTATACCGGAGATGCGCGTAATAACATGGGCAATTCCATGCTGGAGGCCGCCGCGCTGACCGGGCTGGATCTCCGCCTTGTGGCGCCCAAAGCCTGCTGGCCGGATGAAAAGCTGGTTGCCGAATGTCAGTCGCTGGCCGGGCACACCGGTGGCAAAATCACTCTCACCGAAGACGTTGCAGCCGGCGTAAAAGGCGCGGACTTCATTTATACCGACGTGTGGGTATCAATGGGCGAAGCCAAAGAAAAATGGGCTGAACGTATCAGTCTGCTGCGTCCTTATCAGGTAAACAGCGCCATGCTCGGTCTTACAGGCAACCCGCAGGTCAAATTCCTGCATTGCCTGCCGGCTTTCCATGACGACCAGACGACGCTCGGTAAACAGATGGCGGAACAGTATGGTTTGCAGGGCGGGATGGAAGTCACGGACGAGGTATTTGAATCGCCAAACAGCGTGGTATTCGATCAGGCTGAAAACCGTATGCACACTATTAAGGCGGTGATGGTAGCGACGCTGGTTAAATAATTCCCCTACCCCGGCCCTCTTCCCAAAAGGGAGAGGGTTAGGGCGAGAGTAATGCGGGTTACTCAACCAGCATTTTCACTACTACCTTGCGCACGTTTTCAGGTTTGCCCACCGCACACAGCGGCTTATGCACTTCTCCTGGATAGAACACCACAAAATCCCCTTCGTTTAAGACGACGGTTTTTTCCTGTTCGCCTTCCGGCAGGAACGCGATGTCTTTGTCGGCCAGCCAGTCGGTATCAGGTTGACCCGCAGGCAGGCAGCTAAAGGTCATGCCCTCCTGGCCGCGCAAAACGATTTGAATATCCAGATAGCGTTGGTGGAATTCGGCTTTGCGTTCGGCAAAAGGCTGCGTGGTGTCTTCTGAGACCAGCATAAACAGCCGGTTGCCGTCGATATCATGCTTGCCGATTGGCGTTTGCGCAGTGATGTGCTGTTTAACGTGCTCAATGGCCTGGCGCAGCTCTTCAGGAAGCCAGTTTTGCAAAGAATGGATGTTGCCGATAATCATGATGCTGATCCTATTTTGAAACGATGTTTTATTAATTCTTTTATACGAGACTTCGCTTTTCATCGCCACGGCTTTTTCACCAAAACCTGTGCTAACGCATGTTTATCGCAAAAGATGTTACCGCTCTGATTCAGCCCACAAGTTTTTATGCAGTAAAAGAGCATAACCTCGGTTTTTCACTCGTATAAATCACATATAACTTTTTGTTTTATAAAAGTAATAATAAAAAACGCATTACCCGTCACGCTTTACATTCGCTGACTTAAGGCAATTTAAACCATAATTATTTTCGCTGTGGTCTTGCTGTAAAGATGGATTTTTTTTCATTATGCATAACCATGCAAGTGAGTTTAAAATAGCAATTAATTTCAAACGGTTAAGCTAATCACCTTTCTGCATAAAATAACATTCACATAACAAACATAAAATATAACAGGATATGTTTCGCTTAATTATTCATCCTCCATTCCGGGCTTATTTATCATTCTCTGACCATTATCAATTAATTAACTGAGAATTAAAAAGTCCCTTGAGTACGTGATAAACCTCACATTAAATAGCCCTCAGGAAATTAAGATACGCCACGAAGACATTTGAGAAACCTATTTCATCTGCGGTGCAATATATTTTGCATCACGGGCATTTTCATCTCCTGATTAATGTAAAGGAAGAGTCATGGACAAGCATTATGTCGGTTCCGAAATTGGACAATTACGCAGCGTCATGCTGCATCGCCCCAATCTCAGCCTGAAAAGACTGACCCCTTCAAATTGCCAGGAGCTTTTATTTGATGATGTATTATCGGTAGAGCGCGCAGGAGAAGAGCACGATATTTTCGCCAATACATTACGTGGCGAAGGCGTTGAGGTTTTATTACTGACCGACTTATTAACGCAAACCTTAGATATCAGCGATGCCAAAGCCTGGCTGCTGGATACGCAGATTTCCGACTATCGTCTGGGGCCTGCGTTTGCCTCGGATATTCGCGGTTGGCTGGCGGATATGCCACACCGTGAGCTGGCCCGGCGCCTCAGCGGCGGCCTGACCTACGGAGAAATCCCAACCTATATCCATAATATGGTAGTGGATACCCACCAGGCTACCGACTTTATTATGAAGCCGCTGCCAAACCATTTATTTACCCGCGACACATCGTGCTGGATTTATAACGGCGTATCTATTAACCCAATGGCTAAAGCCGCCCGCCAGCGCGAAACAAATAACCTGCGAGCTATTTATCGCTGGCATCCGGCCTTTACCGATGGAAACTTTATTAAATATTACGGCGACGACAATATTAATTATGACCATGCAACTTTAGAAGGTGGCGACGTATTAGTTATCGGGCGCGGCGCGGTGTTAATTGGCATGTCCGAACGTACAACGCCGCAGGGCGTGGAATTCCTTGCTGAATCATTATTCAAACATCAGCAGGCAACCCGCGTTATTGCCGTTGAATTGCCGAAACATCGCTCCTGCATGCATCTCGACACGGTCATGACGCATATCGATATCGACACTTTCTCCGTCTACCCGGAAGTGGTGCGCAAAGACGCCCAGTGCTGGACGCTCACCCCGGACGGCCACGGCGGCATCAAACGTCATCAGGAACCTCATTTGCTGCACGCCATTGAGCAAGCGCTGGGTATCGATCAGGTGCGCTTAATCACGACCGGCGGCGACGCCTTCGAAGCAGAACGCGAACAGTGGAACGACGCCAACAACGTGCTGACCGTCCGTCCGGGCGTGGTTATCGGTTACGAACGCAACATCTGGACCAACGAAAAATACGATAAGGCAGGCATCACCGTTCTGCCGATTCCGGGCGACGAACTGGGTCGTGGCCGCGGCGGCGCGCGCTGCATGAGCTGCCCGCTTGAACGTGACGGCATTTAAGGCAAGGAGAGAGAAATGGAACACAAACCCACGCTGGTTGTAGCACTCGGTGGAAATGCGCTGCTGAAAAGGGGCGAGCCGCTGGAAGCAGAAGTTCAGCGTAAAAATATCGATCTTGCGGCCAAAACCATTGCCCAGCTCACCGCCGCCTGGCGCGTCGTGCTGGTCCACGGCAACGGTCCACAGGTTGGGCTGCTGGCGCTGCAAAACAGCGCCTATCAAAAAGTAGCCCCTTACCCGCTCGATATTCTCGGCGCGGAAAGTCAGGGAATGATCGGCTACATGCTGCAGCAATCGCTTAAAAATCACCTGCCGGACAGGGAAGTCAGCGTGCTGCTCACACAGGTGGAAGTGGATGCCAGAGATCCGGCGTTCCAGAATCCAACCAAGTACATCGGCCCGGTGTATGACAAAGCGCAGGCCGACAGCCTGGTTGCCGAAAAAGGCTGGACGGTGAAAGCGGACGGCCAGTATTTCCGCCGCGTAGTGCCTTCGCCACAGCCAAAAAGAATCGTGGAAAGCGATGCGATTACGGCGCTTATCCAGCGCGATCATCTGGTGATTTGTAACGGCGGCGGCGGTGTGCCGGTGGTGGAAAAAGTGGATGGCTACCACGGTATTGAAGCGGTGATTGATAAAGATCTCTCTGCCGCGTTGCTGGCGCGCCAGATCGAAGCCGACGCCCTGCTGATCCTCACCGATGCCGAGGCGGTGTACCTCGACTGGGGGGAGCCGACGCAACGCCCGATTACCCACATCACCCCGCAAGAGCTGGAAGGCATGGCGTTTGACGCCGGGTCGATGGGGCCGAAAGTCGCAGCATGCAGCAAATTTGTCGCCCAGTGCCACGGCATCGCCGGGATCGGCGCGCTGGCGGACGGCCCGGCGATTCTGGCCGGTGAAAAAGGCACGCTAATTCGCGAATAGCCGTCGAAATCCTGTCGGGTGGCGCGGCGCTTACCCGACTTACAGAACCCGAACCGTAGACCGTAAGGTGGATAAGCGAAAGCGCCATCCAGCGGAAGCATTCAAAAGGATAACTAAAATGACTATCAACCTGAAAAAGCGCAATTTCCTGAAACTGCTGGACTTTAAACCAGCGGAAATTCAGTACCTGATCGATCTTGCGCGTGATCTGAAAGCGGCAAAAAAAGCCGGCACCGAGAAGAAAACCCTGGTCGGCAAAAACATCGCGCTGATTTTTGAAAAAACCTCCACCCGAACTCGCTGCGCCTTTGAAGTCGGCGCTTTCGACCAGGGTGCGCTGGTCACTTACCTCGGGCCAAGCGGCTCCCAGATTGGGCATAAGGAATCCATGAAGGATACCGCTCGCGTGCTTGGCCGCATGTATGACGGCATCGAATATCGCGGCTACGGCCAGGATATCGTCGAAGAGCTGGGCGAGTTCGCCGGAGTACCGGTGTGGAACGGGCTGACCAACGAATTCCACCCAACGCAAATTCTCGCGGATCTGATGACTATGCTTGAGCACGCGCCGGACAAAACGCTGCCGGAAATCGCCTTTGCCTACCTGGGCGACGCCCGCAACAACATGGGCAATTCTCTGATGGTGGGCGCGGCGAAAATGGGCATGGATATTCGCCTGGTCGCCCCGAAAGCCTTCTGGCCTGAACCTGCGCTGGTAGAACAATGCCGCGAGATAGCCAAAGAGACCGGCGGGCGCATCATGCTGACCGACAGCGTCGAAGAAGGCGTGGCGGGAGTTGATTTCCTCTACACCGACGTTTGGGTATCTATGGGCGAACCAAAAGAAGCCTGGGCCGAACGCGTGAGCATCATGAAGCCGTATCAGGTGAATCAGCGCGTACTCGATGCGACCGGCAACCCGAACGTGAAATTTATGCACTGCCTGCCCGCATTCCACAACGAACACACCAAAGTCGGTAAAGAAATTGAAGCGGAATACGGGCTTAAAGGGCTGGAGGTGACCGAAGACGTCTTCGAATCCCCGCATTCTATCGTCTTCGACGAAGCCGAAAACCGTATGCACACCATTAAAGCCGTCATGGTTGCCACACTCGGAGAGTAATCCCTCTGGCGGCGGGGGCAGCCTCGCCGCCAGGCGTGCATTCGTGCGGCAAACCCGCCGCAGGAGGAAAGGAAAATGGCCGATGTTACCCACGGGGATGTCAGCGCGACATCCGCAACAACAGAAAAAAAATTAGGGCTCAGCGCGCTGGTTGCGCTGGTTATTGGTTCGATGATTGGCGGCGGCGTCTTTAGCCTGCCGCAAAACTTTGGCTCCGTCGCCTCACCCGGCGCGTTACTGATTGGCTGGGTGATTACCGGCGTCGGCATGCTGTGTCTGGCTTTTATTTATCAAAACCTTAGTTCCCGCTGCCCTGAACTTGAAGGCGGCGTCTACAGCTACGCTCGCGCAGGGTTTGGTGATTTTATCGGTTTCCAGTCCGCCTGGGGCTACTGGTTCTCCGCCTGGCTTGGCAACGTCTCTTATGCGGTGCTGCTGTTTAGCGCCATGAGCTTTTTCATCCCGGTATTCGGCGAAGGAAACAACCTGCCTTCAATAATCGGCGCATCCGTAGTGCTGTGGCTGGTGCACGCACTGGTGCTGCGCGGCGTGCGTGAAGCGGCTTATATCAACACCATTTTAACCGTCGTGAAGGTCGTTATCCTGCTGGTATTCATCGTCGCCGTGCTGATCGCCTTTAAAATTGGCGTGTTCACCGCAGATTTCTGGGGTCGCATGATGATCGTTAACGGCCAGGAACCGGCGCTGTTCGATCAGGTGAAAAATACCATGCTGGTCACCACCTGGGTGTTTATCGGTATCGAAGGAGCAACGGTGGTTTCTGCCCGTGCGGCAAACCGCAGCGATATCGGTAAAGCAACCGTCATCGGCCTGCTGGGCGCACTGGCGATTTATGTGCTGGTGAGCGTGCTGTCGATGGGGATTTTGGATCAGGCCTCGCTTGCCGGACTCAAAAACCCGTCAATGGCTGGCGTGCTGGAAAATGTGGTTGGCCCATGGGGAGCGAAATTCGTCGCGGGCGGCGTGATTCTTTCGGTAGCCGGCGCCCTGCTTGCCTGGACGCTGTTTGCCGCAGAATTGCCTCGTGTCGCCGCGAACGACGGCATCTTCCCAAAAGTCTTCGCCAAAGAGAACGCCAGACACTCCCCTTCCTTCTCGCTGTGGATTACTAACGGCTTAATCCAGCTATTCCTGATCCTCACCCTGTTCTACGAAGCGGGCTATCAGGCGCTTTTCTCCATCGCTACCGCCGCAATACTGCCGCCGTATTTGTTCAGCGCCGCTTACGGTCTGAAGCTTGCCTGGACAGGTGAACGCTACGCAGACGGCGAATCCCGTACCGGCGGTATCGTGCTGGGCGTTATCGCCACGGTATATGGATTCTGGCTTTGCTATGCCGCCGGAGACTCCATGCTGCTCAGTTCGCTGTTGTTCACCCCAGGCCTTGCGGTCTTCCTGTGGCAGAAAAAGCAGCAGGGGCAACGGCTTCTGAAAGGCTACGAATGGGCCATCGTGGTGGCTTTGCTGCTGGTAGCCGCCTGGACATTAAAACTGGTTCTGGCGGGAGCCATACAGATTGCCTGACCGGCTTAACGCCCCGAAAGGGGCGTTAAATTCTGCAATAGAAAGAATTTACAACATTTATCGTTAAGGAAAATCTAAAAGTCAGATCTATCAAACAGTTTAAATCTATAAGCAGCGTAAATTAATCACCTATAGAAATCATGGAATAGTGAATACGATGAGGATCTCCCGCACGTCATCAGAGAAAGAGCAGAGCCAGCTTACGCTGTGCCAACGGCTTATCGTCCATAAAAGCTATCACTCCCAGGAAGAGCTGCGCCGGGATTTGCAGCGCCACGGCTTTGAAGCCATCAGCCAGTCCACGGTTTCCCGGCTGCTGAAGCTGCTCGGGGTGATTAAAATGCGCAACGCGAAGGGGCAAAAAATTTACGCCTTAAACCCACAGGAACAGCCGGAACCGGATGCCGCGCGTTCGGTGGCGGAAATGGTAATCAGCGTCGAACATAATGCGGAATTTATTATGATTCATGCCGTAGCAGGTTACGGGCGCGCGGTGGCAAAAATCCTTGATTACCGCGCCCTGCCGGAAATTTTAGGCGTTGTGGCAGGCAGCAGCGTGGTTTGGATTGCCCCGCGTGAGGTGCAAAAAACGCCGCAGGTGCATCGCCGCATTATGCAAACGCTGGGCTTACATTAGAAACACATAAGTATTCCCGGCAACCGATTGCTAAATGCCGAATAGTGTGAATTTACCGCTTGAAGTGTGAATGCACACGCGTATAATGCGCCACAATTTGCCGGGAGGAAGCATGGTTCAGCGTGTTCAAAAAATTGCCGCACCTCGTCGTCTGAAAGACGGCGCGACGCCGTTTTTCTTCCCGTTACATCAATCAATTTCAAAGGCCCCTCGTTGAGGGGCCTTTTTTTTGCCCGACGCCCGAGAACAGGAGATAAACATGGCTAATCCGCTGTATCAAAAACATATCATTTCCATAAACGATCTCAGTCGTGAAGAGCTTGAACTGGTGCTGTCTACCGCGGCGAAGCTGAAAGCGAACCCGCAGCCAGAACTGCTCAAACATAAGGTTATCGCCAGTTGCTTTTTTGAAGCCTCCACGCGCACTCGTCTCTCGTTCGAAACCTCCATTCACCGCCTGGGCGCTTCCGTTGTGGGCTTCTCCGACAGCAGCAATACGTCACTTGGCAAAAAAGGCGAAACGCTGGCCGATACCATCTCGGTTATCAGCACCTACGTCGACGCCATTGTGATGCGCCACCCGCAGGAAGGCGCGGCGCGTCTGGCAACTGAATTTTCCGGCAATGTGCCAATCCTGAACGCGGGTGACGGCGCGAACCAGCACCCAACCCAAACGCTGCTCGACCTGTTCACCATTCAGGAAACGCAGGGGCGCCTGGAAAACCTGAATATCGCGATGGTCGGCGATTTAAAATACGGCCGTACCGTGCATTCCCTGGCGCAGGCGCTGGCGAAGTTTACCGGCAACCGCTTCTACTTTATCGCCCCGAACGCGCTGGCAATGCCGAAGTACATCCTCGATATGCTCGATGAGAAAGGCATTGAGTGGAGCTGCCACGAAGCTATCGAAGACGTGGTGACCGAGCTGGATATTCTGTACATGACCCGCGTGCAGAAAGAGCGCCTCGATCCTTCTGAATATGCCAACGTGAAAGCCCAGTTTGTGCTGCGCGCAGCCGACCTGGCGGGCGCTCGCGAAAACATGAAGGTTCTGCATCCGCTGCCACGCGTGGATGAAATCACTACCGACGTGGATAAAACGCCTCACGCCTGGTATTTCCAGCAGGCAGGCAACGGCATTTTTGCTCGCCAGGCATTGCTGGCATTGGTTTTGAATCGCGAACTGGCTTAAGTGAGAGGAAAAAGAGATGACGCACGATAACAAATTACAAGTTGAAGCTATTAAACGCGGCACGGTTATCGACCATATCCCGGCGCAGGTAGGCTTTAAGCTGCTGACGCTATTCCAACTGACCGAAACCGAACAGCGCATTACCATCGGCCTGAACCTGCCCTCTCGCGAACAGGGCCGTAAGGATCTGATCAAGATTGAAAACACTTTCCTGACCGATGAGCAGGTAAACCAACTGGCGCTGTATGCGCCGCACGCCACCGTTAACCGCATCGACGAATATGAAGTGGTTGGAAAAAGTCGTCCTGCTTTGCCTGACCGCATCGAAAAAGTGCTGGTTTGCCCAAACAGCAACTGCATCAGCCGCAGCGAGCCGGTTTACTCCTCGTTCGCGGTGAAAAAGCGTGGCGAAGATATCAGCCTGAAGTGCAAATATTGTGAGAAAGAGTTCGCTCATCATGTGGTGCTGGCGGATTAGCACCACGGCTAATGACAACCTTGCTCCCTTCCCTATAATGGGCGGGAGCCGTTTTGTTTGTAGGGTGGATAAGCGTAAGCGTCATCCACCGCTCAACTGTTGGCGGGTGACGTGCAGCTTACCCGCCCTACGAACTTAGATAAGGAATAAAAATGTCTTCTCGTACTATCAGCACCGAAAACGCACCGGCAGCCATTGGCCCTTATGTTCAGGGCGTTGACCTTGGCAGCATGATCATCACTTCCGGTCAGATCCCGGTTGACCCAAAAACCGGCACCGTACCGAAAGATGTAGCCGCTCAGGCGCGTCAGTCTCTGGAAAACGTGCAGGCTATCGTTGAAGCAGCAGGCCTGAAGGTTGGCGATATCGTGAAAACCACGGTATTCGTAAAAGACCTCAACGACTTCGCCACGGTGAATGCCACCTACGAAGCCTTTTTCACCGAGCATAAAGCGACTTTCCCGGCGCGTTCCTGCGTGGAAGTGGCTCGTCTGCCAAAAGACGTAAAAATTGAAATTGAAGCGATTGCTGTTCGCCGTTAATTTCTGCAAAAACAAGAAATAAGGCCGCGCTCGCGGCCTTATTTGTCGGTTTATCTGGTGCTTGCGCGTAATAGCTTTTGCAGCGGATAAACGGCGGCGATAACCACTTCATCCTGAGTTTGCGCCGCATCATCAAGCTGTTTTTGAATCCCTTCCCGCTCGTCACCGCTTAACGTTCCCTGCCTGGCCACCAAATCAGTTAAACGCAGCCCTATTCCCGCCAGTTTATCAACGCTTTCCGCTACCGGTTTTAGCCCTTTCAGTTGGTAATTACCGTCAATCAGCGCCAGCACGTCCGGCGTGTTGCTCTGCCAGCGCGCAAAAGTGTGACGCAGGGATTCCGCGCTGGTGCCATCTTCCGGATCGGCGATAAGTTTATCCACCCAGCTATCCATAGAGCGAACCTGAATGCTTTCCGCTCCCAGCGCATCTGCAAAACGGTTTAGAGGTTCGAAATGATGGTAATTTCCGGCCTGGAACTTCAGATGCTGACGGGTGTAATACTGCGCGGGTTCCACCGCCTGGGCGAGGATCTGCAGCGGCAGAATATCCGGCGTTCCCGCAAGACGGGTCATTTGCTGCACGGCGGCGGTATGCTGGCGCAGGCCAACGGAGATGGTCGACCAGGCATCGATCGCCTGTAAGCGCTGATACATGTTATCGATGTCTTTCACCTCCTCCGTAGACCACAGGCGCTCCGCCACGGCGAAAGCGCGCGGCCAGAGTTTGATATCAAGCAGCGGAGAAGAAACGTTTTCCGCCCACAGCGCGGCTTCGCCGCCGAGAATATTGTCCATCTGTTCAGGCGTCGGCACCACCGGCTGCACGCCCTCCGGCACGTTATCCAGCTTTTGCCCGCTTGCCGGATAGCGCACGTTGCCCACCAGGAAATAACCGCTCAGTTTGTCCTGGTCTACCGTGACTACCGGCCGCGTCTCACCCATCCAGGTATCCACCGTGAAAGTGACCTGATGAGCATTCAGCCATTCGATATCGCGTACAGCGCGACGGGATTTGCCTTCGAAGTCGATAAATCCTCGCCAGCCGTTTTTGTTGTTTACCAGCGTGAAGCTGCCTTCCACAGGTTTGCCTTTCAGGCGCGGCATCGTGAAGAACCAGCTTTGCGCGCTATCGGCAGGGGTGATTTGATCGATCCCGCCCAGGCCCTGCGGCAGGATCTCATTGCGGTAGTGGTAAGCGGTTGACTGGGGTTGGTCGAGATAAAAGCCAGTCGATAAGATCCCTTTATAGCCATTCGCAGCCACCGTGCCCAAAGCGTCCTGTCCTTGCCAGGACTGGATCAGAATGCTTTTTGGCAGATCCGGATGATAAATCTCATCCCAGCCCATCATCTGGCGATGATGCTTTTCGAGGATTTTCTCCAGCCGCTGATTAAAATAAGTCTGCAGCGCGTGGGTATCGGCAATGTTGTGCTGTTTCATAAACGCCTGAATCGAGGCGGATTCTTTCCAGTGAGCATCGTCAACTTCATCACCGCCGATATGCAAATAGGCATCCGGGAAGATGGCCGTAAGTTCACCGATCAGGGTATCGACAAATTTGTAGGTGGCTTCGTTAGCCGGATTAAGCAGAGGTTTGAGTACGCCCCAGTGGCGCTCCATTTGATACGGTCCCGGCGCACTCATTAATTCCGGATAGGCCACCGCAATCGCCGAAGCGTGGCCTGGCAAATCCATTTCCGGCACCACGCGAATCCCTAGTTTTGTCGCATAACGCACCACTTCTTTCATCTGCGCCTGGGTGTAGAACTGCCCGTCGCTGGCAAGCTGCTGCAATTTGGGGTATTTCGTCGAGGAGAAGCGCCAGCCCTGATCGTCGGTAAGGTGCCAGTGGAAGACGTTGAATTTGGCGCTCGCCATACCGTCCAACTGGCGCAGAATATCCTCGATCGGTACAAAATGGCGTGCGGAATCCAGCAGCATGCCGCGCCATGGGAAGCGCGGCGTGTCTTTAATCGCCACGAAAGGAATAGAGGTATTTTGCGGCCCGTTCTGGATAAGCTGCAGCAGGGTTTCCATGCCGCGCATGGCGCCGAAACGCGTGTTGGCGGTCAGCTTAACCCCGTCCGCCGTCACGCTCAGCTCGTAGCTTTCATCGCTGTCAAGCCTGGGTAACGGACTGACAGCTTTATTGATGTGAATATCAATGGTTGGGTTTGAAGGATTGGCCTGTGCCGGTTGAAGCTGCCAGCCGGTTTGCTGCGCAATACGCTCACGCCAGCGTTCTGTGGCGCCTTCAAGTTTGTCGCCGCTGATTTTTATCGCCACCGCATTATCCAGCACCAGGCTGCCTTCCGCCGCCGGGCGAGTCACCTGCTGCGGCCAGGGCATCAACGGCAGGTCTCCTGCCGGGGCAGCATTTGCCTGGCAGGCGATGGAAATGCAGCCCGCTAACAAACTTAAACGTATTGATTTAAACATGAATATTCCTTTTGACGTGGCAAACCAGGTGACGGGCAAAAAAAGCAAAACACTCTGGTAACACGCGGAGAAATATTCCTCAAGGCCGCGGCGAGATGCAGATCACATCTCGCCAATTTAGGCTGTGATCCGCCCTTGATTACTGCCAGCCGTAACGACGGGCATAGAAACCTTTCACCGCCTGGGTCAGGGTCATATACCCCCCAAGAATCAGCACCAGCCATGGGAAGTAGCTAAGCGGCAGCGCCTGAAGATGCAGATAGCTTGCCAGCGGCGAGAACGGCAGCGCGATGCCCACCGCCATAACAATCAGCGTCATCACCATCAGCGGCCATGCGGCACGGCTTTGAATAAACGGAATGCGGCGGGTACGAATCATATGCACAATCAATGTTTGCGACAGTAAGCCCACCACGAACCAGCCGGACTGGAACAGGGTTTGCGCTTCCGGCACGTTAGCCTGGAATACCCACCACATGACGCAGAACGTCATGATGTCGAAGATGGAGCTGATTGGCCCGAAGAACACCATAAAGCGTCCTAAATCCGCCGGATTCCAGCGCTGCGGTTTAGCGATTTGCTCGTCGTCTACGTTATCAAACGGGATGGCCACCTGGGACACATCGTACAGCAGGTTCTGAATCAGCAAGTGAATCGGCAGCATCGGCAGGAACGGCAGGAAGGCGCTCGCCACCAGCACGCTGAACACGTTGCCGAAGTTAGAGCTGGCGGTCATTTTGATGTATTTCAGCATATTGGCAAAAGTACGACGCCCTTCGATTACGCCTTCTTCAAGCACCATCAGGCTTTTTTCGAGCAGGATGATATCCGCCGCTTCGCGGGCGATATCCACCGCCCCGTCAACGGAGATACCAATATCCGCCGCACGCAGCGCAGGCGCATCGTTGATGCCGTCCCCCATAAAACCGACAACGTGACCTTCGCCGCGCAACAGACGAACAATGCGTTCTTTGTGCATCGGCGTCAGGCGAGCAAATAGCGTGGTTCGCAGGGCAAGAGCGGCCAGTTCTTCATCCCTGAGATTTTCGATTTCGCAGCCGGTAACCCGCTCATCCACATCCAGCCCAACTTCACGACATACTTTCGCTGCGACCAGCTCGCTGTCGCCGGTGAGGATTTTGACGGTGATGCCGCTTTCCTTCAGCGCTTTCAGCGCCGGCGCGGTCGTCTCTTTCGGCGGATCGAGGAAAGCGATATAGCCTTCGAGGATCAGATCGGATTCATCGACGCGGCTGTAGTCTTCGTGGCGCGCCGGGAGGAATTTGGTCGCGACCGCAACCACGCGCAATCCCTGGCGATTAAGATCGTCGGTCACTCTGCGAATGCGTTTAAGCATCGCGTCGTTTAGCGGCACGATCTCATCGCCGTGGCGAACCTGAGTACAAACGCTCAGGATTTCCTGCAGCGCGCCTTTGCAAATGAGCTGATGAACTTCAGGCGATTCGGAAACCACCACCGACATGCGGCGGCGTTCAAAATCGAACGGAATTTCATCCACTTTCTGCCAGCGGGCCACGGCCCTGCGGGCATTTTCCGCATCCACCCCTTCCAGCACCGCCACATCCAGCAGATTTTTCAGGCCGGTCTGGTAATGGCTGTTCAGCCACGCCGTATACAGCACGCGGTCACTCACGCCGCCCAGAATATCGGTGTGCGTTTCCAGAATAATGCGATCCTGGGTCAGCGTGCCGGTTTTATCGGTACACAGAATATCCATTGCGCCGAAGTTCTGAATAGCGTCCAGATGTTTGACGATCACTTTCTGTTTCGAGAGTTTTACCGCGCCGCGGGCAAGGGTTGAGGTGACGATCATCGGCAGCATTTCAGGCGTCAGACCAACCGCAACGGAGAGCGAGAACAGCGCCGCCTCCCACCAGTCGCCTTTGGTGAATCCGTTGATCAGCAAGACCACCGGCACCATCACCAGCATAAAGCGGATCAACAGCCAGCTCACGCGGCTGATGCCTTTCTGGAACGCATTGGGTTCGTTTTCCTGCTGGGTTACGCGCCCGGCTAGCTGACCAAACCAGGTGTTGCCGCCAGTCGCTATCACCATCGCAAGCGCCGTACCGCTCACCACGTTGGTGCCCATAAAGCACAGCGTGTCGCATTCGAGCGGGTTGTTGTGCCGCGCTGCACGGCTTACCGCCGCTTTTTCTACCGGCAGCGATTCACCGGTTAACGAAGCCTGCGCCACGAACAGATCGCGAGCCTGGAGCACGCGTAAATCAGCCGGGATCATATCGCCCGCGGAAAGTTTTACGATATCGCCAGGCACAAGCTGGTCGAGGGGAATTTCGACATAGCTGCTCTTCCCTTTTTCGTTGATGACGCGCATTACCGTGGCCGTGTTGCTGACCATCGCTTTAAGCGCATCCGCCGCTTTGGTGGAGCGGGCTTCCTGAATAAAGTTAAGCAGCGTCGAGATGATAACCATCAGCGCGATAACGCCCGCGCCGAACAGGTCATCTTCTGTGGCATAAGAAAAAATGCCAAGCAGCGTCAGCAGCAGATTGAACGGGTTGCGATAGCAGCTCCACAGATGTTTCCACCACGGCGTCGGCGCCTGAGCGGGGATCTGATTCGGGCCGTGCGCTTCCAGCGCGTCTTCCACTTCCCGGATATTCAGGCCCTCAGGATGACTGGAAAACTCGCGATAGAGCTGCTCTTCGCTCGCGTAAGCGTATTTCAGGCACGCTTCACTAAGCGATGCAGGAATTTCTGCCGCAAGCGAGTCGGTTTTGCCATCCGGCATTGGGTCGCGCTGGATCAGACGGCGTGGCAAATGACGGCTAAGTTGTGAAAACAACTGCCGGGTCAGGTTTTTAAACAGCATAATAGTCCCTTAGCGCCGCAAAAGGCGGCGCCTGGCTGTCCTGCAGGCACGGCTTAGCCCACCTTGCAGGTCATATTTTTATTCAGCAGGGATCGACAAATTGTGCATCGCTGCCTTACGGATTCCGGTAAGGCAGTCGCTTCTTAGAAGGGCGTCTTACCGGATGGGTCCTGTTATCACAGGGTCTGGACTGGGATCGGGTTCCATGTCGCCTCCGGTTGAAGAAAAAAGAATGCTTTGTTACGCCGCCCGGCGCAGATCAAAGTGCGGATATACTACACCTGCAAAACTAAACCCTTTGTAAACCAGATTTTGCCCATTGCGGATTGTTGGGTAGCATTACTTAAATGTTTACATCACAAGCAATTGAATATCAGGAAAAACCAGAACAATGCCAAACCGCCTCACCATCAAAGATATCGCGCGACTCAGCGGCGTGGGTAAATCCACCGTCTCTCGTGTTCTGAACAATGAAAGCGGTGTCAGCGCGCGCACGCGTGAACGGGTGGAGGCGGTGATGCAGCAGGAAGGCTTCTCCCCTTCTCGTTCGGCACGCGCCATGCGTGGGCAAAGCGATAAAGTGGTGGCGATTATCGTGACGCGTCTGGATTCGCTCTCCGAAAATCTGGCGGTACAAACCATGCTGCCAAGCCTTTATGAGCAGGGCTACGATCCGATAATGATGGAAAGTCAGTTCGATCCGAAGCTGGTGGAAGAGCATTTGGGTATGCTCCAGCGCCGTAATATTGACGGCGTTATCCTGTTTGGTTTTACCGGCATTACCGAAAAAATGCTGCTTCCCTGGCAGTCCACGATGGTATTAATGGCGCGCGACGCCAAAGGATTCGCCTCCGTGTGTTATGACGACGAAGGGGCGATTAATCTTTTAATGTCCGCTCTTTACGCGCAAGGCCATCGCCATATCAGTTTTCTCGGCGTTCCCCACAACGATGCGACCACCGGTTTGCGGCGCCACGAGGCCTATCTGACTTTCTGCAAAAAACATAAGCTCACACCTAAGGTGGCGCTGCCGGGCCTTGCAATGAAACAAGGCTACGAGCACGTCGCTGAAGTGCTTCTGCCTGAAACCACCGCCCTGCTGTGCGCAACCGATACGCTCGCGCTGGGCGCCAGTAAATATCTCCAGGAGCACCAGCGCACCACGCTGCAGCTTGCAAGCGTCGGCAACACGCCGCTGATGAAGTTCCTTCACCCGGAAATCATCACCGTCGATCCCGGCTATGCGCAGGCTGGTCGGCAGGCGGCTTTACAGCTTATCGGCCAGATAACGCAAACGCTCAATATTCGCCAGCTCGTTATCCCGGGCACCCTTCAGTAAGCGCCTCGATCGGCGGTTTATTGTGATCGTCGCCTGATTTCGGGAACGTTCCCATTTTCGGCAAGATGATTAATCGATAACCTTATGGACAGGGCATTACTCTTTATTCGGGGCCACATAATGAGCAAAGTAAAACAACAGGATATCGACAGGCTGATAGAGCTGGTCGGCGGACGCGCAAATATCGCCACCGTCAGCCACTGTATTACCCGGCTGCGTTTTGTACTGAACAATCCGGCGATTGCGAGTCCGAAAGAAATCGAAAATCTGCCCATGGTAAAAGGCTGTTTTACCAACGCCGGGCAGTTTCAGGTGGTTATCGGCACAAACGTCGGCGATTACTATCAGGCGCTGATCTCTACCAGCGGCCACAGCACTGCAAATAAAGAACAGGCGAAACTGGCCGCGCGCCAGAACATGAAGTGGCACGAGCGTTTGATCTCGCATTTCGCAGAGATTTTCTTCCCGCTGCTGCCCGCGCTGATAAGCGGGGGTTTGATCCTCGGTTTCCGCAACGTGATTGGCGATTTGCCGATGAGCAACGGCCAGACGCTGGCGCAGATGTACCCGTCGCTGCAAAGTATTTATGATTTCCTGTGGCTTATCGGCGAGGCGATTTTCTTCTATTTACCGGTAGGGATTTGCTGGTCCGCCGTGCGCAAAATGGGCGGGACGCCTATCCTTGGTATCGTGCTCGGCGTAACGCTTGTTTCGCCGCAGCTAATGAACGCCTACGATTTGGGGACTAAAATTCCTGAGGTGTGGAACTTCGGCCTGTTTACCATCGCGAAAGTGGGCTACCAGGCGCAGGTTATTCCGGCCTTGCTGGCGGGCCTCGCTCTTGGCTTTATTGAGACGCGTCTGAAACGCATTGTGCCGGATTACCTCTATCTTGTAATAGTGCCCGTGTGCTCGCTGATCCTGGCGGTGTTTCTCGCCCACGCGTTTATCGGGCCGTTCGGACGCTGGATTGGCGACGGCGTAGCCTTCGCGGTTCGCCATCTGATGACCGGCAGTTTTGCACCGATTGGCGCGGCGCTTTTTGGCTTCCTGTATGCGCCGCTGGTGATAACCGGCGTTCATCAGACCACGCTCGCCATAGATATGCAGATGATTCAGAACATGGGCGGGACGCCGGTCTGGCCGCTGATTGCGCTGTCTAACATCGCTCAGGCTTCAGCGGTTGTGGGCGTTATTATTTGCAGCCGAAAAAACAACGAACGTGAGATTTCAGTTCCGGCGGCGATCTCGGCCTATCTCGGCGTCACCGAACCGGCAATGTACGGGATCAACCTGAAGTACCGCTTCCCGATGCTGTGCGCGATGGTCGGCTCCGGTATTGCAGGCCTGCTGTGCGGCCTGAACGGTGTGATGGCGAACGGTATCGGCGTTGGCGGCCTGCCGGGCATTCTGTCGATTCAGCCGCGCTACTGGGAGGTTTACTCCATTGCCATTGTGATTGCAGTGGTCGTACCGATTATGCTGACAACCGCGGTGTACAAACGCAAATACCGTCAGGGCACCCTGTTGGTGGTTTAGGTTGGTGATTTAGTTTTTACCGGGGCCAGCTATTGGCCCCTTAGCTTTAGGAAAGCGCTATGAATACAACGCCTCCGTGGTGGCAACATGGTGTCATCTATCAGATCTACCCGAAGAGTTTTCAGGATACGACCGGCAACGGAACCGGTGATTTAATCGGCGTAATCAAGCGCCTCGACTATCTCAAACTGCTGGGCGTCGACGCTATCTGGCTCACGCCCTTCTACGTTTCGCCTCAGGTGGATAACGGTTATGACGTAGCGAACTACTGCGCCATCGACCATAACTACGGCACGCTGGATGATTTCGATTTGCTGGTCGCCGAAGCGCACGAGCGCGGGATCCGCATCATCCTTGATATGGTGTTTAACCATACTTCCACGCAGCACGCCTGGTTTCATGAGTCGCTGAACCCTGAAAGTTCGTTCCGGGAGTTCTATATCTGGCGCGACGGTACGCCGGATATTTTACCTAACAACTGGCGTTCTAAATTTGGCGGCAACGCCTGGCGCTGGCACGCGGAAAGCGGTCAGTATTATCTGCACCTCTTTGCCCCGGAGCAGGCGGATCTCAACTGGGAGAATCCGCAGGTGCGCGCCGAGCTGAAAAAAGTTTGCGAGTTCTGGGCCGATCGCGGCGTGGACGGTTTGCGTCTGGATGTGATCAACCTTATCTCCAAAGATCAGGATTTCCCGAACGATATCGAGGGAGGCGATGGACGCCGTTTTTATACCGACGGGCCGCGCATTCATGAATATTTGCAGGAGTTCAGCCGCGATGTGTTTACTCCACGCGGTTTGATGACGGTGGGCGAAATGTCCTCCACTACCCTCGACAACTGCCAGCAGTATGCCGCGCTGGACAGCAACGAGCTGTCGATGACCTTTAACTTCCACCATCTGAAAGTGGATTATCCAGGCGGACATAAATGGACGCTGGCGGAGCCGGATTTTGTGGCGCTGAAGGCGATTTTCAGCCACTGGCAGCAGGGAATGCACAACGTGGCATGGAACGCGTTGTTCTGGTGTAACCACGATCAGCCGCGCATCGTTTCCCGCTTCGGCGACGAAGGCGAACTACGCGTACCGGCGGCGAAAATGCTGGCGATGGTGCTGCATGGCATGCAGGGCACGCCGTATATCTACCAGGGCGAAGAGCTGGGGATGACCAACCCGCATTTCACTCGCATTATTGATTATCGCGATGTGGAAAGTCACAACATGTACGCCGAGCTGCGTGCTCAGGGGCGCGACAGCGATAACCTGCTGGCGATCCTTGCGAGTAAATCCCGCGATAATAGCCGCACGCCAATGCAGTGGGACAACGGTGAAAACGCAGGGTTTACCAAAGGTACGCCGTGGATAGGCCTGTGTGACAACTATCAAACGATTAACGCCAAAGCCGCGGTGGACGATCCTGACTCCGTGTTTTATGCCTATCAGCGCCTTATCAAGCTGCGCAAAGCTCAGCCGGTCTTTACCTGGGGCAACTATCAGGATCTGTTGCCGGAGCATCCTTATCTGTGGTGCTACCGCCGCGAATGGCAGGGCCAAACGCTGGTCGTTGCGGCAAACCTTAGCCGCAATAATCAGTGGTGGATGCCGGAAGCTTTCGCAGGCGACTGGGAAGTGCTGATGAGCAACTACGCCGAAGCGGCAGGTAAACCCGGTGAGATCAGCTTGCGGCCTTATGAGGCGGTTTACTGGTTGCAGAATTAAGTCGCGCTCGCCCTTGCCATTTGATTATCTCCTTCGCATGAGGGAGATAATTCACTTCACTAACCCCCGCCCTTCCTGTACCGCCCGATTTACTTTGTTCTGAATCAATAAAACCGCAAACATCTTTGATGCATACACTATATATAGACTTTAAAATGCCATTCGGCCCTACATCTTGTATTTATCGACTATTATAGCAACAAGACCCACAGCATAACTCTGGGGATTATCTGTGGATAAAACGGGCCGAAATCCGGAACCTCGTGGCAAAACGAGTGGTAATCCGCTTCCGGAATCATCCATCCCTTTGTGGATAACCTTTTTTAAATGGAGAGATCATGACACCGCATGTGATGAAAAGAGACGGGTGCAAAGTGCCTTTCACTTCAGAGCGCATAAAAGAAGCTATTCTTCGTGCAGCTAAAGCAGCGGGAGTCGATGACGCAGATTATTGCGCCACCGTCGCAGATATCGTTAGCCAGCAGATGGAAGGACGCAGCCAGGTGGATATTGGCGAAATCCAGACTGCGGTAGAGAACCAGTTGATGGCAGGTAACTACAAACAACTGGCACGGTCCTATATTGAATACCGCCACGATCGCGATATCGAACGTGAAAAGCGTGGTCGTCTGAATCAGGAGATCCGTGGTCTGGTTGAACAAACCAACTCTGCCCTGCTAAATGAAAACGCCAACAAAGACAGTAAGGTGATCCCAACCCAGCGCGATTTGCTGGCCGGTATTGTCGCCAAGCACTATGCCAAGCAGCATCTTCTGCCGCGCGACGTGGTGCAGGCTCACGAACGTGGCGATATTCATTACCACGATCTCGATTATTCTCCGTTTTTCCCGATGTTTAACTGCATGCTTATCGATCTCAAAGGCATGCTGACCCACGGCTTTAAGATGGGTAACGCGGAAATCGAGCCGCCAAAATCTATCTCTACCGCGACCGCCGTCACCGCGCAGATTATTGCTCAGGTCGCCAGCCATATTTACGGCGGGACCACCATTAACCGTATCGATGAAATACTGGCGCCCTTTGTGTCGGCAAGCTTCACGAAGCACCGTAAGGCCGCTGAAGAGTGGCAGGTCCCGGACGCTGAAGGCTATGCCCGCTCACGCACGGAAAAAGAGTGCTACGACGCTTTCCAGTCGCTGGAATATGAAGTGAATACGCTGCATACCGCCAACGGCCAGACGCCGTTTGTCACCTTTGGTTTCGGGTTGGGCACGAGCTGGGAATCGCGCCTGATTCAAACATCGATTCTGCGCAACCGCATTGCGGGCCTCGGCAAAAACCGCAAAACCGCGGTATTCCCGAAACTGGTTTTCGCTATTAAAGACGGCCTGAACCACAAATTTGGCGACGCCAACTACGATATCAAGCAGCTTGCCCTTGAATGCGCCAGCAAGCGCATGTACCCGGACATTCTCAATTACGATCAGGTCGTGAAAGTGACCGGCTCGTTCAAAACGCCAATGGGCTGCCGCAGCTTCCTCGGCGTGTATGAAGAAAACGGCGAGCAAATCCATGATGGCCGTAACAATATCGGCGTAATCAGCCTCAACCTGCCGCGCATCGCGCTCGAAGCGCAAGGCGACGAAGCGCGTTTCTGGGAATTACTTGATAGCCGCCTGGAGCTGGCGCACAAAGCGCTGATGACGCGAATTGCTCGTCTGGAAGGCGTGAAAGCGCGCGTGGCGCCAATTTTATATATGGAAGGCGCTTGCGGCGTGCGTCTGAAAGCGGACGACGACGTTTCTGAAATCTTCAAAAATGGCCGCGCTTCTATTTCGCTTGGTTATATCGGCATTCATGAAACGGTGAATGCGCTGTTTGGCAATCAACATGTTTACGACAGCGAAGCGCTGCGCGAAAAAGCCCTGGCGATTGTTGCGCGTCTGCGCGAAGCCACCGAGACCTGGAAAAATGAAACAGGTTACGGTTTCAGCCTGTACAGCACGCCAAGTGAGAACCTGTGTGACCGCTTCTGCCGCCTTGATACCGCTGAATTTGGCGTGGTGCCGGGCGTAACGGACAAAGGCTATTACACCAACAGCTTCCATCTGGACGTTGAGAAAAAGGTCAATCCGTACGACAAAATTGATTTTGAAGCGCCTTATCCGAAGCTTGCGAACGGCGGCTTCATTTGCTACGGCGAATACCCGAATATTCAGCACAACCTGCGCGCGCTGGAAGATGTCTGGGATTACAGCTATCAGCACGTGCCGTATTACGGCACCAACACGCCAATCGACGAATGCTACGAATGCGGCTTTACCGGCGAGTTTGAGTGCACCAGCAAAGGCTTTACCTGCCCGAAATGCGGTAACCACGACGCGGCGCGCGTTTCTGTTACCCGCCGTGTGTGCGGCTATCTCGGCAGCCCGGATGCGCGTCCGTTTAACGCCGGCAAGCAAGAAGAAGTGAAACGCCGCGTGAAGCACCTTGGCAACGGGCAGATTGACTAAGTGAATATGCATCAGTACTACCCGGTCGATATCGTTAACGGGCCGGGTACCCGCTGCACGCTGTTTGTTTCCGGCTGCGTGCATGAGTGCCCCGGGTGCTACAACAAAAGCACCTGGCGGCTAAACTCAGGCGTGGCTTTCACCCGGGAAATGGAAGATCGAATAATCAGCGATTTGAATGATACGCGGATACATCGCCAGGGATTGTCGCTTTCCGGCGGCGATCCTCTTCATCCGCAAAACGTAGCGGATATTCTGAAGCTGGTACGGCGCGTGCGGGCCGAATGTCCCGGCAAGGACATCTGGATGTGGACAGGTTATAAACTGGATGAGCTAACCGACGCACAGCATGAAGTGGTTGAGTTAATCAATGTGCTGGTCGACGGCAAATTTGTTCAGGATTTGAAAGACCCGGCGCTTATCTGGCGCGGCAGCGGCAATCAGGTCGTTCACTATCTGCGATAAAAGCCCGGAAGGGCTTTTTTTATATCAGCGCCAGCATCCCAAAAATCACCCCGCTTAACATCACCAGTCCACCGGTAAGCCACAGCGCTTTCGCCGGGAATGCTTTGTGCAGCATGATAAGGGACGGCAGGCTTACGGCTGGCAGCGTTATCAGCAGCGCCAGAGCAGGCGCGGCGCCCATTCCCGCCAGCATCATGGTTTGAATAATCGGAATTTCGGCGGCGGTTGGGATGACAAACAGGCAACCGGCAATCGCCATCGCAATCACCCAAAATAAAGTGTTATCCACCGCGCCATCGGCGTGCGGGAACAGCCATACGCGAGCTGCGCCAAGCGCCAGAACGGCAATGATATAAACCGGGATAGTGCTCCAGAACAGGCTCCATAGCGCTTTCATCCAGCGTTGCAGGAAAGGGCCCTGCGGTTGCATCGTCTCGGTGGGAGAAGGCATGTCCGTGGTTTGAGGTTTGTCCTTTACCCAAAGCTGCACAAGCGTTGCCACGCCCAGCACCGTCACGATACTGGCGGCCAGACGAATCAGGGCAAAATGCCAGCCCAGAACAAAGCCCATAAAGACCAGCGTGGCCGGGTTCAGTAGCGGATTGCCTAACCAGAATGCCAGCGCTCCGCCCATCGAAACCGACTGGCGGCGCATTCCGGCAGCGACGGGCGCCGCACAGCAGGTGCACATCATGCCCGGCAGCGAAAAGAGCGTTCCAAACAGCGTGCCGCTAAAGCGCGGCTGGCCGAGCGTGCGCAGCAGCCAGTCTTTTGGAATCAAGACCTGAATCAAAGAGCCTAAAATCACCCCCAGCACCGCGGCTTTCCAGACGGCGAGGAAATAGACCATCGCGTAATCCCAGGCGGCTTTAAGCGGATTCACTTCCTGCTGCGCAATAATCGATTTGCCGATGCTGTGCGTTTCGGCGGCGGTGAAGGCTTTACCGTAATACGGCTGCCATTTCACCATCCACAGCCCGACAATCACAACCGCGAAAAACAGCGCTGGTTTCCACCAGGCGAACGATGTCTCACTCACCCGTTGCGAAATTTGAGTTTGCATGAAAAGTTACCCTGCGAGTAATAAGCGCTATAGATTTATTTATTGGCGCTAATACTACGCTTCTTGTAAGGGTATTGGAAAGCAGCGGTTAATAAACCGGCGTATGCGCCGCAATTTCTCGTAGCTGACCCGAGTCGAGGATCGCCACGCCGCCATGCGAAGGTGAAAGAGCCTCATGCAGCATCGCCCGCGCGACATCTCTGGCCTCAATAGATTTCCATTTGCCCGGCATAATTTTAAATAGCGGCGCAAAGAAGGATTCGTTAAAGCGCTGCGATTCACGATGCCCCAGCAGCATGGAAGGTCGAGCGATGGTCAGTCTTGGCCAGTTCTGGGCTATCAACGCCTCTTCCATTTTTCCTTTTACGCGGTTGTAGAAGAACGGCGATTTGCTGCTTGCGCCAATCGCGCTGACGACCAGCATATGTCTGGCGCCCAGACGCTGCCCCGTCAGGGCGGTATCGACCACCAGCGTGTAATCGGCCAGTACAAAAGCTTCTTTGCTGCCCGCCTCTCGCATCGTCGTGCCAAGACAGCAGAAAACGAGATCCACCGGCTCGGTGAGCTGTGCCAGCGCATCGCTAAGCTGCGGATCGTGAGGATTAAACATTTTACGCATCGGGGGCAGCGGACGGCGCGTAGCAGCCACAATGTTTGTGACCCGCGGTTCGTCGTTGAGCAGGCGTAATAAATGCCCGCCGACCAGTCCTGTCGCCCCAGTAATTAATGCCCGGCTCATGGAAGCTCCTTTATCAGATGAATCTAAGTCTAGTCCGTTCGCTTGCAAAGTCTGCCCCGTAGGCCAGGCTTAAGCACTGGAACGACAAAAAACGGAGGAACTATGAGCAAGAAGATCGCAGTCTTGATCACTGACGAGTTTGAGGATTCTGAGTTTACCTCTCCTGCAGAGGCCTATCGTAAAGCCGGTCATGAGGTGATTACGATTGAGAAGCAGGCGGGTAAAACGGTAACCGGTAAAAAAGGTGAGGCAAAGGTTACTATCGATAAGGCCATCGATGAGGTGAGACCGGCTGATTTCGATGCGCTTCTGCTGCCCGGCGGGCATTCCCCTGACAGCCTGCGCGGCGATGAACGTTTCGTCACTTTTACGCGCGATTTTGTGAACAGCGGCAAACCCGTTTTTGCTATTTGCCACGGCCCGCAGCTTTTAATCAGCGCCGACGTTGTTCGCGGGCGCAAGCTTACCGCCGTGAAACCTATCGTTATTGATGTGAAAAATGCCGGGGCCGACTTTTACGATAAAGAAGTCGTGGTCGATAAGGATCAGCTAGTTACCAGCCGTACCCCGGACGATTTACCGGCCTTTAACCGCGAAGCGCTGCGCCTGTTAGGGAGCTAGCTTTCACGCAGCCAGTGTAGTTTTTTACCAAAACCGAGAGTGTTGTCTGTCATTTTCAACTCGTCGAGTTGAATTTCCCACACGGGCGCAGTCATCACTCTCGCCACCGGAAAGCGTTTGTAATAAAGGTTACGAACGCTTGCCGCTTCGCTTTCTTCCAGCATATGAACTTTTCCGCGAAACTGAACGCCGCGAATCAGCGCTACGGTTTTTGGCTGTCCGTTTACCGTGCCCGCTACGGCCGATCCTTTGCCAATTAACTCGCCGTGTCGGGAGTGAGCTTCGGTCAGCAGATAAAATGCTATGCGCTGAGGATCGTAGTAATAGAAGGCGTTAGCGCACCATAAATCTTCATTACCGCCTACGCAGTAGGTAAGAACGTGCTGTTTATTCAGCCAGCGGCTGATGGCATCAAGTGTTTCCATGGGCAACCTGAACAGTGGTACTCTGCAAATAATTTCAACTATGCGCTTGTTCTATGTCACCCTGGTATCTTTACTTAATTCGCACCCTCGATAACCGTTTATATACCGGCATCACGACAGATGTGGAACGCCGCTTCGGGCAACATCAGGCCGGGAAAGGGGCGAAAGCTTTGCGTGGCAAGGGTGAACTCAAGCTGGCATTTAGCCGCCTGGTGGGCGATCGTTCGTGCGCATTACGACTGGAATACCGCATTAAGCAGTTAACTAAAACGCAAAAAGAACGCCTGGTGAACGGCAGTTTGTCTTTTGAAGACCTGCTGGCAGATCTTCAAAAGAGCTGAACTTAAAACTCGCGGTTAAAGTGCTCGTGATATTCCACTAAGCCACTCACGCCGTTTAGCGCATCCGTCGCCAGCGGATGGACCAGGAAGCTGGCTTCGGTATCAGGCCAGGTGCTGCGCAGGCCATACTGAGCCGCAGGCACAAAGCCCAGGCGACGGTACATGTCAGGCTCGCCCAGCGCCACAACGGCGGCGTATCCGAATTCATTAAGCGAATCCAGGCCTTCGTAAACCAGTTTTTTCGCCAGCCCCTGGCCGCGATAAGCTTCTTCTACCGCTAAAGGCGCAAGCCCCACCCACTGCAGCTCTTCACCTTCCACCGCAACCGGGCTGAACGCGACATAACCCACGACCTGACCTTCGTCATCCGTGGCGACCAGGCCAAGCGTTAACAGGCCGTCTTCTCGTAAATCTTTGACCAGATCCGCTTCGCCGCTACCGTTAAAGGCGCGGCGCAGCAAGGCGTCGATACCTGGGGCATCAATGGGTATTTCTACACGAATTAACATGGCTCACCTACCGAGTTACTTTCTGGAGCAGGTTTGTATTGCATCCCCGCTTCGACGAAATCCGCCAGTTGCAGCAGCCCAATGCGCAAAGGTTTAGGCATTGCGTCCAGCTCAATGGCATCCATCAGGTTTTTGACGTACAGACCGAGTTCGGTATCGCCTTCGATGACCAGGCGACGCTGGAAGAATAACGTGTCCGGGTCCTGTTTGCGCGCGGCAATCATTAAGAGATCGTTGGCTGTCGCGCTAAAACTGACGTCGGCTGGCGCATCTTCGCAAACGACCAGTTTGTTATCCTGCACCGAGGTAAACCACCTCAGACCAAGATCGCGTACTTCGATGCTCAGCCAGCGCTCTTCCAGAAACTCAAGTTCGCCATCCTCAAGCGCCTGACGGAATTGCCAGCCAAGCACCTGTTCAAGGATTTGACGCTTCAGAGCAAAGGGCGTCAGTTTGACTGGAGTTCGCAATAAAGACGGGCCAACCTGTACCAGACGAGAACGCAGTTTATCCAACACGAGCTTTACTCCTTGAGAAAAATTTTCGCTATTTTGCCATACCCGTCGATCTCTGTAGCGGGGCAAATCAACAATTGCTCAGGTTTCATCTACCCCCAATGGATGCCATCAATACGCCATTAGCTGCCTTAAATCAAAATTTGTCGCGGACAGGTTAACTAAAATCCCAGTTCGTTAACAATTTTGCGGCCCTCCCCTGGCTGCGCGGGCTACCTGATAAGGTACCCAATGATGCAGGATAAATTATGGAGTTGCTTTGCCCTGCCGGAAATTTACCGGCGCTGAAAGCGGCCATCGATAATGGTGCCGACGCGGTTTATATCGGTCTGAAAGATGACACTAACGCCCGCCATTTTGCTGGACTGAATTTCACGGAAAAGAAACTACAGGAAGCGGTTAGCTATGTGCACCAGCGTGGCCGCAAGCTGCACATCGCCATCAATACTTTTGCGCATCCTGACGGTTATGTTCGCTGGCAGCGCGCTGTGGATATGGCAGCACAACTGGGCGCCGATGCCCTGATTCTTGCAGACCTGGCCATGCTTGAGTATGCCGCAGAGCGCTATCCGCATATTGAGCGCCACGTCTCGGTTCAGGCCTCCGCCACCAATGAAGAAGCCATTCGCTTCTATCATCGCAATTTTGACGTGGCCCGCGTCGTGCTGCCACGCGTGTTATCCATTCATCAGGTTAAGCAGTTAGCCCGTGTGACGCCCGTTCCGCTGGAAGTGTTTGCCTTCGGTAGCCTGTGCATTATGGCCGAAGGCCGCTGCTATCTTTCCTCTTATCTGACCGGTGAATCTCCAAATACCGTCGGCGCCTGCTCTCCGGCGCGTTTTGTACGCTGGCAGCAAACGCCCCAGGGGCTGGAGTCGCGCCTTAACGACGTGCTGATCGACAGGTATCAGGACGGCGAAAACGCTGGTTATCCAACGCTGTGCAAAGGCCGCTATCTGGTAGACGACCAGAAATATCACGCTCTTGAAGAGCCCACCAGCCTGAATACGCTTGAGCTGCTGCCTGAACTGTACGCGGCCAATATTGCGTCGGTGAAAATCGAAGGCCGCCAGCGTAGCCCGGCTTATGTCAGCCAGGTCGCCAAAGTCTGGCGTCAGGCCATCGACCGCTGCATGGCCGACCCGGAAAACTATCGTGCGCAGCCAGCCTGGATGGACGCGCTCGGCGCGATGGCGGAAGGCACGCAAACCACTCTCGGCGCATATCACCGTAAATGGCAGTAGGAAATCAGATGAAATATTCATTAGGGCCGGTGCTGTACTACTGGCCGAAAGAGACGCTGGAAAGCTTTTACCAGGCCGCGGTTAAAAGCAGCGCCGATGTGATTTACCTCGGTGAAGCCGTGTGCAGCAAGCGCCGTGCAACAAAAACGGCTGACTGGCTGGCGATGGCGAAAATGCTGGCGGGCCAGGGTAAACAGGTCGTTCTCTCCACGCTCGCGCTAGTGCAGGCGCCTTCTGAGCTGAGCGAGCTAAAGCGCTATGTCGATAACGGCGAGTTTCTGATTGAAGCCAACGATATTGGCGCAGTGAACGTGGCTGCGGAGCGCAAGCTGCCGTTTGTCGCAGGCCATGCGCTTAACTGTTATAACGCGGTCACCCTGCGTTTGCTTCTCAAACAGGGCATGACGCGCTGGTGCATGCCGGTTGAGCTTTCACGCGACTGGCTGGTAAATTTGCTCAATCAGTGCGATGAGCTGGGCATTCGCAATCAGTTCGAAGTGGAGGTGCTGAGCTATGGCCATCTGCCGCTCGCTTATTCCGCCCGCTGCTTTACCGCTCGCTCTGAAGATCGCCCAAAAGACGAATGTGAAACCTGCTGCATCAAATATCCGACCGGACGCAATATGCTTTCCCAGGAAAATCAGCAGGTTTTTGTGCTTAACGGCATTCAGACCATGAGCGGGTACGTCTATAACCTTGGCAACGAGCTGGCCTCCATGAAGGGCCTGGTGGATATGGTTCGCCTGTCGCCGATGGGCATGGAGACGTTGCAAGTGCTGGAAACTTTCCGCGCCAATGAAAACGGTTCAACCCCGCTGAAACTCACTTCGCACAGCGATTGCAACGGCTACTGGCGACGGGTCGCGGGGCTGGAGCTGATTGACCACGCCTGAGAAAAGGCTCACTTTGTTACTTAATTGTTGAAGATTCTGCGCAATACTGAGGCTAATTATCAGCAAACGAAGTTACCCACTTCGTCTAACAAAGTGAGCCGTTATGTCTGACACTACTCAAGTTCCTTTTTCGCTACTCGACCTGTCCCCAATCCCGCAAGGTTCGCAGGCTGCAGACGCGTTCCATCGTTCTTTGGATCTCGCACGCCTGGCTGAAAAGCGCGGCTATCATCGTTACTGGCTGGCCGAGCACCACAATATGACCGGCATCGCCAGCGCGGCCACGTCGGTCCTGATTGGCTATCTTGCGGCGAATACCCAAACGCTGCGTCTGGGTTCCGGCGGCGTGATGCTGCCCAACCACTCGCCATTAGTGATTGCCGAGCAGTTTGGCACGCTTGAAACGCTCTATCCGGGACGAATCGATCTCGGCCTGGGACGCGCGCCGGGGAGCGACCAGCGAACAATGATGGCGCTGCGTCGACATATGAGTGGCGATATCGATAATTTCCCCCGTGATGTAAGCGAACTGGTGTCGTGGTTTGATGCGACAGACCCGAATCCGGCCGTACGCCCTGTTCCTGGCTATAACACGAAGGTTCCGGTCTGGCTGCTGGGTTCCAGCCTTTACAGCGCGCAACTGGCCGCACAGCTTGGGCTACCGTTTGCCTTCGCTTCGCACTTCGCCCCGGATATGCTTTTCCAGGCGCTGCAGCTTTATCGCGCCCAGTTCAAACCGTCCGATCGGCTGGAAAAACCGTACGCTATGGTCTGCATTAATATCATCGCGGCAGACAGCAATCGCGATGCGGAATTCTTGTTTACCTCAATGCAGCAGGCTTTCGTAAAACTGCGCCGCGGCGAGAGCGGACAGCTTCCGGCGCCTGTTGAGGATATGGAGAATTTCTGGAGCCCGGCGGAACAGTATGGCGTGCAGCAGGCGCTGAGCATGTCGTTGGTGGGCGATAAAGCGAAGGTGCGCCACGGGCTGATTTCACTGCTGCGGGAGACCCAGGCCGACGAAATCATGGTTAACGGACAAATCTTTGATAGCCAGGCGCGACTACATTCGTTCGACCTGGCAATGGATGTGCACAAGAGTTTGTAGTTCGTAGGTCTCGTAGGGTGGATAAGCGCAAGCGCCATCCACCTTTTTTTGTCGGGTGACGCTGCCGCTTACCCGACCTACAACTACAACTCATTGATAGACAGGCAATAAATTAAAGCTCGAAAGAATATGAATTACCGCATTGCCGACCCCGAAGAGCACAATCAGCGCAATCATTTTATTTCCGCCCCATACCCGGTAAATCGGGCTGCCGAACTTACGTCTTGAAGCTTTAGCCAGCAAAGCGGGCACAATAGCGGCCCAGACAGTGGCGGCCAGCCCCGCAAAGCCAATCGCGTAGATAAAACCGTCAGGCCAAATCACACCGCCCAGCATTGGCGGGATAAAGGTGACCAGCGCCGTTTTCAGGCGGTCTTTCGGGCTGTCGTCAAATTTAAACAAGTCAGCCAGGTAATCGAACAGGCCAAGGGTCACGCCGAGGAATGAACTGGCAACGGCAAAATTAGAAAAAACGATCAGCAGCAAATCCAGCGCGCGGCTGTTCAGCACGCCGCTTAACGCCTGCACCAGCACGTCGATATTGCCGCCTTTATCAGCGATGGCAATAAAGTCGCCCCGTGGAATATTGCCCATGCTGCCCACCAGCCAGATGACATACAGCACAAGTGCCATCCCCGTGCCCCAAATAAGGCAGCGCTTGATGGTTTGCGGATTTTTGCCGTAATACTTCATCAGACTAGGCACGTTGCCGTGATAGCCAAAAGAGGCGAGGCAGAACGGCAGCGTCATAAACAGATACGGCAGATAGCTCGGGTTGACTGATTTGCTGTCCAGCAGCGTAGCCGGTTCGACATGCCACATCAGGCCGCCGAACGTCATAAAGAATGTGAGAATTTTTGCGCCCAGAACAATGGTCGTCATGCGGCTTACCGCACGCGTGCTAAGCCAGACGATAAACGCCACCACAAGGGCAAAAATCAGCCCGGCAAATCTCGCGGGAAACTCGATGGACATTTCACTTAACGTGTGGTGAATAACCGAGCCGCTCGCCGAGATATACGCATAGGTGAGGATATAGAGCACGAAAGCGATGGAAAGTCCGTTGATCAGGTTCCAGCCCTTGCCCAGCAGATCTTTTGTAACCGTGTCAAAACTTGCGCCGACACGGTAGTTGAGGTTGGCTTCCAGAATCATCAGGCCGGAATGGAGCATGCAAAACCAGGTAAAGACGAGCGCTGCGAGTGACCAGAAGAACCAGCTACCCGCCATCACAACCGGAAGTGAAAACATGCCCGCGCCAATAATAGTGCCACCAATTATCATCACGCCGCCGAGAATAGAAGGCGAGGCTTTGGTGGTCGATAAGGTTGCCATACGAATTCCTGAACTTAAACAGGCCGCCAGAGTGACGGCTTAACTACGGGATATTGTACCAGTACACGAGTACATTTTGGATAAAAAAAATCCCGGTATGGTTAACCGGGACTTTTATTACTGCCTGCGCGGTAAACGCAGGCATAAACTTTGGCAATTATGCTTCAGTTGAACGACGACGAGCAGGTGCTGCGCCATCTTCACGACGTGGGCCACGACCGCCTTCGCGACGTTCGCCGCTAAAGCTACGACCAGCGCCAGCGCCTGCCGGGCCATCGCGACGTGGACCGCGTCCGCCTTCACGACGCTCACCGCCGCCGAAACCACGACCAGCACCGCCGCCACGGCGTTCGCCACCGCGGTCAGTACGTGGCTGCGCATCACCCATCAGTTGCATATTCATCGGCTTGTTCAGAATACGAGTACGGGTAAAGTGCTGCAGGATTTCACCCGGCATGCCTTTTGGCAGCTCGATAGTGGAGTGAGTACCGAACAGTTTGATGTTACCGATGTAACGGCTGCTGATGTCGCCTTCATTAGCAATCGCGCCAACGATATGACGAACTTCGACGCCATCATCACGGCCAACTTCAATGCGGTACAGTTCCATATCGCCAACGTCACGACGTTCGCGACGAGCTGGCGCATCGCCATCACGCTGTGGACGGTCGCCACGTGGAGCGCGATCGCCGCGTGGAGCACGGTCGCCGCGTTCAAAACGCTCATCACGCTCGCGGAATTCACGACGTGGACGCATCGGCGCATCTGGTGGCAGGATCAGCGGACGTTCGCCCTGTGCCATTTTCAGCAGCGCCGCCGCCAGCGTTTCTATATCCAGCTCTTCTTCAGCAGAAGGCTGAATTTTTGCCAGCAGACCGCGATACAGATCCAGATCGCTGCTTTCGAGCTGCTGCTGAACTTTAGCAGCAAACTTAGCCAGACGACGCTCGCTCAGCAGTTCGCGGTTAGGCAGCTCTACTTCAGGGATCGTCAGCTTCATGGTGCGTTCGATGTTGCGCAGCAGACGACGCTCGCGGTTCTCAACGAACAGCAGCGCACGGCCAGCACGACCCGCACGGCCGGTACGACCGATACGGTGAACGTATGATTCAGAGTCCATCGGGATGTCGTAGTTAACAACCAGGCTGATACGCTCAACGTCCAGGCCACGGGCCGCAACGTCGGTTGCAATCAGGATGTCCAGACGACCGTCTTTCAGACGCTCCAGAGTCTGCTCACGCAGAGCCTGGTTCATGTCACCGTTCAGAGCCGCGCTGTTATAACCGCTGCGCTCCAGCGCTTCAGCCACTTCCAGGGTTGCGTTTTTGGTACGTACGAAAATAATCGCCGCATCAAAATCTTCTGCTTCCAGGAAACGCACCAGCGCTTCGTTTTTACGCATACCGTGCACGGTCCAGTAGCTCTGGCTGATGTCCGGACGCGTGGTGACGCTTGACTGAATGCGTACTTCCTGCGGCTCTTTCATAAAGCGACGGGTAATACGACGGATAGCCTCTGGCATTGTTGCAGAGAACAGCGCGGTCTGATGACCTTCCGGGATCTGCGCCATGATGGTTTCAACGTCTTCGATGAAGCCCATACGCAGCATTTCATCCGCTTCGTCCAGCACCAGACCTTTCAGATTGGACAGGTTCAGCGTACCGCGTTTTAAGTGATCGAGCAGGCGACCTGGGGTACCAACAACAATTTGTGGTCCCTGACGCAGGGCGCGTAATTGCACGTCATAACGCTGGCCGCCGTAAAGGGCTACAACGTTTACGCCGTGCATATGTTTAGAGAAATCCGTCATGGCTTCGGCAACCTGAACCGCCAGTTCGCGGGTCGGCGCCAGCACCAGAATTTGTGGTGCTTTCAGCTCAGGAGAAAGATTGTGCAGCAGCGGTAAAGAGAAGGCTGCTGTTTTGCCGCTACCCGTCTGGGCCATACCCAGAACATCGCGGCCACCCAGCAGATGTGGAATACACTCTGCCTGGATTGGAGATGGCTTTTCGTAGCCCAGATCGTTCAGGGCCTGAAGGATGGAGGCGTTCAGCCCCAGATCAGAAAAAGTGGTTTCGATAATATCAGTCATGTAGTACATGTGCCTCGTTGATGGCGGCCAGTCTACATAACTCATCGTGAAATTGATCTGCAATTTTCATTGAAAAGTGTGAACCGGCTCAAATTTGGTTGATTAACGAACAAAAACGCCCTCACCCGTCAAGGTGATGACTTTAATGATTAAAGTTTATGGGCTGATCGTTGTTCGTCAGCTATTGCTGGTCCGATTCTGCCAGGTCATCTTGCTCCTGGCCCAAGAGCGCTAATTCCAACAATGCATAACGATGCTCAACGTAGTTGTGTACGTTGTTAGCGACCGCTAACTTGAACAGTGCCGTGGCGCTGTCCTTTTCCCCCAGACTTAGGTAGTACTTACCTAAATAGAAGTTGGTTTCACTGAGATGCTCAGCGAGCGAGGTGTTATCCGTTGCGTCCGCCTTGAGGCGTTCCATTAACGTTTTTTCGTTAATGTTCCCCAGGTAGAACTCGACAATGTTCCATCCCCATTGCTCTTTATCCGATTTATCGAGGCGCTGTTGTAACGCCACTTTGGCCTGTTTAGCGTCGATATTGTTTTCGGCAATATAGAGCCACAGACTGCGGAACGGATCATTGGGATCGTCTTGATAAAACGCTAGCAGATCATCTTGCGCTAAACGATAACGACCACCGTAATAGAGGGCGATACCGCGATTTAAGTGCGCGTAGTTGTAAGTTGGATCAAGCTCAAGTACAGAATCAAACGCTTCATAGGCAGCATCAAAATTGCCTGCCTGCGTTAAATATATACCTAAGTAATTGAATACTTCAGGCATATCGGGGCGGATTGCCAACGCTTGTGAAAAATCATTTCGCGCCAGAGCCCGCAAGCCGAGGCTATCATACAACACTCCGCGCTCATATAAAAGCTGTGCGCGTTCATCATCGGTTAAAGCCCGACTGGCAAGTATCTGTTCCATGCGCGCCAGAATGACTTCTTGCTGCAAAGTCGGTTGCAGTGGCACCGCCAGGACTTCGCTTTTACGCCAGGCAGAGTTGCTGCATCCTGCCAGCGTGAGAGCTGTCGCAACGAAACACCAGCGCAAAAAAGGCTTCATTTCCCACTCCCGAAGACAACAATTGAATGAACATCCTGTCCGCCGGCTGCTAAAACGGAGCATCCTGCTCCGTAATAAACAGCTCTCCATGTCACCATGGAGAGCTCAATCGGTAAAGATTACTCAGCTTCCGGGGCAGCTGGCGCTGCATCTTCAGCCGGGGATTGCTCGGTTGCTTCTTTGATGCTTAAACGGACACGGCCCTGACGGTCAACTTCCAGAACTTTAACTGGAACTTCCTGACCCATCTGCAGATAGTCGGTCACTTTCTCTACGCGTTTGTCAGCGATTTGAGAGATGTGCACCAGACCTTCTTTACCGCCGCCGATGGCAACGAATGCGCCGAAATCAACGATACGAGTGACTTTACCGTTATAGATACGGCCCACTTCAATTTCAGCGGTGATCTCTTCGATACGGCGGATAGCGTGTTTCGCTTTGTCGCCATCGGTCGCCGCGATCTTCACGGTGCCGTCATCTTCGATTTCGATGGTGGTGCCCGTTTCTTCAGTCAGCGCACGAATCACAGAACCGCCCTTACCGATCACGTCTTTGATCTTGTCTGGGTTGATCTTGATGGTGTGAATACGTGGAGCGAATTCAGAGATGTCGCCGCGCGGAGCATTGATAGCCTGTTCCATCACGCCAAGGATATGCAGACGCGCGCCTTTAGCCTGATTCAGAGCCACCTGCATGATTTCGCGGGTGATGCCTTCGATTTTGATATCCATCTGCAGAGCAGAAATACCTTCGCGGCTACCGGCAACTTTAAAGTCCATATCACCCAGGTGATCTTCGTCACCCAGAATGTCAGACAGAACAACAAAGTTGTCGCCTTCTTTCACAAGGCCCATTGCAATACCCGCTACCGCGGCTTTGATTGGCACGCCTGCGTCCATCAGCGCCAGAGAAGCGCCACAAACGGAAGCCATGGAAGAAGAACCGTTGGATTCAGTAATTTCTGACACTACACGCACGGTGTATGGGAAGCGATCGGCTTCCGGCATAACAGCCAGCACGCCACGCTTAGCCAGACGACCATGGCCAATCTCACGACGCTTAGGAGAACCAACCATGCCGGTTTCACCTACAGAGTACGGAGGGAAGTTGTAGTGGAACAGGAAGTTGTCGGTACGTTCGCCCATCAACTCGTCCAGGTTCTGCGCGTCACGGGCGGTGCCCAGAGTCGCGGTAACCAGCGCCTGAGTTTCGCCACGGGTGAACAGTGCAGAACCGTGAGTACGCGGCAGCACGCCAGTACGCACGTCCAGACCACGGATCATGTCTTTTTCGCGGCCATCGATACGCAGTTCGCCAGCCAGAATACGGCTACGAACAACGTTTTTCTCGATAGCGTGCAGGATATCGCTCAGTTCGCCAGCATCAAGGGATTCGTCTTCTGCGGACAAAGCAGCAATAACGTCGGATTTGATGACGTCGACTTGTGCATAACGTTCTTGCTTATCAGTAATACGGTAAGCATCGCTCAGACGGGCTTCAGCAAGCGCTGCAACGCGCGCGTTCAGCGCTTCGTTAACGGCTTCTGGCTGCCAGTCCCAACGTGGTTTGCCCGCTTCGGCAACCAGGGAGTTGATGTTCTCAATAACAACCTGCTGTTGTTCGTGGCCGAATACGACCGCGCCCAGCATTTGGTCTTCGCTCAGCAGTTCTGCTTCGGACTCAACCATCAGCACAGCGCCTTCGGTACCGGCAACAACCAGATCCAGCTTGCTGGTTTTCAGTTCGTCTGCAGTTGGGTTCAGCACGTACTGGTCGTTGATGTAACCCACGCGAGCGGCGCCAATTGGACCATTAAATGGAATACCAGACAGGCTCAGCGCGGCAGAAGCGCCGATCATGGCAACGATATCAGGGTGAACCTGTGGGTTTACGGAAACCACGGTTGCAATAACCTGCACTTCGTTAACAAAACCTTCAGGGAATAGCGGACGCACCGGGCGGTCAATCAGACGCGCGATCAGCGTTTCGCCTTCGCTTGGACGGCCTTCACGACGGAAGAAACTGCCTGGGATACGGCCAGCAGCGTAAGTACGCTCCTGATAGTTAACGGTCAGTGGGAAAAAGTCCTGACCTGCTTTAGCTTTTTTCTGACCTACTACGGTCACGAATACTGCAGTGTCGTCCATGCTTACCATTACTGCTGCGGTAGCCTGGCGCGCCATCATACCGGTCTCTAATGTGACCGTATGCTGACCGTACTGAAATTTACGAACGATCGGATTTAGCAAGATTATATCCTTTAGATTCTTAGGCTTCCGGTGACTTCACGCGGCGCCGTTATGACCCGACCTCTATCGCATCCTCGCGACTAATGACAACCCTGACCCGCTCATGCGGATAAAGCCTCTCATTAGCCGCGCGAACCTCTGCAACAAAGATCACACTCAGCAACAATACATTAGTTTGCATAGAATTGCTGCCGTCAGGTTGAAAAAAGGGGCCTTAACAGGCCCCTTTTTCTGAAACTCGCAAGACTTAGCGACGCAGACCCAGACGCTCGATCAGGCTGGTGTAACGTGCTACATCTTTACGCTTCAGGTAGTCGAGCAGTTTACGACGCTGAGAAACCATGCGCAGCAGACCACGACGGCTGTGGTGATCTTTTTTGTGCTCTGCAAAGTGGCCCTGCAGGTGGTTAATCTGTGCGGTCAGCAGCGCAACCTGAACTTCGGTAGAACCGCTGTCGTTAGTACCACGACCGAACTCGGAAACGATTTTAGCTTTAGCTTCAACGCTTAGAGACATTTTCAACTCCAAAAATTATAGATAAATAAACAGGGTGCCGATCTCTAATTCAGCAACCCCAGTGCACACCGGGTAAATTGTTAAACAACTGACCAGATGCTAAGCCGCGCTATTTTACCTGTAGCAACCTGTTACCGCAAGGTAACTCCAGTTCTCAGATAGGGTATTCCACGACCAGACGACGGGGGGCAACGCGCCCATCATCATCTATTTCAGCCATGCCGATGAATTTTGCTTCCTCGCCTTCGGTGACGCGAACCAGCCCTTCGGCAGGTACGTCAGCAACTTGCACCGGCTGACCATTTTTGAAATAGCCTGCCACGACAGATGATAAATTCACGACCGGGAAGTCGGATGCAGGACTGTCCATTGGCATCAGAAGCGGATCCAACAGCACTGATGGATCAATTTCCTGCTGCTGCGCCTGCTCAAGAAGCTCGTTCAGCTTTTCAAGAGTCACCATACGTTCAACGGGATATTTGCTCACGGCCAGACGACGCAGGAAAGTCACATGCGCGCCACAGCCCAGTTTTTCACCCAGATCGTCAGTAATGGTCCGGATGTAAGTCCCTTTTGAACAGTGAATCTCCAGTTCAAGCTCGTTGCCTTCATGGCGAATAAACAGCAGTTCATAAACCGTAATTGGGCGAGCTTCACGCTCAACTTCAATGCCCTGACGAGCATATTCATATAGCGGCTTACCCTGATGCTTTAGCGCCGAATACATTGAAGGCACCTGCAGAGTCTCGCCACGGAAGCTTTCCAGTGCAGCCGCAAGCTCCTGCTCGCTGAACCTAACCGGGCGCTCCTGAACCACAGCGCCGTCGGCATCCGAGGTATCCGTGCGCTGTCCAAGACGGGCAATCACACGGTAGCGCTTGTCCGAATCAAGCAAATATCGCGAGAACTTTGTCGCTTCTCCCAGGCAGATCGGCAGCATGCCGGTAGCCAGCGGATCCAACGCCCCGGTATGGCCGGCACGGTTCGCGTTATAAATTCGCTTAACTTTCTGCAGGGCATCGTTTGAAGACAACCCCTGCGGCTTATCTAACAGCAATACACCATGGATATCACGACCACGACGACGAGGACGACTCATCAATCCTCCTTGCTGTCGTCCGTATTCACGCGACGCTCGTCATCGTTACGGATGACATTGGAGACCAGGTTGGACATGCGCATCCCTTCAACCAGCGAGTTATCGTAGAAGAAGGTCAGTTCAGGAACGATACGCAGGCGCATCGCTTTACCCACCAGCGTGCGGATATAGCCGGAAGCATCCTGCAGGACTTTGATGCCTTCTTTGATGGCATTTTCGTCTTTGTCGTTCAGGAAGGTAACGAACACTTTGGCATAGGCCAGATCGCGGGAAACCTCGACACCTGAAACGGTGGTCATCATGCCCAGGCGCGGATCTTTAATTTCGCGCTGCAGGATGATTGCAATTTCTTTCTGCAATTCCTGGGATACGCGCTGCGGGCGACCAAATTCTTTCGCCATAATAAATTCTCCATACAAATCGGGGGGCGCTCGGCCCCCCTTAAGATATTACCGATTACTCGGACTCTATCAGGCGATCGTACGCTGGATTTCGATGATTTCGAAGACTTCGATAACATCGCCAACGCGCACGTCGTTGTAGTTCTTAACGCCGATACCACATTCCATGCCGTTACGAACTTCGTTAGCATCATCTTTGAAGCGGCGCAGGGATTCCAGCTCGCCTTCATAGATAACCACGTTGTCACGCAGTACGCGGATTGGGTTGTGACGTTTGACCACGCCCTCGGTAACCATACAACCTGCGATGGCACCAAACTTCGGTGATTTGAACACGTCGCGAACTTCGGCAAGGCCAAGGATCTGTTGTTTGAGTTCCGGAGAGAGCATGCCGCTCATTGCCGCTTTCACTTCATCGATCAGATGATAGATGACGGAGTAATAACGCAGATCCAGGCTTTCCGCTTCGATAACGCGACGAGCAGAAGCGTCGGCACGAACGTTGAAGCCAACCAGGATAGCGTTAGAAGCCGCAGCAAGCGTTGCGTCAGTCTCAGTGATACCGCCCACGCCGGAACCAATGATTTTAACTTTCACTTCATCGGTAGACAGTTTCAGCAGGGAATCGCTGATCGCTTCCACAGAACCCTGAACATCCGCTTTCAGCACGATGTTCACTTCTGACACTTCGCCTTCGGTCATGTTGGCGAACATGTTTTCCAGTTTGGATTTCTGCTGGCGAGCCAGTTTCACTTCGCGGAATTTACCCTGACGATACAGAGCAACTTCACGGGCTTTTTTCTCGTCACGAACAACGGTAACTTCGTCACCCGCGGCAGGAACGCCGGACAGGCCGAGGATCTCAACAGGAATAGAAGGACCGGCTTCAGTCACTTCACGACCCATTTCGTCACGCATTGCGCGAACACGGCCGTATTCGAAGCCACAAAGGACGATATCGCCTTTGTTCAGAGAACCTTCGCGAACCAGAACGGTTGCTACCGGACCACGACCTTTATCCAGGAAGGATTCGATAACTACGCCGCTTGCCATGCCTGTACGCATCGCTTTCAGTTCCAGTACTTCGGCCTGCAGCAGGATCGCATCAAGCAGTTCGTCGATACCGGTACCGGCTTTCGCAGATACGTGAATGAACTGGCTTTCGCCGCCCCACTCTTCCGGCATGATGCCGTACTGGGACAGTTCTTGTTTAACGCGATCTGGATCAGCTTCTGGCTTATCGATTTTGTTTACTGCAACCACTACCGGCACCTGGGCTGCTTTCGCATGCTGGATAGCTTCGATAGTTTGCGGCATCACGCCATCGTCTGCTGCAACAACCAGAACAACGATATCCGTCGCCTGAGCGCCGCGAGCACGCATAGAAGTAAAGGCTGCGTGGCCCGGGGTATCCAGGAAGGTGATCATGCCGTTGTCGGTTTCTACATGGTATGCACCGATGTGCTGGGTAATGCCACCCGCTTCGCCGGACGCCACTTTAGTAGAACGAATGTAGTCAAGCAGAGAGGTTTTACCGTGGTCAACGTGACCCATAATGGTCACAACCGGCGCGCGCGACTCTGCCACTGCATCGGTGTCACGGTCGCTCATCAGCGCTTCTTCCAGCTCGTTTTCACGACGCAGGATAACTTTGTGGCCCATCTCTTCGGCAACCAGCTGGGCGGTTTCCTGGTCGATGACCTGGTTGATGGTCGCCATAGCACCCAGTTTCATCATCGCTTTGATGACCTGAGAACCTTTAACGGCCATTTTGTTAGCCAGTTCAGCAACGGTAACGGTTTCGCCGATTACAACGTCGCGGTTAACTGCCTGCGCAGGCTTGTTGAAGCCCTGTTGCAGGGTGCTAGGTTTACGCTTGCCTTTGCCGCCACGAACCGCTGCACGCGCTTCTTCGCGGTCAGCTTTGGATTCGCCGTGCTTGCCGCCTTTCTTCTGGCGCGGAGCTTTAGTCGCAGTAGTACGAGCACGAGTACGGCCGCCTTCTACTTCACGGTCGTTTTCGTCTTCTGCCTGGCGGGCATGCTGAGAAGTGGTTACGTGGTAATCAGTTTTATCGTCTTCCACTTTCTCTTCTTCCGTCCAGACGCCTGCGTTAGCTTCAGCCATTTTACGGGCTTCTTCCGCTACGCGACGGGCATCTTCTTCTAGTTTGCGACGGGCTTCTTCTTCCGCTTTGCGCTTAAGCTCAGCAGCTTCTGCTTCGCGGCGGGCTTTATCGGCCTGGGCGCTTTTCGTCATATCGTCAGATTGTTGATTGCTCACTTTGTCTTTTTCCGCAGCTTCACGTTTCGCTTTATCAGCGGCTTCACGCTTAGCTTTTTCTTCAGCTTCACGTTTAGCTTTTTCTTGCGCCTGACGATTGGCAGCTTCCTGCGCCTCACGTTGGGCTTGCTCTTCCGCTTCACGCTGCGCCTGCTCAACCGCTGCGAGACGTTCAGTCTCTTGCGGATCACGTTTCACAAAGGTGCGCTTCTTGCGGACTTCGATTTGTACCGATTTACTTTTCCCACCGGTACCTGGAATGTTTAAAGTACTGCGCGTTTTGCGCTGTAATGTCAACTTGTCTGGTGCTGAACCGTGTTCACGGTTCAGGTGCGCCAGCAGGGTTTGTTTCTCTTGCGCGGAAACAGAATCATCAGCAGACTTCGGGATCCCTGCATCAGCAAATTGCTGTACCAGGCGGTCCACGGAGGTCTGAATCTCTGCGGCCAGCGCTTTTACGGTTACATCTGTCATGCTGTTCCTTCCTGCTACAGTTTATTACGCTTCGCCGCCAAACCAACAAATATTGCGAGCAGCCATAATCAATTCACCGGCTTTCTCGTTGGTTAAACCTTCAATATCTGACAGGTCATCGACACCTTGCTCAGCCAGGTCTTCCAGCGAGCTCACACCACGCGATGCCAGTTTAAAGGCCAGAGTGCGATCCATACCTTCAAGATTCAGCAGATCTTCTTGAGGTTTGCTGTCGCCAAGGCTCTCTTCCTGAGCAAGTGCCAGAGTGGTGAGGGCGTTTTTAGCGCGATCACGTAATGCTTCCACTGTGTCTTCATCAAGGCCGTCAACTTCCAACAGCTCTTTCATTGGCACGTAAGCCAGTTCTTCAAGCGTTGAGAAACCTTCTTCAACCAACACGGTGGCGAAATCCTCGTCAATGTCGAGGTACTTGGTAAAGGTATCAATGGCCGCATGTGCTTCAGCCTGATGCTTAGCTTGCAGATCGTCAACGGTCATTACGTTGAGTTCCCAGCCGCTTAGTTGTGCAGCCAGACGCACGTTTTGACCGTTACGGCCAATCGCCTGCGCCAGATTGCCTGCCTCTACCGCGATATCCATAGTGTGTTTGTCTTCATCAACCACAATGGAAGCCACATCAGCCGGGGCCATAGCGTTGATAACAAACTGCGCCGGGTTGTCGTCCCACAGCACGATATCAATACGCTCGCCACCCAGTTCAGTGGAAACTGCCTGTACGCGCGCGCCGCGCATACCGACGCAAGCACCAACCGGATCGATACGTTTGTCGTTGGTCTTCACGGCGATTTTCGCACGGGAACCCGGATCGCGGGCAGCAGCTTTAATTTCAATAACTTCTTCGCCGATTTCTGGCACTTCGATGCGGAACAGTTCAATCAGCATTTCCGGTTTGGAACGGCTGACGAAGAGCTGTGCGCCACGAGCTTCAGGGCGTACGGCATAAAGCACGCCGCGAATACGGTCGCCCGGACGGAAGTTTTCACGTGGCAGCATGTCTTCACGGATGATGACGGCTTCAGCGTTGCTCCCCAAATCCAAAGAGATATTATCGCGGTTAACTTTTTTCACCACGCCGGTGATTATCTCACCTTCGTGTTCACGGAACTGGTCCACAACCATTGCGCGTTCAGCTTCACGAACTTTTTGTACGATAACTTGCTTAGCCGTTTGCGTGGTGATGCGGTCGAAGGTCACTGATTCAATCTGGTCTTCAACGTATTCGCCTGGTTGCAGTTCAGGGTCTTCGAATTGAGCAGCGTCAAGAGTGATTTCACGTGTTGGCTGCGTCACTTCTTCTACGATGACCCAGCGGCGGAACGTGTCAAAGTCACCACTTTTGCGATCGATGCTTACACGGACATCAATCTCTTGCTCGTATTTTTTCTTCGTCGCTGTCGCCAGCGCACTTTCCAGAGCTTCAAAAATCTTCTCGCGTGGGAGGGATTTTTCGTTGGAAACTGCTTCTACAACAGCCAAAATTTCTTTGTTCATCCTGGGTTTTCACCTCAATCCAAACTATTAAAAGTGGGGTACCAGGTTCGCTTTCTGGATGTTGCTCAGTGCGAACACTTCATCTTTGCCTTCGACCGTGACCGTGATCATCTCACCCTCAACGGCTTTGATAATACCCTGCCATTTGCGACGGTTTTGCACGGCCATACGCAACACAATGCTCACTTCTTCGCCAGTATAGCGAACGTAATGTTCTGCAATAAACATCGGGCGATCGAGGCCAGGTGAGGAAACTTCAAGGTTATAGGCCACAGTGATAGGATCTTCGACGTCTAACACTGCACTGACCTGGTGACTGACATCAGCGCAATCATCAACATTGATGCCATCTTCACTATCAATATAGATGCGCAGCGTAGATTGGCGACCTCGAACGAATTCGATACCCACCAGTTCGTAGCCCAGTGCTTCGACGGGTGCTGTAATCATCTCTGTTAATTTTTGCTCTAATGTGGACAAGCCCACCCCCAAGACATAAAAAAAGGGCATATAGCCCAGTTATTCTGAAGTCAGATAACAAAAAACCCCGATAAATCGGGGCTTTATATAACTGAACCCTGTATGCCGCAATTGCGGCCCGGACACCGTCCAGAGAATTTTTTTCTAAATTCTTCGCGAGGCACCAAATGGCTCACAGTATATTTGAAAAAGAACTCTCAGGGAAAGTGGTTGCGGGGGCCGGATTTGAACCGACGACCTTCGGGTTATGAGCCCGACGAGCTACCAGGCTGCTCCACCCCGCGTCCGAAAACGTGGCAAATACTACGCCAGAATTGCAATAAATGCAAGAATTGCTGGGATTTGGTACCGAGGACGGGACTTGAACCCGTAAGCCCAATCGGGCACTACCACCTCAAGGTAGCGTGTCTACCAATTCCACCACCTCGGCACTTTGCGTACGGTCATCTTTACTACCGTACAGAAGCTTACTGCTTATTACTGTGGGATATCGCTAGTCGGCTTGGTAGGTGCCGCAGGCGTAGTCTGCTCAGATTTCGCTGGCTGACTCAGATTTTCCCACTCGCTTCCTTTACTGGTTTTGTTGCTGTTGATATTACCCAGCACAAGACTGATGATGAAGAACAGCGTTGCCAGCACAGCGGTCATGCGGGTCATGAAGTTACCAGAACCACTTGAACCGAATAACGTCCCGGAGGCGCCTGCACCGAAGGAGGCTCCCATATCAGCGCCTTTACCTTGCTGCAGCATAATAAGACCTACAAGGCCCAACGCTACAATAAGGAAAACTACCAAAAGAGCTTCGTACATAATCAACCTGTTCCTTGCGGTATTACCGCATACCAATTGCTTCAAACCAGTGAAGCGGGCAAGTTTGTGTTTACCCACTGAAGCGGGTGAGAATACTAACCAAAGCATGGGTGGTGCGCAAGGGCAATTTATTAACATTGCACTGATTGCAGAAAAAAACAGCAACACGCCCATTTTTGCTTACATAACAGGCGGCAAACGCCGCCTTTTTATGCAATTTTACTGCTTGTTATTAAACTGCTTTTACCGCATCCGCAATACGATTTGCATACTCTGTCACCAGAGCATCATCTTCGCCTTCCACCATCACGCGAATTAATGGCTCCGTGCCCGATTTGCGTAGCAGCACACGTCCACGATTGCCTAACGCCTCCTCCACTTCAGCGGTCACTTTTTTCACGCTGTCGTGTTCCAGAGGATCGCCGCTGCCGGCCTTAAACCGAACGTTTACCAGGATTTGCGGGAATAATTTCATTCCGCTGCAAAGGTCGTGCAGGCTCATATGATTGCGGACCATCGCTGTAAGCACTTGCAAACCTGCAACGATACCGTCGCCTGTAGTCGTCTTATCAAGCAGAATGATGTGACCGGAGTTTTCCGCGCCAATTCTCCAGCCTTTTTCCTGTAATTTTTCCAGCACGTAGCGGTCGCCTACTTTGGCCCGAGCAAACGGGATGCCAAGCTGTTTGAGCGCTAATTCAAGGCCCATATTACTCATCAGCGTGCCCACCGCACCACCGCGTAGCTGGCCCTGACGCAGCCCCTCGCGAGCGATGATGTAGAGAATCTGGTCGCCGTCTACTTTAAGGCCCAGGTTATCAACCATAATGACGCGATCGCCGTCGCCGTCGAATGCGATGCCAAGATCGGCTTTTTCCGCCAGCACTCGCTCCTGCAACATTCGAACATCCGTTGCGCCGCATTTTTCGTTGATGTTCACGCCGTCAGGCTCACAGCCAACGGCGATAACTTTCGCGCCCAGCTCACGCAAAACGTTTGGCGCGATGTGGTAGGTTGCGCCGTTGGCGCAGTCCACAACGATTTTTAGTCCGTTCAGGCTAAGTTCGTTCGGGAAAGTCCCTTTGCAGAATTCGATATAGCGCCCGGCAGCATCAACGATACGGCTGGCTTTGCCCAGTTCGGCGGAATCTACGCAGGTAATTTCTTTTTCCATTTCCGCTTCAATGGCCTCTTCCACTTCGTCAGGCAGTTTGGTGCCGTCGATGGAGAAGAATTTAATCCCGTTATCGTAAAAAGGATTATGGGAAGCAGAGATAACGATGCCGGCTTCCGCGCGGAATGCTCGTGTCAGATAAGCCACGGCAGGCGTTGGCATCGGGCCGGTGAAAGATGCGGATAAGCCAGCCGCGGCCAGCCCAGCTTCAAGGGCGGATTCCAGCATATAGCCTGAAATACGCGTGTCTTTACCGATAATGATTTTTCGTGACCCATGACGGGCCAGAACTTTACCTGCCGCCCAGCCCAACTTAAGAACGAAATCAGGCGTGATTGGGCTATCGCCAACGCGTCCACGAATTCCATCGGTGCCAAAATATTTACGGTTACTCATAGCGTTTGTTTTCCTTCGCTGAAAGTGTGGCTTCAACCACGCGCATAGCTTCTACGGTTTCTTTCACATCGTGAACCCGAATGATATGTGCCCCCTGCATAGCCGCAACAACAGCACAAGCAAGGCTGCCAAAGAGGCGCTGATCCGGCCCAACATTTAGCAGTTGACCAACCATAGATTTACGCGACATTCCAACTAAAAGCGGTAAGCCAAAATGATGGAATTCTGAAAGTCGGGCAAGAAGTTGGTAATTATGGCTGAGATTTTTACCGAAACCGAAGCCCGGGTCGAGCAACAATTTTTCTTTTGCGATACCGGCCGCCTCACAGCGGGCGATATGGTCAATAAAAAAGCGATTAACATCTTCAAAAACATCTGCATAGCATGGCGCCTGCTGCATATTTTTGGGATTACCTTGCATATGCATCAAACACACCGGCAAACCTGTCTCTGCAGCCGCTTCCAGCGCACCTGGCTCCGTTAGCGAACGAATATCGTTGATAATGTGCGCGCCAACACGTGCCGATTCGCGAATCACTTCGGCTTTCGATGTATCAACAGAAATCCATACTTCAAATCGCTGAGCAATCGCCTCAACTACTGGAATAACGCGGGATAACTCATCCTCTATGCTTACCTCACTCGCCCCCGGCCGCGTAGATTCTCCACCGATATCAATAATTGTCGCCCCGGCATTAATCATCGCATTGGCGTGCTTTACCGCCTCTACCAGTGAGTTGTGTTTTCCGCCATCGGAAAACGAATCCGGCGTGACATTCAAAATCCCCATGACGTGAGGATGGGAAAGATCGAGCGTAGTGCCCTGGGCGGTGAGTTTCATCAAGGTTCCCCTGAATAGATTTCGGTTAACACAAAAACAAAAACCCCGGGACCAGCCCGGGGTTTGAATAATTTACTGCAAAAACATAGGTCAGACTGGCTTATTTATCGCCCAACTGCTCTGACATGGTGTTACCCGGATTCGGCGTACGCGGTTCATCGACCGGACGCGGTGCACTCGGTGTACCGTTGTTGTCAGAATTGTTGTTGCCGTTGCTGGAATCTTCCCAACCCGCTGGCGGACGCACGTCGCGGCGAGCCATCAGATCGTCAATCTGTGGCGCATCGATGGTTTCATACTTCATCAATGCGTCTTTCATGGTGTGAAGAATATCCATGTTTTCATTTAGAAGCTGGCGCGCTCGAGCATAGTTACGCTCGATAAGCAGCTTAACTTCCTGATCGATGATACGTGCTGTTTCATCGGACATATGTTTTGCTTTTGCTACAGAGCGGCCCAGGAACACTTCACCCTCTTCTTCCGCATACAGCAACGGACCGAGTTTTTCAGAGAAGCCCCACTGGGTCACCATGTTACGTGCGATGGAAGTCGCGACTTTAATGTCGTTGGACGCACCGGTAGAAACATGCTCTGCGCCATAAATTATCTCTTCTGCAAGGCGACCGCCGTACAGCGTAGATATCTGGCTCTCCAATTTCTGGCGGCTGGCGCTGATTGCATCGCCTTCCGGCAGGAAGAACGTCACACCCAGTGCACGACCACGCGGGATAATGGTGACTTTGTGTACCGGATCGTGCTCAGGTACCAGACGGCCAATAATCGCATGCCCTGCTTCGTGATAAGCGGTGGATTCTTTCTGCGCTTCCGTCATCACCATGGAGCGACGTTCCGCACCCATCATGATTTTGTCTTTCGCTTTTTCGAATTCAACCATCGAAACCACGCGTTTGTTGCCACGAGCGGCAAACAAAGCAGCTTCGTTCACGAGGTTCGCAAGATCCGCACCGGAGAAACCCGGCGTACCGCGGGCAATGATTGCCGCATCGATATCGGGTGCCAGAGGCACGCGGCGCATATGCACCTTCAGGATTTGCTCACGACCACGCACATCTGGCAGACCTACAACAACCTGACGGTCGAAGCGGCCTGGACGCAGCAGTGCTGGGTCCAGAACATCCGGACGGTTAGTCGCGGCGATAACAATAATACCTTCGTTACCTTCGAAACCATCCATTTCAACCAGCATCTGGTTCAGCGTCTGCTCACGTTCATCGTGACCGCCGCCAAGGCCTGCGCCACGCTGGCGGCCAACGGCGTCGATTTCATCGATGAAGATGATGCAAGGGGCTGCTTTCTTCGCTTGTTCGAACATGTCACGCACACGAGATGCGCCCACACCAACGAACATTTCAACAAAGTCAGAACCGGAAATGGTAAAGAACGGTACTTTCGCTTCACCCGCGATGGCTTTCGCCAGCAGGGTTTTACCGGTACCCGGAGGGCCAACCATCAGCACGCCTTTCGGGATTTTACCGCCCAGCTTCTGGAAACGGCTCGGCTCACGAAGGTACTCAACCAACTCAGCAACCTCTTCTTTTGCTTCGTCACAACCTGCGACGTCGGCAAAAGTGGTTTTGATTTGGTCTTCGGTGAGCATACGCGCCTTGCTCTTACCGAACGACATGGCGCCTTTGCCACCGCCGCCCTGCATTTGGCGCATAAAGAAGATCCAGACCCCAATCAACAACAGCATTGGGAACCAGGAAATAAAGATAGAAGCCAACAAGCTTGGCTCTTCAGGCGGCTCGCCTACCACTTTAACGTTCTTGGTCAGCAGATTATCAAGCAGCTTGGGATCGTTAACAGGGATATAAGTCGTGTATCGGTTACTATCTTTCTTGGTAACGTTGATTTCACGTCCATTGATACGCGCTTCGCGAACCTGGTCCTGATTCACTTCAGACAGGAAAGTGGAGTAGTCCACTCTACGGCCGTTTGACTCGCTGGGCCCAAAGCTCTGGAACACAGACATCAGCACAACCGCGATGACCAGCCAGAGTATTAGGTTTTTCGCCATGTCACTCAAGGGATTAACCTCATATTACAACTGTGTTAACAAACAGCGTCAGGGTACTATACTTTGCGCCCGGTCGCTACAATGTACACTTCACGTGAGCGGGCACGAGAAGAGTCCGGTTTACGAACTTTAACCTTCGTAAACAGGGAGCGAATTTCTCGCAGGTATTCATCGAAACCTTCGCCTTGAAACACTTTCACTACAAAACTTCCGCCCGGCGCCAGAACATCACGGCACATTTCCAGTGCCAGTTCTACCAGATACATAGCGCGAGGAATATCTACTGCCGGTGTCCCGCTCATGTTTGGCGCCATATCTGACATGACAACCTGAACTTTACTGTCACCAACACGATCCAGCAGGGCCTTGACGACTAATTCATCACGAAAATCGCCCTGAAGGAAGTCCACACCAACGATAGGATCCATTGGTAAAAGATCGCAAGCAATGATTCGCCCTTGATTCCCGATCTCTGTCACAACGTACTGTGACCAGCCTCCGGGAGCAGCGCCAAGATCGACGACCGTCATTCCTGGCTTAAAAAGTTTGTCACTTTGCTGTATTTCATCAAGTTTAAACCAGGCACGGGAACGCAACCCCTTTTTCTGTGCCTGAAGTACATATTTATCGCTAAAGTGTTCCTGCAGCCAGCGACTGGAGCTGGCAGAACGCTTTTTACCTGTCATCTCAATTTCCAACTTTGTTCATCGTGAGTGGCAGACTGTTAAAAAATCAGCACAGCCGATTTGGCGATACACTGGAGATGGCGGTAGAATGAACCGTTTTCAATCCCAACGTAAGCAAATAATACGATGAATCTGAGTACTAAACAAAAACAGCACCTGAAAGGTCTTGCTCATCCACTCAAGCCAGTAGTTATGCTGGGCAATAATGGTTTGACCGAAGGGGTACTGGCCGAGATTGAACAAGCACTTGAGCACCATGAGTTAATCAAGGTCAAAGTCGCAACGGAAGATCGTGAGACTAAAGCCTTAATCGTGGATGCCATCGTGCGGGAAACCGGCGCCTGTAATGTACAGGTCATCGGTAAAACGCTGGTGCTGTATCGCCCATCGAAAGAGAAAGAGCGCAAAATTTCTCTGCCGAAATAAACGCAGAGTGTGCAAAATGCCACGCTCTGTTAGTTGATAAAAGGCCGCTATGCGGCCTTTTTCCTTTCTTTACAATACGCCACGCCGGCAATCAGCGTAGCAGAAATTATAAATACTCCACCTTCACGATTTCGAATTCGACATCGCCGCCGGGTGTGCGGATCACCACAACATCATCCTGCTCTTTTCCCACCAGACCGCGAGCGATAGGTGAATTCACAGAGATCAGATTCTGTTTAAAATCAGCCTCATCATCGCCCACGATGCGATAAGTCTGCTCTTCATCATTCTCAAGGTTCAGGACGGTCACCGTGGCACCAAAAATCACGCGGCCATTGTTAGGCATTTTGGTGACATCGATAACCTGAGCATTAGATAACTTGGCTTCAATATCCTGAATACGGCCTTCGCAAAAACCCTGCTGCTCGCGTGCCGCATGGTATTCGGCGTTTTCTTTCAAATCGCCATGCTCACGAGCATCGGCAATAGCGGCAATGATTTCCGGGCGACGAACCGACTTCAGGAAATCGAGTTCTTCACGTAATCTTTCTGCGCCACGTAGTGTCATCGGAATAGGTTGCATTTGTTATACCTCTTAAAAACTGTCCTGATCAGTACGGCCTTTAGCCGCGCTGACTTAAGAGCATAGCCAGAGCATTTGCCTGACAACAAATAAAAGAAAACTGACCCGGAGCAAAGCCCCAGGTCAGGAACGGTTTTCAATTTGATACGTATTTTACCCTGGAGTTCCATAAGGGTCATCGTTTACTTTGCACTGCGATGCACCGTAGTATGGCTGCACGTTTCCAGGCTGTTACCGCGAGATTATGCGATTTTTTAGATTTGTCATTGGATTGACCAGTGCAGTGATATTGAATGTTCAGGCCGCCAACGTTGAAGAGTACACTTCCCAGTTACCTGCGGGGGCGAACCTGGCGTTGATGGTGCAGAAAGTTGGTGCTCAAACCCCGTCGATTGACTATCACAGTCAGCAAATGGCGCTGCCTGCCAGCACGCAGAAAGTGATTACGGCGCTGGCAGCCCTGCTGCAGCTTGGGCCGGATTTCCGCTTTACCACCACGCTTGAAAGCCATGCGCAAGTCAGCAATGGTGTGCTAAATGGCGACCTTGTGGCGCGATTTGGCGGCGATCCTACGCTAAAACGCCAGGATATTCGCAACATGGTAGCGGTGCTGAAAAAGTCCGGCGTCCAGCAAATTCAGGGAAATGTATTGATTGATACTTCCGTTTTTGCGAGCCACGACAAGGCGCCTGGCTGGCCATGGAATGATATGACTCAGTGCTTCAGCGCACCGCCTGCGGCAGCCATCGTCGACCGAAATTGCTTCTCCATTTCACTCTACAGCGCCCCGAAACCTGACGATTTGGCTTTTGTTCGTATCGCATCCTATTACCCGGTACTTATGAATAGCCAGGTAAGAACGCTCGCCAAAGGCTCGCCGGATGCGCAATATTGCGAACTGGACGTTGTGCCTGGCGATCTTAATCGTTTCACTTTGACCGGCTGTATGACGCAGCGCGCAGATCCTCTCCCGCTGGCGTTTGCCATTCAGGACGGCGCAAGCTACGCCGGCGCCATTCTAAAAGCTGAACTTAAAGAAGCGGGCATTACCTATAGCGGCACTTTACTGCGCCAGACACAGGTGAATACACCGGGCACGGTTATCGCCAGTAAAGAATCAGCCCCACTGCACGACCTGCTAAAAATCATGCTCAAAAAGTCGGACAACATGATTGCCGATACCGTCTTTCGCACCATTGGACATAATCGTTTCGGCGTACCGGGCACCTGGCGCGCTGGCGCAGATGCCGTACGTCAAATTTTGAGCCAAAAGGCAGGCGTTAATTTAGGTAACACTATCGTGGTGGACGGCTCTGGCCTATCTCGCCATAACTTGATTTCACCGGCCACCATGATGCAGGTGCTGCAATACATTGCGCAAAACGACAGCCAGCTAAACTTTATCTCCATGCTGCCGCTCGCGGGCTATGACGGCTCACTGCAATACCGTGCCGGTCTTCACCAGGCTGGCGTTGATGGCAAAGTGTCGGCGAAAACAGGTTCGCTGCAAGGGGTATATAACCTGGCTGGTTTCATTACAACTGCCAGCGGTCAGCGGATGGCCTTTGTGCAGTATCTATCCGGTTATGCCGTAGAGCCTGCCGACCAACGTAATCGCCGCATCCCGTTAGTACGCTTTGAAAGCCGTCTTTATAAGGATGTTTATCAGAATAACTAAGCCATCAAACCGATGGTTAATCAACCGCATACAAAAAAAAGGGCCGGAAATACCGGCCCTTTTTACTGTTTTGATTACTTCTGATAAATGATTTCGACCCCTTCGTCGTCATCTTCATCCCAGTCATCATCCCAGTCTTCGTCTTCTTCAGCTTCTGCTGCGTCGAGTTGCTGTTGATGATAGTCATCCCACATAAACTCAACTTTCTCCGGCGCAACCGGCACAACTTCGCTGACCTTCGGATTCGCGATGATAAAGTCCATCACATCCCAGCACAGGGCATTGACGCCTTCACGGTTAACTGCGGAAATCAGATAGTATTTATCTTCCCAGCCCATTGCCGTAGCTATTTCTTTTGCTCGCGCTTCGGCTTCTTCCTGGCTCATCAGGTCGACCTTGTTGAACACCAGCCAGCGTGGCTTCTCAGCCAGCTTCTCGCTGTATTTTTCCAGTTCACCGATGATGATACGGGCATTCTCAACCGGATCTGACTCATCGATCGGGGCAATATCAATGAGGTGAAGCAATACGCGACAACGCTCAAGGTGTTTCAGGAAGCGAATCCCCAGACCCGCGCCTTCCGCAGCGCCTTCAATCAGGCCAGGGATATCGGCAACCACAAAGCTTTTTTCATTATCCATACGCACGACGCCAAGGCTTGGCACCAGAGTGGTAAACGGATAATCAGCAACTTTTGGTTTTGCTGCAGAGACAGAACGGATAAAGGTAGATTTACCCGCATTAGGCAGCCCCAGCATGCCAACGTCGGCCAGCAGCATCAATTCAAGCTGCAGATCGCGTTTCTCACCCGGCGTCCCCATGGTTTTTTGACGCGGGGTACGGTTAACGGAAGATTTAAAACGGGTATTGCCCAGACCGTGCCAGCCGCCTTTGGCGACCATTAGCCTTTGGCCGTGCAGCGTCATGTCACCCATGGTTTCGCCGGTGCCGCCATCGATAACACGCGTACCAACAGGAACTTTGACCGATACGTCTTTACCGCGTTTACCCGTGCAATCGCGGCTCTGACCATTCTGGCCACGCTCGGCGCGGAAAGATTTTTCAAAACGGTAATCGATTAGGGTGTTGAGGTTTTCATCAGCTTCCAGCCAAACGTCACCGCCGTCACCGCCGTCACCGCCGTCCGGGCCGCCCCTTGGGATATATTTTTCACGACGGAAGCTAACGCAGCCGTTACCGCCATCACCTGCTACGACCAGGATCGTTGCTTCATCAACAAACTTCATTTCACTTCTCCGTAAATCATTCGCCCGAACGTTGTACTGGAATGACAGCTTCGGTTTTGTGCCAGCGTCCCCAAAGACGGTGACCAATGGCGGAATACATAGCGCCCGCAACCACGACAAACGCGCCGGTATAACCCACAAGGTTAAGCAACGGCATGGCGAAGAAATCGGGCCAGGCTAACGCTAATAAATCTGAAAACAGCAAGGTAAACAGGGGAGTCAACGTAATAATCGCGCTGACCTGCGCCGCCTGCCACCGGGCCATTGCTTCTGCCAGCGCCCCATACCCAACCAGCGTATTCAGGCCGCAGAAAATCAAACATGCCAGTTGCCATCCGCTAAGCTGAAAGACCATATCCAACTGCGCCAGAGGCAACAATGCAATAGTACACAAAGTGTACAGCAAAAAGAGGATCTGTTGCGAGGCCAGACGGCGTAATAACACCTTCTGCGCCACGCCATAGGTAACCCACACCGTCGCCGCCAGAACACCAAAAATGACGCCAAGGGTGTAATCCGTCAGACGAGTAAAAATTTCTATCAGGCTGGTGTTGAAGAACATCACCAGACCGCAAAGCAGCATAATGGCCCCAACAACCTGCGTGCCGCGCATTTTCTCTTTCAGCACGACCACGCTCGCCACCATCATCCCCACCGGGGAGAGCTGACCAATAACCTGAGAAGCCGTTGGGCTCAGGTATTGCAGGGAAGAACTAAACAACAGGAAGTTACCGAACAACCCGCCGGTCGCAATCGCCAGCAACGCCAGCCAGCGTGGCTTACGGAAAATACGCATCGGCGGCAGCTTGCCGCGTAGAGCGAGAATAGTACCCAGCCCAATGCTTGCCATCAGGAAGCGGTAAAAAACCACGGTAGGCGGTTCCATGACCGTCAGCACTTGCTTCATTGCTATTGGCAGAGCTCCCCAGCAAACAGCCGTGGTTAATGCCAAAAGAATGCCGATGCCCGCCTGCTGTTTCATGCTGAAGTTCCCTGGTACTTCATTAATTTGCCGGGCTCAGAATGTAAAAAGCCCCGCAACGTGTTGCGGGGCTTCAATCCGTTACCGGGACGCGAAAAACTTATTCAGCAACGATGCTGATGAACTTACGGTTTTTCGGGCCTTTAACTTCGAACTTAACTTTACCGTCAGTCAAAGCGAACAGAGTGTGATCTTTGCCGCAACCTACGTTGCTACCAGCGTGGAATTTAGTACCACGTTGACGAACGATAATGCTGCCTGCCAGAACTGCTTCACCGCCGAAACGTTTTACGCCCAGACGTTTAGCTTCGGAATCGCGACCGTTACGAGTTGAGCCGCCAGCCTTTTTATGTGCCATTTAATCTGCTCCTCTGTATTAAGCGCTGATGCCAGTGATTTTCACATCAGTGAACCACTGACGATGACCTTGCTGCTTACGGTAGTGTTTACGACGACGAAACTTAACAATTTTAATTTTCTCGCCACGACCATGAGCAACAACTTCAGCTTTGATTACGCCGCCATCAACGAAAGGAACGCCGATTTTGATTTCTTCGCCATTAGCGATCATCAGAACTTCTGCGAACTCAACAGACTCGCCAGTTGCGATGTCCAGCTTTTCCAGGCGAACGGTCTGACCTTCGCTTACTCGGTGTTGTTTACCACCACTTTGGAAAACCGCGTACATATAAAACTCCGCTTTCCGCACACACCTTACATTGGTTTCAGGTGGCGCTATAAATATTCACAATAGGGCGCGAATATTACGCAAACACGGAGCATTTGACAAGCCCGTTTATGCATACGCGTAGAAAAAAAACGCAACGTCACACACAACGTTTATCTGCCTCGTTTTTTCAGTACAATCTGTACTACATTATCACTTCTCTACCTCCACGTTATTCCATAACAACATGTGGTAAACAGGACTGTAAGCCAGACTTTTGCGATGAATTTAGAAAAAATTAACGAGTTAACCGCGCAAGATATGGCGGGCGTCAACGCGGTCATCCTTGAACAATTAAATTCGGATGTCCAATTGATCAACCAGTTAGGCTATTACATCGTTAGCGGCGGCGGGAAACGCATACGCCCGATGATCGCGGTACTTGCCGCACGAGCCCTCGGCTATAAAGGCAATGCGCATATCAATATTGCTGCGCTGATCGAGTTTATTCACACCGCCACGCTGCTCCATGACGATGTGGTCGACGAATCAGACATGCGTCGTGGCAAAGCAACGGCCAACGCGGCGTTTGGTAATGCGGCAAGCGTTTTGGTAGGAGACTTTATCTACACTCGCGCCTTCCAGATGATGACGCAGCTAGGCTCACTGAAAGTTCTCGAAGTGATGTCAGAAGCAGTCAACGTGATAGCTGAAGGGGAAGTTTTGCAGTTGATGAACTGTAATGACCCGGACATCACGGAAGAGAGCTACATGCGTGTGATTTACAGTAAAACCGCGCGTTTATTCGAAGCGGCGGCGCAGTGCTCCGGAATTTTGGCCGACGCCGCCGATGAGCAAGAGCAAGCCTTACAGGATTATGGTCGCTACCTTGGCACTGCCTTCCAGCTAATAGATGATTTACTGGATTACAGCGCGGATGGACAAACGCTGGGCAAAAACGTGGGAGATGACCTTAACGAAGGCAAACCAACGCTGCCTTTGTTGCACGCCATGCGCAATGGTACGCCAGAACAAGCCCGGATGATTCGTGAAGCCATCGAGCAAGGTAATGGCCGCCATTTGCTGCAGCCGGTTCTGGATACCATGGCTGCCTGCGGTTCGCTGGAATGGACGCGCCTTCGCGCGGAACAAGAAGCCGATAAAGCCATTGCGGCTCTTGGGGTCTTGCCAGAAAGCGAGCATAAAGAAGCTTTAGTGGCTTTGGCGCATATGGCTGTACAGCGAGATCGATAACCTCTGTTACGCGCCATTTAATGGCGCGTAAAAATTCCAATAAAATCACTTTAACTGTCTTAAACCTTCCTGCTCTGCAACAAATACGCACCCATTTTCAACAATTTTGTGTATTAAAACACATATTTGAGCAATCTAAATTTTTATTGGAAATTATTGAATACTTTTGTGCTATAAATTCCAAATGAAATTTAAACACAACAGGAAATGAGTTTGCCACAGGGAGGAAAAATGGATAACAAACGGACGGACTGGCATCCTGCCGACATCATTGCAGGGCTTCGCAAGCGGGGAACATCGCTTGCGGCAGAATCGCGCAAAGCGGGGCTAAATTCAGCCACCTTAGCGAATGCATTGACTCGTCCCTGGCCCAAAGGTGAACAGATTATTGCGAAAGCTCTGGAAACGCAGCCATGGGAAATCTGGCCCTCACGTTATTTTGATCCAGTGACGAATGCGTTTATCGACCGTTCTTTGTTGATGCGTAAGAAGTAGCCTCGAAAATCGTCAATCATCTTCCCTGTCCTACAAGCAAAAACTCCGCCGGAGCGGGGTTTTGTAAAGAGTTGAAGCTGACCATTAAGCCGCTTTCTTTTATGAAGAGTGTCGTGGACAGTCATTCATCCGACCGGCGCCATAAGCAAAAACCCCGCCGGAGCGGGGTTCTGTGAAAAGTTGAAGCTGACCGTTAAGCCGGGTTCTGTCGTGGACAGTCATTCATCTAGGCCAGCAATCGCTCACTGGCTCAAGCAGCCTACCCGGGTTCAGTACGGGCCGTACCTTATGAACCCCTATTTGGCCTTGCTCCGGGTGGAGTTTACCGTGCCGCGAACTGTTACCAGACGCGCGGTGCGCTCTTACCGCACCCTTTCACCCTTACCTGATCCCGCTTGCGCGGGCCATCGGCGGTTTGCTCTCTGTTGCACTGGTCGTAGGCTTGCGCCTCCCAGGCGTTACCTGGCACCCTGCCCTATGGAGCCCGGACTTTCCTCCCCTCCGCCCGTCTCCCCCGAAGAGGACGACGACGAAGCGGCGACTGCCTGGTCAGCTTCGGCGCGAAGTATAGAGGGTTTGCGCGCCCATGTCACGCTGACTTAAACGGTAGTTCTCATGCCGATAGCAACCGTCGCGGCAATATCGCGCGAAGCGCGGTAAATATTTTCAGAAGCGTTTTTCAAAGCCTCATCCAGCGTGCTAACGCTATGCAGCACGCTGAACACCGCATCAATACCGTACTGATGCACAACCGCAACATCTTTGCTCAGCGAGCCGGCAATACCAATCACGGGCTTGCGGTATTTCTTTGCTACTGCCGCAACGCCTATGGGGACTTTTCCGCGAATGCTTTGGCTGTCCATACGCCCTTCGCCAGTCACCACCAGCGAGCAGTCATGTATGTGCTCTTCCAGATTCAGGGCTTCGGTAACAATCTCAACGCCGCTGCGTAAGTTAGCCCCGAGGAAAGCCATTAACGCCGCGCCCATGCCGCCTGCTGCACCCGCACCCGGCGCGTTTCTCACATCTATGCGCAAATGTTTTTTTATCACGTCCGCAAAATGCGCCAGATTCCTGTCTAACTCGACAATCATGGCTTCGCTGGCGCCTTTCTGCGGTCCAAAGATACGGGATGCGCCGTTATCGCCAATCAATGGGTTGGTTACATCGCATGCCACGTTAATCACACAGCTTTCCAGACGCTTATCCAGCCCGGAAATATCAATGCTGTTCAGGCTCAGAAGGCTGCCGCCGCCCGGGCTGACTTCCTTGCCATTCGCATCAGCCAGTCTTGCGCCCAGCGCCTGCATCATTCCAGCGCCGCCATCGTTGGTTGCACTGCCGCCGATGCCAATAATGATATTGCGCGCGCCATTATCCAGAGCACATAAAATTAGCTCCCCGGTGCCGTGCGACGTGGTAACCAGCGGATTGCGTTTCTCACTGGGCACGAGCGCAAGTCCGCTGGCTTCCGCCATCTCGATAAACGCAGTTTTGCCATCGCCAGACATGCCCCAACAGGCCGTCACGGGTTCACCCAGCGGCCCGGTGACCGTCGTAGCCATCTTAGAACCCTGGGTTGCGCCGATCATGGCATCGACGGTACCTTCCCCACCATCTGCAACGGGCACCGATATATACAGGGCATCAGGAAAAATTTCACGAAATCCCTTTTCGATAGCCTGCGCCACGTCGAGCGCTGAAAGACTTTCTTTATAAGAGTCAGGTGCGATAACGATTTTCATAATAATCCATGCCTGATTCGGCCTGAGAAAAACAGGGCGCGCATGGCGCCCATCTCAAAACTTTGCGACTTCGACTTTCGCCAGTTTTTCGTAATAACACGCAATTGCGCTGTGATCGTCATTACCGTGGCCGTCAGCACGCAGCGCCTGCATCATCTCCATGACGGTTGCGGTTAATGGCAGTTGAGCGCCCACGCCATGAGAAGTATCCAGCGCATTCGCGAGATCTTTAATATGCAGATCGATACGGAAACCAGGCTTGAAATTACGATCCATCACCATCGGCGCCTTCGCTTCCAGAACGGTACTGCCCGCAAGGCCGCCACGAATCGCCTGGAACACTAATTCAGGATTCACGCCTGCTTTGGTTGCCAGCACTAATGCTTCAGACATTGCAGCAATATTCAGCGCGACAATCACCTGGTTTGCCAGTTTGGTCACGTTGCCCGCACCGATATCACCGGTATGCACCACAGAGCCCGCCATCGCTTTGAGCAAATCGTAATACTTATCAAATATCGCTTTATCGCCGCCGACCATCACGGACAAGGTGCCGTCGATAGCTTTTGGCTCGCCGCCACTGACCGGCGCGTCCAGCATATCGATACCTTTAGCTTTCAACGCTTCGCTTATTTCACGGCTCGCCAGCGGCGCGATTGAACTCATATCGATAACCACGGTGCCCGGTTTTGCCCCGTCGATAATACCGTTTTCACCCAGCGCGACTTCCTTCACATGCGGGGAATTCGGCAGCATGGTGATTATCACATCACACTGCTCGGCAATATCCTTTGGGGTAGCGGCAGTTTCTGCGCCAGCGGCAATCACTTCAGCAATCACCTCTGCATTACGGTCGGCAACCACCAGGGAATAACCGGCTTTGATGAGGTTTTTACTCATTGGTTTGCCCATAATCCCCAGGCCAATAAACCCAACTTTCAGCGTCATAGCTTTACTCTCTCGTTTTTACGGGTGGAAGTTATTTTTTAAACTGGTCGCATAGCTTCTGGGTGGCCGTGCGAAAAACGCCAAGGTCGCTGCCAACGGCCACAAAAGTCGCGCCCCATTCCAGATAACGCCTGGCGTCGGCTTCAACCGGCGCCAGAATTCCTGCTGGCTTACCGAATGCTTTAGCGCGAGCAAAAATATGCTGGATAACGCTTTGCACTTCCGGATGGGAAGGATTTCCGAGATAGCCCAGCGCGGCAGATAAATCTCCAGGGCCAACAAAAATGCCGTCAACGCCTTCGGTTGCCGCAATCGCGTCCAGGTTATCAACGCCTTCCTGACTTTCGATTTGCACCAGAACAGTGATGTTCTGGTTCACCAGCCTGAAGTAATCCACTACGGTGCCATAACCGTTACTGCGGTGTGAAACCGACACGCCGCGAATACCTTCTGGCGGATAACGGGTTGAAGCGACGGCCAACGCTGCCTCCTCGCTAGTTTCCACAAACGGGATCAGGAAGTTATAAAAGCCGATATCCAGCAGGCGCTTGATCACTACAGGATCGTTAGTTGGCGCTCGAACAACCGGGGCGCTATGGCTGCCGGTGAGCGCCATAAGCTGCGGAATAAACGTAGTGATATCGTTTGGAGCGTGTTCGCCGTCCAGCACAATCCAGTCGAACCCGGCAAGTCCAAGCACTTCGGTGCTGATAGGGTTAGCTAACGCCGACCAGCAGCCGATTTGCGTCTGGCGAGCCGCGAGCGCGGCCTTGAATTTATTCGGGAATACGTTGTTATTCATAAGCTTTACCTTAAAGTTTAGTGGCTTATTTCTGTCATTCCAAACGGTTAATATCATCTGAGCTAAACAGGAAAATAATTATCAGCGCAATACGCTACGGCAATAGAAAACGTGGCACGACAAATCATTATCACAATATAGATAATCAATAATATTAAAATTTTCTTTGATAATCTTCCCGTTTCCAGTGCTGCACAATCTATTCTGAATATCTCGCTAATGCTAATTAAACTGGTGCTTATGACATGCAACCAGTATAGCCAGCGCAGGAAACCCAGGCATCAGGCAACTGCACAATAGATTGCCGTTTGGAGATGATTATATTGAGCATCCGTACATATCGGTGGGGCATATTGCACATATTTTTATATTGCTGCCCTCTACGGAGCTGACGTGAACACATTAGGTGAACTGCATCACATCCTGATATTTATCGACCTGACATTATTTATGTCAGTAAGTGGGCCATGAATATGCAATTAATGTCGCTACCTTATAAATAACTTTATATCTGGAGAAGCGTGAACAATGTCAGACATCGAAATTAGACAACAATCGCCGACGGCCTTTTATATTAAAGTTCATGAAACCGACAACGTCGCTATTATTGTTAACGACAACGGTCTGAAGGCAGGTACGCAGTTTACGGATGGCCTGACATTAATTGAACATATCCCGCAGGGGCATAAAGTCGCGCTGACGGACATTCCCGCGCATGGAGAAATTATTCGTTATGGCGAAGTAATTGGTTATGCGGTGCGTGACATCCCGCAAGGCAGTTGGATCGATGAATCACTGGTAGCGCTGCCTGAAGCGCCGCCGCTACATACGCTGCCATTGGCCACAAAAGTACCTGAGCCGTTGCCAAAGCTTGAAGGATACACTTTTGAAGGTTACCGCAACGCGGATGGCAGCGTTGGAACCAAAAATCTGCTCGGCATCACTACCAGCGTGCACTGCGTCGCAGGCGTTGTGGATTACGTTATTAAAATTATTGAACGTGATTTACTGCCTCGCTACCCGAACGTGGATGGCGTGGTCGGGCTGAACCATCTTTACGGCTGCGGAGTGGCGATCAATGCCCCGGCCGCAACAATCCCTATTCGCACCATCCATAACATTGCTCTGAACCCGAATTTCGGCGGCGAAATTATGGTAATTGGCCTCGGCTGTGAAAAACTCCAGCCGGAGCGGCTGCTCGAAGGTACTGAAGAAGTGCAGGCTATATCCGTTGGCGATGCCAGCATAGTACGTCTGCAGGATGAACATCACATCGGCTTCAAATCCATGGTGGACGATATTCTTACCGTTGCGGAACATCACCTGCAAAAACTTAATCAGCGCCAGCGCGAAACCTGTCCGGCCTCGGAGCTGGTAGTCGGTATGCAGTGCGGCGGCAGCGATGCTTTCTCAGGCGTAACCGCTAATCCGGCCGTGGGTTATGCCTCCGATCTACTGGTGCGCTGCGGCGCAACGGTGATGTTCTCTGAAGTCACCGAAGTCCGCGATGCGATACATTTGTTAACCCCGCGAGCCATCAATAAAGAAGTGGGCAAACGCCTGCTTGAAGAAATGGAATGGTACGACAACTACCTGGACATGGGTAAAACCGACCGCAGCGCCAATCCCTCGCCGGGGAATAAAAAAGGCGGTCTGGCAAATGTGGTAGAAAAAGCCCTTGGCTCTATCGCAAAATCAGGTCAGAGCGCGATTGTAGAAGTGCTTTCGCCAGGCCAGCGTCCCACCAAACGCGGCCTTATCTACGCGGCTACTCCAGCGAGCGATTTTGTATGTGGTACGCAGCAGGTAGCGTCAGGCATTACTTTGCAGGTATTCACCACGGGGCGCGGCACGCCATACGGCCTGTTGGCAGTCCCGGTTATTAAAATGGCAACCCGTACCGCGTTGGCGGACCGTTGGTATGACCTAATGGATATTAACGCAGGCACTATCGCCACCGGCGAAGCCACGATTGAAGATGTGGGCTGGGAACTGTTCAGATTTATTCTTGATGTTGCGAGCGGCCGCAAAAAAACATTTTCAGATCAATGGGGTTTGCACAACGCGCTGGCGGTATTTAACCCTGCGCCGGTAACCTGATCCCTTTAAAAAACGTCTGGCGGGTAGCGATATTTCCCGCCGGACAGAAATCTCCCTTTCTTCTTACCTTAATCAACTCTCTCCAGCCGTCTGATAAACAACGTACTCAAGAAGCTGCCGATAGGTATCCAGGGTCAGGACATCGTCCTCGAACTCAAGGCGCTTAACCAGGGCCGCAATCACTTCTTTATTCGAGGGAGGTTTTCCCGACGTCACTATCTCAAGTACCACATTGCCCAACTGCCAGGTGGCATCTGCGGCGGAAAAATCCGCTGCCAGAATAGCTTTCTCTTCCTGTTGATCATTTCTGACAGTATTCATCAACATAATAACTCTCATGGATTGATATTATTCATTATATGCAAATGCTGGTTATAAAAGCATTCGCTAATAACTAGAAGCTTTTTGGGAAACCGCAACTTAAAAATTACCCCTGAGCCCCACCTGCAAGCGCGGCTCAAACAAGTTTTGTTTATTTTTCTAACTTTTTAAAAACAGGATTCATAAATATCTTTTTGAAAATTAAGAATATTATTAAATATATTGCAAAAAATGATCTTTTTCAATGGCTTATAACCTAGCATGGTCTACTCTATATATTACTATCTTTTAGAGTAAAGGATCGCGCCCATAAAATATCAATATATATTATAAGGTTAAAATGCCTGTCAAAATTTTATCTATTAAATACGGAATACTATATTCCGCGGAATCGCTTGTTTTAAACAACTGCTATTGTTTTATCCTGGAGAAGTATATGAAATGGACTGTAATTGATTCATTGATAAGCCCGAGCACAGGAACGGCTTTCTCTTGTATTATTTCCTATCGGGAATTAAAACTTATTATCTGGTATAAATCATCAGATTTTATGATGCCAGGCGATGAAATTATCACCAGTGATTTAGGTGTTTTTATTAATGGTCAGATAAGTTACCTGACGATGTGCAACGTTATCCCGTTTAATGCCTCGCTCTGGCGCACCATGCTTGCACAGTCCGAATGTCCCGGGAACGCCGAAATAAAGCCAACCCAGTGTAATTTTAACGGCAAATGCCGCTTAAAAAAGTGCCCTTTCGGGCTTGAAAAAAACCTGCCTGGTTTATTTCCTTAAGCAATCGATCCTGGAAACAATAAAAAACATACTGTGGCTAAGCGCCAGGGAAAAGATCGCTATTTTCCCAGTAGCGCCGTGTTTAAGATTATACATCGCAGTGTAAAGACAAAATGATCTCTGGCTGAGCCTGAACTATCAGGTCAGCTTTCTTGGTTCCTGCTGCTCTAAAGCATATTTATAAAGCGCATTTTTCTTCACGCCGTGAATTTCTGCAGCAAGTGCTGCGGCTTTTTTCAACGGCAGTTCTGCCTGCAACAGGGCGAGAGTTCGCAACGCATCGGCCGGCAACGCATCCTCGCTTTGGGCTTTAAAACCTTCGACAATTAGCACCATCTCGCCTTTGCGACGGTTTTCATCTTCTTTCACCCATGCCGCAAGCTCGCCAATTGGCGCGCCGTGAATAGATTCCCAGGTTTTGGTCAGTTCGCGGGCCAGTACCACATAGCGAGATTCGCCAAGCACTGCGCAAATATCATCCAGGCTGTCGAGTAAACGATGGGTAGATTCATAGAAAATCAGCGTGCGCGGCTCTTGCTCAATAGCTTTTAGCGCATCGCGTCGACCTTTGGATTTGGCCGGTAGAAAACCTTCGTAACAGAAGCGATCCGAGGGCAGCCCGGCGGCGCTTAACGCCGCAATAGCGGCGCACGGGCCAGGTAGCGGCACCACGCGGATCCCGGCTTCACGGCAGGTTCGCACCAGATGATAGCCAGGATCGTTAATCAACGGCGTACCGGCATCTGAAACCAGCGCGATACTTTGCCCTTCCTGAAGCTTTGCCAGTAACGATTCTGATTTTTGTTGTTCATTATGATCGTGCAATGCGAACAATCGCGCATTAATGGCAAAATGCTGCAGCAATAAGCCGGTATGACGAGTATCTTCGGCAGCAATCAGGTCAACGCTTTGCAACACGGATAACGCCCGCTGTGTGATATCGCCGAGGTTACCGATGGGGGTCGGAACGATGTAGAGCGTGCTGGCAGAAATCGCCGCCGTTTCGAGTTGTTTCATTGTTTCATCCGTATTGCCGATTTAATATTGAACACTGAGAAGAAAAATTCACTGGATAAAGAATGCTACCCTCTAAATTTATTCGTTCTAAAGCCGGGCGTTGTCTGCCTGTCGTGCTTGCAGCCCTGGTTTTTGCGGGTTGTACCACAAAAGCGCCAGACCGGTCCGCCGCTCACATTCAGGGCGAAGTGACTGCGGATTCCGCGTACTACCTGCAACAGATGCAGCAAAGCGCAGATGATAGCAAGACCGCCTGGCAATTACTCGCCATTCATGCGCTGCTTGGCGAAGGTAAAACTCAACAGGCGGTAGAACTTTATAACCAACTGCCGCAAGAGATGAATAACGATCGGCGCCTTGAGAAGACGCTGCTGGCGCCAGAAATTAAAGTCGCGCTGAAAGATTATGCTGGCGCAAATGCGCTATTGACCGGTCTTGATCCTTCCGCCTTCAACAAAAAGCAGCAGGCCCGTTATTATCAGGCGGTGATTGATGCCAGCCAGAATCGCCCCTCTCTGGCGCTACTGCGCGCCTATATTGCTCAAGAGCCAATGCTCAAGGGTACCACGCATCAAAAAAATATCGATGGCACCTGGCAGGCCCTGACTCAGCTAACGCCTGAGCAAATGAATACCATGGTCATCAATGCAGATGAAAACACCCTGCAAGGATGGCTGGACCTGCAACGCGTCTGGAATGACAATCGCAACGATCCGAACATGCTGAAGGCTGGCATCAAAGACTGGCAAACACGTTATCCGCAAAACCCAGGCGCAAAAACGCTGCCGACTCAATTAAGCAACATGCAAAATTACCAGCAGGCTTCCGTCGGCAAGATTGCGCTGTTGCTGCCGTTGAACGGCCAGGCTGCCGTTTTTGGCCGCGCCATCCAGCAGGGTTTTGAAGCGGCTAAGAATAACGGTTCCGCACCTGTCGCAGCGGTTAGCCCCTCTGCACAAATGCCGGATACCAGCGCGCAGCCAGCGGCAGAGCAAACAACAACGGATGCCAATGCTGTGGCCATCCCGTCAGATGCTTCTGTCAGCGACCTGACTAATGAGCAGGCGGCGACACAATCCGCTCCGCAGCCAGCTCAACCAGCGGTACAAAGCGCTGCGTCGGCTCCCGCTAATCCTTCTGCCGAAGTGAAAATCTACGACACCAGTTCGCAGCCGCTGGATCAGCTCCTCGCTCAGGCACAGCAAGATGGCGCTACGCTTGTCGTGGGCCCGTTGCTTAAAAACAATGTTGATCGGCTCGCAAATAGCACCACTTCGCTCAATATCCTGGCGCTGAACCAGCCAGAAAATGTGCAAAACCGGCCGAACATCTGCTACTTCGCACTCTCTCCGGAAGACGAAGCCCGTGATGCGGCAAACCATATCTGGCAGGAAGGCCATCGTGCCCCGCTGCTACTGGTTCCGCGCAGCGCTCTGGGCGATCGCGTAACAAGCGCCTTTAGCGCCGAGTGGCAGAAATTAGGCGGCGGTATTGTGCTGCAACAGAAATTTGGTTCCGTGGGCGAGCTGAAACAGGGCATTAATAGCGGCTCCGGTATCGCCTTGACCGGAACGCCTGTAACCTCATCCGCGCCGCAACAAGAAGCCGTGACCATCGGCGGTCTGACAATCCCTGCGCCGCCAACCGATGCACAAATCACCGCAGGCTCCAGCGAAGGCGTGGATGCGGCCTATATTGTAGCCACGCCGGACGAAGTCGCGCTTATTAAACCGATGATCGCCATGCGCACCGGCAGCCGTAGCAACGTGCAGCTCTATGCCAGTTCCCGTAGTTCACAAGGCGTGAACGGCCCGGACTTCCGTCTGGAGATGGAAGGCTTGCAGTTCAGCGAGATCCCAATGCTTTCCGGCGGCAATTCTTCGCTCCAACAACAGGCGCTAAGCGCGGTGCGCAACGACTACTCGCTCGCGCGTCTGTATGCCATGGGCATTGACGCATGGTCGCTGGCAAATCATTTCTCCCAGATCCGTCAGGTGCCGGGTTATCAGGTGAACGGCAACACGGGCACGCTCTCTGCTAACCAGGACTGCGTCATTAACAGGAAGTTAAATTGGCTGAAATTCTCTCAGGGTCAAATCATCCCGGCCGGCTGAATCGTCAACAAGCAGGCGCGTACTATGAACAGCAAGCGCGCCGCTTTCTTGAGCGCAAAGGACTGCGCTTTATCGCCGCCAATATCCGCATGCGCGGCGGCGAAATCGATCTCATCATGAAACATCATCACGTCATTGTATTTGTCGAAGTGCGCTACCGCAGCAACCCTCGCTTTGGAGGCGCTGCGGCAAGCGTCACCCGGAGCAAACAGCAAAAGCTGTTGCGCGCCGCACGGAATTGGCTTGCCCGCACATCAGGAAGTTTTGATACTGTGGATTGCCGTTTCGATGTGTTAGCCTTCACCGGCAATGAAATAGAGTGGTTAACCAACGCGTTTACCGCAGATGTTTAAAGTAACCAGGTAGAACAACGTGCTCGAAAGAATCAAAGTCTGCTTCACGGAAAGTATTCAAACCCAGATTGCCGCAGCGGAAGCTCTGCCAGATGCCATCTCCCGTGCAGCTATGACGCTGGTTCAGTCGCTGCTTAACGGCAACAAAATACTGTGCTGTGGTAACGGCACATCTGCTGCCAATGCACAGCATTTTGCTGCCAGTATGATCAATCGCTTCGAAACCGAGCGTCCGAGCTTACCGGCCATTGCACTTAATGCCGATAATGTGGTCTTAACCGCTATCGCAAACGACCGTTTGCACGAAGAAGTCTATGCCAAACAAGTACGTGCGTTAGGTCATGCGGGAGATGTGCTGCTTGCCATCTCAACCCGTGGCAACAGCCGTGATATCGTAAAAGCGGTTGAAGCGGCAGTCACACGCGATATGACCATTGTTGCGCTAACGGGCTATGACGGCGGTGAACTAGCCGGGCTGTTAGGGCCGCAGGATGTGGAAATCCGCATCCCTTCACATCGCAGCGCGCGCATTCAGGAAATGCACATGCTGACGGTCAACTGCTTATGTGATTTGATTGATAACACGTTATTCCCTCACCAGGACGATTAAGGAGTACAGATGAAGGCATTTAAGCCACTTGCAGTCCTTATTACCGCGATACTGCTACAAGGCTGTGTTGCTGCCGCGGTTGTCGGCACTGCTGCCGTCGCGACGAAAACCGCCACGGACCCGCGCACCGTAGGCACCCAGGTAGATGACGGTACGCTGGAGCTGCGTGTTAACAGTGCGCTGGGCAAAGATGAACAGCTTAAGAAAGACGCACGTATTAACGTGACCGCCTATCAAGGGAAAGTTCTGCTTACCGGACAAACGCAAAATACCGAGCTGGCCTCACGTGCGAAACAAATCGCGCTGGGCGTAGACGGCGCGACCGAAGTGTATAACGAAATCCGTAACATCGCGCCTGTAGGTCTGGGTACAGCATCAACGGATACGTGGATCACCACTAAAGTTCGCTCGCAGTTGCTGGCAAGCGATCAGGTCAAATCTTCTAATGTGAAGGTGACGACCGAGAACGGAGAAGTATTCCTGCTGGGCCTGCTGACTGAAAGAGAAGGCAAAGCGGCTGCGGATATCGCAAGTCGTGTCAGCGGTGTGAAGCACGTGACCACTGCGTTTACCGTTCTGAAGTAATCCTTTATTGCCCCCAATTCGGGGGCAATTCTCAATGTAGTTAAGCGTTAAAAACGGCTCAAGCAATCCATCGCCACCGCTTTAAACTCCTCGAAATCCTTACTGTCCCTGAGCCTTGGCATCGCTCTTTCGCGCAGGAAAGTGACGAATAAATCGTAAATTGCCATCGCTTCTTCATATTCGCTTTTACTGATCGCCAGCAGGAAAATTACGTGCGCCGTTTCCTCACCCCAGCTTATTCCTTGCGGGGCCAGCACGGTGTAAACAACGGTTTTATTGGCCATCAATCCCAGCGAGTGCGGTAGCGCGATGCCTTCACCGAGCATGGTGCTGACAATCGCCTCGCGTTCCATAACTGACGGATAGAAGTCCTCATCGACATAGCCTTCACGCTCAAGCTGCTCGCACAGCGTGCTGAACAGTTGCTGCTGACTCATCGGTTCATCAATCACCACGAAGTGGCTTTCATCAAAGTATTTCGCCAGCATATAAGGCCGGGTTCTGTCTACCAGCACCAGCTTTCCAAGCTGTTCGAGCTGATATTCCGTCGGAAAAGGCGCCATCGTCACGACAGGTTTTTCTTTCTCGTTTATACGCGCGGTGGAAATAACAAAGTCCTCGTCAACGCTTTCGAGCTGTTCGTAGTCACGCAAAGAAATAATACGTTTCACCTCGATTTGCGGGTACTTACGCAGCAGCATCGCCTGAATCATCCGCACCGTGGAGTTTCCAGTATCACACACCAGTAACGCTCGCGGATGGCGCTGATAGCCGATGTTGTAATGCCTTTCCAGCCCCACGCCAATATGCAGCACCAGGAAGCCGATTTCGTTTTCGCTGATGACATAGGGCGTGTATTTCCCCCAGCTTGATACCGCCGCCAGCGTCATGTCATAGGCCATCGGATAGTGCTGTTTGATGTTGGAAAGCAGCGGGTTGGGAATATTTATCTGGTAGCGTACGCGGGTGATCATCGTTTTGATGTGCGTGAGCAGGTCGGCATGCAACTGGGTATCGGTCAGCAGGTTGTAATTATAGTGCGTATTGATATAGCGCAGAATGTAATTCACCAGCGCTTCATCATCGTCGGCGCTGATGGCGCTTGGGGCCACTTCCTGAACCTGACGTGCGGCGATATGCACCTGCAGCCATTGTTCTTCCGCTTCGGAAAGCGGTTTACCTGCAAGCTTTTGAAGCAGCGCGGTAATCTGGCGCGCGGCTTCGCGTACGTCATCATCCACGTCGGCGGCGTTAAATTCTGCCAGAGGATAGCCTTCGCTGATACGACGTACCGCCACGGCGCAATACAGGCGGATAAACTGTTCGCCCTCATCCGTCAGACGAATTCGACAGCGGGTAAAACAATCGTGCAGATCCATCGCCAGTTGTTCCGGTACGCCCGCATTAAGCGCTTCTTCGGTCAACAACGGGTTTTCACTGTCTTCCTGCATGAGCTGCCAGAGCAAATCGGTTAAACATGCCCGCACCGCCGTTTCGCTGCCAAATAGTTTCATGCCGTGGCGCGGACGGGTTTCTATCGTCAGGTTATAACGGTTAAAGCACTCGCGCACTTCCGCCATGTCGCTTTGCAGCGTCGCCCGGCTGACAAACCACTCTTCGGCCAGATCTTCGAGTTTGAGCGAAAAAGCGGACGTCAGAAAACGCACCACCAGATAATACACACGCTCCGGCGAAGTACGCGGAATTCGCAACTGGCGAGACGGCTGGAGAACAAGCTCCTGATAGCGATCCGCGTCATCAATTTTGAGCTGATAACCCGCGCCGCGATTTAAAATAAACTGTGCGCCATAGCCGGCCATTAAAGCATTCAGCGCGGTGATATCTGCGCGCACGGTGCGTGTAGAAACCGATAAACGCCGCGCCAGCTCATCCTGAGGCAGCGTCTCGTTTTGGAGCATATCAAAAAGCTGGGCCAGACGAAGATTTGGGAATCTCACAGCAGTTTCCTTTCATTAAGCGGGCGCGTGGGCACGACCGCCATAGCTATTTCGCAGGCGTTAAAACTAATTGCGATGGGCTTCCTACCGCCACGTAATCCTCAACGAAAGTCAGCTTGCCGTCCTGCGGCGCAACGCTGAAACGTGTAATGTTGTCGCTACGCTGATTCATGGCGTAAAGGTATTTACCGCTGCTGTCGAGCGTTAAGGTGCGCGGATAATCACCCCGCGTCCAGATATCGTCCCGATGCGTCAGCGTGCCATTTGCCGATACGGTGAAGTGCGCGATGCTGTTGTGCAAACGGTTAGCGACGTAAAGCTGCTTACCATCATGGCTCAATACCAGGCCCGCCGCAAAGCTGGTTCCTTTGTAGCCTTTTGGCAGCGCGGACACGGTTTTGCCTTCGGTTAAGGTGCCTTTGGCCGCATCGAGTTGATAGTAAGTCAGCGTAGAGGACTCTTCGTTAATCAACCACAGACCCTCGCCCTTTGGCGTAAACACAAAGTGACGCGGGCCCGCCCCTTTAGATGAAGCGGCGATAAACGGCGGATCGTTTGGCGTAAGCTTGCCGCTTTCATTATCAAAACGGTACTGGTAGATGCGATCTAAACCAAGATCGGTGGAAAAAACGAATTTCCCGCTCGGATCGGCGCCGATCATATGCGCATGCGGACCATTATGATCGCTTACCGCAAAGCTGCCGTCCACGGCGGCCTCCGGCTTCGCAGCTCCGGGCTGGCCTTCATCCTGTCGGGTATCGCTTGCTTCACTCAGGCTGCCGTCTTCTTTCACCGGTAATACGGCGATGGTCCCGCTGATGTAGTTGGCAACCAACAAATGACGGCCGTCTGGCGTAAGCGACAGATAAACCGGCCCGGCTCCTCCAGAAGAAACCTGGTTTAGTTCTGTAAGGTTGCCCTCTTTCCCAACACGCAACGCCGCAATAACGCCCTTTTCCGCTTCGCTCGCCACATACAACGTTTTCCCGTCTTTTGAAGCGGTTAACTGCGCAGCATTAGGTAACTCACTGACCAGGGTTTTGTTACTCAACGCGCCGGTTTTCGCATCAACCTGAAAGCGATAAACCCCTTCGCCGTTCGGATTGTAAGTGCCAACCCAGGCGAACTGCGCCTGAGCCGAACCGGCGATCATGGCTAATGAAGCAATAAGAAGATTACGTGTTGCAGGCATTGAAGATCCTCGTTGTTGTTTGGCCCTCTTCCTTTAAGGAGGAAGAGGGATGCGGGTAAAAAACTACCCAACCAGCTTCTTCGTCATTTCCAGCAGCGTAGCCACGTCTTCCGGGCGCGTATTGCCGGTCGCTTTATCGATTATCGAGCTGTAAATATGCGGGATGACTTTGCTCACCCCCGCTTCCAGCGCGATCTGCAGAATTTCTTCGTAGTTCTCCAGATCGATTCCACCGGTCGGTTCCAGCCAAAAATCGTGTTTCGCGCAGGCCTCAGCTACCGCTTTAAATTCATCGCGGCATTTCAGTCCCCCCATCGGGAAATATTTGATTGAGCTGCCGCCCATATCTTTCAGCAACTTAATGGCCGTTTCAACCGGAACGATACCCTCCAGGGCGGTTGAGCTAAGCGGTCCGGTGGAGATTTTTACCATGCCAACGGTGCCGGTCGGGGAAACCAGACCGTTGACCACGGTTTCACTCTGGCCGAGCAGAGCGCGGGAGGTTCCCACGCCGGTAAATACCTGATTTACATGCTGCGGTTGTACCTGACGGGAGATTTCGCTCACCATCGCCGACTGATTCGGATCGCCCGCGCCAAGGCCCACGGAAAGCGCATTTTCGATAAGCGCCGCATAATCGCGCATATCCGCCACCGCAGTTGCAACATCCGGATAATTTTTAGAAAGCACGCCCACCAGCACATGGCCCTGCGCCGCCTGGTAAATCTCTTTGGCATTCTCTTTCGAACCTGCCAGTACGTTCAGGCACACGCGATCGCGATAAAAATTTGGGGTCTGTTTCATGCCTGCTGCTCCTTGCTGATATTCGCTTTAATGCAGCGATAAATAATGTCTAATTGCTGTGGGCTAACGCTGCGCACGTCCGCTTCAATAATCCCTTCGTTGGCTTTATAGCCACGGAAATAAATCGCGTATTCGCCCTGCTTAAGCGCGCTTACCAGTTCACCGGTGCTGATGCCGATGGCGGCTTCATCAAACTTAATTTCGCTACGGGCGATGTCACGGCCTGCGGCGTCCCACACTACGCGGGCGCTGACGCCATCAAGCGTATTCAGACTGTCGATAAACGGCGTCATTTTCTGCACCATTTGCTCGCCCGTTTCTTTCTCCGCGGTGAGATAGTGCTCAATGGCGCAGGTCAGGCCAAGAATGCCCTCTTTGCCCACTTTCATTGCGCGTCCGATGCCGCCGGTTTGCAGTTTCACCCACTCTACGTACTGTTCTTTACCGATAACCAACCCGCTGGTAGGCCCTTCAATGGCCTTCGCGCCGCTGTAAATCACCAGGTCCGCGCCCGCACGGTAGTAGCACTGCAAATCTTCTTCGGCCGCAGCATCAACAATCAACGGTAGATTATGTTTACGCGCCACAACCACGGCCTGCTCGACGCTGAGCATACTTTTTTGCACCGAATGGTGAGATTTGATGTACAAAATCGCGGCCGTGCGCGGAGAAATCGCCGCCGCTAACTGATCTGCGGAACACTCATTGGCATAACCAGCTTCCACGACTTTGCCGCCGCCAAGGTTCACCATGGTGCCAACCGGCGCGCCAAAGTTCACGTTATGACCTTTAGGCAGCACGATTTCGTTGTTTTCAAGCGGGGCGGCATGCAGATTTTCAATCAGCCACTGGTTGTCTTTAACCAGCACCGCCGCCACAGATTGGGCAATGCCGGCAGAAGCGCAGGACACCACGGTCGCCGCTTCCACATCCAGCAGTCTTGCGATGTACTCGCCGGTTTTGTTGACCAGATCTTTCATTTCAAAATAGTGATTCATGCCGGTAGTAACCGCTTCCACAACTTCTGGTCGCGGGGTGGAAACGCCCAGCGCAGTCATACGGCCTGATGCGTTAATCACCTGTTTTAAGTTGTATTTCTCATAAATCGAAGACATGTTCTGCTTTTCCTTGTTCGGTAGTAAACCACTTGCCGGCACGTACGGCGGCAAGCGGCGACAGCAACAGTTCGCCAGTAAGCGTTTGCTGTTCAGAATCCGTGAACATCGTCGGCTGGCGGCGTAATTCAAAGATGGTCAGATCGCCATCCAGGCCCACGGATAAGCGCCCTTTGTGCTTCAGACGCAGGCCGTCTGCTGCGTTAGAAGTAACGCAATCAATCACTTGCTGCAGAGAAAGCCCGATAGAAAGGAATTTGGACATCACCGCGCCGAGGCTGTGAACCGGCCCGTTAATACGGTTACGGCAGTAAATATCGGAGCTGATGGTATGCGGGAAGATGCCCTGTTTAATGGCGATTTTCGCCACTTCAAAGCTGAAGCTGGCGGTGCCGTGGCCCACGTCCAGCCGCACGCCGCGCTGAATGGCGTTGGCAATGGAGGCTCGCAATTCGCCCGCAGGCGTGAGGATACGGTTCGGCTTGCCGTTATAGCAGTGCGTGATGATATCGCCGCTGGTCAGCAAACCAGCAATTTCATCCAGATCCGGCGGATTATTGCCAATGTGCACCATCAAGGGTAACTCGCCGTTTTCACGCTGAATTTCTTTCGCGCGTTCCAGGGGTTTAATGCCGTTGTCGCCCACCACGCTGCTGCTCATGCGCGCTTTAATACCCACGATAAATCCGGGATGGCGCTTCACCGCATCGCGCACGGCCGCTTTGTCGATATTCGCCATATTCGACAACTCGTTCTGGGCGATTAACCCTACGCGGGAAATATTCAGCAACGCATAAACATCCGTCGCCGCTTTGCGGGTTAGCTCATAAAACTCATCAATATCGTCCGCGCCAGTGCTTCCAGCATCCACAACGGTTGTCACGCCGGTATTGATGCCGATGCTGTCTGGCTCGTCGTGATAAATCGGGGATTTTTGGTAGCAGTGAACGTGGGAATCAATCCAGCCTGCGCTGACGTAATACTCGCCGTTTAACGCCCGCACCTCATGCGCCTCACCGGTAACCTCACCCAGCGCGGCAATTTTGCCGTCTTTAAGCGCGATATCGATAACCGTATCGTCCACGAGGCGAGCCTGACGCAGGATCAGATCGAACATAATTTTCTCCTTTGTTGGTGGGTGGCGCTTCGCATACCCACCCTACGTATCGATTCGTCGGGCGGATAAGCAACGCGCCATCCGCCGCCACATAGCCTTACAAAGCGACCGGGAAAATAGCCCCTAAAATCATCGCGCCCAGAATCGCGCCGCCGGTAATTGGCTTGCCCCAGAGATAGAACAGCAGCGAGCCAATCAAAGAGCCAATGCCAATCGGAATCGAGGCGGTCATAGCGCTCAGAATAATCAACGGCCCAAGGAAACGACCTGAAGCGTTGCCCGCGCCCATCATCACGTCCGCGCCGTAGGTGGAATCGCTCTGGTTGATGGTGAATTTACGCGCAAGAATAATCAGGTAACCTATCGCCAGGCCGATAATCAGCCCTGTCACCAGAGAGGCGGCAAAGTTAGCGACCGGGAAGACGAAGCCTGCGCCCAGCAGCAGCGCCGGAACGCCCAGCCCCACGCCGGTTTGAATCGCACCGCCGATGTCCAGAATCCCCACCAGCGAACCTTCGATAATGCGCGCAAACAGGAAGCTGGCGCCAAATGCCGCTACCGCGCCATAAACACCGGTATCAATCCCGGCGCGCAGCATGGAGACGAACGCCACTTCGTTAAACGCCCCGATGCCGTACAGGTAATACATATGTGTTCCGGCGAACACGCCGGAAGAAAGCAGGCCAACAAAAATCGGGAACGACCAGTCGGCATACCAAAATCCTTTATTCTCTTCCATTGCAGGCTCCGTTATTTTCCGCTCAGGGAGTTATGAATCAGATCCAGCCAGTTCGGCACGGTCATATTGAAGGATTCAATCATCTTCATGTCGAAACCGCGGAAGAAGGCGCTCAGCACGAACAGCGCGACGATGGCGGTCATCATCACTTTGGTGACGCGGTGCCAGCCGCTCTCTTCCACGCCTTTACCAATCAGAATGCCCAGCACCAGACCCGGTACGGCGTTACCCATAATCAACTGCGCGCAGCCGCCAAAAATGGTGGCCCAGAAGCCTGATTTCTTACCGGCGTCAATCGCCGCCAGCCAGAAGATAACCGGCATCACCGTGTTCACCAGCAGGTTCGCGGCAGGCACCAGCACCTTAACGGCGGTCACCTGCAGCGCTGCCGGTACGGCGGAGGCGGTGCTGTTGAGGAACGCCACCACCACCATGCCGATAAGACCGCAGGCGATGGCCATTTTTTTCGGATCGTGCAGGGTCTCAGCGACGTTGCGGTTTTTCACCATCAACGCGGCGGCTCCCCAGTTAGGGATAATGCGGTGGTCAACGTCCTGAGTAAAAGCACCCGCCGCAACGGAGGAAGCCCAGGCGTTAAAGAAGAAACCCAGCCCAAAGGAGAAGTGAGAAGCCGGGTCGCCTTCACAAGAGTTCAGCTCGCCGAGCGTACGAAAAGCGCCCATTCCCTGAGTGGTTGGCGCGTGAAACATGCGTGCAGCTCCGGCGCCAACACCTACGCCGACGAGCCCCCCGATGATGAGCGATTTTATTAATATTATTAAGAACATCAGTCTGTCCTTTCTGTGTGATTTTAATGCGCGACGAAATCCACTTTATCGAGATTGATTGCCGTCACGTTGACGGTGACATCCAGCTCCACGCTGAACATCCGTCGTTCCCGGCGCAGAAAAAAGAACAAAAATGCCTCTTTCTTCACCTGTACCCGCGCCTGAACAACCTGCACATCCTGTGGCTCAATACGCAGTAATATATGCGGCGAGGACTTAAGCACCGTACCCTGAACGTGGTTCAGGGCGTCGGCGAAGGCTTTGGCTTTGGTATCGCCGCGCCCGCTCACTCTCACCGTGTCGGAGAAGTTTTCTTTCATACTTAACTGCCGTACTTCTTGTTCCAGGCCTGCACCAGGCGCTCGCCCAGCTCTTCTTTATCCATAAAGCCAAAGCCTAAAACGTTATTGCCTTCGTTGATTGCAGTAACGCCTTCATCCACGGAGCGCATCCCGTATTTAGCTTTGTAGCCGTGTTTGGTCTGCGCGGTAATAGCGCCTGCCCCGCCGCTGCCGCAGAAGGAAATGCCAAACGCGGCATTTTCGGCTTTCATCACGTCGCCCAGCTTCATGTCGGCGGCCACACCAGGAATGACCACTGCGCGGCCACCCGCTTTTTCGATCCCTGCTGCCACTTTCTGGCCTTTACCCAGGCGGTCGCCAATAACTACGGTAATTTGTTCCATTTGAATCTCCTGATTGTTCAAAGATTGTCTTTCGCTACTTCGAAATGCACCGACAGCAACCACGCCTCTTCAATCGGCAGGTTGCCAAACTGCTCCACCACCGCTTTCGCCATTTCCAGCGAGTCAGCAGAGATTTCCTCAAACAGGCTCTCCTCGACTTCTGGCAGCGGCTCACCGGTCAACGAACGATGCGCCATGGCTCGAACGTGGGAGGTCAGCATTTGTTCCTGCACCGCATTCGGCGTGATATTGCGGGACTTCAGCAGCGTATTGATAAACGCCTGCACCTTTTCCGTTAGCTGCATGGCTTCGGTACTCCCGGCTTCATTAACCTTTACCGCTCCGTTATTCACACTACGCACCTCATTTACTGGTATGACGTTAAGGTAGCGACGGGGGATATTTGTTTGTAGCGAGTTGTTTTCCACTTCGAAGTGGAAATAGCAGCGGTGGCAGTGATCTGTTCCACATAAAACGCCTGTATTGTGATAATTCGCTGGTTTTGTGTGATTCAGGTCACGCGATCGGCAGGCGGAAGACGCCTCAGGCAGCGAACACCTTTTGGCAAAAATTGTGACATCAGAAGGATTTTAGGGTGCGTTATTGGAAAGACTTATCGAAGAGGGCAGCCCCTCCCTTCATAAAAGGCGGGGCTATTCAGGCAGGCTTACTTCGCAGGACGGACGTTAATCTGTATGGCATCGGTGTAAGTAACGCGGATGCTTTGATCGACTTTTAACTCTTTCAGGCGCGCCTGAATATCCGGGTTATCAATAGCTATCACCTTCTGCTGCCCTTTTGGCCCTTCGAAGGTCACCTCATTCTTTTTCAGATCGATATGTTTAATTTTCAACTGCACGTTAACCTGGCGAAATGCCTCACGCCCGACGTTCGGGTTATCATCGCTCGCCTTGCTTTCTCCGGAGGTGGTGGAAGCCGTAGGCGCAGATTTATCGATGTCCGTGTCCAGCCCTACCGCCACCGATCGAATGACGGTCGTGTCCACGACATCGCCGGCTTTGAGTTTGGCCAGGTCAGAAGAGGATTCAGGAACATTGAGCGCAACCTTATCGCCCCCTTCGCCTTCAAGCACTACCACATGATTCTTCTGATCGACTGAGACAATTTTCGCCGCAAATTTATCGGCATGAAAATCCCCGGAGACGGGAAGCGTGGCGGCGTTAGCGCCCAGGGTGGTGAGAGCCAGTAACGAAAGCGCGGTCGCGCCCTTGATAAATGTCTGCATTGCTTTCATAAAGCCAAAGTCCTTCAGGTGAGAGAAATAACGATATTTTCTTTATAAATCAGCAGGCCATTACGCTGATTTTTCCAACCTCTCCGTCGCCCATTGGGGGAAGCCAGTGAATGACTTTAGTTTAAGAATCCCGGCAACGTTAGGGTTAAAGAGCTTTTTTACTGTACCTTACGCCTTATGCATTTCTGAATGAGGCCGCCCGTCACGCATGAAAATAGACGCAGAAATCACCTTCCGTAAGCTCGAGATTTTTATGGCGTTTATGGAGAAGGGAAACATCGCCCGCACGGCTGAGGCGCTCGGTATCAGCGGCGTCAGCGTTCATCGTGCCTTACATACGCTTGAAGAAGGCGTACGCTGTCCGCTGTTTATTCATAAAGGCCGAAATCTGGTCCCGCTCCAATCGGCTTTTACTTTGCTTGAGCACAGCAAAGAGGCCGTAGCCTTGATGGAACGCGGTATCGAAGAGACGCGCCAGGCGGCGGGAGTCGGGCAAGGACGGCTGCGCATCGGCACGCTTTATTCTCTTACTCTGGAAACCGTGCCGCGCCTGATTATGGGCATGAAACTGCGCCGCCCGGAGCTGGAAATGGATCTCACGATGGGTTCAAACCAGATGCTGCTCAATATGCTGGAAGATGGGGTGCTGGATGCCATCCTTATCTCCGTTTCAGAAGGTGAAATCGACCGTAGCAGCCTCGAAGCGCTGCCGCTATTCCAGGACGATATATTCCTCGCCGCCCCCGCCGCTTCTCCACTTGATACCAGCCAACTGGCCGATCTCCGCGACTTTCACGATCGGAAATTCGTCTCGCTGGCAGAAGGGTTTGCCACCTACAACGGCTTTCAGGAAGCGTTTCATATTGCGGGATTTGAACCGGAGATCGTGACGCGGGTAAACGATATCTTCTCGATGCTAAGCCTGGTGCAGGCAGGCGTGGGGTTGGCGTTAATGCCGGGGCGAATGAAGAAAGTCTATGAGAATTCGATACAGCTTCTGAAGCTTGCCGAGCCGTACCAAATGAAACAGCAAATTGCCATCGTCTTTGCCCGTAACCGCGAACTTGATCCAAATCTACTGGCGCTGGTCGCCGAGGGACGCATGTACGCCCGCTCGTTTACCGATACGCCTAACGCGTCGCTTTAGTGCGCTGAGCAAGACGCTGAATCAGCGCCACGCTATTTTGCTCGCGGCACAGCATATCGCCTTCGCGGAATGCCTGTCGCGTCAGACCCGTCAATACGCTGCCGGGAGGCATTTCGATAGCCAGGCGTACATCGCGTTCATTGGCGGCAACCATTGCGTCGCGCCAGCGCACGGTGCGAGACATGTTAAGCGCCAAATCTTCTGCGATTTGCTCCGGCTGCCACAATACACGAGCGGTACTGCCGCTGAGGTAAGCGCAGCGTGGACGGCTTAACGTTATCTCTGTAAAAGCCCGCAGCAGTTTAAGGGCTGGCTCACGGAGCAATTCACAGTGCGACGGCACGCTCACCGCCAATTTTTTGGCTTTCTGCGCGCCTTTCGCCAGCGCGCTTTGCGCAACTTTCGCCATATCCTCATCGCGCCCGGCGATAACAATTTGCTGCTCGGCGTTAATATTGGCGATGTAAGTTCCCGAGCCTTCCACCAGCGCTTCTACCTGCCCTGGCTGTAAGCCGGTAATCGCCGTCAGGCCGTAACCGTGCGGATAAGCCTGCTCCATCAAATCGCCGCGCAGGGCGACCAGGCGCAGCGCATCTTCAAATTTTAGCGCCCCTGCCGCCACTGCAGCCGGGAAAGCGCCAATGGATAAACCGCTGACCATATCCGGCTGCACGCCGTTGCGCTCAAGCTCCTGCGCCCAGGCCACGCCCGCTATCAATAAGCAAAGCTGAACGGCGCGGGTATGTTCGAGAGCTTCAGCAGTATCTAAGGCATCTGTTTCATCATTCAGAACGGCGCGAACCCGCGCCATAATGTCGCTATCTTGCGGTAACTTCTGCAACATGCCGGCACGTTGCGTTCCCTGTCCGGGAAAGGTGAAGAGGATTTTCATACTTCTCCCTTAAACGCCCACGGATCGATGACCAGTTGCGGGCCGCTGCTGGTTTTGAGCAGCACGCGATCTTCCCGCAACCATTCACTCAGCGCAAAAGCGCCCTGCGGCGTTTCGATTTGTGTATCGGCGCGGCACAAAAGCTGGCCGATGACCTGCTGCCATTCCACCAGCATTTCGCGGGTAATGGGTTCAGGGCTGCGGATAAGCAGGTCGAGATCGCTATCTGCATGCAATACCGGAACTTCCGTTGCCAGCGCGTAGCCCACGCTGCCGGTTATACCCCAAACCCAGGGCCACTCCCGTAGCGCCAACTGGATCGCGCCCTGCACTGGCGGCATGGAAACAAACGGCGAGCCGACCAGCACTGTATGAGAGGCCAGCGCTTCCGGAGAAACAACGCGCTTAATGTTTACAGCGTTCACCCATCCGGCTGCACGCTGGTCACGGCGCATTCCGCGGACACCTACTGGAATGCGCTCTTTATCATGGCTCACATCACGTCGCACCACTACCGGCAGCGCGGGGCGCCACTGGCTGATGACCCACTCTTCGCTCACTTCTTCAAGCGCTGCGCGGTCATTAAGCCAGAGCAGATCGTGAGGACGTGTTGTGTTCATGAATTACATTCCTGAAGTCAGAGAAATAAATAACGGTAACGACAGAATAGAGAGCACGGAGCTCAGCAGCAATACGGCTTCTGCATCCGGGGATTGCACGCCAAATCGGTTACCGAATACCACGCCAAAGAAACCGGCTGACAGCGCAATCATCAGGATAGCGGTTATCGCTACCGGACCGCTCAGGCCAAGCGCCAGCACAATACCCCAGGCGATAAACGGCTGAATCAGCAGCTTGGTAAGGGTAGCGGTGCAAACCATGGTATTGATTTGCAGCTTGCGGGCAGACAGGATCACACCGGTCAGGAACAGGGCGGCGGCAGTAGCAGACAGACCCAGCGGTTTGATGGAGGCCAGCAGCAGATCCGGCATGCGGATACCGATAGCAGACAACACCACGCCCAGCAGCGGTCCCCAGACGATAGGTTTTTTCACCGAGCGCCACATCAATACCGGAAGCATCGCAAGCGTAGAACCCGTTGCTTCGCCAGCCGCGCGCGCTTTTTCGCGCTCCAGAATCAGCAGGCAGAACGGAGTCATCAGTACGGAACCACAGGCGATAGACACCGCAACGGAAAGCGACGTGGCAGAACCTTCACCCAGCACGCTGCCGAGAATGGGCAGCCCCAGCGCCGCATAGTTAGGCAACGCTACGGTCAGCGTTAGTACGGCTGCATCCTGCGGTGATTTTTTGAATATTTTGGTCGCCATAAAGTAAATTGCGGCGTAGGTGATCCACATAGCCAGCACCAGCACTACAATCAGCGGCGACTGTTTGACAATACCCGCCCACGGCGTTTGAACCGTTGCGCTAAACAGCGCAGCAGGCAGCGCAAAATCCATGACGAAGATATTGAGCAGGGAAACATTTTTGTTATCGACCATTTTCGCTTTGCCCGCGAAAAAGCCCAGCAGCATAATGACAAAAATCGGAGCAAGAGCATGAACAATCACGTAAGTCATAACTTCACCTGTAGTTGAAAAAGAGTTCCAGCACTGGTGCGATGTTTATAATTTTTCAGACGATGTTATTTCTGGCGTCAGGCACGTGAATTTGTAGGGCGGGTAAGCAACGCGCCACCCGCCGGGGTATGAGCGGCGGATGCGCAACGCTTATCCACCCTACGATTTACAAATTCCGCCGCCAACGCCCTTATATATCGTCTGGCAGGTCTGTCTTTTCTGTTACCAGTCGGCGCGCATACGTTCGCGAACAAGGGCTGAGCTATGGCGATTTTTAGCGTACAGCCTGTTTTTTAAGGTGTTATCGGTGCGAGCTTCATCTACCGCAGCCACCAGGGCCGCATTCACTTTTTCCAGGTCATCGCCCTGCGGCGCTTCCGGGTTAGCAATATCAAGCAGTGCAGATAACAAGCCCAGGGTTTCGTAGTTACTGATGTCGTAGGCCATCGGCGGGATGGTTGCAGCCAGCTTTTCCAGCGCTTCTACGGTTCGCAGCGTAATGCGCGCCGCCGACTCTTTACCCATCGCATGGATCATCACCCCAGCATCGTTGATAGCGATCAGGCGGTTAGCCTGATAGCCGTGCGCCAGAAACGCCCCGGACATCGCCTTACCAACAATCAGCCCCACGACCGGATGCCCGGCCAGACGCGCATTCGCGTAAGCGCCTGCTGCGCCCGCCAGCGCCTGATGGATGCCAAAGGCCTCTTCACGACGGCCATAAGCCTGGCTCGGCACATCGATAACCGCCACGATGGCGCGCTTTTCAGCTTTATCGGCATCTTCAGCAATGGTTTCGCTAACGACTTTTGCCAGCGTCCAGCCTTCAAGCAGCCCGACTTCACCACCTGCGGCGCGTGGATAATGGTTATTTTCATCCGGCACAACGGCGATAAAGCGCGCGGCTTTCCCGTCAACGGCGCCATCTGCCACCTGAACTGACGGACAAAGCCCCGGCATACGTGGTGCGCCTGCGGTGAGCTTATCCAGCCATACGGCGGCGCGATTCAGTTTCTGGCTCATGAGCGATTCTCCCCAAAAAGCTGTTTAATCTGTTCGGCATCGGCCTGCTTGCCGGTGTCAAAATTAGTCAGGCGTTCCAGATACCACGCGTAGTTATCGGTGCGATGTTTCGCCGGTACGCCCCTGGCGATAGCGTCGTTAACCGCCTGCTTAACCGCGTTCACACCGTCGCCGACCAGCGCATCCACCAGGCCGCTCTGGTAGCGAACTTCTCCGCCGGTCATGCTCCAGATAAACGGACGGTCGCGAGAATCGTATTCATCAATACCCGCTTCCTGTTCGATAACCTGTGGCCCGTTCAGACCAAGACGCGCTTCCCGGGTCACAATCAGGTAGCTGCAAAGCGCTGCGGCAATGGACATGCCGCCGAAGCAGCCGACGGTGCCGGCAATCACGCCCACAACTGGCGTGTAGCGGCGCAGGTCAACAATCGCTGCATGGATATCAGCAATTGCCGCAAGTCCAAGGTTGGCTTCCTGCAGGCGCACGCCGCCGGTTTCCAGACAAAGCACGGCCTGAGTCGGAATGCCATTGCGGTTGTCTTCTGCTGCCAGCTCAAGCGCTGCGGCCATTTTCGCGCCGGACACTTCGCCCATGCTGCCGCCCTGGAATGAGCCTTCAATAGCAATCACTACCGCGGGCCCGCCGTTAAGGGTGCCTTTTGCGACAACCATGCCGTCATCGGACTGCGGCACGATGCCCTGCGGTCCTAACCACGGTGAAACAATACCCTCGAATGGGTCCAGCAGTTCGCGATAGCTGCCGTCGTCGAGCAGCAGACGTGCACGTTCACGCGCTTTGAGTTCGATAAAACTGCGATCGTCACGCATGGCTCACCTCTTCAAATACTTGTTCGATACGAATGCGCGCCACGCCCGGCGTTGCGCCGAAATCGTGGATCAGCATCTGCCCGGCAGGCAGGCTGCCCAGCGCGGCCAGCCGGCCAAACAGCGCCTGCCAGCGTTGCTCGCTGTTATCCACCGACGTGGTGATATCGATGGTCAGAGTCTCGCCTTCGGCGGCGGTGAACAAAACTTCCATATCGCCGGAGCCAACCACGCCGGCCAGCGCTTTGCCGCTGACGGTGCGGGTTGCCGGAAATGACAACGTAATGTGTTCCATAACACCCTCTATAAGTGTGAATGTTGCGGTAATGGGGAGACGCGAGCGTCATCGCAGGCGATGCGGTCAATCAGCAACGTGGCGGCAAGCAGGTCAGCCGCGCCGCCGGGCGAAGCGTTAAGCGCAAGCATTTGCTTATCCAGTTGTTCCAGCGCCGCCCGGCCTTTAGCCCGCGCCGTGCCGCCTGCGGCCAGCACGCTGCGCGCGCCGCTTTGCATAGCCTCAAGCCCTTCGAGCCCGGCGCGGGAAAGCACGCAGGTATCGCTGAGCGACGTCATGATTGCCATCAGAGCATCAAGACGAGCCTGCTGTTCCGTGGCGCCTGACTGGCGGCTGCGGCGCAACTGCGGCAGCGCCAGTTGTAAAACGTGCGGAAATCCCTGCTGTGCCTCTTCGCGAGCGCCGGGAACGCGATAACGACGAGTAGCGCATAACCCCTTACTGAAAATCTTTGGTGCGGCGCTGTCGGGCAAGCTGGCGAGTTTCGCGGCGTTTGCCGCAATCTCTTCACTGCTGCCTTCTAAAGCGCACATGGCGGCGGCAGAAATCAGCAAACCCAGCGCCCAGATAGCGCCCCGGTGAGTATTCACTCCGCCGGTGGCCTCCATCATCTGCGCTTCGCCTTCGCGGCCTAAACGGCCAACCAGTTGACGCAGCGCGATATCCGCCGGGCGCTGCCAGCTTTGTAACGCCAGAGCATAAAATGTCGGGGAGAGGCTATGCGCCGAGCGCTCCATCAAACTTAACGTCAGGTCGTGATGCGCGCCGCTTCCCCGGCTGTCCACCAGACCGGGTTTCGGGCTCAAGCGTGCTTCTTCAATCAGGCTGTGGGTGGCAACCCTTGCAAGCCACTGCGCGCCGCCCTCTTCCCCAGTCTGTGGCTGTAATTTCATTACCAGCTCCGGAATTTCGCAGGTGGGTTATAAAGACCGTCGGACCATTCGACCAGATCAGCTACGCTGCTGGCTGCCAGCAGCGAACGGGTCGCATCGCTGCGACGAATGCCCATATCTTCCGGGAAGGCCACTTTGCCGCTACGACGCAGTTGAGCGACACGTTTCGCATCAACGCCCAGGCCGATGTCGGTGATGCCAGCAACGGAGGCCACCATTGCACGACGTTCTTCAAGACTTTCAGCGCGATAGAGATAGGCGATGCCTTCTTCGGTCAGCACATGAGTCACGTCATCGCCGTAGATCATGACCGGAGCCAACGGCATGCCGGAGGTTTTCGCTACTTCTACCGCATCGAGTTTTTCGACGAAGGTCGGCTTCACGCCTGCCTGGAAAGTTTCAACCATTTGCACCACAAGTTTGCGGCCACGCTGCATCAGATCGGGTTCGTTCTGCATAGCAAGCCAGGCTGGAGTGGCATGACGACGGCCGTGGGGATCGTGGCCCATATTTGGCGCGCCGCCGAAGCCGGAAAGGCGACCGCGCGTTACGGTTGAGGAGTTAGCCTGACCATCAACCTGCAGGGTGGAACCGATGAACATATCCACCGCGTATTGACCGGCTAGCTGGCAGAAAGCGCGGTTTGAGCGCATTGAGCCATCAGCGCCGGTAAAGAATACGTCCGGACGAGCGCGGATGTACTCTTCCATGCCCAGCTCACCGCCGAAGCAATGCACGCTTTCGACCCAGCCGCTTTCGATGGCAGGAATAAGCGTAGGGTGCGGGTTCAGCGTCCAGTGTTTACAGATTTTGCCCTTCAGGCCGAGCTGTTCGCCGTAGGTTGGCAGCAGCAGTTCGATGGCGGCGGTATTAAAGCCGATCCCGTGGTTGAGCGACTGTACCTGATGCTCTGCATAGATGCCTTTAATCGCCATCATCGCCATCAGGATGTGTTCTTGTTTGATCAGACGCGGATCGCGGGTAAAAAGCGGTTCGATAAAGAACGGCTTGTCGGCGACAACGACATAATCAATCCACGAACCGGGAATATCCACACGCGGCAGGTCGCATTCATCGTCTACCAGTTCATTAACCTGAGCGATAACGATGCCGTCGTGGAAAGCTGCGGCCTCAACCAGCGCAGGCGTATCTTCGGTGCTTGCGCCAGTGTAGAGGTTGCCTTTGCGATCGGCTTTAAAGCCGGCAATCAGCGCAACGTTTGGCGCAAGGTCAACATACAGGCGAGAATAAAGTTCGATGTAAGTATGAATAGCCCCAATCTCTAACTGACCGTCTTCTAATAGCTGCGAAATACGCAGGCTTTGGGTGCCAGAGAAGGAGAAATCGAGCCGACGGGCGATACCTTTTTCAAAAATATCAAGGTGTTCGCTACGCCCGACGCTCGGCATGATCATATGCAGGTCGTGTACTTTCGACGGGCTGACCTCGGCCAACATGCGGGAAAGAAAATCCGCCTGTTTTTGGTTATTCCCTTCAAGTACCACGCGGTCGCCAGGGGCGATCAGCTTTTCCAGCATATCGACAAGGTCTTCGGTTGGAAGCACCTTGCCCTGCACGTTGGCGGAAGCCATACGCCGCTGTTTCTCGGTGCGGCGTGTGTTCCAGACACGTGCTGGGTTTTGCCCAGACAACATAATTAACCTCCTGATTCAGCTCATCATTTTGACTTGCTTTAGTCTGGTTAAATTGTGCGCCTGGCAATTCAGGGTATCAATTAAGGTCAGGAACGAATCATTAGCCTTAAGGTAATAATGAAAAGGAGTTTTTGTGATCGAGGTAAAAGGCGCAGCAAGGCATTGATACTAGCGCCGGGATCAGAAACCTACTTTGACCACTGCTCCGCTGGTAGGCACGACTTCCAGTTCCTGATTTTCCAGCTTCACACCGTCGGGCAGGTTGTAGGTGTCAACGGTGATGCGGTTGACGCGCCACGGCGTCATATAGCTAACCAGCATTTCGCCGCTGGCATTGGTTACGCTGCCAAACTGGTTATAGAAGGCCACGCCCGATGTCCCGGGAATATCTACCAGCGCCATTGTGTCCCCCATTTGCTGGCCTGTAACAATCCCCCCGCGGTGTGCGAGCAGGCTGCCGCTAATATCGAGATGGTAATCGCGCTGCTTGCCCCCGCGCGTCATGCTGAGGTTCGCTTCCCCGGAGTTGTACTGGTATCTCGCACTCATTTTCAACTCATCATCGCCATGGGCGACATGCTGCGCAGTAACGTCATAGCGCATACTGTAATCACTCAGCGCAGAGCCGTAGAGGTTAATGCCTTGGCTGTCCTGGCCTCTGCTCTGGATTTCGCTAACGTATCCTGCATTGACCGTGTGGCTACCGAGCGATAACGGAACGCTAAAATTAAGGCCAAGCACCATCTCAGCAGGGTTGCTCTGATAGCGTTCTCTACCGCCGTAAAGGCTAATATCCAGCTCTTTCCAGCGGGTGTTAAGGTTAAGCGTCAGGCTCTGGCGGCTGGCATGCTGCTTGCGCGAACGGGTCCAGTCCCAGGTCAGGCTCAGCGTCGAGTCTTCGTTAAAACTCTGGTTAATTTCCGACTGCCCGTGTATCGCACGCGCGCCGTTGTCGTCATCCCAGTCGTAACGCAGCATATCCGCACGGCTAATTTTCTCCTCCAGCGTCCGGTAACTGCCGTTTTTCGGATACCATTGTAGGCTGGCGGTCACGTTCGTGCGGGTGGTGAAAAAGGCTTTTGCATAGCGCAGCCGCAGGACTTCCCCCCGCAGCGTTTTTTCTTGCTGGGTATAGCGAGCGCTGGAGATATCAGCCGAAAGCGCGCCCAGCCCGGCGAGGTTTTTCCCTATGCCTGCCACCTGGCTGGCATAGTCTTCTCCCTGCTGGAGGCCAGCGAAAAGCGTGGTTCCCCATCCGACCCCCCATGCGAAGGTCGACTGCAGGAAACGATCTTTGTCGCTGCCCATCCAGGGTTTATAGCGTCCGCCCGTCAGTTCATAATTGAAAACGCGATCGCCGGTCAGATTGGGCATCACCGACCACGGCAGCGTACGCGTTCGTTCAGAGCCGTCGCTTTCCTGTACGGTTAATTCCAGATTGCCCTGCGGGTCCGGAGGATAAAAGTCGTTGATGGTGAACGAACCGGGCGGAACGTGTATACGATAAACCCGCTCGCCGTTCTGATGGATAGTGACTTCCGCCTCGGAGCGGGCGTAGCCATTAATCCACGGCGTAAAAGAACGCCAACTGTCAGGATACATAGACTCGTCGCTTGCCAGCGCCGCGCCGCGAAAGGAAAAACTGTCAAACATCGCCCCGGATGTGGTGCCATCGCCCATGGTCAACCTGGCGCGCAAGGCGCGAATGCTGCGCCACAGGGAATAGGATCGGGTGTACGAACCGTGGTTGCCTTTGCGATCGCGCCATATTGTATTCTGGTAGCGTAGCCGCCACGGGCCGACGTTAAGGCCATTATCAAGCACAATTGTGGCGTCGCTGCCGGACTGTTCCCAGGAATAGCGCGCGCGCTGCCGATCAATATCGAGGCGATAATTGGAGAATAAAGCGGTGATCCCATCATCCCATCGGCTGGTGGCGACGCCATTTTGCTGAGGATTTATTGCCTCTTCCGGGAACAGCAAAGTAAGTAATCCAGCTTCCGGGCGATACCATAGTTTAAAGCTGAACTGCTCCGCTGAATGTTTTGTCAGACAGTATTGTTTGGTCCATTTTAGCTGGTCCAATAACATATGGCGTACGCCCCATTCCTCAAGCAAAGGTCGGGTCAGGCAGGGATAATCTTGATTAAAATTGAGAGATATAGCGCCCTTAAAGTTGTTATTGAGGATAATCCAGGTCTTGTCATCTGCCCGGGCGTGGGGAATGAAGACGCCAGAAAGTAGCACCAGCAATATGCTGCGAAGTAGCATCGATGGGTACACAGACGAGAAAAAGAGAGCGATATTTCACCGCTCTCTTAGACTCTTTTACTTATTTCTGTCGCTGTGCGAGTTCAGCACGAGCCTGATTCAACTTTTGCTGAATTTCATTCAGGTCTGCACGTTTCTCAGCAAGCTTGCTCTGGTATTTAGCAATTTTCTTCGCATCGCCTTTACGCTGTGCTTCGGCCAGATCTGCCTGCACTTCGCTAACGTCGCTGCGCTTCTCAGCCAGTTTCTTTTCCAGCTTGCTGACGTCTTTACGCGCATCAGCCAGCACGCTTTCGTTAGTGCAGTGTGCGTTTACCTCGGCCAGCGCTTTCTTCAGGCCAGCTACTTTGTAAGCGTTACCGTACTGCTGAGCGATAGCGATTTCTTTTTCCAGCGCCGTACGCTTAGATGCGCAGCTTTCTGCTGCCTGAACTGAAGTAACTGCGCCTGCGATAAGGGCCAGAGCCATCATAATTTTTTTCATCTTGCTTCTCCTTTATTTAGTCGCCAACAGGCTGGCTTCCTGATAAAGGAGAATAAGCTTCAGGCATGGCGTTTACGACATTCCACCGTCTCCAACCTGCTGTAGGACGTTCGACAGCGCGTGTAGTCTCTCTTCCAGTGCCGCCCTCAACACCTTTAGGGAAACCTCCAGACTGGCCATCCCTTCGGGTTGAACGCACTGCTCGAGGCTTATACAAAGCGCCTCGATCTCATCGACGCCCAGTAACTGCAAGCCCCCGCGTAAGCGATGCAGCCCGGATTTAATAAACGCATCGGATACGTGAGCGTGGTCGGGCAGCCAGGCCAGCGTCTCTTCAATTACGGATAGCTGCAATCGCAGGAAAGTTCTGCCCTTTTCGCCTTCAAGCAGGGCTGGAGGAATAACAAAAGCGGGAGTCTTAACGCCCTTATCGGGCAGGGGGGAGAAATGCCTGAGGTTTTCAGCCAGTCTTTCCAGAGTGACCGGCTTGAGGAGACAAGCATGCATCCCGGCTTCAAGCGCCTCGTCACGGGTGCTGTCGCGTGCGTCGGCGGTGAGGCCGAACACGCCCAGCGTTGGAAAATCGCTCCGCAGCACACGCGCCAGTTCAACCCCGGCCATATCCGGCATGTTGCAATCGGTTATCACAAGAGAGGCAGGATGGAGTCCCAGATAGTTCAGCAGATCTTCTGCGCAGGTAAAACTCACGGCGTGGTGACCCAGATGCTTGAGCTGGTGTTCAAGCAGCATGCGGCCCGCCGGGTTATCATCTACGATAAGCACCGTCAGCGGAGTTTGCTGCGCTGTCGCACTGTTATTCGCTGCACGCTCAGAGAACGCGAGCGGGGCAAGGCACGGCAGAAGAAGACGAACCGCGACCTGTGTACCCTGGGAAGGCGTGCTAGTCAGAAGGATCTCACCCCCCATCATTTCGGCAAGCTTGCGGCAGATATAAAGCCCCAGGCCGCTGCCCTGCCCCATCTGGCTGTCCTGCCCTTGCGAAAAGGGCTGGAAAAGCCGCTGCTGGACAGCCGGTTCGATACCGTTTCCCGTATCTTCGATTTCCAGTCGTAGATTGACCATGCCAGATACCGCCGCATTTTCCCTGCTCGCGCGCAGCGTCACGCTACCTGACGGGGTGAACTTTATCGCATTGTTAAGCAGGTTTGAGACAATCTGCCTTAACCGCAGCGGGTCCACGAGCACCTGCCCTTCCAGCTCACTGTCCAGTTCAAGACGAAACGCAAGCCCCTTTTGAGCCGCCTGGCTTTCAAACAGCACGGCAACGGACTCAATCAGGTCGAGCAGTGAAACCCGTTCCGGGTACAGCACCAGCTTCCCCGCCTCTATGCGCGACACGTCCAGAATATTACCGGTCAGCGCCAGCAGAGACTGCGCTCCCTGCAACGCCACCATGACCCGCTGATGATTGGCCTTAGTGTCCTGCGGGCGTGCCGTTATCAGTTCCAGCATGCCGTTTACCGCGCTTAGATGGGTACGAATTTCGTGACTCATGGTCGCCAGAAAAATACTTTTCCCCTGATTTGACTTATCCGACAGCCCGACTGACAGAGTGAGCTGCTGCACCCGGCGGCGAAGCAAGGCGAAGCGCCAGATGCCCGTTGCGATCCCAATGCCGAGGAAAATGGCCAGCGCCACCCACATTTTTTTATAGGCCAGCAGCGGATTAACGTTGCTCAGCGCCAGTTCGTTGCCGCTGCTGCCGTTGCGCGTTATCGCATGAAGATCTTCCGGCGGGATGTTAATCAACGCCTTATTCAGCACAGTAACCAGCGGATAAAAATGGTCCGCTGCGCCGAATGAAAAACGCATCGGCGGCGTATCCACACTGCCCAGTATTTTCAGGTTTGAATAATCAGGGGATAAAAGCCATTCGTTGGCGACGATCAGCGGCATGATCATGATGTCGCCTTTCCCTTCCCCGACCCGGTCAAGTCCAGCGCGCCAGGTATCAACAATTTCCACCTGTTCCTTGTCATGCTTGCTCAGCCACATACCCGGCGCGAGGGTAGCCTGTACCACAATGCGCGGTGCTTCCAGACGAGACGGTGAGTGCTTTTTCCCCACCATTACCCAAGAATTATAAAGCCAGGTTTGCGTCGTCAGGAGGTGATGCTGCCAAATGCTCTCTTCAACAGCACCGGCAATAACGTCATTGTGCCCCTCCTCCACCGCCTTAAATGCGGCTTCAAAGTTCGGATAGCTTTGAATTTTAAAAGTGAATCCTGTCCGCAGCCGTAGCGCGGTGAGAATATCTGCAATAATGCCCCGCATCTGTCCAGCGGGAGTAAACCAGGAGACCGGCATATTCTCTGCCACTACCGCCACTCGAATGTCGCGGTGCTCCGCCATCCATTTTTTTTCCAGCGACGTATAGAGCGGACGCTGTTCACTCAACGAAAGCGGGATACCTCCGTTCCAGCGGCGGTGAATCTCGATATCTACGCTGACGGGCAGCGCTTTAAGGACTTTATCGATAATTTCAATCCACGGACCGTTCTGCGGGATAGCCGCAAAGGAAAACCCTGCGTTGTCAATCGACTGGCGCAGCGGGCGAGTAGATAGATTGCTGAGATTTGACTGGCTGATAAGGTACTGCGTGGTGACGCCATCACAAATAAAGAGGTCGAGATGGCGGAATGCCAGCGCCTCTAAAGCGTGCCGCCCGGAGAGATTGCCGTTAACCTTTGCGCCCGGATAGCTTGCCCGCAATTTCTTCTGGTCGAAACCCGCACAGAAGGCAATATTCTTGACGTTTTGCGTCGGCGGGTTATCAATATTTATCACTTCAACGGGCTTATTTTTACTGTAAGGCACGCTCAGAATCAGGCCCGCCCTGTGCTCGTTCTGACCAGCCTGAGCAAGCAAATCTACCTGCCCATTTTTTAACGCTTCCACCGCTCCGTCATAGCTGTCGTAGCGCTTCACCACCACTTTCAGATTGAGGTTATCCGCGATTAACCCAATAAAATCAGCATTAATGCCGCCGTAATCGTTTTGTCCGGTGGTGATGTCATATGGGGGGGCCATAGGCTGCCAGACGGCAAGACGCAGCCGCTGGTGCTCGCGTACCCAGCGCCACTGTGCGGCGTTCAGGCCGGGGTTTTCAAGCACAACGTGGCTACGGGACAGCAACTGTAATTCATTATCCGCGGCGATGGCCTGGATCATTAGCCCCCCGGCAAGACACGCAGCAGCAGAAAACTTTCTTAACACTCATTTTCCTCTTCAAGCAGGTCATACAGCTTGTCGAGGGTCGCAACGCCGCATTTTTTCAACATCCTTATTTTGTAGGTACTGATGGTTTTATTGCTCAACTGAAGGCTGTCGGCGATTTGCTTATTAGTTTTTCCACGCTTGAGATATTGAAGCACGGTAAGTTCACGGTCAGAGAGCAGCGCGACGGGGGTTTTCTCAGGCTGTTCGCTCTCGCTGAGCATCGCCATTACCCCTGAAGGAAAACAGTGATAGCCCTCCAGAATTAACCGACACGCGGCCATCAGCGCATCGAGATCCAGGCTTTTATTGACGAAACCATCCGCACCGGCAAGCAGCGTTCTTCGGGCATACAGCGAGGCTGGCTGGTTAGTGTAAATAAGAATTTTGAGCGCGGGATAATGCAGCTTAATGCGCGGCAGACTGTCCAACCCATCAATGCCGTTGAGCTCAAGGTCGAGGATTAAAAGGTCGGGATTTTCGCGGCGAATATGCTGAAGTAAACGCTCGCCTCCCGAGGTAGCCACTTGAAAAGTAATGTCTTTCTCAAGGGTAACTTTCACAGCGAAGCAGATCGCCGGGTGATCGTCTATCAATAAAATTGCCGCCATAAACTCCTTTTGCGCCGTCGCTGCTCACTGCCTGTGAGGCGGTACTATACATTTTCCATTACTGAAAATGACTTATGTCGTTAATTCCAGGAAAAATCCCTGTCGGCGAATGGCAAAGGCAAATGCGCTAAGGGATACCCTCTTCAGCAAAGAGGGCATCGGCTGGGGTCAACGATACTTTTTGTGGTAGGTATTGCGGGTGGTTTTAAACTCTTCGGCAGCGGCCTGCGCTTCCTTCACTTTGCCTTCGTTGGCAAGCTTCAGCGCGCCGTCGATTTGACCGATCAGAATATCCAGACCGTGACGGTAATCTTTCATTTCTGCGCTGTCCGCCGCGTTATCTTCAAGCTTCGGCGGCGCTCCTTTCTGCGCATCAAGCGCCGCGGTGCGCATGCTGTTTAATGAGGTTTTTAACTCCGCCGGGTTATCGGTTTTCAATACGGTTTTATAATTCTCAGCGATAACATCCATATCGTCACCGACATCGGCCGCGAGGCCTGCGGTAGAAAATAACACGGACGATACTGCCAACATTGCAATCAATTGCTTACGCATAAATCACCTTATTATTTTATTAAACCGGGCGCGGCAGGACGCACCCATAATCGCCTTATTGACCGGCGATTTTCATCTCCGGCAGCAGCACTGAACCACACTGGATATTACTGCGTTTTTCAATATCGCTGCCGACTGTGACAATTTCACGCCACATGTCCTTTAAGTTTCCGGCGATGGTGATTTCGCTCACCGGATACTGAATTTCTCCGTTTTCAACCCAGAAGCCGGACGCGCCGCGAGAGTAATCGCCGGTAATGCCGCTTACGCCCTGCCCCATCAGTTCGGTGACGACCAGACCGGTGCCCATTTCTTTAAGCATGCCGTCAAAGTCCAGGCCGCGTCCTTCAATGCGCCAGTTATGAATCCCGCCTGCATGCCCGGTGCTTTTCAGGCCCAGTTTGCGGGCGGAATAGTTGGTCAGCAGCCACTGTTGCAGAACGCCATCTTTGATGATGTCGCGACGTTCCGTACGAACTCCTTCGCTGTCAAAAGGCGTGGAAGCGAGCCCTTTGAGCAGATGCGGATGCTCTTCGATGGTCAGCCATTCAGGGAGAACCTGTTTGCCGAGATAGTCGAGCAGGAAGGTGGATTTACGGTATACCGCGCCGCCGGCAATGGCGCCAACCAGATGACCAAACAGGCCCGTAGCCACTTCCGCAGCAAAAATAACCGGCGCTTTCATGGTGGAGAGTTTACGAGGAGAAAGGCGGGATAAAGTACGACGCGCGCATTCGGCGCCTACCCACTCAGGGGTTTCCAGATCTTCAATGGCGCGGCCAATGGTGTAAGCGTAATCACGCTCCATTTCGCCGTTAACTTCGGCGATAACGCAGCTTGAAAGCGAGTGACGCGTCGAACAGTAGCTTTGCAGCATGCCGTGGCTGTTGCCGAAAACTTTGATGCCGTAATGGCTGTTGAAGCTGCCACCTTCGGTATTGGTGATACGTTTATCGACGTTCAGCGAGGCGTTTTCCGCACGCGCGGCCAGTTCAATGGCGCGGTCCGCATCCATTTCAACCGGGTGGAAAAGGTCCAGATCCGGCGCTTCGAAGGCCAGCAGATCTTTTTCTGCTACGCCCGCAAACGGATCGGGCGAGGTGTAACGGGCGATATCAAGCGCCGCCTGAACGGTGCGCGCGACGGCGTCCGGACTTAAATCCGTGGTGGACGCGCTGCCTTTACGGTTCTGGTGATAAACAGTGATGCCTAAGGCGCCATCGCTATTAAATTCAACGTTTTCTACCTCACCATAGCGGGTGCTGACGCCGATACCTGTGGTTTTGCTGACGGCGACTTCTGCGCCGTCGGACTGCGAGGAAGCCAGTTCCAGCGCCTGGGAAACCGCTTGTTCAAGTATCTTACGTTGCTGTTCGACCTGCGTGTTTATTTTCATCGCGACTGCCATAATGTCTGCTGAGTTAATTAAGTCTAACAGGATCAGAACAATTTCGCAGTGAACAGGCTTTACTGGTAGAATTAGCCACTTTTTTTAAGGAGCCTAATATGACTAAGCAGCCCGAAGACTGGCTCGATGACGTACCCGATAATGAAAATGAAGACGAAGATGATGAGATTATCTGGGTCAGTAAAAGCGAAATTAAACGCGATGCCGAAGAGTTAAAACGCCTCGGTATGGAGCTGATGGAGTTGGGTAAAAACGCGCTCGACAAAATCCCCCTGGATGACGATTTACGCGCAGCCATTGAGCTTGCGCAGAAGATCAAAAAAGAAGGCCGCCGCCGCCAGGTGCAGTTGATTGGTAAAATGATGCGTTCCCGAGACATGGATCCGATTCGCCAGGCGCTGGACAAGCTGAAAAACCGCCACAACCAGCAGGTTGCGCTGTTCCATAAGCTCGAAGCGCTGCGCGACCGTCTGGTAGAAGAAGGCGACGACGCGATGAGCGAAGTGCTGAGACTTTACCCGCAGGCAGATCGCCAGCAGCTACGCGTGCTGATCCGCAACGCCCAGAAAGAAAAAGCGGCCAACAAACCGCCGAAGTCTTACCGTCAGATTTTCACTTATCTGCGTGAGCTGGCCGAAAGCCAGGAGTAATAAACTTAAGGCCCGCAAGCGGGCCTTAATTATTGGCGGGTGGCTCGACGTTTACCCGCCCTGCAAAGCTATTTTCAATTAACGGGATTACCGAACGGCTTTTTCGCCAGCTCATCAAGCAGTTTCTGATGAATGCCGCCGAAACCGCCGTTGCTCATCACCAGAATGTGATCGCCCGGCTGTGCGGTTTTGACAATCATATCAACCAGCGTATCCACTTCCGCGCTCCAGTGAGCTGGCTGAATGCAGGCTTCCGCCACTTCCACAACCTGCCACGGAATATGCGGCGGCTGCAGCAGGAAGACTTCATCCGCACGACCTAAAGACGGGGCGAGATCGTCTTTGCTGTGGCCCATTTTCATGGTATTTGAACGCGGCTCAAGCACGGCGAGAATGCGCGCGGTGCCGCCCACTTTGCCGCGCAGCGCCGCAAGGGTCGCCAGAATCGCGGTTGGGTGATGAGCGAAATCATCGTATACCGTTACGCCATTTGCTTCGCCACGCAGTTCCAGGCGGCGACGCGCGTTAATAAAGGTATCCAGCGCCTTAGCAGCATCTGCCGGCGCCACTCCCACATGACGCGCCGCGGCTATCGCCATCAGCCCGTTATGCATGTTGTGTTCGCCCACTAGCTGCCAGTTCACTTCCCCGACGCGCTCGCCATCCAGGTAAACTTCCCAGTTTGACGCATCCGGGCTGAGCTTTTTCGCCTGCCAGTGGCCCTGCTCGCCCACCAGCTCCTGTTCGCTCCAGCAGCCCATCGTCATGGTTTGTTTAATGTTGGCGTCGTTTTCAGGCCAGATGATTTTGCCCTGTCCCGGCACGATGCGCACCAGATGGTGGAACTGTTTCTGAATCGCTTTCAGATCGTCAAAGATATCCGCATGGTCGAACTCAAGATTGTTGAGGATCAGCGTGCGCGGGCAGTAATGCACGAATTTGGAACGCTTGTCGAAGAACGCGCAGTCGTATTCGTCGGCTTCAATCACGAAGAACGGGCTATCGCCCAGGCGCGCGGAAACATCAAAGTTTCCCGGTACGCCACCAATCACAAAGCCGGGCTTATAGCCGCAGGCTTCAAGGATCCACGTTGCCATTCCGGCAGTGGTGGTTTTACCGTGAGTGCCTGCTACCGCGATAACCCAGCGGTCTCGCAGGACGAAATCATGCAGCCACTGCGGGCCGGACATATATGGAATGCTTTTCTCAAGCACCGCTTCCACGCACGGATTGCCACGGGTCATGGCATTGCCGACGATCACTAAGTCCGGCTGCGGATCGAGCTGGCTTGCGTCGTAGCCCTGAATCAGGGAAATACCTTGCTCTTCAAGCAAAGTACTCATCGGCGGGTAGACGTTGGCGTCCGAGCCGGTTACTTCGTGGCCAAGGGATCGGGCAAGCATAGCCAGACCGCCCATAAAAGTGCCACAAATCCCTAGAATATGAATGCGCATACAAAACTATCCTTTCTCTGTTTGGCGCACATTCTACCCGCATCTGCTCTGGCGAATAAATGCAATTCAGGAAATTCCGTATTTTGCTGGCGCGATTCACCTGTGCGCTAAGATTTGAAAGTTTGTTAAGATTGTTGTAACCGCTTTATCCAACTGAAACATGCAGGGAAAGTGTTTATGAAAACGTTAGGTGAATTTATTGTCGAGAAGCAGCACGAGTTCTCCCACGCAACCGGCGAGCTCACGGCTTTACTGTCGGCAATAAAGCTGGGCGCTAAGATCATCCACCGTGATATCAACAAGGCTGGCCTCGTCGATATTCTGGGTGCCAGCGGCGCTGAAAATATACAGGGCGAGGTGCAGCAAAAACTCGATCTGTTCGCAAATGAAAAACTGAAAGCAGCACTGAAGGCCCGAGGGATTGTGGCGGGTATCGCTTCCGAAGAAGAAGACGAAATCGTCGTTTTCGAAGGAGCAGAACACGCCAAATACGTCGTGTTGATGGACCCGCTTGATGGCTCATCTAACATTGATGTCAACGTTTCTGTTGGCACCATTTTCTCTATCTACCGCCGCATCACACCGGTTGGTTCCCCCGTTACCGAGGCGGATTTCCTCCAGCCGGGTAATAAACAGGTTGCCGCAGGTTATGTGGTTTACGGCTCCTCCACCATGCTGGTTTACACCACCGGCTGCGGGGTTCACGCCTTTACTTACGATCCTTCGCTGGGCGTGTTCTGCCTGTGCCAGGAGCGCATGCGCTTCCCGCAAAAGGGCAACACCTATTCCATTAACGAAGGGAATTACATTCGCTTCCCGAACGGTGTGAAAAAATACATTAAGTTTTGTCAGGAAGAAGACAGCTCAACGCAACGCCCTTACACCTCGCGCTACATTGGCTCCCTGGTCGCGGACTTCCACCGCAACCTGCTAAAAGGCGGGATTTACCTGTATCCAAGCACCGCAAGCCACCCGGAAGGGAAACTGCGTTTGCTGTATGAAGGTAACCCAATGGCGTTCCTGGCCGAGCAGGCTGGCGGTAAAGCCAGCGATGGCAAAGAGCGCATTCTCGATATTATTCCGGAATCCCTGCACCAGCGTCGCCCGTTCTTTGTCGGCAATGAACATATGGTGGAAGACGTGGAACGCTTTATTCGCGAGTTCCCGGACGCTTAATTGTTTTAATTACGGTGGATGGCGCGTTGCTTATCCACCCTACAGATCGGATTTTGTAGGGTGGATAAATGCGACGTCATCCGCCGTTTAACATCTGAACGAAGCCATAGCCGCGACAAGCTGTTGCGACTGCTCTTCCAGCGAACGAGTCGCAGCCGTTGACTGCTGCACTAACGCCGCATTCTGCTGCGCCGCTTCATCCATCTGGCTTACCGCAATATTTACCTGCTCGATACCGTGGCTCTGTTCGTTAGAGGCGCTGGCAATCTGGCGCATCAGTTTGGTCATGCGCGTGACTTCTTCGGCAATCTCATCCATGGTTTCGCCCGCCTGCTGGGCCAGGTCGCGGCCTTCGCCAACGTGGTTTTGCGAATCGGAGATTAAGGTGCGGATTTCTTTTGCCGCGTCGGCGCTGCGGCTTGCAAGCGTTCGAACTTCCCCGGCGACTACGGCAAATCCTCGGCCCTGTTCGCCGGCACGCGCAGCTTCTACCGAGGCATTCAGCGCCAGGATATTGGTCTGGAAGGCGATGCCGTCGATAACGCTAAGAATGTCGGCTATACGATCGGAGCTGCTGGCGATATCACGCATTTTCTCGATGACGTAGCAGACCATTTCGCTGCCGCGATCGGCGGTATCGGAAACGTCTTTCGCAAGCTTGTGCGCCTGCTCGGCGTTATCGGCGTTTTGTTTCACCGTTGCGGTGATCTGCTCCATGCTGGCGGCAGTTTGCTCAAGGGATGTGGCGGTTGATTCAGTACGCTGGGAGAGATTCAGGTTACCGGCCGCCAGCTCCCGGCTGCCGGTATCAATCTGCGAACTGGCGTCACGAACGCGGCTCACCGACTCCATAAGGGAGTTACGCATCGCGGCAATAGCGCTCGCGAGACGACCAAACTCATTGTTACCCGCAGCCTGCAGCTCACGCGTTAAATCCCCTTCGGCGACATATTCAAGCTGCTCGATAGATTCATTAAGCGGCTTAAGCAGCAGATGGCGCAGCGCAAGCCACACCAGCACGATAATGCCCGCGGTCAGCAGGGCCGCAATAACGATAAGCGTGAGGACGATTTTCTTTTGCTTCTGGATGGAAGCCACTTCGTCGTTGCCACGCTTCTCGCCCCACTGACGGAAAATCTGCACGTCGGTATCAAACTTCTGCGAAAGCGGGATCAGGCCATTTTCCAGCAGATCGTAATAGCCATCCGGGCTTTGCTTGTTCAGCGCGGCCAGCATCGGCGTAATGCCTTTGGCGAGATAATCGGCGTAAGTCTGAGACAGGTTTTTGACGAGCTGACTGCCCTCTTCGTCGTCCACGCCGCTGTCGATAAAGGCTTTAATTTCCTGCTGAGCATGCGCGGCTTCGCCGGTAACGGTGTTGGTCGATTTCGCTGCATCTTCCAGCATGCCGATTTCCATCTGGCGCACCGCCTGCCCGGCTTCGTTGCGGGCGCGCAGTAAGGACACATAGCCGTCGGTCAGACGCACCATCTGTTCACCCTGCAGGCGGTTTATTTTTTCAAGCGAACTGGAGCTTTGTTGCAAGGCGAAAATACCAATACCGCTGACGACCAGCAGCAGGAACGTCATCACTGCCAGTAACGTTAGCAGACCCGTACGAATCGACAGATTTCTTAGCATGCTTCTCTTCCCGGTGACTTAAGTCATTAGATAACTAATGGAGATGTTATCGGCAGCCGCCGGGGAAAGTTTAGACGATTTTTGTTAATTCAATATGTTACGAGCGCGTTGCCGTAACGCTAATACGTTTAACAGGTGAGCTCTGGCGATTTTCCCACAGCACCGTCAGTCCGCGTTGTAACGCGATAAAAATAAACAATAAAATGCCGATGGCGATTTTTGTCCACCACGAGCTGAGCGTTCCGTCGAAATTGATATAGGTCTGTATTAACCCCTGAATCGCCACGCCAAACAAGGTGCCCAGAACGGTACCCACGCCGCCGCTCAGCAGCGTACCGCCGATAACCACGGAGGCGATGGCGTCCAGCTCAACGCCCATACCTGCCAGCGCGTAGCCTGCGGAGGTATAGAGCGAGAAGACGATGCCCGCGAGTGTCGCAAGCCCGGTAGAAAGCATATAGATGCGCACAGTTGTGCTGCGCGTTGAGATGCCCATCAGATTAGCAGAAGTTGCGCTGCCGCCGATGGCGTAAACCTGGTTGCCGAAACGAGTGCGGTGAGCGAGGAAAATGCCGATGACCACCACGGCCAGCATCAGCAGACCCATTGCGCTCAGCCTTCCACCGCCGGGAATTCGCCAGGCAAGGCTTGAAAGCGTTTCATAAATCGGATGGTCGATAGGAATCGACTCCTCCGAAACCAGATAGCTGACGCCGCGCAGGAAGAACATTCCGGCAAGCGTAATGATAAACGCCGGGATTTTTAGCGCGTCGATTAGCAGCCCCATAAATGCGCCAAAGGCGCAGCCCATCGCCAGCACCAGCGGGAAGGCGACGAGCGGCGAAAGTCCCCAGAAGCCAATCGCTTTAGCGAGGAACACGCCGGTAAAGGCGATCACCGACCCAACCGACAGATCGATGCCGCCGGAGAGGATCACAAAGGTCATACCGACGGCGATGATTCCAAGGAAAGCGTTATCGGTCAGGATGTTGCAGATAACTCTTGTGGAAGCAAAGCCGGGGAACTGCGTCAGGCAATAAAGATAGCCCAGCACAAATACCGCCAGGGTTATCATCAACGGGAGGTTACGTTTGATCATGACGGCGGAGTCCTTTGAGCAAAGCAATAAAACGCGGCGACTGAACGATCAGCACGCACATCACCACGACGGCTTTTACAACCTGGTTAAGTTCCGGCGGGAAGCCGGAAAGCAGAATACCTGTGTTCATCCCCTGAATAATCAGCGCGCCAACAACGGACAGCGCGATGTTAAAACGACCGCCCATCAGCGAACCGCCGCCGATAACCACCGCGAGAATGGCGTCCAGCTCCAGCCATAACCCAGCGTTGTTGGCATCGGCTCCGCGAATATCCGCCGTAACGATGATCCCGGCGATGGCGGCGCATACGCCGCTCAGCACATAGGTCAGCATCACCACGATACGCGTGTTCACACCGGCGTTTTTAGCGGCGCGAATGTTAATCCCTACGGATTCGATAAACAGGCCGAGCGCCGTTTTGCGGGTAAATAACCAGAAAACAATCAGCGTGGCGATGGCGATAATGACCGGCGTCGGGAAGAAGAACAGCGAGCCGCTGCCGAGAAACGACAGGCTGGGCGAGTTAAAGGTAACGATCTGGCCGGTAGTAATCAGTTGCGCCACGCCGCGTCCGGCGACCATCAGAATCAAAGTCGCTACGAAGGGCTGGATTTTTAGAATCGCGACCAGAATGCCGTTCCACAATCCTGCCAGAATGCCAACGCCGAGCGAGGCAAGCAGCACAACCGTCAGGCTGTGGCCTTCAACCGTGAGCGTGGCGGCAGTTGCTCCGGCGATGGCCATCACCGCGCCAACGGACAGGTCGATGCCGCCGGTTGCTATTACAAGCGTCATGCCGATTGCCAGCAGAGCCACCGGGGCCGCACGGTTCAGAATGTCGATTGGGCTGCCGAACAGGCGCCCATCCTGCACGACGATATTAAAGAAATGGTTGGCGACCATGCTGTCGACCAGCAACACCAGCACCAGCGCGATAAGCTGTGGGATGCCGGGCGGCCAGCGGAAGCTGCGCTTTGGCTTCGGCGCTTCAGTTTGCGGCAATGAACGAGACATCACGAGTTACTCCTTATGCCGCAATGGCATTCATAATGGCCGAAACGGACAGCTCTTCGAGCGGGATCTCCGCCACCTGCTGCCTGTCGCGCATGATCACCACACGATCCGCGTAGCCCACCAGCTCTTCGAGTTCAGAGGAGATAACCAGCAGCGCCAGGCCATCTGCGCAGAGCGTTTCTATCAGGCGGATAATTTCCGCGTGCGCGCCTACGTCGATACCTCGCGTTGGCTCATCGAGGATCAGGAACTGTGGTTTGGTCAGCAGCCAGCGCGAAAGCAAAACCTTTTGCTGGTTACCGCCGGAGAGAAATTCAATCGGCTGATCGGGGCCTGGCGTGCGAATGCCAAGCTGGCGGATAAACCGTTCGGCTATCTGATACTGCTCGCGCTTAGGAATAGGCCGCAGCCAGCCGCGCTGGGCCTGCAGCGCCAGGATAATGTTTTCACGCACCGACGCGGCGGCAATAATCCCGTCGGTTTTGCGATCTTCGGGACAAAAACCAATGCCCAGACTTGAGGCTTTATGCGGCGAGCGCAGCGTTTGCTGCTTGCCTTTGATCGTAGCGCAGCCCTGGTCGGCGGGTCTGATGCCAAAGATCACTTCCGCAGTTTCCGTTCGCCCGGAGCCCAGCAACCCTGCGAGCCCGACGATTTCGCCTGGCCGCACTTCGAGATCGAACGGATTGATAACGCCTTTCTTACCAAAATCTTTAAACGCCGCGACCGGTTTTTCACTCAGCAACGTACGCCCGGCGCGCTGTAGCGCGTTGGTTTCCAGCTCGCGGCCCAGCATCATTTTCACCAGATCGATCTGCGGCAGATCTTTTGTCTCGCGCGTGCCGACGAATGCGCCATTACGCAACACGGTGATCCTGTCGGTAACTTCATAAACCTGATCGAGAAAGTGAGTGACGAAGATTAGGCTGACGCCCTGGGAGCTGAGCTGGCGCATCAGGGTAAAAAGCATTTCGACTTCTTTGGTGTCGAGACTGGCGGTTGGTTCATCGAGGATCAGCACTTTGGCTGATAAATCGATGGCGCGGCAAATAGCAACGATTTGCTGCATCGCCACGGAGTAACGGTTGAGCGGTTCGGCTACATCCAGCGAGAAGCCGTAGGATTCCATAAGCGCGGCAGCGCGCTTTTCCATCTCTTTACGGCGCAGCAGACCAAAACGGCGGGGTTCGCGACCGATAAACAGATTGTCTGCCACCGACATATTGGGCAGCAAATTCACTTCCTGATAAACCGTACCGATGCCGAGCTGCTGGGCGTGGGCGGTATTTTTTGGCGAAATCAGTTCGCCTTCCAGATAAATATTGCCGCTGTCGCGCTGATAAACGCCGGTCAACGCTTTGATTAACGTTGATTTCCCGGCGCCGTTTTCGCCAAGCAGCGCCATGATTTCTCCGCGCCGTAAGCTAAAGTCCACTTTGTCGAGCGCTTTAACCCCCGGGAAATGTTTACTGAGGCCTTCCGTACGCAAAATTTCCTGATTGTTTATGCTCATCTTCCAACTCCCGCCAAAGTAAAACTGTAGGGTGGATAAGCAACAGCGCCATCCATCTGCCGCCATCCGTCCCGGGCAAGCCCGGGACGGCGGATGACGCTACGCTTATCCGCCCTACATACAACATCCCCCTGCGTGAAGGACAGGGTAATCAATAACCCATGGATTTCTTCTTCTCTAACTCTTCTTTAGCTGTATCCGGCAGGTAAAGGGTGGATTTGGTGATGGTGACTTTTTCCGGCATGGTGCCGTCTTTTTTGAATTTTTCTAAGGCGTCAAACGCAGGTCCCGCCATGTTTGGCGTCAATTCCACGCTGGCATTCGCTTCACCGTCGATCATCGCTTTGTAGATATCCGGTACGCCGTCAATTGAACCGGTCAGGATATCTTTGCCCGGTTTCAGGCCCGCTTCTTTGATTGCCTGAATGGCGCCGATCACCATGTCATCGTTATGGGCGTAAACCATGCAGATGTTTTTGCCGTTGTTCTCAGCTTTGATAAAGCTTTCCATAACTTCTTTACCTTTACTGCGGGTAAAGTCGCCGGACTGAGAACGGATGATTTTCACGTTGGATGCTTTAGAAATTGCGTCAGCAAAGCCTTTCTTACGATCGATAGCTACGCTTGCGCCCACGGTGCCCTGCAGCTCGACCACGTTACACTGCTTGCCGTTCAGCTCTTTTAACAGCCATTCGCCAATCAACTGGCCTTCCAGCACGTTGTTAGCGGTGACGACGGTCATGTACAATGATTTGTCTTTAACATCGATATTACGGTCAAGCAGGAATACCGGGATTTTGGCTTCTTTCGCTTCCTGCAGCACCGGCTCCCAACCCGTGGCGACGATTGGAGCAATAAAGATCGCGTCTACGCCCTGGGCAATAAACGAACGCACGGCTTTAATCTGGTTTTCCTGTTTTTGTTGTCCATCAGCGATTTTCAGCGTGATGCCACGTTTCTCGGCCTCACTCTTCGCAACTGAGGTTTCTGCCGCACGCCAGCCGGATTCAGAACCCACCTGCGAAAAGCCAACGGTTAATGGAGCAGCAATGGCCATAGACGACATTGCTGCGGAGACTGCAGAGACCAAAAGTAAGCGCTTCCACATAGGTGCATCCTCGTAGGGTTATTGTTGGTTAAAATCTGGCCTTCGCGGGAAACTATAGCCGACGTGAGATGTAACAGAATGAGTTACATCACAATTCGAAGAAGTAACGAAAATGTTAATCATCCTGTCAGGGCTGACACCATGTGAAGGCTATTGATGCGGCGATTACAACTGAGATGAAGGATTGCGATTTTTTTATGCCGGAAGGCGGGCTTTTCCTTAGCTTGTAACCGCTTACACTTATTTATAAAGGATGCGGCTGCCTTTATGGATAATCCCACCGCCGGAGTGCTCTGAAAAAGAACCTGGCGGTTAATGAGCAAGAAAAGAGTCCAGGACATTTAAAGCCAGTTGGCTATAATACCGGGCACTTGAATGACACCAGTTTAAAGGAAACAGACATGAGCTTACTCAACGTCCCTGCAGGCAAAGATCTGCCAGAAGACATCTACGTTGTTATCGAAATTCCAGCAAACGCCGACCCTATCAAATATGAAGTTGATAAAGACACCGGCGCGCTGTTCGTTGACCGTTTCATGTCTACCGCAATGTTCTATCCATGCAACTACGGCTACATCAACCACACCCTGTCTTTAGACGGTGACCCGGTTGACGTGCTGGTTCCAACGCCGTACCCGCTGCAGCCAGGCTCTGTGATTCGTTGCCGTCCGGTTGGCGTCCTGAAAATGACCGACGAAGCCGGTGAAGATGCCAAACTGGTTGCGGTTCCGCACACCAAACTGAGCAAAGAGTACGATCACATCAAAGATGTGAACGACCTGCCAGAACTGCTGAAAGCGCAGATCTCCCACTTCTTCGAGCAGTATAAAGCGCTCGAAAAAGGCAAATGGGTGAAAGTGGAAGGCTGGGACAACGCGCAAGCGGCTAAAGACGAAATCGTTGCTTCCTTTGAGCGCGCAGCGAAGAAGTAATTCTTCCGACCGCTTACCAATGTGAAAACACCGCCAAATGGCGGTGTTTTTTATGGGTAATTCCGTTATGCAGGAAAGACAATAATATCAATACTGGTCTTTATCCAACCAGTTACCGCTGTCGATGCGGGTTAATCCATCCACCGGACGCTGGTACACGTACATCCATGCACTGCCATAAGGTGTCTGAATGAGCTGGCGTTTATACTCGCCGCCCTTGGTGCGCAGGGCATCCAGTTCAGCGAGCGTGGAGGCATCAATACGGTAGACCTCACCAAGAATCGCGCCCTCACCCGAAACGGCGCCCGGATAGTGGCCAATGCTGTAAAGCACATAGTTTTCCTGTGTGTGATCGCCCAGCCACTGGGCGTTCGTCATCCAGTGGCTGTTGCCCTGCTTGCGTCGTAAACTGCCGTAAACAAAAATTCGCATAGCTCAAAACTCAAACTGATAGAGCACATCAAGTGCCTGATCTATGCCAGACACCGCTTCCAGATATAGCTTAGGCATCAGACGATAACGCAAAGTCAGTGTCGCCAACGAGTCAAAAATTCCCACGCCATATTTCACCTGGAGACCCGGCAGTACATAGCCACTGACCACCACCTGTGAGGAATCCCCCACCCCGGCAGTATCCAGCGCCAGATTGCTTACGCCAAACGTCTCGCCGATTTTACCCACAACCTGACCACTTTGTGCAACCCCCAGACCGACCAGCGCGGAGGTTAAGGCGTCAGCATCGTCGCCAGAACTGCCCAAACCTTGCCCGCGAAGCAGGTAGGACAAGGCTTCCTGCTGCGACATCGCAGGATCCGAAAATATCTCAGCTTTTGGCTCATCGGCCATTCCGGTAACGCGAACGCCGGCAGTAACGTTATCTTCGGTAGCATCCGGGTTACGAATCGCTTCGATATTGAGCAACGGCTGATCCGGTGGGCCCGAGAACAGCAGTTCGCCTTTACGGACGATTAAATCCTGGCCATAGGCGTGGAAGCGCCCTTCCGGGATATTAATCTGACCATTCAGGCCCAGACCTTGACGATCCTGCACCATTTTCAGGTCGCCGTTCAGACGAGCCTTAAGGCCAAACGCGTCCATGCGCACATTGTCGCCGACATGGATAATCAGGTTACTGTTGATCGGAATGCCTGCGGTTTGCGGCTCCTCCGGCTTGAGATTTTTATCCAGCATCACTTCATCGCCGGAGACGCCCACCGCGCTTTCCGGCACTTCGTGAACGACGATGCGCGCCCATGGAATATCGACGCGTCCACCCAGCGTGAAGAGGCTTGGTGTGGCAATAAACTCTACGTCCGGCGAGACATCCATACGCACCATTGGCGGCACCGTAATACGTACCTTGTTGCCTTTCGCCGCAACACGCGCTCGCCAGTTGTCGAGCTGCGTCCAGTCCGCATCGCCGTTCAGGGCAATATCTCCCTGTTTGGTGCGCACCGTGCCGACTAACGTCGAATTCATGCCGTTAAAGTTCATGGCTATCTGGCTTGGCTGCATATCAAACGGCATAAAGTTAGCGTCAATATCCACGCCGTTTAGCTGCAGTTGCCCGAAAATCTGCGGCCGTTCCAGATTACCGCCCAGACGCAGGTTGGCGTTGAGTTTACCGGCAGCCTTTTCACCGCGAGAGAAAATAGCGTTGGCGATAGCGAGATCGAAACCGCGCATATTGACGTTACCGGCAAGATTACGGCGGCCTTCTGGATCGGTAATTTGCACCTGTCCGTCAAACTGTCCGTTGTTCGCCACGCGAATCAGCCAGCCAAGCTGGGCACGATTATTTTTCAGCTCTGCGTTGAGGTTCAATGTGTCGAACGAGACCGACAGCGGATTATGATCGATGTCCTGCATCACCTTCACGCCGCGTCCATTTAGCGTTATTTGTCCCTGAGGCAAACCACCGGCTTCACTGTCCCAGCTTACGTCAGCACGCCCGCTGAACGTACCGCTCGCCCGGGTGGTTTCCGGCATAAAAGGTTTCAGCATGGCAAGGTCGAAGCGGTTGAGATTCACCACCGCACGGCCTTTGGCGCCGGCATCTATGGTCTGCGGGACACAAAGTTCAGCGTTCGGGTTGTTCCAGAAGTGCGGCCCAATGCTGATTTTCTGTTCTTTGTTTCGGTAATCCAGCGCAATGGCGCGATTAAGGCTCCACGGGCCAACCGGCGTTTCAAAGCGCGTATTCGTGAGGTTGCCGCGCCAGCGTTCTTCAGCACGATCGAAACCACCGCTGAGATTTAGCTGCCCGGAAACCGGCTCGCCCTGAATGCGTAGCTGGAGCTGATGCTGTTTCTCATTACCTTTCGCTTCAAGCGTGGCGAGGCTGATATTCACCCCCGGCTGGACGATACGTTCCACGCGCAAATTCAGGTTGCCGCCGATTTGGTCGGTAGATTTCACCTCTCCCTTCAACAGGACGCGAGCAATGGAAAGTTCCTGCCAGCGCAGGCCGTTTGCGGTGAAATCGGCAAGCAGTTGCGGCGCTTTAACATCGCCGCGGACTTTAAGCGTTCCTGTTGCGGTACCGCCAAGGCCGGGCAGCGCGTTGTCCAGATTCGGCGCGTTGATAGTGGCATCCAGCGCCAGCTCTTTCGGCCCCAGTTCCCCTTTCACATCGGCGCTGTTGCGGCCAAGCTCCAGATGCAGTCCCGGAATGTTCCACTGCATATAGCTGTTGCCTTTCAACTTCCCGGTAACGCTGATTTTATTTTGCTTCACGTTCCCGGCGAGTTTCAGCTCCGGCACGTCTACCTGCCAGGTGCCGCCGTAAAGACTGCCGCTGGTTTTCACGAAGCCGTCAAGCTTCGCAGGCCAGTCCGGGAACTGCTTCGCGGTATTGATGCCGTCGAGTTTCAGCTCGCCGCGCCAGCTAATCGCTTTGCTCCAGTCAATCACCGCTTTCAGGTCGGTGTTGCCCTGTAGCGCTGCAATCCTTAGCTTATCGAGATTCAACTGCTGCTCGTTGCCTTTGCCATCAAGCGTAATGGTGGCGGGTGGAATCTGCGCGCCTTTTACCGCGGTGTGGAACGAGAGCGCATAGTCCGTCATTTTACCGCTGAACTTCAGTTTCAGATTATCGGCCTGATACTCTTTTTCGCCGGTAAGCGGCCAGTAAAGCTGTTTGCTGACGATTTCAAGATTGAGCGGTAAACCCGCTTCGGCAAGCTGAGTTTGCGCGGTGAGCTCCATGTCCACCGGGCCTGAGAGATTCATGCCAACTTTCAACACGTCCCGCAGCTCCCCGCCGATCTTCATTTTCACCTTCTCGCCTTTAACGGGGTCGATATTCAGCGTGGTATTAAGGGTGAGATCGACCGGCCATTTGTCGCGCAGCACCGCGCTGCCCGTCGCGTTAACCAAACCTTGTGAAGAATCCACGTCCAGCGCGTCCAGCTTCACGTTCCCATCGATACTGCTGACTTTGAGAAGCAGGCTGCTGACCAACAGATCCGTGTCGCCCGTCAGGCGCAAGTTAGCGCCGCGAAACTCTTCAATATTCAGGTTTAAAGGCAGGTGGACTTCCGTCATTTCCGGCAGCACCGGCTTTTCAAACAGTTGCCTGAGCGTTTCGCCAAGCGGCAGCTCTTCCGGCTGCGGATTATTGATCTTCGGCTCGACCACTTCTTCCTGAGCGACTTTTGCGACCTTCGGCAGGGCAATCAGCAGGCCTTCGAGGTTGGTTGGCGTCAGCGTCAGGTTACGTTCCTGCCAGTTCAGGCCGGAGGTGAACTCCATTACCGACACGGTGGTGTCGTCGATTTTGATATTAACGTTGTTGAGCGCCACCCGGCTAAGCGTGATGGGATAGGGCGTGCTGAGATTCAGCGGGCCGCTGTCTTCTTCTTCAGCAGGCGCGGCAGGCGGCATTTTTTTGGTGTCTACCACCACATCGATATCTTTGAGCGAGAAATTGTTCACGCAGATGCTGCTGTCGCGCAGGCAGCCAGGCTTCACGGCGAGATTAATTTCGCCAGCATTCACATTCACGCCCGGCTGCTCATAGCGCAGCCCTTTTATAGTGAGATTGCGCCAGCCGCCCGTGACGCTGCCGATATCCAACCCAGGCACCCAGCGATTTGCCGCATTAAACAAAACGTGTAATCCGGTAGTAGTGCCTACCAGAAAGCCCACCGCGCCAATCAGCAGCAAGACAACAACCAGCACCGCGAGGCTTATTTTCTTCCAACGACTCATAGTTCAGGCCCCAGACCGATGTAAAACTGCAAACCGTGTTCTTCTTTGTCGGCTATCGGCACGGCTAAATCGAGCTTGATTGGCCCCACCGGCGACTGCCAGCGCACGCCTAAACCTGCGCCGGTTTTAAAGTTGCTCTGTTTGATATCGTTCACCGCTTCGCCCGAATCCACGAAAGCGGCGCCCCACCATTTGCCGCTGACGTTGTACTGATATTCCAGCGAGCCGGTAGCAAGTTTTGACGCGCCGGTCAGCTTGCCGTCGCTGTTTTCAGGGGAGATAGATTTGTATTTATAACCACGAATACTGCGGTCGCCCCCGGCGAAGAAGCGTAAATCCGGCGGAACTTTTTCGAAGTCGTTGGTTTCAATCCAGCCCAGGTTGCCGCGCACCACAAAGCGGTGTTTGTCCTGTAGCGTGCGGATCCAGACCTGCTGCGCCTGGAAAACGCCAAAGTCTACATCCGAGCCCCACATGGTGTCAGAAACGTCAATCGAATAACGCTGCGAATCGCCCCAGGTCGGCATCAGGCCGCCGCGTGAACGGGTGCGGTTCAGGCTCACGCCCGGATACAACAGCATCGTGGTGTTGGTGACGTCCGCCTGAGTAAAGTGGTCGAGGCTCCAGCGCAGGTTAATCGCGTGCTGCCAGCCGCTTGATAAGTCCCAGTAGCGCGAGACGGCAAGGGTGCTTGAGTCTGATTTGGTATCGTTAAGATCGGTACGTTTAAAGCCGCCCTGCATCAAATAATATTGTTCCAGCGGGTTTTTCAACAGCGGAACTTTATAGCTGAAATCAAGGATTTGCTCAGGCGCTGAAAGGCTGGTGCTGGTAGTAAAACTGTGGCCGTAAGAGTTGACCCAGGGCTTTTTCCAGGTTGCTTTTACACGCGGGCCAACGTCCGTGGAATAACCCACGCCGGTTTCGATGGTGTTTTCGGTACGCGGCGAGACAACGCCATGCAGCGGTAATATTTTAGTTTTGCGAGATTTATCGAATTCTGGGGCCACAACTACGGAATTAAACCAACCCGTTGCGGATAAACGGCGGTTCAGCTCGGCCAGATCGCGCGACTGATAATAATCGCCCTCTTTAAACGGCACGAGATTTTGCAGGTACTCTTCGCGAATTTGCGAGCCTTCGAAAGTGACTTCGCCAAAACGATAGCGTTGGCCGCTGTCGTAATCTATATCCCAGAACGCCTGACGACGCTCAAGCGATACGCCAAGCTGGTGTTTTTTGAACTCGCTGTCGAAATATCCTTTGCGCAGCGAAACGCTGGTCAGACTTTTTTTGAAACTTTCGTAATCGCCATGATTCAGTATTGTGCCGTTTTTTGGACGTTCACGAAGCAAACTGAGGAAATCCTGATCGTCACGCGCGCCGCCGCGCAGAATGACATCGGTGCCGCCAATTAATACCGGAGGACCGGCCTGGACCATCACTTTAAGCACCTGACGGCCTTTTGGCGGCGGCGGCAGCAGTTCATAACTGATGGTAGGTTCATAGTAGCCGAGCGCTTTTAGACCGCCGCGGATGGCATCATCCACGCGGGCCTGAAAACGCTGGTCCGGCGTTACTTCGTCACTTTGAATCGTTGAGAGCTGCGCACGGACATTTTTCTGCAGCTCCCCCGTTAATCCTTCGACTTGTAAACGCACGTTAGCAGCGCCAGCCCACGTGCTTGCCAGGCATAAACTCACCAGACATAAATTACGGATTCTTGGCACGTTTTCTCCTGAATATCCTTGTTCCCACCCCTGGAAGGAAACGTTTATACCGCTCCGCGGTTTAACAAAACCCCAACAATCAGGGTTGAAAACTGCTCAAAGACCCAAATAATTCTTATAAGTACTGTAGTCTCATAAAGCGTGGTTATTGTCTGCAATTACACGCCACGTTACAACCGTACAGCGGTTGTAACCTCTTTTGCCGATATCGGGAGATCAAACACTGATGAAATTATTCGAGAAGACCCATCCCGTTGCGCAGTCCGAAGCGTTACCTGGCCGTAACACCCCGATGCCGGTTGCGACTCTGCACGCCGTAAATGAACACTCGATGACTAATGTACCAGACGGCATGGAAATCGCTTATTTTGCGATGGGTTGTTTCTGGGGCGTTGAACGTTTGTTCTGGCAAGTGCCTGGCGTCTATAGCACCGCTGCTGGCTATGCAGGGGGATATACGCCAAATCCTACCTATCGAGAAGTCTGCACCGGCCAGACCGGCCATACGGAAGCGGTACGCGTGGTTTACGACCCGAAAGTCGTGAGCTACGAACAGCTTCTGCAAGTATTTTGGGAAAATCACGATCCGGCTCAGGGCATGCGCCAGGGCGGCGACGTCGGCACGCAATACCGCTCCGGTATTTACCCTCTTACCCCGGAACAAGACGCAGCGGCGCGCGCAAGCCTTCAGCGCTTCCAGGATGCCATGGCGCTGGCAGGCGATAATCGTCAGGTGACCACCGAAATAGCCAACGCCGGGCCGTTCTATTACGCAGAGGATGACCACCAGCAGTATCTGCATAAAAATCCGTACGGATATTGCGGCATTGGCGGAATTGGGGTTTGTTTACCGCCTGAGGGTTGAGTTGATTTTGTGGCGGATGGCTCAGGCTTATCCGCCCTGCTCGCTGGAAAAGAAAATTTTTCCTCAGACTTAACAAATACCGTTGCTGAATCAGTAAGTCGCTCAAAAACAGCCCAAAATTTACCCAGTAGCAGCCCCTCCCACCCTTAAGCTATACTACGCGTTGAAATTGCTGACATGCTTCACGAGAGCGGCCAGCATTTTTTATGTATGACCCCATGGATTTTCAACTTTCCCTTCCGAGGATCTGGTCTCAAAGGCCGGATAAACTATGTTAAACAGTATTTTAGTGATACTTCTTCTTATTTCTGTCAGTGCGTTCTTTTCTATTTCAGAGATCTCCCTGGCCGCTTCCCGCAAAATCAAACTCAAGCTGCTGGCTGATGAGGGCAACGTTAACGCGCAACGCGTGCTGAAGATGCAGGAAAGTCCCGGCATGTTCTTTACCGTGGTGCAGATTGGCCTGAATGCCGTAGCGATTCTGGGCGGTATTGTTGGTGACGCGGCGTTCTCACCGGCTTTCAAAATGATTCTGGAGCGCTTCTTCTCACCGGAAATGGCCGACCAGCTTAGTTTTATTATCTCCTTTACCCTTGTAACAAGTCTGTTCATCCTGTTTGCTGACCTCACCCCGAAACGCATCGGTATGATTTCGCCTGAATCTGTTGCTTTGCGAATCATCAACCCGATGCGCTTCTGCCTGTTTATCTTCCGTCCGCTGGTGTGGTTCTTCAACGGCCTGGCAAATGTCATTTTCCGCATTTTCAAACTGCCGATGGTCCGCAACGACGATATCACTTCCGATGACGTTTATGCCGTGTTTGAAGCCGGTGCGCTGGCAGGCGTACTGCGCAAACAGGAGCACGAGCTGATTGAAAATGTGTTTGAGCTGGAATCTCGTACCGTGCCGTCGTCCATGACCTCGCGCGAGAACATCATCTGGTTCGATCTGCACGAAGAAGAGCAAAGCCTGAAGAACAAAATCGCCGAACATCCGCATTCCAAATTCCTGGTCTGTAACGGGGATATCGACCATATCGTCGGCTATGTGGACTCCAAAGAGCTGCTGAACCGCGTGCTGGGCAATCAGAGCATGGCGCTGAACAGCGGCGTGCATCTGCGCAATACGCTGATTGTGCCGGATACGCTGACGCTCTCCGAAGCGCTTGAAAGCTTCAAAACGGCGGGTGAAGATTTTGCGGTAATCATGAACGAGTATGCGCTGGTGGTCGGCATCATCACGTTAAACGACGTTATGACCACGCTGATGGGCGACCTGGTGGGCCAGGGCATGGAAGAGCAAATCGTTGCCCGTGACGAGAACTCCTGGCTGGTTGAAGGCGGTACGCCAATTGACGATGTGATGCGCGTGCTGGATATCGACGAATTCCCGCAGTCGGGCAACTACGAAACCATCGGCGGCTTTATGATGTTTATGCTGCGCAAAATCCCGAAACGTACCGACTCGGTGAAGTTCTCCGGCTATAAGTTTGAAGTGGTGGATATCGATAATTATCGTATCGATCAGCTTCTGGTGACGCGTATCGACAATAAGCCGAACCCGCTAGCTCCGAAGCTGCCGGACGCTGAAGAACAAAACGCGGTATAAAATACGCTGTGCAAACCCCAGAAACATCAACGGCCCCATCGGGGCCGTTTTACTTCGTAACGCTTTGTGGCTTTAAGCCATCTCCGCCTGCATACGCAGAACCTGGCGGTTTACTTCAGACATAACGGATAAATGCTGCTTATCTTTCACTTTTGGGATAAGAATCTTGCCCTTATCAAATTCAAAAGCGCCAACGTCCTTGATGTACAACCGTCCACGGAACAGGATTTTTACGTACTTCGCCACCTGAAGCGGGTTGTAACGTTGGAAAATTTTCATTCTTTTTTCTCTCCTGCAGTGTTAACGCCCCTGCGGTTCCACATTTGGTCCGACAAAACGAGGCGAAAAATTTGGTGCCCGAAAACTATAGTCCATATACAAACCGACACCTAGTTTGCATAACCTTATTTACCGTTTGATGACAATTTCTCAGAGTATTCTTTGCAAATGTTAAGAAAATTTAGTTTAAGCGTTCAAAAAGCGAGGATATGTGCGTTCGCCCGCAAACTGGCATTCAAGTTGCGGGACAGATGCCTATATAGCACTTATGCTTAAAGCGTCAGGGCCAAGTGGTCCGATCACCTGCAAAATTTCCTGTATAAAACAAGGAGTCAACCATGACCCTGCGAGCTACGCTTGCGCTTACTGCTTTGCTGCTGCCATTGATGGCTTCAGCGCATAATTTTGAGAAAAACCAACGCGTCGCTCCGGTTGGTATTGCCGACAAAGGCGAGCTGGTTCTCAGTAACGATAAGTTTAGCTATAAAAACTGGAATAGCGCGCAGCTCACCGGAAAAGTTCGAGTGCTGCAGCATATTGCCGGGCGCTCCAGCGCTAAGGAGAAGAATGCCGGCCTGATTGAAGCCATCAAAGCCGCGAAATTCCCGCACGATCGCTACCAGACAACAACCGTCGTTAATACTGACGATGCTATCGTGGGCACCGGTATGTTTGTGCGCAGCAGCATTGAGAGCAATAAAAAGCAGTATCCATGGTCGCAGTTTGTGGTGGACAGCAACGGCGTGGCGAAAAAAGCCTGGCAACTGGAAGACGGAGGCTCGGCAATCGTGGTGCTGGATAAAAACGGACGTATTCAGTACGCCAAAGATGGCTCGCTGACGCAGGCAGACGTGCAGCAGGTAATGAACCTGCTGCAGGAATTACTCAGTAAATAGAAACCCGGAAGCCTGGGTTTAAGAAAGACTCGCGCGGGGTATAGTCAAGCGGCTTGCCCTGCCAGTCATGGACGTGGGCGCCGGCCGCTACCGCAACGGCGTGGCCTGCTGCGGTATCCCAGATATTGGTTGGCCCGAAGCGCGGATAAAGCTGCGCCTGGCCGTCCGCCACCAGGCAGAACTTCAGGGAAGAGCCAATCGCGGTAGTCTGATGCTCTCCCATCTGCTGGAGATATTCTTTCAGCTCGCCGTTGCTGCTGGCATGCGATCGGCTGACCACAACTAAAGGAGGACGGGCGTCACGCACGTGAATCTGGTTTCGCACGCCGCATTCTTCTTTCCATGCTTTACCTTCGGCAGCGCTGTACATAACATTCAGTACCGGGGCGTAAACCACGCCCAGCACGGCTTTGCCTTTCTCAATCAGCGCAATGTTGACGGTGAACTCGCCGTTACGTTTAAGAAACTCTTTAGTGCCATCCAGCGGATCCACCAGCCAGTAACGATTCCATCCCTGACGGGTTTCCCAACTTTGCGGATCTTCCTCCGACAGCACCGGAATATCCGGCGTTAAAGTCTGTAACCCGTTGATGATAATAGTGTGAGCTGCGATATCCGCGGCGGTCACTGGCGAATTATCCAATTTTTGGGTCGCCTCCAGCGGTTTTTCCCCTTCATAAACCTGCATGATGGCGGCTCCCGCCTCTCGTGCCAGTTGGCAAATTTGCTCTAACATTCTCCACCTCATATTGTGTCGCTGTACGCTGCACCGCGCGAATAACTTATTGTTTTAGTTATATCTCATTGCGTCCTGATGCGCTATCTGTGAAGCGATTCCGGTTTCATCGCCCCGTTTTCTGGCAGACTTCACAAATTTGTAAGCAACAAACTGTAAATTCATTGCCTTTTGTGGCGTACCTCGAAAAAAGGACCTTAATCATGATCAAGTTTAGCGTAACCCTGCTTGCCACGCTGACTGCAGCCAGCGTGAACGCGGCAACGGTCGACCTGCGTATTCTCGAAACCACCGACTTGCACAGCAACATGATGGATTTCGATTACTACAAAGATACGCCGACCGAAAAATTTGGACTGGTACGCACGGCAAGTTTAATCAATGCCGCGCGCAATGAAGCCGTCAACAGCGTGCTGGTCGATAATGGCGACCTGATTCAGGGCAGTCCTCTTGGCGATTACATGGCGGCGAAAGGGCTGAAAGAAGGTGAGATCCATCCCGTCTATAAAGCGCTTAATACGCTGGATTATGCGGTAGGGAATCTGGGTAATCACGAATTCAACTATGGCCTGGATTACCTGCATAAGGCGCTGGCGGGCGCAAAATTCCCGTACGTTAACGCCAATATTATCGATGCAAAAACCAACAAGCCGTTGTTTACGCCTTACTTAATCAAAGAAACCGAGGTCAAAGATAAAGACGGCAAGACGCAAACATTGCGCATTGGCTATATCGGCTTTGTGCCACCACAGATTATGACGTGGGACAAAGCGAATCTGGACGGCAAGGTGACGGTTCAGGACATCACCGAAACGGCGAAACGCTACGTGCCGGAGATGCGCAAAAAAGGCGCTGATTTAGTGGTGGTGGTTGCCCACTCCGGATTATCGAGCGACCCGTATCACGCTATGGCAGAAAACTCCGTCTATTACCTCAGCGAGGTGCCGGGCGTCGATACCATTCTGTTCGGTCATGCGCACGCCGTCTTCCCGGGAAAAGATTTCGCTAACGTCAAAGGCGCGGATATCAAGAAAGGCACGCTTAACGGCATCCCCGCAGTGATGCCGGGCATGTGGGGCGACCATCTCGGTGTAGTGGATTTAGTGCTTAATAACGACGGCGGCGAGTGGAAAGTCGTCAGCAGCAAAGCGGAGGCTCGCCCAATCTATGACAGCGTAGCGAAAAAATCGCTGGCTGCGGAAGACGAAAAGCTGGTGAAAGTACTCGAACACGATCACAACGCCACGCGTAATTTTGTCAGCAAACCCATCGGCAAATCCGCAGACAATATGTACAGCTACCTGGCGCTGGTACAGGACGATCCGACGGTTCAGGTAGTGAATAATGCACAGCAAGCCTACGTCGAGAAATTTATTCAGGGCGACCCGGATCTGGCGAATCTACCGGTGCTGTCTGCCGCGGCGCCCTTCAAAGTCGGCGGGCGCAAGAACGATCCGGCAAGCTTTGTCGAAGTCGAAAAAGGCCAGCTCACCTTCCGAAACGCCGCGGATTTATACCTTTATCCGAACACGCTGGTGGTAGTGAAAGCGAGCGGTAAAGAGGTGAAAGAGTGGCTGGAGTGCTCAGCCGGGCAGTTTAATCAGATTGATGTCAACAGCAGCAAACCACAGTCACTCATCAACTGGGACGATTTCCGTACCTATAATTTCGATGTTATCGACGGCGTGAATTATCAGATTGATGTTTCACAGCCGGCGCGTTACGACGGTGAATGCCAGATGGTGAATCCAAAAGCCGAGCGCATTAAAGAGCTGACGTTTAAAGGCAAACCAGTCGACCCGAACGCGACATTCCTTGTGGCAACCAATAACTATCGCGCCTACGGCGGCAAGTTTGCCGGAACCGGCGACAGCCATATAGCCTTTGCTTCACCGGATGAAAACCGCTCGGTGCTGGCTAACTGGATAAGCGCTCAGAAAGAGATTCACCCGGCGGCGGATAACAACTGGCGCCTTGCGCCCGTTCACAGCAAGCAAAAGCTGGACGTCCGCTTTGAAACCTCGCCCGGGGAGAAAGCGGCGGCGTTTATTAAAGAAAAAGCGCAGTACCCGATGCAAAAAGTCGGCAATGACGATATTGGCTTTGCCCTTTATCAGCTCGATCTGAGTAAATAGTTTCATCTCAAACGTCGGATGGCGCGTTGCTTATCCGACATACGAATTATGGTTTTGTAAGGTGGATAAACATCAGCGCCATCCATCGCTTTGGCTGTATCAGGCGTCCCGTTCGCGGGACGCCATCACCTGCGGCAAATTCTCTTCTATCCAGTCGGCAAGCGCGGCGACTTTCTCAGCAACCTCATGTCCCAACGGCGTCAGGCTGTATTCCACATGCGGCGGGACGACGGGGTAAGATTTGCGATTCACAAAACCGTCGGCCTCCAGCCATTGCAGCGTTTGCGCGAGCATTTTTTCACTCACTCCGCCCATCTTGCGGCGCAGATCGCTAAAGCGATGCGTACCTTCCTGCAGCGCTACCAGAATCAACACTCCCCAGCGGCTGGTGACATGTTTTAGCACATCCCGCGACGGGCACTTCTCCGCAAACAGATTACCGTTGCGCATCTGCTCGGTTAACGTCGGCGCGCTTTGCAGGGTGTCACTCATTTCATACTTACCTTTTTGTTCGTACTTACTTAAAGTTAGTTAGGGTGCTAGTGTGACACAACTGTCCCAAAACACTAAGGCGTTTAATCATGATTGCTGTTACCGGTGTGTCCGGCCTGCTGGGCCGACTTGTTGTGGAAGATTTACTCCAGAGCGTTGAAGCTAAAAATCTGCTGGCGATTGTCCGTTCGCCGTCAAAAGTGAGCGACCTCGCTGAGCGCGGCGTGCAGGTGCGCGCTTCAGATTACAATGATCAAGCCGCCATGCAGCAGGCGCTGGCTGGCGTGGAAAAACTGCTGTTGATCTCCTCAAGCGAAGTCGGCCAGCGTGCGGTACAGCATCGTAACGTGATTGAAGCGGCTAAAGCGGCGGGCGTGAAGCTTATCGCTTATACCAGCCTGCTGCATGCGGATAGCTCGCCGCTGGGGCTGGCTGGAGAGCATGTCGCAACCGAGAAAATGTTAAAGGATTCCGGTATTCCATTCGTATTGCTGCGCAACGGCTGGTATACCGAAAACTATATCGCTAGCGTGCCGCCAGCCCTGCAACACGGCGTATTTATTGGTAGTGCCGGAGAGGGAAAAATCGCCTCGGCTTCCCGTGCGGATTATGCAGCCGCCGCGGCTAAAGTGATGACGCTGGATAACCAGGCAGGCAAGGTTTACGAACTGGCGGGAGATCGCGGCTGGACGCTGGCGGAGCTGGCGGCGGAAGTCAGCAAACAAAGCGGAAAAACCGTGGCGTATCAGAATCTGGCGGAAGCCGATTTTACAGCCGCTTTGCTGGGGGCAGGTTTGCCCGGAGGCCTGGCGGCAATGCTTGCGAACTCTGATATCGGTGCGTCCAAAGGCGGCCTGTTCGATGACGGTCGTCAGCTCAGCCAGTTGATTGGTCGTCCGACCACCACGCTTGAAGAGAGCGTTCGCGCCGCGCTGTCCGCGCTGTAATTGTTAACTATCCGTTAAACGCGGGCATCCCTATACTAATGGGGTGTCCGTACGGGGGAGTTAACGTGCAAGGCGTTCCTGAACAATTCAATGATGAAAAAGACTGCGCCCAGTTCCGGCACCTGTCGCAACTGTCCGGCGTGGAGCTTTATCATGCCCATATTTCACGCTATGCCTTTGAACCTCATACGCATGAAGCCTTTGGTATCGGCACCGTAACATGGGGAGCTGAACGTTTCCGCTACCGTGGAGCGCAGCACGTGGCAGCCCCGGGTTCGCTGATAATGATGAATCCCGACGAACTGCATACCGGAGAAGCGGCGACCGTCGACGGCTGGCAGTACCGCATGATTTATCTCGAACCAGACATGCTCGAAGCGATTACCGGCGAGCGCAACTGGTGGTTTAGCGAGGCGGTAAATCACGATCCGCTGCGTTCACGTCAGATTGCAGAATTGATTAACGGCTTATGGAGCACGGAAGACTCGCTCGCCCAACAAGGCTTGCTGTTCAATCTCATCGACACGTTTCGGCCCTACGCGCGCCATCAACCCGCCGGGTCGCAGGGAGCAGCGCATCGCTTTGAACGAATTCGCGAGTATTTACACGAAAACTACATGCATCCGGTGACGCTTGATGAGCTGGCGGTCGTTGTATCGCTCAGTCCATATCACTTTCAGCGCCAGTTCAAAGCCCATTTCCACGTTACGCCACATCAGATGCTGATGGCATACCGCCTGTGGTATGCCAAGCTGTTCCTGAGTAACGGAACCCCCGCCGCGCAGGTGGCGGCGATGTGCGGATTAACAGATCAGGCGCATTTGACGCGCGCCTTCGCCCGGCGCTACGGCATCACGCCCGGTCGCTATCAAAAACAGGTCAGCCGTTAGCTAAACCGCAAGCTGGTACAATACACGCCTTTTCCCCGTCCTTACACTTCACGCAAAGAACTAACCGGATGTGAAAGATGTTAACTGGCGTGCTGTATGCTTTGACGGCGGGGCTGATGTGGGGGCTGATTTTCGTCGGCCCAATTATCGTGCCGGATTACCCTGCGGCGTTACAGTCCACCGGGCGTTATCTGGCGCTTGGGCTAATTGCGATTCCGCTGGCTTACCTTGGGCGGCAACGCCTGCGCCAGCTTAGCGGCAAAGACTGGTTTACAGCGCTCGGGCTTTCAACCGTCGGGAACCTGATTTATTACGTCTGCCTTGCAAGCGCGATTCAACGCACCGGCGCGCCTGTTTCGACAATGATTATCGGCACGCTGCCGGTAGTTATCCCCGTTTTTGCCAACCTGCTTTACAGCAAGCGCGACGGTAAATTACCGTGGCGACGGCTGGCTCCTGCCCTGGTCATCATCGCGATTGGGCTAGTAATGGTAAATACCGCTGAATTACGCAATGGCCAGTTCGGCTTTAGCTGGTGGCGCTATGCGAGCGGCATCTGTCTGGCTTTGGTTTCGGTTGCCTGCTGGGCGTGGTACGCGTTAAGAAATGCGCGCTGGCTGCGTGAAAATCCAGATAAAAATCCAATGATGTGGGCCACCGCGCAGGGGCTTTCAACTCTGCCTTTTTCATTGCTGGGATATATCGCCGTTTGCTTTTTTATGGCACGAAGCAATGCTGACTTCGCGCTGCCTTTTGGGCCGCGGCCGGAAGTGTTCGTTACGCTGATGCTCGCTATCGCCCTGCTGTGTTCATGGCTTGGAAATCTCTGCTGGAACATCGCCTGTCAGCGCCTGCCGACCGTTATTGTCGGTCCATTAATTGTCTTTGAAACCCTGGCCGGGCTTGCCTATACCTTTATGCTGCGTCAAAGCTGGCCGCCGGTTTTGACGCTGCTGGGCATCCTTTGTCTGGTCATCGGCGTTGTGCTGGCGGTACTAACCAGGCCTCGAAAACACAAGGTATCCGACGCCGCTATTGCGCTGGATAAATAGCGCGCTACCTCAAAAGAGTCATAGCCTTTCTTTAAAGATGCATTTAATATGCATCTTATATTTTCTATGATGAGGTAAACGTTCATGGCCTTCCGCGACCAACCCTTAGGTGAACTGGCTTTAACCATTCCGCGTGCTTCTGCGCTGTTCCGCAAACTGGACCTGGATTTCTGCTGTGGCGGCAAACAAACGCTTGAACGCGCAGCGACCCGCAAAGAATTAGATCTGGATGCCATTGAGGCCGAACTGGCCGCTCTTGCCGAAGAGCCCGTTGAGAAAGAGTGGCGCACCGCGCCTCTTGCCGAAATCATCGATCACATTATCGTGCGCTACCACGACAGGCATCGCGAACAGCTACCGGAGCTTATTCTTCAGGCCACAAAAGTTGAACGCGTGCATGCGGATAAACCAAACGTACCGAAAGGCCTTGCGAAGTATCTCACCATGCTGCATCAGGAACTGAGCAGCCATATGATGAAGGAAGAGCAGATTCTGTTCCCGATGATTAAAAACGGCATGGGCTCACAGGCGAACGGTCCGATTAGCGTGATGGAAAGCGAGCATGATGACGCAGGCGAACTTCTGGAAGTCATCAAACACACCACCAACAACGTGACGCCGCCGCCGGAAGCCTGTACCACCTGGAAAGCGATGTATAACGGCATTAATGAGCTGATTGATGATTTGATGAATCACATTAGTCTTGAGAACAACGTGCTGTTCCCGCGGGCTTTAGCCGGCGAATAATAAGCCTGCCACTGTAGCGCCCCTCTCCCCAACCCTCTCCCGGGGGAGAGGGTTACGGTAAACCTGTCGCAGTTACTTCCGCATAGCCGCTACGCGTTTCTTGCCGATAAACATCCAGCCCAAACCTAACACCACAAACCACAGCGGCGTGACGATCAGCGCCTGACGGGTATCTTCTTCCAGCGTCAGCAGCACAATGACGAACACGAAGAACGCCATGCAAACCCAACACATCAGCTTGCCAAGCGGCATCTTATAAATAGATTTCTGATGCAGTTGTGGGCGCTGCTTGCGGTACACCAGATACGAGCAAAGAATAATCGTCCAGACAAACATGAACAGAATCGCCGACACGGTGGTGATCATGGTAAAGGCCGCGATCACATCCGGGTTAACGTAAAGCATTACCACCCCGCCCAGCAGGCAGATACAGGAGAACGTCAGGCCCTTTGCCGGAACGGCACGTTTAGAAAGCTTAGCGAACGCCTTTGGCGCCACGCCATCCTGCGCCAGGCCGAACAACATGCGGCTGGTTGAGAACACGCCGCTGTTAGCCGAAGAAGCTGCGGAAGTTAACACCACGAAGTTGATGATGCTTGCGGCGGCAGGCAGCCCCACCAGCACGAACAGCTCAACGAACGGGCTCTTGTCCGGCACTACGGAACTCCATGGCGTGACCGACATAATCACAATCAGCGCGAATACGTAGAACATAATGATACGAACCGGGATCGAGTTGATTGCGCGCGGCAGCGATTTTTCCGGGTCTTTAGTTTCCGCCGCCGTTGTCCCAACCAGCTCAATACCCACAAAGGCGAATACCGCTATCTGGAAGCCGGCAAAGAAGCCGCTCAGACCTTTAGGGAACCAGCCGCCGTCATTCCATAAGTTATTGAAAGAGGCCTCAACGCCGGACGGCGAATGGAAGCTAGTCAGCACCATCACCAGGCCGATAACAATCAGGGCGACGATAGCGACGATTTTGATCATCGCAAACCAGAACTCCATCTCCCCGAACATTTTCACGGTAGCCAGGTTAAGGCTCAGCAGCACTACCACCACGGCAAGGGAGGCGACCCAATCCGAAAGGCCGGGGAACCAGAACTGCGCGTAAGCGGTTATCGCCACTACGTCCGCCATACCGGTGACAACCCAGCAGAACCAGTACGTCCAGCCGGTGAAATAGCCGGCCCACGGGCCTAACAGATCGGCGGCAAAATCGCTAAATGACTTGTATTCAAGATTGGAAAGCAACAGCTCGCCCATCGCACGCATCACGAAGAACAGCATAAAGCCGATTATCATATAGACGAAGATTATCGACGGGCCGGCGAGGCTGATGGTTTTACCGGAGCCCATGAACAGGCCGGTGCCAATAGCTCCACCGATGGCGATAAGCTGAATATGTCGGTTTGTTAAATTGCGCCGCAGCGATTGTTCAGCCGGAGCCTCAGCTACGTCTGCAACTTTTATCTGATCTACCATGTCTTATTTTCCTGTACCTGTCTGTTGTGTTCGGGCTCTTCTGGCCCTTAAAACGTTATGTTTGGTGTGATGCTGCTTTCACAAAGCACATCGATACCAGGTAAGAATCGGCGGGTTGGATATTGATGACAAGCAACATGTTAATTTTTTGTTTGATTTGAGTGCGATATCACCCAGTAAACGCGATGAGCCTCACAGAAATACCCGGAACGGGGGCATATGCAAGATAAAATCACGCTTATTTGTTAACAGCCAAACGAAAACCCCGCCTGAGCGGGGTTGTTGGTCTGCTTACAGAATTTCCAGCAGTTCCACTTCGAAGACCAGAGTGCTGAACGGCGGGATGGATGCGCCAGCGCCGCGCTCGCCATAGGCCAGGTTTTGCGGGATAGTCAGTTCCCATTTAGAGCCAACCGGCATCAGGGTCAGAGCTTCAATCCAGCCTGCGATAACGCCGCTTACCGGGAACTCAGCCGGTTCGCCGCGCTGTACGGAGCTGTCGAAAATGGTGCCATCGATAAGCTTGCCTGTGTAATGCACACGGACATGATCTTTACGGGATGGGATTGGACCGCTACCCTGAGTCAGAACGCGGAATTGCAGACCAGATTCGGTGCTGCTCACGCCTTCTTTCTTGATATTTTCCTCAAGGAATTTCACGCCTTCAACGGCCATTTCTTTCTGGCGTTCCTGACGAACGGCATCGGCACGCTCGTGAACTTCGCGCAGCGCGCGGTGAACAACATCAACCGGAACTGACGGGGCATTCCCTTCCAGCGCATCACGCAGGCCTTCGACCAGCGCTTCTGGCAGCAGACCCTGCAGACCAGATTCACGCAGTTGTTGACCAACCTGTAAACCAATACCGTAACTTGCTTGCGCTTCGACGCTGTCAAAAGAAGGGGTTGTCATGAATTTTCCTTTAAGGTGTTTAAAAGCAGGCATGCAGCATAGCAGCGTCAACTAGCCGGGTAAAATGCAAAAGCCCCAAAGGTGACAAATGCGGACGAAACGGGAACAATGGCATCGCGAAGCGTTAAATTGCGGTTGAGCGTCACGTAAAGCTGGTTTGCTCACGGCATCAAACAGTTAGCGTTCTATAATGGAGTGGGGAAATGTACATTGCACATTATGTGACTATGAGGAGGGTTGCCGATGCGATTCGCTGTTAAACCTTGGCTGGCGCGGATTTGGCACGCACCTGAACATTTCCGGCTGATGGATCCGCTTCCGCCCCTGCATCGCCGGGGCATTATTATTGCCGCCCTCGTGGTGGTTGCCGGCTTTTTGTGGCCAACCGCTGATGAGACGACTCGTCCTGTCTCACGGGATGCGCATCTATCGATTGAATCCCAGTCGCCGATGCATGCCGAGCTGGTAAATCCGCCGACTACTGCCGCGCCAGCAACGCCGGTCGCGCCTTCACAAGTTGAAAATCAGCCGCAGACGCAGGCTCCTGTTCCCAATACCAATAACGATATTGAGGGGCAATGGCGTTCTTATCGTGTGGAATCAGGCCAGACTATGGCGCAGCTCTTCCGCGACCATAATCTCCCACCGGCGGACGTTTATGCGATGGCGCAGGTAGAGGGCGACGGCAAGCCGCTAAGCACATTACAAACCGGGCAGATGGTGAAAATTCGTCAGAATGCGAACGGGGTAGTGACGGGGCTAACGATTGATTCGGGCAGCGGCGGGGAGATTTTATTTACACGTCAACCCGACGGCAGCTTCCTGCGCGCCCAGTAATTTTAACTGATTCCTGAAATGCAAAACGCCGGCGCGAGGCCGGCGTTTTAACGTATACGTCAGCGTAAATTACGCTTCAGCAACTACGTTTACAGTCAGTTTAGCGAAGACTTCGCTGTGAACCTGGAAGTTCACTTCGTGCTCGCCGGTGGTACGCAGAACGCCGTTCGGTAAACGAACTTCGCTCTTAGCCACGTCAACGCCTGCTGCAGTTACAGCGTCAGCGATGTCGCGAGTACCGATGGAACCGAACAGTTTACCTTCGTCGCCTGCTTTAGACGCGATAGTAACGGTTTCCAGTGCGTTGATCTTCGCAGCGCGAGCTTCAGCAGCTGCCAGAACGTCGGACAGTTTAGCTTCCAGTTCTGCACGGCGTGCTTCGAAGTATTCAACGTTTTTCTTGGTAGCAGGAACAGCTTTACCCTGTGGTACCAGGAAGTTACGAGCGTAGCCCGCTTTAACGTTAACCTGATCACCCAGGCTACCCAGGTTTGCTACTTTATCAAGCAGAATAACTTGCATTACCTTATCCTCTCAAAGTCGTATTAATGGACCGTGCCCGATTACTGATGACGATCAGTGTACGGCAGCAGGGACAGGTAGCGAGCGCGTTTGATAGCGCGAGCCAGCTGGCGCTGGTATTTTGCACGGGTACCGGTGATACGGCTTGGGACAATCTTACCGCTTTCGGTGATGTAGTTTTTCAGCGTAGCGATGTCTTTATAGTCAATCTCTTGAACGCCTTCCGCGGTGAAACGGCAGAACTTGCGACGACGGAAATAACGTGCCATATGGCTAGTCTCCAGAATCTATCAATTCAATCTGCTCGGCATGCAATACCACTTTGTTCAGCCCATTTTTTGCCTGATGGCAAGTGATGAAGCCCTGAACCGTAAGTACCGTGCCGACCGTTATACTGTGAGTAATGGCCTGGTGTGCGTGCCCGCTAATAATAACTGGCATTCTGCACCATGCCTGCCGGTTAAAACCGGCTTCCTCTTGCACAGAACGATGCTCAAGCACGAACTGGCAATGAGGAATTCCTGACGGGCTGACCTTGCGAAGGGGCGTCTTGCACACTGTGCCAGACAACACCAGGCGGTTTGCCGTCATCAGAAATTACTCTTCAGAATCCCCAGCATCTGCATCATCAGCGGTTTCAGAAGCGAAATCATCGCGACGCTCACGGCGTTCGTCTTTCGCTTTAACCATTGGAGATGCTTCGGTAACCGCGTTTTTAACGCGCATAACCATGCTACGGATAACGGCGTCGTTGAAGCGGAAGTTTGTTTCCAGCTCATCAATCACTTCCTGCGGAGCTTCAACGTTCAGCAGAACGTAGTGAGCTTTGTGCAGTTTGTTGATTGGGTAAGCCAGCTGACGGCGGCCCCAGTCTTCCAGACGGTGGATCGTACCTTCTGCTGCAGTGATTGCACCAGTGTAACGTTCGATCATACCCGGAACCTGTTCGCTCTGGTCAGGATGGACCATAAAAACGATTTCGTAATGACGCATCGAATTGCTCCTTACGGATTATTCAGCCTCCTGATAGGGTCAACCGCGGCCCATGGAGGCAAGGAACGTGTTTGTGTGCGGCTGAAAATTTGACGCGCCATAATACAAGCGAGGCCCAATAAACTCAAGGCTGAAAGCAATTTAATTCTTTTGCATGGTGGCTAACAAATAAGCGCCCTGCTAACACCGTGAAATTTATAAAGTTACCCTGCGTTACTAAAAAATTTTGAAGAAGACCAACAGAAATGGTCACTTTTTATTCAACGACAACAGGTTACACTTATTTAACAGGCCGCCACGAAACGTTAACAGGAGCGACGACCACCGAAAATATTGTTGTAGTGGAGCGCATTATGAAAACTATCGCTTACGCCTTTGTCGCTGCATTTTTGCTATGTGCAAATGCGACGGCGGCAATCAAGATAGACAGCAAAGTCGCCAGAAATATGGATGATGTACAGAGCCTTGGGGTGATTTACATCAACCATAATTTTGCAACCGAGCAGGAGGCTGAGCTGGCTATTAATGAAGATGCGGACCGGCATGGCGCAAAATACTACCGCACCCTATTAATGAGAGAACCCGGTAGCAACGGCAATATGCATGTCAGCGCAGATATTTACAGGTAACAAGTTTCAACAGCGTTAACACCAGGAATGCCACAACGACATAGAAAGCCAACGTTTGACTTGCCCCCGAAAGGGGGCTTTTTTCTGGAAGCCTGGTCTGAAGACCCGCTTATAAATGTTGAGCAAAGAACTGCGCGGCAGCATCAAGCGCCGGAGGGGTGATGCGATGTTTCACGCCGGCTTCCCGCAGGCAGGTGAGATGCTTATCCAGGCCCTGTTGAATAAGCGCCTGCTGGAGCCGCCAGGTTTCAACGGCTGGCACCACGTCATCTTCTTCGCCATGCCACAGCAAAAGCGGGCGATCGCCAATACGCTCAAGCTGATGGCTGATGTCATATTCCGCAATCATGGCGAGGATTTCATCAAACTGCTGCTCCTGAGGCGGGAAGAGCGTTTTAGCAAGCGTCGAAAAATAGCCAGACCCCATCAGGCAGGCAACGCAGCGCACCTCCTGGTGACGGGCCATAATGCCCAGCGCCGTCATGCCTCCCATTGACGCGCCCCCCACGGCAAACTTCCCTTCTCTTATAAGCTTTTGATCCATTAGCGCCTGTCGAAGCTGGGCAAACTCATCAATACTTGTTTTGAGGATGGGCCAGAACTGCTGCAGGCGTGCATTTTCATCGCCGTTGAAACGTGCGCCGTGACCTTGTGCATCCGGCATTACGACACGCATTCCCGCCTGCGCCAGAGCAACAGCAAAATAGCTGTAAACCAGCTTCGATGAGGTAAAGCCGTGGTAGAACAAAACGGTGGGAAGCGCATTTTGTTTCTGTCCCGCAGGCACTGCGTGTAAAACCTCGATTCCCGCAAGTTGTTGTGTATAAATTTCTACCATTGCTCTTTCCCCCGATTCGCTGTGAACCCTTGTTGTAAGACAAGGGATTGCGAGGAGCAAGAAAATCACGCGAATGGATTATTGTAATGATGAGATCCAGCCTACGGTTTTCATTTGAAAGTTATTCAAAAGCGCGGTGAAGATAACAGAACGGGAACATTCCCTCTTCACAGCTTTTACCCGGAACTACACTATGGCTATTAAGAAACGAGAAAACACCATGCGATTGTTATCAGCCCTGTTACTCGCAACGACGCTCAGCGCCTGTAGCGTACTGCAAGGAACGCCGCAACCTGCGCCGCCGGTTACGGAGCATCCGCAGGAAATTCAGCGCTCACAAACGCAGGGGCTGACGAAAATTGGCACGGTTACAGCTCTGGAGCGCGGTTCCCCAATGGATACGGAAGCCGTGATTAAAGCAAAAGCTGCAGCGGCAAAGGCGGATTATTATCTCATCATTCTGAATGACGAAACGGTCATGCCGGGACAATGGTACGCGCAGGCAATTTTGTATCGAAAATGAGATCCTGATGCTGCTTATTTATTGATATTTACACAGCTTTTCGGCGTTTTATTGTTTCTTATGCACAATGAATCTCCCCATCGGAACAGGAACGGGATTCAGTTAAGCGAAGGAATGCCCTGTTGTTGACCAGGAAATGTTTATAAAGGAGCTGACAATGAAACGATCTCTAGCCTTAACCTCATTACTGTTGTCTGTGGGGCTGATTACCACCGCTGCCCAATCGGCGGAAGATGTCGCTGCGGACCGCGTTACCGGGTTGAATGAAATCGGCTTGATTTCCGTCAATGGCATTGCCGGTAGCGCACAGGACGTGGAAAAAATGATTGCCCTGAAAGCAGATGAACAGGGCGCATCTTATTACCGCATTATTCAGATGCAGGAAAACCACCAGGCGGATAGCTGGCGCGCACAGGCGATTCTTTACGCATAGCTTTGATTGCGCCTCCTCCCTGCTTTAAAGCCGCGCCCGACGCGGCTTTATCGATCATAAAACAACCACTCCATGATCCCAGTCAAATCTTTGGTTAATATTTAGTTACATTTGATGTTTAAATGTTAGCGCCCGTCTGCCGTTGAAGGTGCATCACGGATTCCTTCACCAGGCTGTATTTATGATAAAAATATTAAGACATCCGGGACTCGGCGCGAAACTTTCGCTGCTTACCGGTTTTAGCGTTGCGCTCCTTTTTCTTCTTTTTACTCTCGCACTCAGCCATCGCGCCAGCCAGCAGCTTGAATCTCTGGCGCTCGAAGATTTGCACAATCAGGTCAGCGGCGTTAGCGATATGGCGCAAATGCTTGACAGCAGCCTGAGCGCGGAGGTTGAAAACTACACTCGTCTGTTCAACAGCTTCCTGCCACAGCCGCTTTCACGCGATGAGAGTCAGCCCCAGACAATCAACGGCCTTAACGTGCCGCTGTTAATGGCAGGCGATCGCTCCCTCCACGAAAACAACGCCATACCGGATGATTTCCTGGCCCGAACGTCAGCCATTTCAACGCTATTTGTACGAAGCGGCGAAGATTTTGTGCGGGTTGCCACTTCGTTACGCAAAGAAGACGGCAACCGCGCCATTGGTACGGTTCTGGACAGGGCGAGCCCGGCCTGGCAGAAAGTCAGCCATGGAGAAACTTATCGCGGCCTCGCAACGCTGTTTGGTAAACGCTACATCACACAGTATCAGCCCGTTAAAGACAGCGCTGGCAATACCATAGCCATCCTGTTCGTCGGGGTTGATATCACCGCTTCCTGGCAGGTCATGCGTGAGAAAATATTGAGTCGTCGCCTGGGCAGCAGCGGTCATTTCTACGTCCTGGATGGCTCAGTGGGTAAGAATTACGGTACCTATCTTTTCCACGGCAGCGATGAAGGCAAACGCCCTGCATGGGATGACGCCACGCAAAAGCAGTTACTGACGACCGGGAACGGTACGTTCGAGCGCACTACGGCTGACGGCAGCATCTCTATCATGGCGTTCAGCCGCTTACCGGGCTGGAACTGGACGGTTGTCGGTGAAGTGGATAAACCTACGCTGTTAAACGCCGTGACCACGATGCGCAATCAGTTTTTAGCTTTGGGCATCGCGCTTGCACTCGCCTTTGCGATCTTTTTCGTGGTAATCATTCGCCGCTGGCTGAGCCGTCCGTTGCGTGAAGTGATTAACGTTGCGGAACATTACGCTGCCGGTAATTTACAGGTCACGCTTCATACCGATCGCCATGGCGAAGTTGGGCAACTGATGCAGGCCATTAACGGCATCGGCAAGGGAATCGAGAAAATTGTCATGCAGGTGCGCCTGGCGGCGGGCGATATCGGCCAGGGGACCGATGCTCTGGCGGCGGACAGCGAAGAAATCAGCGCGCAAATCAACAAGCAGGCCAGCAGCGTGGAGGAAACGTCCGCCAGCATGGAGCAGATCGCCGCTACCGTTCAACAAAATGCCGAGAATATTTCGCAGGCTAAACAGTTGGTGAGCAACACCGCAGAAGCCGTACACCAGGGCGGTAGCACCGTCACCCACGCCGTAGCGACCATGAACGATATCAAAACGGCGTCGCAGCGCATTGCGGATATCACGCACGTTATTGAATCCATCGCCTTCCAGACCAACATTCTCGCCCTGAACGCAGCCGTTGAAGCCGCGCGCGCAGGCGAACACGGGAAAGGTTTTGCGGTTGTCGCGCAGGAAGTGCGTGCCCTCGCGGCCCGCAGCGCCAACGCCGTCAAAGAAATCGACGGGCTGATTGTTGATACGCTTGATAAAGTCGCTGAAGGTCATCAGCTTTCTGAGCAAACCCGGCTGGCAATGGAGTCAATTATCACGCACATCGACCAGATTAACCTGCTGGTCACCGAAATTCATAGCGCCTCGCACGAGCAATCGGCAGGTATCGGGCAGGTCAATATTGCGATGGTGCAAATTGGCGAAGCCACGCATATCAATGCCGAACGCGTTGCGCGTACCGAACAGACGGCTCAGGATTTGCGTGGCAAAGGTCATCATCTGAACGAGCTGGTTAGCCTGTTCAGGCTTAACTCCTGATTGAGAATTATGCTGTGCGCCCCGTGGCGCGCAGCAGTACATCGACCACTACCTGCTCAGGGAGCACCGATTCTCCGCGATCGTCGAGCATCATTCGACACCATGCTTCCGCCAGCGGCGGCGAAAGGTGCGGTAGCAACTGCGCCCCGGTCGCCAGATTCGCCAGTTGTCGCGTAATATTTCTTCCCCATTCCTCCTGCGGCTTACGCATGCGTTGCTGCAGTTGTCGCCAGCTTCGATCGAAATGCCGGTTCTGCCCTTTCACTTCATCGAACTGGGCATGCAGCATGTCCAGCACGCCAGGCTGACGGGCAATCACCCGCAGCACATCAAGACTCATAATATTACCCGAACCTTCCCATATGCTATTGACGGGCATTTCACGATAAAGACGCGGCAGCTCGCTTTCTTCGCAATACCCTGTTCCACCCAGAACTTCCATCGCTTCCGCCACAAACGGCATTCCCGCTTTGCAGATGCTAAATTTCGCAGCCGGAGTGAACAGGCGGCTATAGGCCACCTCAAGCGGATCGGTCGGTGATTCCCAGGCGCGGGCCAGGCGGAACAAAAAGGCTGTTTGCCCTTCAAGCTGTAACGCCATACGTCCAAGCACCTGGCGCATGATGGGCTGATCGATAAGGTTTTTACCGAATGCCTGCCGCTGATGAGCATGATAAAGAGCGATGGATAAAGCCCGGCGCATCAGGCCGTGGCTACCAAGCGCGCAGTCAAAACGGGTAAAGCCGCCCATTTTAAGGATGGATCGCACGCCCTCGCCTTCTTCGCCGATTAACCAGCCGATGGCATCGCAAAACTCCACCTCGCTGCTGGCATTCGAGCGATTGCCAAGCTTGTCTTTGAGACGTTCAAGCCTTAGATGATTACGCTGTCCGTCGGGCAAAAAACGTGGCAGGAAGAAGCAGGACAGCCCGCCCTTTGCCTGCGCAAGAACCAGATGAGCATCGCTTTGCGGCACGGAGAAAAACCATTTGTGCCCCACCAGCCGGTACATCTCTCCCGGCCCGCGCCTGTCTATCGCTTCCGCGCGCGTGGTGTTGCTAAGCACGTCTGAACCGCCCTGCTTCTCGGTCATGCCCATGCCGATAAGCAAACCGCGTTTCTGACTGCCGGGCAAAAGATGCGCGTCATAGCGATCGCTTAGCAGCGGTTTTAACCACGTCTGGAACTCTTTTGGCAGATGTTTTTGCAGCAGGGGAATCGCGCCAAACGTCATTGTAACGGGACACAACGTGCCGGCTTCAACCTGCGCATGCTGAACAAAACGCGCCGCCCGCGCCACAAATGAGCCCAGGCGAGCATCTTCCTGCCACGGTAAGTTATGGACGCGATTGGCGCACAGGCCTTGCATTAACAGATGCCAGGCGGGATGAAAGCGTACATCGTCAAGTCGTTCACCGCTGGGATCGTAACGCAGCAATTCAGGCGGGTTGGCATTCGCCAGCCGTCCCAGCTCCAGCGATTCCGCTGAACCGAGCTGCTGCCCGATGCTTGCCAGAAGCTCAGCATCCCAGCCGGCACCTTCACGGGCAACGGCCTCGCAAAGCGAGATATCAGAAAGAAAAAGATTGCTGTTATTGAGGGGCATGGGTTGATTAAAAACGGTATGAGTTTGCCAGCGCATCGCGTTCCCTCCAGTTATGGCAATGCCATTAAGTATGGACGGTGATGACGCTTATGCCTGGAGGGGGATCACAAAGCGGGGTGTTAACTACCCCGCTCAGAATATTAAAGGGTTAGCTGGAGTGGAAATACAAGGAAACTGTATTAATAAAAACAAAGAATAATGTCTTCTGACTTATCTCAAGCACCAGAAAACCACGCTTTTCTGGTGTTTGTCAGCAGCCTGAAGCGGGGTGTTAACCACCTCGCTTTGCTGTGTTTAACTACGTTGACGAACCGCTTCGAACAGACAAATGCCGGTCGCGACGGAAACGTTTAGTGACGATACGGAGCCGGCCATTGGGATGCTAATCAGCTCGTCGCAATGTTCACGGGTCAGGCGGCGCATGCCTTCGCCTTCGGCGCCCATGACCAGCGCCATTGGACCGATCATTTTGCTCTGGAACAGCGTGTGATCCGCTTCACCGGCCGTGCCGACAATCCAGATGTTCTCTTCCTGCAGCATGCGCATAGTGCGTGCGAGGTTGGTAACACGGATAAGCGGAACGTTCTCCGCCGCGCCACAGGCTACTTTTTTGGCCGTTGCGTTCAACATAGCTGAGCGATCTTTCGGAACGATAACCGCATGCACTCCGGCTGCATCAGCGCTTCGCAGGCAGGCGCCCAGGTTGTGCGGGTCGGTTACGCCATCAAGAATCAGCAGAAACGGCCGATCGACGCTGGCAATAAGCTCCGGCAAGTCGTTTTCCTGATACTGCCGACCCGGCTTCACGCGCGCAATTATGCCCTGGTGCACAGCGCCTTCGGACTTTTCATCCAGCCACTGACGGTTTGCCATTTGAACAGGCACACCCTGAGCTTCCAGTGCATGAATTAAAGGCATCAGACGTTTGTCTTCCCGGCCTTTAAGAATAAAGACTTCCTGAAAACGCTGCGGGGCATTCTCAAGAAGAGCCTGGACGGCGTGAATGCCGTAAATCATTTCACTCATTGATGTCACTCGTTTCAGGCGGTTAGACGCCCGTATCTGTATTTAACTGATTACCCTCGTCCTGCCGGAAGAGGGTAAGGGTTGTATCAGCTCGGTTGCTTTTTCGCCGCGCGCTTGGCTTTAGTCGCGGCGGCTATCTTACGGGTTTTGTCGGAAGGCGTTTTGGCTTTCTTCGCCTTCGGCTCGGCCGGCTTGTCAGCCTTCGCTTTCTTCGCTTTGGCTGGCCCTTTCTCTTTACGGAAAGCGCTGTCCGGTTCGAAGTTCACGCGTTTACCACCCTGGCGACGTTTTGGTCCTGTACCGTTACCGCCTTTTTTGGCCCGGTCTTTCGCCGTCTTGCCTTCGCCACGCGGCGCGCGGGAGCTTGAAATCAAGGAGAAATCAATTTTACGCTCGTCCATATGCACGGCTTCCACGCGGACCTCTACTCGGTCGCCCAGGCGATATGTCTGACCGCCGGATTCACCAATCAGGCGCTGTCCAACCTGGTCAAAGCGGTAGTAGTCGTTATCAAGCGAGGAGACGTGCACCAGGCCATCGATAAACAGGTCAACAAGACGCACAAAGAAGCCGAAGCCGGTTACGCTTGCGATAATCCCGTTGAACACCTGGCCTACCTGATCCTGCATAAAGTCGCACTTCAGCCAGTCCGCAACGTCGCGTGTTGCTTCATCGGCGCGGCGTTCTGCCATTGAACAATGCTGACCAAGCTGCAGCATTTCTTCCATGTCGTAGTGCCAGCCGCCGGATTCAGTGCTGTTGCCTTTATGCCCCTGCTCTTTGGCCAACAGATATTTAATGGCGCGGTGCAGCAGCAGGTCAGGATAGCGGCGAATCGGCGAGGTAAAGTGCGCATAGGATTGCAGCGCAAGTCCGAAGTGACCGCGGTTTTCTGGATCGTAAACCGCCTGCTTCATGGAGCGCAGCAGCATAGTTTGCAGCATTTCATGATCGGGGCGATCGGCGATGGAAGTCAGCAGCTCCGCGTAGTCACGCGGTTCTGGTTTCTGGCCGCCGGGCAGTTCCAGCCCCAGTTCCGCCAGTACCGTACGGAAAGCGGTGATCGCGTCGTTGCTCGGCCTGTCGTGATCGCGGAACAGCGATGGCTCGCTGTGTTTTTCAACAAAGCGCGCAGCCGAGATATTGGCGAGGATCATGCACTCTTCAATCAGCTTGTGCGCATCGTTACGTACGGTTTGTTCTACGCGCTCAATGCGGCGCTCGGCGTTGAAAATGAACTTCGCTTCTTCGCTTTCGAACGAGATGCCGCCGCGCTGCGAGCGGGAAACTTCCAGCACTTTGTAGAGGTTGTGCAACTCTTCAATATGTTTAACCAGCGGCGCATATTGCTCGCGTAACTCCTGGTCGCCCTGCAGCATGTGCCACACTTTGGTGTAGGTCAGACGTGCATGAGAACTCATTACCGCTTCGTAGAACTTCGAACCGGTGAGGCGGCCCGTTGCGGAAATTGTCATTTCGCAGACCATGCACAGGCGATCTACCTGCGGGTTGAGCGAGCACAAACCGTTGGAAAGCACTTCCGGCAGCATCGGAATAACCTGCGAAGGGAAGTAAACAGACGTGCCGCGGTTACGAGCTTCTTTGTCCAGCGCTGTTGGCGGGCGGACATAATAGCTTACGTCGGCAATCGCAACCCACAGGCGCCAGCCGCCACCGCGTTTTTTCTCGCAGAATACGGCGTCATCGAAATCGCGGGCATCTTCACCATCGATGGTGACGAGCGGCAGATCGCGTAAATCCACACGGCCCGCTTTGGCCTCGTTCGGCACTTCTTCTTTAAGCGTTGACACCTGGGCTTCGACTTCCGGCGGCCAGACGTAAGGAATTTCGTGGGTGCGCAGCGCCATATCGACAGCCATGCCGGTGCCCATGTTATCGCCGAGCACTTCGACGATTTTACCCACCGCTTTGGTGCGACGAGTTGGACGTTGGGTTAGTTCAACCACCACGACAAATCCCATGCGCGCGCCCATCAGCTCTTCTGGCGGGATCAGGATATCAAAGCTCAGGCGGCTGTCGTCCGGCACCACGAAACCAATGCCTGCATCGGTAAAGTAGCGGCCAACGATTTGCCCGGTTCTTGGTTCAAGCACGCGCACAATACGCGCTTCTCGGCGACCTTTGCGATCCGCGCCCAGCGGCTGCGCCAGCACGATATCGCCGTGCATGCACATTTTCATCTGTTCGGATGAAAGATAGAGATCGTCTTTACGACCTTCTACGCGCAGGAAGCCGAAGCCATCACGATGGCCGATAACTTTGCCTTTGAGCAAATCAAGTCGTTCTGGCAAGGCGTAACACTGGCGACGGGTAAAGACCAGTTGCCCGTCGCGCTCCATGGCGCGCAGGCGGCGACGCAGCGCTTCAAGCTGTTCTTCACCGCTAATATTCAGCTCATCCGCCAGTTCATCGCGATTGGCAGGTTTTTCACGTTTAGCAAGGTGGGCGAGAATAAACTCCCGGCTTGGGATCGGGTTTTCGTATTTTTCGGCTTCTCGTTCCTGAAAAGGATCTTTTGACATTGCGGTTCCTCCGAAGTCATCCACAGATGGAATAGTGATTATTCCACCAGCAGTAATTTGTAGAGCGGTTGGTTTTGGTCCACCAGTTCGGCCAGCGTGTGCTTATCCAGCTCGGCTAAAAAGCTTTGCACTGCCTGGGCCAGTGCCTGTTTCAGGCGACATGCGGGGGTAATATGACAAAACTCACTGCTACAGTTCACCAGGGAAAGCGGTTCCAGCTCTCGTACCACATCGCCCACGCGAATCAATTGCGCAGGTCTGCCGAGACGAATGCCGCCGTTTTTTCCACGCACTGCTGTCACGAAGCCAGCACGGCTGAGTTGATTGATGATTTTCACCATATGATTACGGGAAACGCCATACACTTCTGTCACCTCAGAAATGCTCGTCATTTTACCTTCTGGCAAAGACGCCATATAAATCAAAGCACGTAAACCGTAATCAGTAAAACTCGTTAACTGCACAACAACCTCTTGGGTGGGAGGGGAAACGCTCATCGCCAGCGTGACGATATATTGATGATAAACCAGCCATATCTTTGGCGGCTAATTTATTTGTACGGGGAAGGTAAAAAAGCGGCTTAAAACAAAGTTTATCTCATTCGCATTCGAATTGCAGTCAGACGGCAAGAAAGCGAAGCCCGATGAACTTGACTCGGGTAAGTAAGTGCAGCCAACACCGCTGCGGCTTGAAGAATGATGGGCATAACGGGGTGTGATAGTCACACCCCGTATCAAGATTACGCGTCGAACGGATCGCGCAGAATCATGGTTTCAGAACGGTCCGGACCGGTAGAAATGATGTCTACTGGTACATCAGTCAATTCTTCAATACGTTTGATGTAGTTCAGAGCCGCCTGCGGCAGGCCGCTACGCTCTTTCACGCCAAAGGTGGTTTCGGACCAGCCCGGCATGGTTTCATAGATTGGCTCGATACCTTCCCAGTCATCCGCCGCCATTGGGGTGGTGGTGACTTCGCGGCCATCCGGCATGCGGTAAGCTACACAGATTTTCACCTCTTTCAGGCCGTCCAGCACGTCCAGCTTGGTCAGGCAGAAGCCTGAGAGGGAGTTGATCTGTACCGCACGACGCACGGCAACCGCATCCAGCCAGCCGGTACGACGACGACGACCGGTGGTCGCACCAAACTCGTTACCTTGCTTGCACAGGAACTCGCCGATGTCATCAAACAGTTCAGTTGGGAACGGACCTGCGCCTACACGGGTGGAGTAAGCTTTGATGATACCCAAAACGTAATCCACATAACGCGGGCCGAGGCCAGAGCCGGTTGCAACGCCGCCAGCGGTAGTATTGGAGGAAGTTACGTACGGATAGGTGCCGTGGTCGATGTCCAGCAGGGTGCCTTGCGCCCCTTCGAACATGATGAAGTCACCGCGTTTACGCGCCTGATCCAGCAGATCGGACACGTCCACCACCATGGCGGTCAGGATGTCGGCAATAGCCATGACATCGTCGAGCACTTTCTGGTAGTCAACCGCTTCGGCTTTATAGAAGTTAACCAACTGGAAGTTATGGTATTCCATTACTTCTTTCAGCTTGGTTGCAAAGGTGGCTTTGTCGAACAGGTCGCCAACGCGCAGGCCACGACGGGCCACTTTGTCTTCATACGCAGGACCGATACCACGACCGGTGGTACCGATAGCTTTGGCGCCGCGCGCTTTTTCGCGAGCTACGTCCAGAGCCACATGGTAATCGAGGATCAACGGACACGCTTCAGACAGCAGCAGACGCTCACGTACCGGAATACCGCGGTCTTCCAGGCCTTTCATCTCTTTCATCAGCGCGGCAGGAGACAGCACAACGCCGTTACCAATGATGCTGGTGACGTTATCGCGCAAAATACCTGATGGAATAAGATGGAGGACGGTTTTTTCACCGTTGATTACGAGAGTGTGGCCTGCGTTGTGACCGCCCTGGTAGCGTACAACATATTTAGCCCGTTCAGTCAGAAGATCGACGATCTTTCCTTTACCTTCGTCACCCCATTGGGTGCCCAGTACGACGACGTTGTTACCCATTTTTCAAAATCACCGTTTGCTTAAAAAAGGATTCTACCATCGGTTTCCCCGATGATCAGCCCTTTTAGTATACAAAATGGCAATCAGCTACCGGAACCCTAATTAGCCTGCCGCACGACTCAACATGTAGTAGATAACGATGCCGGCAACCACTAGTCCGCCGCCAAAACGGCGCAGCGTATTGTCAGGCAGTTGGGTCATTGCGGCAATCATTCGCCGCCACATGCGTGGGTAAAGCATTGGTCCCAGACCTTCGAGCACCAAAACGAGCGCCAGTGCTATCCAGATTGTTGAGTTCATAACATTCCCTGGTACGGATAAAAAAAGAGCCGGTCAGACCGGCTCTTGATGACGTTACCTGTAAACTTAACGAGCGCTGTTCGCAGGTGTTTTCATGTAGCGGAAGAAATCGCTGTCCGGGCTAAGCACCATTACGTCCTGACCGGACTTGAAGCTTGCCTCGTAAGCACGCAGGCTACGGATAAAGGCATAGAAGTCTGGATCCTGACTGAATGCGTCGGCAAACAGTTTGGCCGCTTCAGCATCGCCTTCACCGCGGCTGATACGTCCCTGACGCTCGGCTTCCGCCAGAGTACGGGTTACGCCATAATCGGCGGTTGCACGCAGCTTCTCAGCTTCTTCCTGACCTTGTGAACGGTGACGACGGGCTACCGCTTCACGCTCAGCGCGCATACGGTTGTAAATAGCTTCGGAGACTTCAGCAGGCAGGTTGATCTGCTTGATACGCACGTCCACGACTTCAATACCCAACGCCGCCATACTGTTCGGGTTGACCACAGCGACTTTGCCGTTGGTTTCTTCGGTGATACGCGCCGCTGCGGAAGCGATAGCATCATCTGCTGCCGGCGTTTCCACTTCATCGTCTGTGCCCGCAGAACCGGAGTTCAGCGCGTCACGTACATCCAGAGTCAAACGACCACGGGAATCGGTCACGATGTCTTTCACATCCAGACGACCAATTTCAGAACGCAGACGGTCACTGAACTTACGTTTCAACAGCACTTCCGCCTGAGACACATCGCCACCGCCGGTAGCAAGGTAATAACGGCTAAAGTCGCTAATGCGCCATTTAATGTAAGAATCGACAATCAGGTCTTTTTTCTCTTTGGTGACAAAGCGATCGGCCTGGTTGTCCATGGTCTGAATGCGGGCATCAAGCGTTTTAACCGACTCGATAAACGGCACTTTGAAGTGCAGGCCCGGCTCGTAAACCACTGGCTTGTTCTCATCATCACGCAGAACTTTACCAAAGCGTAATGTGATCCCGCGCTCCCCTTCGTGTACCACGAAGACCGAGGTAAACAGCACCACCAGCACGATGATAATTAAAGCAATGACTGACTTACGCATCGTTATTCACTCCCTACGCGCTGGTTATCAGTGCGCTGTGCGTCAGCACGGCGCTGATCCATGATATCGCCTCTGTTGGAAGAGGACGGGGTGCTGGCGCTACCGCTGTTTGAGCCAGAAGCAGGCGGCAAACGCAGCAAGTTGTTTGCGCCGCTGCTATCGCTCTTTGTTGCAGACTGCGCACCACCTTTAAGCATCTGATCGAGTGGCAGAACCATCAGGTTGCCGCCTTTATCGTTGACCAGCACTTTACGGGTGTGGCTAAGCACTTTTTCCATGGTTTCGATATACAGACGCTCACGGGTGATTTCCGGTGCGGCTTTATATTCTGGCAACAGCTTCGCAAAGCGAGCAACTTCACCCTGCGCTTCTAGCACGGTCTGTGTTTTGTAGGCTCGAGCTTCTTCAAGAATACGCTGCGCCTGGCCGTTAGCACGCGGCTGAACTTCGTTGGCATAGGCTTCAGCTTCACGAATGTATTGCTGTTCGTTTTCACGCGCGGAAATCGCATCGTCAAACGCTGCTTTTACCTCTTCCGGCGGACGAGCTGCCTGGAAGTTGACGTCAAGCAGAGTAATACCCATGTTGTATGGACGAATAGTTTCTTCCAGTTCACGTTGGGTATCGTTACGGATAATGGTACGACCTTCGGTGAGGATCTTATCCATTGTGTATTTGCCGATAACGCCACGCAGGGCGCTGTCAGTTGCCTGACGCAGGCTGTCATCCGCGCTGGTCACGCTAAACAGATATTTCTGCGGGTCTGTTACGCGGTACTGTACGTTCATTTCAACGCGTACAACGTTTTCGTCTGAAGTCAGCATCACGCCAGAAGCTGCGAGTTCACGAACGGACTCAACGTTGACCGCCTGTACGCTATCAATAAAGGTCGGTTTCCAGTTCAGGCCCGGTTCAACCAGATGGCTGAATTTACCAAAACGCGTCACAACGCCGCGCTCGGCTTCTTTAATGGTATAGAAACCAGTTGCAGCCCAAATGATGACCGCTGCAACAGCAACAATACCCACCACACGACCACCAATGTGTGGACGTGGAGTCGGGGAACCGCCGCCGGTACCGCCGCTTTTGCCGCCGCCCAGACCGCCAAGTTTTTTACTTAATTTACGGAAGATATCATCCAGATCAGGTGGCCCCTGATCGCGCCCTCCTTTGTTACCCCCAGAGTCGCCGCCAGGTTTGCTGCTTCCCCACGGGTCGCGGTCCTGTCCGTTATTACCGGGCTGATTCCACGCCATGTTTATGCTCCATATGTATTGTGCGGTGATATCCCCCGTAGGGGAAAAAGTCTTCAGGACAAACGCGCGCCGGTCAAACAATGTAGTCCATTAATGCCGGTTCTTGTTTACAGAGGCGACGCCAGTCAACGATGGGCATACGAACCTGTAAGCCAACGCTGCCGTCATCCTCCATCCACTCTTTTTCTATTGCCTGAAGCTGATAAAACCGGCTTCGAAGTCGCCCAGCCTGGGGGGGCAAGCACAACGTATGCTGCGCAATTTCACCAGATAAACGTTCAGTCAAAGCCTGGAAAAGCAGTGGAACGCCAGCGCCTGTCTGGGCAGAAAGCCAGACGCGTATCGGCACATTTTCGTCGTTCCTGTCGATACGTGGTTCAAACTCGTCCAGCGCATCGATTTTATTCATAACCAGCAGGACGGGAATATCATCGGCCTCGATCTCTTCTAAAACAGTATCGACTGCAGCGATGTTTTCCTGAATCCTGAGGTCCGACGCATCAATCACGTGTAATAACAGCGCGGCCTGACGAGTCTCCTGCAGGGTTGCTTTAAACGCTGCCACAAGGTCATGAGGCAAATGTCGAATAAAGCCTACCGTATCTGCCAGCACGGTTTCCCCCACGTCTGCAATGTCGATACGACGCAGCGTAGGATCGAGCGTGGCGAACAGCTGATCTGCGGCATACACTTCAGCCGCGGTAATTTGGTTAAAAAGGGTGGATTTACCGGCGTTGGTGTAGCCCACCAATGAGACAGTTGGCACATCAGCTTTGGCTCGCGCTCTTCGACCTTGCTCACGTTGTTTTTCAACTCGTCCCAGGCGTGAGAGGATCTGCATGATGCGGTTACGCAACAAACGGCGGTCGGTTTCAAGCTGCGTTTCGCCAGGGCCACGTAAACCAATCCCACCTTTTTGACGCTCCAGGTGAGTCCAGCCGCGGACCAGACGCGTCGCCAGATGGCGCAACTGCGCCAGCTCAACCTGCAGCTTACCTTCATGGGTACGCGCACGCTGAGCAAAAATATCTAAGATCAGTCCTGTCCTGTCGATAACCCGACATTCGCACAGGGCTTCAAGGTTACGTTCTTGTGCCGGGGACAACGCATGATCAAACAGCACGACCGAGGCCCCAGTGGCTTTAACTGCTTCCGCGATTTCTACGGCTTTGCCTTCACCAACAAAATACTTTGGATGCGGCGCTTTGCGGCTACCGGTAACCACCTGCAGCGCTTCGACGCCGGCTGAAGAGACCAGGGATTCAAACTCCGCGAGGTCTTCCATGTCTTTGTCTTGCGAAAAATAGATGTGTACCAGCACCGCCTGCTCACCAGCGTCATAACGGTCAAACAAGCGTATAACCTCTCAAAAAGACCAGCGGGGAACACAGTTTTCCTGGTCCCCCGGCTTGGAAAACAACAAATGCCTTATTCGGCGTCTTCGCTGTCTTGTTGTGGCGCAGCACCCTGCGCGCTTCCACCGTGATGGTAGCTGCCAGAACCGCTAGTACCGGTGTTATTACTGTGATGAGATACCGGACGAGACGGGACAACAGTTGAAATCGCGTGCTTATAGACCATCTGGCTGACCGTGTTTTTCAACAGGATCACGAACTGATCAAAAGACTCAATCTGACCTTGCAGCTTAATACCGTTCACCAAATAAATAGAAACTGGAACACGTTCCCGACGCAATGCGTTCAGGAACGGATCTTGTAAAGATTGCCCCTTAGCCATTCTATCTTTTCCTTATATGTTTGTTGTTTGTAACTCAAGAGCCCGGAGACTCTGAAAAACTGCGTAAAAATTTGCGCACGATGTCGACTCAATTGTACACATTCATTGGTGCTTCGCACTAACAACCTGTAATACTTCGTTGCGGGCCAGTTCAGGGTTTTCGCTGTCTAACCAGTGAACCCCTTCCCATCCTCGCAACCAGGTCATCTGGCGTTTAGCCAATTGTCTCGTCGCGCAAATACCTCGATAAACCATTTCCTCATGTGATACTTCACCCGCCAGATAAGACCACATCTGCCGGTATCCCACACAACGAATGGAAGGCATCTCCGTATGCAAATCTCCGCGAGCAAAAAGAGCCCGCACTTCAGCTTCAAAACCTGAAGCTAACATCTGATGAAAACGCTGCTCAATGCGCTGATGGAGCAGTTCACGGCTCGCCGGGGCGATGGCGAACTGATGCACCTGGTAAGGCAGAGCTTCTCCTGACGTTTGCGTCAGTTCCGTTAAAGTTTTACCCGAAATGAAAAAAACTTCCAGTGCCCGGGAAAGCCTTTGCGGATCATTTGGATGAATCCGTGCCCCCGCAACCGGATCGACTTCGACCAGTTGCCGATGCAACGCATCCCATCCCTGCTCTGCTGCCTGTTGTTCTATCCTCGCGCGAACCTCGGCGTCTGCCGCTGGTAACGGCGAAAGTCCTTCTAACAATGCCTTGAAGTAAAGCATCGTTCCCCCAACTAACAAGGGAATACGCCCGCTCGCGGTAATTTCAGCCATCTCCGCCAGCGCATCGCGACGGAAATCCGCTGCTGAATACGCCTGCGCCGGGTCGAGGATATCGAGCAATCGGTGCGGCGCCTGGGCGAGTTCTTCCGCCGTCGGCTTCGCCGTTCCGATGTCCATCCCTTGATAGATAAGGGCCGAATCCACGCTTATCAACTCTACCGGCAACGTTTTACGCAAATTAATGGCTAATGCCGTCTTACCTGAGGCCGTGGGGCCCATCAAAAAAATTGCCTTCGGCAGGTTTTTGCTTACTTCAGTCATGTTTCAGGGCGTTCATCGCCAACGTTAAATCAACAGGTTGTAACAAACCGCCAGGTGGATTTTTCACCAGTTGCGGGCAAAGGCGCTCAACATCGGCAAGCAAAGCAATAGCTTGTGCCTGTGTCCACTGTTCGTGCTCGCAGGTCAAATGACGAGCAAACCAGTGGGCAATTTGTGTTGCGCTAACCTCTGCCTGTTGCGCCAGGTATCCTGGCAGTTCATGAATCAAGATTTGTAAATTTTGTTTACGTAAAGGTAAAGGTACGGTGCGAATGGTTATCTGCCTCGCCTCTGCGGCAAATTCAATCCCCATGCTCAGCAATAACGGTTGATAACGCATCAACACGTCCAGCTCTTCTTTAGAGACTTTCATCCTGACGGGAATCAGCAATGGCTGCGCGCGAACGCCTTCGCTGCCTGGAATCAGTTGCGCCTGTTTCAGCCAGCGATCCGCCACGGTGAGGGATAAAAGCATCACGCGATCATCGCGCTCCAGAAGCGCGTATTCCGGTGAGATTATCGTTAGCACCCGCCCAAAGCTCTGCGAATGGCCTTCAAGCGCGCCTGGCTCCTCAGCTCGATTAGCCGCTGGCGGAACCGTTGGGGTATCCATTAATTGACGGTAAAGCGCACCCTGCTGCTTCTGATAACCGGGCTTTGCATTTGGCCATGCAGGCTGATGTTGCCCTCCAGAGTTCCCTGCGGATGCGCGAGGCGCGGCTTCACGAGGAGCGGAAGGTGCCTGAGCCGGTGTTGAAAACTGATTACGGCCCGATGCCACCCGGTTTTCCGGCTGCCAGCGTGCCTGCGTGGTTTCGGCTGAGGTTTCTTCCTGCAGCAGGTGATTTTCATTTTGCTGCTGCAGGACGCTCAATACGCCCTGATAAATAAAATCATGCACCAGCCGCGACTGATGAAAACGGACTTCATGCTTGGCAGGATGCACGTTTACATCAACCTGATGCGGATCGATTTCCAGATAGAGCACGAAAGCTGGCTGCTGATTGGGCCCCAGCTTATCTTCACAGGCCTGGCGAATCGCATGAGCGATCAATCGATCGCGCATCATGCGGCCATTCACATAGCAATACTGAATTTCCGCCAGCGCCGAGGTGGTGCCAGACGGCTCCGCAACCCAACCGCGCAGCGCCAGATCGCCATGCTGCCATTCGATTTCCAGCGCCTGCTCCAAAAACGGCGTACCGCAAATCGACCCAAGCCGACGTTCGCGTGGCGCGCCGTCCTGAACAGCACGGTACTGACGCACCATTTTGCCGTTGTGATTGAGATTGATGGACACATCAAAGCGCGCGAGCGCAATGCGGCGCACAATCTCATCAATATGGTTGAATTCGGTTTTCTCGGTGCGCATGAATTTGCGGCGAGCTGGCGTGTTGTAGAACAAATCCAGCACTTCAAGCGTTGTGCCAACCGGGTGAGCTGCGGGTTTTACCGTCACATCCTGATCGCGACCTTCAGCGTAAGCCTGCCAGGCTTCGGTTTGTTCAGCGGTGCGGGATGTCAGCGTGAGACGGGCGACCGAACTGATGCTCGCCAGCGCCTCGCCACGAAAACCCAGGCTGATAATGGCCTCAAGGTCATCAAGTGAAGCAATTTTACTGGTGGCATGACGAGCCAGCGCCAGCGCCAGTTCGTCCTTATTGATACCGCAGCCGTTATCGCGGATGCGGATCATCTTCGCGCCGCCGCGTTCAATGTCGATATCGATGCGCGTGGCACCCGCGTCCAGACTGTTTTCGATAAGTTCCTTCACCACCGACGCAGGGCGTTCAACCACTTCGCCTGCGGCAATCTGGTTCGCAAGCTGGGGAGGCAGAACCTGAATCGGCATAGAAATCCTTATTGAGTAATAGCGATTTTATCTACGTCCGCGCTTTGTGATTTTGCGGTTTGTCCCGCAGCGGGCGCTGACTGTAACGGATGCGTCAGGAAATAATTGCGCAACCCTTCATAAATAGCTTTTGCGATTTGCTGCTGATAATCGTCGCTGCCCAGCAGACGCTCTTCGCCGTTATTACTGATAAACCCGGTTTCCACCAGCACGGAAGGAATGTCCGGAGAACGCAGCACGCCGAGGCTTGCATGTTCCGGGCGGCGTTTGTGCAGCGAGCCTATCTGGCCAAGCTGAGACAGCATTTTGGTCGCCACATCATACCCGACACGCTGGGAATGACCGAACTGCAAATCCAGCACGGCCTGGCTAAGGTACGGGTCCGCCTGGCTATTCGCCAGCACGTCGCCCGCGCCGCCCAGGAGTTCAGACTGCTTCTCATGCTGCTCAAGCCAGCCCGCCATTTCACTGTTTGCGCGGCGGTTGGAAAGCACCCAGACGGAAGCCCCGGTCGCATCGCGGTTCGGTGCGGCATCCGCATGAATCGAAACCAGAATATTGGCGTTCTGCTTACGAGCCACGTCCGAACGGCCCATGACCGAGATAAAGTAATCACCGTCGCGGGTCAGCACGCCCTTAAACATCGGGTCGTCATTAAGCAGCGCACGCAATTTACGGGCAATTGAAATAGTGACGTTTTTCTCTTTCGTGCCGCCAGGACCGATTGCGCCGGGATCCTGGCCACCGTGGCCGGCGTCGATAGCCACCACGACGGTATCTGAATTCTGGTTAACCCTTTGCGTGCGGGCAGGCCTGGTCACTGTATTAGAGCCGATAACGCCCGTTACCTGCTGCGATTTGAACGGGTTTTTAGCCGGTTCGGATGGGCGTGAAACGGGCGCGGGCTCGACGCGCTTAGCCACAACCGGAGGCGGCGGTGGAGGCGGAACATCCGCATTAATGGTGAACACAACGGTGTAATTCGCGCCGTTTTGCTGTTTTACCGCGCGGGTTTTACCCGGCTGGGTAAGGTCGACCACAAGGCGTAAAGAGCTGGCATCTTTCGGCTGCCCGGAACGGATGCTTTTGACGAGGTTATTGCCGCTGAATTGCAGCGGTAAGCCCTGAATTACGCCGGTTTGCTTGATGTCCAGCGCGACGCTTTTTTTACCATCCTGAGAAAACGAATATTCCGGTTCGCCCATAAAACTAAAAGTGATACGCGCCTGATTATCACCGTTGGACACCTGAATATCCGCAAGACTCGCCGCTCCGGCCTGGGCACAAAGCACCAGCGCACATGCGGCCATCAACCAACCCTTAACGCGATAGATCATCCCGTCATCCTTGTTATTTGGCTAACCGCGCCAGTAACGAATCACCAGATGAGGAAACTGCTGTTATGCGTGCCTCACGCCCTTGCGCCTCGTAGCTCAGATGCAGTTCGATATCAGGTTCCGGCAAAACGCCTTTCCCCTGCTGCGGCCACTCTACCAGGCAGATTGCATCATTAGCAAAATAATCGCGGATCCCCATAAACTCGAGTTCTTCCGGGTCCGCCAGACGATACAAGTCGAAATGGTATACCATCAAATTGTCGAGACTGTAGGGCTCAACCAGCGTGTAAGTCGGGCTTTTCACGTTTCCTTTGTGACCCAGCGCCTGCATGAATCCACGGCTGAACGTGGTTTTCCCCGCGCCAAGGTCACCGTAAAGATAAATAACGGTCGCGCCTTCGCAGGCTGCCGCTACGCGCGCGCCAAGCTCAAGCGTTGCGGCTTCATCAGGTAATGCGATAACACGATTAATCATGGTTTCTGGTATTCAAATCCGGGTTAACAAAAAGGTACAACGACGAAAAAAGATCGCTTGCCAGCATGCCGCGCGTGCCAAATTTATCGGCAAGAACGTCGGCTGCGGCGCCGTGCGCAACACAACCTGCGCAGGCTGCATCATACGGGTTAAGCTTCTGGGCCAGCAATGCCCCAATTATGCCTGAGAGCACGTCTCCCATTCCACCGCTGCCCATTCCCGCGTTGCCGACATCAACCAGCCCGCATTCGCCATCCTGACTTATCACAACCGTACCCGCACCTTTTAAGACCACACAACCGCCATAACGTTTTACCAGACGGTCGGCCGCAAGTAAGCGGTCACTCTCGATTTGTGACACGGCGCAATTTAACAGGCGTGAGGCTTCACCGGGATGGGGAGTAATAACGCGATTCTGACGTTTATCGGGATTGATTGCCAGCAGGTTGAGCGCATCGGCATCCCATAGCATCGGCTTGCGGCTGTTCTCAACTTTTCGCAGGGCTTTTTTACCCCATTCCTGCTGACCTAATCCTGGCCCGATAACAATGACATCCGCCCATTCCAGGCTTTCTTCAAGGGATGCGGCAGTGAGTTCATGAACCATTAATTCCGGACGAGCCGTTATCAACGGGGCGATATTTTCGGTTCGGGTCAAGACGCGAACCAATCCGGCCCCGGCGCGCAATGCTGCCTCACCGGTCATGCGGATCGCCCCCGCCGTACCGTGATCTCCGCCGATAATGACCAGTCTGCCATTGCTTCCTTTGTGGGAAGCAGGCTTACGAGGCTTTAACCAGCGCGGCAAATCTGCGCTATCAAATCGCGCAATCGGCGCGGTTTCGCCCTGCAACCAGGCTTCCAGACCAAGCGAGTGATAATGCAGCTCCCCAACGACATCCCTCGCTTTGCCCGTAAGCAATCCCGGCTTGAGGGCGATAAACGTTAGCGTGTGGTTCGCATTCACCACCGAACCCGGGGTCGCCCCCGTTTCAGCCACTAAGCCCGAAGGAATATCCAGCGCAAAAACCGGTGCATGATGTTGGTTAATTTTTTCGATAAGTCCCGCAAGATTCTCGCGTGGAGCGCTTGTAAGTCCGGTACCCAGCAAGCCATCAATAATTAAATCAACGTCTGCCGGCCAGGTAACCTCTGGGGCATGGATCATTCCAGCGGCGTTTAACCAGGCATCACGCGCTTGCTCCGCCTCTTCAGGAAGCGGCTTATCGCTTTCCTGCGCAATCAGGGTCACTGCGATGCCGGCGGCCTGCGCCAGACGTGCGACAACATAGCCATCGCCGCCGTTATTGCCGTGACCGCACATTACCAGCCAGTGCTGAGTGCCGGGATAATACTCGCGGGCAAGTTTAAACGCCGCCTCGCCCGCCCTTAGCATGAGCTCATATAGCGTTATCCCCAGGCTGTCTGCGGCCTCTTTCTCAGCTTTGCGCAGCCAGTCCGCCGGCCAGACGGAATGTGGTATACTTTTGGCGGTTAATTTCTCGTTATGGTCCGTCATGTCTCAACCCCTCGATCTCAATCAGTTAGCGCAAAATATCAAACAGTGGGGCAACGAACTCGGCTTCCAGCAGGTGGGTATTGCCGATACCGATCTCACCGCCAGCGAGCCGAAGCTTCAGGCATGGCTGGATAAACAATACCACGGCGAGATGGAGTGGATGGCGCGTCACGGCATGATGCGCGCCCGGCCTCACGAACTGCTTCCCGGCACGTTGCGAGTAATTAGCGTGAGGATGAACTATCTGCCGGCGAATGCCGCGTTTGCCTCAACCCTTAAAAATTCCAGCCTCGGCTATGTTAGCCGTTACGCTCTGGGACGCGACTATCACAAACTGCTGCGTAACCGCCTGAAAAAACTGGGTGAGGTGATTCAGTCCCACTGCTCCACGCTGAATTTTAGACCTTTTGTGGATTCCGCGCCCATTCTTGAGCGCCCGTTAGCCGAAAAGGCCGGGCTTGGCTGGACAGGTAAGCACTCACTTATCCTCAGCCGCGACGCGGGCTCGTTCTTTTTCCTTGGCGAACTGTTAATTGATATTCCGTTACCGGTAGACCAGCCGGTGGAAGAAAACTGTGGGCGCTGCGTGGCGTGCATGACCATCTGCCCCACCGGGGCAATTGTGGAACCCTATACCGTCGATGCGCGCCGCTGCATTTCTTATCTGACGATAGAACGTGAAGGAGCGATCCCGGAAGAATTCAGGCCGCTTATCGGCAATCGTATTTACGGCTGTGATGACTGTCAGCTAATTTGCCCGTGGAATCGTTTTTCGCAATTAACCAACGAAGACGATTTCAGCCCACGAAAGGCGTTACATGCTCCCCCATTGGTTGAACTGTTCGCCTGGAGCGAAGCCCATTTCCTGAAGGTGACGGAAGGATCCGCCATTCGTCGCATCGGCCATTTACGCTGGTTGCGTAATATCGCGGTGGCGCTGGGAAATGCCCCGTGGGATGAAGCACATCTCAATGCGTTACAGCAGCGCAAAGGCGAGCATCCGCTGCTTGATGAGCATATTGACTGGGCGATAGAGCAACAGTTAGCCAGACGAAGCGCGAACGAAGTGGAAGTACAGCTACCTCAAAAACAAAGGCTGGTTCGCGTCATTGAAAAGGGGCTAAAACGGGATGCATGACATGTCCACAGGATGTGAATAAAAATAAAAACCCCTTGTCATTCAATTGTAAGAAAGGCTTCAGGGGCTCAAATTAACATTTTGGAATAAAATTATTCCCCTGTTAATCAAACAATTAAAATAAAGCTGTAATAGTTATTAATCTCTTAGCAGGAAAAGGAAAGCTGCGCTGCCTGTGGATAACTCTGTTTACAAGAGTTTGACGAGGACGTAAAAAACCACCACTGCCGCCCTTTGGCGCTGTGGATAATTTGTACTGGAGATAAGAAACTGGAGCGGGAAACGAGACTCGAACTCGCGACCCCGACCTTGGCAAGGTCGTGCTCTACCAACTGAGCTATTCCCGCTTGGGTGGTGCGTGGCTGTGAAAGCCAATCAAATTTTGGAGCGGGAAACGAGACTCGAACTCGCGACCCCGACCTTGGCAAGGTCGTGCTCTACCAACTGAGCTATTCCCGCTTGGGTAGTGCTTGGCTGTGAAAGCCAGATCAAATTTTGGAGCGGGAAACGAGACTCGAACTCGCGACCCCGACCTTGGCAAGGTCGTGCTCTACCAACTGAGCTATTCCCGCTTAAGTGTAACGCTGCAAATTCTGCATCGGTACGGGAGGCGCATTATACGAGAAATCGTTTTTGCCGCAACCCCTGAAACGATTTTTTTCGCGGATTTTGTCTGAATGCTGGTTTAATCGACAAATCGTCTAAAATCTGGGCGAAAGAGGAGTTTAACTCCTCTTAGCAGCTTGTTAAAGCTTAATAAAGTTCTCGCGATAAAAAGCCAGCTCCGCTACCGACTCGCGGATGTCGTCCATTGCCTGATGCGTGCCCTGCTTTTTGAAATCGAGAAGAATTTCAGGCTTCCAGCGCTTAGCCAACTCTTTAAGCGTGCTGACATCCAGATAACGGTAATGGAAGTAAGCCTCCAGTTCCGGCATGTATTTAAACAAAAAGCGACGATCCTGGCCGATGCTGTTGCCGCAGATTGGCGAAACGCCCGCCGGCACCCACTGCCGCAGAAACTCGATCGTTGCCAGCTCTGCCGCACGGTCGTCAAGCTTGCTTGCTTTAACACGCTCCACCAGGCCGCTGCCGGTATGGGTGCGAACGTTCCAGTCATCCATCAAAGCAAGCTGTTCGTCTGACTGATGCACCGCAATCGTCGGCCCTTCAGCGAGAATATTCAGATTGGCATCGGTCACCAGAGTGGCAATTTCAATTATGCGATCCCGCTCGGGATCCAGACCGGTCATTTCTAAATCAATCCAAATCAGATTGTTTTCGTTTCCACTCATGCTATTTTCCACCCTTCTCGCTCGTCGCCCATCCGGTAGATGAGTTAATTCGTATAAAATAGTGTGTATCATAGAGGTTTTGCCCACCAGGGGCGACCAGGAGTCAGTACGATTGAGCAAAAATAAACTCTCCAAAGGACAGCAACGCCGGGTTAAAGCAAACCACCAGCGTCGGCTTAAACAGACTGTGGAGAAAGCCGATCCCGACGATTCTCAGTTTGGCGAACCTCGCGATGGCCGCGTAATCAGTCGTTTCGGTCAGCATGCGGATGTCGAATCGCCTGAAGGCGAAGTGCACCGCTGCAATATTCGTCGCACCATCCGTTCGCTGGTAACAGGCGACAAAGTCGTCTGGCGTCCGGCAAAAGAGGCCGCGGCCGGCGTCACGATTAAAGGCATTGTCGATGCGGTACATGAACGTACCTCCGTCCTGACGCGCCCGGACTTCTACGACGGCGTAAAACCTATCGCCGCCAACATTGACCAGATCATTATTGTTTCCGCGATCCTGCCGGAACTCTCTTTAAATATTATTGACCGTTATTTAGTAGCCTGCGAAACGCTGGACGTTGAACCGCTGCTGGTGCTCAACAAAACCGACCTGCTGGACGAAGCAGGCCTGGCATTCGTTAATGAGCAAATGGATATCTACCGCAAAATCGGTTATCGCGTACTGATGGTTTCCAGCCATAAAGCAGAAGGCTTAAAAGAGCTGGAAGCAGCGCTTGTCGGTCGGGTCAGCATCTTCGCCGGACAGTCGGGCGTGGGCAAATCCAGCCTGCTAAACAACCTGCTTGGTTTTAAAGACGAGCAGATCCTGGTGAACGATGTCTCGGACAACTCGGGTCTGGGCCAGCACACCACCACCGCTTCGCGTTTGTATCACTTCCCGGGCGGCGGCGATGTTATTGACTCGCCGGGCGTACGTGAATTTGGGCTGTGGCATTTAGAGCCGGAACAAATCACCCACGGATTTGTCGAATTCCATGATTATTTAGGCCGTTGCAAATACCGCGACTGCCGCCACGATAACGATCCGGGCTGTGCGCTTCGCGAAGCGGTAGAACGCGGGGAAATTGCCGAAACCCGCTTCGAAAACTACCATCGCATTCTGGAAAGCATGGCGCAGGTAAAAACGCGTAAAAACTTTTCAGAAACGGATAACTGACAATTAAGCTGGGCGTCGCTAGAATCGCCCCCTTTTTCTGTTTGATGATGCCCGGCATACCGGGCTCTTAGCCAGGAGGCTATCTTGTTAGACAACATTAAACTTTCGCTGCAATACATTCTGCCGAAACTCTGGCTGACCCGCCTCGCGGGCTGGGGCGCAAGTAAACGTGCTGGCTGGTTGACTAAACTGGTTATCGACCTGTTCGTGAAATACTACAAAGTCAACATGAAGGAAGCGCAGAAGCCGGATACCGCAAGCTATCGCACCTTCAACGATTTCTTCGTGCGCCCGCTGCGTGACGAAGTTCGCCCTGTCAACACCGACCCAAATATCCTGGTTATGCCAGCCGACGGCGTAATCAGCCAGCTTGGCCGCATTGAAGAAGATAAGATTTTGCAGGCTAAAGGGCATAACTACAGTCTGGAAGCGCTGCTGGCGGGTAATTACCTGATGGCGGATCTGTTCCGTAACGGCAGCTTTGTCACCACGTATCTGTCGCCGCGCGATTATCACCGCGTACACATGCCGTGTAACGGCATTCTGCGCGAGATGATCTACGTGCCGGGCGATTTGTTCTCAGTAAACCATCTCACTGCGCAAAACGTCCCTAACCTGTTTGCCCGTAACGAACGCGTGATTTGCCTGTTCGATACCGAGTTTGGCCCAATGGCGCAAATTCTGGTGGGCGCAACCATCGTTGGCAGTATTGAAACAGTATGGGCGGGCACCATCACGCCGCCGCGTGAAGGCGTAATCAAGCGCTGGACGTGGCCTGCTGGCGAAAGCGAAGGGTCCATTGCTCTACTTAAAGGCCAGGAAATGGGTCGCTTTAAGCTGGGTTCAACCGTTATCAACCTGTTCGCTCCTGGAAAAGTTAACCTGGCCGAGCAGCTACAAAGCCTGTCGGTCACTAAAATTGGTGAGCCGCTGGCGGTTTCCACTGAGCCAATGGTTGAGCCAGAAGTGCCGGTAAGCGTTATTCCGCAGGCGGAAATCGAAGCCGAGCTGGAAGCCAGCCCGCTTGTGGAAAACAAACCCGAAAGTTAATGAGTTATTCCCAGGCCGCAGCGCCACTGCGGCGGCCTGGTTCAAAAAAAGGTACTGACGTGCGCCTGATAATCACTTTTCTGATGGCCTGGTGCCTCAGCCTGGGCGCGTATGCCGCAACGCTGCCTGACGCAAAACAGATAACCCAGGAACTTGAGCAAGCCAAAGCCGCGAAGGATCAGCCCAATCAGGCTGAAACGGTGGAAGCGCTCAGCAACGCCCTCAATGCGCTTGAAGAGCACAAATCTTCTCTGGAACGCGCGAAACAATACCAGCAGGTCATTGATAATTTCCCTAAGCTGTCGCAAACCCTGCGCCAGCAGCTCACCAATCTGCGTGACGAACCGCAGAAAGTGCCGGAAGGCATGTCCACCGATGCGCTAAACCAGGAAATCCTCCAGGTCAGCAGCCAGTTGCTTGATAAAAGCCGCCTGGCGCAGCAGGAGCAGGAGCGCACGCGGGAAATCACCGACTCGCTTAGCCAGCTTCCACAGCAGCAAACCGATGCACGGCGCCAGCTCAATGAAATGGAGCGCCGCGCAGGCACGCAGCCAACATCCGGCACGCCGCTTATTCAGGCTCAAAACCTGTTATTACAGGCGGAATCAGCAAGATTAAAAGCGCAGGTCGACGAACTCGAACTGGCGCAGCTTTCCGCCAGTAACCGTCAGGAGCTTTCCCGCCTGCGCGCCGAACTGGCGCAGAAACAGAGCGCTCAGTTGGACGCTTATCTCCAGGGCTTACGCAACCAGCTAAACAGCCAGCGTCAGCGCGAGGCCGAACGCGCTCTGGAAAGCACCGAATTGCTGGCTGAGAACAGCGCGAACCTGCCCCCAGCGCTGATCGTACAATTCAAAAATAACCGTGAACTGTCTCAGGCGCTTAACCAGCAGGCTCAGCGCATGGACCTGGTTGCCTCGCAGCAGCGCCAGGCCAGCAGCCAAACGCTTCAGGTGCGCCAGGCCCTCAACACATTGCGCGAGCAATCCCAATGGCTGGGCGTCTCCAACGTGCTGGGTGAAGCGTTGCGTGCCCAGGTCGCCCGCCTGCCGGAGATGCCAAAACCCCAGCAACTCGATACCGAACTGGCCCAACTGCGCGTCCAGCGCCTGCATTACGAAGACCTGCTGAATAAACAACAGCAGTTACGCCAGCTTCGTCAGGCCGACGGCAACGAGCTGACCGCCGAACAAAATCGCATTCTGGAAGCCCAGCTTCGCACCCAGCGTGAACTTCTTAACTCCCTGCTGCAGGGCGGCGATACGCTAATCCTGGAGCTTACCAAGCTGAAGGTGGCAAACAGCCAACTCGAAGATGCTCTGAAAGAGGTTAATGAGGCCACGCACCGCTACCTGTTCTGGACTTCAGACGTGAGCGCGATGGGGATTTCCTGGCCGGTTGAAATCGTTCAGGACCTGCGCCGCCTGGTTTCGCTTGATACCATCAGCCAGCTTGGTAGCGCCACCGTCATGATGTTGACCAGCCGGACCACGCTGCTGCCGCTGTTTGCCGCGCTGATCCTCGTCGGTTTCAGCATCAGTTCTCGTCGCCATTTCACCGCTTTTCTTGAGCGCTCCAGCGCCAAAGTGGGCAAAGTGACGCAGGATCATTTCACCTTAACGTTGCGCACGCTGTTCTGGTCAATCCTGGTCGCCTCGCCGCTTCCTGTTCTTTGGGCTACGCTGGGATTTGGCCTGCGGGAAGCGTGGCCGTATCCCCTCGCCGTCGCCGTCGGGGATGGCGTCACCGCCACCGTACCGCTGCTTTGGGCGGTAATGATTTGCGCCACTTTTGCTCGTCCGACAGGCTTATTTGTCGTTCACTTCGGCTGGCCGCGCGAACGCGTTGCCCGCGCGATGCGCTATTACCTGATGAGTATCGGCTTTATTGTGCCGCTCATCATGGCGCTAATCATGTTCGACAACCTCAACGATCGCGAGTTTTCCGGTTCGCTGGGGCGGCTGTGCTTCATTCTGATCTGCGGCGCGCTGGCGCTGGTCACGCTTAGCCTGAAGCGAGCGGGCATTCCGTTATATCTGGATAAACAGGGCAACGGCGATAACGTCGTCAACAAGATCCTCTGGAACCTGATGCTCTGCGCGCCGCTGTCGGCCATTCTGGCTGCCGCCGTTGGTTACCTGGCAACGGCGCAGGCATTGCTGGCACGACTGGAAACCTCGGTCGCCATCTGGTTCCTGCTGCTGGTGATTTATCACGTGATCCGCCGTTGGATGCTTATCCAGCGTCGCCGTCTGGCCTTTGACCGTGCTAAACATCGCCGTGCGGAAATCCTTGCTCAGCGTGCACGCGGTGAAGAAGAGCCCACGCACAGCCACAGCACGGAAGGTTCGGCGGAAATAGTGGAAGAGGCGGAAATCGACCTTGATACCATCAGCACCCAGTCCTTGCGCCTGGTTCGCTCGATTCTGATGCTGATTGCTCTGCTGTCGGTCATTGTGCTGTGGTCGGAGATTCATTCCGCGTTTGGCTTCCTTGAGAACATCACCCTGTGGGATGTCACCTCAACCGTGAAAGGCGTCGAAAGCCTTGAGCCAATCACGCTTGGCGCCGTGCTGATAGCTATTCTGGTGCTGATTATCACCATGCAACTGGTGCGCAACCTGCCGGCGTTGCTGGAGCTTGCGCTGTTGCAGCATCTGGATTTAACGCCCGGCACGGGCTATGCCATCACCACCATTACCAAATATCTGCTGCTGCTGATTGGCGGTCTGGTCGGCTTCTCAATGATTGGTATCGAATGGTCGAAGCTGCAATGGCTGGTCGCAGCGCTCGGCGTCGGGCTTGGTTTTGGCTTGCAGGAAATCTTCGCCAACTTTATCTCTGGCCTGATTATTCTGTTCGAAAAACCGATTCGTATTGGCGATACCGTGACGATTCGCGATCTCACCGGCAGCGTCACAAAGATTAATACGCGTGCGACCACCATCAGCGACTGGGACCGCAAAGAAATTATCGTGCCGAACAAAGCATTTATCACCGAGCAGTTTATCAACTGGTCGCTGTCGGATTCCGTTACGCGCGTGGTGCTCACCGTTCCCGCTCCGTCGGATGCGAATAGCGAAGAAGTGACGAAAGTGCTGTTGCAGGCCGCCGAACGCTGCTCGCTGGTTATTGATAACCCGCAGCCGGAAGCCTTCCTGGTGGATTTACAGGCCGGTATTCAGATCTTTGAGCTGCGTATTTACGCCGCAGAAATGGGTCACCGTATGCCGCTGCGCCATGAGATTCATCAGCTAATTCTGCAAGGCTTCCGCGAGCACGATATCGATCTGCCGTTCCCGCCGTTCCAGATGCGTCTGGAAAGTATGGGCGGTTCACGTAGCAGAACGATTAAGTCAGCGGGGACATCTGGAAGAACTGCGGGGGGCTTGTAGAAAATAAGGCGGGTGACGCTTAAACGCTTGCCCGCCCTACAAAGCCGTTACAAACGTAGGGTGGATAAGCGCAAGCCGCCATCCACCCTCTGTTAAGCTCGATCCACCGGGAATGCCAGCACGTCCGCCAGGCTTTCAGCGCCTAAGGCCAGCATAATCAGACGATCGACGCCCAGCGCTACGCCCGAGCAATCCGGCAGCCCCGCTTTTAACGCTTCGAGTAAATTCACGTCGATCGGCTGCTGCGCTAAACCGCGCGCCGCACGCTTGCGATTATCCTGCTCGAAGCGTTGCTGCTGTTCGCGGGCGTCGGTCAACTCATGGAATCCGTTCGCCAGCTCAATGCCTTTGAAATAAACCTCAAAACGCTCCGCCACGCGGTGATCTTCGGTGCTGATTTGCGCAAGCGCCGCCTGGCTTGCCGGGAAGTGATAGATAAAGGTCGGCTTATCTTTGCCGATATGCGGTTCAACGCCCAGAGTAAACAACAGTTGCAGCAGCGTGTCCCGGTCTTCTTCCTCGTCGGCAATGTTGCTCAAATCGAGTTTTGCCGCCGCTTCACGCAGCAGCGTTTTATCGGCCGACAGCGGATCGATTTCCAGGTGGCGCTGGAAAGCCTGCTGGTAAGAAAGCGACTCCGCAGCCTCGCATTCCAGAACCTGCTGCAGCAGATCGTCCACTTCATTCATCAGGCGGTACATGTCGTAATGCGGACGATACCACTCCAGCATGGTGAACTCTGGATTGTGATGGCGACCCATTTCTTCATTACGGAAACTGCGGCATAGCTGGAATACCGGGCCAATGCCCGCCGCCAGCAGGCGCTTCATGTGGTATTCCGGGCTGGTCATCAGGTACAGATTCATGCCCTGAGAATGGCCGGGGCCAACAAAACGGGTTTCAAACGGGAACAGATGAATATCGGTTACCGTCGCCTGGCTCATGCAGGGGGTTTCCACCTCCAGTACGCCGCGATCGGCAAAAAAACGCCGAATTTCCGCCATAATAGCGGCGCGTTTCAACAGGTTGGGGATGGATGCGCTCGGCTGCCAGGTTGCCGTTTCGCTCATGAGTTAATCTCCGTAGTCAAACAAGGCGAGGAAGTCTACTCGCATCGCCCAAGGGAGACAAATTTTGCGCAGCAAAAGGGGAGAGAATGTTAATACTTTTCGCATAAACGAGAGTAATTCCGTGACGTGAATCATTACTCCAGGTAATTAATTGCTGCACAGAACAGCAAAAAAATCGAACAAGTCAAATTTCCTTAAAATCCCTCCGGTTATAATCCTCTACCTACAAAGGAGCAGGGAAAACCTTTCGCAATAGCCCCTGGCGTTTAAGTGGACTACCTTTGGTAACAATGGCATTGCGAAATAACTAAAAACTGGAGGAATGTCGTGCAAATATTTCAAGCCGATCTCGCCATCATTGGCGCTGGCGGAGCGGGCTTACGAGCGGCCATTGCGGCAGCTCAGGCCAATCCACAGGCTAAAATCGCTCTGATTTCCAAAGTCTATCCTATGCGTAGCCACACCGTGGCCGCTGAAGGTGGTTCCGCTGCCGTCGCGCAGGATCACGACAGTTTTGAATACCATTTTCACGATACCGTTGCCGGCGGCGACTGGCTGTGCGAGCAGGATGTGGTGGATTACTTCGTTCACCACTGCCCCACTGAAATGACCCAGCTTGAGCAATGGGGTTGCCCGTGGAGCCGTCGCCCGGACGGTTCGGTCAACGTGCGTCGCTTTGGGGGGATGAAAATCGAGCGCACCTGGTTTGCCGCAGACAAAACCGGCTTCCACATGCTCCACACCCTGTTCCAGACCTCATTACAGTTCCCTCAAATTCAGCGTTTCGATGAGCATTTTGTCCTCGACATCCTGGTGGACGACGGCCAGGCCCGCGGTCTGGTTGCCATGAACATGATGGAAGGCACGCTTGTGCAAATTCGTGCTAACGCAGTCGTGATGGCGACCGGCGGCGCAGGACGCGTTTATCGCTACAACACCAACGGCGGCATTGTTACCGGCGACGGTATGGGCATGGCGCTAAGCCACGGCGTACCGCTGCGCGATATGGAATTTGTTCAGTATCACCCAACCGGCCTGCCGGGTTCCGGCATTCTGATGACGGAAGGCTGTCGCGGTGAAGGCGGTATTCTGGTGAACAAAGATGGCTATCGCTACCTGCAGGATTACGGCATGGGGCCGGAAACGCCGCTGGGCGAGCCGAAGAACAAATATATGGAGCTGGGGCCGCGCGACAAAGTATCCCAGGCTTTCTGGCATGAATGGCGCGCAGGCCGCACCGTTCCCGGGCCGCGTGGCGATGTGGTTTACCTCGATTTGCGCCATCTTGGCGAGAAAAAACTCCTCGAACGACTGCCGTTTATTTGTGAGCTTGCCAAAGCCTACGTGGGCGTCGATCCGGTGAAAGAACCGATTCCTGTGCGTCCTACGGCGCACTACACCATGGGCGGCATCGAAACCGACACCCAATGCGAAACCCGCATCAAAGGGCTATTCGCGGTGGGCGAATGCTCCTCCGTGGGGCTGCACGGCGCTAACCGTTTAGGCTCCAACTCGCTGGCGGAACTGGTGGTCTTTGGCCGCCTGGCGGGCGAGCAGGCAATGCAAAGAGCCAATGAAGCACGGCCAGCTAACGACGCGGCGCTGAGCGCCCAGGCAACCGACGTAGAAAGCCGCCTTAAGCAGCTAGTCAATCAGGAAGGTAACGAAAGCTGGTCGAAGATCCGCGACGAAATGGGCCTTTCCATGGAAGAAGGCTGCGGGATCTACCGCACGACGGAACTGATGCAGAAGACTATCGATAAGCTGGCGGAACTGCAGGAACGCTTTAAGCGCGTGCGCATCACCGACACCTCCAGCGTGTTCAATACCGACCTGCTTTACACCATTGAGCTGGGTCACGGGCTGAACGTGGCGGAATGCATGGCGCATTCGGCGATGGCGCGTAAAGAGTCCCGCGGGGCGCACCAGCGCCTGGACGAAGGCTGCACCGAACGTGATGACGTCAATTTCCTGAAACATACCCTTGCCTTCCGTGATGCGGACGGCACTACGCGTCTGGATTACAGCGACGTGAAAATCACCACCCTGCCACCGGCAAAACGCGTCTACGGTGCGGAAGCAGAAGCGGCCGACAAGAAGGAGGCGACGAATGGCTGATGTGATGAAGACCCTGAAGATTGAAGTGGTGCGCTATAACCCGGAAACGGACAGCGAGCCGCACAGCGCAATCTACGAAGTGCCTTATGATGAACAAACCTCGCTGCTGGATGCGTTGGGTTACATCAAGGACAACCTGGCGCCGGACCTCAGCTACCGCTGGTCATGCCGCATGGCGATTTGCGGCTCCTGCGGCATGATGGTCAACCGCGTGCCGAAGCTGGCCTGTAAAACCTTCCTGCGTGAATACACGCAAGGCATGAAGGTCGAAGCGCTGGCGAACTTCCCAATCGAGCGCGACCTGGTGGTCGATATGACCCACTTTATCGAAAGCCTGGAAGCGATTAAGCCGTACATCATCGGTAACCCGCGTACGCCGGATCAGGGGCCAAACGTTCAGACGCCCGCGCAGATGGCCAAATACCATCAGTTTTCCGGCTGCATCAACTGTGGCCTGTGTTATGCCGCCTGCCCGCAGTTCGGGCTTAACCCGGAGTTTATCGGCCCGGCGGCGATCACGCTTGCGCACCGTTATAACCTGGATAACCGCGACCACGGCAAAAAGCAGCGAATGGCGCAGCTAAACGGCCAGAACGGCGTCTGGACCTGTACCTTTGTGGGCTACTGCTCGGAAGTTTGTCCGAAGCATGTCGATCCGGCAGCCGCCATCCAGCAGGGCAAAGTCGAAAGCTCGAAAGACTTTTTGATAGCCACCCTGAAACCACGCTAAGGAGTGCACAATGACCACGAAACGTAAGCCGTATGTTCGCCCCATGGCGCCTAACTGGTGGCAAAAACTGGGCTTCTACCGTTTTTATATGCTGCGTGAAGGAACCTCGGTGCCGACCGTCTGGTTCAGCATCCTGCTGATCTGCGGTCTGTTTGCCCTGAAAAATGGCCCGGAAAGCTGGGAGAGCTTTGTCAGTTTCCTGCGCAACCCGATTGTCGTGATCCTTAATGCGATCACCCTGGCTGCCGCTTTGCTGCACACCAAAACCTGGTTTGAGCTGGCGCCGAAGGCCGCCAACATCATTATTAAAGATGACAAAATGGGACCAGAGCCGGTGATTAAAGGGCTGTGGGCGGTAACTGCGGTTGCCACGGTCGTCATTTTGTTTATTGCACTGTTCTGGTAAGGAGGACGTTATGATCAATCCCAATCCGAAACGCTCCGACGAGCCGGTTTTCTGGGGCCTGTTCGGCGCAGGCGGCATGTGGGGCGCGATTATCGCGCCGGTTATCGTGCTGCTGGTGGGTATTATGCTGCCGCTCGGCCTGTTCCCCGGCGACGCGCTGGGCTATGACCGCGTTTATGCCTTCGCCCACAGCTTGATTGGCCGCCTGTTCATCTTTCTGATGATTGTACTGCCGCTGTGGTGTGGCCTGCACCGTATTCACCACGCCATGCACGACCTGAAAATTCATGTGCCTTCCGGTAAATGGATATTCTATGGACTTGCGGCAATTTTGACTGTAGTAACATTTATCGGGGTGATCACCCTTTAAATACCCGCTTCCGTCTAAAAATGCCTGCCGCTGAGCAGGCATTTTTTTTGCCGCAATCTACACTTAGCAAAAAGCTGATAAGGAAAAAGCTATGCGCATCTGGCCGATTGTTTCCGCTGTAACAGTGGCGTTTTTGGTTGTTGCCTGTAGTTCCCCTACCCCGCCGCCGAACGTGACGGTGGTGAACAATTTCGACGCTAAACGCTACCTTGGGCAATGGTACGAAATCGCCCGTTTCGACCATAGCTTTGAGCGTGGCCTGGAACAGGTCACGGCAACCTATAGCCTGATGGATGACGGAGGTCTGCGGGTAGTGAATCGCGGGTTTAATTCCGATCGCCAGATGTGGCAGCAAAGCATCGGCAAGGCATATTTCACCGGTTCCTCAGACCGTGCGGCCTTGAAAGTCTCGTTCTTCGGCCCGTTCTATGGCGGTTATAACATCATTGCGCTGGATAAAGATTATCGCCACGCGCTGGTATGCGGGCCGAATCGTGATTATCTGTGGATACTCTCCCGCACGCCGACCATCAGCAACGAAGTGAAGCAGCAGATGCTGGATACCGCGACCCGCCAGGGCTTCCCGGTAGAGAAGCTCCTGTGGATTAAACAGAAAGGTTAATGGGTGCTGAGTTTAAGCCCAATAATGCCGATAACGATTAAAGCCAGGCTCGCCAGACGGGCCGGGCTTGCGGATTCGCCTAACAGCACAATACCGGTTATAGCCGCACCGACCGCGCCGATTCCCGTCCAGACCGCATAAGCGGTACCGGTTGGCAAAGTTTTCATCGCCCAGGACAGCAGCGCCACACTTACCACCATCGCCACGATAGTCATCACGCTTGGCCATAAACGGCTAAAACCATGGGTATATTTGAGCCCCACGGCCCAGACCACTTCCAGAAGACCCGCAATAACAAGAATAAACCAGGACACATTAGCTCCAGAAAAGGGCCGTCCCCATTGAAAAAGAAGCGCTTACAGGCCGTCCCGCAAGGCTGATATGAAGGAGAGTAGTGTATCACTGCGAAAGTGACAAAACAGCCTCCGGGGTATTTTTGCTCTGGCAGGCGGCATCCCCGCTTTCCAGCGCCTTCACATGAAAAAGCTAAGCCTGGAAATAGCTCAGAATTGTTGCGTAGATCACCAATTCATTTGCTTAAAACATACATATGATTAAAACGTTTCTTTGCGTCCCTGGAAAGGCTGTAATAATGAAAGTCGTGAACGTTAAAAATGTATAAAATATTATTGGTTGATCGCTGTTACTTTAGTCTTCTGGGCCTGAGACAATTAATCAACAAAAATAATACATTCTGTATTTCTGAAACTGATAATTTACTTCTCGCCCGGGAAAAAATTATGCAGTGGCAGCCCAACATGGTTATTGCCGATTTCTCAGGGTTTTCAAGCATATTGCATAATGTACAACAGCTTTCAGCCATTTATTCTGCCTGTGGGAAGTCGACCCGCCTGCTGGTAATGCAAAGCGGAGACCATCCGCAAATTGAAGAGTATTGTCAAAAGCAGGGCACACAAGAGATATTCAGTAAGTCGCTGCCTTTACACGACGTTAATTCTCTTATTGAGAAAACATTAAATAGCCGTCCACCTTTCAGATACCGGCAACAGCATACTGCCTCGCTGTTAACTTTACGTGAGGAGCGAGTTTTAAAATTATGGACGGAAGCGGCAAGTAACGAAATGATTGCTAAGGTAATGGGAATCAGTCCAAAAACGGTTTACACCTACAAACGGAATATCCGCATGAAATTAGGGGCTGATAACCGTTTTTCTTTATTTTTGGCGCATCCATTAGAAGTGGCGTAATAACGGTACGGCAGTGATTACCGTACCGCCGTGGTTCAGATTAGTTCTGTGCTTTAGTGGCAGCACCAGAAATCGCGTTGCCGCCATCCTGAATATCTTCACCAACGCCACGCGTAGTATTACAAGCCGTCAGCAACGACGAAAGCACCACGAGTGAAAAGAACGCTGCAATAGTTTTCTTAAGCATGACATTTTTCCTTTTTTGCCCATGTGGTTGTGTATAGCCACTTAAGCATAGCCAAAAAATGGAAAGCTGACGCAGATGGAAGATTTTTTAGGAGTTGTGGTAACTATTTGTTAGTTGCACGCTCGATGGCTCCGCCAAGATGCTGTAGATCTTCGCCAAAACCGCGCGTTGTATTGCACCCACTCAGGAACGTCGCCAGACACGCGACAAAAAGAAGCTGCTTAGCCAGTCGATTCATCTTCCCTGCCCTCAACAAGCGGCGGCGCAGTGCAAAGACTACGCCGCAATCGCACGCGTTTTACTTAACGCGAGAAACGTATTCACCAGAGCGAGTATCAACTTTGATCACTTCGCCAATCTGTACGAACAATGGAACTTTAACCACCGCGCCGGTAGACAGCGTAGCGGGTTTACCGCCGGTACCTGCGGTATCGCCTTTCAGGCCAGGATCGGTTTCAACAATTTCCAGTTCCACGAAGTTCGGTGGAGTCACCTGGATTGGACGACCGTTCCACAGGGTAACGATACATTCAGCCTGGTCGAGCAGCCATTTAGCGTTATCACCAATCGCTTTTTCGTCAGCAGCCAACTGCTCGAAGGTTTCGTTATTCATGAAGTGGTAGAACTCACCGTCGTTGTACAGGTAAGTCAGGTTCATATCGATAACGTCTGCGCCTTCGGCGGAGTCGGTGGATTTGAAGGTTTTTTCAACGCGGGTGCCGGTCAGCAAACGGCGCATTTTAACGCGAGCAAAGGCCTGGCCTTTACCTGGTTTCACAAACTCGCTGGATTCGACTGCGTAAGGCTCGCCTTCGAACATGATTTTAAGACCGGCACGGAAATCGTTGCTAGAATAAGTCGCCATAAGGCCCTCTGAAATTGTTAATTGGTAGCTTAGCCAAAAAATGGCACACATTGTAACCCTAAATCCCCCCCGCAGAGAAGATTGGTTAACGCAACTTGCCGATGTTATAACCGATCCCGACGAACTGCTGCATATTTTAAACATAGATGCTGATGAAGAATTGTTGGCAGGCCGTGATGCGCGCCGACTTTTTGCCCTGCGCGTTCCGCGAGCGTTCGTTGCCCGCATGGAAAAAGGCAATCCGAACGACCCGTTGTTACGCCAGGTTTTGACGGCCAGACAGGAATTCATCGCAGCACCGGGTTTTAGCACCGACCCGCTGGAAGAACAGCACAGCGTGGTGCCGGGTTTACTGCACAAATACCGCAATCGCGCCCTGCTGCTGGTAAAAGGCGGCTGCGCCGTAAACTGCCGCTATTGCTTCCGCCGCCATTTTCCCTACGCCGATAATCAGGGCAACAAGCGTAACTGGCAGGCCGCGCTCGCTTATATCAGCGAACATCCCGAGCTTGACGAAATTATTTTCTCCGGCGGCGATCCTTTAATGGCGAAAGACCATGAGCTGGACTGGCTGCTGAACGAGCTGGAAGCTATCCCGCATATTAAACGTCTGCGCATTCATAGCCGCCTGCCGATTGTTATCCCGGCGCGTATCACCGATACGCTTGCTGGCCGTATAGCGCGCTCGCGTTTGCAGGTTTTGCTGGTTAACCATATCAATCATGCGCAAGAGATTGGCGACGAATTCAGAGCGGCCATGAAGAGCCTGCGTCAGGCGGGCGTTACGCTGCTCAACCAGAGCGTGCTGCTGCGCGGCGTTAATGACAATGCGCATACGCTTGCGCAGCTAAGCAACGCGCTGTTTGATGCAGGCGTGATGCCTTATTACCTGCATGTGCTGGACAAAGTACAGGGAGCGGCACATTTCATGGTAAGCGACGATGAAGCGAGGAAGATTATGCGCGAGTTGCTGACGCTGGTTTCCGGCTATATGGTGCCGAAACTTGCCCGTGAAATTGGCGGCGAGCCGAGTAAAACGCCGCTGGATTTGCAGCTACGGCAGTCATAAGAAAAACCGGTGGATGGCGCTGGTGCTTATCCACCCTACACATTTAAGCGTTGGTTGGGTGAGCAAAGCTCCCCTCCATAGTTTCGAACGTAGGGCGGGTAAGCTTTGCGCCACCCGCCGCAAATCACTAAATCAGTTCGGGCACTTATAAACCTGGCCGGTCATTTTGCTGGCGGTCGGCGCAAAGCTTGACAGCAGGTTCTGGCTTGGGCTGCTGACGCCATAAATCACGTTGCCGCCCATAGCCGCTGCATTATTACGCAGAGCATTTGCCGCGCCGCGCATAGAGCCGCCTTCATCGCCATGCTGCCCGGATAACCAATTGCTTTGCTCACCCGTAGCGCTGCCTAACAGTTGGCAGTTGCTGGCCGGCTTCTCTTCAACAAAACGAACGCTCTGCCCGGCAGCGCTCAGCTCGTTGCTGGTACTGCACCCTGCCAGCAGCAGCACTGCCACAGCCATTCCTGCTGAAACTTTTATGCGCATGTTGTTCCCCGTAATCAATGCCGTATTGAATGTTGCGGGCCATCTTGCCCGGTAAGACCTTATACCAGACTGCGGCCGAAAAGAAAAAACCCTCAGACATTTCTGCCTGAGGGTTTCTTTAACACAAGGTGCTAAGGCAATTACATCATGCCGCCCATGCCACCCATGCCGCCCATACCACCAGCAGCGCCTAAATCAGGAGCGTCGCCTTTTGGCAGGTCGGTCACCATGCATTCGGTGGTGATCATAAGACCAGCCACAGAAGCCGCGTACTGCAGAGCAGAACGGGTCACTTTGGTTGGGTCCAGGATACCCATGTCGATCATGTTGCCGTATTCTTCAGTTGCCGCGTTGTAACCGTAGTTGCCGTCGCCCGCTTTCACGGTGTTAGCAACAACGGATGGCTCTTCGCCGCAGTTCAGAACGATCTGACGCAGTGGCGCTTCCATTGCACGCAGCGCAACTTTGATACCCACGTTCTGATCTTCGTTCACGCCACGCAGTTCGCCCAGTTTAGAAGCTACGCGAATCAGCGCAACGCCACCACCGGCAACCACGCCTTCTTCTACCGCAGCACGGGTTGCGTGCAGGGCATCTTCAACGCGAGCTTTTTTCTCTTTCATTTCAACTTCGGTAGCCGCACCGACTTTGATTACCGCAACGCCGCCTGCCAGTTTCGCTACGCGCTCCTGCAGTTTTTCACGGTCATAATCAGAAGTCGCTTCTTCGATCTGCTGGCGAATCTGGCTTACGCGGCCAGCGATCGCGGCTTCTTCACCGGTACCATCGATGATGGTGGTGGTGTCTTTGTTGATAACGATACGTTTAGCGCTACCCAGGTCTTCCAGAGTTGCTTTTTCCAGCTCCATACCGATCTCTTCAGAGATAACGGTACCGCCGGTCAGGATAGCAATATCCTGCAGCATTGCTTTACGACGGTCGCCGAAGCCCGGTGCTTTAACCGCAGCGACTTTCACGATACCGCGCATGGTGTTCACAACCAGAGTTGCCAGCGCTTCGCCTTCAACATCTTCTGCGATGATCAGCAGTGGCTTACCGGCTTTCGCAACGGCTTCCAGTACCGGCAGCATTTCACGGATGTTGGAGATTTTTTTGTCAGCCAGCAGGATGAACGGGCTGTCCAGCTCGATTGAGCCGGTTTCTGGTTTGTTGATGAAGTATGGGGACAGGTAGCCGCGGTCAAACTGCATACCTTCTACTACGTCCAGCTCGTCCTGCAGGCCGGTGCCTTCTTCAACGGTGATAACGCCTTCTTTGCCTACTTTTTCCATCGCTTCAGCGATGAGTTTACCGACGGTTTCGTCGGAGTTAGCAGAGATGGTGCCCACCTGAGCGATAGCTTTGGAATCAGAGCAAGGCACGGACAGCGCTTTCAGCTCTTCAACAGCGGCGATAACGGCTTTATCGATACCGCGCTTCAGATCCATTGGGTTCATGCCCGCAGCAACGGCTTTCAGGCCTTCGGTGATGATGGACTGAGCCAGTACGGTTGCGGTGGTGGTGCCGTCGCCTGCAGCGTCGTTCGCTTTAGAGGCAACTTCTTTCACCATCTGCGCGCCCATGTTTTCGAATTTGTCTTCCAGCTCGATTTCACGCGCTACGGAAACACCATCTTTAGTGATGGTCGGTGCACCGAAAGATTTATCCAGAACCACGTTACGGCCTTTAGGACCGAGGGTAACTTTCACTGCATCTGCCAGTACGTTTACGCCGCGCAGCATTTTCACACGAGCGTCGTTACCGAATTTTACGTCTTTAGCTGCCATTTCTTATATTCCTCAAATTCGTTCAGTTTCGTGCGTGTAATTACGCTTCAACAATTGCCAGGATGTCGCTTTCGGACATGATCAGCACTTCTTCGTTGTCGATCTTCTCAGACTTCACACCGTAACCATCGTTGAAAATCACGATGTCGCCGACTTTCACGTCCAGCGGTTGCACGTTACCGTTTTCCAGGATGCGGCCTTTACCGACAGCGATGATTTCGCCACGAGTTGATTTACCTGCAGCACTCCCGGTCAGCACGATGCCGCCCGCAGATTTGGACTCAACTTCTTTACGCTTGACGATGACACGGTCATGTAATGGACGAATACTCATGTGATAGCTCTCCTTTGAGAAAGTCAGTATCAATTGTTTGGGTAACGCCGGCCCAAATGGGTTATCGGCTGGTGACGAGAGAGATGGGGATGAGCTCTCCCCCCTTCAAGGGGGGAAAACAAAAAAATTTTCGAAATTTTAACGATCGTGACGATTGTCGTTATCACGCTCTTCAAGCCGCTTTGGGCCATCGTCCTTACGCTGGTATTCGCCATCGAAGGTTTGCCCACGGTCGGAGCCTGCGCTAAAGCCGCCGCCCGGGGTGCGCGAAAAGCGCAGGTGCGGCATCAGTTTTAACGTCAGATGCTTTTGTACCGGCGGCAGCAACAGCAGCAGGCCGAGGAGGTCGGTAAAGAAGCCCGGCAGCAGCAGCAGGAAGCCTGCCAGCACCAGAGAAACGCTTTTAATCATCTCTGCCGCAGGGCTTTCGCCCGCCGCCATTTTCTGCTGCATCTGCATAAAGGTTTTAAAGCCCTGGTTACGCACCAGCGACATACCAATTACCGAAGTGAAGATAACCAGCAGCAGCGTCAGCAGGACACCCAGCACGTGAGCCACCTGAATAAAAATAGATATCTCTATGTAAACGTAGAGAAAAATAGCAATTAACGGTATCCAGCGCACCGTATTCTCCTGTAGTTGGACAACAAGCCCCTTCTGGCGCTCGTAAAAATGGGTTAGCGATAAGTCATTGCTAACAGATGGCGGCGCATTAGCCAAAGATCAATCTAAGCACCAGGTTATTTTTCTGGAAATATTCATCCATTGATCGATATCACATATTAATAATAGTTATGTGATGAGAGTTTTAATAAGTGATCCAGATTGCTGCTTTTCGCTATGATCAGCATATCATCACGGCATGGAGACCGAATATGGACATAATCTTCGGTCTATTCATCTCACGACCACACATCGTGTGCGTGAAAACGGTGCATTTATTGGCAGCTTGAAAAAGAAGGTTCACATGTTAAATAACATTCGTATCGAAGAAGACTTGTTGGGTACCAGGGAAGTGCCAGCGGATGCCTACTATGGTATTCATACTCTGAGAGCGATTGAAAACTTCTACATCAGTAACAACAAAATCAGCGATATTCCTGAATTTGTGCGCGGTATGGTCATGGTGAAAAAAGCGGCAGCGATGGCGAACAAGGAGCTGCAAACCATCCCGAAAAGCATTGCCAACACCATTATCCAGGCCTGTGACGAAGTGCTGAACAACGGTAAGTGCATGGATCAGTTCCCGGTGGATGTTTACCAGGGCGGCGCCGGTACCTCCGTTAACATGAATACCAACGAAGTGCTCGCCAACATTGGGCTGGAGCTGATGGGCCACCAGAAAGGTGAGTATCAGTACCTGAACCCGAACGACCACGTTAACAAATGCCAGTCCACCAACGATGCCTACCCAACCGGTTTCCGCATCGCGGTTTATGCCTCCATCATCAAGCTGATCGACGCCATTAACCAACTGGGCGAAGGCTTCCAGCGCAAAGCCGTCGAATTCGAAAACATCCTGAAAATGGGCCGTACCCAGCTACAGGATGCGGTGCCGATGACGCTGGGCCAGGAGTTTCACGCCTTCAACGTCCTGTTAAAAGAAGAAACCAAAAACCTGCTGCGTACCGCAGAGCTGCTGCTGGAAGTTAACCTTGGCGCAACGGCAATCGGCACGCGCCTGAATACGCCAGAAGGTTACCAGCAACTGGCGGTGCAGAAACTGGCGGAAGTCAGCAACCTGCCGTGCGTACCGGCCGAGGATCTGATTGAAGCGACGTCGGACTGCGGCGCATACGTTATGGTTCACAGCTCCCTTAAGCGCCTGGCGGTGAAAATGTCGAAGATCTGTAACGACCTTCGCCTGCTCTCCTCCGGCCCGCGCTCGGGCCTGAATGAAATCAACCTGCCGGAACTGCAGGCCGGTTCGTCTATTATGCCTGCCAAAGTAAACCCGGTTGTGCCAGAAGTCGTAAACCAGGTGTGCTTCAAAGTTATTGGTAACGACACCACCGTGACCATGGCCTCCGAAGCGGGTCAGCTACAGTTGAACGTTATGGAACCCGTCATTGGCCAGGCGATGTTTGAGTCCACCCACATCCTGACCAACGCCTGCTATAACCTGCTGGAAAAATGCATCAACGGCATTACCGCAAATAAAGAAGTGTGCGAAAGCTATGTCTACAACTCCATTGGTATCGTCACCTATCTGAACCCGTTCATCGGCCACCACAACGGCGATATCGTCGGTAAGATTTGTGCGGAAACCGGGAAGAGCGTGCGGGAAGTTGTTCTGGAGCGCGGCCTGCTGACAGAAGCCGAGTTGGACGATATATTCTCGATCCATAACCTGATGCACCCGGTCTACAAAGCAAAACGCTACACGGATGAAAGTGAACAATGATAATTCCGGTTAGTTAGCAAAGCCTAAAGGCACGTCCATCGCGACGTGCCTTTTTCATTTCAGGCTTACATTAATACAACAACTTATTTTCAACTCATTAAACTTCAAGGAAGCACATTATGTTTGGCGCTGAACTCGTTATCGTCCTGCTGGCGATTTATCTCGGGGCCCGGCTTGGCGGCATAGGTATTGGTTTTGCCGGCGGTCTGGGCGTATTAGTTCTTACACTGCTGTTCCAGATTAAACCCGGGGCCATTCCCTTTGACGTCATCGAAATCATCATGGCGGTTATCGCCGCCATTGCCGCTATGCAGGTGGCGGGGGGTATGGATTATCTGGTCAGTCTCGCGGAGCGTCTGCTGCGCCGTCATCCAAAATACATCACTTTCCTCGCCCCGCTCGTCACCTGGTTTATGACGATTCTGGCAGGCACTGGACACACGGCGTTCTCCACGCTGCCGGTCATTACCGAAGTGGCAAAAGAGCAGGGCATTCGCCCTTCCCGCCCGCTTTCCGTCGCCGTAGTGGCTTCTCAGATTGCTATTACGGCCTCGCCGATTTCCGCAGCCGTCGTTTTCTTTGCCGGAATTCTGGAACCGCTGGGCGTCAGCTATCTGACCCTGCTGGCTATCTGTATTCCGGTTACGCTTGTGGCCGTCATGCTGACCGCAGTCGTCTGTAACTTCCTCGGCTGCGAGCTGAAAGACGATCCTGTTTATCAGGAACGCCTTGCCAAAGGCGAAGTGCAACTGCGCGGCAGCCAGGTCTTCAAGCTGAAACCGCACGCCAAACGCTCGGTGCTGCTGTTCCTGATCGGTATCGTCGCGGTAATGTTTTATGCCACCGCCATCAGCGACACCGTTGGCCTGATTCAGAACCCGGTGCTGCCGCGTAACGAAGCGATTGTGGTCTTCATGCTGACCATCGCCACGCTTATCTGCATCACCTGTAAAATCGACACCGGCGAAATCCTCAACGCCAGCACATTTAAATCCGGTATGAGCGCCTGTATTTGCGTGCTGGGCGTGGCGTGGCTAGGCGATACCTTCGTCAAAAACCATATTCAGGATATTCAGGGCTTCGCGGGCGACCTGCTGCAAAGCTATCCGTGGCTACTGGCGGTGGTGCTGTTCTTTGCCGCAACCCTGCTTTACTCCCAGGCGGCTACCACCAAAGCGCTAATGCCCGCCGCGCTGATGCTGGGCGTCAGCCCGCTCACCGCCGTAGCCTCTTTTGCTGCCGTCTCCGCCCTGTTCGTGCTGCCAACCTATCCTACGCTGCTGGCAGCGGTAGAAATGGACGACACCGGCTCAACCCGAATCGGCAAGTACGTGTTTAACCACGCCTTCCTGATTCCTGGCGTGATTGCCATAACGCTGTGCGTGATCTTCGGTTTTATCGTCGGCGGTCTGGTTCTGTAAATCTGGTAAAAACGGGTCGCTTAGCGGCCCGTAAGACTTCTGACAAATTCCTGTGCGCTTAACAGTGCCGATCCGGGTGCTAATAAAAATAAAGAATTATATTTTCTGGTTTATCCCAAACACCCGAAAACCACGTTTTCGGGTGTTTGTTACTAATCTGACGGGTCGCTTAGCGGCCCGTTTAACACTCTCTCTTCTCCCGCCATGCTATAGTCTTCCGCTGTTTCCCACGCAGGAGGTAAGCCATGTCGACTACCCAGGCCGTTGTCATCCTTTGCACCGCTCCAGACGAGGCCACCGCCCAGGAGCTTGCTGCCCTTGCGCTGGCAGAGAAACTCGCTGCCTGCGTTACCCTGTTGCCAGGCGCTACGTCGCTCTATTACTGGGAAGGAAAAATGGAACAGGAGTATGAGGTGCAGATGCTGCTCAAAAGCGACATCGCCCACCAGGAAGCTCTGCTGGCCTGCCTGAAAGCGCATCATCCTTATCAAACCCCTGAATTACTGGTGCTGCCAGTTACCCACGGAGACAGTGAATACCTCTCATGGCTTTACGCATCCTTACGCTAATTTTTCTGCTTTTTAGCACGCAAACTTTTGCAGGTCTGTTCGATAACCAGGGCAAAACGCAGTTCGTTCCCGTCGATCAGGCCTTTGCCTTTGATTTCCAGCAGTCCGGCAGCCAGCTCAACCTGAACTGGCAGATTAAGCCCGGCTACTATCTGTATCGTCAGCAAATCAAACTCAACCCTGCTCTGGCGGAGGTAGCACCGCCGGCGATGCCTGAAGCGGCCTGGCATGAAGACGAGTTTTACGGCAAAACCGAGATTTACACCGGGCAGCTAAACCTGCCGGTAACGGTAAAATCCGCGGATAAAGGCGCGACGCTCAGCGTGACATACCAGGGCTGCGCCGAGGCGGGGTTCTGTTATCCGCCGGAAACGCGCGTTGTGCCGCTAAGCGCGGTTTCTCCTGACCCTCTCCCCGAAGGGGAAAGGGCCGGGATGAGGGAAGCAGTAGACGCTAATGCCAGCCAGCTTCCCTTCTCCGCACTTTGGGCGTTCCTCATCGGCATCGGCATCGCCTTCACACCTTGCGTGTTGCCGATGTACCCGCTGATTTCCGGTATCGTGCTGGGCGGCAAACAGCGCTTATCCACCGCTCGCGCCCTGTTGTTGACCTTTATCTATGTCCAGGGGATGGCGCTCACCTATACCGCTCTGGGTCTGGTGGTTGCCGCAGCGGGATTGCAGTTCCAGGCCGCGTTGCAGCATCCATACGTGCTGATTGGCCTGTCAGCGCTGTTTGTTCTGCTCGCAGCGTCCATGTTCGGTCTGTTCACGTTGCAACTGCCTTCGTCGCTGCAAACTCGCCTCACGCTGATGAGTAATCGCCAGCAAGGCGGTTCGGCTGGCGGCGTCTTTGCCATGGGCGCGCTGGCAGGGCTAATTTGCTCGCCATGCACTACCGCGCCGCTTAGCGCCATCCTGCTTTACATCGCCCAAAGTGGAAATATGTGGCTCGGGGGCGGCACGCTGTACCTTTATGCGCTGGGCATGGGTCTGCCGCTGATCCTCATCACCGTCTTCGGCAACAAGCTGCTGCCAAAAAGCGGCCCGTGGATGGAAACGGTTAAAATCGCGTTTGGGTTTGTGATCCTCGCCCTGCCGGTATTTCTGCTGGAACGCGTATTGGGAGACATCTGGGGCATTCGCCTGTGGGCGCTGCTCGGAGTAGCGTTCTTTAGCTGGGCGTTTATCACCAGCCTGCAAGCCCGCAAATCGTGGATGCGTATCATGCAGATTATCCTGCTGGCCGCGGCTCTCGTTTGCGCACGTCCGTTGCAGGACTGGGCTTTCGGCGCCAGCGTAACCACAAGCCAGCCGCACCTGAACTTCACGCGCGTAGCTAATGTCGGGCAGCTCAACCAGGCGCTGGCGAATGCAAAGGGCAAACCGGTAATGCTGGATCTTTACGCTGACTGGTGCGTAGCCTGTAAGGAATTCGAAAAATACACCTTTAGCGACGCGCAGGTGCAACGGCAACTGAGCAACAGGGTATTGTTGCAGGTGGATGTCACCGCTAATAACGCGGAAGACGTGGCGCTGTTAAAGCACTTAAAAGTTTTGGGGTTACCGACAATTTTGTTCTTTGATGCCGAAGGGCGAGAACAGCCACAGGCGCGCGTCACCGGCTTTATGGATGCGAGCGCTTTTGGCACGCATTTGCGCAATCACGCGCAGTAAACAACACTAATGTGGGATAAACCGTTGAACGACGGAGGAGAAAACCGTGCAACGCGAAGACGTACTTGAGCACGCCCTGCACGTCCTTGAACGTGAAGGCATCGCCAGCACTACCCTTGAAATGGTAGCGCATGAGGCGGACTACCCGGTGCAGGAAGTAAAGCAATTCTGGCCTGACAGTGAAGCTCTGCTCTATGACGCCCTGCGCTATCTGAGCCAGCAGGTTGATGCCTGGCGCCGCCAGCTAATGCTCAACGAAGAGCTATCGCTTGAGCAGAAACTCCTAAAACGCTACCAGGCGCTGACGGAATGCGTCAGCAATCAGCGCTATCCCGGCTGTCTGTTTATTGCCGCCTGCACTTTTTATCCGGACGCCTCGCATCCGATTCATCAACTGGCCGACCAGCAGAAAAAAGCCGCCTGGGAATATACTCACGAACTGCTAACCCAGTTGGAAGTGGACGACCCGACGATGGTTGCGCATCAAATGGAACTGGTGCTGGAAGGCTGTCTGAGCAAGCTGCTGGTTAAGCGCAGTCAGGCCGATATCGATACCGCGCGCCGTCTGGCGGAGGATATTTTGCGCTTCGCCCAGTGCCGCCAGGGTGGGGCGTTAACCTGAGGCTACCCCATAAATCCGGCCCAGGCTGATGCGAATAAGCACAATGCCATCACGCGTTGAAACCAAACGAGTGATGTCGTTGTGCGAAACAGCCGCGTGGCCGCTTTTCCCAATAAAGCCCAACAGCTTAAACACAGCAGTGAAATTAACAAAAACCAAAGGGATAACAGCGATATATCCTGCAAAGGATGCGCGCCGCGTGGCGCAAACAGGCTGACCACCGCCAGCGCCATCATCCAGGTTTTAGGATTGATAAGCTGCAATATCGCAGCCGCGCGACAGCTAAACGACCGCCGGGACTCATCGGTTAAATTCGTCGCCGGGGCCGCGAAAAGCTGCCAGCTCATCCAGCTTAACCACAGCGCTCCTGCCCAGCTCATCGCTTCGCGCACCAGCGGAAACTGACGCAGCGCCTCGCCCGCACCCGCCCCGGAAATAAACACGATAAGACTGGCGGCACAACAAGCCCCCAACACCGCAGGCATGGTGGCTTTTACGCCGAAGCGCTGGCTGTTAGCCAGAATCAAGATATTGGTCGGCCCTGGAGTGATTGAGGCGACAAAAGCGAAAAGTAAAAACGGTGCTGATGAATAAAACTGGCTCACGGTTCAGAAACTCCTCCATTGGTCTGAACCCCGACTTTCGACTTTTTTTTAAGGCGCGTCTGGAAGGTTTGTGCACAACCTGCGGTAATGAGCCGGCGTTAGCCGATACGCGCGCTGGAACCAGCGTCCTAAATGGCTCTGATCGGCAAATCCCAACGCAGCCGCGACATTTGCAGGCAGCTCTCCTTTCGCCAGCAGCGCTCTCGCCCTTACAAGGCGCAACTGGATAAGCCAGGCGTGGGGCGCCATATGAAACTCTCTTTTAAAACAGCGGGAAAGCGTAAATCTATCCGTTGCTGTTTCGCGCGCCAGATCCGACAAGCCAATATTTTCACCAATATGCGCGTGAAGATAGTCCCTGGCCCGATTGGCAATCGCCGTGCTTTGCACCCGTGAAGACAGGCGCTTTCGCCACTGACAATGTTCTGTAAGCTGCCCTAAAAGATTATCCATCGTGTTTTGCTGCACAATGCGCATTTCTTCGCTGTGCAGAGCATGAAAAGCGCCGGAAATGGCCCGGACGAGCTGCGGCTCACGAGCAATGGTGCGAGAAAAATGCAGCGAATAGCTGGAAGGGATAGTTTCAAACAGGCCCTGGAGAGTACGCGTTAGCCATTGCTCTTCAAGGTAGAAGGTCAGATAGGTAAACCCGCCAGCAACCGGGGCGTCGCCATCATGAATCTCCCCGGGCTCAAGGAGAAAAACATCTCCGGGCGTGCTGTGATGGCGTTCGCGACGGCAGTGAAACTGCTGCGTACCCGCAAGGGTAATGCCCACCAGATAACTATCGTGCCAGTGAGGATCGTACGCATGCCCTTCAAAGTGGACCCGAATCGTCTCAATGCCCGTTTCGCCATGTTGATGAAGCTCAAGCCAGTCTTCTGCCATACCACCTCCTGAAATCAGCCCGTAAGCCTACACGGCGCGTCCAGAAAAAGTCTGGAAGATTTGTGCAACATTGCGGCAACAAAGACAAAGAGTGGGCCAGATTGACGTAAACTTAAGCGATTGAACAGTTTTTCCTGAAATATTATTGACGGGTAAAGGCCTTTACGGTTTAATGCGCCCCGTTGCCCGGATAGCTCAGTCGGTAGAGCAGGGGATTGAAAATCCCCGTGTCCTTGGTTCGATTCCGAGTCCGGGCACCACTTATTCAGAAAAACCAGCCTACGGGCTGGTTTTTTGCTTTCCGGAGTACGGCCTCTTCATCAAACTGTTTTTCAAACACAAAACGATTGTTCGTCTCATCCATGAGACGTGTCATCGGTCAGCGACAACCTGCCGCTTTATCGTGATTTAGCCCTTCAAACATCTTTTTCGTGTCCTTCTTTTTTGCTGGATGACAACGTCCCCACCAACAGGATACACAAGCAAAGTATCATCACCGTCTGTCGCTGGATTAACACCGTATCCGTTAAACCAAACATGACAAGCGTAAGCAGCAAATAGAAGAGTTCATATCTCCTGTTTTTCAACGCATGCCATGCTGTAGCAAAATACAACAACAGAACTGACAATAGTCCCATCAGACCCTGTAAAGAAAGGGTTTCAAGTAAGTCGTCATGCAGGTGGTAAATAACATTTTTGTAAGCTTCCGGATTACCCCGTTCTTCTGTCTTAATCCAGTTTCTTGCCTTCGTATTTCTGTCGTCAGGGTTCTGACCGCTTAAAGAAAACTCTGTACTGTGCCAACCAGACTTCCAGATTGAGAAACGTGCGCCAATTGACGTACTGTTATTATTATCATAGCTTGAAACTTCAGTTTGAATACTATGCATTCTGTCCCAAACACTAGCGGGGACAAGAGCTATTATAATAACTATTGAAGCCAATAGGGTTGCTACTTTCCACTTCCATGATATAAAACGATAATGAAAAAGGAAATAAACAAAATAAATTTGAGGTGTGAACAACAAGGCGGCCCGACTTTCAGTTAAAAATAATAAGGCCATATTAAAACCTAATATAGCAATAAAGATCACAAGCGAAATCGCAGAATTATTTACTACCCTTTTAAGAAAGGCCAGGCAAGTTATAAAAATAAATACTATTAGATAGGAAACTGTTCCAGATGAGTCAGTACCAAGCTGTATACGACGGTGAATAATAGACCATTCATGATAGCCAAAATAAACAAGTGCAAGCGTCCCTAACACCAATATACCCGCAGCTAGTTTAATAGTATTTTCATGAAGTAAATGTCTTCTGTACCAGAAAAACCAGACAAGAAAAGCGCCAAGAATAAAACGCTTCCCTCCCGTCGTATAGTTGTATATAACATCCCCCCAACTTGAGTCGTGGAAGTATTTACCCCATAAAAAACGAGTCAAACCTATAACAAACAAAGAAATACAGAGCAAAGCCAGAGGGCGGTTAACTACCACTCTTTTTCTTATCATATCGATGATAAAATAAACGATCCCGATATAACTTAAGCAATAAAAAACCTTTACTGAAAAAGCATCATAAAACAGCGCCATAGCCAATGACAGAACGGCCAATGTGAAACAAACATTGAAAAAAAATGGCTCGTAAAATTTTAGAGATTTTAATTTCATAATTTAATATACCGCATCTTGTAATAATTAATTAGCCAACGTATGCCTGGAATAAATTTTCTATTTCTTAGAAGAAGTTTATAAAATTTTTTCGCTTGCCAATCTTTTTCTGGAAGATCAAAAGGGATCTTTGCTAAATGTGATTTATTGTAAATTTCCCAATAAAAACGGCATACAGCCTGTTCATTCCATTGTTGCCATGGTTTATCTGCTCCGGCATAGTGAAGGAAAACAGTTTCTGCTGGCGGCAAAGCACAATATCCCTGCTCATCATGCTTGAGCATAAAAATGGTATTAAAACGTCGCTCCCCAAAATCAATATATCCTTCAAGAATAATATTCAGCGCATCCTGATCAAGGTATTTGAAACTCTTCCCTTTTTTAAGTAATAAATCAAACACAGCTTCACTGATATTAAGCTCATTCCAACGCTGTTTATTAATCAACATAACCCCTGCGTTAAAATACCTGCTTCCCTTAAGCCCAGCCTTTTCTGCCAGGACCGGAGCAAGCTCAGGTGACTCACTAATAACATAAGCTACTTCGTCTGTTAAAGGATGAGACCATAGCTCATCACATGGAGCGAGACATACTATATCCGCGTCCAAATACAGCAATCGGTCTTCTTCGATCAACTTCGGTGCCAGCAAACGGTAATAGGTGGCCTTGCTGAACAAATCGGTTGTCGGTAAATCAGAGAATAGTTCTGGAGAAATCTTATGTAGCGTTAACCCGCAGCCACCTGTTTCAGCGATATTCCGGTAAGCGCTGCAATCCTCTTCTGACAGCTCCGAAGATAATATATGGAAATGGAATACGAAACGCTCACTATGATTAATTACCGATTGCATGGTAATCATAGCGTGTCGGATAAAACTTCCATCCACTCCGAAAAATATTGCTTTGCCGCCGGTAGACGGGCAGATTATTTCGGATGTTATTGACTGCCTGATTTGTGTAATCACTTGGCTCCGTAATACATCATCCAACGCCACACTGTGCGCATCATTGTTTATTGGTCGGAACACACTTTATCCTATTTAAAGACCCACCTTCAATGAATGGGCGGGCCTGACAACGTAACCTTTTACCTTTTCTGCCCTTTCCCCAATCTTCCTCTTCCCGCCTGCTACACTTCAAGGTCATTATTCCGCTCAGTTGTAGGGCGGATAAGCGACAGCGCCATTCGCCAGATTTGTGGTTTCATACCGATAACGGCGGATGACGTAACCTTATCCGCCCCGTGTAATTTTCCTGACAGAAGGCAGGCCAACAACATGTCCGAAAACAACTACCAACCGCCAAAAGTCTGGACCTGGAACAAGTCCGAGACAGGCCAGTTTTCCAACATCAACCGCCCTGTTGCCGGGCCGACGCATGAGAAAACGCTGCCATCAGGCAAACACCCGCTACAGCTTTACTCGCTGGGCACGCCTAACGGCCAGAAGGTGACGATTCTTCTGGAAGAACTCTTAGCGCTGGGCGTAAGCGGGGCGGAATACGATGCGCACTTAATCCGTATCGGAGAAGGCGATCAGTTCTCCAGCGGCTTTGTGGAAGTGAACCCAAACTCTAAGATTCCGGCGCTGCTCGATAACTCCGCCACGCCGCCGATTCGTGTTTTTGAATCAGGCTCTATTCTGGTTTATCTGGCGGATAAGTTCGGTTATTTCCTGCCGCAGGACATCGCTACGCGTACCGAAACGCTGAACTGGCTGTTCTGGCTGCAGGGCTCGGCACCCTATCTTGGCGGCGGCTTCGGCCATTTCTATCACTACGCGCCGGTAAAAATCGAATACGCTATCAACCGTTTTGCGATGGAAACCAAGCGCCAGCTCGACGTGCTCGATCGCCAACTGGCAAACCATCGCTTTATCGCAGGCGAAGAGTATTCCATTGCCGACATGGCGATTTGGCCGTGGTATGGCGCTCTGGCAAAAGGGGGATTGTACGACTCAGCGGAGTTCCTCGACGTCGCGTCATACAAACACTTCCAGCGCTGGGCCGATGAAGTGGCGAATCGTCCTGCGGTTAAGCGCGGGCGTATCGTGAATCGCACCTGGGGCGAGCCATCCGAACAGTTGCACGAACGCCACGATGCCTCTGATTTTGAGTTGCGCACCGAAGACAAACTGACACGCTGAAGATTGACTCATAAGCCTGCCAACGCGGGCTTATTTAATTTAAAAATAAACAACTTTTTGGTGGTTTCCCGATAGCCGTTGCGGGTACTTTCCCTCCCAAACCGGAGCAGAAGTTCCGCATCGCCGTTTCTGTTATCAAGGAAACTCCATGTTTAAAAAATCCATTTTACTCCTGGCGCTTTTGCTGGTCGGCTGCGCGCAGCCCGCCGATAAAACGGTAGAAGCCATCAATAAAATTTCGCTTCCTGCCACTACGGCGCAAACAGCAAGCCAGGCGAATCCGGCGGAGCTACAGGCCCTGCATTCCGCCAATCAAGAAATAATCATTCGTCTTACCGCCGAAATTAAAGAAGAGAAAACCCAGGACGTTCGCACGGCTGATATTCTCGATCCTCACAGCGACGTACATCCGGCTTTTCAGGCATTAACGCAGCTTGAAGAAATCAATCAGCTCAATGATGTTTACCTTAAACAAAGAAATAAAAACGGATTAGCGCTGATAGAAGAAGCCCTGAAACCGCTGCAGAACACAACGACTTAAGTTCTGCCCCCTCGCAATTAAATGATAATTATTTGCATTTAAACATAGCTACAGCTATGTTTTATAGCAATTGCTATATCTGTTTACTTATCAGACGAATCAGAGGGGATGACATGTTCGGGAAAGCGGCGGCGAAAAAAACAATCTTAGTAGCGGGCATGATGGCGGCGCTGATGCTCAACTCATCCCAGACCTGGGCGAAAGAAAAGTTTAAAGTCATCACCACTTTTACCGTCATCGCGGACATGGCAAAAAACGTGGCGGGTGACGCGGCAGACGTCGAGTCCATAACCAAAGCCGGGGCTGAGATCCACGAATATCAGCCAACGCCCGGCGATATCCGCCGCGCTCAGGGCGCGCAGCTTATTTTAGCCAACGGCCTTAATCTCGAACTGTGGTTCCAGAAGTTTTATCAGCATATTGAAGGCGTGCCGGAAGTCATCGTCTCAAAAGGCATCACGCCGACCGGCATCACCGAAGGTCCCTATAACGGCAAACCGAATCCACACGCCTGGATGTCGCCGAAAAACGCGTTAATCTACGTCGATAATATTCGCGATGCGCTCGGCAAGTACGATCCGGAAAACGCCGCCGTTTACGCTAAAAATGCCGAAGCCTATAAGCAAAAAATCCAGCAAACCCTCGAACCACTGCGCGATGAGCTGAACAAAATTCCTGAAAACAAGCGCTGGCTGGTCACAAGCGAAGGCGCGTTCTCATACCTCGCCAACGATTACGGATTGAAAGAGCTGTATCTGTGGCCGATCAATGCCGACCAGCAGGGCACGCCGCAGCAGGTGCGAAAAGTCATCGACACCATTCGTAAAAACAACATCCCGGCGATATTCAGCGAAAGCACCATTTCCGATAAACCGGCCCGCCAGGTAGCGCGTGAATCCGGCTCCCGCTACGGCGGCGTGCTGTATGTCGATTCCCTGAGCGCGGCAAATGGTCCGGTTCCCACCTATTTAGATCTGCTGCGCGTCACCACCAGCACTATCGTTAAAGGCATCAACGAAGGAGCGCAAAAATGACGGATATTTTCGGCATCTCCGTGCAGGATGCCAGCGTAACCTACCGCAACGGACACACCGCCCTGCGCGAGGCCACGTTCCGCATCCCAACCGGTACCATCGCGGCGCTGGTCGGGGTTAACGGCTCCGGCAAATCCACGCTCTTCAAAGCCATTATGGGTTTTGTTCATCTGGCGAAAGGCAGCATATCCATTCTCGGCATGCCGACCAAAAACGCGCTGCGCCAGAACCTGGTTTCCTACGTGCCCCAGTCCGAAGATGTGGACTGGTCCTTCCCGGTTCTGGTGGAAGACGTCGTAATGATGGGCCGCTACGGGCATATGGGCATGTTGCGTATTGCGGGCAAGGCCGACAAAGAAGCCGTAGACCATGCGCTCGCGCGCGTTGGCATGAGCGATTTCCGCCATCGGCAGATTGGCGAGCTTTCCGGCGGGCAGAAAAAGCGTGTGTTTTTAGCCCGCGCTATCGCCCAGGACGGCCAGGTCATCCTGCTGGATGAGCCCTTCACCGGCGTTGATGTCAAAACCGAAGAGCAAATCATCAGCCTGCTGCGCGAGCTGCGCGACGAAGGCCGTACGATGCTTGTCGCCACCCACAATCTTGGCGCGGTCACCGACTACTGCGACCATACCGTGCTGGTAAAAGGCACCGTACTCGCCTACGGCCCAACGCGCGAAACCTTTACCCAGGAAAATCTCGAAATCGCCTTCAGCGGCGTGCTGCGGCACGTCACGCTCACCGGCCTGGAAACCAGCGTGGTAACGGACGACGAACGCCCGTTTATTCGCGCTGCCGGGCAGATAAAAGGAAAATAGCCGATGGGTATTTTGCTGGAACCTTTTGCCTATAACTACATGTTTAACGCCGTCTGGGTGTCGGCGCTGGTCGGCGGCGTCTGCGCATTTTTGTCGTGTTATCTGATGCTTAAAGGTTGGTCGCTTATTGGCGACGCGCTTTCGCACTCCATCGTACCGGGTGTTGCGGGCGCATATATGCTTGGCCTGCCCTTTTCCATCGGCGCGTTCTTTTCCGGCGGGCTGGCTGCGGCAACCATGTTGTTTTTAAACCAGCGCACGCGCCTGCGGGAAGACACCATCATCGGGCTTATCTTCTCCTCGTTCTTCGGCCTCGGGCTGTTTATGGTTTCGCTTAATCCAACCTCGGTGAATATTCAGACCATAGTGCTGGGCAATATTCTGGCTATCGCGCCAGCCGATATCGTCCAGCTTGCGGTGATTGGTTTTGTTTCGCTGGCCATTCTATTGCTGAAATGGAAAGACCTGATGGTGACCTTTTTCGATGAAAACCACGCCCGCTCGATTGGCCTGAATCCTGTGCTGCTAAAGGGATTGTTTTTCACTTTGCTTTCGGCCACCACCGTTGCCGCGCTGCAAACCGTCGGCGCGTTTCTGGTGATTTGTATGGTGGTCACGCCGGGCGCAACCGCTTATCTGCTGACCGACCGCTTCCCGAAACTGCTGATGATTTCCGTGGCGCTGGGCAGCGTGACCAGCGCGGTCGGCACTTATATCAGCTATTTTCTCGACGGCGCAACGGGCGGGATTATCGTCGTACTGCAAACCGTTTTATTCCTGATTGCCTTCATCTTTGCCCCGAAACACGGCCTGCTGGCAAACCGCAAACGCGCGCGCCTGGCGCAAGGAGTCGCCCCATGAGCCTTATTGATACGCTGCTTTCTCCCTTCCAGTTCGGCTTTATGATTAACGCGCTGACGATGACCGCGCTGGTCGCCGTTCCGTGCGCCCTGCTCTCCTGCTTCCTGGTGCTGAAAGGCTGGGCGCTGATGGGCGATGCCATGAGCCACGCGGTCTTCCCCGGCGTCGTGGTGGCCTGGATGGTCGGATTACCTCTGGGCATCGGCGCGTTTGTGGCAGGCTTATTCTGCGCGCTGGCAACGGGATTTTTGCAGGACAACAGCCGCATCAAGCGCGATACGGTGATGGGCATCGTTTTCTCCGGCATGTTTGGCGCGGGCCTGGTGCTGTATGTCTATCTGAAACCGGATATCCACCTCGACCATATTCTGTTTGGCGATATGCTCGGCGTCGGCCAGAGCGACATCATTCAGACGGGCATTATCGCGTCGCTCACCGCTGGCATTATCGCCGTGAAGTGGAAAGATTTTCTGCTGCACGCCTTCGACCCGACACAGGCGCAGGCATCCGGCCTTAACGTCAAACTCCTGCATTATGGCCTGCTGTGCATGGTGTCATTGACCATCGTCGCCGCGCTGAAAGCGGTGGGGATTATCCTGGCGATTTCCTTGCTGATTGCGCCCGGCGCCATCGCCTCCCTGCTGACCCGCACGTTTTTATCCATGATGCTGGTCGCGCAGGCGTTGGCGATTAGCGTCTCGTTTGCTGGCGTTTATCTTTCGTTCTTCATTGATAGCGCTCCTGCGCCAACCATCGTTGTGCTCTCGGCCATTGTGTTTATCGCGGCGTTTATTTACTCCTCGCGTAAGCAGGCAAAAATGGAAGCAGGACGGTTGCCGACATAAGTTTTTCACAGGCCTTATTTACATCTCATTAATAACTGTTAAAAATGGATATTATTTGAACATAATCACGGTCAATGTCCGAAGACGCTCTCAGGCAGCAGATTCAGAACCTCAAAAGGCACAATGCCCGGCTCAAGAGAATTGCACACGACGCGCGAAACAAGCTCAGTGCGGCTCTGGACGGCACCGGTCTGTGCCTGTGGCAGCTACACGTGCCAAGCGGCAAGCTGGTTATTTTCAATCGCCGATGGGGTTCAATGCTGGGCTATCAGCCCAAGGAACTTAGCGCTCACTTCGAGGTGTGGCGTGAGCATCTGCATCCTGAAGATAAAGAGATGGTGCTGGCGGCGTTTTACAACCATCTCGACGGCAAAGCCCCGTTTTACGAAGCCCTGCATCGCATGCAGGCCAAAAACGGCACCGTTACCTGGGTTCTCGATCGCGGCAGAGTGACCGAATGGGACGATGACGGAAAACCGCTCAAAGTCACCGGCACCCACATTGATATGACCAAAGAAAAGCAGTATGAACAGCAGCTTGCCAAACTCGCCAACCACGACCCGCTGACCGGATTAGCCAACCGTCACGCGCTGCATGCGCAGTTCGATCTGATGAAAAAGCCTGGGCCGCTCTGCGTGGCTTTTATTGACCTGGACGACTTTAAAAACGTTAACGACACCTTTGGCCACCGCAGTGGGGACGAAGTGCTGCTGCAGCTCAGCCAGCGTCTGCACGACGCCTGTCCGCCAGAAGTCACCATCGGCCGCATCGGCGGCGATGAATTCATCCTGCTGATGCCCTGGACGCTGGATAACCCGGAGATTAGCAACGTCACCAGACGCTGCCTGGATGCCGCAATGACTCCGTTTGAGCTGGGCAACGGCTCCGCAAGCGTTGGCGCATCAATTGGCGTCAATGAGTCCTGGACGAGCGACAATTTCGCCGACGCGGTGATCCGCGCCGATGAGTCGATGTACATCATTAAACGTACCGGGAAAAACGGCATCGCTTTGGGTGCGGTTATTCTGGTGCAGACATAGTATTTCGGTGGATGGCGCTTCGCTTATCCACCCTACAGCCATAATCGCAGGTCGGATAAGCGAAGCGCCATCCACCCGGCAGACATAATCTGTAGGTCGGATAAGCGAAGCGCCATCCGACATCTCACAATTTAAACCAGATATTTATTAAACCAGTCAATCGTCCGCTTCCACGCTAAATCCGCCGCCGCTTTGTCGTAACGCGGGGTCGAATCATTATGGAAACCGTGATTCACGCCGGGGTAAATGTATCCCTCGTAGATTTTATTATTGGCTTTCAGCGCGGCTTCATAGGCAGGCCAGCCTTCGTTAATTCGGGAATCCAGTTCGCCATAATGCAGCAAAAGCGGCGCTTTGATGCGCGGCACGTCTTCCACTTTCGGCTGCCTGCCGTAAAAAGGCACCGCTGCCGCCAGTTCCGGATAAGCCACTGCCGCAGCGTTCGCCACACCGCCGCCGTAGCAAAATCCGGTAATACCGACCTTTCCGTTCGCCGCTTCGTGGTGCATCAGAAACTCTATCGCGGCAAAAAAATCGTTCATTAACTTATTGGGATCGACCTGCTGCTGTAGCTCCCGGCCTTTCTCATCGTTGCCGGGATACCCCCCAACCGAGCTTAATCCGTCCGGCGCAAGCGCAATAAAACCTGCTTTCGCAACGCGCCGGGCCACATCTTCGATATAAGGATTCAGGCCACGGTTTTCATGAACCACCACTACGGCAGGCACTTTGCCCGCGGCCTTTGCAGGCTTCACAAAATAACCCTTTACGCTGCCGTGCCCTTGAGGCGAAGGATAATGAATATATTCCGGCAGAATATCGGGGTCGGTAAATTCCACCTGCTGCGCAAAAGCGTAGTTGGGCGTCAGCAACGTTCCAAGCGCCACGGCAGAAAGCCCGCCGACGACGAATTTTGACGCCAGATCAAGGAACTCGCGCTTGCTGATTTTACCGTGCACGTAAAAATCGAAGTATTCGAGAAGCTCAGGAGGAAAATCTTTCGCTGTCATTCTTGTCATCTGCAGGCCCTTTTATTCATGAAAGATGGATAGATAATGGCCTGAAAACGGTGATTTTGTAAACTAACCACGAGCCACGTTTACTCGCCAGATGCCAAAACATACCAGTGCCAGCGCAAGGGCATAGCGCCATTCCAGAATACTTTCCTGCAGGAAAATAGCCGACAGCACGGCACCGGAAACGGGGATCAGGAAGTTAAACGGCGCGATCATCCCCACGCGATTGTATTTAAGCAGCATGCTCCAGAGCGCGAACGCCACGGAGGAAAGCAGCGCCAGATAGCCCAGAATCGCCACTGATTCCCAGCCATGAAACGCAAGCGTTCCTCCCGCCAGATAACCGCCCAGGGTAAGCACCACGCCGCCTATAGCCAGTTGCCAGCCGGTCATAATCGTGGGATCGACCGTCTGCGAGATGCGTTTACCGTAAAGCGACGCGGCGGAAAGGATAAACGCCGCCAGCACCACGAAACCGTCGCCCATCCAGCTAAAGCTAAAATCCATCAGTTGGCTGTTAAAGTTCACCACCATTACGCCGGCAAAACCCAACACGCAGCCGACGATTTTATTTATGCTGAGCCGGTCATTCTGGTAGATAAAATGCGCCAGCAGCACGCTGAAAAAAGTCCCGGTGGCGTTCATGATCGACCCTTTTACGCCGGTGGTATAAGCAAGGCCGATATAAAAGAAGATGTACTGCAAAGCAGTTTGCGTCACGCCTAAAACCGCAAGCCGGGAAAACTGCCCGTGAGACAAACGTCCAATGGGTTTGCCCTGCATAACGGCAAATGCCAGCAGCAAAAGCCCGGCGATGACAAAGCGATAACCCGCGAAGACGATTTTGCCAGGCAAATCGTCGGCGGCTATCTCAAAAATCTCATAGCCGTTTTTAATAGCCGGGTACGCGCTTCCCCACAGCAGGCAACAGAAAGCGGCACACATCCATGCAAATTTCTTACGGGTAAACAGCGATACGTTGCTTTCCACTCGCTATCCCTTACAAAAATAAAATGTCGTTTCAGAATCAGACATTATCCGTGAATAGAAAAATATTGCTCGCAATTTACCCTACCATTTTTGGCTTTTCAGAAGAGATAAGCGTGAGCGGCATCCACCATTTTTCCCCAGCCGAAACATATTTATGGTACAAAGTACCGGCTATTTATCTTCATTTTCGGGACGCGCCATGGCCTTTTCCATCGACATTATTTCCTGCATTACCGACCGCTTTGTGGAGCTTACCGCCACGGAAAAGCGCATCGCGCAATTTATTCTTGATGACGTACAATCTGCCGCCACTTTACCGATTGCAGAAATGGCGCGGCTTACCGAAACCAGCCAGGCGTCGATTACCCGTTTTGCGCGAGCCATTGGCTGCAAAGATGTGCGGGAGCTGAAGGTAAAACTTGCGCAGTCGCTTGCCGTCGGGCAGCGCTTTATTCTTGATGTGCCGGATCTCGAAGGCGTACAGGGGATCTACGAAACTATCATTAATGTGCTGGACATCAATCGTCGGGCGCTTGACCCGGAATCCCTGAAAAAATCCGTCGAATGGCTGAGCGACGCGCGGCAAATCCTGGCGATTGGCATGGGCGGCGGCTCAACGATTTGCGCTCAGGAAGTGCAGTTTCGCCTGTTTCGCCTCGGCCTGCCGGTAGTCAGCCAGAGCGATGGCCTGCTGGTAAGAATGATGTGTTCTGCGGTGACGCCAAACGACGTGGTGCTTGCGCTCTCGCTGGGCGGCTATACGCCGGAGATCATTGAAAGCGCGGCGATGGCAAGGCAGTACGGCGCAAAAGTGATTGCTATTACGCCTGAGGAGACGCCGCTTGCGGCCAACGCTGATATCGTCCTGCCGCTTATCGTGCGGGAAAACGACTATATCTTTAAGCCGAGCACTTCGCGCTACGCGATGCTGGCGATGGTAGACGTGCTGGCGACGGAACTGGCGATGGCGAATAAGAGTCAGGCTAAGGACAGGTTGCGACGTATCAAACTAGCGCTGGACAGCCATCGCGGCGGCGTGGACAGACAGCCGCTGGGGGATTAGAAAGGTGGATGGCGCTGACGCTTATCCACCCTACGACTCACATAATCTTGTACGACTCGCATAACCTGTAGGTCGGATAAGCGTCAGCGCCATCCGACATCCACCCGACGCTTTTAACGCTTGAATGCGGCCATAAACTGCCGGGCCTTTTCACGAGTCGTCTCCACGCTCTGCCCGGCGCGATATAAATCGCTGCCAAGCCCCGCGCCCGCGCAGCCGGCCCGTAAATATTCACCCAAGTTTTCCGGCGTAACGCCACCAACCGCCAGCACCGGCACGGAAGGCGGCAGCACCGCTTTTAACGCCGAAATATAAGCCGGGCCAAAAGCTGACGAAGGGAAAATCTTCAGCCACTGCGCCCCGGCCTCCAGCGCGTTAAAGGCCTCGCTGGCGGTAGCGCAACCGGCACAAACCAGCATTCCGGCATCAACCGCGCGGCGAATTACCGCTGGACTGGTATTCGGCGTAACTATCAGCTTCGCCCCCGCCTCGGCCAGAAAATCCACCTGCTCAGTTTTCAGCACCGTTCCCGCGCCGATAAAAGCCTTATCGCCGTAGCGGCCGATCGTCTGCGGAATACTCTGCTGCCAGTCCGGCGAATTCAGCGGGATCTCAATGTAGCGAAATCCTTCTTCAATAAGTGAACCCACATGATAGCCAGCCTCATGGGGATGAATACCGCGCAAAATCGCGACCAACGGCTTAGCGTCTTGCATCAAGAATGCTCCTTATCCCTTGCTGGAAAGCGGCATCGCCCGCTATTTCATTGGCTGCAATACCCGCCTTTTCAAAGGCCTGCTTATAACGAAGGCAAAGCGTTTCGCCTCCAACCAGAGTCACGCTTTCTGCCGGTTCCATTGCCATTACTTCTGCGCCTATCAGCAGGCCAGAAAGCCAGTCGCTGACGGATTCCGCCGGTAGCTCGCCCAGCACTCGTGCCGCACGCGCTTCAAAAAGCTTGTTAACAAAAGACGGAGAATCCAGCCCGCGTTGCAGACCTGCCCGAAACGCCGCGTTATCGTCGCGCTGCTCCGGCAGCCCTTTGCCAATCAGCGAATGGTTCATCAGGAGGTGATGCAGCTCGCCCGTCATCGCCGTAGAAAAACAGCTCACCGCGCCGTTCGCCACCTGTACCCGTTTGCTGTGCGTGCCGGGCAAAACATAGCAGGCGGCAGGAGCAAGCTGCATCGCCCCCAGTAGCTGCGTTTCTTCACCGCGCATCACATTACGGGAAGTCTTCAGACCCGGAACTATCCATACCTGCGGCGCAACTTCATAAAGCTGCGCGCTCAGCTCATGCAGCGACGCCGGGCACGCCAGGTACGGCACGGGCTGCCAGCCCGCGTCGCTGCCAATCATGCCGGCCATCACTACCGGCATAGCTTCCCGTATGCGCCAGGGTTCGATGTACTTGTCGAACACTTCACGTGCGCTTTGCTCAACCAGACGGCTTACGCCGTAAGGTAGCTGCAGGCTGTCCACGCACCGCCCGTCGCGATAAAGCCAGGCGCGCAGATGCGTTGAACCCCAGTCGACGGCGATATAGTTCTCGCTCATCGTGCGTTCTCCGTAGCGCGTTTACCCAGCGGCACCGGTATGGCTTCCGGCTGGTTTTCACGTTCGCGGGTAATCATTTCCAGCGCTTCTTCGCGACTTATTTTGCTTGCCGGAGTGACCAGCGTAACGACCACCGCGCAGCCCAGGCTCGCCAGTACGGACGGAATACAAGGGTTACCCCAGTAAGCCATCCAGCTTTCATTAAGCAGCACCGCAATAGAAGCTGCGGCACCACTGACCAGCGCAGTTAAAGCGCCCTGCCAGTTAAACCGCAACCAGAAACGGCCGAGGATCGAGCAGATAAACAACCCGGACATCAAGGTGGCAATCATCTTTGTGATGTAACTAATAATGTCGTTAGACGTCAGGGCGAAGAGCAACGCCAGGCCAATGACAAACACCAACATCCAGCGTGACAATGTGATGGCTTTATTTTCCGGCGGCATTCTGCCGGTGACCATGGTGTAAAGATCGCGCATCATAATTGCGACAGCCGCAATGGCATCAGAACTTGCCGAAGACATGGTGGCGGACAAACCGGCTATCAGCACCACTAAACCCAGCGAGGCTGGCAGGAAGCTGGTCGCAAACAGGAATGCATAGTTGCTGTTTTCAAGCGCCGGATTCATGGTAAACGCAGCCATTCCAATAATGGCAGGCAGAATAGAGAAGAACAGATACAGCACGCCGGTGTAAACAAATGAACGGCGCACGGAAGAGACGTCTTTACCGGAATAGATACGCTGGCGGTAAGAAGGTGTTGCCAAAACACCAACGCCAATGACCATCGCCAACGACAGCGCAGGAATCACGCCTAGCTTATCAATGGCCAGGAAGCTCAGCGCTTTAGGGTCCATTGCGTGTTCAATAACATTCCAGCCACCGACATGAACGACAGCCAAAATCGCCATCAGGATAAAACCAAAGAATAAAATAAGAGCCTGAATCGTATCCGTCCAGACCACTGCGGAATAACCACCGATGACCACATAAATAGCAAATGCCAGGGCAATAATAACTTTCGCCACCGTCATATCTATTCCTGTAGCCCAGGATAAATACATGCTCCCGCCAAGAATATGTGCACCCAACCAACCAATAGAGGCAATAAAAATAAGTAAGCCGACAATATTTTTTATTAAATGACTGGCACCGGTATAATAAGACAGTTCTTCACTCATGGTCATAAAGCGTAATTTACGCAGCGGAGCAAACCACCAGGCTACCAACAAAATACCTACAGCACCGCCCAGGCCATACAGCATTCCGGCCCAGCCGTTACTGTATCCGAAACCAACCGCACCCATGCTTGAACCGGTTCCCACCATCGTTGCTACCGTGGAGCCCAGGGTTAAAAACATCGGCAGGGAACGGCCACCAAGCAGAAAGTCATCACCATTTTTTTGGTTACGAGAAACAAACCAACCAAGCCAGATCATGGCGAGAGCATAAATAATGAATCCGATCAAAAAGACATGACTATTCATAACTCACTTCCAGATTAATAATTAAGGTGAAATTAGCCGCCTGAAAAAAACATACAGGAAACCCGTTGGCACTTTCGTAAGAGGTGCCTGATTTATTATTTAATGTGATACCGGTGAGGGTATTTATACCCTCACCTTGTGAAGATTAAACGCGTTCAGCGTTATAACAGGTCAAATCCACTTCCACTTTGCAGTCCACTACCAGATCGGCCACGCAGCACACGCGGGCTGGCGGATGGTCGGCGAAGAACTCACGGAAGACTTTGTTAAACGACTGGAAGTAGCGCGCATCGGTCAGGAAAACCTTTACGTGCACCACGTCCGCCAGGGTGTAGCCCGCGCTTTCCATAATGTCCACGCAGTTCTGAATCGCCAGGCGAGACTGCTCGATAATGCCGCCTTCTACCACTTCGCCGTCTTTCATCGGCGTTTGCCCGGACACGTACAGCCAGCCGCCCGCTTCCACCGCTTTGGCAAACGGCAGATGCTGCCCGCCGGTGCCCGTACTGCCGCCCACTCCGTAACGTTTAATGCTCATTGTTGCTCCTTTTTGTGGTGGATGGCGCTTTGCTTATCCACCCTGACGTTCTCATCCGACAAAATGCTACCGGCGCAAGAAACGGCCGGCACGCCCGATAACTTGTTTATCACGGTCATAGCTCATTACACCGTTGACCATGACTGCTTCAATCCCCGCAGCAGGCTGCTGGGGATCGCTAAAGCTTGCCACGTCGCGCACGGTTTCCGGGTCGAACATTACCAGATCGGCATAGTAGCCGCATTTCACCAGCCCGCGTTTTGGGAGCTGGAACCGTGCCGCCGACATGCCCGTCATTTTATGGACCGCCACGGTGAGCGGGAACAGCTTCTCGTCACGGCTATAGTGTCCGAGCACGCGAGGGAATGCGCCCCATAAGCGTGGATGCGGCATCGGGTCGTTCGGCAAACCGTCCGAGCCAACCATGGTCACCGGATAGCTCAATACCCGGCGCACGTCCTGCTCGTCCATGTTGTAGTAGATAGCGCCTGCGGGCATCAGTAATTTTCCTGCTTCCACAAGCGTCATCGACCAGCTTTGCGCAATCTGTTTTAAAGACTGCCCGGCGACTTCCGGGTGCGGTTCCGACCAGGTGATGATGATGTCGAACTCGTCGGTAATTTGCTTTATATCCAGCGTAGAGGAGCTTGCGGAATACGGGTAGCAGTCGCAGGACACGTCCTGCTGTTGGCGAACGTTGTCGAACAGCTTCAGCGTTTCTACGGTGCGGCCCCAGTTCTTCGCTCCGGCGCATTTGTGGTGCGAAACAACAACCGGCACCTTGCCATGGCGGCCAATACGAAACGCTTCGTCGAGCGCCTCCAGAATCGGCTCAAATTCCGAACGCAGATGAGTCGTGTAAATCCCCTTCTGCGCCGCTAATTCTTCCGCCAGCGCCATCACCTCTTCCGTAGAAGACTGGAAAGCCGAGGCGTAGGCCAGACCGGTGCTCAACCCAAGCGCGCCCTGCTCTAAAGCCTGCCGGAGCTGTTTGCGCATACCGCTGATTTCCTCTTCCGTGGCGGTGCGGAACAGGTCGTCCATATGGTTGTTACGCAACGCGGTGTGGCCGATAAGCGTGCCGACATTAATGGCCGGCCTTGCCTCTTCAACCGCTTCGGCATAGGCCGCAACCGTTGGGTAGACAAAATGCTCAACGTCGCCGAGTAAATTCATCGGGTCCGGCACACTGCCCTTCATGGTCGCGGTTGCCGCGCTGATGCCGCAGTTGCCAACGATAACGGTCGTTATCCCCTGGCTGATTTTCGGCAGATACTCCGGCATGCGGATCACGTTGATATCGTCGTGGGTATGGACATCGATAAATCCCGGGGCCAGCACGCGGCCGGCGCCGTCGATTTCCTGCAGCGCTTCACCGCTAATAGCAGGCGAAATCTCAGCGATGTGATCGCCCTGAATGGCGACATCGGCGCGGTATTCCGCTCCGCCGCTGCCGTCAATGACCGTAACATTCCTGAACAGATAGTCGAACTTCATATGTTCCTAACCCCCGTGGTGTTCTGGGCTAAAGTTAACCATTTACAAGCGAGAAAAACAGTGGAAGACTACGCAAAATGCATAGGATTTTCTGATACTTTTATTCATTAGGAATAAAGTTTAAAACATATATTATTTATTTTCATGTAGTTAAAGACGATACCCAATCTGAAAGAACAGATAACCACAAGGGAATAATGTTATGAAATACCAAGAAAGTAACCTCGTCCCGCACAAGTCCGCCCTTATGAGCACCGCTGCAAATATCCTCAATGAGGACGTTTGCCTGCCAGCGGCCGTTATCAAAAAAGCGGCGCTTGAGAACAATATTCAGTGGATGCAGCGCTATGCGGACGCGCGCGGCGTTTCCCTTGCGCCGCACGGGAAAACAACCATGACGCCGTGGATTTTCCAGCAGCAACAGCAGGCCGGAGCATGGGCCGTCGGCGTCGGCAGCGCCTGGCAAGCAAGCATTGCCATGGTGAGCGGCGTGAAGCGGGTGTTGATGGTTAATCAGCTCGTCGGCAAAGCGAATATGCAACTGGTTGCAAAGCTAAAAAATGAATATCAGGACGTAGATTATCTTTGCTGCGTGGACAGCGTCGCCAACGCTAAAACCCTCTCCGCTTTCTTTAGCGCACAAAACCAACGGCTTGATATCCTGATCGAGCTGGGCGTGCCGGGCGGTCGCTGCGGTTGCCGTACTGCGGAGCAGGCTCTTGCGCTGGCAGAAGAGATTTCGGGCTTACCGGGCCTGCGTTTACGCGGCCTGGAACTCTATGAAGGCGTGCTGCATGGTGAAAATCCGCAGCCAGAAGTCGAAGCGCTGCTGCGTGATGCGGCGGCTCTCGCCTGCCAGCTTGAGCGTTACGTTGAAGGCGAGTTTATTCTCACCGGCGCGGGATCGGTGTGGTATGACGTGGTGTGCAACATCTGGCTGGAAGCAAACAAACCGGCAAACTGCCGCGTGGTAATCCGCCCGGGTTGTTACATCACTCACGATAAAGGGATCTATCAGGAAGCACAGGATGAGCTGATGGCCCGCGACAAAGTTGCCTGCGATTTGGGCGGGGATTTGGTCTCCGCGCTGGAGCTGGTCGCTATGGTGCAGTCGGTGCCGGAAAACGACCGTGCGATTGTGAACTTCGGCAAACGCGACAGCGCCTTTGATGCGGGATTACCGCAGCCCGTCGCGCATTACCGCCAGGGGAAATTACTGAAGCAACCGGCAGAAACCATCGAAACCACGGGCATTATGGACCAGCACGCGATGCTGAAACTCAAGCCGGGCGCGGAAGTGCAGGTCGGCGATATTCTGGTGTTCAGCACCTCCCACCCATGCCTGACATTCGACAAGTGGAAGGCGCTGCTGTTGGTGGACGAGGAATATAACGTGCTGGAAACGTTAGAGACGGCTTTCTGATGTAAGAGCCGTGGGTGGTCAACAGGTGGATGGCGCTTACGCTTATCCACCCTACAAAACGTAGGTCGGGTAAGCGCAGCGCCACCCGACATAATATTCATGCATCCGCCAGTTGCTTCGCCTGCTCTTCTTCGCGCTGCTGCTGCTCGGTTTCCAGCATCTTCTTCTCGTACACCTTAAAGAACGGGTAGTAGATCGCCAGCGAAATGAAGAAGCAGATAAATACCAGCCCGCAGGCAATCAGGTTCCAGTTGGTGGTGATAAGCGCTCCTAACGGAGCCGGGATGGTGAACGGCGGTTTCACCATCATGCGCGGAATAAGCCCGCTGATGGTAAAGAGATACACCACCACGGTATTCACCATCGGCGCAAGAATAAACGGCACGGCCAGAATTGGGTTCATTACTATTGGCGCGCCGAAAATCATCGGCTCGTTGATATTAAACAGCCCCGGAATAAACGACAGCTTGCCCAGCGATTTCAAATAAATAACTTTAGAGCGGATAAACAGCACCACTAACGCAAGCGTGGAGCCGGTGCCGCCCATCTGCGCATACCACTGGAAAAACTGCTCGGTGAAGATATTCGGCAGTTCGTAAGCGCTGGTGCCCGCCTGGAACAGCTCCATATTCTGCACAATCGCCTGATCCCACAGCGGGCGGATCAGCGGCCCCATCACCGCGTGTCCGTGGATCCCAAACACCCAGAACAGATCGATAAAGAACTGCGTGACGATGCCGCCAAACAGATTGGTGCCGGTCATAAATCCTTTGAGCGGCATAATGATAAAGCTGATGATGGCGTTAATATCGATATTCAGAAAGTGACGCGGGATCCAGAAGATCAACACCACCGCAAGCGTCGGAAAGAGCGCTGAAAACGAACTCGCTACCACCGGCGGCACGCCCGCAGGCATCTTAATTTCGATGTTGCGGACTTTGATGAACCGGTAAATCTCAATGGCAATCAGCGAGGAAATAATTGCCCCAAATAATCCCTGGGAGCTTAACGACGTAATGGGAATATAACGCCCGGCGACCGCCTCACCAGCCACGGTAACGCCTTCTTTAATATTCACCGGCACAATCATCAAGAGCGTTGCCAGCATGGCTAATAGCCCGCTGGTAATATCATTAAGCTTGTAACTTTTACCGAGGAACGACCCTATTGTGAAAGCGGCGTAAAGCGACATCAGCCCGACGGTAAACCGAAAAGGCACATCCAGCATATCGCGCCAGGGCGCGATAAAGTCCATATAACCTTTAATGGGAATATTCAGCAAAATAACGAAAAACGACCCGACGATGGTCAGCGGTAAAATAGAAATCAACCCGTTGCGGATCGCCTGCATATGGCGCTGGTTGCCAATGGCGTTTGCCACCGGCAGCATTTTTTCGGCCAGCCTTTCAAAGTACGACATCCCCTGCCCCCTCGAAGCCGTTATTTTCTATTACCGAGCGGAACCATTGCCCCGATTTTTTAAGCGAGCGCTGCTGGGTCTCTAAATCCAGGTGATAAAAACCGTAGCGATTTTTATAAGCGTTTTGCCAGGACCAGCAGTCGATAAACGTCCACATGTGATAGCCCAGACAGTTGCTGCCGTCGGCAATGGCCTGATGCAAATAGCGCAGATGCTCTTTTAAAAACTCAATCCGGTAGTCGTCCTGCACCTGGCCGTTAACCATAAACTGCTCTTCGCCCTGAATACCAATGCCGTTTTCCGAGACGAACCAGGGAATATTGCCGTAACGTTCCTTTACGACCATCGCAATGTCATAAAGCGCCGCCGGATAGATTTCAATGCCGCGGGAGGTATTCATTCTGCGTCCCGGCATGATGTATTCCTCAAAAAAGCGCTCGGGCACAAAACCATGTGGTTCTTCAAGCAAAGTTTCACGCGCTTTAACACGACGCGGGCGGTAATAATTGATGCCCAGCAGATCAATTTTCGTCTTCGCAATAAGCTCGCAGTCGCCGGGCATAATACGTGGCAACTGGTCATGTTCTTTTAAGATGGCGATTAGCTCGTCCGGGTAGCGCCCCAGTAAAACAGGCTCGTTAATGCTGCGAGTATAAAACAGGTCCGCCATTTCCGCCGCGCGCAGGTCCTCCGGCATATCGCTGCGTGGATAAACAGGAATAACATCCATAATGATGCCAATCCGCCCTTCAATATTCATATCGCGCCACTCGGCAACGGCTTTGCAGTGTGCAAGCACGATATGATGCAGTACCTGCGCGGCCCGGCGGAAATCCGTGACGTATGGATAATGGCGTGGATGCAAATAACCCGCTTCCGCAGGAATTAAAGGCTCGTTAAAGGTGAACCAATAGCGCACGCGGTCGCCAAAAAGCTCATAGCAAATACGCGCATAGCGGGCGAAAGCCTCGACCACTTCACGGTTTTCAAAGCCGCCCTTTTCCTGGAGGGCCATCGGCATATCAAAATGATACAGGTTGATAAACGGCTCAATGCCCTGGGCGTGAAGCTCGTCGATTACCGCGTTATAAAAATCGACCGCCAGCGGATTTATTTCCCCATCGCCATCAGGGATAAGCCGCGACCAGGAAATTGAGGTGCGAAAAGAATTCAGGCCAATATTTTTGGCAAGCTGAATATCCTCCCGATAATGCTGATAAAAGGTTGAAGTCTTATTCGAGGTTACGCCGTTAAAAAAGCGCTGATTAAAATGGCGCGAGGCATAATCCCAGATATTTTCTCCTTTGCCGTCGCCGGGCGTATGCCCTTCGGATTGCGTTGCGCTGGTTGCCGTGCCCCACCAGAAATTATCAGGAAAGCGGTCGTTCATAGCCTGTCCTTATTGTGCGTCAGGAAGCAAAGACAAGGCGTGATCCAGCACCTTATCGCCCTGCATCGAGCCGTAATGCATCATATCGATGGCGGCAACGGGCACCCCGTGCGGAGCGGCGGCGCTGGCTAAACTCTGTAGCTGGAACTTTACCTGCGGACCAAGCAAAATCACGTCGGCATCGCTGACAATCTGGTCAAAATCGGACACCGGCACGGCGGTAATTTCCACCTCAATATTACGACTGGCGGCGGACTGCTTCATTCTCTCCACTAACATGCTGGTAGACATGCCGGCAGCACAGCATAAAAAGATCTTCTTCATCTTAACTCCTTGCAAAATAAGCGTGAGGGCCCGCAGCACGCGGCAAAATATATTCTGCGGAGTGTGGGAAAAAGCGGCAAGTGAGGGGCAACACAGAATTGATTTTAAAGACTGGTACTTTTTGGGGAGTTACTGATATATAAATTTTTTATCGATAATTAACAGCAGGATAGTGCTGTTACAATAATGAAAATAAAGGCGTTCCCTCGCCTGGTTACAAAAAATTATAAATTACCCACGCCGCCGTCCATCAGTAAGTCACTGCCCACCATAAAAGCGGACTCGTCAGAAGCGAGGAATACGGCGCCTTTCGCGAGTTCAAGTACGGTGCCCAGACGACCAATCGGCACCAGCGCGCGGATGTCGTCACGCAGCGCATCTTCGGCTACGCCATTGCCTAATTTACCCAGCGCAGGCGTTTCGGTAGGGCCGGGACTCAGACCATTTACGCGAATGCCTCTGCCGCTCAGCTCCCCGGATAGCGTTCTTGCCAGCGAGAGGATAGCCGCTTTGCTGGCGGCATAAACGCTGCTTTGCGGCAGCCCAATGCGGGCGCTGACCGACCCACAAACAATCACCGATGACGGATTCGCCAATAGCGGCAGCAAAGCCTGAATCAGGAAGTACGGGCCTTTAAGATTGGTATTCATCAGCCTGTCGTAAGCGCTTTCATCCCAGTCCTGTAAAGCGCGGTGGGTCACATCTCCCGCATTGATATACAGCACGTCCAGCCGGGGCCACAGTTGAGCGATCTGTTTGCCCAGTTCGCGCTGCTGGCCCATATCACCGGCCTCGCTGTGAATAATATGCACGTTGCCCAGCGCCTCTTTCGCTTCCAGCAGCCCCTGCTTGTTTCGGCCGGTGATCGCAACCGTTGCCCCTTCCGCAATAAACTGCCGTGCCGTTTCCAGGCCGATACCGCTGGTGCCGCCGGTGATTAATGCGTATTTGCCTTCAAGTCTGCCCATCGTCATTACCTCATGTTTAACTGGTCAGGACATTATTTCCGCTATAGTATCCTTTGGATAGTAGGCACCATCTGGATACTAAAGAACCAAATGGGATGCATTAGCCAATCGCAGGGCAAAGCCATGATAAAAAATTTTTCGACAATACCAGCAGGCATTGCCTGCCCGATGGTGAGTTTTGTGAATCTGATATCCGGCAAATGGGCGATCCCCATTCTTTACAGAATGATTGTGATAGATGAGCCGGTGAGATTTAGCGATTTACAGCGCGCGGTGCACCCCATCACGCAAAAAGAGCTCACGCGCCAGCTACGCCAGTTTGAATCGCGCGGCCTGGTGACAAGGCAGGTTTTCGCGGAAGTCCCGCCAAGAGTGGAGTATCAGATAACGGCGTTAGGAAAATCGCTGCGCCCAACGCTGGATTCGCTGGCCGAGTGGATGCTGGAAAATGAGGGAAGGCTTGGGGATTGATTCTTCGAGGCGGCTCGCAATAAGTAACCGCAAGCCACAGGGTTCACCCAATAAAAATAACCTTATAAATCAAATAACTACCTACAATCACCGTCAACATTTTATATGAAAGCGAGCCAGAAATTTAATATTTAATTTTCTGACACGCTTTCGAATAATAAAAAAGATCGGATAAAAATAATATTCCCAGGCCAAATACAGCGCCTGAATTATTATTTCGCTATAGCCTGCGAATAATTAAATATTGAGCCTGCGCTGGCTCAGTACCTCATCCACCATGGCGCTGCCCAGACGCATGGCCGAGCAGATCCGCGGCATCCCCAGCGCGATGCCTTGCCAGCTTTGCGTAACGGAATAACTCACCGGATGACGATCGCTGTCGCTGCTGTTTCCCAGCCAAACCAGCGCGTCTTTATGCTCCATTAAATCGGGCACGGACGGCGTGGTCAGCCATTCGTGATAGTAATGACGCGTGCGCGGTGAAGCGTTAACGTCCTCAGCAAGGCGGTTTATCGACAGACCGCGGACAAACTCAAGCAGTTGTGCCGCCTGGTCTTCGCTGCAAAGGCGCAACGCATCACCAAAGGCTCCCCAGAGGAGTTCCGTGAGCGCAACATAACAGCGCCCGGCAGGAGAAAACGCAAAATAGTGCCCGGCACGCCAGCGAGCGAAAATTTGTTCGCAATGCACCGTTCCCTGACGATACAGATCGATACTTCTCAGTTGCTGTTCGAGCTTATGCACGCGCTGCTCCAGCAAGTTTTTTATCTGATTTAACTGGGCTCGCCCTTGTGCAGAATAATAAGCCACGCGCGCCGAAGCCGTTTCCATCTGGCTGAGTCGCTCATGTATCAGCGATGCGGCCAGATAACTTTTAGCCACCGTGCCGGTGAGTTGTCCAAGCCAGGTGAGGGAAGCTTCCATACACTCAGGCGTTGCGCTATCCAGCCCCCAGAAATTCACGCGGTTTTGCCCGGCGAATTCTTCTTTCAGGCGCTGGTAAAACGCTTTGCCCTGCTGGCTACGCCAGGGATCGCGCGCCACATCAATAGCGCAGGCGTAATCCACGACAAATTTTTCCGTAATGCATTCCAGGGTTCTGACCGGACCTGCAAGTAATAAACTGCTCATTGGTGCTGCTCCGCCGCAAAAAGCGTCTGGATATCATCTCTTAATAAACGGGTATCTTCATGAATATACCGCGTCGTTCTTACGCACTGCTGGAGCTGGCTTTGCAGCGTTTGCAGCGCCTCTTCGTTTTGCAAACGCGCCACCAGGCTCTGCTGGAGATTGGTTTTTATCGCCTCAAGCGCCTGGGCAAAATCGGCAAAGAAGGTCGCCATTCCCGCCATTACGGAGATATCAACCTGCGCGACAATCGCTTTATTTAGCTGCAACAGGAAGGAGGCAACGTGTCTGTGCAGCCTGCTTTGTAAATCCGGTAAAGCGATGACATAGCGGCTCTGGGTCGCCGTATACCCTTCCCAGCCCCAATCATCACTGTTCAGCCAGCGCGCCAGAGTGCCACGCATGCCACTCTGGCGACGAATCTGCGATACAGGCACTTCCTGATGGTCGATAACGTCGTTAAAAGCGTGCTGCGCATTGAAGTTAAGCTGGCTGGTCTGGAAAGCCGGCAGGCTGATATGCGCCCTGAATCCCGAGAGCGCGAGCCCTTCCGTCACGCGTTTCTCAATCGGCTTGAGCGTCTGGCGTAGCGTGTCCATCAACGAGGTTTCAAGCTGATTAAGCAGCAGCGCCAGCTCTTCGGTCATCGCTTCCTGAGCCACAAGCAAAATGTTTTCGCTTGAAGCGCGTATTTTGTTAAGCATCAGCCCCGCGGCCTGTTCATCCTCAACGGTTATGGATTCGCAGCCCGCCTCGAAATCACGGCTGCGAGCGGTAGACAGACGGAACGAATGCCGTGCTACGTCCTCATGCACCTTCCCCTGCTGAAAATAATCGTCAATATCCGCCTTAATGCGTTTTTCATAGCGGGAGATGAATTCCGCAATGCCGGTAACCGCTCTTTCGACATCGGTGCGAATAATACGGCTGATATCCTGCTGGCTGGTCTGCAGCAACGAAAGGTCGTCTTCCAGCAGGCGAATATTGCTCTGCAGCTTTTCGTTTGCCACCTGCAGCCCCTGGCAGCGAAAACTAAGATACTCCTCGGCTCCCTGGGCGTAATTAAGCAGCTTCTGCGCCGCCGCGCGGAGCGCATACATGGAAGCGTTGGCGTGCGCGGCATGCAAAATAGCGTCCACGGGGGAGGCAAACATCGAATCTTCCCACAGCAGATCGGCTGCATGGCGAAGATTGTCGATATCGGCGAGATCGGAGCTGCGCCAGCGGCGGCCAAGCGCGGCCTCAGCAAAATCCTGAACCCAGCGCTGATCCTGCGGATCGGGCAGCTTGCCGTGTTCTGCAAGCTCGAAGCGCGCCCGGTTTGCAAGATAGCCCCACATGGAAGAGACCGGGAACACACGATCGGTCTCGATAGTGCCTTTCATTAGCGTGCCGGAGATAAGCGCCTTAACCTGTGCCTCGTCGTCACTGTTGCGATCTTTTTGATCGAACTTATTCACCAGCGCGTAAAGCGGCACCGATTTGCCCGCCCCCAGAATCGCCCGGCGCACTTCCTCATCGGAAATCGATTTCAACTGGGTGTAATCCATTACCGCCAGCACGGCTGAAGCCTGCGAAAGCTGCTCCTGCAGCATTTTTTGCAGATGGGGCTGCCCTGCCTCATTTGGCCCCGGCGTATCAAGCAACGTGAGTTGTCCGTAGCCTTTCTGCATCCCTACCAGATGAATAAATTCCACCTCGATAACCGGCACATGCTCAATCGCCGCATAGGCCTTAAACGGGAAAGAAACCTCAAGCACCGTTGACAGACGCACCAGGTCATTAAGGCTTTTCAGGCAATGGAAAATGGGCTGCGCGCCCAGGTAATGTTTCTCGAAAGTGCCGCCGCTGGCAATGCGCGTCAGCAGTTCATCCATATCCCGGTCAATTTCAAGCTGCTGCGTAAGCGCTTCACGATTGATTCCTTTTAATTTTTGCTGCAGCTCTCCCATCAGCGCTTCAATAGGAACAACATGAGGAAAATGCAGTACCGGCTCACGCTGGCCCGGCGTGTGGCGAATAAGGGTAGGCAACGCCGTCATCGGCCGGTTACGGTTTGGCAGGACTTCGGTGCCGATAATGGCGTTTATTGTCGTTGATTTGCCAGCCTTCATAGTGCCGACAATAGCCAGCACCATTTCCTGTTGGGTAATTTTACGCAGTTCGTTTTGTAGCATCGCCTGCTGGGCGTTAATACCGCGGGCGCTAAATTGCAGAGGTACAACTGACGCCACGGCATGCAGATTATTTAATATTTGATCGTTTTGCGTCGCGAGCGGGACGGTTTTTAAAGCGTTCAGATTTTGTAAGGCGAGCTGTAATAGCCGCTCGGCCTCCTGACTTAATTCGAAAATTGTTTGTGTGTGCATAAAAAATGTTTCCTTAACTCAAATTATCCGGCTTTTATAAGAGCATTATTTTTTTGTGCTAATGAAATACCGGCTTTTATAATTACGTGAGGAAAGTATTTTATTGTTCAATATCGCACCAGGCCGCAATTCTGGCTTTTAAATCATGCTGCCAGACCTGCGGCGAAATAATCGTTACATGGGGTATCCAGTATTGTACTAGCGGGAATAATTGTTCCGGCGAGACAATATGGCTGGAAAGAATAAGACAACCATTATCAAGCTCCTGCATCATTTGTTGAAAAGGCAGTAGCTTGCGTCGCTTAAAGTACACCGCCGCCTGCGCAGAAACCTGCAGCAGCACTTCCGTTTTGACCAGGTCGTCATCCAGACCTTCTTCATTATCAAACCGCGTCAGCATCGCTGAATCAGGTATGAATGTTTCAGTAAGTGATTCTAATGAATTGATTTGGCTTAACATCCAGGTATCGGCGTGATTATCTTCTGTACCCAATAAATACCAAATACCCTGGCGGGTTGCCAGACGGTATGGTGCTACACAGCGTAGCGCATTTTTATAGATAAACCGGCAGTAGCGTCGTGAATTTATCAGATTGTTTAATTCATAAAAATGGCTATTTAGCTGCGGACTATTTTCATATTCATACCCTAAAACCAATAAATCAGGAATAGACCTCAGATGAATAAACTGTCTATAGGTCTTTATATCGTTCCACGGATAAACTGCAGCAAGTCCTGCGCGTTTTGTTAAGCGCAGCAGGTCATTTACATTAAACGGACCTTTTAAATGTGATGAGAGGCGTTTTTTCCCCTCGCCGATATCCTCCAGAATAGCACCGAGCCTGTTTAAATCACGGTATGCTGTTCGCATATCTACATCAAAACGCTGGCGAATAATATCAGCGGAAAAGGTTTCTCCCTGATAAAGACTTAAGACGATTTCGGCCAGTCGGTCTGCAACTTTTACTTTTGCGCCTTTCATTCTCATCGGTTCTTGCCTCTGTAGCAATGCATCCATCGGCCCAACCATACCCCTGGCAAGTGACAGGAGGTGTCAGCGCAATAAGCTTTTTTTGTTTTTTCAATCAGCTATCGCACGCCTGGCGTTCTGGCCTGGCTCTCCTGAATGACGTTAAACTAAGTTAAATTAATACTGTCATTAACGGCAGAGAACGTCAGGTCTTTAAGCTAAATTTCACTTTCTGCTGTTCGACAAGAAAGTTCTTCGTAAGCCTTCCCATTTACCTGAAAAGTCCGTCAGCGCCGGGCTTCTTATAATCCCCACAAAAATAAGGATTTTGTGTATAATCTTGATACTTTTTGGCGGTTCACCGCCATTTGCGCTGAAATCCCTGTTTTACAGTCATTTCTAATTTTTATTCTTTTTTGAGGTTACCAATATGCAACTCCCTCATTGCCCACAATGCAATTCCGAGTACACCTATGAAGATAATGGGATGTTTATCTGCCCGGAGTGCGCACATGAATGGAATGACGCCGAGCCCGCGTCTGACGCAGACCAGTTAATCGTCAAAGATGCCAACGGCAACCTGCTGGCAGATGGCGATAACGTAACGGTAGTGAAAGACCTGAAGGTAAAAGGCAGCTCTTCCATGCTGAAAATCGGCACCAAAGTAAAAGGCATCCGTCTGGTCGAAGGCGACCATAACATCGATTGCAAAATTGATGGTTTTGGCCCGATGAAGCTCAAATCTGAATTTGTGAAGAAAAACTAAGTCTTTTCTTTTCTGCCCTCTCCTCAGGAGAGGGTAAAACCGCCCCATAGCCGCCTGGCTTGCCCCTTCCCGGGCAACTACACTTCTTCTGCACTCTCTATCCAGAAGAGGAATGACCGATGTCTGTTAGCCCCTATATTTTTTTTGACTGTACCTGCGAGGAAGCAATCGCTTTTTATCAGCAGGCGATTGGCGCTCAGTTACTTTTTAAAATGACCTTTGGCGAAATGCCAAATGAAGAGGAATCCTCAGAAGATTGCGCCAGCGGATTTAACTGGCCGGACGATAAAATAATGCATGCCAACGTTCGCATCGGTGATAATGAAGTGATGATGAGCGACGGAAATATGTGTGCGGACAGAGTTAAGCACACTGGATATGCATTAAGCCTTGCGACCAAAGATTTAGCACAAGGCCAGAGCTGGTTTGATAATCTCGCGGCAGGCGGAGATGTAACCATGCCGTGGGGAGAAACATTCTGGGCTAAAGGGTTTGGTATGTTAACGGATAAATACGGTATACCCTGGATGATAAACGTAGAAAAGCCGATGTAATATATTAACCTACCGTTCATTAAGGCTTGCTAAAGCGAGCCTTAAGCCCTTCTGAAATAAAAAATTCTTTTAATTCAATAAATAAAGCATTACTCATTTATTCACTTTTAAATTGCGATGCACGGGTAATTATTACGGCTAAAATAAGTATTATTTAAGAAAAGTCGATCAATATCACATTTTCTCACCAAAGCTAAATCACACCGCGCCGAAAATATTATGACATATTCCCGTCGATTCACTCGTCTTCTTATAAAGTAAACAGCTATGCAGCAGCGTCCTTTGGTTACGGATATAAAAAATATTATGCAGAATAATGTCACATTAATGTCCGCTACCGATTTTAATAGCTACATTACTTATACTAACGACAGCTTTGTTGATATTAGCGGATTTACCCGCGAGGAATTAATTGGCCAGCCGCATAATTTAGTTCGTCACCCGAATATGCCCAAACAGGTATTTGCTGATGCTAGCGCGATATCGCCCATTCCCTGGGGACTTGCCAGGGCGTACGGAAATAGCTGCTCAGAGATTGCGGGGTGTAGCTGCCGGTCAGCCATTCCCCGCTGTCCGCAGACTGATAAGGCAGCAGCGAACCGCCGTTCAAACGATCGATAGCCGACTGGTGGATCATCATTGAAGAGGTGAGCGGCGCGGGTAACCATCGGGGAGAGACCCGCTGCCAGGCCGTGGGCGGAAACCATTCGCAGTGCAAACGCCCAAGAGGATCGGCAATCATCTCGCTGCGTAAAAGATTCATGCCCAGATCGTCTAGCGCATCATGCATCCACAAATACGCGCCGTTCGATAGCCCGCATTCCCCTTCAAAGCAGTTATAACCGCCACCCACGTCGTGATGAATACCGGGAAACATGACCTGAACGATGCGATCCCGGTTATCCCACACCGCCGGAGCCAAATCGACACGCTGCTCGTCTATGGCGATGGCCTGCAACCCGTACTTTACCCGGGGATGCAGCACGTTATTGCTGAAACGAAAAACGTTCATCCGCTTGTCGTTAAAGTATCTGGGAATGCCCAGATGGCCAACCGTTTCCCATACCGCCACGGCCTCAACGGGCACGCTGGTTGTCATGCAGGTGGGGTCTACGCTGTCGCAAAAGAACGCCGGAAAATCCTTTAGCACTGCGCCGAGCAGATTGCCGTTAACCCCCGACGCATGCGCGTGGTAGTGCGCCCAGACGGATGCCGCCAGCCGCCAGGACTCCTCTTTGTGCCGCTCATCGAGACGTAATTTGTCCCGGTTAAGCAAACCCTTATCTGTTATCAGATTAGCCAGCGTGCGCGCCGTCCAGGCTCCCTGGCTAAACCCCACCAGGTAGATACGATCGCCCGGCTGCCAGTGGCGGCTGATAAAGGTATAGCCGCGCACAACGGGCGTAATAATATTGGCGCCGAACGTGTCCCCCAGCAGCTTCACAAAGCTGTTATGCGGATCGCCCACGCCATAAATATACTTTGCGACCTGTGCCACATCCCCGCTGCCGTCAACCCAGCTTTTTTCCTGCTCATTCGCCAGCAGCAGGCTTTGTTTATCCACAAGCCCTTTCATATCGACAAACAGTTGATAGACGTTGCTGACGACCGCGCTTTCGCCTGTCTGCTCGTCAAAACCAGGATTCGTCCATGCGCCATCCGCACAAAAAATTATATTTTTGCTCATTATTTATGCTTCCCCAGAGAGTCCTCTATAGCAAAGGCAAAAACGAGGCGCGTCACAATACGACAAATAGCTGATTAACCTCGCGACTTCTCGCGAACCGACCGCCCGCAGCGCACTCTTCATCTTTTCGAAACCCGGGCTTAACAAAAATGACACATTTCGTCGGCACCATGAGGCAACTTTTCAAGGAGGCCGCGTATGCAAACGATTATCCGCGTCAACAAACTGAGCAAAACGTTTAACCACCATCAGGCGCTGAGCGCGGTGGATCTTGCGGTGAATGAAGGTGAGATGGTCGCTCTGCTGGGGCCGTCCGGCTCAGGCAAATCCACCCTCTTACGTCACCTGAGCGGTTTGATTACCTCTGATAAGGCCTCGGAAAGCCATGTCGAATTACTCGGCCGCACGGTACAAAAAGCGGGCCGTCTGGCAAGCGATATCCGCAAAAGCCGCGCCCACGCCGGCTACATCTTCCAGCAGTTCAATCTGGTTAACCGCCTGACGGTACTGGAAAACGTGCTGATTGGCGCGCTGGGTTCCACGCCGTTCTGGCGCACCTGCTTTAACTGGTTTACCCGCGAACAAAAACAGCGTGCGTTGCAGGCGCTGACCCGCGTCGGCATGGCGCAGTTTGCTTATCAGCGCGTCTCCACCCTGTCCGGTGGGCAGCAGCAACGCGTGGCGATTGCCCGCGCGCTGATGCAGCAGGCGAAAGTCATTCTCGCCGATGAGCCTATTGCCTCGCTTGACCCGGAATCCGCGCGCATCGTGATGGAAACCCTGCACGACATTAACCGCCTGGATGGCATCACCGTAGTGGTGACGCTGCATCAGGTGGACTACGCCCTGCGCTACTGCGAACGCATTGTCGCGTTGCGCCAGGGACACGTTTTTTACGACGGAAGCAGCTCAGCGTTCGACAGCGAACGGCTGGGAAATCTCTATCGCAGCATGGCCCGCGTTGACGCGGTCGCTGCTTAATATTTTATCCAATTCAAATTTTTCTACCTTAAGGAATGGTCATGAGCTACAAAGCCGTTAAAGCCCTCGCCTTTACCAGCCTGCTAAGCGTCAGCGCCCTGTTCAACGCAGCCCACGCGGATGAACAAGAGAAATCCCTGAACTTCGGCATCATTTCTACTGAATCGCAGCAAAACCTCAAACCGCAGTGGGACCCGTTCCTGAAGGACATGGAGAAAAAGCTGGGTATGAAGGTGAATGCTTTCTTCGCGCCGGACTACGCGGGGATTATTCAGGGCATGCGGTTTAATAAAGTGGATATCGCCTGGTACGGCAACCTTTCCGCTATGGAAGCGGTGGACCGCGCCAACGGGCAGGTGTTCGCGCAAACCGTAGCGGCAGACGGCTCGCCAGGCTACTGGAGCGTACTGATCGTTAACAAAGACAGCCCAATCAATAATCTGAACGACATGCTGGCAAAACGTAAAGATCTGAATTTTGGCAACGGCGATCCTAACTCCACCTCAGGTTATCTCGTCCCGGGCTACTACGTATTTGCTAAAAACAACGTAGCCGTGAGCGACTTCAAACGCTCGGTGAACGCTAACCACGAAACTAATGCCCTGGCCGTTGCGAACAAGCAGGTGGATGTCGCCACCAACAACACCGAAAACATGGATCGTTTAAAGCTCACCGCCCCGCAAAAATTCAACGATCTGAAGGTCATCTGGAAATCTCCGCTGATCCCCGGCGATCCGATCGTGTGGCGTAAAAATCTCTCCGAAGAAACCAAAGACAAAATCTATGACTTCTTTATGAGCTACGGCAAAGCCCCGGAAGAGGCACAGGTGCTTAAAGGCCTGACCTGGGCGCCGTTCCGCCCATCAAGCGATCTCCAACTGGTGCCGATTCGCCAGCTCGCGCTGTTTAAGCAAATGCAGGGCGTGAAGGACAACAAAGGTCTGGATGATAAAGAAAGGACCAGCAAGGTCAGCGAGTTGCAAAACCAGCTTAACGATCTGGATCGCCTCACTGCTGCGCTAAGTGCGATGAGCAGCGTGAATAAAGCGGTGCAGTGATTCTTCGGTGGATGACGCTGCGCTTATCCACCCTACGGCCCGATATCGTAGGGCGGATAAGCGATAGCGCCATCCGCCAGAACCAATAAACGGAGCAATCCATGCAACAAACGATACAGGTAAGCGTCCCGAAGCGTAGCTGGTTCTCGCTGGTGAGCTGGGCTGTTTTGCTGGCGGTGCTGATAGCCTCCTGGCAGGGCGCGGAAATGGCGCCGCTCACCCTGTTCCGCGACGCGGGCAATATGGCGACCTTCGCCGCCGATTTCTTCCCGCCGGATTTCAGCCAGTGGCAGGTTTACTTAAGCGAAATGGGCGTCACGCTGCAAATCGCCGTCTGGGGTACCGCGCTGTCCATCATTCTCTCCATTCCCTGCGGCCTGATGTGCGCCGACAACCTTGTGCCCTGGTGGGTTTACCAGCCGATGCGCCGCTTAATGGACGCCTGCCGCGCCATCAACGAAATGGTGTTTGCGATGCTGTTCGTGGTCGCCGTTGGTCTTGGGCCTTTTGCAGGCGTGCTGGCGCTGTTTATTCATACGACCGGCGTGCTCTCCAAGCTGCTTTCCGAAGCGGTTGAAGCCATTGAACCCGGCCCGGTAGAAGGTATTCGCGCCACCGGCGCCAACAAGATTGAAGAAATTCTCTACGGCGTGCTCCCGCAGGTAATGCCGCTGCTTATCTCCTATTCGCTCTACCGCTTTGAATCAAACGTCCGTTCGGCAACGGTAGTGGGCATGGTGGGCGCGGGCGGAATCGGCGTCACGCTCTGGGAAGCTATCCGTGGATTCCAGTTCCAGCAAACCTGCGCGCTGATGATTGTCATCATCATCACCGTCAGCCTGCTGGATTTCCTGTCGCAACGACTGCGTAAGCACTTTATCTAGGTGATAACGATGGCAAAGCTCATCCGTAGGTCGGGTAAGCGTAGCGCCACCCGACAAAAGCTATCCTGAGGATCGACTGAAATGCACTTATCCAGACATCCGACCAGTTATCCAACACGCTACCAGCAGATAGCCGCCCTGCTTGAGCAGGAGCTGCGCAAAAACTACCGCTGCGGCGACTACCTGCCAGCCGAAAGTCAGCTTGCGGCACGCTTTGAGGTCAACCGTCACACGCTACGCCGCGCCATCGACCAGCTCGTCGAAAAAGGCTGGGTACAGCGCCGTCAGGGCGTGGGCGTGCTGGTGCTGATGCGTCCGTTCGACTATCCGCTCAACGCCCAGGCTCGTTTTAGTCAGAATCTACTCGACCAGGGCAGCCATCCCACCAGCGAGCGTTTGCTTGCGGTGCTGCGCCCGGCCTCCAGCCACGTAGCTGACGCGCTGGGCGTAGCCGAAGGAGAAGACATTATCCATCTGCGCACCCTGCGCCGCGTGAACGGTATCGCGGTATGTCTTATCGACCACTACTTCGCCGACCTGTCCTGGTGGCCCGCACTGCAACAGTTTCACAGCGGCTCGCTGCATGACGTGCTTCAGGGGCAGCTAAATATTCATCTCAAACGTACGCAAACCCGCATCAGCGCCCGCCGCGCGCAGGCCAAAGAAAGCCGCCTGCTGGAGATCCCAAACATGGCGCCGCTGCTGTGCGTGCGCACCCTTAACCATCGTGAAGGCGAGGCAAACCCGGCGGAATATTCCGTCAGCCTGACCCGCGCCGACATGATCGAATTCACCATGGAGCACTAAATGGACGCACCGCAAATGAATATCGCACAGCGCCAGAACTGGATGGCCGTGCTCGCCCACAGCGTGGCGCAAGAACTGGCAAGCCGCTGGGAAGCGCTGAAAATCAGCCCGAATTATCAGGTCATCCGCCAGCCGGAAACAGGCCTGGTGCAGATCCAGGCGCGTATGGGCGCAACCGGCCAACGCTTTTTTGCGGGCGATGCCACGCTAACCCGCGCCGTGGTACAGCTCGATAACGGAATTTATGGCTACAGCTACTTATTAGGGCGCGATAAAGCCCACGCCGAGCGCTGCGCGGTTATCGACGCGCTGATGCAGGACAACGCTTATTTTCAGACTTTACAAGAAACCTTAATTGCCCCGCTGGCTGCAAACCGGGAACAGCGTCTGGCCAAACGCCGCGCTGAGGTAAACAGCAGCCGCGTCGACTTCTTTACTCTGGTTCGCGGAGATAACGCATGACCCTGATGACCGCTTTTACCCTGCCCGTGCAGGATGCCCAACAGAGCTTTCGCCGCCTGCTTAAAGCGATGAGCGAGCCGGGCGTTATCGTCGCGCTGCATTCGCTCCAGCAGGGCTGGGCGCCGCTGAATATCGCCTCTACCAGCGTGTTGCTGACGCTTGCCGACAACGACACCCCGGTATGGATAAGCGAAGCGCTGATTAACGAAACCACCGCGCAAAACGTGCGTTTTCATGCCAATGCGCCGATTTCCACGACGCCAGAACAGGCCCAGTTCGCCGTCGCCTGCGAAACGATTTCAGGCGCCCAGCTTAATGCCCTGGCACAGGGAACCGACGTTGCGCCGGACACCAGCGCCACGCTGATTTTGCAGGTGCCGAGCCTGAGCGGCGGGCGCATGCTCCGCCTGACCGGCGCGGGCATCCGTGAAGAACGCATGATAGCCCCGCAGTTGCCGGACTGCGTGATTCACGAGCTGACCGAACGTCCGCACCCATTCCCGTTGGGCATTGATTTAATCCTTACCTGCGGCGAGCGCCTGCTGGCAATCCCGCGCACAACTCACGTGGAGGTATGCTGATGTATGTCGCCGTGAAAGGGGGCGAGAAGGCGATTGCCGCCGCCCATGCTCTACAGGAACACAATCGCCGTGGCGATCCAGCGCATTGCGAACTGAGCGTCGCCCAAATTGAACAGCAGCTTGGCCTGGCGGTAGACCGCGTCATGACCGAAGGCGGAATCGCCGACCGCGAACTGGCGGCGCTTGCCATCAAACAGGCCAGCGGCGACATCGTGGAAGCCATCTTCCTGCTGCGCGCCTACCGCACAACCCTGCCTCGCCTGGCGGTAAGCGAACCGATAGATACCGCGAAAATGCGCCTGGAACGCCGTATCTCCGCAACGTACAAAGACGTTCCCGGCGGGCAAATGCTCGGCCCGACTTACGATTACACCCATCGCCTGTTGGATTTCGCTTTACTGGCGAACGGCGAGGCTCCGGCCCTGAAAACCAGCGACGATATTGCCGAACCCGCGCCGCACGTGTTCAGCCTGTTAGCGAAGCAGGATCTTGCCAAAGCGGAAGAAGACAACGGCGAACAGCCGGACGATATTACTCGCCAGCCGCCGGTTTATCCGTGCTCTCGCTCCTCCCGCTTACAGCAACTGGTGCGCGGCGACGAAGGCTATTTACTTGCCCTCGCCTACTCCACCCAGCGCGGTTACGGGCGCAATCACCCGTTCGCCGGGGAAATTCGCAGCGGCTACGTTGATATTGAAATCACGCCGGAAGAGCTGGGTTTTGCGGTAAACGTCGGCGAACTGCTGATGACGGAGTGCGAAATGGTTAACGGCTTTGTGGCGCCGGAAGACGAGCCACCGCACTTTACTCGTGGTTACGGGCTGGTGTTCGGCATGAGCGAACGCAAAGCGATGGCGATGGCGCTGGTCGATCGAGCCTTACAGGCGCCGGATTACGACGAAACCGTAGCGGGCCCGGCGCAGGACGAAGAGTTTGTGCTGTCGCACGCGGATAACGTTGAGGCCGCAGGATTCGTCTCGCACCTCAAACTGCCGCATTACGTGGATTTCCAGGCAGAACTGGAACTGCTTAACCGCCTGATAAAGGAGCGCGCAAATGGCTAACCTGAGCGGCTATAACTTCGCTTATCTGGATGAACAAACCAAACGCACTCTGCGCCGCGCCATCCTCAAAGCCGTGGCGATCCCCGGCTACCAGGTGCCGTTTGCCGGGCGTGAAATGCCTATGCCCTATGGCTGGGGAACGGGAGGCATCCAGATTACCGCAAGCGTGATTGGCGAAGCCGACGTGCTGAAAGTCATCGACCAGGGCGCTGACGACACCACCAACGCCGTCTCGATTCGCAACTTCTTCAAACGCGTAACCGGCGTGAATACTACCGAGCGTACGGAAGACGCAACGCTTATCCAGACGCGCCACCGCATCCCGGAAACGCCGCTTACCGAAGATCAGATCCTGATTTATCAGGTGCCGATCCCCGAACCGCTGCGCTTTATCGAACCGCGCGAAACGGAAACCCGCACCATGCACGCGCTGGAAGAATACGGCGTGATGCAGGTGAAGCTGTACGAAGATATCGCCCGTTTCGGCCACATCGCCACCACCTATGCCTACCCGGTGAAGGTGAACGAGCGCTATGTAATGGACCCGTCGCCCATTCCAAAATTCGATAACCCGAAAATGGACATGATGCCCGCGCTGCAATTGTTCGGCGCCGGACGCGAGAAGCGCATTTATGCGGTGCCGCCGTTTACCCGCGTGGAAAGCCTCGATTTCGACGACCATCCATTCACCGTTCAGGAATGGGATGAACCCTGCGCCATTTGCGGCTCGCGTCACAGCTACCTTGATGAAGTGGTGCTCGACGACGCGGGCAGCCGCATGTTCGTCTGCTCCGACACCGATTTTTGCCGCCAGAACAGCGAGGCCGCGCACTCATGAATCAACCGTTACTTTCGGTCAATAACCTGACCCACCTGTATGCGCCCGGCAAAGGTTTCAGCGACGTGTCTTTTGAACTCTATCCCGGCGAAGTGCTCGGTATCGTCGGCGAATCCGGTTCAGGAAAAACCACGCTGCTGAAGTCTATCTCCGCCCGCCTTACGCCGCAGAAAGGCGAAGTGATGTATCTCGACGCCTCGCTGTACGGCATGAGCGAAGGCGAACGCCGCCGCCTGCTGCGCACCGAATGGGGCGTAGTGCATCAACATGCGATGGACGGGTTGCGCCGCCACGTTTCTGCCGGCGGCAATATCGGCGAGCGTTTAATGGCAACTGGCGCACGCCACTACGGCGATATTCGCGCCACGGCCCAGCGCTGGCTTGAAGAGGTGGAAATTCCTGCCTCGCGCATCGACGATTTGCCGACGACCTTTTCCGGCGGCATGCAGCAGCGCCTGCAAATCGCCCGCAATCTGGTCACGCATCCGAAGCTGGTATTTATGGACGAGCCAACCGGCGGGCTGGACGTTTCCGTTCAGGCGCGCCTGCTCGACCTGCTGCGCGGTCTGGTGCGGGAGCTGAATCTGGCGGTGGTCATTGTCACCCATGATTTGGGCGTGGCGCGCCTGCTGGCCGACCGCCTGCTGGTGATGAAGCAGGGTCAGGTAGTGGAAAGCGGGCTGACGGACCGCGTGCTGGACGATCCGCACCATCCTTACACCCAACTGCTGGTGTCATCGGTGTTGCAGAACTGATTTTTGACTGACTTTTGTCGGATGGCGACGCTTACGCGTCCTATCCGACCTGCGAACGACGCACCTGTAGGTCGGATAAGGCGCAAGCCGCCATCCGACGTTATGGCAACCATTTCAAGGAATCAATATGTCCCGCTTACGGGTAGAAAACTTGAGCAAAACCTTTGTGTTACACCATCAGCACGGCATTCGCCTGCCGGTGCTGGCTAACGCCTCTTTAGAAGTTAAAGGTGGGGAATGCGTGGTGCTGCACGGCCATTCCGGCAGCGGAAAATCCACCCTGCTGCGCTCGCTGTACGCCAATTATCTGCCGGATGAAGGCCACATCTGGGTCAAACATCGCGACGAATGGCTGGACATTGTCCAGGCTCCGGCGCGTGACGTACTGGCGGTACGTCGCCAGACCATCGGTTGGGTGAGCCAGTTTTTGCGCGTTATCCCACGCATTTCCGCCCTGGAAGTGGTGATGCAGCCGCTGCTGGATTTGGGGGTGCCGCGTGAGGAATGCGCGGCGAAAGCTTCCGCTTTGTTAACGCGCCTGAACGTGCCGGAACGGCTCTGGAGCCTTGCGCCCTCTACATTTTCCGGCGGCGAGCAGCAGCGCGTGAATATCGCCCGCGGCTTTATCGTCGATTACCCGATTTTGCTGCTCGATGAGCCAACCGCCTCGCTGGATGCGAAAAACAGCGCCGCCGTGGTGGCTTTAATTCAGGAAGCCAAAGCGCGCGGCGCGGCGGTCGTCGGTATTTTCCACGATGAAACGGTGCGCAATCAGGTGGCGGATCGCCTGCATACTATGACGACGCTGGAGGCACAACATGATTATCAATAACGTCAAACTGGTGCTGGAAAACGAAGTGGTTAACGGTTCGCTGGAAGTGGCCGACGGCGCGATCCGCAACTTTGCCGACAGCCCGAGCCAGCTTCCGCAGGCGCAGGACGGTGAAGGCGGCTGGCTTCTGCCGGGCCTTATTGAGCTGCATACGGATAACCTGGACAAATTTTTCACCCCTCGCCCGAAGGTTGACTGGCCAGCCCATTCCGCCATGAGCAGCCATGACGCGCTGATGGTTGCAAGCGGCATCACCACCGTGCTGGATGCGGTGGCGCTGGGCGATGTGCGCGACGGCGGCGACAGGCTGGAAAACTTAGAAAAGATGATTAACGCGGTAATGGATAGTCAGCAGCGCGGCGTGAATCGCGCCGAGCACCGTCTGCATCTGCGCTGCGAACTGCCGCATCACACCACGCTGCCGCTGTTCCAGCAGTTAATCGACCGCGGCGGCGTATCGCTGGTTTCGCTGATGGATCACTCGCCGGGGCAGCGCCAGTTTTCCAACCTCGTTAAGTATCGCGAATATTACCAGGGCAAATACCAGCTCAGCGATACGGAAATGAACCATTACGAAGCCGATCAGTTACAGCTTGCAGAACGCTGGTCGCAGCCGAACCGTCTGGCGATTGCCGCCGAGTGCCGTGCACGCAATATCGCCCTCGCCAGCCATGATGACGCTACCGCCGCGCACGTTGTGGAATCGCACGAGCTGGGCAGCGTAATCGCTGAGTTCCCGACCACGCTTGAAGCAGCGCAGGCTTCGCGCAAGCACGGCTTAAGCGTGCTGATGGGCGCGCCGAACATTGTACGAGGCGGCTCGCATTCCGGGAACGTGGCGGCGCATCAGCTCGCACAGGTTGGTCTGCTGGATATTCTCTCTTCTGACTATTACCCGGCGAGCCTGCTGGATGCCGCGTTCCGCGTGGCGCACGATGATTCCAACAGCTTTACGCTGCCGCAGGCCGTGGCGCTGGTAACGCGTAACCCTGCCAGAGCGCTGCATCTGGCCGATCGCGGCGTGCTGGCGGAGGGCAAACGCGCGGACATGGTGCTGGCGCATCAGCATGGCAACCATGTCCACATCGGTCACGTCTGGCGTCAGGGAATTAGGGTGTTCTGATGAGTAAAATGGTCTGGTTGATGGGGCCATCCGGCTCCGGGAAAGACAGCCTGCTGACGGCGCTGCGCCAGCAGGAACATAATCAGCTATTGATAGCGCACCGCTATATTACGCGCGCTGCAGATGCAGGCTGTGAAAATCACATCTCCCTGAGCGAAAAGGAGTTCGCTCAGCGCCAGCAGCAGGGGTTGTTCGCCCTGAGCTGGCAGGCGCATCATCAAAGTTACGGCATTGGCGTGGAGCTGGATATCTGGCTGGAAGCCGGGTTTGATGTGGTGGTGAACGGCTCGCGCCAGCACCTTAAACAGGCACGCGAGCGCTACGGTAATGCTCTTGTGCCCATCTGCCTGCACGTTTCAACGGAAGTATTACGCCAGCGGCTGGAGCAGCGCGGGCGGGAAACACCGAATCAGATTGAGCAGCGTCTGCAACGGGCGACGATCTCAGCCCCGGATTTGGACCCTTGTCTGGTACTCAATAACGACGGCAGTCTGCTACAGTCTGTCGAGTCGTTTATGCGTCTGGTGAACGGCCAGCGCAATGCCAACGTCGTCCACTTCCGGCCAAAGGAGCCCCGTCATGTCTGATACCGTTGAATTTCGTCGCGCCACGCTTGCCGATAGCGATACCGTCTATGCTCTGATTTGCGAGCTAAAACAGGCGGAATTTGACCGGCAGGCGTTTAACGTCGGTTTTGCGGCGAATCTTGAAGATCACAACTTATGCTATCAGCTTGCGCTGGTTAACGGCGCGGTTGTCGGCATGATCGGTTTGCATATGCAGTTCCATCTTCATCATGCAAACTGGATTGGCGAGATTCAGGAGCTGGTGGTGATGCCGCAGGCGCGCGGATATGGCGTAGGAAGCAAGCTGCTGGCCTGGGCAGAAAACAAGGCGCGCATTGCCGGCGCGGAGCTAACGGAGCTGTCCACCGGCAAAGGCCGGCTGGATGCCCATCGTTTCTATGAACGCGAGGGCTATCAGCAGACCCATTTCCGCTTTACCAAACCCGTGGAGGCGCTGAATGAGCCTGAAGCTAACCCTTAGCGGCACCGGCGGCGCGCAGTTAGTTCCCGCTTTTGGCTGCCGCTGCGCTGCCTGCAAGCGCGCTCGCAACGATCCCCAATATCGCCGTAAACCTTGCAGCGCGGTGGTGAAGTTTAACGATGCGGTGACGCTGCTGGACGCGGGCATTGCGGATTTAATGGACCACTGGCAGCCAGAAGACTTTCAGCAGTTTTTACTGACGCATTATCATATGGATCACGTACAGGGCCTGTTTCCTTTGCGCTGGGGCGTGGGCAAGAAGATTCGCGTTTACGGCCCGCCGGATGAACAGGGCTGCGACGACCTCTTTAAGCATCCCGGCATGCTGGATTTCAGCCACACGCTTGAGCCCTTTGTCTGGTTTACCTTACAGGCGCTGCGCGTCACTCCGCTGCCGCTCAATCATTCGAAACTGACCTTCGGCTATCTGTTCGAAACGCCGCACAGCCGGGTAGCATGGTTGAGCGATACCGCAGGTTTACCGGAAAAAACGCTGAAGTTTCTGGCGAACAACAGGCCGCAGATTATTGTTATCGATTGTAGCCACGAACCGCGCCCTGAAACGCCGGGCAATCATTGCGATTTAAATACCGTGGTGGCGTTAAACCAACAGATTGGCTGCCCGCGCGTAATCCTCACGCATATCAGCCACCAGTTCGATTGCTGGATGATGGAAAATGCTCTTCCGACGGGTTTTGAAGCCGGGTTTGACGGGTTGGAAATTTGTGTGGATTAGCTCAGGTTTTGTCGGATGGCGCTAACGCTTATCCGACCTACAAAACACAAATGTAGGGTGGATAAGCGCAAGCGCCATCCACCACATCATCTGCGTTCGCCCGTATTTAAATCTCCTGACTCCCCTGCCCAATCCGCCGGATAAAGCCCTCGCTTAACATCCCGATGAAACGACGAGAAAGGCCAGTCGCTGACTTTATCGACTAATCCGTGCTTCAGGGGGTTGATATAGACGTAATTCATGCGCGCTGCGTAATCCTGTTCCTCCCTAATACAGTGCTCCCAAAAGCGTTTTTGCCAGACAGGGCGCGTCGCATAAGTTAGCGATTTAGTAAAAGATTTTTTTATTTCCCGCCAGCGGGCGGAATAATTGCTGTCCCCTGCCGGAAGCGTCCAGATGCAGTGCATATGATCGGGTAAAATCACCCATGCGTCGATCTCAAAGGGGTAGCGTAGCTTTACTTTTTGGATAGCCCATCTCAATTCGGTGAGATGACGAGTGAGTAAATCGCTATAGCGATCGAAAAGGTTAATGGTGAAAAACCAGGTTCCACCCGGAACGTAAGAACGGCGATAGTTCGGCATGTTCTGCTTCCTTGCAAAATGTCGGATGGCGCTGCCGCTTATCCGACCTACACAAATGTACGGTGGATAAGCGCAAGCGCCATCCTCCAGCGTGCCCTGAACATACCATGATTAATCAACCGCTCCCGGTGGCTATTGAAACTTCACAACACATCTCGCAAATATAATAACTACCGATATTCATCGTCCAGACGACGTTCGTCATCTTCGAGCTGGCGACGCTGTTCATCCAGTTGACGCTGCTGTTCGTCGAGCTGACGACGTCTGTCTTCGAGCTGGCGACGGCGGTCTTCATAGCGCTGCCGCGCGTCTGAGCTTTGCTGCCTGTCTTCATCGTCCCAGCGGCGATCGTCATCGTCATTATTGCGGCTGTCGTTTGGGTTGTAGGCGTCGTTAATCGCCTGGGAAATTGAGCCGACGATAGAATTATCAAACAGACCATCGAGCGCATCAGCACGAGCGAGCGTTGTCATCATAAGCGTGCTAAACAGCAGCGCGGTGGAGTATCGGTTCATAAGCCAGTCTCTGGGGGGACGAGCTGTAGCGTATGAAAGGCGCGAAACCGACGACAGCGGAGGATTCCCAAACTAAACACAAGTCAGCCCCTCTTTGCAGAGGGGCTAAGTCCTTGCTACAGGATAATTAATGAGGTGCATAGTAATAAATGAGGCGGCTTAAGGTGCATTCCAAATCCCACCCGCTTCCTCCTGGTTAACCGGAAGGGGCTTTCTATTAATGTCCACTTCCTCGCACCGAGTCAATTGTTTGTCGTTGACCTTTTTTCGTTTTGTTATTCAGAGTACGAATAGCGTTATTCTATCGTTCGGGACTGCCATGCGCGGCGCAATGCATGAGCCAACTGTACCTGATTAAACGGCTTACGAAGCAGTTCCACTTCCGGCAGTTGCTGCCCGCTGCGACGCAAATCCTGGCCGCTAATCAGCAGCAAAGTGAGATGAGGATAATGCTCGCGAGCGTGCTGCAACACTTCCGCCCCGCTCCTGCTTCCCGGCAGCATTAAGTCGCTGACGACGATGCTGATGTCCGGCACGTCGGCCAACAGTTGCAGCGCCTGCTGGCTGTCGCTGGTTTCCAGCGTCAGATACCCCAACTGATGCAGTTGTTCACATAAGGTCTGACGCACATCCTGTTCATCTTCCAGCACCAGCACCAGCCGATCCTCATTGTCGTTCGCGGCAAGCAACTGCGGCGGCGGTTCGCTCACCGCCTGCGCCGAAGCGCGGGGAAGCTGCAGGCGTACCAGCGTTCCCTGTCCCGGCGCGCTTTCAATCTGCACGCGTCCGCCGGACTGGCGCACAAACCCATACACCATCGACAGGCCCAGCCCGCTGCCGCTGCCGGTCTGTTTGGTGGTAAAGAACGGCTCAAACACCTGCGCCTTTATTTCCGGCGACATGCCGTGTCCAGTGTCGATCACTTCCAGCGCGACCATATCCTGTCTGCCTCCGCTGGCGCGGACCACCCGCTGGTTCCAGGTACGAATTTTTATGCAGCCGGTCTGCCCGTCCATCGCGTCGCGGGCGTTCATCACCAGATTGATAATGGCGTTTTCTAGCTGATTGACATCGATCCACGCAGGCCAGGCGGGCTGCTGCGCTTCAATCTCAAGCGTGAGCGTGGCGGGCAAAGAGTGGCGGATTAGCGGGTCGAGATTATCCAGCAGGCTTTTCATCGCCACGGCGTGTGGATGGAGCGACTGTTTGCGCGAAAATGCCAACAGCCGCTGGGTGAGCTGCGCGCCACGCTCGGCGGCTTTCAGCGAGCGGTTGATGCGCGTCGCATCCGGCGAATCCGCCGGAACCAGTTCAAGGCTGCCGATGATGACCGCGAGCAGGTTGTTAAAATCATGAGCAAGCCCGCCGGTTAATTGTCCCACCGCTTTCATCTTCTGGCTATGTACCAGCGCCTCCTCAAGCGCTTTGCGTTCGCTGCGCTCAAGCACCACGTTAACCATGCCTCGCCCCGGCACCGGGCTGAAACGCAGCTCAATGGTGCGATTATCCGCAAGCCGCAGCTCTTGCGGCAATGGACGCAGCCGCGAAAGGTTTTCCAGAATATGCTCCTGCAGCGGCGTGACCTGTTTGAGCAGGCCAAGGTAATGTTGCCCGCGCTGCAGCTTTTCCGGCGCTAAACCCAGCAGCAGCGGATACTGAGGATTCCACACCACCAAAAATCCCTCATTATCGAACAGCGCAAAGCCGTCGCGCATGGCGTGGAAGGTGGTTTCCAACTGTGTGCTTTTTTCTTTCAGCAATTTCGAGGTGTGTTCCAGAGAAGCGGTATTGCGTGCAAAAACGTTGAATGCGCGCGCCAGTTCACCAAGTTCGTCCCTTCTTTGCAACGCGGGCACGCTAACATCCCGTTCGCCTCTGGCCAGCCGCGTCATAGCCTGAGAAATAGCCGTCAGATTCGAACCAAGATTTTTGTAGATATACCAGCCTGCAAAGCCGGTTATCACCAGCGCCAGCAAAGCAAACAGGCCGATAAAGAAGATGATGGATTGCAGGTCTTTGTGGCTTTGTTCGGTGCGATTAAGCGATTCCTGCGCCACTTTCTGCACGTAAAGGTTGATGTCCTCATTAAGAAAAGCCACCAGCGCTTTGATGTGATACATAAACCAGGCAATGCCCAAATCGCTGTTATCAAGCCGCTGAGAAAGCGGCAGCAATTGCCGCAAATGCGCGCTGAATTCCTGCAATATTTCCGCAATCAACGGCGAGTCAGCATGAGTCGGCAGTTTTGCCATGACGTTGGTAAGCTGAACCACGGTCGCCTTTGGCGAGGGCGTTTGGATGGCAATCAGGATAAGCCTGTCCATTTCAGCCAGCAGCGCGCTATCCGGAACGTTCAATCCGTCGCGGGCATTGATGTCCTGGATATGGTGCAGATAGCTTTGGTTCTGATAGAGCGCGCTTAACAGTTCGTTACGCTCAAGGTGGCGACGGTGGCCCAGCTCCAGCATGCGCGTGACGCTGCTTTCCAGTTCATTACTGCGATCGGTTATGCGCTTGACCAACTGCGGCTCATGGCTTGCAAGCGGAGCGTTTGCCAGATGATTCAGTGAATTTTGCAGCTCCAGTTGCGTTTGCTTCAGGCGTGCCGCCTCGCTCTGGTACTCAAGCGCGCCGACAACCTGCGTCAACCGCACGGCGGCAGTAGCCACATTCGCCGTGTCCCGTGCCAGCTCCATGCTGCCGGACATGTCGCTGAGCGTTTGCCCCTGCACCTGCTCCTGCAAGCGACTGGCGTGTTCAAACCCCAGTACCGCCACGCCACAGACCATCAACGTCACCGCCACCACCAGCAGGTTGAAAAACAGCAGACGGCCACGGGCGCTGGCTAAGAAAGGTGTGCGGGGTTGCGGCATGTTGGCTCCAGTTCCAGCGTGTAAGGCGGATAAGCGCAAGCGTCATCCGTCTTCTGACGAATGAGCGGTGGATGGCGCGTTGTTTATCCACACTACATTTCTAGTTGCATCGCCGCAGCAGGGAAATCAATCCATCACGGTAATGTGACGACGGTTAACTATTCACGAATATGACAAATATGAACGGCTTCTGACATTTTGTGTTTACCGACGGGTGTTTGACTGGCATCACTCGCTTTTTCACCCGCAGGAGCCGCGCCATGAGTAAAGTGCCTATTCTTGAGATGCGCAATATTGCCAAGTCTTTTGGCAAATTTTATGCGCTTAAAGGCGTCGACTTAACGGTGTTCCCCGGCGAAATTCACGCGCTGATGGGGGAAAACGGCGCCGGGAAAAGTACCCTGATGAAAATCCTCGCAGGCGCCTATACCGCCACCAGCGGGGAGATCCTGATTGATGGCCAGCCTTACAGCATCAAGGGGCCAAAAGATGCTTTAAGCGCCGGTATCACGCTGATTTACCAGGAGATGCAGCTCGCCCCTAACCTCACCGTGGCAGAGAACATTTTCCTCGGCAGCGAGCTTTCACGCGCGGGCCTTGTGCAGCGCAAAGAAATGGTGATGCAGGCCCAAACGGTCATTAATCGTCTTGGGGCGCAGTTTAAGGCCAGCGATCTGGTCATGAAGCTGACCATCGCCGAACAGCAGCAGGTTGAGATTGCCCGTGCGCTACACCGCAACAGCCGCATTTTAGTCATGGATGAACCCACCGCGGCGCTTTCTTCCCGCGAAACGCACCGTCTGTTCGAGCTGATTATGCGCCTGCGCGACGAAGGCATGGCGATCATCTACATCAGCCATCGCATGGCGGAAGTGTATGAACTATCAGACCGGGTGAGCGTGCTGCGCGACGGGCAGTACGTCGGCAGCCTGACCCGCGAAAACCTTAACGCCAATGAGCTGGTGCGCATGATGGTGGGCCGTCCGCTAAGCGATCTGTTCAATAAAGAACGTGATATTCCGCTGGGCAATACGCGGCTGAACGTTCATCACCTGACGGACGGCGGCAAAGTGCAACCGGTGAGTTTACAGGTACGTTCCGGAGAAATTGTCGGTCTTGCCGGATTAGTCGGCGCGGGGCGTTCCGAACTCGCACAGCTTATTTTTGGCGTGCGCAAAGCGACAGGCGGGACGATAGAAATCGATGGGAATCCGGTCAACATCCATTCACCGCGTGAAGCCATTCGTTACGGCATTGGCTTTCTTACCGAAAACCGCAAAGAGCAGGGTTTGTTTCTGGAGCTTGCGGCGCAGGACAACATCACCATGGCGACGCTGGAACGCGACGCACATTACGGCTGGCTGGATCGCAAAAAGGCGCAAACCATTTCCGACGATGCCATCAGCCTGCTGAATATTCGCGTGCCTCATGCGCAGGTGCGTGCCGGAGGTTTATCCGGCGGGAATCAGCAAAAACTGCTGATCTCACGCTGGGTAGCAATCGGCCCGCGTATTTTGATCCTTGATGAACCCACCCGCGGCGTGGACGTCGGCGCCAAAAGCGAGATCTACCGGATCATGAGCCAGATGGCGAAACAGGGCGTGGCGATCCTGATGATCTCAAGCGAGCTCCCGGAAGTGGTCGGCATGAGCGACCGGGTTTATGTCATGCGTGAAGGCAGCATCGCAGGCGAGTTGCACGGTACGGACATCACACAAGAAAGCATTATGACGCTGGCAACCGGCGTAGAAGATGCCCACAAGAAGGTGGTTAACCATGGCTAATACGATTGATCCGCGCAAAGGCGCGCCTGTTGCCGACACCCCGCAGCAGGTTGCAAAATCCGCCTCGCTGAAAAAAGCGCTGTTTGGCGATTTAATGCAAACGGTAGGGATTTTGCCGATTCTGGTGCTGATCGTCGCCGTTTTCGGCTTTGTCGCGCCTAATTTTTTCACTGAGTCAAACCTGCTGAACATTGCTCGCCAGTCGTCGATCAATATCGTTCTCGCAGCCGGAATGACGTTCATTATTTTGACCGGCGGTATCGACCTTTCCGTTGGTTCAATTCTTGGCACCACGGCGGTGACGGCGATGGTCGTTTCGCTGATGCCGGGCTGGGAATCGCTGTCAATTCCTGCCGCGCTGATGATGGGCACCGGGCTTGGGCTGTTTAACGGCATGCTGGTGGCCTGGGCGGGATTACCGCCGTTTATCGTAACGCTTGGCACCTATACCGCCCTGCGCGGCGCGGCTTATCTGCTGGCGGACGGCACCACGGTGATTAACTCCAATATCAACTTTGAGTGGATCGGCAACTCGTATCTGGGCCCGATTCCCTGGCTTGTGGTGATTGCGCTGGCGGTGATAGTGGTGTGCTGGTTCATCCTCAGACGCACCACGCTTGGCGTCCATATCTACGCGGTTGGCGGCAATATGCAGGCGGCGCGTCTGACGGGCATCAAAGTCTGGATGGTTCTGCTGTTCGTTTATGGCATGAGCGGCCTGCTTTCCGGACTTGGCGGCGTGATGAGCGCCTCAAGGCTGTACAGCGCCAACGGCAACCTCGGCATGGGCTATGAGCTGGACGCTATCGCGGCGGTCATCCTCGGCGGCACCAGCTTTGTAGGCGGCATCGGCACCATTACCGGCACGCTGGTTGGCGCGCTGATTATCGCCACGCTTAACAATGGCATGACGCTAATGGGCGTCTCGTATTTCTGGCAACTGGTGATCAAAGGGGCGGTGATCATCATTGCGGTGCTGATAGATAAATACCGTACCCGTCACCATCAAAGTGCATAACAAAAAACACCCTACACAGGAGATATTCCATGCGTTTGAAGCCAATAGTGACCGCGTTGCTCGCGGGAGCCATGATTGCCGGGGCGCCCTTTGCTCAGGCGAAAGAACTGAAATCCATCGGGGTGACGGTGGGCGATCTTGCCAACCCGTTCTTCGTGCAGATTACCAAAGGGGCCGAGCTTGAAGCCCGTAAGCTTGCGGGTGACAACGTGAAAGTAACCCTGGTGTCCAGCGGTTACGATCTGGGCCAGCAGGTCTCGCAGATTGATAACTTTATCGCCGCGAAAGTGGATATGATCATTCTTAACGCCGCGGATTCCAAAGGGATCGGCCCGGCGGTGAAACGCGCTAAAGATGCCGGGATCGTGGTTGTAGCGGTGGACGTGGCGGCGGAAGGCGCAGATGCGACGATCACCTCAAACAACACCCAGGCAGGCGAAATGGCCTGTAAGTACATTTCAGATCGCTTAAAAGAGAAAGGCAACGTGGTCATCATCAACGGACCGCCGGTATCCGCCGTGCAGAACCGTGTTGAAGGCTGCTTGACCGAGTTTAAAAAGCATCCGGATATCAAGATCCTTTCTTCTAATCAGAACGCCAAAGGCAGCCGTGAAGGCGGCCTGGAAGTAATGACTTCGCTGCTGGCCGCCAATCCTAAGATCGACGGAGTATTCGCCATCAACGATCCAACGGCGATCGGCGCCGATTTGGCGGCGAAACAGGCTCAACGCAACGAATTCTTTATCGTTGGCGTGGATGGCAGCCCGGATGCGGAAGAAGCCCTGAAGCGCGGCGGGAATACGCTGTTCGTGGCAACGCCTGCGCAAGACCCGCAGGTGATGGCGGCGAAAGCGGTAGAGATTGGTTACGACATTCTGCAAGGCAAACCTGCGCCTAAAGAGCCGGTGCTGATTCCGGTGACGATGATCGATAAAAATAATATCGGCACCTATAAAGGCTGGACGGTGAAATAACGCAAGCGCTCTGCAAATTGTAGGGCGGATAAGCAACGCGCCACCTGTAATAAAGGTGGAAGGCGCTCGCTTTTCCGCCCGACGAAAAGAGAGTATGGATGAGGAGACAACATGAAACGCTCCGAAGTGAACCAAATCCTGTCCCAGACTCGCCATTTTTTTATGCAGCATGACGTTCATCTGCCTCCCTTCGCCTCTTACGATCTGACGAAATGGCAACAAATAGATAAAGACATCTGGCAGGAAGTATTCGATCTAAAGCTGGGCTGGGACGTGACGGCGTTTGGCGGCAACGATTTTCTTGCCCAGGGACTGACGCTGTTCACCTTGCGTAACGGTTCGCCGGACGGCGCGCCTTATTCCAAATGCTACGCCGAGAAAATCATGCATGTTCGCGAAGGGCAGCTCACGCCGATGCATTTTCACTGGCGGAAACAAGAAGACATTATTAATCGCGGCGGCGGCAATTTGATCGTCGAGCTGTGGAATTCAGACCAGTTTGAACAGCCCGAAGAGAGCGACGTGACGGTAACCATTGACGGCTGCCGCCAGACTCACGCGGCAGGTAGCCAGCTACGCTTGTCGCCAGGAGAAAGCATCTGTCTGGTGCCCGGCGTCTATCACAGTTTTTGGGGCGAACCTGGATACGGCGACGTGCTGGTCGGCGAAGTGTCGATGGTTAACGACGATGATCGCGACAACCGGTTCCTGAAGCCGCTTGAACGTTTTAACAGCATCATTGAAGACGAACCGACGCGAATGCTGCTGTGCAATGAATATCGCCAACGCTTTTAATTGGCCCATCTCTTTTCTTTCCCAACACCGGGGGAATCATTATGGCTTTGATATCACTTGCAGACGGACTGGCCCACGCACGCGCAAACGGCTACGCGCTGGGTGCTTTTAACGTGCTCGACAGCCATTTTCTGCGCGCGCTATTTGCCGCGGCAAAGCAAGAAAAATCGCCTTTTATCATCAACATCGCCGAAGTACATTTTAAATATGTGTCGCTGGATTCATTAGTCGAAGCCGTCAAATTCGAAGCGGCCCGGCACGATATTCCGGTGGTGCTCAATCTCGATCACGGCCTGCATTTTGAAGCGGTAGTTCGCGCCTTACGCCTCGGTTTTAGCTCGGTAATGTTTGATGGTTCTACACTTGAATATGAAGAGAATATTCGTCAGACCCGCGAAGTGGTGAAGATGTGCCACGCGGTAGGCGTTTCCGTAGAAGCGGAATTGGGCGCGGTTGGCGGCGATGAAGGCGGCGCGCTGTACGGCGAAGCCGATAGCAATAAATTCACCGATCCTGCCGTCGCCCGTGATTTTGTCGACAGGACCGGCATTGACACGCTGGCCGTCGCCATTGGCAACGCTCACGGTAAATACAAAGGTGAACCAAAGCTTGATTTTGACCGTCTGGCCGCCATCCGTCAGCAAACGGGTATACCGCTGGTACTGCATGGCGGTTCCGGCATCAGCGATGAGGATTTTCGTAAAGCGATAACGCTCGGCATTCACAAGATAAATTTCTATACCGGTATGTCGCAGGCGGCGCTTGGCGCGGTCGAGAAGCGCATGAATCAGCGCCACGCGATTTATGACGAGTTTGCCGAGCTGTTGCTGGGCATTGAAGAAGCTATTACGGATGTTGTGGCCGAGCAGATGCGGATTTTTGGCAGTTCGGGTAAAGCCTAAGGAGTTGCTATGACAGAGCGCAGCGGAATTATTGCCGCCGGAAATATGCTGGTCGACCATGTGCATCAAATCGTGCAATGGCCGCAGCGCGGGTGGCTGGCAGAAATCGTACACAGCGAACGTTCAACGGGCGGCGCGCCGCTGAATGTGCTGCTGACGCTTGCGAAAATGCATGTCGGCCTGCCCTTACAGGCGGTAGGGCTGGTCGGCGACGATAACGATGGCGACTATATTATGGCGATGCTCGATCAGTATCATGTGAATCGCCAGCACGTTCACCGCACCAACTTTGCGCCCACGTCGATGTCGCAGGTGATGACCGATCCCAGCGGACAGCGCACTTTCTTCCATTCGCCAGGGGCTAATCGCCTGCTCGATTTGCCCGCTTTTGATCGCCTTGAAGCGTCATTTAAAATTTTCCATCTCGGTTATTTGCTGCTGCTCGACAGCCTTGATATGGAAGATGCGGAATACGGTACGCGCAGCGCAAGGCTGCTGGCGCAGATGTCCCAACAGGGGTACGAAACCTCGCTCGATTTAGTTTCAAGACAGGGCGACCCACGCTATCGCCCGATGGTGCTCCCTGCCCTACGCTGGCTGGATTATCTGGTGATTAACGAACTGGAGGCCGGTGAATTTAGCGGGCTGGATATTCGTCTGTCGGATGGATCGCCGCATGTAGAAAATATTGCTCAGGCTGCGAATCTGTTGCTTGAGTCTGGCGTGCGCCAGCGTGTGGTCATTCACTGCCCGGAAGGCGCCTGGGGCGTAGAAACGAATGGCGAAGGCATATGGGTGCCATCGTTTCGTTTAGCGCCTGAAGAAATCATCGGAAGCGTAGGGGCAGGCGATGCGTTTTGCGCCGGCGTTTTATATGGATGCCATGAAAAATGGTCGCTGGTAGACAGCCTGAAATTAGCCCATGCTTGTGCTCACGCTAATTTATTGTGCGCTAACGCAATTGATGGTGCAAAACCGTTGGCAGAATTAAAGATATTTATTAATGACAATAGTGAAATAAGCAAAGCGACTATTTAAAATATTTGCGGCACACATTCCAGATAAATGTAACTTCCCTTGGGTGAATTACATTGCCAATTTTATTCCAAATATTTAAAACCTCGGTAAACTACTCAGCGGGTGCTTAGGGCTTTCTGTCCTGAGCATAAGTGAGGGAGAGTCTCTTAAGCCTAAGAGCAAGAAAGCCCCGGGCAACTATTACGTTAACCCGAGGCTATCCCTCAACTCCGAACAAGTTGAGACTAGCCTCTTGCTCGCCGAAAGGCAAGGAGTAAAAGGCATGAAGCCTACAAGATCTGGTGTCGTGTGTTTATTAATTGTTTGCGTAACGTTAGTAGCGCTAACCTTATTAACACGTCGTAATCTTTGCGAAGTGAAAATAAGGAATGACACGCAGGAGGTGGCGGCTAAGTTAGCCTGTGAACTTGTAAGCTAACGCTCAACGGGCGGGGTTTACTCCGCCCAACTTGTGAAGCGTTAAGGGAAGTCTTAAGCACCCATTTATTTTTTAAATAATTCAGGCTGCATTATTTTCAGCCTGAATCACATCAGCAGAAAATACATAGCCCACGCCACGAATAGTTCGAATTAATACTGGCTGATGTGGGTTAACCTCTATTTTTCTGCGCAGCCGCATAATAAGCACGTCTATCGTTCTGTCGAAGATTTCCAGGCTTTCACTGTGGGTAAGCTCCAGTAATCTTTCCCGTGATAAGACTTTGCGAGCGTTTTGCATCAGCGCCAGCAGAAGACCATATTCCCCTTGCGTGAGATCGACCCGCTCATGCTGCGCATTAAATAACTGACAACGATCGGTGTCTAACCGCCAACTGTTGAAATGTAATCCGCTGGTTTTCGTGGTGACCATTTCTACAGCCAGCGCCCCTGTGCGTCGTAGCACGGCTTTAACACGAGCGACCACCACGCGTGGATTAAAAGGTTTGGCGATGTAATCGTCCGCTCCCATCTCCAGCCCTACGACAACATCGGACTCACTGCCGAGACCAGTCAACATAACGACTGGGAGTTCAGGGCGCAGCCGTTGGATCTGCTGCAGCACCTGCAGCCCGTTGATATCCGGCAGCATCATATCAAGCAGCACCAGCGCAACCGCAGATTGCTCAGCGATGGCGGTTAAAGCCTCGTTTCCGGTATGACAGACCAGCACGTCAAAAACATGCTCATTAAGGGTATCGCGCAGCACATCGCAGATAGCCAGATCGTCATCCACCACCAATATTGCAGGCTTCATTATTATTCTCCGGGGAGGATGTCCAGGTCAGGTAAGTGTGAACGATTGTTGATGGAGTACCGCATAAAAGACAAATGCCCATGCTGAAATTTCAATCGGCGTCACAAAGGGCGCTTTCTTACAAAGCGCGTTCCCTGTCCAAATAACGATCCCTGTTTAAGTCAAAAAATAAAAAACCAGCAGCATATACTCACTCGCCACCATACTTATGCCATCAGCCAAACGCTGTTCGCCTACTGATCTCTGCCACGGCCACGATCGGGAGAAATAAAAATGAAGTTGCCTTTCAAGCCACAAGTTTTAACCTTGCTTTGTAGCGCTGGCCTTCTCGCCGCCTCTGGCTTGCTGTATGTGAAAAGCCGCGTTCCCGAAACCGTGACGCCCGCCCCTGTAAACACAACGCAAACTGTCGTCACGCCTGCGTCAAATGAGGCGCCAACGCCAGCCGCGCCAGCTTATACCACGGCGCAACTGGATCAGTGGGTCGCGCCGATTGCGCTTTATCCCGACGCGTTGTTATCTCAGGTATTAATGGCCTCAACCTATCCCGCCAATGTGCTTCAGGCGGTGCAATGGTCGCAGGATAATCCGACGCTACAGGGTGATGCCGCCATCCAGGCTGCGGCGAATCAGCCCTGGGATGCAAGCGTGAAGTCGCTGGTGGCGTTTCCGCAACTGATGGCGCTGATGGGTGAAAATCCGCAGTGGGTGCAAAATTTGGGCGATGCGTTTCTGGCGCAGCCCAAAGATGTCATGGATTCGGTACAGAAACTGCGGGCGCTTGCACAGCAAACCGGAGCGTTAAAATCGACGCCAGAGCAGAAAATTTCTACAACGCCCGTAGTGGTGAACCAAACGACAAATGTGAATACCGCCGCGCCAAAAAATAACAGCGCGTCGGCAAACAGCTCGACCAATGCTCCGGCTCCACAGGTGATAACCATTGAGCCAACCAATCCACAAATGGTGTATGTACCGAATTACAATCCTTCGACGGTATACGGCACCTGGCCGAATACGAGCTATCCACCCGTCTACTTGCCGCCGCCTCCGGGGCAGCAGTTTACCGACAGTCTGGTGCGCGGCTTTGGCTACAGCCTGGGCGTGGCTACGACCTATGCGCTGTTCAGCAGCATCGACTGGCATGACGACGATGATTACCACCATCACCACCACGATGACAACTACAACAGCGGCAATAACATCAACCTTAACGTCAATAATTACAACAGGATAACCGGCGGTCATTTAAGCGATAATGGCGGGCCGGTCGTCTGGCAACATAACCCGGCTTTCCGTGGCGGCGTGCCTTACCAGAATGAAGCGGTGGCTCAGCGTTTTCACCAAACCAATGTTGCAGGCGGCTTAAGCGCGGCTCAGCATGCGCCGGCTAACCGGGACAGTCAGCGCCAGGCTGCGATGCAGCAGCTTCAGCACAGCACCGGGATGAATCCTCAAGGAAAAAGCCTTTCCAGCATTTCGCGCGACGTTCAACGCCAGTCGGGTTCCAGACAGCTTAATCAGATAGCGCAGCGCAATAACTATCGCGGTTACGATTCCTCGAATCATACGGCGCGCCGGGAAACCGCCCACAATCAGGTGAAGCATCCCACGCAACAGCCGCATCGCGATGCGGTAAAAAATCACGTGAGTCATGCCACACCGCAGCAGCGTCAGCAGCATGTCGCTTCATTCCGAAGTAACGCATTAAGCGGCAACGACAGCCGCTCTCCTTCCTGGCAGGCGCAACATCAGCGTGGTCAGCAGAGTCGCCAGCTTTCATCTGCACATGGCCAACATCGGGCAGCCGTGCACGAGCACGCTGCAGAACACCGCGAAATTCGCCGCCGCTAATAAGGAAGATAATGATGAAAAAATACATGGCGTTGAGCATTATTCCCCTGCTGATGATGCCTTTTTTTGCCCAGGCACAGCAGATATTTACTTCCCCCGAGCAGGCTTCAACGGCCCTGTTTGAAGCCATCAAACGGCAGGATGATGCTGCGCTCACCTCGCTGTTAGGCGATAACTGGAGAGACCTTCTGCCGCCAGAAGGCGCAGATCCCGCAGCCGTTGCCCGATTCTTGCGCGACTGGGACGTGAGACATCACGTTGAACAGCAAGACAACGTGGCGCATCTCAACGTCGGCAAAGAAGACTGGCAGTTGCCGTTGCCGATGGTGAAAACTGACAAAGGCTGGCATTTCAATATGCAAGGAGCGGCGGATGAAATCCTCACGCGCACCATCGGTCGCAACGAGCTGGCGGCTATTGAAGCAGCTCATGCCTATGTCCAGGCGCAGCAAGATTATTTCCAGCTAAACCAGGCTTACGCGCAGAAATTTATTAGCAGCGAGGGTAAAAAAGATGGCCTTTACTGGCCTGCAAGACCAGGTGAGGCTCCCAGCCCGCTCGGGCCGGCGTTTAGCCCGGCACAGCCGGGAATGGGATACCACGGCTACCATTTCCGTATTCTGAAAGCCCAGGGCGCTGATGCTGAAGGCGGTGAAAAGCAGTATCTTAACAACGGCAAAATGACCGACGGTTTTGCCCTGGTCGCCTGGCCTGTAACCTACGGCGAGACAGGCATAGCGACGTTCATCGTAGATGAGCACGATCGGGTTTACCAGGCTGATTTGGGAGAAGAGTCGGCCAAAAAAGCACAATCCCTGACTGAGTTTGAACCCGGCGACGGCTGGCAAGCCGTTACGCCTTAGCCTTTCTTACCCGCTAAAGAAAACGGCCCTGATGGGCCGTTTTTTACTGCACAAAACCGATTAGCTGTTCGCTTTATCCGTAAAGCTGCCCAGCATTTCCCGTTCGTAAGCCGCCGCTTTTTTGCGGTCGAACTTGTGTTCCCATTTGGCAATTACCAGCACCGCCAGCGCATTCCCCACGACGTTCAGAGCGGTACGCGCCATATCAAGGATTCGGTCAACGCCGGCGATAAACGCCAGACCTTCCAGCGGAATACCCACGCTGCCAAGCGTTGCCAGCAGCACAACGAAGGAAACGCCCGGCACGCCAGCGATACCCTTGGAGGTGACCATCAGCGTCAGCACCAGAATGATTTCCTGACCGATTGACAGCTCAATACCGTAAAGCTGCGCGATAAAAATAGCCGCAATACTTTGGTACAGCGTGGAACCGTCAAGGTTAAAGGAATAGCCCGTTGGCACCACGAAACTGGTAATGGATGCCGGTGCGCCATACGCTTCCATTTTCTCAATAATGCGCGGCAGAACGCTTTCAGAGCTTGCCGTTGAGTAAGCCAGAATCAATTCATCTTTGAGGATGCGAATCAAAGTCCACACGCGCAACCCGCACAGCCGGGCTACCGCCCCCAGCACCACCAGCGCAAAGAACAAAATGGCAAAATACACCAGCAGCACCAGTTTGAGCAGCGGCCAGAGCGAGGCAAAGCCGAAGTTCGCAACCGTCACCGAGATCAGCGCAAAGACACCAATCGGCGCGTAGCGCATTACCATGTGCGTCACTTTAAACATGGTTTCGGAAATAGAGCGGAATACCGTGACCAGGGGTTCGCGATGCGTTGCTGGCAGCGAAGACAAGCCCAGACCAAACAGCACCGAGAAGAAGATAATCGGCAGCATATCGCCCTTCGCCATCGAAGCCACAATGTTAGTTGGCACAAGGGAAAGGATAGTGCCCATTAATCCGTGGGCGTGACTCTGAACGTCTTCGGCGGTGTGCTGGTATTTCGAAATATCCACGCTGGCAAGCTGCGACATATCAATGCCGTGTCCCGGCTGGAACACATTCGCAAGGGTAATCCCCAGAATAATGGCAACTGTCGTGATCACTTCGAAATAGAGAATGGTTTTCGCACCGATTCGTCCGAGCTGTTTGGCATCGCCCACGCCTGCAATTCCCACCACCAGCGTAGAAATCACAATCGGCACGACGATCATTTTGATCAGGTGAATAAAGATATCACCTGCCGGTGAGAGCAGATTAGTGATAAGCCATTCACGCTCATCGCTTTGATAATGAAGAACGCTTCCCAGCGCGATACCCAGCACCAGCGCCAGCAGTATCTGCCAGGCAAGGCTGATCTTTGGTTGTTTCATAACGATTTTATTCCTCAATAAAACGCCGTTCCCGGGCTGAAGCCCTATGAGAACGTCACAAACGTAAAAGGGGTATGACCAACGTCGGGGATTACGAGGGGCTTTTTCAAGCGGCTGTATGAGTACCATTTGTGCGCTATGCTGCGCAACCCTGTGTATTCAGGGATATTCACCATGAATGCATAGTTAAACAGAACTTTAGCTATATCACCCGCTATAACCTATTGTTATAAAATATAATTATTCATATCTTTTTCAAATAAAGCCGCTGGTCAATTATTTCTCCTTCACAATCCGTTTGATTAGTTTTCAGTCAATTTAATTAATGCGTGATCTGTCGCCCAAAAAGTAAACAAAGCTGTCAATACCCCTACAATTAACGTTTGCTTGACATATTATTAACATCCTCAAGGAGAAAAAAAGCTATGACACAACTACACAAACACGCTATTCCCGCAAATATTGCGGAACACTGCCTGATAAATCCGGAGCAATACCAATCCATGTACCAGCAGTCGGTACATGATCCAGACGCATTCTGGGGCGAACAGGGGAAAATCCTTGACTGGATCAAACCCTACCAGAAGGTGAAAAACACCTCCTTCGCGCCAGGAAACATCTCTATCCGCTGGTATGAGGACGGCACGCTGAATCTGGCGGCCAACTGTCTGGACAGACACCTGAACGAACGCGGCGACCAAACGGCGATCGTCTGGGAAGGCGATGACGCGACCCAAAGCAAAACCATTACCTATCGCGAGCTGCATCGCGATGTCTGCCGTTTCGCCAATACCCTGGTCGAGCTGGGCATTAAAAAAGGCGATGTGGTGGCTATCTATATGCCGATGGTGCCGGAAGCTGCCGTAGCGATGCTGGCCTGCGCGCGTATTGGCGCGGTGCATTCCGTTATTTTTGGCGGTTTTTCACCGGAAGCCGTTGCCGGACGCATCGTTGATTCCAGCTCTCGCCTGGTCATCACCGCCGATGAAGGCATTCGTGCCGGACGCGCTATCCCGCTGAAGAAAAACGTCGATGACGCGTTGAAAAATCCCAACGTGAAAACCGTTGAGCATGTCATTGTCCTTAAACGCACTGGCGCAAACATTGAGTGGCATCAGGAGCGCGACCTGTGGTGGAACGAACTGGTTGAGAAAGCCAGCGCTCATCATCAGCCTGTGGAAGTGAACGCCGAAGACCCGCTTTTCATCCTTTATACCTCCGGCTCGACCGGTAAGCCGAAGGGCGTGGTGCATACAACGGGCGGCTATCTGGTTTACGCCGCCACCACCTTCAAGTACGTCTTTGATTATCATCCGGGCGATGTCTACTGGTGTACCGCAGACGTGGGTTGGGTGACCGGCCACAGCTATTTGCTGTATGGTCCGCTGGCCTGCGGCGCCATCACTTTGATGTTCGAAGGCGTGCCAAACTGGCCTGCCCCGAACCGCATGGCGCAGGTAGTGGATAAACACAAAGTGAATATCCTCTACACCGCTCCGACGGCTATTCGCGCTTTGATGGCCGAAGGCGATAAAGCGACTGAAGGCACCGACCGCTCTTCATTACGCATTCTGGGTTCCGTCGGCGAGCCGATTAACCCGGAAGCCTGGGAGTGGTACTGGAAGAAAATCGGTAACGAGAAGTGCCCGGTGATTGACACCTGGTGGCAGACTGAAACCGGTGGCTTCATGATCACCCCGCTGCCGGGAGCCACCGAGTTGAAAGCGGGCTCCGCTTCACTGCCGTTCTTTGGCGTGCAGCCCGCGCTGGTAGATAACGAAGGTAACCCGCAACAGGGCGCAACCGACGGAAATTTGGTCATTACCGATTCCTGGCCGGGACAGGCACGCACCCTGTTCGGCGATCATGAACGTTTTGAGCAAACCTACTTTTCAACCTTCAAAAATATGTATTTCAGCGGTGATGGCGCGCGTCGCGATGAAGACGGCTATTTCTGGATAACGGGCCGTGTGGATGACGTGCTGAATGTCTCCGGTCACCGTCTGGGCACCGCCGAGATTGAATCTGCGCTTGTTTCCCATCCGAAAGTGGCCGAAGCCGCGGTGGTGGGCATTCCTCATAATATTAAAGGCCAGGCGATTTATGCTTACGTCACGCTGAATCACGGCGAAGAGCCGACGCCGGAGCTGTATGCCGAAGTGCGCAACTGGGTGCGTAAAGAAATTGGCCCGCTTGCCACGCCGGATATTCTGCACTGGACCGACTCGCTGCCGAAAACCCGCTCCGGCAAGATTATGCGTCGCATTCTGCGCAAAATCGCCGCCGGGGATACCAGCAACTTTGGCGATACCTCGACGCTTGCCGATCCGGGCGTAGTCGAAAAACTGCTGGAAGAAAAACAAGCAATTACGATGCCTTCATAACCATTCTCGACCCTGATTATCCCTCTCCTTCCGGAGAGGGAAATATAAAAACCACAACCTCACCTCTGGAGACTCTGTGATGAATGACCTCATTTATCAACGGATAGAAGACAGCGCGCATTTCAGGGAGCTAGTCGAAAAACGGCAGCGTTTTGCCATTATTTTATCGATTATCATGCTGGTGATTTACGTTGGCTTTATTCTGCTTATTGCTTTTGCGCCCGGCTGGCTGGGCACCCCCTTACACGCGGGCACCAGCGTTACGCGCGGCATACCGATTGGCATTGGCGTAATTATCATCTCTTTTGTGCTTACGGCTGTTTACGTCTGGCGGGCCAATGGCGAATTCGATCGGCTGACCCACGCCATGCTGCGCGAGGTGAACGCATCATGAAACGTTTTCTGACAGCGCTTGCTGCCCCGCTGCTTGCCTTACCCGCCACGGTGCTTGCTGCCGACGCTATTACCGGCGATGTGCAGCGCCAGCCGACCAACTGGCAAGCCATCATTATGTTCGTTATCTTCGTTGCCCTGACGCTATACATCACATACTGGGCTTCGAAACGTACCCGCTCGCGCAGCGATTACTACACCGCCGGCGGCAATATCACCGGCTTCCAGAACGGGCTGGCGATTTCAGGCGACTTTATGTCAGCGGCGTCATTCCTGGGTATTTCCGCGCTGGTCTACACCTCCGGGTATGACGGTCTGATTTACTCACTCGGTTTCCTGGTCGGCTGGCCGATTATTCTGTTCCTGATTGCCGAACGCCTGCGCAACCTTGGACGTTATACCTTTGCAGACGTCGCCTCTTACCGTTTGAAACAGGGGCCGATTCGTATCCTGTCCGCCTGCGGTTCATTAGTAGTGGTGGCGCTGTATCTCATCGCGCAGATGGTGGGCGCGGGTAAACTTATCGAACTGCTGTTTGGCCTGAACTACCACGTTGCGGTGGTGCTGGTCGGCGTGTTGATGGTGATGTATGTGCTGTTTGGCGGCATGCTCGCCACCACCTGGGTGCAGATAATCAAAGCCGTGCTGCTGCTGTTCGGCGCAAGCTTCATGGCCTTTATGGTAATGAAGCACGTCGGCTTTAGCTTCAACAATCTGTTCAACGAAGCCATGGCGGCTCACCCGAAAGGCGCGGCCATAATGAGCCCTGGCGGACTGGTGAAAGATCCGATATCGGCCCTGTCGCTCGGCCTGGGTCTGATGTTTGGTACCGCGGGCCTGCCGCACATTCTGATGCGCTTCTTTACGGTCAGCGATGCCCGTGAAGCGCGTAAGAGCGTGCTCTATGCAACCGGTTTTATGGGTTACTTCTACATTCTGACCTTTATCATCGGCTTTGGCGCCATCATGCTGGTCGGCGCGAACCCGGCGTTTAAAGATGCGGCCGGTGCGTTGATTGGCGGTAACAACATGGCGGCGGTCCATCTCGCTAACGCCGTGGGCGGCAACCTGTTCCTTGGCTTTATCTCGGCTGTAGCTTTCGCCACGATTCTGGCGGTGGTTGCAGGCTTGACGCTGGCGGGAGCTTCTGCGGTTTCTCACGATTTGTATGCCAACGTATTCCGTAAAGGCGCTTCCGAGCGCGATGAGATCCGCGTATCAAAAATCACCGTGTTGATTCTGGGCGTGGTGGCTATCGGGTTGGGTATTTTGTTTGAAAAGCAGAATATCGCCTTCATGGTTGGCCTGGCGTTCTCCATCGCGGCAAGCTGTAACTTCCCGATTATTCTGCTATCGATGTACTGGTCGAAGCTGACCACTCGCGGCGCGATGATCGGCGGCTGGCTTGGCCTGCTGACGGCGGTGATACTGATGATCCTCGGCCCAACGGTCTGGGTACAGGTATTGGGCCACGCCACGGCTATCTTCCCGTATGAGTACCCGGCGCTGTTCTCCATTCTGGTGGCGTTCGTGGGTATTTGGGTGTTCTCGATTACCGATAACAGTCCGGAAGGCAATCTGGAGCGTGGGAAGTTCCGGGCTCAGTTCATCCGTTCCCAGACCGGGATTGGCATTGAGCAGAGCAGCCGCGCTCACTAAGCTTCGCTCCCCGGCTATTGGGCCGGGGAGTTCTTTCACTCTTTCTTCTATTGCGGCGTGGAATAGTAAGCATATTCGTAAGCTGAAGGGCTGCCTTTTTTCACGCCGTTAAACACCACGCCATCCAGTTCAATACCGCATTTTTTAAACCGATTTATCGACATCTTAAGCTCTCTGACATTGTTCGTTTTATAACGCAGGGTAAGCAGTGAGAGCCCAACATGCTGGGCGACAATTGCCGCATCGGTTATCGGCAATATCGGCGGGGTATCCACAATGACATAGTCATATTTCTGCTGCGCCCATTGCAGCAATAGCCCTAATCGTTCGCTCATTAATACTTCCGAGGACAAAGCAGATGCTGCGCCGCGGGAAATAAAATCCAGGCCGGTGCAGGTAGTGTTCTGGATATGCTCAATAAACGTCGACTGGCCTTGTAAAATATCACTTAGCCCGCCCGCTTCTCTTAACCCAAGCAGCTCGTGCAAATAACCAAGTCTTAAATCGGCATCGATCAATAACACGCTCTTACCCGCATCGGCCATTACGGAGGCCAGGTTTCCGCTAATAAAAGTTTTCCCGGCACCGGGTGTGGCGCTGGAGACCAGGAAACTGTTTTTATTTGCCTGCCTTAGCGCAATAAAAATGCCGGTTCTTAAACTTCGTAACGCCTCAATCGCCAGGTCTTCAGGATATTGCCGCGCAAGCCAGACTCTTTTACCGGCGGATTTTAGTTTCAAATTTTGGCGCCGTTTTCGTTGGATGCATTTACTTAAGGGGATGGACGCCAGCACTTCCAGCCCGTGAGTTTCAATGGTTTCTGTGTCTTCAAGAGGAACACGAAAAACCTGCAAAATTAAGCAATAGCCGCAGGAGAACATAAATCCGAGCATGGCGGCCAGTATGACAATAAGAGACTTTTTACTGCCAACAGGCTTAGGGTCGCTCACTGCTTCATCAACAATTCTAATGCTCGCAACGGTACCGGCTTTCGCTATACCTAACTCATGCTGTTTTGACAGCAATTGCATATAGATTTCATGCCCTGATTTCACGTCGCGTTTGATGCTAAGGAAAGCCTGCTGTTTTTTAGGCATGGCGGCGATGGTCTGTAAAAGCGCCGCTTTCTCTTTCTTTAGCAAAGCCTCTTTCTCCAGCAGCGAACGATAAACCGGGTGGCTTTTGGTATAGAGTTTCGAGACTTCAACTTTCGCCAGTTGCAGTTCATTTTGTTGCGCCTGAATAGCAACGGAGGCGTCCAGCACGGCTTTGGCTTCAAGAGGCAGGTCGACAGAACCATTTTCCGCTTTGAAAAGATGCAGTTGTCTGTCGGCCTGGTTTAGCCTGTCAAGAATCCCCGGAAGCTGGCCATTGACAAATTCCAGGGTTTTTGAGGCTTCTTCAGCCTTGCGCAGCCTGTTATCTTCGATGAAATTTTGGCTGATATTATCCAAAACACGAACGATCTCTTTTTTATCCTGACCTGAAAAAGAAACGCTGAGTAGCCCGCTGTCTTTATTTAGTTCAGTGGCGGTAAGCTGCTTAAGCAGATCCTGAATGACGGCAAATTTTGAGCGACTGGTGACGGTAAAGGATGTGCCCGCCGGGGCGTTAATCTGCGCTACGTTTATAACGAAGCCGTTTTTGTTCAGGGTTTGATTAATTTTTCCTTTTAGCACGCCTGATTCGCCAATATTTAGCTGGTAGCTATCGGACGAGAGCACAGTAAGCTCCCACGCTATATCTTCGTTTTCAAGCGGCACGCTAAACTTCGTCACAAATACGCCGGGAAATGGTTCGCTCACAAATCTTGCGAATAATTCACCCACGATGGGGAAGCGTTTCTCTCTGACGTCGAGCTGTAAACCAAGTTCATCAATCGTCTGGCTAAGCACTCGCCTGGATTTCAGGATGCCCATTTCCGTTGCCGGAGAAACGGCCCCGCCTTCCAGCGGACTCATTAACTTACTTATGAAATTGTTTTGCGGATTTTTTTCCAACTGGATTAATACGCTAGCTACATAGGTCGGTTTTATAAATGAGGTAAAAAGCAGAGCGAGCAGAGCAAAAAGAAGAGTGGTAATAATTATTTTATATTTATTAGCGTAAAACATAAGCAGCAAACGGAAAAGATCGATTTCCTCCGCGTGATCCATATTTACCGCCATATTTTTATCCATTTTCATCGGCTTTAATCCAGGCTATTTAAACTTGTAAGGCGTTTACCCATGCGTGTGCAGCATCTGCCAGCCGCTGATAAACAACTTCGTAGTATTCATGACTTTTCTTATAGGGGTCGGGAATATCTTTTCGCCCATTCCAGTGACTTAACAGGCGGCATTTTCCACTGAGCTGCGGATATTGTTTTTTTAAAATATCCAGATGATTGACTTCCATCGCCAAAATAAGATCGTGATCGTTCCCTAACGCCAAAGAAAACTTTTGCGAACAATGATCGGCGAGGAATAAACCATTTTCCCCCGCCATCTGTACCATTTTACTGTCTGCCGGTAAGCCAGGCCTCGCAATTAACCCGGCGGAATGGACGGTGATATCCGGCAAAAAATGAGATAAATACCGCTCGGCAACAGGTGAACGGCAAATATTGCCCATACAGATGACCAGAATTGAGGTAATCATCTAATTATTCCAGTGTTGAATAAGGCGCGCTGTTTCAGTGATATCTTTAATTCCTGTGATGGTTGGTATTAACTGGCTTATCACGCGATTCCAACGTGCTACTGGTGCGCTAGTTACATAAACAATGTCAAAGGCTTCAAGCTGAAAAGCGGTTCCCATAACCAGAGCCGTAGCGTCTGAGGCATTCAGTTGATATACGTCAGCAAGCTTATTATCAGATGGATTACTCTGTTGGGCACGGATAACGAAAATGCCCGTGGCGTCCGCCGTTAGCTGGTTGATGCCTTCTGCCCGGCCAAGGGCTTCAGTGAGCGTCATGCCGCTGCTGTCCATTTTAAGCATGGTTTGCTTATTGACTTCGCCCATCACAAATACTTTTAGATCGTCATTACGCGGAATATAAAGAATATCCCCGGCAAGTAATAATCTGTTTTGCGTCAGGTCTCCTGCTTTCAATAACGCTTTTAAAGAAATAAGTTCTTTATTTCCTCCACGGCTTAACACCGCATGATTCCAGTCTGCGAATTCAGTCAGACCGCCCGCCTGGTTAAGCGCGTCGATAATGGTTAGCGGAACATTGGTAATCGCCTGCTGGCCTGAGTTTGTTACTTCTCCCGTGATATAGGCCTTTTGTGAACGAAACGCGGCAACGCTGACATCAACCTGAGGTGATTCAATCCAGGGAGAAAGTTTTTTAGTTAAAATTTTGCGCACGTCTTCCAGCGTTTTCCCTTCTACATGGATTTTTCCCGCGTAAGGATAAAAAATGGTGCCGTCAGCCTGGACCCAGTTTCCCGTATCGCTGGCGCTGCGATATTGCCCGGCCGGTGTCGTTAATTCAGGGTGATCCCAGACGGTTACCATGAGTATATCGCCCACGCCAATTCGGTAATGGTATTCCTTCAGAAGGGTTTCAAGCGCTGGATTAGCCTGAGCGGTAGTTTTTGTCGTTGATAATGAGGCGACAAGTTTTGGCGTGACCGGGTAGATGTTTACCATAGTATTTATATCTGCGTCGCTGTCCTGCGGATGAACAACATTTTTATTGGCGGTGTTCAAATGGGTGCCAGGGACAACGGTGCAGCCGCTTACCAGAATAAACAGCAACAGGCTAATTATCTTCATTGATATTGTTTTATCCATAAGGAGTGCAGAGGAGGAAGCGGGAATTTATTTTACAAACGGCAGGTGACTAAAACAACCACTATTTCAGGGAGATTATCTTAATCATCAAATATATATAATATAAATACAAAGCCGCGGAATATATTAAATTGTTATCTTTAGGGAAATAAATAGCGCTGTAAAAGTCATCGATCATGAAAGATATTTGCGAGCGACCTCTACTTCCCGTTAAAGAGAAAGCATCATTTAAATTTCAGGATTAATCTACAAATCATATAAACTATGAATTAAAATAAGTCTATGCATAGCTAATGAGAATAATTATGGATATCCGAACGCTGCGTTATTTTGTTGAAGTGGTCCGCCAGCAAAGTTTTACCCGCGCAGCGGAGAAGATGTTTGTTACGCAACCCACTATCAGCAAAATGTTGCGCAATCTGGAGGATGAACTGGGTTGCACTCTGCTTATCCGCAACGGCCGTAAGCTGTTGCTCACCGATACGGGCCAGGTCGTTTATCAGCGGGGCCTGGCAATTCTGGCTGAATTCCGCCAGCTTGAAGCGGAGTTAGGCGATATAAATCATCTAAGCAAAGGCGTACTCCGTCTGGGTATTCCCCCGATGGTGGGCATGCTGATGACCGGGCCAATCAGCCTGTATCGCCAGCGTTATCCCGGCGTTGAACTTAAAATTTCTGAATTTGGCAGCCTGACGGTGCAGCAAGCCGTAATGAATGGCGAACTGGATTTAGCCATGACGGCGCTTCCTGTAGAAGCCGAAAACACCTTTTTTACGCAGCCTTTGTTCCGCCACCCGCTGTGCGTTCTGGTGCCTCGCTCAGGCCCCTGGGTGACGCGCACAAGCATTGTTCCAGCCGAACTTGCGGCTCACCCGCTGCTTATTTATAACGAAGATTTCGCTCTTAGCAGCCAGTTAATGCAGCTATTCCATGACCATGGCTTTACGCCGCGCATCGCCGTGCGAAGCGGGCAATGGGATTTTCTGGCCGCCATGGTTCAGGCAGGGATCGGCATTGCGATTTTACCGGAACCAATCTGTCGCAAGCTGGATAAAACAACCTTAATGTGGCTGCCGCTGGAGAGCGATTTGACCTGGCAACTGGGGATGATCTGGCGGGAAGGCGTTTATATTTCACAAAGCGCGCAGGCGTGGATTACCTGCTGCAAAGAGTTCTGGCCGGGGTTAGCCGGCCAGTAAAGCCTGTTAAAGCTAGTGCTGTTCAATCAACAGCGCTTCCAGCAGGTCGAGATCGTGCAGCAGCTTTTGCAGCGTCTCGTTGCTGATTTTTTGCGTAGCGCGCAGATGGTACAGTTCAGCGCGTTCGGAACGTAACGCGGCAAGACGGAAGCGGCGTTCCAAATTTTCCTCCAGCGCGCTGCTCTCCACATCGTTTCGCCCATCGGCGCGGCGGCGCAGATTGCCGATAACGCGCGAACTCACCTCGGTCAGTAGCTGATCGTCGATATTCTCTTTGGTGTCCGCCGCCAGACGTTCTTCCATTTTCTGAATCGCGACAATGGCCACTTCCGCCGTTGCGGAACGGGCCAGACGCTCCTCCTGACGAGCCACGGATTTATCCGCCAGTTCGACATTCTTCAGCAGCACGGGCAGCATAATTACCCCTGCGAACAGCGAGAACAGGATCACGCCAGCGGAGAGAAATATCAGTTCATAGCGCGCCGGGAACGGCGTTCCGTCCCCCAAAAACAGTGGAATGGATAGCACACCGGCGAGGGTAATCGCCCCGCGTACCCCGGCGAATGAAGCTACCGCCAGCTCGCGCGTGGTGAAGGAACCAAACTCCAGCGGACGTTTTTTCATAAAGCGCAGGCTGATGCGTTTCATGGACCACAGCCACAGGAAGCGTACGCCGATTAATGCGACATAAATCAAGACAATATCCAGGAAGAGCATCCACAGCTCTACGTTTGGATCGGCATTCGCAGCCGTAATTGAGGTTTCCAGAATACCCGGCAGTTGCAGACCCAACAGCAGGAAAACCATGCCGTTGAAGACAAACTCCAGCATGGCCCAGACGCTGTTAGCGCGCAGGCGCATGGCCAGCGGCGCGCTGCGCAGCACGCCAGAACGGGTGATGGTCATCCCCGCAGCAACGGCCGCCAGGATGCCCGAAACGCCAATATGCTCAGCGATCAGATAAGAAGCGAAAGGCAACAGCAACAGTAGCAGAATTTGCGTGGCGGGTTCATCGCCGCTCCAGCGGCTCATCAGGCGCAGCGACTTACCATACAGCCAGCTCACCGCGATGCCCGCAAGCAAACCGCCGATTGCCACTTTCAGGAATTCGACTGTCGCCCCGCTGACGGTAAAGACCATCGTCCCGACCGCCACCGCAACCGCCATTTTCAACGATACCAGGCCGGATGCGTCATTCATCAGGGCTTCGCCCTGCAAAATCCCCATAATTTTCTTCGGGATGCGCCCTTCACCAACAATACCGGAAAGCGCCACGGCATCGGTTGGCGACAGCACGGCTGCCAGCGCAAACGCAGGAATCAACGGGATACCCGGCACCAGGTAGTAAATCAGGAAGCCGATACCCACGATGGTAACCAGCACCAGAACCAGCGCAAGGCCGATGATTTCCCTGCCGTGGTTCAAAAATTCATTGGTTGGCGTCTTCCAGCCGTCCGCAAACAGCAGCGGCGGGATAAACAGCACGAGGAATAATTCGGGATCAAACTCAACGTGCAGGCCAAAGTGCGGCCACGCAAGCATCGCGCCAATTGCGATTTGCATTAACGGCAGGGGTATCTGGAACGGCAGCATGCGTGTTGCTACCCCAGATAAAGAGACCACGAGGGTCATAATGAGAATGGTGAAGAAGATTTCCATGCTTTCCTTAGTCGCGGTGTGTTGTGAAACCCTTTTTGCAGGATGTTGTTCTAATAATAAAACAACTTTCTACACCGAAATGAAACAGGAAATGCCTCGAAAAGAAATAAGAAGCGGGCCACGAGCGTGACCCGCCGAATGTGGAGCTTAGATTGCCCAGCCGCCTGCGTAAAACGCAACCAGAGCGACAGCGATAACAACGGTGCCGATATTCAGCTTACGCCATTCACCTGAAACGATGCGGCCAATCACCAGAGAGGCAAAACCGATCATGATGCCGGTAACGATGTTACAGGTCAGCACGATAAAGACGGCAGTGATCAGGCCCGCCATGGCATCGACAAAATCAGCGAAGTCGATTTTTGCCACGTTGCTGAGCATCAGCAAACCAACATACATCAGCGCCGGAGCGGTTGCATACGCAGGTACCAGGTATGAAAGCGGAGACAGGAACAGGATAAACAGGAACAGCACGCCAACGGTGATTGCCGTCAGACCTGTTTTGCCCCCTGCAGCAGTACCGGCTGCGGATTCAATATAAACCGCCGCAGGAGCCGCGCCCACAAAGCCTGAGAACACGCTGCTCAGTGAGTCGGTGGTCAGCGCTTTGCCGCCATCGATGATTTGCCCGTCTTTATCCAGCAGGTTTGCCTGGCCGGCAACGGCGCGGATAGTACCGGTTGCGTCGAACACCGCCGTCATCACCAGCGCCAGCACGCTTGGCAAGACGACCGGATTAAGCGCGCCCATAATATCCAGGCTGCCAATCAGCGAGTTACCCGCTTCATCTTTCAGAGATGGCATGGCGAAAATGCCGGAGAAATGCACGGACGGGTCGAAGATCAGACCTACAACAGAAATACCGATAATGGTCAGCAGAATGCCGCCCGGCACTTTGAGTTTTTCCAGACCGATAATCACCGCAAGGCCAATCAGCGACATGATAACCGGGAAGCTGGCGAAATGACCGAGCGCAACCGGCAGGCCATCGAGCGGGTTTTTAATCACAAGTCCCACACCGTTTGCGGCGATCAGCAACAGAAACAGGCCGATGCCAATGCCGGTGCCGTGCGCAACGCCCATCGGCAGGTTGCGTAAAATCCAGCTACGGATGCCGGTTGCGGAAATGATGGTAAACAGCACGCCCATCAGGAATACCGCGCCTAAAGCAACAGGAACGCTGATGTGCTGGCCGAGCACCAGGCTAAACGCGGTAAAGGCGGTCAGCGAGATGGCGCAGCCGATAGCCAGAGGCAGATTCGCCCACAGGCCCATAACGAGCGAACCGACGCCTGCCACAAGACAGGTCGCCACAAAGACCGCCGCCGGCGGGAAACCCGCTTTACCCAGCATGCCGGGCACAACGATGACGGAATAAACCATCGCGAGGAAAGTGGTGAGACCAGCCACGACTTCCTGACGGACGGTACTGCCACGTGCAGATATTTTGAACCAGGCGTCAAGACCGCCGGTTGCACGCGGTGAAGGAGTAGACATAGTGAAAAATCCCCTGAGATTTTTATGATTACGTTATTACACCCGGTGGACATCCCGCTGCCGATTAAACGTCTTATCCCTGTGCTGCGATTGCGACAAAAAAGGGCGTCGCAAAAAAGCAAACGTTTAACTCCGCGTGTAAAAACTGTGCGTCAAAATGAAGGCAAACGATTATCCGGTCTTCTTGAGTGGATTTTCAACCGAACTTTGTCGCTTTTTGCGGAAAATAACGCTGGCTGATGAAATAATCATCACGCCATGCGCAAACGTTATCGTTAATGCGCAATTTCGCAACAATGCAGCAAGATACCGGTAATGTATCTTGCTTACTCATACGATTTTTGGATGGATTAGTCGCCGGGGATGTCAAACGGTCCGCCCTGTTGGATTGCCCTTTGCCAGGCCGGACGCATTTGCGCGTTTTTCATCCACGCCTGAAGGTTTGGCAAGTCGTTGATGCCGCCGCGTGCAAGCAACGCAATCAACGGAAAACTCATTTGAATATCCGCCGCGCTAAACGTCTGCCCGGCAAACCAGGGAGTTTTGCCAAGGTGCTCTTCAATGAATCGCGCGTGCGTTAAGATTTGTTTATTCAGATACGCTTTCTGTATGCCCTGCCCTAACATGTTACCCACCGGGCGCAGCAGCCAGGGCACCGGCGCTTTGCCCATCCGGCTGAATACCAGCTTCATCATCAGCAAGGGCATAAGCGAACCTTCGGCATAGTGCAGCCAGAAGCGGTACTGTAGCTTATCCTGCGCGCTCGACGGCTTTAAGCGGCTTTCGGTATCGTAAGTTTCCTGCAGATATTCAATGATTGCGCCGGATTCAGCGATAATATTGCCGTTGTCTTCCAGCACGGGCGATTTGCCTAACGGATGCACTTTTTTCAGCGCTTCAGGCGCAAGCATAGTGGGTTCACGCTGGTAACGCACGATTTGATACGGTAGCTCAAGCTCTTCGAGCATCCACAGCACGCGCTGGGAACGGGAGTTGTTCAGGTGATGGACGATAATCATGGGCTAACCTTTTGTTTTCGAAGATGGGTTAACTATAGGTAACGTAGCGCGGAATGGGGGTAAAAAAATCGCTCAAAAAATACGCAAACATACCTTGAAACCCCGGGAAGTGGATCTACAATTAAAGTGTCAGCGCAATCCGGAACCTCCTGAGAACGTGTGATTGAGGGACGCTGATGTCGGGGGAAACCCTCCTTGCGAAAAGCGGGATAGAGCGAAAGACAAAGACCGGGAACAAACTAAAGCGCCGAAGTCGGGCGCTTTAGTTTTTAGTCTTCCAGCAGCCGCGCACCGGTTCCTTCTTTACCCAGCTTATCGCCAGGGTTACGCAACGGGCATTCCGCACCGGATAAACACCCACAGCCAATACAGCCATCCAGCTCATCTCTTAATGCCATCAACGTATGAATGCGGCGGTCCAGTTCTTCACGCCAGAGGGACGAAAGTTTTTTCCAGTCATTTTTATTGATGGAGTGGCCATTCGGCAGCACGCCAAACGCATCGCCAATGGTCGCCAGTGGAATGCCGATACGCTGAGCTATTTTGATTATCGCCACTGTTCGCAGCACGTCACGCGTATAGCGCCGCTGATTGCCGCTGTTACGGGTGCTTTTTATTAACCCCTTACTTTCATAAAAATGCAACGCAGAAACCGCCACGCCGCTGCGCTTCGCAACCTCGCCCGGAGACAGTAAGGATTTAAATCGGGGTGAATTCTTTTCCAAAATGCTCTTTACCTCAAGTTAACTTGAGGAATTATACTCCCCGGCAACAAAACCTGCTAATCGAATACTTTGATTAAGGACGGCCTATGGCACACCAGGACATCATTTATACGCTGACTGAATGGATTGATGAGCACATCGATCAGCCGCTGAACATCGACGTGGTAGCGAAAAAATCAGGTTATTCAAAGTGGTATCTGCAAAGAATGTTTCGTACAGTGATGCGGCAGACGCTGGGCGAATACATTCGTCAGCGCCGGCTGTTGTTGGCGGCAAAAGAGCTTCGCTCAACGCGGCGTCCTATTTTTGATATCGCGATGGATTATGGCTACGTATCGCAACAAACGTTTTCTCGTGTTTTCCGCCGGGAGTTTGACCGTACGCCGACCGACTACCGGCACCACGCCTGAACTACTCAGCAAGCGCGACGTCGGTGCTGCCGCGGGGGCGATACAGCCAGGCGATAAATTCCTGCGGCGGCAGCGCTTTGGCAAAGTACCAGCCCTGGCAGTATTGCACGCCGCGCGCCAAAAGCCAGGCGACCTGCTCCTGCGTCTCGACTCCTTCGGCAATGATCTGAAGGTTCAGGCTTCGCGCCATTTCAATGATATGTTCGGCAATAAGATAACAGGCTCTGTCGGTAGTGAGATTATCGATAAAGGATTTATCTATTTTAAGAATATCAACGTTCAGGAATTGCAGATTATGTAAATTTGCATAACCGGTGCCGAAGTCATCAATGGCTATTTCAAAACCAGCCTGGCGGAACGCCTGAATAACAGGGCGGCTTTTCGGCACATCAATAAAACCTCTTTCTGTTACTTCAATTTTTATTTGTCCGGCGCTAACGCCGTATTTATTTATTTTTTCTGATAGCATTGCCACTAATCGTGGGCAGTGAAAATCGGTTGGCGACAAATTAATGGAAATATAAAGATCCGGGTGATCCGCCAGAAACTCTCCAAAATCATTGAAAACTGCGTTAATCACGTAATCAGAGATCTTCTGAATAAGCCCTTCGGCTTCAGCCAGCGGAATGAAACTGCCGGGGCTAATCCATTGCCCGCTATAATTCACCCAGCGAAGAAGCGCTTCAGCCCCGACGCACTGGCCGCTTTGCATATCAATAATCGGCTGGTAATGCAGTTTAAGCTGATTGTTTTCAATTGCGCGCAGCAGCATACGCCGTGGTGAATTAAACTGCTGGCGGCTACGCGACCACATCAGCAATATAATGACGCTGCAGATTATCCCTAACGGCACGGTGAGCGTTAGCTGATGATACCACTCTTTATTAAAGCGTTCGCCGGAAGTAGAAACGATAACCGCAATGGGTCTTTGCTGTGATTTTTCCACCGTATAAACACGATCTTCATCGGTGAAATATTTATCATCTTTTAAAATAAAATTGTGCAGGCGTTGAGTATCAACCTGGTCGCTTAATGAGAAAAATTCTTTTGTGACAGTATCATAAGCGCCATATATTAAACTATGATCGTCTGACATTACATCGGCATAGGCACGTGGATTTACCACAACGATAAAATCACCACGCTGCATATATGTCATTTTATGACCGGCATAAAATGGCGTATCCAGATAATAAAATATTGAAATATTAGGCTTACGAGTGTAATTAGCTACGGGAGCCCGATACGGCACGGAAGGTTTATATACGGTAGAGCAAAGAAAGTTATTCCCATGGGCATAGATGAGATCTTCGACATACAGTTTACTGCGCGCAATATCCAATAATTTAAGCATGTGTTCAGGGCTACAGACAGGCCCTGTATACTGCTGCGCTTCATCCTGGGCCGCCTCAACGTGCTGGATGACAATTTCTGTTTTTTCGATGACTAATTGCGCAAAAGAGCGAAGATGCTGCTGCGTCTCACTGGAGGCGCGAACATGCGCAAAGTATACTGCCAACATGACGGGCAAACATACCGTCAGCATAAAGCCCGAAGTACGCAAAATACGCAGATAAATCCGTTCTGTCATAGTCGTCACATGTCCCTGCTATTACCACCCGTTGTCGTTTAACTGGAACAAACTTGCAAGCCGCCGATTACGTTGCATGAATAATCATGCATTAGCAATAGTCTTTTTTTCTTTCGAGAAAAAACCTGGTTGAAAATAAGAAATGAAGGGCAAAAAAATAGGCGTTAATGGGGCAATGTTTAACCCGGCAACAGGGTTATGTTTATTATTTTAATTTAAAGAGCAGAGAATAATTCGTTAAGCGAAATCACAATACTTATAAATGACTGGGATCAACAGGACTAAAAAAAACATATCTTTTGATGTGATGCACGTTTCCTCCACGCCTTGTGCCGTCGCCGCGCCGGTGTAAAACGCGCAGAAAATGCACCGTACATCTGGCGATTAAAAGAACAAATGTGATAGACTTCACACGTTTTATGCAACCAAACTTTAGATTACATATTCACAAAAACTTATTCCCCTGATGGTTACCGCACTCTTCTTCCGCGTCTGCTTTTGTGCTTAGCCGTTATGCCTAATAAGTTTGCAAGAGGACGGGTTTTCATGGCTACAATCACTACCGGCGTGTTACTGATGCGCTGGCCGTTAGTAAGTGCAGTTCTGATGTTTCTTGCCAGCACGTTAAATATTCAGTTTCGTAAGTCTGACTACGCGTTTTTGGCCGTGGTGAGCAGCGGGCTGGGGATAGCCGCCGCATTATGGTTTGCTACCGGGCTGTTAGGCCTCACGCTTGCGGATTTTCCCGTCATGTGGGCCTCGTTTAAAGAGGTGATGGTGGAAATCATGAGCCAAACGCCGCCAGAATGGCCGATGGTGATGACCTGAGTTAAGCTCAGCCGCTGCGATGCGCCAACAGGCGGGCAGCACAAAATTTATCCTTTGAAATACAGGATAAAAATGTCGGCCAGTATTTTAATGGCTATATATACAAAAAACCCCTGCTGACTATTCCGCAGGGGTTTTTCGTTGTCTTAAGCGACGGTCAATTTATTCTGAACGAACTCAGAACGGAATGTCGTCGTCAAAGTCCATCGGTGGTTCGTTGTTAGACGGAGCCGGAGCGCTCTGCTGCTGCGGACGAGACTGCGCGCCGCCGCTGAACTGGTTGCCGCCCTGTGGCTGTTGAGGCTGACCCCAACCGCCCTGTTGCTGACCGCCGTTGCCGCCGCCAGCCGGTGCGCCTGCACCGCCGCCCGCACGACCGCCCAGCATTTGCATGGTGCCGCCAACGTTGACCACAACTTCAGTGGTGTATTTTTCAACGCCAGCCTGGTCGGTCCATTTGCGCGTCTGCAATGCGCCTTCGATATAAACCTGGGAGCCTTTACGCAGGTATTCACCTGCCACTTCCGCCAGTTTGCCGAACAGCACAACGCGGTGCCACTCAGTTTTCTCTTTGGTTTCGCCGGTTTGCTTATCGCGCCAGGACTCTGACGTGGCCAGGGTAATGTTGGCAACTGCGCCACCATTTGGCATGTAGCGTACTTCCGGGTCCTGACCCAGATTCCCGACGAGAATCACCTTGTTTACGCCTCTGCTGGCCATGATCGTGTCTCCTGAAACGTTTTATGAATAGTGTAAACCCTCGATTCTACCATGCCACCCCCAATGTTTATAGCTGCGGGATGGATTCCAGAATCCCTGTGCACTATACATTATTGCATTAAAGCACTGGATATCCATTCAGGTTTTATTGTGTCATAATTAGCCGTTTGTGATCCCCGGTGGCATCATGCGGCCGGACAAAAGCGTTTAATCCGGGAAAGGTGAATGGATAAGATCGAAGTTCGGGGCGCCCGCACCCACAATCTCAAGAATATCAACCTCGTCATCCCTCGCGACAAACTCATTGTCGTGACCGGGCTTTCGGGTTCTGGCAAATCCTCACTGGCTTTCGACACCTTATACGCCGAGGGGCAACGTCGTTACGTTGAGTCCCTCTCCGCCTATGCGCGTCAGTTCCTGTCGTTGATGGAAAAGCCGGATGTCGACCATATCGAAGGGTTGTCGCCCGCGATTTCTATCGAACAGAAATCCACGTCGCATAACCCACGTTCGACCGTCGGTACCATTACTGAAATTCACGACTACCTGCGCCTGCTGTATGCTCGCGTGGGTGAACCGCGCTGTCCGGATCACGATGTTCCGCTCGCGGCGCAAACCGTCAGCCAGATGGTGGATAACGTGCTGGCCCAGCCGGAAGGCCGCCGCCTGATGCTGCTTGCGCCGATCATCAAGGATCGTAAAGGCGAGCACAGCAAAACGCTGGAAAACCTTGCAAGCCAGGGCTATATCCGCGCCCGTATCGACGGCGAAGTGTGCGATCTTTCCGATCCGCCAAAGCTTGAGCTACAGAAAAAACACACCATTGAAGTGGTCGTAGACCGTTTCAAGGTACGTGAAGACATTGGCCAACGCCTTGCGGAATCTTTCGAAACCGCGCTGGAGCTGTCCGGCGGATCTGCGGTTGTTGCAGATATGGACGACGAAAAGGCTGAGGAACTGCTGTTCTCCGCAAACTTCGCCTGCCCAATTTGCGGCTACAGCATGCGGGAATTAGAACCGCGCCTGTTCTCGTTCAACAACCCGGCCGGCGCGTGTCCAACCTGTGACGGCCTGGGCGTTCAGCAGTATTTTGACCCGGACCGCGTTGTGCAAAACGGCGAACTTTCGCTGGCTGGCGGTGCTATCCGCGGCTGGGATCGCCGTAACTTCTACTATTTTACGATGCTGCGCTCTCTTGCGGAGCACTATAAATTCGATGTGGAAACGCCGTGGAACGAACTGAGCGCGAGCGTGAAAAATGTCGTGCTGCACGGTTCCGGTAAAGAAACTATCGAATTCAAATACATGAACGATCGTGGCGATACCTCCGTGCGCCGTCATCCGTTCGAAGGCGTGCTGCACAACATGGAGCGCCGCTACAAAGAGACGGAATCTTCCGCCGTGCGCGAAGAGCTGGCGAAGTTTATCAGCAACCGTCCGTGCGCCAGTTGCGAAGGCACTCGTCTGCGTCGTGAAGCGCGCCATGTGTTTGTTGAAAACACCGCGTTGCCGACTATTTCCGATATGAGCATTGGGCATGCGATGGAGTTCTTCCAGAACATGAAGCTCAGCGGCCAGCGTGCGCAAATCGCCGAAAAAGTGCTGAAGGAGATTGGCGACCGCCTGAAGTTCCTGGTTAACGTTGGTCTGAATTATCTGTCGCTGTCCCGCTCCGCAGAAACGCTCTCCGGCGGCGAAGCCCAGCGTATCCGCCTGGCAAGCCAGATTGGCGCCGGTCTGGTTGGCGTGATGTACGTGCTGGATGAGCCCTCCATCGGCCTGCACCAGCGCGATAACGAACGCCTGCTCGAAACGCTAATCCACCTGCGCAATCTCGGTAATACCGTGATTGTGGTCGAGCACGATGAAGACGCAATTCGCGCGGCGGACCACATCATCGATATCGGTCCGGGCGCTGGCGTACACGGCGGCCAGGTGGTTGCCGAAGGCTCCATGCAGGACATTATGGATGTGCCGGAATCGCTGACCGGGCAATTCCTGAGCGGTAAACGCGAGATTGCCGTGCCGAAAAATCGTGTGCCTGCCAATCCGGAAAAAGTGCTGAAGCTGGTTGGCGCCAGAGGCAACAACCTGAAAGACGTCACGCTGACGCTGCCGGTAGGCCTGTTTACCTGTATCACCGGGGTTTCCGGCTCAGGTAAATCAACGTTGATTAACGATACGCTGTTCCCGATTGCACAGCGCCAGCTCAACGGCGCTACCATTGCGGAACCGTCAGCCTATCGCGATGTACACGGGCTTGAGCATTTCGATAAAGTTATCGACATCGACCAAAGCCCGATTGGCCGTACGCCGCGTTCCAACCCCGCGACTTATACCGGCGTGTTCACGCCGGTGCGCGAGCTGTTTGCCGGCGTGCCGGAATCCCGTGCGCGTGGCTATACGCCGGGCCGCTTCAGCTTTAACGTGCGCGGCGGACGCTGTGAGGCCTGCCAGGGCGACGGCGTGATCAAAGTTGAAATGCACTTCCTGCCGGATATCTACGTGCCGTGCGATCAGTGCAAAGGCAAGCGCTATAACCGCGAAACGCTGGAAATTAAATACAAAGGCAAGAGCATCCACGAAGTGCTGGACATGACGATTGAAGACGCACGCGCGTTCTTTGATGCCGTTCCGGCGCTGGCGCGCAAGCTGCAAACGTTAATCGATGTGGGCCTGTCTTACATACGCCTGGGGCAGTCGGCTACGACCTTGTCCGGCGGTGAAGCGCAGCGTGTAAAACTGGCGCGCGAGCTTTCTAAACGCGGCACAGGCCAGACGCTGTATATTCTGGATGAACCGACAACCGGTCTGCACTTTGCGGATATTCAACAGTTGCTGGAAGTACTGCATCAGCTCAGGGATCAGGGTAATACCATTGTGGTTATCGAACATAATCTGGACGTGATTAAAACCGCGGACTGGATTGTCGATCTTGGCCCGGAAGGCGGCAGCGGCGGCGGCGAAATTCTCATCTCCGGCACGCCGGAAACGGTCGCCACCTGCGAAGCGTCTCATACCGCGCGCTTCCTCAAGCCATTGCTGAAGTAATCAGTCTGAAAGCTGCTGCCTGGTCTGTTCGGGCAGCAGCGATAGCGCCTGCTGATACGAAGCATCCACCAGATAATAAATCTGCGAATCCGGCAGCGTTCCGTCCAGATAAACCGTGCTCCAGTGCGCCTTATTTAAATGCGCGCTGGGGAAAACGTCTTTGTGGCTTTCACGCAGCAAATCCGCAAGTTCCGGGCTGGCTTTTAACGACACCGCCGGACGCTTCTCCACATCATGCACCATGGCATAAAGCACATCCGCTACTTTAATTTGCGTGGCCTTCCAGTCGCTGTGTACGCTCTGCTCGGCGCCCGGTTTGTTCATGCAGTACTGCAATAGCTCCGAATTGGTCATTTTTATTCCCCTTGTAGCGTCGCAATAATTTTGCGGGAACCGCCGTGAATACGATGCTCTCCCAGCCAGATACCCTGCCAGGTGCCAAGTTGTACCTGCCCTCGATGTATGGGCAGCAGTAACGACACGCCCAACAACGATGATTTGATATGCGAAGGCATATCGTCCGGGCCTTCATAATCATGTTCGTAGGCGACGTTGTCCGGCACGGTTTTCAAAAAGTACCTTTCCATATCCTGGCGCACGGTCGGGTCACAATTTTCATTCAGGGTCAGGGAGGCGGAAGTATGCTGGAGCAGGAGGTGCAGCAGTCCGGTTTGCACCTCAGATAGCCGGAATAATTGTCCGAGGACTTCATCAGTAACGAGATGAAAACCGCGGGATTTGGCTTTTAAGGTGAGGGTCTGTTGAAACCACATACGTTGCTCCAGATAAATTTGCGCTCAACTAAGTGTGCGAGCAACTCGCCAAAAGGTAAAACCCGACGGGTGAATTTTGCTGAAAAAAACGGCGATGGGCCTGTGCGCATCGCCGTATATCACAGGATTTTGTAATCAATATTCAGAGTTAACAATAACTTCCTCGCCAAACGCCCCGGCTTTTGGCAAAGGCTGATAGCTGGAGTTTGAAGCACGTAATACGCGAATTCCGCGAGCGCCAACCTCCTGGGCGGCAGTAATATCGTTATCCGAGTCGCCGTAGAAGATTTTGATTTGTTTGTCTTTCAGCCACTGCGTTTTGGTGTTTTGGCCTTCTTTATCCCCGGCAAAAATCACGGGATTAACAAAGGCCTGTGGGATCAGGAAGTCATTCTGCAACGTTCTGGTGACGGTTTCGGTTTTCGTCTGGCTGCGCCCGGTGACAAAGTAAATGCTGTCGCCGCGCTTTAAGTGCATCGAGATGAGCGACTTTGCCACTTCTTTCGGCATGCTGAATTCATCCCAGCCGTTATTCATCTTTTCCCAGAAGGCCGAATTTTTCAGGTAATCCTGTTTACCCGGGGAGAACTCTTTTTGCCCGCGATAAAACCCGGGGCTTGAGAAAAGCACGGTGTCATCAATATCAAAACCAACGGCAATCGGCGCTCTGCCAAGCAGGCTATTTTCAATTTGAGCAACCGAGACCCAGTGAATCGGCGCCTGTTGCGCAAGCTGCGCGACGGTGACGCCGGGATTGAGGGGAGCCGGGACGGATTCTTTTGCAAAAACGGTCTGATTTAGCCCCAGCAACAAACAGACGGCGCTTAAGGCCAGTGTAATTTTACGCATCGTTTTCCCTTTAATTTTCATCAGTTTTTATTGTTATAAATCAGAGCAACTGGTCAAAAACTACCTGACCATACCCGCAGGCGGCTGACAGTTAAAGGATTTTCCTGGAATTTTCCATAAAAAAAGGCGATGGTCACACATCGCCTTCCGGAAGAAAGTAAGTAAGTGCTTACATAACGGCAGCAAAAGCCTGCGCAACGCGGCGCACATTGTTGCTGTTGAGCCCGGCGACGCACATGCGACCGCTGGCGATGAGGTAAACGCCAAATTCATCCCGCAGACGGTCAACCTGTTCTGCGCTCAGGCCGGTATAGCTAAACATGCCTCGCTGTTGCAACAGATAGTCAAAGTTACGCCCCGGCACTTCGCTCTTCAGCACGGAAACCAGCGCCTGGCGCATATCCAGGATGCGACGACGCATCGTTTCGACTTCCGCAAGCCAGTTGGCTTTAAGCTGCGCGTCATTTAAGACGGTGGCCACAACCTGCGCGCCAAAATTCGGCGGGCTGGAATAGTTACGCCGCACGGTAGCTTTCAGTTGTCCAAGCACACGGCCTGCGGCTTCGGCGTCTTCACAAACTACTGACAGCCCGCCCACGCGTTCACCATACAGCGAGAAAATCTTCGAGAATGAGTTGCTGACCAGTGCCGGCAGGCCTGCGTTCGCAATAGCGCGAATAGCGTAAGCATCTTCTTCCATTCCCGCGCCAAAGCCCTGGTAGGCGATATCGAGGAATGGAACCAGATCGCGCGCTTTGAGGATATCGATAACGGCATCCCACTGGGCGTCCGTCAGATCTGAACCGGTTGGGTTATGGCAGCAAGGATGCAGCAGCACAACGCTTTGCGCAGGCAAGGTGTTGAGTTTTTCGAGCAGGGCTTCATAACGCACACCTTTGGTTTCATCGTCAAACCACGGATAGGTATTTACGGTGAAGCCTGCGCCAGCAAAGATGGCGACGTGGTTTTCCCAGGTTGGATCGCTGACCCAAACCTGCGAATCCGGGAACCAGGTTTTCAGGAAATCTGCGCCCACTTTCAACGCGCCGGAGCCGCCAAGCGTCTGGATAGAGGCGATACGTCCTTCTACCAGCGCCGGATGTTCAGCGCCGAACAGCAAAGGAGCGATTGCGCTACGGTAAGTGTTCAGCCCTTCCATCGGCAAATAAAGGGAAGCGCCGTGCGGCTGCGCGTTCAGACGGGCCTCGGCTTCGGCCACGGCCTGTAACTGTGGGATTACCCCATCTTCGTTGTAATAGAGGCCAATGCTGAGGTTAACCTTGTCGACGCGCGGGTCAACTTTGAAACGCTCCATCAAGGACAGGATCGGGTCGCCAGCATAGGCGTCAACTTTTTGAAACACGGTGAGGTTCTCCTGGTTTACAGTGTGGCGGACAACCAATGTAAACCGGAAGCAATGAAGAGATCGAGGGGTTTGTCCTGGGAATTTGTAGGGTGGATAAGCATTAGCGCCATCCACCAAATTATGTCGGGTAGCGCTAACGCTTACCCGACCTACAAAAATACAAAGTAAGAAGACTTAATCCAGGTATTCCATCGCGACCCTTGAAGTCAGGCGCGTGATAAGTTCGTAAGCGCTCACCTTCGTCGCTTCCGCAACGCGCTCGACGGGCAAACCTTCGCCCCACATCACCACGCTATCGCCAACTTTTTCTTTTGCATCCGGGCCGAGATCGACGCAAATCATGTCCATCGCCACACGCCCGACAATCGGCACTTCGCGGCCATTCACCAGCACGGGCGTGCCCGACGGCGCGCTACGCGGATAACCGTCGCCGTAGCCCATTGCGACGACGCCCAGCCGGGTATCGCGTTCGGCAATCCATGTGCCGCCGTAGCCCACCGGCTCCCCGGCTTTATGGTTGCGCACGGCGATAAGGCTTGAAGTTAGCGACATAACCGGCTGCATGCCAAAATCTACGCCCCACGGCTTTTGTTCAAGGGGAGAAACGCCGTAAAGAATTATGCCCGGGCGCACCCAGTCAAAATGAGACTGGGGCCAGAGCAAAATCCCGCCGGATGCGGCGATAGATTTCTGCCCCGGCTTGCCTTCGATAAAGGTGCTGAAGATATCGAGCTGGCGCGGCGTGGCGTGGGACTCTGGCTCATCGGCACGCGCAAAATGGCTGACGATATTCACCGGCTGGCTGACATTTTTGCAGCGCGTGAGGCGCTCATAAAAAGCCTCTGCCTCGTTCGGCAGCACGCCCAAACGATGCATGCCAGTATCGAGCTTCATCCACACGCTTATCGGATGGCTTAAATCGGCCTGTTCCAGCGCTTCAAGCTGTTCGATGCTGTGAACGGCGGTCTGGAGGTTCAGCCGGGAAATGGCTGGCAGGTCGCTGGCATTAAAGAAGCCTTCAAGCAGCAGGATCGGCTGGGTAATGCCGCCTTCGCGCAGCCGCACGGCTTCTTCAAGACGGGCAACGCCGAACGCGTCGGCATCGGAGAGAGTTTGGGCGGTCTTAAGAAGACCGTGGCCATAGGCGTTTGCTTTCACGACCGCCACCATGCGGCTGGCGGGTGCCAGTTCACGCAGGCGTTGCAGGTTATGTCGCAGAGCGCGGCGGTTAATTTTTACGGTTGCCGCTTGCATGTTTCTTCCTTGCTCAATATTTGGATTGAATTATGCGAATCCTCTAAATCATTCGAGTCACAGCAAGGCGGCAAGGGAACTCATCCCGATGAGCTTACTAAAGTAAGTAATTCGGGTGAGTGAGCGCAGCCAACGCAGGAGTGGCTTGAAGGATGGCGAGGATTTTAGTCTTCGTCGTACTGCGGGCCTGCATAGTTATCGAAGCGTGACCACTGGCCGTTAAAGGTTAAACGTACCGTGCCGATTGGGCCGTTACGTTGCTTACCGATGATGATCTGCGCGATGCCTTTCTCGTCGCTGTTGTCGTTATAAACTTCATCACGATAGATAAACATGATTAAGTCGGCATCCTGCTCAATGGAGCCTGATTCACGCAGGTCGGAGTTAACCGGACGTTTATCCGCACGTTGTTCCAGGGAGCGGTTAAGCTGCGAGAGCGCCACCACCGGCACCTGTAGCTCTTTTGCCAATGCCTTGAGCGAGCGGGAAATTTCGGCGATTTCCAGCGTACGGTTGTCGGAAAGCGAAGGCACGCGCATTAGCTGGAGGTAGTCGATCATAATCATGCTCAGACCGCCCGCCTCGCGATAGATACGGCGCGCACGCGAACGCACTTCCGTCGGCGTCAGGCCAGAGGAGTCATCGATGTACATATTGCGCTTTTCAAGCAGGATGCCCATGGTGCTCGAAATGCGCGCCCAGTCTTCGTCATCCAACTGCCCGGTACGAATTTTGGTCTGATCCACGCGGGAAAGAGACGCCAGCATACGCATCATAATCTGCTCGCCGGGCATCTCCAGGCTGAAGATAAGAACCGGTTTTTCCTGCAGCATGGCGGCGTTTTCGCACAGGTTCATCGCAAAGGTGGTTTTCCCCATCGACGGACGCGCGGCCACGATAATTAAATCCGATTTCTGCAACCCGGCGGTTTTCTTGTTCAGATCCTGATAGCCGGTGTCCACGCCCGTCACGCCATCGTGCGGAGTCTGGTAAAGCGACTCGATACGCGACACCGTCGCTTCGAGGATCTGGTCGATGCTTTTCGGACCTTCGTCTTTATTAGCGCGGTTTTCGGCGATCTGGAAAACGCGTGATTCGGCGAGGTCGAGCAAATCTTCGCTGGTACGCCCCTGTGGGTCGTAACCTGCATCGGCGATTTCATTTGCTACGGCGATCATTTCACGCACAACGGCGCGTTCACGAACGATATCCGCATAAGCGCTGATATTCGCAGCACTTGGCGTATTTTTAGATAACTCGGCCAGATAGGCGAAGCCGCCGACGCTATCAAGGTTCCCTTGAAGTTCAAGAGATTCAGATAGCGTGATCAGATCGATAGGCTTGCTCATTTCCAGCAAACGCTGCATTTCGGTGAAGATCATGCGGTGCGGACGGCTGAAAAAATCATTGGCGACGACGCGCTCGGAGACGTTGTCCCAGCGTTCGTTGTCCAGCATTAAACCGCCCAATACCGACTGCTCCGCTTCCAGAGAATGTGGCGGCATTTTCAGCCCTTCCATCTGACGGTCGCGGGTTTCGTTCGGTTTGTTGAAGGGTTTATTTCCTGCCATAGTGAGGGAGTTACCAGATTCATGTTCTTCAGAGATCGGGAAGTATACCCTGGTCTTGCCACTCTTCGACACAAGGAGTTTCCATGGCAACGCGTATAGAGTTTAGCCAGCACGGTGGCCCAGAAGTGCTCAAAGCAGTTGAATTCACTCCGCACGATCCAGCCGCCAACGAAGTCCAGGTTGAAAATAAAGCCATAGGTATCAACTACATTGATACCTATATCCGCAGCGGATTGTATCCACCGCCAATGCTGCCAAGCGGGCTTGGTACGGAAGCGGCAGGCGTGGTGAGCAAGGTCGGTGGCGATGTAACGCACCTTAAAGTGGGTGACCGGGTGGTATATGCGCAGTCGGGACTGGGCGCTTACAGCAGCGTGCACAACGTGTCGGCGGATAAAACGGCTAAGCTCCCCGATGCCATCTCCTTCGAGCAGGCCGCCGCCTCTTTCCTGAAAGGATTGACGGTTTACTATCTGCTGCGCAAAACCTACGAAGTGAAACCAAACGATGTCTTTTTGTTCCATGCCGCAGCGGGCGGCGTGGGGCTGATTGCCTGCCAGTGGGCAAAGGCGCTGGGCGCAAAACTTATCGGCACCGTAGGTTCGGCTGAAAAAGCGGATCGCGCAAAAAAAGCCGGGGCCTGGCAGGTAATTAACTATCGTGAAGAAAATCTTGTCGAACGCGTAAAAGAAATTACCGGCGGCAAGAAAGTCGCGGTGGTTTATGACTCGGTGGGGAAAGATACCTGGGAATCCTCGCTCGATTGCCTGCAACGTCAGGGATTAATGGTGAGCTTTGGCAACTCGTCCGGCCCGGTCACCGGTGTGAATCTCGGTATCCTTAATCAGAAAGGTTCGCTTTATGTTACGCGTCCGTCACTGAATGGTTACGTGACCACCCGCGAAGAGCTGAATGAAGCCTGCAACGAATTGTTCTCGTTGATTGCCAGCGGCGTAATAAAAGTGGATGTGGCGCAGGATCAGAAATTTGCTTTAATAGACGCAGCGCTCGCGCATCAAACGCTGGAAAGCCGTTCGACCCAGGGTTCCAGTTTATTGATTCCATAAAAGAATTTGGGCTTCCCAAGGGAAGCCCATTCTTTTTTAGTTCGCGCTGTTTTGTAGGGTACAGCTACGATGAATTCTTTTATTGCAACGCGGCAATAGTGTCAGATTTACAAAACAATAGATACGGGAGCATCTGGAAAGTTAATCACAAAGATGCAAGCTTGTGATCAACTCCGCAATACCTTAGCAACCAGTACGGTTATTGCGTTCTAAAATTAGCGCTTGTCCGCGACCAGGGATAAAGCGTGTTCCACCACCGCAATGCCTGCCCCTGCTTTATGCGCATTTTCACTCAGATAACGACGCCACTGACGCGCTCCCGGAATGCCCTGGAACAAGCCAAGCATATGTCGGGTGATATGGCCGAGATAAGTGCCATTTGCCAGCTCACGCTCAATGTACGGGTACATGGCGCGCACTGCGGCAACCGTATCAACTTCCGGCGTATCGCACCCGAAGATCTCACGGTCAACGGCCGTTAACAGCCCTGGGTTCTGGTACGCTTCGCGACCGACCATTACGCCGTCCACGTGCTCAAGATGAGCTTTGACCTCTTCAAGCGTTTTCACGCCGCCGTTAATCGCCATGGTGAGATGCGGGAAATCACGCTTAAGCTGGTAAACACGCGAATAATCCAGAGGCGGGATTTCACGGTTTTCCTTCGGGCTGAGGCCAGAAAGCCAGGCTTTACGCGCGTGGATGATAAACATTTCGCACTCGCCCTTACCCGCTACCGTGCCAATAAAGTCGCAGAGAAATTCGTAGCTGTCCTGGTCATCAATACCGATACGGGTTTTAACCGTTACCGGAATCGACACCTCGTCACGCATCGCCTTGATGCAATCTGCAACACGCTGCGCGTCGGCCATCAGGCATGCGCCGAACATGCCGTTTTGTACGCGGTCAGATGGACAACCAACGTTCAGGTTAATTTCATCGTAACCGCGGGCTTCAGCCAGTTTCGCGCACTGGGCAAGCGCCTGCGGATCGCTACCGCCCAACTGTAACGCAACAGGATGCTCATCCTCGCTGTAAGCCAGATAGTCTCCTTTACCGTGAATAATCGCCCCGGTAGTCACCATTTCGGTGTACAGCAGGGTATTGCGCGAAAGCTGACGCAGGAAATAGCGGCAGTGTCTGTCGGTCCAGTCGAGCATCGGCGCGATGGAGAAACGGTATGGCTGGAAAGGAATCTGATTGCTTTGTGAGGACATAGTCACTGAACGTTTACGCAGGTTACGGTTAAAAAAGGGCCGCCACTATAGCATAAAGCTGCGCCGGGGCACCTGCTCGTCCCGGCGCATATTTGTCAGAAGGTGACGCTAAGCTGCGCGCCCGCCCCCCAGGTCTCGTCTTCGCCGTACAGGCCCATCAAATCAACGTGAACACGATTAAACGGCGCAAAGCCGACGCCGCCCGTGAACACATTGCTGTCGTTACCTTTTACATCGGCGCGATAACCGGCACGCACCGCAAACCAGGAGAGCGGACGAACTTCCGCACCCACGCCAACGTACTGTGAGTCCTCTTCGCTTTTAAAGCCTTTGGTTTCAGTCAGGTCACCGTCGGCACTCAGCGTAATAAGATCGTTATGCCATGCCGCGCCCGCTGTGACTAATGGACGAATCTGGTAAGTGTCTTTATAGCTGACGGTTTCACCCGTGCGCCCGTTCGTGATGCGGATATCTTTGGTATCAATATCGCGCGATACCAGGTTCTGACCGCTCAGGCCAACCGTCCAGTTCTCGCCAAAATCTGCCGCCACGCCCGCATCAATGTTAAAGCCGGTGTCATCGTTACGATAGCGACTGCTGTTCCAGTCATTGCTGTCGTAGGTATAAATCGAAGTGGTGTAGTTATACAGCCAGGTTTTTTGCAGCTTCGGCGTGATGCCAACGGAAACCGGCACCTCGCCCAGGTTGAACTGCTTCGCCAGCGCCACGCCATAGTCGGAAACGATAGCCGCACGGCCTGACGCGGTGGAGTTGAGATTACGGGTTATCGCATCGGAGCCATTTGCAGCAGCGTCAATAGCCGCCGCCCCAGCGACCGCATCAGAGTTTTCAATGCCGCGCAGGTAATCAATATCCTGCTGATCGATAGAGGAACTCACCCGCCCGTGCGCATAGGCTTTTGTTACAAACGCCATCGACAGCACATCGTTTGGAATACTGACCGCAATGCCCGCCGCCGCTTTGGCATGCGCCGTTTTACCGCGTAAGTTTTCGAGTTCTCCCGCCAGATCGCCGGCTGCGCCCTGAAGCTGGTTCAGCGTCCCGACGGGATTAAGCAGAATGTCTTCGAAGGTAAGATCGTCAATCACATCTTCGTAGCCATCAACCTTATCGCTGATATCATCGATCTGATCCTGAAGGTTATCTTTATCGGTAATCTGTGCGCTGACGGAAGGTAAGATGACCGTTACCGTATCTTCCTCTTGCGCCTTTGCCAGCAGAGCCGGGTTAATCAACACCCCGCTCCCGTAACTGCCAGAAGCAACCCCGGTTCCACCCATCGCGTCACTGCGTGCTTCCGACCATGTACCAGCAGCCCAGGCCGAATTTGCCACAAACAAAGAGGCGGCGCTAAACGCCACCAGAGTTTTAATTTTTTTCATTTACCGCTCACCCGTCTGAAAATCCGATGTAATAACTAGCCCCTGCCAGTTAAGACTCAACAGAGGCGGACTATTGCTGCGAATAACGAACTTAAAGGCGGGCTGTTTCACCCATAGGATTCCCGGTTTTATCCATACGGGTTATTGCTTCTTAATTTCCTTGCAGATTTATTTATAGTTTACTCCGCGATTTTCGTGAGGGTTGTCCATCGTGAGGACCAAAAAATTGTGGCGGATGGTCTATCCAGCGATCATTACGCGTGGCGGCATAGCTGGAATTCATCGGGTAATAGACACGGTTTTCATCTTTATTGGCTTCGCCAACCACCAGCAAGCGCGCTTCATGCTCGGTGTTATTAATAAAGGTATGGCAAATCCCCGTTTCTGCCGGAAACCCTACGCAATCGCCGGGTTCCAACTGATAAAGATTGCCGTTGATCCATACTTGCGGGTGACCTTCCAGCACATAGACAAACTCTTCCTCGCTGCTCTCGGCGTGAGGATAGGAAGTCCGACGCCCGGGCAACAGGCGCTCGTGATGAATACCCAGCCGGTTCAAGCCAAGGCTGCGGGCAAGAGGCGCGCCAATAGAAAACAGCTCATCGCTGTCTGAATAAGTGGAATCATCCGCGCCTTCTAGCTCGCGCCAGTGGCGGATACAGTCTGGTTTTTGCATGACAGCTCCAGTGGACGATGTTTAAGGTAAATCACTGCCAGTATGGACCAGTATTCGGCGCTTTTGCTGCTTTTATGGTAAAGTGAGGGGCTACTTAATCGAGGAATGCTGATGGATAAGACGACTTCACAACACGTGTTAGCGCAGGCCGAAAAGCTTTGCGCGCAGCGCAATGTACGCCTGACGCCGCAACGTCTGGAAGTGTTGCGTCTGATGACATTACAAACCGGCGCCATCAGCGCTTATGACCTTCTGGATTTGCTGCGCGTAAGCGAACCCCAGGCCAAACCGCCAACCGTTTATCGCGCGCTGGATTTCCTGCTGGAGCAAGGTTTTGTTCACCGCGTGGAGTCTGCAAACAGTTACGTACTGTGCAATTTGATTGACCAGCCGACACACTCTTCAGCCATGTTTATCTGCGAGCGATGCGGGGCGGTTAAAGAAGAAGTGGCCCAGGGCGTGGAGGACATTATGCACAAGCTCGCCGCGAAAATGGGCTTTGCATTGCGTCATAACGTGATTGAAGCGCATGGTTTATGTGCAGCATGTGCTGAAGTGGAGGCCTGCCGTCATAAAGATGGCTGCAGCAACCACGACCATTCAGTGCTGATTAAAAAGAAGGTACGTTAAGGCAGGGGGTACATCCTTGTACCCGGGCAGAGTAGCCTTTGAGGGTTAGCACAACTGAGGGTTATGCGGGCTACCAGCGGTAGTTGTTACGAGTTTCCCAGTCAACAACTTCCTTTTCTGCATCATCTTTGCTTGATCCATAACGTTCCTGGATTTTACCAACGAGCTGATCGCGTTTACCTTCGATGACCGTCATGTCGTCATCCGTCAGCTTGCCCCATTTCTCTTTTACATTACCTTTGAACTGTTTCCAGTTACCGCCGATTTCGTCTTTATTCATAATATTGTCCTTATCGTTCGGTGAATATTCGCTAAAAATTAATCCGTCCGGGTGAAGCCATCGGCAATCACTCACTATCTGCTGGACGTGATAATAATTGTAGTCAAGAATCTCGCATCGAAGCGGTAATTAAGAATATTGAACCATTCTGGCCGCGATAAGCATGCCGGTTTACGCCAAAATCTGACGGCAAATCAGCATGCTGAAGAGGGATTAAAAGCGCGTCAGCAGTTGTAACTAACTATGACTTTCAGACCGGAACCAGGTGTTGTGACGCCAGTGGCGACGCCAGATCCAGCCCAAAGATAACCCACGCAGGGCAAGGAACACAGCTACCGCAAGCCACAGACCGTGATTGCCAAAATAAGGCACGCTCAGCAACGTCAGGCCAAAGCCCGCCGCGGCTATTGCCATGCTGTTACGCATCTCCGCCCCGCGCGTAGCGCCAATAAACATGCCATCAAGCAAATAACACCATACGCCCACTATCGGCAGAACAATTTGCCAGTGCAGGTAGCGGTCCGCCTGCTGCTGTAATGTCGGCAGCGAGGTCAACATAGCAACGATGTTTTCACCAAATAAGGCATACACCACCGCAAAGCTTAGCGCGACCAGGCCAGCCTGGCGGCAGGCTGCCTGCCAGACATCCAATAACCGGCTGCCGTTACGTGCGCCATACGCCTGACCAGAATGCGCTTCTACTGCATAGGCAAACCCATCCAGCGCGTAGGCGGTAAAGGTCAGCAGCGTCATTAATACGGCGTTGACCGCCACCACTTCACTGCCCAAACGAGCGCCGAAAATCGTCACCGAGGCAAAGCAGAGTTGCAGCAGCAAAGAGCGCAGCATGATGTCTCTGTTTAGCGCCAGCAGGCGGCGGATATTTCCTCGCCAGGCGGTTTTAAGCATTCCGAAGTTGATTCCGCGCATACCCAAAACCTTTTTCACCATCAGTAAGCCGATGATAAACGTAACGTATTCTGAGATTACCGTTGCCCACGCGGCCCCCTGCACATTCATGTGCAACCCCATGACCAGCCAAAGGTCGAGCACGATATTCAGCACGTTGCCGACAATCAGCAAAATAACGGGCGCTCGGGCATACTGTACGCCAAGCAGCCAGCCAAGCAGCACGAGATTTGCCAGAGAGGCGGGAGCGCTAAGCCAGCGGATTTCGAGGAAACGCTGAGCTTGTACAAGCACCTGTTCGTTTCCGCCGACAATATTGAGCGCAAGCGTAATCAAGGGATAACGCAGCACGATAATGGCAGCGCCAGCGACAAGGGCCATCAATAAGGGCTGCACGAGCGCACGAGCCAGCGCCGCGGGGTTATTCGCGCCAAAAGCCTGAGCCGTTAAGCCCGTTGTGCTCATGCGTAAAAACAGAAGCAGCATAAAGAGGAAGCTGGTAGCCGTTGCGCCAATCGCCACGCCGCCAAGATAAACAGGACTATCCAGATGCCCGATGACCGCGGTATCAACAAGTCCCAGCAGGGGAACCGTGATATTGGAGAAAATCATGGGTAACGCGAGGCGCCAGAGTGCTTTATCCGTCGTCGAGAAGAAACGCATGCGGGAATCCAGGACGAGTAAAAAGAAGAGAATATGAGGGTGATGCGCGGCAAACGCGCATCACAAAATACAGGCAGCTAAACCCTTATTAAAGCCAGTCGCCGTTGCGAATTACGCCTACAGCCAGACCTTCAATGCTGAAGTTTTGCTCACGGAGGTCGACAACGATAGGTTCAAATTCGCTGTTTTCGGGCAGCAGTTGCACGGTATTGCCCTGCTGTTTCAAACGCTTCACCGTAACTTCATCGTCAATGCGCGCCACAACGACCTGGCCGTTACGCACATCCTGCGTTTTATGCACCGCCAGCAGATCGCCATCAAGAATACCAATATCTTTCATGGACATGCCGCTTACGCGCAACAGAAAATCTGCGTTCGGTTTAAACAAGGAGGGATCGACCTGATAATGGCCTTCGATATGTTGCTGCGCCAATAGCGGCTCGCCGGCAGCGACACGGCCTACCAGCGGAATACCGGTTTCCTCTTCGACCAGAAGACGAATACCCCGCGAAGCACCAGACACAATTTCGATAACGCCTTTACGGGCCAGCGCTTTGAGATGCTCTTCCGCAGCGTTTGGAGAACGGAACCCCAGACGTTGAGCAATTTCGGCACGCGTCGGTGGCATGCCGGTCTGGCTGATATGATCCCGAATGAGATCAAACACCTCTTGCTGCCTGGTAGTTAAAGCTTTCATTCCGCCCCCTGGGTGTTTATACAGTTATGCTGTGAGTATATACAGTCAAAGGTGAATTTGAAACCAGAAATTAAGCAAAAAACCAGGGGCTTATCAGAATCTGGAAAGGCTCTCGCAAATTATCGCCAATGGTGCCACAGCAGCGTGGCCCAGACGACCGCTGCGAGGAGAATGGCGATCAGCACAGCGGCCGATCCCATATCTTTCGCCCGCCCTGAAAGCGCGTGATAATCCGTGCCGACACGGTCGACTAAAGCTTCGATGGCGCTGTTAAGAATTTCGACGATCATGACCAGCACCACGGAGCCGATAAGTAAAATACGGGTAATGGGATCAACGTCCAACCAGCAGGCGATAGCAATGGCGATAATTGCGGCAACGCCTTCCTGACGGAAGGCGGCTTCGTTAATCCAGGCGGCGCGCAGGCCTTTCCAGGAATAACCAGCGGCTTTGATAATTCGTGTAAATCCAGTGGTGTTATTCGCCATTTAGGGAAACCTTTTTAAAATAAAAGCGTCAATGCTTATCAGCACCCATCGCTCTTCAGGTTTCAGCCTGGGATCCGGTAACCTGAGCATTGATGGGTAAAATCGCAACGCCACAGAAATCTTATGCAGTTTCTGATATTCTTGCGGCGAATTTGCACTATTAACCTGAGGCTTTACATCGTTTATGTCAGGCTGGCCAAGAATTTACTACAAATTACTTAATTTACCATTAAGCGTTCTGGTAAAGAGCAAGTCCATACCGGCAGATCCTCAAGCCGAGCTGGGCCTGGATACCTCACGCCCTATTATGTACGTTCTGCCTTATAACTCTAAGGCGGACTTGTTGACGCTACGCGCGCAATGCCTCGCACATGATTTACCCGATCCGCTAGAACCGCTGGAGATAGACGGAGCGGTTCTGCCGCGCTATGTCTTTATTCATAGCGGTCCGCGAGTCTTTACTTATTACACGCCGAAAGAAGAGTCGATTAAGCTCTTCCACGATTATCTCGATCTGCACCGCAGCAACCCAAATCTGGATGTACAGATGGTGCCGGTGTCGGTGATGTTTGGCCGCTCTCCGGGCCGGGAAAAAGGCGAAATTAACCCGCCGCTGCGTATGCTCAACGGCATACAGAAATTCTTCGCGGTCTCCTGGCTTGGGCGCGACAGCTTCGTACGTTTTTCCGCGCCCGTTTCACTGCGCAGAATGGCAACCGAACACGGTACCGACAAGCGTATCGCGCAGAAACTGGCACGCGTGGCTCGTATGCACTTTGCCCGCCAGCGTTTAGCCACAATAGGCCCGCGTTTGCCGGTTCGTCAGGATTTATTTAACAAGCTTCTGGCATCCAAAGCCATTGCACGCGCCGTAGAAGACGAAGCGCGCAGCAAGAAAATCTCTCATGAAAAAGCCCAGCAGAACGCTGTTGCGTTGATGGAAGAGATTGCGGCGAACTTCTCCTATGAAGCTATCCGTTTGACAGACCGCGTGCTGGGGCTGACATGGAACCGCCTGTATCAGGGCATCAACGTCAATAACGCCGAACGCGTGCGCCAGCTAGCTCACGACGGGCATGAAATCGTCTATGTGCCCTGCCACCGCAGCCACATGGATTACATGCTGCTGTCCTACGTGCTTTATCACCAGGGGCTGGTGCCTCCGCATATCGCGGCGGGCATTAACCTGAATTTCTGGCCGGCAGGCCCGATTTTCCGCCGCCTGGGCGCGTTCTTTATTCGTCGTACTTTTAAGGGCAGCAAGCTTTATTCCACCGTATTTCGTGAATACCTTGGCGAACTGTTCAGCCGCGGCTATTCGGTTGAATATTTTGTGGAAGGCGGCCGCTCACGCACCGGCCGTTTGCTGGACCCGAAAACCGGCACGCTGTCGATGACTATTCAGGCCATGTTACGCGGCGGTACACGCCCGATTACGTTAGTGCCGATTTACATCGGCTACGAGCACGTAATGGAAGTGGGCACTTACGCCAAAGAACTGCGCGGCGCCACCAAAGAGAAAGAAGGTTTCATGTCGATGTTACGGGGCTTAAGCAAGCTGCGTAACCTGGGCCAGGGCTATGTTAACTTCGGCGAACCTATGCCGCTGATGACCTTCCTGAACCAGCGTGTACCGGATTGGCGCGATGCTATCGACCCAATCGAAGCGGTGCGACCGGCGTGGCTGACGCCGACGGTGAACGAAATTGCCGCCGAGCTGATGGTGCGTATCAACAACGCAGGGGCGGCAAACGCCATGAACCTGTGCTGTACCGCGCTCCTGGCTTCACGTCAGCGTTCACTGACTCGCGAGCAACTGACCGAGCAGCTTGATTGTTACCTTAGTCTGTTGCGTAACGTGCCCTATTCGCCAGACGCCACGGCGCCGGAGCAAAACGCGGATCGTCTTATCGAACACGCGCTTCAGATGAACAAATTTGAAGTCGAGAAAGATACCATCGGCGACATCATCATTCTGCCGCGCGAGCAGGCCGTACTGATGACGTACTACCGCAACAACATCATGCATATGCTGGTGCTGCCGTCGCTGCTGGCCGCAATAGTTACGCAGCACCGTCATATTGGTCGTGCTGAGCTGCTGCGTCAGGTAGAAGTACTCTATCCAATGCTGAAGTCCGAGCTGTTCCTGCGCTGGGAAAAAGAAGCGCTGGCCACCGAAATCGACGCGCTGATTAACGAAATGGCGCGTCAGGATCTGGTGACATTGAACGGTGAAGAGGTGCAGATTAACCCGGCTCGCTCCCGTACTTTGCAGCTTCTGGCCGCAGGCGTGCGCGAAACGTTGCAGCGTTATGCCATCACTTTCTGGCTGCTGAGCGCCAACCCATCGATTAACCGCGGCACGCTTGAACGCGAGAGCCGTACCGTGGCGCAGCGTTTGTCGATGCTGCACGGTATCAACGCGCCGGAATTTTTTGATAAGGCCGTCTTCACCTCGCTGGTGCTGACGCTGCGCGATGAAGGTTATATCAGCGATACCGGCGATGCTGAGCCGACGCAAACAATGAAGGTTTACCAGATGCTGGCAGACCTGGTGACGTCGGACGTGCGTTTAACCATTGAAAGCGCAACGTCGCAGGTCGCTGTGGCTGAATAAGAAAACCGGCGGATGACGCTGCGCTTATCCGAACTACGAATCAACCTGTAGGGCGGATAAGCAAAAGCGCCATCCGCCGTGTTTCAGAAGCGCATCAGACTCAATGCCAGGCCGATAAACAGTACCAGCCCAACGTAGTTATTGTTTAGAAATGCCCGGAAGCAGGCGTCTCTTTCGCGCTTTGCCGTTAGCCTTTGCTGATGAATAAACAGCGCCCCGGCAAGGGCAATCGCCCAGTAATACTCCCCGCCCAGCCCGTTCAGCCAGCCAATCACCGCCATCAGCGCCATCACCGCAATTTGCAGCACGCCAATAATGAGATTATCAAAGCGGCCAAACAGAATCGCCGTGGATTTAATGCCGATTTTCAAATCGTCATCGCGATCAACCATCGCATATTGCGTGTCATAGGCGACCGCCCAGCAGATGTTTGCCAGGAACATCAGCCAGCAGCTTAGCGGCACGCTTTCGCTCACGGCGGCGAAGGCCATCGGGATTGACCAGCCAAACGCGGCGCCCAGCACCACCTGCGGCAAATGCGTGTAGCGCTTCATAAACGGATACACCCAGGCCAGCGCAAGCGCCGCCACCGACAGCAAAATCGTCATAGTATTAAGCGTTAACACCAGCGCAAACGAAAGCAACACCAGGAAGACAAAAAGGATACGGGCTTCTTTTTCGCTTACCGCTCCGCTTGGCAAAGGGCGATGGGCCGTACGCTTTACGTGGCCGTCGAATTTACGGTCGGCATAATCATTCACCACACAACCGGCGGCGCGCATCATCCAGACGCCTGCGATGAATATCGCTAAAATCGTCAGCGAAGGTACGCCGGGCGTCGCAAGCCACAAGGCCCATAGCGTCGGCCAGAGCAGTAAAAGCGATCCGATAGGCTTATCCAGCCGCATCAGGCGCATATACGCCTGGAACTTTCCTTGTGAAAGACTCCACTCCATTATTTTTCCTCTTTATAAAGCGGTGACGCAGGCAGAAACAGTTCGGTGAGCAACAAAGGCTTATCGGACAGTCTAAGGCGGGAACGACGCCCCCACAGCTCCGCGCTGCGGCCAATCTGAATAAAATCGCGTGTCAGAGTAGATGAACTAAAAAGATAGCGTCCAAGCGGCGTGGTGCCGAGCTTTTGTAAAGCCAATTCGGGGCCGCCGAGCGTGGATTCAGGCACGACAGTGCGCCCGACAAGCCAGGGTACGCCATCGCCACATAATACTATTTCACGTAACCAGTAGCGTCCTGCGGGAGGAAGCAATTCAGCTTCAGGTAGCTGCTCGTCCGCAGTCACAAAACCTTCGCGGACGATTTCTACCGTGACGCGCGAACAATGTTGTTCAAAGCGCTTTGTCATTGAGTCTTCGAGCAAAAGCCAGTCGAGAAAAGCGGCGCTTAACCCATCAGGGATTTCAGCAAAGAAGTTAAGGGCGCGCAGTTGCGATAGCGCCTCAGACATGGGGAATTCTCCGATACATAACTTGTGGTCATTGTAACGCAGAATGGGTAGAACGTGGCAGGCAAAGCGCAACAAAGGCGCAACATGACAGGTTATGAATAAAAAAAGGGTGCGCCACCAGGGCGCACCAATCTTACAAGCATCAGCACTGTGGGGAAATGCTTACCCCTTGCCTTTTACACTGCTGATAAAAGTTTTACGGGCGGAGGTGGAACCCAGACGCTCGGCTTCGTTCAGCAGTTTCAGGGCCTTATCGACATCCCCTTTATCCACGGCTTGCTTGATGGCCTGGTTATAGTAGCTTTCCGTGTCGTTCAAAATAGGTTCGCTCTTCTCAGCCGGTGCAGCAGCCGCGGCTGTCGCGCCAACCGGAGCTGTATAAGTGGCGGCTGGAGCTGGCGCGGCATAAGTTGATGCTGGCGCGGCGGTGTTACCGACCGTAACCGGGTCCGGGCCTGAAGAGCCAAAGAGTGGGCCGACCAGGATGCTGGAACCAGAAGAAGTCTTGGCGCGCAATTTTAGCGTACCCGTTGTGCCATGGGTTGCAATCGGATCGGGAATGTCAGGGATCGCATTACCGTTTCCTTTGGCATAAGCTTTGGCAGGATCAACCATCGTTGTGGTTTGTTTTGTATCGTTACTGGTCGTAAATACCAGTAAATAGAGTTTTTGCTGCCCCAACGCTGGCGTTAACTTAAAAGTCCCTTCCAGACGATTATCCGACATGACGCCGGGCTCCTGGTAGGTGAAGAAGCTGCTTGGGAAGTACGCGGCCGGCTTGAGGTTTTGGTCCAGAACCAAAACGTTTGGCGCAAAGACCGTATTTTTCTCAACCTGGCTTGTGAGAGTAATCGTCAGTTCGCCAATATTAGCCGGAACGCTATAAGCAGCCACCGGGCCAATAATTTCGCCGACATTCACCGACTGTCCACCAGTCGCAAGGTTTGTGGTGTGCGCTTTATTCTGGCTAACCGGCGTCCACTGAAGTTGCTGGAGCGTAGAGGCGGGAATAGCTGGCGCAGCGCTGAGATCCTGCGGCACGATATTTACATCGGCCAGGCTTACGCCCGGCAGGTTTGCGAGCAACCCTGCGGATAAGCAGAGTGCGAGGAGACTTTTTTTCATTTTCATTGTTATAAACCTCGAACTGGAGACGGTGGACGGTAGCCAGGCAATAGCGCGTTCCACCTGAAACGGATTTAGGCATACAAGGGTAATGCGATGGAGGAGGCAGTGGCACCTCCTCCATCGTTTCATAACGTCAGGTTAAAGCTTGATTACCACCAGATTTCCATCTGGGCGCCGAAGGTGAACTCATCGTTGTCGCCGCGGCTGTTAGAGATGGTACCGTTGCCGGTAGAGTCAGCAATTGCAAAGCGGGTAGCGTTGCCGTCGCCATCTTTGGCATAGCCCCATTTCTCATCCCACTTGGCGTAGGTTGCAAAGACACGCAGCGCCGGACGGGACCAGATGCTGTCACCTGCCTGCCACTGTTGTGCCAGGGTAATTTTGTACTGGCCGTTACGATCGCCAGTTTCCTGGGATTTCACGTTGTCGTAGCCGACTTCCAGCAGGGTGCTCATGATTGGCGTCCATTTGAACATTGGACGCACGCCCACGGTGTACCATTCAGTACCCTGGTTATCATCCATATCCAGGTTCTGGTACATACCGACATACATCAGGTCCCAGCGGTCTGCCAGAGTAATAGCGCCGTGGTCGATAACGCGGATCATGTGACCGTCGTTGTTAACACTCCCGCCTTGCGCCTGACCTTTACCCTGAGAGGTCATAGAATCGGTTGCGTACTGAACTACGAATTTGTTGTAGCCTTTCAGCATGCTCTGGGTGTGTTCAATGGTACCCATCCAGCCGTCTTTAGAAGCGCCTGGCTGCAGGTAGTAGTCGTCAGGAATATTGGTGTGACCGTAGTCAACGCCCAGTTCCAGGGTACCGCCCGGGTTGATTTCCAGACCAGACCAGCGGACGTCGAATACGTCGTTTGGTACGTCGTTATTATAAGTACGCTCGCCGGTTACCGGATCGCGATCGCCAAAGGCTGAAGAGCCGCCGGATTCAGAGGAACGGGTAGCAGCAAAAGCAAGCTTACCGGCGCCAACGTCAATGTTTTCCAGACCTGCACCAGGACCGGAGATATCCCAGTAGTAGAAGTCGATCATGTGCACGTCATGACGCTGATAGAAACGCTTACCAGCCCACATGTTTGCGCCAGGCAGCGAATCAATCAGGTTTTTACCGACGACGTTAAATTCACGAATAGCCGGGGTATTGGTATCTTCCCAGTCGTTCAACTGAGGAGAGTTATAGGCAATGTTGGAATCGAAATAGAAGCTCTTATCGCCTTCTTTCCATACTTCCTGACCTAATTTAATTTCCGCATAGGTTTCACATTCGTTACCAAGACGGTATTTAGATTGAGCACCAGTTGCCTGGAAGCACTCTTGTGGGCCGCCGCTACCGGTCCAGCCGATACCAGAACGGGCATAACCGTGGAAGTCCACAGCCAGCGCCTGAACAGACATAACGCCTGCTGCTACGGCAACCGCCAGTGGGAGTTTGCGCAGAGTAATCATCGTTCTATCTCCTGAGATCATTGCTTTTCTTTTTTATGGGAGTGCTTAAACGCCTGGCTCTTGATGCAACCGACGACATGCGGTGCCATCCTCACGGAACAGATGGCAACGCTCTGGCGGCAGGCCAATAGCGAATGTGGCACCCTCTTTTACCAACACCACGTCATTCTGGCGGTACACCAGGTTCTGACGAATGGCGGGGATTTGGATGTGAATCTGAGTTTCATGACCTAGCTGCTCTACCACCTGCACTTCACCTTCAAGGGTGACGTCGGCGATATCGCTTGGCAGCAGATGCTCCGGACGAATGCCAAGGGACATATTGGCACCCACCTGAACCTGGCTACTTTCCACCGGCAGCCAGACTTGCTGACGGTTTGGTAATTCAACCTGGACCTGATCGATTGCTGTGGCAGTCACTTTTACCGGCAGGAAGTTCATCTTTGGCGAACCGATAAAGCCCGCGACGAAACGATCTGCTGGATAGTGATAAAGTTCGAGCGGTTTCCCCACCTGCGCCACACGACCCGCGTCCAGCACCACAATCTTGTCGGCGAGCGTCATGGCTTCTACCTGATCGTGGGTGACGTAAATCATGGTGCGCCCCAGGCGCTTGTGCAGACGGGAGATCTCGATACGCATCTGCACACGCAGCGCAGCATCGAGGTTAGAAAGAGGTTCATCGAGTAAAAACACTCGCGGCTCAGCCACCAGCGTACGGCCAATGGCAACGCGCTGACGCTGTCCGCCTGAAAGCGCTTTAGGACGGCGGTCGAGCAGGTGCGCGAGCTGTAAGGTTTCAGAAACCTGATTGACCCGTTGATTAATTTCGTCTTTTTTGGCGCCGGCGAGCTTCAGGCCAAAGGACATGTTTTCCGCCACAGACAGATGCGGGTAAAGCGCATAAGACTGGAACACCATCCCGATGCCGCGTTCTGCGGGCGGCACGTCATTCATTCGCTTTTCGCCAATAAACAAATCACCACTGGTTACGGTTTCGAGGCCGGCAATCATACGCAGTAATGTGGATTTGCCGCAGCCTGACGGCCCAACAAAGACCACGAACTCACCTTCCTGGATATCCAGGTTGATATCTTTCGATACCACCACATCGCCCCAGGCTTTTGTGACGTTCCGTAGCTGTACGCTTGCCATGCCCTTCTCCCTTTATTACTACATGTTGCCAACCGGGTGCTGCTGCCAACAAAGAGGTGAATCAAGATGTGTCGGACTATGAACGATTCATACATTGTGTGAATCCTCCACCCCTGCGGTTTTTTATGGGGGAGGAGGCGGGAGGATGAGAGAAGGCTTTCTGCAACCGGTTACAGGCCCCGCAAGAGATTTTCGTGATCCTGGTTTCAAATTTCCGCGACCTTTTACGTGCGCCAGGACACATAACTGGCAGTTATGCAAAGCAGATCACAGATAACAGGGGTGGGGCGTAGACCGAGGGAGGATGAGAAGCGCTTGCCATCTCCGCAGACTGACCGTGTCAATTCGTTCTACCTCTATCACTCAACAGGATGGGACACATGAAAATTAAAACCGGCGCCCGCATTCTCGCCCTGTCAGCACTGACAACGATGATGTTTTCCGCCTCTGCACTGGCAAAAATTGAAGAAGGTAAACTGGTCATCTGGATTAACGGCGACAAGGGCTATAACGGCCTGGCTGAAGTCGGTAAGAAATTTGAAAAAGATACCGGGATCAAAGTGACCATCGAGCATCCGGACAAGCTGGAAGAAAAATTCCCGCAGGTTGCGGCAACGGGCGATGGTCCGGACATTATTTTCTGGGCTCATGACCGTTTTGGTGGTTACGCGCAATCGGGCCTGCTGGCCGAAATCACGCCAGACAAAGCTTTCCAGGACAAACTTTATCCGTTTACCTGGGATGCGGTTCGCTATAACGGCAAAATCATTGCTTATCCGGTAGCGGTTGAAGCGCTTTCCCTGATTTACAACAAAGACCTGGTGCCTACGCCGCCGAAAACCTGGGAAGAAATCCCGGCGCTGGATAAAGAGCTGAAGGCGAAAGGCAAGAGCGCTTTGATGTTCAACCTGCAAGAACCGTACTTTACCTGGCCGCTTATCGCTGCTGACGGCGGCTACGCGTTCAAACTCGAAAACGGCAAATACGACGTGAAAGATGTGGGCGTGGACAGCGCGGGTGCGAAAGCGGGCCTGTCTTTCCTGGTTGACCTCATCAAAAACAAACACATGAATGCCGATACCGATTACTCCATCGCCGAAGCCGCCTTTAACAAAGGCGAAACCGCGATGACCATTAACGGTCCGTGGGCGTGGTCCAACATCGATAAGAGTAAAATCAACTACGGCGTTACGCTGCTGCCAACCTTCAAAGGCAAGCCGTCTAAACCGTTCGTTGGCGTGCTGAGCGCCGGTATCAACGCCGCCAGCCCGAACAAAGAGCTGGCTAAAGAGTTCCTGGAAAACTACCTGATGACCGATCAGGGCCTGGCTGAAGTCAATAAAGATAAGCCGCTGGGCGCCGTTGCGCTGAAATCCTTCCAGGATCAGTTAGCAAAAGATCCGCGTATTGCCTCCACCATGGAAAACGCCCAGAAAGGCGAAATCATGCCAAACGTTCCGCAGATGGCTTCCTTCTGGTATGCCGTGCGGACTGCCGTCATCAACGCAGTAAGCGGTCGCCAGACCGTTGACGCCGCGATGAAAGATGCTCAGGGCCGTATCACCAAGTAAAAAAATGGCGGGTGGCGCGATGCTTACCCGCCCTACGTTTCCCGTAGGGCGGGTAAACGCCGTGCCATCCACCGCTTTAAGACGTTGTAGAAGAAGTAGAGGAAGACCCCATGGATGCAGTTAAAAAGGGCCGCTGGTGGCAAAACGAGTCGCTGAAATGGTCAGTGGTCGGGTTGTTAGGCCTGCTGGTCGGCTATCTTGTTGTTTTAATGTACGCCCAGGGGGAGTACCTGTTTGCCATTATGACGCTGATTTTAAGCTCAATCGGCTTATACATTTATGCGAACCGCAAGGCTTATGCCTGGCGTTATGTCTACCCGGGGCTTGCCGGGATGGGGCTGTTTGTTCTGTTCCCGCTCGTTTGTACCATCGCCATCGCTTTTACCAACTACAGCAGTACTAACCAGCTCACTCAGGAGCGCGCGCAACAGGTGCTGATGGACCGCCAGTATCAGGCGGGAAAAACCTTTAACTTCGGTCTCTATCCGGCTGGCGACGAGTGGCAACTGGCTCTCACCGACGGCGAAAGCGGCAAAAATTTCATTTCTGATAACTTCAAATTTGGCGGCGAGCAGCATCTGAAACTCAAAGAAGCCGATGCGCTGCCTGCGGGTGTTAAAGCCAATCTGCGCGTAATTACGCAAAACCGCCTGGCGCTGACGCAAATTACCGCAGAAATGCCGGACGCCAGCACGCTGGTCATGAGCTCTCTGCGCCAGTTCTCCGGCACCCGCCCGCTCTATACGCAAGGTGAAAACGGCGAGCTGACTAACAACCAAAGCGGCGTGAAGTACCGCCCGAATAACGACATCGGTTTTTATCAGTCCGTTAACGCCGACGGAAACTGGGGCAACGAGCAGTTAAGTCCTGGCTATACCGTTACCATCGGCTGGAAAAACTTCCTGCGCGTCTTCCATGACGAAGGCATTCAGAAACCGTTCCTCGCGATTTTCGTCTGGACGGTTATCTTCTCGCTGTTAACGGTTGTGCTGACCGTAGCGGTGGGCATGGTGTTGGCGTGCCTGGTGCAATGGGATTCGCTGAAAGGCAAAGCGGTTTATCGCGTGCTGTTGATTCTTCCTTACGCGGTGCCGTCGTTCATTTCTATCCTGATTTTCAAAGGCTTGTTCAACCAGAGCTTCGGTGAAATCAACATGATGCTGAGCGCGTTGTTCGGCATTAAACCGGCGTGGTTCAGCGACCCGACCACCGCGCGTTCGATGATCATCATCGTTAACACCTGGCTTGGCTACCCGTACATGATGATCCTGTGCATGGGTCTGCTCAAAGCAATTCCGGACGATCTTTACGAAGCCTCGGCGATGGATGGCGCAGGCCCGTTCCAGAACTTCTTTAAAATCACGCTGCCGCTGCTGATTAAGCCGCTAACGCCGCTGATGATTGCCAGCTTTGCCTTTAACTTTAACAACTTCGTGCTGATTCAACTGTTAACCAACGGCGGCCCGGACAGACTTGGCACCACAACGCCTGCCGGTTATACGGATTTGCTGGTGAGCTACACCTACCGCATCGCCTTTGAAGGCGGCGGCGGCCAGGACTTCGGCTTAGCTGCGGCTATCGCGACGCTTATCTTCCTGCTGGTCGGCGCGCTTGCGATTGTTAACCTGAAAGCCACCCGCATGAAGTTTGATTAAGGAGCGACACTCATGGCCATGGTTCAACCCAAATCTCAAAAGCTGCGTTTATTCACCACGCATCTGCTGTTACTGCTATTTATCGCAGCGATTATGTTCCCGCTGCTGATGGTTATCGCTATTTCGCTGCGTCCGGGCAACTTTGCGACCGGCAGCATCATTCCGGACCAGGTTTCCTGGGAGCACTGGAAGCTGGCGTTAGGGTTTAGCGTCGAGCACGCCGACGGGCGCGTTACGCCGCCGCCTTTCCCGGTCATGTTATGGCTGTGGAACTCAATCAAAATCGCGGTAATTACGGCGATTGGCATCGTCGCGCTTTCCACTACCTGCGCCTATGCCTTTGCCCGGATGCGCTTCCCGGGCAAAGCCACGCTGCTCAAAGGGATGCTGATTTTCCAGATGTTCCCGGCGGTACTGTCCCTGGTGGCGTTGTACGCGTTGTTTGACCGTCTCGGCCAGTACATTCCGTTTATCGGTTTAAATACGCATGGCGGGGTGATCTTCGCCTACCTTGGCGGCATCGCCCTGCACGTCTGGACGATTAAAGGCTATTTCGAAACCATCGACGGCTCCCTTGAAGAAGCGGCAGCGCTGGATGGCGCAACGCCGTGGCAAGCCTTCCGCCTGGTGCTGTTGCCGCTCTCCGTACCGATTCTGGCGGTTGTCTTTATTCTGTCGTTCATTGCCGCGATTACCGAAGTGCCGGTGGCTTCGCTGTTATTGCGCGATGTGAACAGTTACACCCTGGCAGTAGGTATGCAGCAGTATCTCAACCCGCAAAACTACCTGTGGGGCGACTTTGCTGCGGCAGCCGTACTGTCTGCTATCCCGATTACCTTAGTATTCCTGCTGGCACAGCGCTGGCTGGTAGGCGGCCTGACGGCAGGCGGCGTCAAGGGCTAAGGTTACCGTATTCCTGTAAGTCATTGCCGTAAATTGCTTTACATGCCACTGCAACCCTCAACTTGTCCTCGTATCACTTCTGGCGGCCTTCGGGCCGCCCCTTTTTTATTCCCGCTTTAACCGGCTGCTGTTACACAGCCAAAGCGTGATGACCAGCAACAAAATCGCACCGGAATAGATAAGCACGTCCAGCGGCTGCTTGTGGTCAATGATGATCAGCCGAACGATGGCGGTAATGCCGATATAAATAAAATAACGCAGCGGGAAGTGATAGCCGGACTGGAAGTATTTGACGATCAGGGCAATAAATTCGAAGTAGAGAAAGTAGACCACCAGCCCCTCGATAAACAGGTACTTGCTGGCCTGTTCGCTGGGGGTAAACAGCACGTTGGCAAGGTGCAGGGTTTCTTTACCGAGAAAGATAATGAGGATCAGGCCAAGCGTCAGCAGGCCAAGATTCAGTACCGTTTGCAAGACGGTGGAGATCAGCTCAACGCGGGTGATAGTCGTCATAACAGCACCTTCAGGTTGGGGTCCCGAAAGGCCGTTATACGTTGAAAATGTGATCTGGATCCAGATTATTTACTTATATAAGCGGGCTGACCCACCCCCTGAAAGGGAGAGGGCCAGGATGAGAGTGCGTCTTTACCGGAAGTTCAGGCTTCGATCGCTCGTCATACTGTACAAATCAAACTTGCGCCCCAGCATCTGTCCGCCATCTCGGGTGAGCGGCGTCCAGCCAATCTGCGCGCGGCTGCGGGTTGGTGACGAGGTGAAGATATCCAGCGGCACGTTCACGTAGAACCCTTTGGTGAAGTCCCCTTCCCCGTATTCCTGTTTTGACACGTTGGTGATAGTGGCGTAGGTGCCCACAACAACGCCGCTGTCGAAGCGTTTGGAGATCTCCAGCGTGCCGCCCTTATCTTTCGCCAGATACTGACCCACGCTCAGTTTCACCAGCACGTCATCGGCAAACGGCGGCGTCCAGTAGCCCGTCAGGTGGCCGGTCGGCGCGCTGTAATCGGTAAATTTCATCATGTCCTGCGCGCTGCGCCAGTCACGCTGCTTAACATAGTTTGCGTTAGCGCCAATGGCCCAGTTGCTATCCACCGGTCGGTAAAGCACTTCTGCCCCTGCCCCGCCGTACATGGTTTCAAGATAGCCGCCGTAAACCTGCCCGTACCAACTGTTGCCGAGATACTGGAAGTAGTTGGCCTGCAGGTTATTCACATAGACGTCATTTTCTACATAATCACGAACGTGGGTACGCACGCGCGGCAGCGTCGAATCGTTTGGCGGATTGGTGTAGTTAAACTTGTCGTAGTTATTAGCGATGTTTGCAAAGACGCTGCCCGTGGTCAGCAAGTGGTCAGTCACCCACCAGTCAGCGGTTCCCATCACGCCAACCTGATACATGTAGAAGCTTTCCGGCCCGCCAATGGACTGATTGAGCACCGGGTCAAGCGAGAAGTTCACGCGGGATTTGTCGATGTAATAACCCTGCTCGGTTTTCTCTGGCACCACCGGCTCAATGCGTTTTTGCGCTAGCTGCGTTTCGTGCCCCAGCGGTTCGCCTTCCAGATGATGGCGCAGGCTGGAAACATCCGTTTCGGTCGTCACCTGCGGCATATTCAGGCGGGTCTCGGTAATGCGAATGGTGCGGATATTTTCCGGCAGGTCGTTCATCACGATGCGGTTCGCACGTTCGATGCCTTCACGGGAATCGCGGTATTTCACCTGTTCACCGGTCACGTACATCGTATCGCCTTTCACCTGAATATTCGGGTTCGCGAGACCCGCGTTGTACTTAAGAAGCGTAAGCTGGTTGGCGACAACGTTATGCTGCAGGATTTCGTCCTGAGGATTCGGCTGGTATTGCGGACGACGATTATCGTTATAGCCCGGACGCAGATCGTTGAAGTTAGTACGCAAAGTCACGCCAAACATAAAAGTATTGCCGCGCTCATAGCTGACGTTAACGTCGGCCCAATCGGTGACGCGATAGATAGCGCCGACGTTAAAGTTGCTGCGCTGTTCAAGCTTGCCGGCAAAGTCTTGCGCGTAGTTATTGCCTTCGTATTCCACTTTTAGCCGCAGCGGCTGCCACGGCGTCTGGTATTCAATACCGCCGAACAAGGAAGCCGGGCCGTGGAACATGCCGCCAAAGTCGAACGAACCGGCCTGATTGTAGCTGTTGTCACGATAGCAGAAGCTGTTGCTGACTTCGCAGAACGGGTTTTTCACGTTGCCGCTGGTTCCCATGTAGCCCCAGCCCATGCCGAGAGAGAAATCGAACGGGCCCCAGGCTTTGCTCGCCACGACGTACTCGCCGTCGAACAAGCCGGTCCCGCCTAAATCTCGCGCGCCAACCGCCACCTGCGGCAGATAATACCCTTCTTCCCAGAGACGCACTTTCAGGTCAAAAGCCTTATCTTTGTAGGTCTGGTCGCCCGAAAACGCATCTACGGAGCTGTACTTTTTGGTACGTACGTCGGTATAGCGCAGGGTGGTTTCCAGCCACGGGAAAAGCTGAATAGATGCGGAGTAAAAACGGTACTGATCGTTATCGCGATAGTTCGCGCTAAACTCTCCGGTACGCGCCATGCGCGCAGTCGGCGTTTGCATCAGGCCTACGCCGCCAAAGTCAGATTGCGACGGGCCAACGGGCGCCGGAAAAGTTTCGGCCTGACAGGCAGATGACACGGCCAGCGCCAGCAGGCTGTAGAGATATTTTTTTTTCATCAATCCGGTATCCGATGGGTCAGGGAAGTAAGGATTTGCTGGTTCAGTTCATTAAAATCTGAATCGAAAAGGCGCCCGGAAAAACCGACGAAGAGAATGCTGCCCGGCAGTAATTCCACGTGGCGCTTATTCCAGTAAGCGATCGGCGCTTTTTCAGTTTTCCCATCGGGATAAATCACCCAGGCATAGCTGCGATCGGCACCGCTCAACCTGTTTATGCCATCCAGATATTCATCCGCGCTGCGTCCCGCAACGAACGGCTTCACGCCCGGTGAACTCACCAGCCCCATCAGGGTGATTGTCGATGGCTGGGGGCCGGCCCAAAGGCTGTACTCTCCCTGCAAAGGCACATTGGAGCGAGGGCGCACGCGCACCCAGTCCGGATCGAGGTCAACAAACTGTCGCCCCGTCACTTTGATGGCCTGCAGTTGCTGGCGAACGCTGTTGATGGCCGCCGCCTCATCGCCTTCTTCTTGCGCTGCAAAGCGGCTTAACGCCGCCAGCAGTGTCTGGTGCTGCTGCTCGGCCGCGGCAGTTGCCTGACGCTCGCTAATAACAGCGCCCGGCCACCAGGCACGGCTTAAGGAAGGTTGAGCGACTAAATCCGCCAGGCGCTCGACGTCGGTTAACTTCTGCGGCGGCTGGTGGTTGCCGGGATAAAGAGTCACGTTTCCTGCGGCGAGAGCAAGAGAGCTGGTGAGCGTAAGCAGGCAGCCCCCCAGCCATGAAACCCGGCGGGTGGCGCTGCGCTTACCCGCCCTACTCAAAACACTATATTTCTCTGTTCGCAGGGTGGATAAGCAACGCGCTATCCACCGCTTGTTGCCACCAGGCGTAATTGAGGCTTTTATTTTCATTCTCTTGCCGCCTTCAACAGAACCGTAGTAATCGGCCAGTAATCCGGGCCAAGGTATTGTTTCGATTTACGGATATGCCCTTCGGCATCTACCCAGTAACGGTTATTCCAGGTTTTTCCTGCTGCGGTGATTTCTTCGTCGAGTACACGAACCGGCGTTACATTACTGCCGACTTTTAGCGTGTCGGTGCCGTCCCAGGTGAAAGTAGAACGCGCCGTCGCCATCCGCACCTGCTGGTGCTCGGTCCAGGCCATTTGCCGCGTCCAGTTTGCGCCGTCAATAATCTGGTTAACTTTGACCAGCGGGTCGTCGGTAAGGTTGGTTACCTGCTGTAAGTTGTCGCCAAGCCCCGTCGTTTTCACCACGCGTCCGCTCTGGGTGTTAATCATCGCCCGGTCCTGCGTCACCCATTTTTGTTGACCGTTTTCGTCATACGCCAGCACCACAAACAGTTGCGGGCCGTTGTTAATACTCATGTACTGGCTGGCGTAGCGCATGTTCTGAATGTCGTCATCAGTGAGCTGCACGCCGTCGCTGCCAACGATGCTGTGCCACAACGAAGAGCCAAGACCTTTGGTGGTGGCGGAGCAAGCCTGAAGTAACAGGCAAACAAGAAGAATTGAAAGTCGCTGCACGACGTGTCCCCGAAGGCTAAATAACCACACCGAAGTGTGGTTAGGGTTAAAGCACCGGTGAAGTTACTGGGTGCTGGTCGTCGTGGTCGTGGTAGTCCCGGTATTAGAACCGTCGCCACCACCGGTTGCAGCTAGCGCTACTCCCACCGCTGACCCGACAGTGCTGGCGCTGGTCGCAGTAGAACTTCCTGCGGACACACTCGTGGCTTGCGCGCCAGCCGCTTCACCCACTGCAACCGGGTCAGCACTCGCCGCGCCAGCCGCTGCCAGCGTGAATATGGCTAAAGCGCCATAAATAACTTTCTTCATAACAATTTCCCTTCATTGAATGAATGGAGATTTGCCCAAAATGAGTTTCAGGCGGGATCGAGTATACACAACAAGAGATGACAATCAGGGCGATGGGGAAATAGAGAGGAAACTTTAAGACAAGAGGTAAAAATAACAATTTAGTCGTTATTTGTGATAATAGAAATAGTTAAAAAACAATATGTTAATTACACTATAAATAAAAAGTATGATCTAACAAATCTGAAAATAACCCGGGTAAACTATCCGCCTATAGATATTTTTAGGATTAACCTCAGCGGGGAGAAATTGCAAATATAAGGCGACAAGGGGATTAATCTCATAAATAAGCCGGCGCGATGGCCGGCTTATTTCATTACGTACTTAGCTTATTACGCACGCCAGGATTTATAACGGTTAATTAACCCGTTGGTAGAGCTGTCGTGACTGCTGATTGTTTTATCATCGCCCAGTTCCGGCAGGATGCGGTTTGCTAGCTGTTTGCCAAGCTCAACGCCCCACTGATCGAAGGTGAAGATATTCAGGATTGCGCCCTGGGTGAAGATTTTGTGCTCATACAGCGCAATCAACGCGCCCAGGCTGAACGGCGTGATTTCACGCAGCAGGATGGAGTTGGTTGGGCGGTTGCCTTCAAATACTTTAAACGGCACAACGTGTTCCAGCGTTTTTGGATCTTTACCCTGGTCCGCATATTCCTGCTCAACCACATCGCGGGATTTACCGAACGCCAGCGCTTCAGTCTGCGCGAAGAAGTTAGACAACAGCTTAGGATGGTGGTCGGAAAGCGGGTTGTGCGTGGTAGCAGGCGCGATGAAATCACAAGGAACCATTTTGGTGCCCTGGTGAATTAACTGGTAAAACGCGTGCTGGCCGTTGGTGCCCGGCTCGCCCCAGATGATTGGGCCAGTCTGGTAGTCCACCGCGTTGCCGTTACGGTCAACGTATTTACCGTTGGATTCCATGTTGCCCTGCTGGAAGTAAGCGGCAAAGCGGTGCATGTACTGGTCGTATGGCAGAATCGCTTCGGTTTCGGCGCCGAAGAAATTGTTATACCAGATACCGATAAGCGCCAGCAGCACCGGCAGGTTTTGCTCTGCAGGCGTGTTTGCGAAGTGTTTGTCCATCGCGTGCGCGCCGGAGAGCAGCTCGACGAAATTGTCATAACCCACGGAAAGAATAATGGACAGGCCGATCGCTGACCACAGAGAGTAACGACCGCCAACCCAGTCCCAGAATTCGAACATATTCGCGGTGTCAATACCGAACTCACCAACCGCTTTCGCGTTGGTGGACAGCGCTGCGAAGTGTTTTGCTACGTGCTTATTGTCGCCAGCGGTTTCCAGGAACCAGTCACGCGCGCTGTGGGCGTTGGTCATGGTTTCTTGCGTGGTGAAGGTCTTGGAAGCAACCAGGAACAGCGTGGTTTCCGGATCGACGTTTTTCAGCACTTCCGCAATGTGGGTGCCGTCAACGTTGGAAACAAAGTGCATATTCAGATGGTTTTTATACGGGCGCAGCGCTTCGGTCACCATGAACGGACCAAGGTCAGAACCGCCGATACCGATGTTTACAACGTCAGTTATCGCTTTGCCGGTATAACCTTTCCAACTGCCGCTGATGATGCTTTCTGAGAAGGTTTTCATCTTCTCAAGCACGGCGTTTACTTCCGGCATCACATCTTTGCCGTCAACAATGATTGGGGTATTGCTACGGTTACGCAGGGCTACGTGCAGCACGGCGCGGTCTTCGGTACGGTTGATTTTCTCACCGGAGAACATGGATTTGATGGCGCCCTGCAGATCGGTCTCTTTTGCCAGCGCCTGCAGCTTAGCCAGGGTCTCTTCGGTGATGCGGTTTTTGGAGTAATCCACCAGCATTAAATCGTCGAACGTGGCGGAGAATTTAGTAAAGCGGTCGGCATCCTGTGCGAAAAGCTCGGCGATAGTGACGTCTTTCATTTCGTCAAAATGCGCCTGTAAAGCCTGCCATGCAGCGGTCTGCGTTGGGTTGATATTTTTCATAGCGTTACCCTTTTGATTTGAGAACTGTGACTGCGGTCAATTGTATATCCACAAAACGCGATTTGTGATGATTTTTATGCCTGCGTCGTGGAGAGAGGCAAATCTGCTGGAAAAACGGTAAAAATAGACGCGATTATAAGTCCTGTTACTGACCGCCAGCGGTGCATGAAAAATCCGCATAATCCCGGCGTTGACAGCACCTCGCGCAGCTCTTATTTATGGGGGCAGTAGTTGCGTCTGGCCCGGTTATTCATTCTGTCATTGTGCCAAGGTCGCTATTTTTTATTCCCCGACACGAGAAAGTTATGTCCCAGACAGTAGTAGCCAAATTTGGCGGCACCAGCGTCGCTGATTTCGACGCCATGAACCGCAGCATCGACGTTGTGCTCTCCGGTGAAAACGTTCGCCTGGTCGTCCTTTCCGCTTCCGCGGGCGTTACCAATTTGCTGGTCGCGCTGGCCGAAGGGCTGGAAGCGACAGAACGTTTCGTGAAACTCGATGCCATTCGCAAGATTCAATACGACATCGTCGAGCGCCTGGCTAATCCACAGGTTATTCGCGAAGAAATTGAACGCCTGCTTGAAAACATCACCACGCTTGCAGAAGCAGCCTCGCTTGCCACTTCGACCGCGCTGACTGACGAACTGGTTAGCCACGGCGAACTGATGTCCACGCTGCTGTTTGTTGAGATTCTGCGTGAGCGCGGCGTAGACGCGCAGTGGTTCGATATCCGCAAAATTATGCGTACCAACGATCGCTTTGGCCGCGCTGAACCGGATGTCGCAGCGCTGGCGGAGCTGGCGAAAATTCAGCTTCAGCCGCGTCTGGTACAGTCAATCGTCATTACCCAGGGCTTTATCGGCAGTGAAGAGAAAGGCCGTACAACTACGCTTGGCCGTGGCGGCAGCGATTATACCGCAGCACTTCTGGGCGAAGCGCTGCATGCATGCCGGGTGGATATCTGGACGGACGTGCCGGGTATTTACACCACCGACCCACGCGTTGTACCAGCCGCAAAACGCATCGATAAAATTGGTTTTGAAGAAGCCGCCGAGATGGCGACATTTGGCGCAAAAGTTCTGCACCCGGCCACGCTGCTGCCAGCGGTACGCTGCGATATCCCGGTGTTCGTTGGCTCAAGTAAAGACCCAAAAGCGGGCGGCACACTGGTCTGCAATGAAACGGATAACCCGCCGCTGTTCCGCGCTCTGGCCCTGCGTCGTAAACAAACGCTGCTGACGCTGCATAGCCTCAATATGCTGCATTCACGCGGCTTCCTGGCCGAAGTATTCAGCATCCTGGCGCGCCATAATATTTCAGTCGATCTGATAACCACTTCCGAAGTGAGCGTCGCGTTGACGCTGGACACGACAGGTTCTACCTCGACTGGCGACAGCCTGTTGACCACGGCTCTGCTGACAGAACTGTCGTCTCTGTGCCGCGTGGAAGTGGAAGAAAACCTCGCGCTGGTCGCGATAATTGGTAATGAGCTTTCTCAGGCTTGCGGCGTGGGTAAAGAAGTATTTGGCGTGCTGGATCCATTCAATATCCGCATGATTTGCTACGGCGCATCCAGCTACAACCTGTGCTTCCTGGTGCCTGGCGACGACGCTGAACAGGTCGTGCAGAAACTGCATCACAATCTGTTTGAATAAAACGTCAGTACATGCGATGAATACCAGATGCCGGGCTCGATCCCGGCATTTTTATAACCAGAAACAACACAACAAACACTTGCAAGGATTTCGTTATGCTCGCGACATTAACCCGGCTCTTCCCGCTCTGGGCAGTGCTGTTATCCGTACTCGCTTATTATACTCCCGGCACGTTCACCCCTATCGGCCCATGGGTCAGCACGCTTCTCATGCTGATTATGTTCGGCATGGGCGTGCATCTGCGTATCGATGATTTCAAACGTGTGCTTTCACGCCCGGCCCCCGTGGCGGCAGGGACATTTCTTCACTATTTGATTATGCCGCTGGCGGCCTGGGTGCTGGCAAAGCTGTTCCATATGCCGCCCGATCTTTCAGCCGGGATGGTGCTGGTGGGCAGCGTGGCAAGCGGAACGGCTTCAAACGTGATGATCTATCTGGCCAAAGGAGATGTCGCCCTTTCGGTAACCATCTCTTCCGTTTCAACGTTGGTCGGCGTGTTCGCCACGCCGCTGCTGACACGTTTGTATGTCGATGCAGATATCAAAGTGGATGTAATGGGCATGCTGGTCAGCATCCTGCAAATCGTGGTGATTCCAATTGGGCTTGGTTTGATTGTACATCACCTTTTCCCACGCCTTGTAAAACGCGTGGAGCCTTATCTGCCCGCATTTTCGATGGTTTGCATTCTGGCGATTATCAGCGCCGTAGTCGCAGGCAGCGCGGGCAATATCGCCTCCGTGGGCCTGATGGTTATCGTCGCGGTGATTTTGCATAACGGCATCGGCTTGCTGAGCGGTTACTGGGGCGGACGTCTGTTTGGGTTCGATGAATCGACCTGCCGCACGCTGGCTATCGAAGTGGGAATGCAAAACTCGGGTCTTGCCGCCACGCTCGGTAAGATCTATTTCTCTCCGCTGGCCGCCCTGCCAGGTGCGCTATTCTCAGTCTGGCATAACCTTTCCGGCTCGCTGCTGGCGGGCTACTGGTCCGGCAAACCGATTGATGAGAAAAAAGATAATCGCTTAAAAAAACGTCGTGCCTGAATGTCAAAAAAACCCGGGAAATGGACTGACCCCATAAAGTTGGACAGTTCATGTTAAGCGGCTATCGGGGTCTGGGTTCGGTATTCTACCGGACTCAGGCCTTTTAATTTCAGGCTGATCCGCTCGTTGTTATAGTAATGGATA
>NZ_JALHAP010000044.1 GCF_025215095.1 Dryocola boscaweniae | reverse complement strand
CTCTTTCAGGTTGCTACTGGCGTCCACCTTGAACGAGATAGCCAGAATTCGTTTGGGATAGCGGCAGGCTCCTGTGCGTAGAAGGAAATCTGCACGCTGCGCAAGCATTTCAGTTTTGCCTGCACCTGGGCCTGCTGTAAGAGCAAGGCTGTGCATCTGTTCCTTGGCTGCACGAAGGGCGTTAGGCTCAAGCGTTAGTCCATCAGCGGGCTTCCATGCATCGACGGTTATCACTCGGGCAACTCCGCGAGTTTGGCGATCACGGCATCGGCCAAGCGTCCGAGAGATTCGGGCATGTTCGCGAGCAGGCCCTCATCACTGAGCTTGGCGAGCGCATCAATATGCGCTGCCGGTTTGCTGCCAAGCTTGAAGCTGCGGTGATATGTGCCGAACAACTTCTGTTCGTCCTCGCTGTATTGACTTGCATCGTGGTGACTTTTCCCAAGGACAGCCTTGATCGTTGACTCATCGGGCTTTTCTCTCACTAC
>NZ_JALHAP010000045.1 GCF_025215095.1 Dryocola boscaweniae | reverse complement strand
AGCTTAACCTTCGGGAGGGCGCTTACCACTTTGTGATTCATGACTGGGGTGAAGTCGTAACAAGGTAACCGTAGGGGAACCTGCGGTTGGATCACCTCCTTACCTTAAAGATACAACCCGCGCAGTGCTCACACAGATTGTCTGATAGAAGTAAAGAAGCAAGGCGTCTTGCGAGTGAGACTTAAGTGTCCCCTTCGTCTAGAGGCCCAGGACACCGCCCTTTCACGGCGGTAACAGGGGTTCGAATCCCCTAGGGGACGCCACTTGCTGGTAACGTAAGTGAAAGATGCGAAACCTATAAATACTTCCGGGTATACTGGCGACAGTGTACCGCGAAGTATTTGCTCTTTAAAAATCCGGAACAAGCTGAAAATTGAAACGACACACTGTTTCCTTTCTCCGTAATAAGAAAGGAAGATACGGTGTGTTCGAGTCTCTCAAATTTTCACAATCACGACTGTGTCTCACGAGACACCTTCGGGTTGTGAGGTTAAGCGACTAAGCGTACACGGTGGATGCCCTGGCAGTCAGAGGCGATGAAGGACGTGCTAATCTGCGATAAGCGCCGGTAAGGTGATATGAACC
>NZ_JALHAP010000046.1 GCF_025215095.1 Dryocola boscaweniae | reverse complement strand
AACGGCAGCGTGATAGCCGGCAGCAATGTTCAGCTTGCGGGTGGCAACGTCATCAACAGCGGCGGCACGCTCACGGCGCAGAACGGCCTGAGTATCGACAGCCGGAACAGCATCAGCAACCTGAATGGCGGGCTGATAAGCGCGGGCGGCGGGCTGCAACTGAGCGCGCTGGGCGACATCAACAACATCGGCTCAACCATCAGCGGTAAAACGGTGGCGCTTGAGAGTATAAACGGAAGCATCAACAATATTACGCTCACCGAACGGTGGAGCATTGGTGGCAACAGCCGCAGCGGCAATATGCATCTGAGCGGCACGGATGCTGGCCCGACGGCTTCGATTACCGCGCAGGACGACATGAGCCTGAGCGCCGGGAAGGACATCAACGTCAAAGGCGCAAACGTCGCGGCGGGCGGCAGTCTGCTGATGCTGGCGGACAGCAATATCAACGTTACCGCCAATGAGATGACCAGCGGCTACAGCCAGTCCGGCTTCCGGGGCAAAGACGCAACCAGCAAAGAATCTGTGACCCAAAGCGGCAGCACTATCACCGCAGGCGGAAATCTGGGGATGCAGGCAGGCAATGACCTGACGCTTGCCGC
>NZ_JALHAP010000047.1 GCF_025215095.1 Dryocola boscaweniae | reverse complement strand
GTCTGCGCGGCGTTAAGGTTCAGGTCGTTGCCCGCCATCAGCGTTGCGTTGCCGCCCGCATTCACCGCGCTGGCGGCAAGCGTCAGGTCATTGCCTGCCTGCATCCCCAGATTTCCGCCTGCGGTGAGGGTGCTGCCGCTTTGGGTCACAGATTCTTTGCTGGTTGCGTCTTTGCCCCGGAAGCCGGACTGGCTGTAGCTTTCAGTAATCTGGTTTGCGGTAACGTTGATATTGCCGTCCGCCAGCATCAGCAGACTGCCGCCCGCTGCGACGTTTGCGCCTTTGACGTTGATGTCCTTTCCGGCGCTCAGGCTCATGTCGTCCTGCGCGGTAATCGAAGCCGTCGGGCCCGTATCCGTGCCGCTCAGATGCATATTGCCGCTGCGGCTGTTGCCACCAATGCTCCACCGTTCGGTGAGCGTGACGTTACTGATGCTGCCGCCGATGCTCTCAAGCGCCACGGTTTTGCCCGCTATCGTCGAGCCGATGTTGTTGATGTCGCCCAGCGCGCTCAGTTGCAGCCCGCCGCCCGCGCTTATCAGCCCGGCATTCAGGTTGCTGATGCTGTTGTCGCTGTTGATGCTCAGGTTATTGTTTGCACTCAGCGTGCTGCCGCTGT
>NZ_JALHAP010000048.1 GCF_025215095.1 Dryocola boscaweniae | reverse complement strand
CAGCCTGTTTTTCCGGCTTTTGCGGCCACCACGCCCGCAAACAACGCCACGCAGATGGACAGGGCGGCAAACGGCGTGCCGGTGGTGAATATCGCCACGCCGAACGGGGCGGGGATTTCCCATAATCAGTTTAAGGATTACAACGTCGGCAAAGAGGGAATGATCCTCAATAACGCCACCGGGCAGTTAAACCAGACCCAACTGGGCGGCCTGATTCAGAACAACCCCAACCTGAAAGCGGGCAGCGAAGCGCGCGGCATCATCAACGAAGTGACCGGCGCTAACCGCTCGCAGCTCCAGGGCTATACAGAAGTGGCAGGGAAGGCGGCAAATGTGATGGTTGCCAACCCGTATGGCATCACCTGTAACGGCTGCGGCTTTATCAATACCCCGAATGTGACACTGACCACCGGTAAGCCGGTGTTTGATGCGAGCGGCAACCTGCAATCCCTGAATGTCACTAAGGGCACCATAACAATTGAAGGCCAGGGGCTGAACGCAAGCCAGGCGGATGCGCTGTCGATTATTGCCCGCGCCACCGAAGTGAACGCGCAAATCCATGCAAAAGACCTGAAAATTATTGCCGGTGCGAACCGTGTTGATACCAGTGGCAACGCCACGGCAATTGCCGGAGAAGGCGCCGCCCCGGTGGTTGCCGTGGATACCGGCGCGCTCGGCGGCATGTACGCCAACCGTATCCATCTTGTTTCCAGCGAAAAAGGGGTGGGCGTTAACCTTGGCGACCTGAATGCACGCCAGGGCGACATCACGCTCGATGCCAGCGGCAAACTTGCGCTTAAAA
>NZ_JALHAP010000049.1 GCF_025215095.1 Dryocola boscaweniae | reverse complement strand
GCGGCCTCGCTGTTCACGTCACGTCCGGCGATAATTTTTGTATTGCCGCCGCTGGCGATTTCCGTGCCCTGCTGGCGCACCGACTCGTTAATTTCGACTTTTTTCTTCGCTTTGTAGCTGTTTCCTTCCGTGGTTTCCTGCGCCAGCAGGTTCACGTCGCGTCCCGCCTGCATCGCCACATCGTTTTCTGCGGCCAGGCCTGCCGCCTGGCTGTTGATGTCCCGGCCTGCGGCAAGCTGAAGGTCGCCGCCGCTGCTGACGGTGGTGCGGGCCACATCCGTGCTGTGGGATTCACTTTTGCCTTTACTGGCGCTTTCGCCGGTCTGCGCGGCGTTAAGGTTCAGGTCGTTGCCCGCCATCAGCGTTGCGTTGCCGCCCGCATTCACCGCGCTGGCGGCAAGCGTCAGGTCATTGCCTGCCTGCATCCCCAGATTTCCGCCTGCGGTGATAGTGCTGCCGCTTTGGGTCACAGATTCTTTGCTGGTTGCGTCTTTGCCCCGGAAGCCGGACTGGCTGTAGCTTTCAGTAATCTGGTTTGCGGTAACGGCGATATCCCCCCAGGCCTTCATCAGCAGGTCACCACCTGCCGCCAGATTCGCGCCGGTAATATTGATGTTGCTGCCAGCCAACAGGCTTAAGCTGTCCAGGGAAGTGATGGAGGCGGTATCGCCCACCTGTGTAGTGCTGAGGCTTACCATCTGCCCGTTCTTACCGGGCGCCGCCAGGCTCCAGGTATCTGCGAGCGTAATATTGTTGATGCTTCCGTTTATACTCTCAAGCGCCACCGTTTTACCGCTGATGGTTGAGCCGATGTTATTGATGTCGCCCAGCG
>NZ_JALHAP010000050.1 GCF_025215095.1 Dryocola boscaweniae | reverse complement strand
GGCGGGCAACAGCCTGTGGATGCAGCGCGATACGGCGGGCAACGCCAGCGCTGAGGTGGTCAATACTTCCGGCAATATTGAGACGCAGAACGGTGATATCACGATTCGGACCGGGCATTTGCTGAATGAGGCTGAAGGGCTGACCATCAGCCAGTATGAACGGGAGTACCCGGATGCGATCCCTGGGCTTAGTGAGGGGCTGCACGGTTGGTACTATGGTATGCAGACGCCGGATTTTGAAGTCGATATAGAAGAATGGAAGCACAACGGAGACAACATTGTCTGGAAGAGCGAGGAAGAGTGTACAGGCAGCGGTGCTATAGGTAGTGGCGGCTGCCGCGATATCTACTACTACCGGCTGAAAGGGGAAGATACCCGCCGGTACCTGCTGGGTGAGTCAGTTGTTTCGGTATCTGCGACAGGTGGCGCCGCTCGTATTGCCGCAGGAAGAGATATCGCAATCAATGCCGGTACGCTCGATAATCGCGCGAGTCACATTCTGGCGGAACGTAATGTGACGCTTAAAGGCGATACGCTCAATAACCTTTCTGCTGAAGGTGGGCGCCAGGCGATATATGTGAATGCAGAGTATCGTTGTGAGTGGTTTTACAATGATTGTGACAGCAGTCGTTGGCAGCCTTTGACAAAACTTAATGAGAATACCTGGGCCTGGGCAAATTCACGAAAATTTGGCGTAGTGCCATACATATTAGGTGAAAGAACTACCGAATTTGTGGCGGATGGAGGCGTATATCGCTCCGTAATCCAGGCTGGCGGCAACGTTACCGCCAGTTTCACCAGCGATATCAGTAATACCACCACAACGGCGAATGCGGGTGGGATCAGCAATACTATTTCCTCTCCAACGCTCAATACTCTCAGCTCGCAAACTATCGGTAACTCGCAGCAGGGGCTCGATCTTGCCAGCGCGGATGCAACGGCAGTTAACTCGCCAGAATGGCAGGACAACCTCGCGGATGCCGTGGCGC
>NZ_JALHAP010000051.1 GCF_025215095.1 Dryocola boscaweniae | reverse complement strand
CGTCCCCCAGGAAGCGGTAGTCGTACTCTGGTTTCAGGTTGAGCCTGTCCAGGAAGTAAGAAGAACCGAGGAATTTATTTTGATCTGTGTAAGCGCTGTTGGTTTCACGCGGGGCGCTGCCGGGTTTGTTACCCATCATGGCGTAGAGATCGCCAAACAGGCTTTGATCGAGCTGACCCAGGCCATCGAGCTTAGGGTTGGTGGTGATCAGGTAAGGACTGTTCGGATCGGTGGAAGTAACGAAATAACCGTTATTGCCGGAAGGCAACGGATATAAGCTTCCCTGCTGCTGGCTTAAGCTGCTGCCACCGCTGATTTGCGCCACGGCATCCGCGAGGTTGTCCTGCCATTCTGGCGAGTTAACTGCCGTTGCATCCGCGCTGGCAAGATCGAGCCCCTGCTGCGAGTTACCGATAGTTTGCGAGCTGAGAGTATTGAGCGTTGGGGCGGAAATAGTATTGCTGATCCCACCCGCATTCGCCGTTGTGGTGGTATTGCTGATATCGCTGGTGAAACTGGCGGTAACGTTGCCGCCTGCCTGGATTACGGAGCGATATATTTCGCCTGCCTGATAATCTGTCTCGTGTCCCATCAGGTAAAAAGATATTAATTGTTTATATTTGTTGTAGTTATTGTTCTTGTTAGACAGTCCATTTTCCGGAAGCTCATTTGTTGCATATCCCAGAGGCTGATTTGGAGCGGTGCCATATTGATAAACAAGGGAATCTGTTTTTGTTCCGCTCTGCCAGCTCTGATTACTCAGTTGCGTCCCCTGCAACATAATATTTTTAGCAGCCAATATATTGCTGGCCTGGTTTTCCAGTAAACCAGCAGTAATATTCAGATGCTGACCGGATGCTATGCGGGCCGCACCTCCTGTGCTCAACACCTCCACGCTGGTCTGGCCTAGAGCAAATTTTTGTGTAGCGTATTCCTCAAATGGCGCGTAGTGATATGTTGTTTCATTCCAGGTAGCACAACCGCCATTGGCATTCCCGCAGGACGAACCTTCCACTAATTGACTGGTTGTGAAGTACCCATAACTTCCTTCCGGAAGAAGAGAATAATGCACCTTCAGGGTCGCATCACCTAAACCCGGCAGCGATGCACCAGCCGTAGTAACTTCCTTTACTGATAAACCATCCCTTGTATTCAGCAAATGCCCGGTCCGAATCGTGATATCACCGTTCTGCGTCTCAATATTGCCGGAAGTATTGACCACCTCAGCGCTGGCGTTGCCCGCCGTATCGCGCTGCATCCACAGGCTGTTGCCCGCC
>NZ_JALHAP010000052.1 GCF_025215095.1 Dryocola boscaweniae | reverse complement strand
GTAATGCCAGTCAGTTAAGCAACTGACTGGCTGTTTTCTTCTGAGGTTTTGGGTATTTCCAGGGCCTCTCTTTCACCACTCTCGGGAACGCTCTTTCCCTTCTTATCGGTAGCTTCACCATCTGCGCCATGCTCTCCATATCCCGCATCAGTTCAGGGATACGCCCCGGTGAAGCACCCTGTAATGTCATCAGCATCCGCATCACCATCCCACACGATTCTGAGAAGCTCAGCTGATTTGGCCAGTATCCCTTCAATGTTCCCGCCATTTTTATCATCTGATAACGCACCAGATTGTACGCCAGCAGCACGCCCCACAACTCCTGCTCCACCAGCTCCGGCTTTTTACTCCGCAGCGTCAGCCGGCTCAGCTGCATGGTTTGCTTGATTTCCCGGTAACCCAGTTCGATTTCCCACCGATGGCTGTACAGGTCCGCCATCTCGCCCCCCGGATAACGCATCGCATCCGTCATCGAGGTCAGCAGATGGCACACTTTTCCTTTCCGGGTGAAGGTTAACAGCCGGGCCGTCATTTCCTCTCCCAGCTCTGGCCATTTTTTCCGCGCCTGCGGGCTGGTTCTCAGCGTGACCAGATGGTCGCCTTTGCCCAGCTTCCGAATTTCCTCGTACTGAGCGCCTTTCTTCAGCGGGATCATCCAGTGCCGGTGTTCTCCCGCCAGATGCCAGGCGTTCAGTAGCCCCAGCGAGTAATAGCCTTTATCCAGCAATGTCAGTGTGTTATCACCGGTCTGGTTTATCAGCTGCTCCGCCAGCGTGTATTCACTTTCCTTCATCGTGCCGAAGGCGGCGGCCGTTAACAGGTGGCTGGTCAGCTCCATCTGGCAGACCATTTTGACCTGAGGGTAAAGTCCGGGCTGACCGGCATACGTCTGACGTGGGAAGGACGCGTCGTTCTCCGGCGTATCCGGTGTTCGCCAGACGACACCATCGACGGCCAGCAGCGTCAGGCCACACCAGTGGGGATGTGTCGTGGCACTGTGCCAGAGTCGCGCCGTTTGCGAGAACACACGGCGAACGGCCTCGCTTCCCAGGCGCTGGCGGGCCTGAATAACGGCGCTGGGCGCGACGAAAGGACGGTCACCCGGCAACATGATATCCAGCCGGTTAACGATTTGATGGAGTGGCTCTTTGCGTTCGAGCGCCATGCCGACGATGCACCAGACCATCATTTCCAGCGGCAGGCGGCGTTTACGCAGAGTGACAGTGCCGGATTCAGCGAGGCAACGGGATATAAGTTCGGGATCGAGATAATCCCCCAGAGAAGTCAGTGGGTTACGTAAAGAGTCGTAGCGTGAAACGAGATCAAGAGCCTGTCCAATATGCATAAAAAAATCCGGAAACGGGTGAGCATTTCCGGATTCTTACACAGCCACAGGATCGGTCAACCGATCCTTAACTGATCGGCATTAC
>NZ_JALHAP010000053.1 GCF_025215095.1 Dryocola boscaweniae | reverse complement strand
TGGACTGACCCCATAAAGTTGGACAGTTCATGTTAAGCGGCTATCGGGGTCTGGGTTCGGTATTCTACCGGACTCAGGCCTTTTAATTTCAGGCTGATCCGCTCGTTGTTATAGTAATGGATATAGTCCTCTATCGCCTTCCTCAGTTCATTCAGATCGCTGAACCTGTTCAGGTAAAAACACTCTGATTTCAGTGTACCGAAGAAGTTCTCCATCACCGCGTTATCCAGGCAGTTTCCCTTGCGCGACATGCTTTGTGTCATACCCTTCGCCTTTAACTTTGCCTGATAACCTGCCATTCGATATTGCCAGCCCTGATCCGTGTGCAGCAACGGTGCATCCTCCGGTTCGAGCACTGAGAACGCATCATGCAGCATCGTATTAACCATCTCCATCACCGGCCTTTCCGACAGGCTGTAGGAGATAATCTCCCGGTTAAACAGATCGAGAACCGGCGACAGGTACAGCTTTTTACCCTGTACCGAGAACTCGGTGACATCCGTGACCCATTTTTCGTTGGCTTTCGATGCACCGAAGTTCCGGCTCAGGATATTGGGTGCGGCCTTGCCCACCTCCCCTTTCCAGGCACGGTATTTCTTCACCCTTATCAGAGAGCGGAGCGACAGCTCTGTCATCAGCCGCTGCACTGTTTTATGGTTTACCAACAACCCCAGTTTTCTCAGTGAGAGCGTGATCCTGCGGTAGCCATAACGCCCTTTGTGATAGTGGTATATCTCTCTGATTTTGTCTTTCAGCCCGGCATGCCTGTCCACTCGCTTCAGCGCATTTATATTGTGATACCACGTACTGCGGGACATGCCCGCTGCACGCAGAAGATCACTGAGCGCATACTCCAGCCTTAGCTCACTGATTATTGCGGCTTTCTGCCGTTTTTCTCGCTTTGAACTAAGGCCTTCAGCTTTTTTAGGTAGGCATTCTCTGCGCGCAGGTAACGGAGTTCGGCCCGCAGTTCTTCGGAGGAAAGCTTTTCCAGTGCAGCATCGGTAAGTGGAGGTGTTTTTTGGGGTTTTGTCATGTCCTTGCTCCGGCCAGGTTTTATGCTCAGAAGTCCTTTCTCACCTGCGTCTTTGTAGACATTTACCCAGTGCCGGACAACGGTTTCATTTGAGATATTAAACTGCGCGGCAGCTTCACGCATCGAAAGTTCTTCATTGAGAACAGCTTTGACAACAGTCATCCGGAATGCCGGAGAATGGTGGTCATTTTTCCAGGTAATGCCATCAATACCGTGGAGTTGCCAGGCTCTTACCCAGCGTCGCACTGATGTTCTTTCAACACCAAAACGTTCAGCGGTACGATGTGTTCCATCTTTTCCGGCAAGGTAGTGATTGACTACAGCTAATCTGGTTTCGAGGGAATATTTTGGCTTTGCCATAAAAAACTGCACCTTACTCAGTTGGGTATCCAACTTTTGGGGTGCAGTCCA